>NZ_JBIDBK010000002.1:871171-1251135 GCF_043202995.1 Streptomyces sp. NPDC048018
GTCGCCGGACGGGGGGCCTCCAGGCGGTGGGCAGGATCGCTCACCGCAGCCCTCGCACCGCTCGGCCCCAAGGGGCCTCCCAGGCATCGGACCGCCACGCCGGACTCCGTCCGCCGACACACGCGGGCCCCCACCGGACACACCCGGCAGGGGCCCACACACCGACCCAGACGCTAGAACGCCTCGAACTCGTCGAACTCCCGCTGCGCGTCGTCACGCTCCGCCTGACGGTCCCGACGACGCTGCGTCGCCGGACGGGGAGCCTCCAGGCGGTGGTCCTCGCCTCGGCGGCCGAGCATCTCGGCGCCGGCCACCATCGAGGGCTCCCAGTCGAAGACGACGGAGTTCTCGTCCGAGCCGATGGCCACGCCGTCGCCGGCGCGGGCGCCGGCCTTCATCAGCGCGTCCTCGACGCCGAGGCGGTTGAGGCGGTCGGCCAGGTAGCCCACGGCCTCGTCGTTGTTGAAGTCGGTCTGGCGGACCCAGCGCTCCGGCTTCTCGCCGCGCACGCGGTAGACGTCCTCGTTCTCGTCGTAGGTGACGGTGAAGCCGGCGTCGTCGACGGCCTTCGGGCGGATGACGATGCGGGTCGCCTCCTCCTTGGGCTTCGCGGCGCGCGCCGCCGCGATGATCTCGGCGAGGGCGAAGGACAGCTCCTTGAGGCCCGTGCGGGCGACCGCGGAGACCTCGAAGACGCGGTAGCCGCGCTCCTCCAGGTCCGGGCGGATCATGTCCGCGAGGTCCTGGCCGTCCGGGATGTCGATCTTGTTGAGGACGACGATGCGCGGACGGTCCTCGAGACCGCCGTACTGCTTCAGCTCCTCCTCGATGACGTCCAGGTCGGTGATCGGGTCGCGGTCGGACTCCAGGGTCGCCGTGTCGAGCACGTGGACCAGGACCGAGCAGCGCTCGACGTGCCGCAGGAACTCCAGGCCCAGGCCGCGGCCCTGGCTGGCGCCGGGGATGAGGCCGGGGACGTCGGCGATGGTGTAGACGGTCGAGCCGGCCGTGACGACGCCCAGGTTCGGGACGAGCGTCGTGAAGGGGTAGTCCGCGATCTTCGGCTTGGCCGCCGAGAGGACGGAGATCAGCGAGGACTTGCCGGCGCTCGGGTAGCCGACGAGCGCGACGTCCGCGACGGTCTTGAGCTCCAGGACGATGTCCTGGAGGTCGCCGGGCTCGCCGAGCAGTGCGAAGCCGGGCGCCTTGCGCCGGGCGGAGGACAGCGCCGCGTTGCCGAGGCCGCCGCGGCCGCCCTGGGCGGCGACGTACGTCGTGCCCTGGCCGACGAGGTCCGCGAGGACGTTGCCCTGCTTGTCGAGGATGACGGTGCCGTCGGGCACGGTCAGGACCAGGTCCTGACCGTCCTTGCCCGCGCGGTTGCCGCCCTCACCGGGCTTGCCGTTGGTGGCCTTGCGGTGCGGCGAGTGGTGGTATTCGAGGAGTGTGGTGACGGACTGGTCGACGACCAGAATGACGTCACCGCCCCGGCCGCCGTTACCGCCGTCGGGGCCGCCCAGCGGCTTGAACTTCTCCCGGTGAACGGAGGCGCAGCCGTGGCCTCCGTTACCCGCGGCGACGTGCAGCTCGACGCGGTCCACGAAGGTGGTCATGGTTCTGTGCCTCCAGCAAGTGAGCTTCGTACGGAATGTCTATCTGGTAACACGCGAAAGGCGGACCCTCTTCCCCGGTCGGGAAGTGAGGTCCGCCTCCGCTGACTGTTCCGATCAGGCGACCGGAACGATGTTCACGACCTTGCGGCCACGGAAGGTGCCGAACTGCACCGAACCGGCCTGCAGGGCGAACAGCGTGTCGTCGCCACCGCGACCGACACCCGAGCCCGGGTGGAAGTGGGTGCCGCGCTGGCGGACCAGGATCTCACCGGCGTTGACGACCTGACCGCCGAAGCGCTTCACGCCGAGCCGCTGGGCGTTGGAGTCGCGACCGTTCCGGGTGGACGATGCGCCCTTCTTGTGTGCCATTGCTCAGTCCCTCTTTACTTCGCGGCCGTCGGGATGGACGTGACCTTGATCGCCGTGTACTGCTGACGGTGACCCTGGCGACGGCGGTAGCCGGTCTTGTTCTTGTAGCGCAGGATGTCGATCTTGGCGCCCTTGGTGTGGTCCACGACCTCGGCCAGGACCTTGATGCCCGCCAGAACCCAGGGGTCGCTGGTCACGGCGTCGCCGTCGACGACGAGCAGGGTCGAGAGCTCGACCGTGTCGCCAGCCTTGGCGGTGGAAATCTTGTCAACCTCAACGATGTCGCCGACAGCAACCTTGTGCTGGCGACCACCGCTGCGCACGATGGCGTACACGCGGATCTCTCTCTCACTCGGTAATGGGGACCTCTGACGCCAGCCGCACACGCGCGGGCCCGGGGGCCTGCGGCGATCCGGATCGGACGAGCGGCCTCTCCCGGCGGGCCGGGAGGGAGGTGCTCAGAGGTGCGGCATGTCAGTCGACACGCCGACGGTCTAGGTTACGGGCGGCGCCCGTAGGGGGTCAAATCTCGGACGTCTCGGCGACGAAGCCCTTGAGCCAGGCGCGGAAGTCCGGCCCGAGGTCCTCGCGCTCGCAGGCGAGGCGCACGATGGCCCGCAGGTAGTCGCCGCGGTCACCGGTGTCGTAACGGCGCCCCTTGAAGACGACGCCGTGCACGGGGCCGCCCAGCTGCTCGTCCGCCGCCATCTTCTGGAGGGCGTCGGTGAGCTGGATCTCGCCGCCGCGGCCCGGCTCGGTCCCGCTCAGGACGCCGAAGACCGCCGGGTCCAAAACGTAACGGCCGATGATCGCGTAGTTGCTGGGCGCCTCGGCCGGCTCCGGCTTCTCGACCAGACCGGTGATCCGCACGACGTCCGCGTCGTCGGCCAGCTCGACGGCCGCGCAGCCGTACAGGTGGATCTGCGCGGGGTCGACCTCCATCAGCGCGACGACGCTGCCGCCGTGCTCGCCGAGGACCTCCAGCATGCGGGCGAGCAGCGGGTCGCGCGGGTCGATCAGGTCGTCGCCGAGGAGCACCGCGAAGGGCTCGTCACCGACGTGCGGCTGCGCGCACAGCACCGCGTGGCCGAGGCCGCGCGGGTCGCCCTGGCGGACGTAGTGCATGGTGGCCAGCTCGTTGGACTCCTGGACCTTGGCGAGGCGCTCGTCGTCGCCCTTGCGGGTGAGCGCCTCCTCCAGCTCGTAGTTCCGGTCGAAGTGGTCCTCGAGCGGACGCTTGTTGCGGCCCGTGATCATCAGGACGTCCTCGAGCCCTGCCGAGACCGCCTCCTCCACGACGTACTGGATGGCCGGCTTGTCGACGACCGGCAGCATCTCCTTCGGCGTCGCCTTGGTGGCGGGCAGGAAGCGCGTGCCGAGACCGGCGGCGGGGATGACGGCCTTGCGTACGCGGGGAGCGGGGGTGTTGTTCATCGGGCTGGTTCCTGGTTCCGATCCGGGGTGAATGCCGTGTGGACCGTCCTCGGCGGGAGGACGGTCCACACGGTCGCGTCAGGGGACTAGGTCAGTCCTGCGCGGGAGCGGCGGTCTTCTTGACGGCCTTCTTCGCCGTCGTTGCCTTCTTCGCCGCGGTCTTCTTGGCGGCCACCGTCTTCTTGGCGACGGCCTTCTTCGCCGTGGCCTTCTTGGCGGTCTTGCGGGCCGTCTTCTTGGCCGGGGCGGAGGCCTCGGCGGCCTCCTCGGCGGGCTCCGCCGGCGCGGCGGACCCGGCCGGCTCGGCCTGGGCGGCGGTCGCCACCACGACCACGGCGGCCTCCTCCGCGCCCGTCGGCGAACCGGCCGGGGCGGTGGCCTTGCGGACCACCCGGCGGCGCGCCTTCGGCGGGGCGGCCACGGGGGCCTCCTCGGCGACGGGCTCGGCGACCGGCTCGGCGGCCGGGGCCTCCACGGCGGCGGCCGGCTCGACCACCGTCTCGGCGACCGCGTCGGCGGGCTCCGCGGTGGCGGTCACCGGGGCGGTGGCCTTGCGGGTGGCGCGGCGGCGGGTACGCGGCGCGGGGGCGGCCTCCTCGGCCACCGGCGCCGGGGCAGCCTCCGCGGCCGGCTCGGCCACGGGCTCGGCGACCGGGGCCGGCTCGGCCTTCGGCTGCGGCTCGGGGACGACGACCTCGAAGGTCTCCGTCTCGGTGACGGCCGTCGAGGCGGCGGGCGCCGACACCCGGCGGGTCGCCCGGCGGCGGCCTCGGCCACCGCGCGTGGCGGCCGCCTCGGCCTCGGCGACGCTGCCGTACAGCTCCTCGTCGGCGCCGATCGGCTCGGGCAGGGCCACCGGGGCCGCGAGCTCCGCGGCGACCTCGGCAGCGGTCTCGGCCTCGTCCGGGCCCTCCGCCTCGATGCCGGTCTCGACGGCCTCGTGGTCGTGCTCGTGGACGTGCTCGGCGCCGCCGCGGCCGCGCTTCTTCGAGCGCTTGCCGCCGCCACCGCCACCGTGGGTGGCGGGCTGCTCCATGTGGACGATGACACCGCGGCCGTTGCAGTGGACGCAGGTCTCCGAGAAGGACTCCAGGAGGCCCTGTCCGACCCGCTTGCGGGTCATCTGCACCAGGCCGAGCGAGGTGACCTCGGCCACCTGGTGCTTGGTCCGGTCACGGCCCAGGCACTCCAGGAGACGGCGCAGCACCAGGTCGCGGTTGGACTCCAGGACCATGTCGATGAAGTCGATGACGACGATGCCGCCGAGGTCGCGCAGGCGCAGCTGGCGGACGATCTCCTCGGCCGCCTCCAGGTTGTTCCTGGTGACGGTCTCCTCGAGGTTGCCGCCCTGGCCGGTGAACTTGCCGGTGTTGACGTCGACGACGATCATCGCCTCGGTCTTGTCGATCACCAGCGAACCGCCGGACGGCAGCCAGACCTTGCGGTCCAGCGCCTTCATCAGCTGCTCGTCGATCCGGTACGTCGCGAAGACGTCGACCTCGCTGGTCCAGCGCGTCAGACGGTCGGCCAGGTCGGGCGCGACGTGCGAGACGTAGCCGTGGATGGTCTCCCACGCGTCGTCGCCGCTGACGATGACCTTGGAGAAGTCCTCGTTGAAGATGTCGCGGACGACGCGGACGGTCATGTCCGGCTCGCCGTAGAGAAGGGTCGGCGCGTTGCCGCTCTTCGCCTTCTTCTGGATCTCCTCCCACTGCGCCTGCAGTCGCTCGACGTCACGGCGCAGCTCGTCCTCGCTCGCGCCCTCGGCGGCGGTGCGCACGATGACGCCCGCGTCCTCGGGGACGATCTTCTTGAGGATGGTCTTCAGACGCGCGCGCTCGGTGTCCGGCAGCTTGCGGCTGATGCCGGTCATGGAGCCCTCGGGCACGTACACGAGGTAGCGGCCCGGCAGGGAGACCTGGCTGGTGAGCCGGGCGCCCTTGTGGCCGATCGGGTCCTTCGTGACCTGGACCAGGACCGACTGGCCGGACTTGAGGGCGGCCTCGATGCGGCGCGGGCCGTGGCCCATGCCGAGCGCCTCGAAGTTGACCTCGCCGGCGTACAGGACGGCGTTGCGGCCCTTGCCGATGTCGACGAACGCGGCCTCCATGGACGGCAGCACGTTCTGGACCTTGCCCAGGTAGACGTTGCCGACGTAGGAGGTGGCCTGCTCCTTGTTGACGTAGTGCTCGACGAGCACGTTGTCTTCCAGCACGCCGATCTGGGTGCGCTCGCCGTTCTGGCGGACGACCATGACCCGCTCGACGGCCTCGCGGCGGGCCAGGAACTCGGCCTCGGTGATGATCGGGACGCGGCGGCGACCCTGCTCGCGGCCCTCGCGGCGGCGCTGCTTCTTGGCCTCCAGGCGGGTCGAGCCCTTGATGGACTGGACCTCGTCGGACGGCTCGGTGCTCTTCTCGCGCGCGGGCCGGGGCTCGCGGACCTTGACGACCGTACGGACGCCGTCCTCGTCGGCCCCCTCGGTCTCGGCCGAGTCACCGCTGCGGCGACGCCGGCGGCGACGGCGGCGGGAGCTGCTGGAGCCGCCGAAGCCCTCGGACTCCTCGGATTCCTCCGACTCCTCGCCCTCCTCGGCGTCCTCGTCCCCGGCGTGGTGCTCCTCGGCCTCGTCGGCCTCCTCGCCCTCGGACTCGGCGAGCTCCCCGCGGCGACGGCGACGGCCGCCACGGCGGCGACGCCGGGACGGACGCTCCTCGAAGTCCTCGGTGTCGTCCGCCTCGCCCTCGGCCTCGGCCTCGGGGGTGGACTCGACCTCGGGCTCGTCGGCGACGGTGGCCGGGACGGGCTCGACGGCGACGGGCTCGCCACGGCGGCGACGGCGACGGCGGGCACCCGTCTCCGGCCGCTCGGCGGCCTCGGTCGCCTCGGCGGCCTGGACGGTCTCGGTGGTCTCCTCCTCCGGCTCCTCCTCGACGACCTCGGCGGCGGCGATGGCCGCGGCGGTCTCCGGGGTCTGGAACATGGGCTCGGTGAAGACCGGGGCCTGGAAGACGGCGACGGCCGGGCGCGCCGCACGGCGGGTCCGCGGGGCCTCCTCGGCGGCGGCCGGCTCGGCGGTGAACTGCGGCGACGCGGCGCGGCGGCGGGTACGGCCGCGGGTGGCGGCCTGCTCGGCGGCGGCGACGTCGGCGGCGTGCGAGGCGATCTCCTCGACGGTGTCCGCGGGCAGCGACTCGCCGGACGTCTCGGCCGCGATCTCGGCGGCGGCGTCGGCGGTCACCTCGGGCGCGCTGCTCTTGCGGGTGGCACGGCGGCGGGTCCGCGGGGCCGGGACGGCCTCCTCGGCGGCCGGGGCGGCCTCGGGGGCCTCGGCGGAGGCCTCGACGGGCTCCGGGGTGGCCACGGCGCGGGTGGCGCGGCGACGCGTGCGGGGGGTCGGCGCCGGCTCCTCGGCGGGCTCGGCCACCGGGGCGGCCTCGGCGGCCGGGGCGGGCTCGGCGGCTGCCGGGGTCTCGGCCTCGGGCGCGGCGGCGACGCGGGTCGCGCGGCGGCGGGTACGGCGGGCCGGGGCGGCCTCCTCGGCGGCGGGGGCGGCCTCGGCGGCCGGAGCGGCCTCCGGGGTCTCCACGGCCTCGGCGGCGGGCGCGGTGGCCTTGCGGGTGGCACGGCGGCGCGGACGCGCGGGCGCCGGCTCCTCGGCGGGAGCGGGCTCGGCGGGCGCGACCTCGGCGGCCGGGGCCGGGGTGGTCTCCACGACCTCCGCGGTGTCGGCGGCGGCCCCGGCGGTCACCGGCGGACCGGCGGGCCGGGAAGCGGCGCGGCGACGACGGCGCGGCGGCAGCTTGTCACCGGGTGCGGTGTTCTCGTTCTCTTCGTTCTGTTCGAGCATGCGGGCGGTTCTCCCGTCACGCTCCCGGGCGCCGCGTCCGGTTCCGGTACGGCGGCACGACCACGCGGGAAGCGCGGTGCCGCCGTCCGGGGCGCGGGCGCCACACGGGAGCTGTATGTCTGGCTCGCCGGTTCCGTACGCCCTGTGCGGACGGCCTGGCGAAAGTCTCCTGGTGGGTGCGCTGCCCGACCCAGGTGGCTCCCGAGTACCAGGGCGGCGCTACAACGACCGCTCCCTACGCGGTACCCGCACCCGGCGCCGTCGCTGAGGCGGTCTCGGCGGCCGTGGTTGGAGCGGCCTTGACTGCCTCGCGGTCGGGCGCGAGCGGGTCGGTCACCGTGCCGGACTCCTCGTCGAAGAGCCCCTGCGCCAGCCTGGTCACCGCTGCGGGGACCGGCGGCGCCAGGTCGGCCACAGCTCGGAGACCGGACAGGACGTCGTCGGGTCGCACGGCAGGCGTTACGTGCCGAACAACCAGCCGCAGTATCGCACAGGCGCTGTCGAGCGGCCTATCACCCTGGGGATCGCCCTGGGCGGAGGCCGCGGTCAGCTCCACGACGGCACCGCGGGTGTCGAAGGTGCGCAGACCGTTCTTGGTCTTGCGCTGTACTTCCACGGTCTCGGCCGCGAGAAACGCCTCGACGGCCTTCTGCACCTCCTCGACGTCCACACCGTCGAGTCGCAGCTCCCACACGGAGGCGGTGAGCCGGTCGGCGAGGCCCGAGGTGCGGGCCTCGACGGCGTCGACGATGTCGAGGCCGCTCGGCATGGACTCGTCGAGCAGACCCCGCAGGGTCTCGGGATCGCGCGTCGCGGTGAGGGCGATCTCCAGGTATTCGGCCTCGGAGCCCGTACCCGTCGGGGCGGCGTTGGCGTACGACACCTTCGGGTGCGGGGTGAACCCGGCGGAGTACGCCATGGGCACCTCGGCACGGCGCAGCGCACGCTCGAAAGCGCGCTGGAAGTCACGATGGCTGGTGAACCGGAGGCGGCCGCGCTTGGTGTAGCGCAGTCGGATGCGCTGCACCGCCGGTGCGGGCGGCGGGCCTTCGGGCTGTCGCTTGCCCAGTGGTTCTTCTCCTCGGTGCGGAGCGGGCGCGGGAGGCGCACCGCCCTCGAAATGCGGTGGTGTCCCGGGGGTCCCGCCCGGCTCACCCCCGCTGCTGCGGGGAGATCTCGGGTGCGGGCGCCGCGCCGGGGACGTTCGTTGTACTACCCAGAGTACGCGCCTGGGCCACATGTGGTTCCCCGGGCCGTCCGCCGAGCAGGGCCCGCCACGCGTCCCGGCGGGTCTGGGTGACGGTGTCGCGGGCGGAGGCGAGCACCGCCCGCGCCGTCCTGCGGGCCTCGGCGGCGGCCCTGCGGGCGGGCCTCCACACCGCGTCGCGCACCCAGTGCCCGGCCGGGACGCAGACCCCGCGGTAGAGCCGGACGGCGGGACGCCCGATCACGTGGCGCGCCAGCCAGCCGACGGGGCGGGCGACGAGATGGCGCGCCGCCCAGACCAGGGGGCGGGCGACCAGGTTGCGCGCGAGCCGGGCGATGCCGCGCCCGACGGCCACGGAGACGAAGCCTGCGACCCGCCAGCACATCGCGAGGGCGTCGCGCAGCTCACGTCCGAGAGGGACGAGGATCCGCTGCCACAGCCAGACCGCGGGGCGGACGATCCCGTACGTGACGAGCGGCACGAGCGCGTACCGCCAGGGCCATACGAGGAGCACCGTGCCGAGGGCTCTCACGCCGGCCGCGATCGCCCGCCCGAGTCCGGTGAGCACCCGGGCCAGGGCCCGCCCGGAACGGGTGAGCAACCACACGGCGCCCCGGCCCGCCGGCGCGAGCACCCGGCCGTACAGCCACCGGGCGGGCGCGACCACGGCGTAGCGCCACAGCCCGGCGCCGAGCGGCACGAGCACCCGCCGCCAGAGGACGCGGGCCGGGGCGGCGATCCCGTGCCGGACGACGGGCACGACCCCATGGCGCCACAAGGCGACGAAGGGCCGGGTCACTCCCCGGCCGACCCGCCCGGCGGCCCATGCGAGCCCCCGCCCGAGCCGGGCGGCCCCCGCCGCCACCCGCCCGAAGCCCCACCCGAGCCCCCGCCACAGCCCGTCGAACACCAGGGCCAGCCCCCGCCACAGCCGGCCGAGCACCCACGCAAGCCCCCGCCAGGCCCCGCCAAAGGCCCACGCGAACCCCCGCCACAATCCGCCGAACACCCAGGCGAGCCCCCGCCGCAGCCCGCCGAAGACCCATGCGACGCCCCGCCCCGCACCCCTTGCCAGCCAGGCGACGCCCCGCCCCACACCCCTCGCCAGCCAGGCGACGCCGCGGCCCGCCGGGGCCAGGACGCGGTGCCGGAGCCAGCGGGCGGGGCGGCGTACCGTCCGGTCGACGAGCCAGGTGAGGGCGCGGCCCGCCGGGCGGAGCAGGGCGCGGTCGAGGAGCCGGCCGGTGGCCTTGAGGGCGTCCCAGGTCATGCGGACCGGGAGGATCAGGACGAGCACGACGATGCGCACGGGAATGCGGATCAGCGCGTGCGGGGCCGGCGGGGCGGGGACCGGGGTTTGCGTGCTCATGACCCCAGGGACGCGGACGGCCCGGCGGAGGGTTCACCCTCCGCCGGGCCGTCGCCAGAGCGTTACGCGGCTACTTCACGACCGTGAGCGGCAGCAGCTTCTTGCCCGTCGGGCCGATCTGGATGCTCGTGTCCATCTGGGGGCACACGCCGCAGTCGAAGCACGGCGTCCAGCGGCAGTCCTCGACCTCGGTCTCGTCGAGCGCGTCCTGCCAGTCCTCCCAGAGCCAGTCCTTGTCGAGACCGGAGTCCAGGTGGTCCCAGGGCAGGACCTCCTCGTAGGTGCGCTCGCGGGTCGTGTACCAGGCCACGTCCACGCCGAAGGCGGGGAGCGTCTTCTCCGCGCACGCCATCCAGCGGTCGTACGAGAAGTGCTCGCGCCAGCCGTCGAAGCGGCCGCCGTCCTCGTACACGGCGCGGATGACCGCGCCGACGCGGCGGTCACCGCGGGAGAGGAGGCCCTCGACGATGCCGGGCTTGCCGTCGTGGTAGCGGAAGCCGATCGAGCGGCCGTACTTCTTGTCGCCGCGGATCTTGTCCCGGAGCTTGGCCAGGCGCTCGTCGGTCTCCTCCGCGGAGAGCTGCGGGGCCCACTGGAAGGGGGTGTGGGGCTTCGGGACGAAGCCGCCGATGGAGACGGTGCAGCGGATGTCGTTCTGGCCGGAGACCTTGCGGCCCTCGGCGATCACGTTCATCGCCATGTCGGCGATCTGCAGGACGTCCTCGTCCGTCTCGGTCGGCAGGCCGCACATGAAGTACAGCTTCACCTGACGCCAGCCGTTGCCGTACGCCGTGGAGACGGTCCGGATCAGGTCCTCCTCCGAGACCATCTTGTTGATGACCTTGCGCATGCGCTCGGAGCCGCCCTCGGGGGCGAAGGTGAGACCGGACCGGCGCCCGTTGCGGGTCAGCTCGTTGGCCAGGTCGACGTTGAACGCGTCCACGCGGGTCGAGGGGAGGGACAGGCCGATCTTGTCCTCGGTGTACCGGTCGGCCAGGCCCTTGGCGATGTCGCCGATCTCGGAGTGGTCCGCGGAGGACAGCGAGAGGAGGCCGACCTCCTCGAAGCCGGTCGCCTTCAGGCCGCGGTCCACCATCTCGCCGATGCCGGTGATGCTTCGCTCCCGCACGGGGCGCGTGATCATGCCGGCCTGGCAGAAGCGGCAGCCGCGGGTGCAGCCGCGGAAGATCTCGACGGACATGCGCTCGTGGACGGTCTCCGCGAGCGGGACGAGCGGCTGCTTGGGGTAGGGCCACTCGTCGAGGTCCATGACGGTGTGCTTGGAGACGCGCCACGGCACACCGGACCTGTTGGGGACGACCCGGCCGATGCGCCCGTCCGGCAGGTACTCGACGTCGTAGAACGCCGGGATGTAGACCGAGCCGGTCCTGGCGAGACGGAAGAGGACCTCCTCGCGGCCGCCCGGCCTGCCCTCGGCCTTCCACTGCCGGATGATCTCGGTCATGTCGAGCACGGCCTGCTCGCCGTCGCCGATGATCGCCGCGTCGATGAAGTCCGCGATCGGCTCGGGGTTGAAGGCGGCGTGGCCGCCGGCGAGCACGATCGGGTGGTCGACGGTCCGGTCCTTCGACTCCAGCGGGATGCCGGCGAGGTCGAGGGCCGTGAGCATGTTGGTGTAGCCGAGCTCGGTGGAGAAGCTCAGTCCGAAGACGTCGAACGCGCCCACGGGGCGGTGGCTGTCCACGGTGAACTGCGGCACCTTGTGCTCGCGCATCAGCTCCTCGAGGTCCGGCCACACGCTGTACGTGCGCTCGGCGAGGACGCCCTCGCGCTCGTTCAGTACCTCGTAGAGGATCATGACGCCCTGGTTGGGCAGGCCGACCTCGTACGCGTCCGGGTACATCAGAGCCCAGCGGACGTCGGCGGACTCCCACGGCTTGACCGTGGAGTTCAGCTCTCCACCGACGTACTGAATCGGCTTCTGCACGTGCGGGAGCAGAGCTTCGAGCTGCGGGAAGACAGACTCGGCAGCAGACATCTCGAACCTTCGTGAGCTGGCAGGGGGGCGACTCTCAAGCGTACCCCGGTGCTCAGCGGCTCAGTGCCGCCCGGATTCCCGGGGCCGCGGCCCGCTTCCAGACGGCGGGGAGCTCGCGTTCGCCGGCCAGGGCGGCGGCTTCCTCGCGTCCGTACAGAAGTCCCCAGGTGAAGGCGGTCTCGCCGGCCGCGTGGGCCTGGACGGCGATCTCGCGCAGCGCGGTGCGGGCGACGACGCTGTCCTGGTGCTCGCCCAGGAGCGACTGGACGGCCTTCACGCGCTTGGCGAACCGTTTGGCGGGCTTGCCGAGGGTGGGGCGGGCGGCGTCGGCGGCGTAGCGGGTGCGTTTGGCGGCCTTGCGGGCGGCGTGCAGGGCGAGGTCGCGTTCCCGCCCGGGTTCGAGCGCGAGGGCGTGCTCGACCCGGCGGGCGAGCCGGTCGAAGTCCTTGCGGACGGCGCGCGCGAGGACCTCGGAGGCGTCCTGGGCGGCCGCTGGGCGCAGCGGCGGGTCGGTGAGGAGCGCGTCGAGGGTGTCGAGGAGCGCGAGGTGGCGCGCGGAGTCGAGTGCGGCGAGGGCCGTGTGCCGGGCGTCCTCGGCGCGCCGGACGCCGCGGGCGCGCAGCCGGGCCCGGACGGGGCCGAGGAGCAGGGTGTTCGGCAGTGCGTCGAGGCGGGCGTCCAGGCGGGCGGTGAGCACCTCCTCGTCGCGGGCGGCGCCGAGTTCGCCGGCGAGCCACTTCAGCTCCTCGCCGACGGGGTCGGTGACGCCGCGGTCGAGGACCCGGCGGTAGGTCTTGAAGGCGCTGCGCAGCCTGCGGCAGGCGACCCGCATCTGGTGGAGGGCGTCGGGCAGGTCGCGCCGGACGGCGGGGTCGAGGGCGACGATCGCCTCGGCCTGCTCCCGTACGTAGGCGAGGACGGCGTGCCCGGCGGTGCCGGGGGTTCCCGGGCCGTTGTCGCGCGCGGGCGGGGCCGTGCCCGTCTCCGCCAGTGCCCTGGCGAGTTTCGACGGCGCCTCCGACGGGCGGATGCCCGCCTTCCTGAGGCGTTTCCCGACGGCGTCCAGGAGTGCCTCGTCGCCGTCGTCGGCGAGTTCGACCTCGATCTCGGTCCAGGCGGCTTCGCCCGTTCCGGTGAGGCGGTCGGCGTGGACGGTGTCGACGGACAGTTCGGCGAGCGGGCGGCCGTCGTCGTCGAGCAGCCGGCGGACGGAGCGGGAGGAGCGGAGACGGACGACGGGGGCGACGGCGGCGTGCCGGACGCGGGAACGCAGGAGCCCCGTCAGGAAGGCCGGGAGGGTCTCCGAGAGCGGGGCTCTGATCTCGTCGCGGATGCCGGAGGCGACGGGGAACTTGAGGTGCCAGCCGGCGTCCGCGCCGCCGGTGCGGCGGCGCAGGGTGAGGCCGTCCGCGGCGAGCCGCAGGTCCGGTGTGTCGTAGTAGACGGCGTCCAGTTCGGTGACGCCCTCGTCCCGGACGGCGGCCACGCCCGCGGTCCCGACGAGGTCCGGGAGCTCCGTCGTGGCCGTGGCCTCGTACTTACGCTCGATCTCGCGCTTCGTCTCCGCCATGGAACGAATCTAGACGCGAACGGGGGCGAGTGGCAGGGGGAACTCGGCCGTGGCCTTCGGGCCGGGCGGGTCTCGCGGCGCCCGGCCCGGGGACGGGGCCTAAGCCGTCATCGGTCGCTGCACCCTGATCGACTGGAGCAGGCCGATCGCGACCCACACGGCGAACATCGACGAGCCGCCGTACGAGACGAACGGGAGCGGCAGGCCGGCGACCGGCATGATGCCGAGCGTCATGCCGATGTTCTCGAAGGCCTGGAAGGCGAACCAGGCGATGATGCCGGCCGCGACGACCGTGCCGTAGAGCTCGGTGGTCTCGCGGGCGATGCGGCAGGCGCGCCACAGGATGATGCCGAGCAGGAGCAGGATGAGGCCCGCGCCGACGAAGCCGAGCTCCTCCCCCGCCACCGTGAAGACGAAGTCGGTCTGCTGCTCGGGCACGAACTGGCCGGTGGTCTGGGAGCCCTTGAAGAGTCCCGAGCCGAGGAGTCCGCCGGAGCCGATGGCGATGCGGGCCTGGTTGGTGTTGTAGCCGACGCCGGCGGGGTCGAGGTCGGGGTTGGCGAAGGCGGCGAAGCGGTTGATCTGGTACTCGTCGAGCATGCCGAGCGTGGTGACGAGGACGGCGCCGAGGACGCCCGCGCCGATGAGTCCGAGGACCCAGCGGTTGGAGGCGCCGGAGGCCAGCAGCACGCCGAGCACGATGACGGCCATGACCATGACCGAGCCGAGGTCGGGCATCAGCATGACGATGCCCATGGGGAGGGCGGCCAGCCCGAGTGCCTTGGCGACGGTGCGGTGGTCGGGGTGGAGCTGGTCGCCCGCGTCGACCTTCGCGGCCAGCAGCATCGCCATGATCAGGATGATCGTGATCTTCACGAACTCGCTGGGCTGGAGCGAGAAGCCGCCGCCGATCACGATCCACGCGTGCGCGCCGTTGATGGTCGCGCCGAGCGGGGTGAGCACGGCGAGGATCAGCAGGACCGACAGGCCGTAGAGGAAGGGCACGGCCCCGCGCAGGGTGCGGTGGCCGAGCCAGACCGTGCCGATCATCAGGGCGAGCCCGATGCCGGTGTTGAGGACGTGCCGGAACAGGAAGTAGTACGGGTCGCCCTGGTTGAGCTCGGTGCGGCCGCGGGTGGCGGACCACACGAGCAGCGAGCCGAGGAACGACAGGGCGAGCGCGGACAGCAGGATCGGCCAGTCGAGCCGGCGCAGCACCGAGTCGCGGGCGGTGAGCTTGGCGAGGGTGCCGCGCTCGGGCGCGTAGCGGGAGACGGAGAAGCCGTGCGGAGCGGTCATCGCTTCAGAGCCTCCCTCGGGTGGCGGGCGGGCCCGTGAGGGGCTGGGGGTCGTCGTCAGGTTTCGCGGGCTTGTCGGGGTCGGGCGGCTGGGTGCCGCCCGGCTGGTCGGCGGCGAGCTTCACCGGGGCGTCGGGGTCGACCTTCTGGGCCTCGGGGTCGTAGGGCGCGATCCGGGGCGCGTCGATGGAGCCGTCGGGCTGGATCTTCGGCAGGGTCTTCTGCGGCTGCGGCAGCAGGGCCCGCTTCAGGTCCTGGTTGCCCGCGTCGTCGAGTCCGTAGAGCGCGTCGTAGATGTTGCGCACGGCGGGGCCGGAGGCGCCGGAGCCGGTACCACCCTGGGCGATCGTCATGACGATCGCGTAGTCCTTGGTGTACGTGGCGAACCAGGAGGTCGTCTGCTTGCCGTAGACCTCCGCGGTGCCCGTCTTGGCGTGCATCGGGATCTTGTCCTGCGGCCAGCCGCCGAAGCGCCAGGCGGCCGTTCCGCGGGTGGCGACTCCTGCGAGGGCTTCGTCTATCAAGTCGCGGGTCTGCGCGTTGAACGGCAGCCGGCCGTGCGACTTGGGCGCGATCTCCTTGACGTTCTTGCCGTCGGCGCTGATGACGGCCTTGCCGACGGACGGGTTCCACAGGGTGCCGCCGTTGGAGATGGCGGCGTAGATGGTGGCCATCTGGATGGGGGTGACGAGGGTGTCGCCCTGTCCGATGGAGTAGTTGACCGAGTCGCCGGCGCGCATCAGGTTGCCTTCGAGGCAGTTCTCGTACGACAGCTGCTGGACGTAGGTGCCGCCCTTCTTGCCGTACTTGCACCACCAGTCCTTGTTGGCCTCCCAGAAGCTCTGCTTCCACTGGCGGTCGGGGACGCGGCCGGTGACCTCGTTGGGGAGGTCGATGCCGGTCTCGGCGCCGAGGCCGAACTGATGGGCCGTCTTGTAGAACCAGTCGCCCGGGTTCTTCTTCGGCTTCATCCCGCCGTCCTTGATCCACTGCTGGTGGGCGAGGGCGTAGAAGACGGTGTCGCAGGAGACCTCGAGGGCGCGGCCGAGGCTGATGGGGCCGTGGTTCTGCGACTCGAAGTTCTTGAAGACCTGGCTGCCGATGGAGTACGAGCTGGTGCACGGGTAGCGCCCGTCGAAGTCGTAGCCCGCGTTGACGGCGGCGGTGGTCGAGATGACCTTGAAGATGGAGCCGGGTGCGGCCTGGCCCTGGATGGCCCGGTTCAGCAGCGGGAAGTTGGAGTCCTTGCCGGTGAGGGCCGCGTAGTCCTTGGCGGAGATGCCGCCGACCCAGGCGTTGGGGTCGTAGTCGGGCTGCGAGGCCATGGCGACGATCCGGCCGGTCTTGGCCTCCATGACCACGACGGCGCCGGCGTCGGCCTTGTAGTTCTCGTTGGTGTTCTTGTCGAAGGTCTTGCGGGCCTCGACCATCGCGTTGTGCAGCTCCCATTCGGCGACCGCCTGGACGCGGGCGTCGATGGAGGTGACGACGTTGGCGCCGGGCTCGGCGGCGTCGCTCTTGGCCTGGCCGATGACCCGGCCGAGGTTGTCGACCTCGTAGCGGGTGACGCCGGCCTTGCCGCGCAGCTGCTTGTCGTAGGTGCGCTCCAGGCCGGAGCGCCCGACCTGGTCGGAACGCAGGTACGGCGAGTCGCTGTCCTTGGCCTTCTCGATCTCGCCGTCGGTGACGGGCGAGAGGTAGCCGAGGACCTGGGACGTACGGGACTTGCCGGGGGCCGGGTAGCGGCGCACGGCGGCGGGCTCGGCGGTGATGCCGGGGAAGTCCTCGGCGCGCTCGCGGATCTGCAGGGCCTGCTGGGTGGTGGCCTCGTCGGTGACGGGGATCGGCTGGTAGGGCGAGCCGTTCCAGCAGGGCTTGGGGGTCTTGGAGTCGCAGAGCCGGATCTTGTTGATGACGTCGAGCGGCTTCATGCCGAGGACGGTGGCGAGCCGGGTGAGGACGGCCTTGCCGTCGTCCTTCATCTTCATCAGCTCGGTGCGGGAGGCGGAGACCACGAGGCGGGTCTCGTTGTCGGCGAGCGGGACGCCGCGGGCGTCGAGGATGGAGCCGCGTACGGCGGGCTGGACGACCTGCTGGACGTGGTTGCTCTTCGCCTCGTCGGTGTACTCCTTGCCGTTGCGGATCTGGAGGTACCAGAGGCGTCCGCCGAGGGTGAAGAGCAGGGAGAAGACGAGGACCTGGATGACGACGAGCCGGATCTGGACCCGGGGGGTCCGCCCGGTCTCGGGGATGTTGCTCATACTGCCGTTGCCCCCTCGGTCACAGTCGCTTGACTCCCTTGATGCGTCCGGCGCGTGAGGCGCGGGTCCGGGCGGCCTTGACGCGCAGGCCGCCGCGCTGGTTGCCGATTCTCAGGCCGGTCCCGGAGGAGAGCCAGCCGGAGGCGACGTCGGCCCCGTTGGCCCCACCGGAGTCGGCGAGCGGGTCGTTGTCGACGCGCCGGGCGAGCGCCATGATCAGCGGCACGGTGAACGGCGCGAGGAGCAGGTCGTAGAGGGCCGCGGTGAACAGCAGGAAGCCGAGGCCGACATGGCGGGCGGCGGTGTCGCCGACGAGGGCGCCGACGCCCGCGTAGAGCAGGGTGGAGCCGAGGGCGGCGGCGACGACCACGGCCATGGGCCCGCTGGCGGACTTCAGGCGGCCGTTCTCGGGGCGGGCCAGGCCGCAGAGGTAGCCGACGACGCAGAGCACGAGGGCGTAGCGCCCGGCGGCGTGGTCGGCGGGCGGGGCCAGGTCGGCGAGGAGGCCGGCGGTGAAGCCGACGAGGGCGCCGGTGACGTGTCCGTAGGCGAGCGCGAGGGCGACGACGGTGAGCAGGACGAGGTCGGGGACGGCGCCGGGGAGCTGGAGGCGGGCGAGGACGGAGACCTGGACGACGAGGGCGACGACGACCAGGACGGCCGAGAGGAGGATGCGGTTGAACTTCACGGTGTCTCCCCCTGGTCCTGCGGCTGCTGGGTCTCCTGGGGCTTCTGCGCGGGCTGGTCGCCCTGCGGCAGGGCCTGGTTCGGCTTCTGTCCGTCGTTGTCCTGCGCTGCGCCCGTGGGGGTCGGGGTGACCGTGACGGTGACGGTCGGGGCCGGCTTGGGCTTCTGCGGCAGGACCATGTCGCGCGGGTCGGTGCGCGGGGCCTGGACGACGACGCCGACGATGTCGAGCTTGGTGAAGCCGACGTACGGGCGGACGTAGATGTTGCGGGTCAGGCCGCCGCCCGAGGGGTCGACGCGGACGACCTCGCCGACGGGCACGCCGGGCACGAAGGGCTTGTCGGCCTGCGAGCCGAAGGTGACGAGCCGGTCGCCTGGCTTGACCTTGGCCTTGCCGTTGAGGAGCTGGACCAGCAGCGGGCTGTCGCCCTGCCCGGTGGCGAAGCCGAGTTCGTCGGACTTCTCCATGCGGGTGCCGACGGTGAAGTCGGGGTCGTTGGCGAGCAGCACCGTGGAGGTCGAGGGGCCGACGGTGGTGACGCGGCCGACGAGCCCGGAGCCGTTGAGCACGGTCATGTCTCGGCGGATGCCGTCGCGGGCACCGACGTCGATGGTGACGGTCCAGGAGAAGCCCTGGGCGGCTCCTATGGCGATGACCTCGGCGCCCTTGATGCCGTACTGTCCGGCGCCGGCGGTCTTCAGCATGGCGTCGAGCTCGCGCAGCCGGTTGCGGTTGCGGTCGTCGCTGCCGAGTCTGGCCTTGAGGGCGGCGTTCTCCTGCTCCAGGGCCGCGATGCGGTTGTGCCGTTCCCCTGAGTCGCGGACCGCTCCTATGGCGTTGCCGATCGGATCGACCGCCGAGGCGACTCCGTTCTCGACGGGACCGAAGGCCGCGGCGGCGGCCTGCCGGGCACCGTCGACCGGCGACTCCTGGCCTCCTCGGATGTCCACCGTGATCAGTGCGAACGCGATGGCGATCAGCAGCACCAGGAGCAGCCGGCTCTCTCGTGTGTCCCTCACGTGCGGCGGCCGTGCCCTTCCTCGAGTCGACAGGATGGTGACAGGCCCCCGGGCCTCGGCCCGGGGGGTTGGATGGAGTTGTCCGTACGGGTGGTGCGGGTCAGCGGCGCGGCTGGGCGTCGAGCACCTGCTGCAGCGCCTCGAACTCCTCGACGCACTTGCCGGAACCGAGGGCCACCGAGTCCAGCGGGTCCTCGGCGATGTGGATCGGCATGCCGGTCTCGCGCCGGAGGCGCTCGTCGAGGCCGCGGAGCAGTGCGCCGCCACCCGTGAGAACGATGCCGCGGTCCATGACGTCACCGGAGAGCTCGGGCGGGCACTTGTCGAGCGTGGTCTTGACCGCGTCGACGATGGCGTTGACCGGCTCCTCGATGGCCTTGCGGACCTCGGCGGCGGAGATGACGACGGTCTTGGGCAGGCCGGAGACCAGGTCGCGGCCGCGGATCTCGGTGTGCTCGTCCTGGTCGAGGTCGTAGGCGGACCCGATGGTGATCTTGATCTGCTCGGCGGTGCGCTCACCGAGGAGGAGCGAGTACTCCTTCTTGATGTGCTGGATGATCGCGTTGTCGAGCTCGTCGCCGGCCACCCGGATGGACTGTGCCGTGACGATTCCGCCGAGGCTGATGACGGCCACCTCGGTGGTGCCGCCGCCGATGTCGACGACCATGTTGCCGGTGGCCTCGTGGACCGGGAGGCCCGAGCCGATGGCCGCGGCCATGGGCTCCTCGATGATGTGCACCTGACGGGCGCCGGCCTGGGTGGAGGCCTCGATGACGGCGCGGCGCTCCACTCCGGTGATGCCGGAGGGCACGCAGACCACGACGCGCGGGCGGGCCAGGTAGCGGCGCTTGTGGATCTTGAGGATGAAGTAGCGGAGCATCCGCTCCGTGATCTCGAAGTCGGCGATCACGCCGTCCTTGAGCGGGCGGACGGCCACGATGTTGCCGGGCGTCCGGCCGATCATCTTCTTCGCCTCGGCACCGACCGCGAGAATGCCTCCGGTGTTGGTGTTGATGGCGACGACGGACGGCTCGTTCAGAACGATGCCTCGACCCCTGACGTACACCAGCGTGTTGGCGGTCCCGAGGTCGACAGCCATGTCACGGCCGATGAACGACATTGAGTTCCCCTTGTTTCCCATGAGGATGCGTCGGGCCTTCCCTATCGGAGCGTTGACGGCTTCTCAGGTCGGCGAGGTGGTGGCTGAAGGTGGTACGGCGTGGAGTTTTCCATCGTAGTGCCGCCCGCCCGGATACCGCGCGGCGGCCACCCCAGGCCACCTCTGTATAGGTGACGGAATGACGCGGCCATCCGTTCCCGGCATCGACGTTCATATGCCTGGGGGCGGCCGAATTCCTTCGGTCGCCCCCGGTCATGGCGCTGATCGGCTGACGCCCGGTCAGCGCAGGCGTCAGGAGAGACCCGGGAAGAAGATCTTCAGCTCACGGGTGGCGGACTCCTCGGAGTCCGAGGCGTGGATCAGGTTCTCGCGGACGATGGTGCCGAAGTCGCCGCGGATGGAGCCCGGGGCCGCGGCGATCGGGTCGGTCGGACCGGCGAGCGTGCGCAGGCCCTCGATGACCCGCTCGCCCTCGACGACGAGCGCGACGACCGGGCCGGAGGCCATGAAGCCCATCAGCGGCTCGTAGAAGGGCTTGCCCTTGTGCTCGCCGTAGTGCTGCTCCAGCGTCTCCTGGTCCAGCTCGCGCATCTCCAGGGCCGCGATGCTCCAGCCCGCCTTGCGCTCGATACGGCCGATGATCTCGCCGATCAGGCCACGGCGGACGGCGTCGGGCTTGAGCAGGACGAGCGTGCGCTGGCTCACGGTGGGAACTCCTTCAGACAACGGTGTGCGGGCCTCCGAACATACAGGGCCCGCACCGGGCCCGGTCACGCAGCGTCAGGCCCTGCGGATTCCTGGCGCGCCGCCCACTCGGCCTTGACGGTGTCGATCCGGCGCCCGTAGTGCACGGAGGCCCACCACAGGACGGCGAAGACCGCCCCGAGGAAGAACATGATCGGCACGACGAAGCCGCTGGCGATCAGCGCGGCCTGCAGCGCCCAGCCCAGCTGGACGCCGCCCGGACGGGTGATCATCCCGCACAGCAGCACCGACAGGACCATGGCGATCCCGCAGACCCACCACACCGTCGACATCGCCAGCGTGTCGTCCTTCATGGCGACCAGGCCGGCGAAGCCGATCACGAAGAACTCGCCGATCAGCGTCGAGGAACACAGCACCCGCATCGGCTCAGCCTCGCTTCAGGAGCAGTCGGGCGTCGCCGACCGTGAAGATCGAACCGGTCACGAGGACGCCCGCGCCGGCGTACTCGTCCTCCTCCTCGGCCAGCGTGATCGCCGCCTCGATGGCGTCGTCGAGCCGCGGCTCGACGACCACCCGGTCCTCGCCGAAGACCTCGACCGCGATCGCGGCGAGCGCGTCGACGTCGGTGGCCCGCGGGCTGGAGTTGGCCGTGATGACGACCTCCGCGAAGATCGGCTCGAAGGCCTCCAGGAAGCCTCGGGCGTCCTTGTCCGCGCTCGTGGACACCACGCCGACGAGCCGGGAGAAGCCGAAGGACTCGGTGATGCCGTCGGCCGTCGCGCGGGCGCCGTGCGGATTGTGCGCGGCGTCCAGGATCACCGTGGGTGAGGAGCGCACGACCTCCAGGCGGCCCGGCGAGGCCACCTGGGCGAAGGCCCGGCGGATCGTCTCGACGTCCAGGGTGCGCGCGTGCTCCGAACCGATGCCGAAGAAGGCCTCGACGGCGGCGAGCGCCACGGCCGCGTTGTGCGCCTGGTGCGCGCCGTACAGCGGCAGGAACACGTTGTCGTACTCGCCGCCGAGGCCGCGCAGGGTGAGGAGCTGCCCGCCGACGGCGACCTCGCGGGCGACGACGCCGAACTCCATGCCCTCCCGGGCCACCGTCGCGTCGACGTCGACGGCCTTCTTCAGGAGCACCTGGGCCGCGTCCACGGGCTGCTGGGCGAGGATCACCGTCGCACCCTGCTTGATGATCCCGGACTTCTCGCCGGCGATCGCGGCGGGCGTGTCGCCGAGCCGGTCGGTGTGGTCGAGGTCGATGGGGGTGACGACGGCGACGGCGGCGTCGATGACGTTCGTGGCGTCCCACGTGCCGCCCATGCCGACCTCGACCACGGCCGCGTCGACCGGGGCGTCGGCGAAGGCCGCGTACGCCATTCCGGTGAGGACCTCGAAGAACGAGAGCCGGAACTCCTCGCGCGCGTCGACCAGCTCCACGTACGGCTTGATGTCCCGGTAGGTCTCGATGAAGCGCTCGGGGTCGATCGGGGCGCCGTCCAGGCTGATCCGCTCGGTGATGGTCTGCACGTGCGGCGAGGTGTAGCGCCCGGTGCGCAGGTCGAAGGCGCCCAGCAGGACCTCGATCATGCGGGCCGTGGAGGTCTTGCCGTTCGTGCCCGTGATGTGGATCGACGGATACGCGCGCTGCGGCTCGCCGAGGACGTCCATCAGGGCCGCGATCCGGGTGACCGACGGCTCCAGCTTGGTCTCGCCCCAGCGGGTGGACAGCTCGGTCTCCACCTCGCGCAGCGCCTTGTCGACCTCGGGGTCGGCGGGACGCGAGGGCACCGGGTCGCCCTGCGGCGGACCGGCCATCGCGCGCAGGGTGCGGCTGCCGGCCTCGATCACCGCCAGGTCCGGGGTGGGGGTGCCCCCTTCTCGAGCGGAGTCGAGAGATGGGGGGAGGTCGGTCTCGGTGTCGGCGATGTCGTCGAACAGGTCGTCCTGGTCGCTGTCGTCGAACTGGTCGCGCGGGTCGCTCGGCTCACTCACGCGTCCAGTCTACGGAGCGGCACCGACAGGACCATGGACCCACCCCTTTCGGGACCTTCGGTCCCCCGTCCGCGCGAGCCGCCCGGCAAACTTGGCGATCATGGACATAGGCATCGATCTCGGCACCGCGAACACCCTCCTCTACGCCCGCGGGCAGGGCATCGTCCTCAACGAACCCTCCGTGGTGGCCGTCCAGGAGGGCTCGCGGGCCGCGCTCGCGGTCGGTGCGGAGGCCAAGGAGACCATCGGCCGCACGCCCGGCTCGATCACCGCGATCCGCCCCCTGCGGGACGGGGTGATCAGCGACTACGAGGCCGCCGAGGAGATGATCCGCCACTTCGTGCGCAAGGCGGTGCCGGGCCGCCGGCTGCCGCGCACCCGGATGGTCGTCTGCGTCCCCAGCGGGGTGACCCCGGTCGAGCGGCGGGCCATCGTGCACGCCTCGCGCTCGGCGGGAGCCCGGACCGTGCACCTCGTCGAGGAGCCGATGGCCGCGGCGATCGGGGCCGGCCTGCCGGTCGGTGACCCGCGCGGCTCGATGGTCGTCGACATCGGCGGCGGGACGACGGAGGTGGCGGTCGTCTCGCTCGGCGGGATCGTCACCTCGCAGTCGCTGCGGGTCGGCGGCGACCGGCTGGACGCGGCCGTCTGCGACCACGTGCGCAGGGAGCACTCCCTGCTGATCGGCGAGCGCACCTCGGAGGACGTGAAGGTCGCGATCGGCTCGGCCTGGCCGGTGCCGGGCGCGGAGGACTTCGAGGAGCGCACCTTCACCGTACGGGGCCGGGAGAGGATCAGCGGTCTGCCGCGGACGGTGCCGCTGACGGTCCCCGAGGTGCGCGCCGCGCTCGACGAGCCGGTCGAGGCGATCATCTCGGCGGTGCGGGCGACCCTGGAGGAGTGCCCGCCGGAGCTGTCCGGCGACGTCATGGAGCACGGCATCGTGCTGACCGGCGGCGGCGCGCTGCTGCCCGGCCTCGACCTGCGGATGGCCTCGGCGACGGGCATCCCGGTCTTCGTGGCCGACGACCCGCTGGACTGCGTGGCACTGGGCGCGGGGCGGTGCGTGGAGGACCTCGACGGCCTGGAGCGGGTGCTGGGGCGGACGAGGACGGGGCGGGAGAGCGGCCGTCCGGGGGGCGGGGTGTGAGGGAGGGGGCGCTCCGGCCGGGGGCGCGGGAGGGTCGTCCTCCGGCGCGGGCCGGTCGGGGAGCGGGGCCCGGGGCGGCCGGGCGGGGAGCGGGGCCCGGGCGGCCGGGCGGGACCGCGGACGACAGGATGACCTGACAGGCCGTCAGGAACGGTCCGCCAGACCCGCCGGGAGGGTCGCGGTCACCACGTACGCGCCGCGCTCGCGGCGGGCGTCGAGCGTGCCGCCCATGCTGGTGACCCGCTCCTCCATGGAGAACAGGCCGGTGCCGGTCGACACCGGCGCCGGGTCCGGCGGGGTCGGCGGGAGCGGGTTGCGCACCTCGATGCGCAGCGCGGGGCCCTGGAGCGTGATCGCCACGCTCACCGGCAGCCCGGGGGCGTGCTTGGCCGCGTTGGTCAGGCACTCCTGCACGACCCGGTGGACCGCCGCCTGCCGCAGCGGGGACAGCGCCTTCGCCTCCCCGGCCACGCGGACGTCCACGGGACTGCCCATCCGCTCGCTCTCCTCCGCCAGCGCGGCGAGTCCGTCGAGGCCCGGCGTGGCACCGCCGTCGGCGCGCCGCACGAGGGTCTCGTTGAGCATGTGGTGGGCGCGCCGCGCGGTGTCCGCGAGCTCCTCGAAGTCCTTCCCGTACGCCTCTCCCCCGGCTCGTACGGCGAGCACCTCGGCCCGCACGGCGAGCACGGTCAGCTCACGCCCCACCAGGTCGTGGACGTCCCGTCCGACCGAGATCCGCTCCTCCTGGACGGCCTGCCGGGCGGCGGCCTCGCGACGCTGGACCTCCAGGGCGCGCACGAGGTCGTGGCGGTAGGCGGCGATGCCGACGCCGGCGGCGAGGACGCCGATGGGGACGACGAGGCTCAGGAAGTCGCTGAGGGTCTCGCCGTGCCGGGCCGGCCAGCCGGGGGTGCTGAAGTACGCGTAGGCGGCGCCGACGTACAGCAGGGTGGCCAGGACCGCGGTCCGCCGGCCCCGGAGGCGGCCCAGCGAGTACAGGGCGAACTGGATCATCGTCAGCTCGTGCAGCCAGCCCATCAGGACGATCGCCACCACGAACGGCACCCACGGCGCCCGCCGCCGCAGCACCAGGGTGGCCGCGCCGGCCGCGAGGACCAGGGTGGCGGTGAGCCCGGTGAGCGAGTTGTCCTCGCGGGCGAGCCCGGGCACGTCCAGGACCATGAGGCCGAAGGCGCTGAGCGCGGCGACGACGTCCAGGGCGCGGGGCGCCCCCGCCCACCGGTCCACGCAGCGGCGCAGCGCGGACGGGGCGGGAAGGGGAAGCATGCCTTCCATCATCCCGGGTCCTTGGTCCCGTCATGGAGGACCTGAAGTCCCGTCTGGTGTGAGATCAGGCACTTTGCCCACAATGTCACGTCGCGCGGCTCCACCCGCGCGGCACCCGGGCCGCGGGGGACGGCAGCGGGCGCACGCAGACACGAAGGGGCCCGGAACCGTGGTGGTTCCGGGCCCCTTCGTCAGGCTCGGCGCGTCAGGCTCGGCGCGTCAGGCCGTGCACACCGGTCGTCAGGCCGACGGCAGGCGGTCCAGCTGGGACTGGATGCGGGCGATGTCCTCGTCCGCCTTGGCGAGCCGGGTACGGATCTTGTCGACCACGTTGTCCGGTGCCTTGGCCAGGAAGGCCTCGTTGCCGAGCTTGCCCTCGGCCTGCGCCTTCTCCTTCTCGGCCGCGGCCAGGTCCTTGGCGAGGCGCTTGCGCTCGGCGGCGACGTCGATCGTGCCCGACAGGTCGAGCGAGACCGTCGCGCCGGCGACCGGCAGGGAGGCGGTGGCGGCGAAGCCCTCGCCCTCCGGCTGGAGTCGCAGCAGCTGGCGGATGGCGGCCTCGTGCGCGGCGAGCGGCGTGCCGTCGAGCTCCAGACGGGCCGGGACCTTCTGGCCGGGCTGGAGGCCCTGGTCGGCCCGGAAGCGGCGCACCTCGGTGACGACCTGCTGCAGGTTCTCGATCTCGGCCTCGGCGGCCTCGTCGCGGAAGCCGCTGTCGGCCGGCCACTCGGCGATGACCAGGGACTCGCGCCCGGTGAGCGTGGTCCACAGGGCGTCGGTGACGAACGGGACGATCGGGTGCAGCAGGCGCAGCATGACGTCCAGGACCTCGCCGAGGACCCGGCCGGAGACCTTGGCCTGCTCGCCGCCGGCGAAGAACGTCGTCTTCGACAGCTCGACGTACCAGTCGAAGACCTCGTCCCACGCGAAGTGGTAGAGCGCGTCGCTGAGCTTCGCGAACTGGTAGTCCTCGTAGTACGCGTCGACCTGGGCGACCGTCTTGTTGAGACGGGACAGGATCCAGCGGTCGGTCGCGGACAGCTGCTCGGCCGGGGGCAGTTCGCCCTCGATCGTCGCGCCGTTCATGAGCGCGAAGCGGGTGGCGTTCCAGATCTTGTTGGCGAAGTTCCGGGAGGCCTTGACCCAGTCCTCGCCGATCGGCACGTCGACACCGGGGTTGGCGCCGTTGGCCAGGGTGAAGCGGACGGCGTCGGAGCCGTACTGGTCCATCCAGTCCAGCGGGTTGACCACGTTGCCGAAGGACTTCGACATCTTCTTGCCGTTCTGGTCACGGACCATGCCGTGCAGGGCGATGGTGTGGAACGGCGGGGTGCCGTCCATCGCGTAGAGGCCGAACATCATCATCCGGGCGACCCAGAAGAAGAGGATGTCGTAGCCGGTGACCAGGACGGAGTTCGGGTAGAACTTCGCGAGGCTCTCGGTCTGCTCGGGCCAGCCGAGGGTGGAGAACGGCCACAGGCCGGAGGAGAACCAGGTGTCGAGGACGTCGGTGTCCTGGTGCCAGCCCTCGCCCGCCGGCGGCTCCTCGTCGGGGCCGACGCAGACGACCTCGCCGTTCGGGCCGTACCAGACCGGGATGCGGTGACCCCACCACAGCTGGCGCGAGATGCACCAGTCGTGCAGGTTGTCGACCCAGTCGAAGTACCGCTTCTCCATCTCCTGCGGATGGATCTTGACCTTGCCGTCGCGGACCGCGTCACCGGCGGCCTTGGCGAGCGGGCCGACCTTGACCCACCACTGCATGGACAGGCGCGGCTCGATGGTGGTCTTGCAGCGCGAGCAGTGGCCGACGGAGTGGGTGTACGGACGCTTCTCGGCGACGATCCGGCCCTCGGCGCGCAGCGCGGCGACGATGGCGGAACGGGCCTCCAGGCGGTCCAGGCCCAGGAAGGGGCCGTGGACGGTGATGACCGCGTGCTCGTCCATGACGGCGATGGACGGCAGGTCGTGCCGCTGGCCGATCTCGAAGTCGTTCGGGTCGTGAGCCGGCGTCACCTTGACGGCGCCCGTGCCGAACGCGGGGTCGACGTGCTCGTCGGCGACGACCGGGATGCGGCGGCCGGTCAGCGGCAGCTCGATCTCGGTGCCGACCAGGTGCCGGTAGCGCTCGTCGTCCGGGTGGACGGCGACGGCCGTGTCACCGAGCATCGTCTCGGCGCGGGTGGTGGCGACGACGATCTCCGTGTCGCCCTCGCCGTACCGGATGGAGACGAGCTCGCCGTCGTCGTCCTGGTACTCGACCTCGATGTCGGAGATCGCGGTGAGGCAGCGCGGGCACCAGTTGATGATGCGCTCGGCGCGGTAGATCAGCTCGTCGTCGTAGAGCTTCTTGAAGATGGTCTGGACGGCCTGCGAGAGGCCCTCGTCCATGGTGAAGCGCTCACGGGACCAGGCGACGCCGTCGCCGAGGCGGCGCATCTGGCCGGAGATCTGGCCACCGGACTCGGCCTTCCACTGCCAGACGCGCTCGACGAACGCCTCGCGGCCCAGGTCGTGGCGGGACTTGCCCTCCTTGGCGAGCTCCCGCTCGACGACGTTCTGGGTGGCGATGCCGGCGTGGTCCATGCCGGGCTGCCACAGCGTCTCGTAGCCCTGCATGCGCTTGCGGCGGGTGAGGGCGTCGATCAGCGTGTGCTCGAAGGCGTGGCCCAGGTGGAGCGAGCCGGTGACGTTCGGCGGCGGGATGACGATGGTGTACGGCGGCTTGTCGCTCTTCTCGTCCGCCTCGAAGTACCCGCGCTCCACCCAGCGCTCGTACAGCGGCCCCTCTACCTCGGCCGGCGTGTACTGGGTCGGCAATTCGGTGGTGGCTGCTGTCTGCTGCTGAGTGTTCTCGGTCACGGGGCCAGTTTAGGGGTGTCCCGGGCCGCCACAGAAACTCGATTGTTCCGTAACGGTGTGACCCCCAGCGTCCCGGCGGGGCCCGGCTTCCGAGAGGATGTTCGCCAGGCATAAACATCCTGTGAGGGGAACCTGTACATGAGCTACAACCAGCCGGGCCCGTACGGCGGCCAGCCGCAGCAGCCCGGGCCGTACGGCCAGCCGGGCCCCTACGGCCAGCAGCCCCAGCCCGGGCCGTACGGCCAGCCGCAGGCCCCGCAGCCCGGTTACGGCTACCCGCAGCAGGCCCCGCAGGGCGTCCCGCCGCAGCAGCCGTACGGCTACCCGCAGCAGCAGCCCCAGCAGCCCGGCCCCTACGGCCAGCCGCCCCAGCAGCCTCCGTACGGCGCCCCGCAGGGCCCGGGCGGCTACGTGCCCCCGCCGCCGGCCGCCAAGAAGAGCCCGGCCGGCTGGATCATCGGCGGCATCGCCGTGGTGGCGGCGATCGGCGTGGGCGCGTACTTCGTGCTCGGCGGTGGTGGCGGCGCCAGCGTCGCGGACGACGGCCCGCACAAGCTGATCACTCCGGAGACGGTGCTCGGCGAGTACAAGAAGTCCCCTGACGAGGGTCAGTCGAGCGACGACGACGACTTCCTCAAGGACGCCGAGAAGAACGGCGTCAAGAACGCCAAGCAGGTCAAGGCCTCTTACCAGGTGAAGGACCCGGCGAACCCGCTGGCCGGCAAGCTGCTCACCTTCGGTGGCGTCTACGGCCAGATCGACGACCCCGAGAAGGTCGTCGACAGCGTCTTCGCGAGCATGAAGGCGGAGGCCTCGAAGGACAAGGGCGGTGAGACGGAACTCGTCGGTGAGGCCCAGTCGTACTCGCCGGCCGGGCTCGACGGCGCGATCCTCAAGTGCCAGCAGATGAAGAGCAAGCCGGACACGGGTGACACCAGCGCCGGTCCGAAGGAGTTCACCATGTCGGTGTGCGTGTGGGGCGACCACAGCACCCTGGGCTTCGCGATCCCGATGGACATGGCCTCGATGCTCTCGGGCAAGGGCACCGATCCGGCTGACGCCGCCGCCACGACGGCCAAGCTCCGCAAGGAAGTCCGCGTCAAGGCCTGACCGGCCCTCAGGCCGAGGGGCCCGCGACCGGATCGGACGGGCCCCCTCGGCAGCGCGCCCGCTGTCCGGGCGGCGCGAGGTCGTCCACCAGGCGAGACGGACCGCCTGGTGCGCGTGACAGGGCTTCACCCCGGTGGACAGAGGCGTCGGGCGGCAGAGGCCCGTGTGCGTGACGGATCCCCCGTGTGCGGCCTCTGGCGCGAGCGTCGTGCCCGTGGTGAACCCGGCAGGCGTGATCACGTTCTTCCGCCGAGCGCCTTCGCTCGGAATGGCTTGATCCGCTTCCCGCAGCCCGACGTCCCCGGCACAGAAAGGGCGCCCCGCCGGTTCTCGCCGGCGGGGCGCCCTTTTCGGTGTGTGGTGTGCGGCTACGCGCTCTTCTCGTGTCTGCCGTCGTTCTTCACGATCCGCGGGACCAGCGTCGGGTTGACGTTGTTGCGGACGACGTCGGCCGTGATGACCACGCGGGCCACGTCCTTGCGGGACGGGACCTCGTACATCACCGACTGGAGGACCTCCTCCATGATGGCGCGCAGTCCACGGGCGCCGGTGCCGCGGAGGATGGCCTGGTCGGCGATGGCCTCCAGGGCCGGGCGGTCGAAGTCCAGCTCCACGCCGTCGAGTTCGAAGAGGCGCTGGTACTGCTTCACCAGCGCGTTGCGCGGCTCGACGAGGATCTTCAGGAGGGCTTCGCGGTCCAGGTTGTGGACGGAGGTGATGACGGGGAGACGGCCGATGAACTCGGGGATCATCCCGAACTTCACCAGGTCCTCCGGCATGACCTCCTGGAACTGGTCGCTGGCCTCGATCTCGCGCTTGGAGCGGATGGTCGCCCCGAAGCCGATGCCCTTGGCGCCCGCCCGCGACTCGATGAGCTTCTCCAGGCCGGCGAAGGCGCCGCCCACGATGAAGAGCACGTTCGTCGTGTCGATCTGAATGAACTCCTGGTGCGGGTGCTTCCGGCCGCCCTGCGGCGGGACGGAGGCCGTGGTGCCCTCCAGGATCTTCAGCAGGGCCTGCTGCACGCCCTCGCCGGAGACGTCGCGCGTGATCGACGGGTTTTCGCTCTTACGGGCGACCTTGTCGATCTCGTCGATGTAGATGATCCCGGTCTCGGCCTTCTTGACGTCGTAGTCGGCCGCCTGGATCAGCTTGAGCAGGATGTTCTCGACGTCCTCGCCGACATAGCCCGCCTCCGTCAGCGCCGTCGCGTCGGCGATGGCGAACGGCACGTTGAGCATGCGGGCCAGCGTCTGGGCCAGCAGCGTCTTGCCGGAGCCCGTGGGGCCCAGCAGCAGGATGTTGGACTTCGCCAGTTCGATGGCGTCGTCCCGGCCCTGCGCGCCGCCGTTCTCGCCGGCCTGGACGCGCTTGTAGTGGTTGTACACCGCGACCGAGAGGGCCTTCTTCGCGGGCTCCTGCCCGACGACGTAGCCCTCGAGGAACTCGTAGATCTCGCGCGGCTTGGGGAGTTCCTCCCACCGCACCTCGCTCGTCTCGGCGAGTTCTTCCTCGATGATCTCGTTACAGAGGTCGATGCACTCGTCGCAGATGTACACACCGGGGCCTGCGATGAGCTTCTTCACCTGCTTCTGGCTCTTTCCGCAGAACGAGCACTTGAGCAGGTCGCCGCCATCACCGATGCGTGCCACGAGGTGCTTCCCCTTCGCCTGGGAGCGCTTGGTTCAGCGACTCCTGGTGCCTCATATTCGACGGTACCTTGCCGGGCCCCCCGTTCGGGCCCCCCTTGGCGCGGTTGGCATGGACGGAATTCGGCCACACCAACCGCGGCGAGGGAAGGTCGAGCGTCAGGCTGCCGCGGCGGCCGTGCTCTTGCGGGTCGAGACGATCTGGTCCACCAGGCCGTACGCCAGGGCGTCCTCGGCCGTGAGGATCTTGTCACGCTCGATGTCGTCGCGGATCTTCTCGATCGGCGTCGAGGAGTGCTTGGCCAGCATCTCCTCCAGCTGGCTGCGCATGCGCAGGATCTCGTTGGCCGCGATCTCCAGGTCGGAGAGCTGCTCACGGCCGGTGCCGCCGGACGGCTGGTGGATCAGCACGCGGGCGTTCGGCAGGGCCATCCGCTTGCCCGGGGTGCCGGCGGCGAGCAGCACGGCCGCGGCGGAGGCCGCCTGGCCCATGCAGACCGTCTGGATGTCCGGCTTCACGAACTGCATCGTGTCGTAGATGGCCGTGAGGGCGGTGAAGGAGCCGCCCGGGCTGTTGATGTAGATCGAGATGTCGCGGTCCGGGTCCATCGACTCCAGGCACAGCAGCTGCGCCATGACGTCGTTGGCGGAGGCGTCGTCGATCTGCACGCCGAGGAAGATCACGCGCTCCTCGAAGAGCTTCGCGTACGGGTCGTACTCGCGCACACCCTGCGAGGTGCGCTCGACGAAGCGCGGAACGACGTAGCGATTGTCCACCTGCGGGCCGCTGTAGAGGCCGCTCGCGGAGAAGTTCGGGGTCATGGGGCTGTTCACCATCCTGAGGGCGATCGGTGGGCTGGGGCTGTCGGAGCGGGTGGCCGGCGCTCAGGCGCCCGTGCCGCCGCCGCCCGGAACGCCCGCGGCGTGCGTGATGATGTCGTCGATGAGGCCGTAGTCCTTGGCCTCCTCCGCGGTGAACCAGCGGTCACGGTCACCGTCACGGATGATCGCCTCGACGGTCTGGCCGGAGTGGTGCGCGGTGATCTCGGCCATGCGCTTCTTCGTGCGCAGGAGGTACTCGGCCTGGATCTTGATGTCGGAGGCGGTGCCACCGATGCCGGCGGAGCCCTGGTGCATCAGGATGTCGGTGTTCGGCAGCGCGAAGCGCTTGCCGGGGGTGCCGCCGGTGAGCAGGAACTGTCCCATCGAGGCCGCCATGCCCATACCGATGGTCACGACGTCGTTGGGGATGTACTGCATGGTGTCGTAGACGGCCATGCCGGCCGTCACGGAGCCACCGGGGCTGTTGATGTACAGGTAGATGTCCTTCTCCGGGTCGGCGGCCAGGAGGAGCATCTGGGCGGTGATCTTGTTGGCGATCTCGTCGTCGACCTGCTGGCCGAGGAAGATGATGCGCTCACCGAGCAGCCGGTTGTAGACATGGTCGCCGAGGCCGCCACCGATGGACGGCTCACCCGCGGCGTAAGGCTTCAGATTCGTCACGTATCCACCTGCTCGTCTCCGACGGCACCGGGCCGTCTCAGCGTCTCGTTCTGAGGGCAGTGCCCTCGTATTCATGGACCCTAACGCGCAGGTAGGACAACGCCATCCCGGTTCCTGAACTGTTCGCTGGGAGCGCAAGGTAGTTGGGCGCGCATAAACGGGTCACGAGGGGATTCCCGAGGGGTTCCCGGTACGCCCACGGGCCCGGCGCACAGCAGTGCGTCCGGGCCCGTGGCGCGGGGTTCAGCGCGAGGCGCGGGCCTCCCGGTGAGCCTTACTTCTCCTCGGCGACCTCGGCGTCACCGGTGACGGCCTCGACCGTCTCGGCGGCCTGCTCGTCGTCCTCGTCGGACAGGTCGACGACCTGGCCGTTGGTGTCGACGACCTTGGCGGCCTCGACGACGACCGCGAGGGCCTTGCCGCGGGCGACCTCGCCGACCAGCATCGGCACCTGGCCGCCCTGGACGACGGCCTGGGCGAACTGGTCGGGGGACATGCCGGAGGAGGCGGCGCGGCGCATGAGGTGCTCGGTGAGCTCCTCCTGGTCCACGTTCAGCTCCTCCTTGGAGACCAGCTCGTCGAGCAGGAACTGGGTCTTGATGCCCTTGACCGCCTGCTCCTTGGTCTCGGCGTCGAACTCCTCGACCGTCTTGCCCTGGAACTCCAGGTACTTCTCGAGGGTCAGGCCCATCTGACCGAGCTGGTGGTGCTGCAGGTTGTGCTTGCGGGTGTTGATCTCGTCCTCGAGCAGCTTCTCGGGAACGGGGATCTCCGCGAGCTCCAGGAACTTCTCCAGGACGCGCTCCTGGGCCTGGGTGGCCTGGTCGAACTGCTTCATGTTCTCGAGGCGCTTGCGGCTGTCGGCCTTGAGCTCGTCGAGGGTGTCGAACTCCGACGCCATCTGGGCGAACTCGTCGTCCAGCTCGGGGAGCTCGCGGGCGGCGACGGCGGTGACCTTGACGGTGACCTCGGCGTCCTTGCCCTCGGCGGAGCCGCCCTTCAGCTGCGAGGTGAAGGTGGCCTCGCCGCCGGCCTCCAGGCCGGTGACGGCCGCGTCGATGCCGTCGAGCAGCTCGCCGGAACCGATGGTGTACGAGACGTCGGAGGCGACGCCGTCGGGGAGGACCTCGCCGTCGACCTTGGCCTCGAGGTCGATGGTGACGACGTCACCCTCGGCGGCGGCGCGCTCGACCGGGTTGGTGGAGGCGAAGCGCTCGCGCAGCTGCTCCACCGACTTCTCGACGTCCTCGTCGGTGACCTCGACGGCGTCGACCTCGACCTCGATGCCGGAGTAGTCCGGGATCTCGATGGCCGGGCGGATGTCGACCTCGGCGGTGAAGGCCAGCTTCTCGCCGTCCTTCAGCTCCGTGATGTCGACCTCGGGCTGACCCAGCGGGTTGACCTCGGCCTCGTTGACCGCCTCGGTGTAGAGCTTGGGGAGGGCGTCGTTCACGGCCTCCTCGAGCACGGCACCGCGGCCGAAGCGCTGGTCGATGACACGCGCCGGGATCTTGCCCTTACGGAAGCCCTTGACCGTGACCTGCTGGTTGATCTTCTTGTACGCCGCGTCGAGGCTGTCCTTGAGCTCCTCGAAGGGCACCTCGACAGTGAGCCGAACCCGGGTCGGGTTCAGGGTCTCCACGGCGCTCTTCACGGTTAGGTCTCCTTGATGGCTGATTCCTGGTTTCCGGCCTCGCCGCCACTGGCGGTTCCGGCCGATCGGCCCGGTCAGAGAGACACACGGGCACGCAGCTTGCATAGTAACCGCAAGCGCGGCGCGCCCCACAACGTGATCTTTGCTGGTCGGGGTGGCGGGATTTGAACCCACGGCCTTCCGCTCCCAAAGCGGACGCGCTACCAAGCTGCGCCACACCCCGTCGGTGCGACACGTAGGGTACATGGACGGGGACGGTGCGACGCCCCCACTTTCCGAGGGACGTGCGGGGACCTCCCCGGACCCGCTACGATGGCGTGCGTGCCGTCGCGGAGATCACTCCCGGCGCGCCGCTCGCGGGCGTAGCTCAATGGTAGAGCCCTAGTCTTCCAAACTAGCTACGCGGGTTCGATTCCCGTCGCCCGCTCCACATGACGAAGGCCCGCCGGAGACACTCCGGCGGGCCTTCGTCGTCCGCGCTCAGAACCTGATGGAGCTGACGGTCTGGGTTATCGAGTCGAGGAAGCGCTGGATGTCGTCGGCCATGCCCGTGGAGGCGAGGAAGAAGCCGAACAGCACCGCGACGACGGCCGGTCCGGCCTTCAGGTTCCCGCCACGGATCAGCACCACCATGATGATCGCCAACAGCAGCACCACGGACAGTGAAATGGCCACAACTGATCACACCCTCGGTCGGTCAATGCTTGCCGCCCGGGAGCGCACGTCACAGAACACCCCCGCCGCATCTATCGTGCCACCAACTTCTTGCCCACTGCGGGTGGGTGACGAATCGTCGACGTAGGAATCAGGCCAAGGTGACGAATTACGTCTTGATCAGCACGTCGGGGCGCCCGGTTCCGTGAGCCCCAACAGGGCCCGTACCCGCGCGTACTTGGCGGTGAGCCGCTCCCGGGTCGGTGCGTCCAGGACGGCGAGCCGCACCGGGTCGGCGTTGTGGGCGAGGTCGGCCTCCTTGACCAGGAGCGCTCCCGGGGTGGCCAGAATGCGACGGGTGTAACCCTCGATCCCCTCCCCCGGGCTCTTCGTGAGCGCCAGGACCATCGCTTTGGTCTCCGCCGGCAGGGCGGCCCCCGCCAGCCAGGTCTCGGACAGGGCGTCGTCCTCGACGGAGTCGTGCAGCCAGGCCGCCGCGATCTGCGCGTCGCTGCCGCCCCGCACCCGTACGCCCTCGGCGACGGCCCGCAGGTGCTCGGCGTAGGGGCGGCCCGCCTTGTCGGTCTGCCCCGCGTGGGCGGCGACGGCGAGGGCCTCGATCTCGGCGAGGCTGAGGTACGGGGTGCCGGTCATGGCGGTCAGCGTAGTGCGGCGCGGCCGCCGTGCGACGAGTACTACGGCGGCCCGAGCCGAACCGGGGCCGGGCGCTCCCGCGGGGGCCGCGAGGCGGGCGGCGCGGGCGGGCGGGGTCCGGCGGGCGGTGCGCTATGCCTTGCGGCTGATCAGCAGCAGGGCGCGGTCGTCGTTGACGTCCTTCGCGCAGGCCTCGATGAGGTGCCAGGCGGCGCCCTCGAAGCCGGAGGCGACGTAGCGGTCGGCCTCGCCGGTGAGGCGGTCGATGCCCTCGGCGATGTCTCGGTCGGCACTCTCGACGAGGCCGTCGGTGAAGAGCATCAGGACGTCGCCGGGGCGCAGGGAGCCCTTGACGGGGTGGAACTCGGCGCCGTCGTAGACGCCGAGGAGCGGGCCGTCGGCGGCCTTCTCCTCCCAGCGCCCGCTGCCCGCGTGCAGCTGGAGGGCGGGCAGGTGGCCGGCGGAGAGGAGTTCGTAGTCGCCGGACTCCAGGTCGAGGACGAGGTGGATGGAGGTGGCGAAACCCTCGTCCCAGTCCTGGCGCAGCAGGTAGCCGTTGGCGGCGGGCAGGAAGCCGTGCGGCGGCAGCGAGCCCAGCAGTCCGCCGAAGGCGCCGGAGAGGAGCAGGGCCCGGGAGCCCGCGTCCATGCCCTTGCCGGAGACGTCGGTGAGCAGGACCTCCAGGGTGCGGCCGCCGTGGGTGCGGGCCGCGACGACGAAGTCGCCGGAGAAGGACTGGCCGCCGGCCGGGCGCAGCGCCATCTCGCGGTGCCAGCCGTCGGGGAGCCGGGGCAGGGCGCTCTGCACGCGGATGCGTTCGCGCAGGTCGAAGAGCATGGTGCCGCCGCGGCGCCAGGGCACGCCGACGCGGGCCCGGAACTGGGCGATGAGCAGCCCGAAGAGTCCGCAGGCCGCGACGACCAGGACGGTGCCGGGGGTGACCCGGGCCGGGCCCTGGGTGTACGGGCCGAGCACGACGGACTCGACGATGAGCGCGCCCGCGGCCGCCGCGTACAGGCCGAGGAGGCTGGCCGGGCGCAGGATCAGCCCGCCGGCGACGATCGGCAGCACGAGCGCCACGGGAGAGCACCACACGGGGTCCACGAGGGTGCCGGCGGCGATGGCCGGGACGGTGAGGAGGAGTGCCACGAGGGCGACCCAGTCGGAGCCGTCGCCGCGGAAGTAGTCGACCCCGGACCGGCGCAGCGCGACGCGGGCCCGGTGGGCGCTCTTGCGCATCCGGGCCGCGTACGAGTCCACTCCGCCGCGACGTCCCATTGGCCTGGACCCTATCCACCCGATCGGAGCTCGTGCAGGGGGACCCAGGTGACATTGCCTTCGATATCGGGTCGCGTCGGTCGGGAAGGCGCTGATATCGATGGCATATGACGACTGAGCTGCGGGTTCTCGATCCTGCCGAATGGGACAAGTGGTACGCGGTCCTGGAACTCGCGTTCGGAGGGGTCCCCGAGGCCGACGAGGAGCGCAAGCTCTGGCAGGAGCTGGCCGAGCCCGGGCGCTTCGTCGGGGCGTGGGACGGGGACCGCTGCGTCGGGACGGCGGGGGCGTTCACGTTCGGCCTGTCCGTCCCGGGCGGCGCGGTGGTCCCGGCGGCCGGGGTGACGATGGTCAGCGTGGCGGGCACCCACCGGCGGCGCGGCATCCTCACCTCGATGATGCGGCGGCAGCTGGAGGACGTGCGGTCCTGGGGCGAGCCGGTGGCGGTGCTCACGGCCTCGGAGCCGGAGATCTACGGACGCTTCGGCTACGGCGTGGGCACGTTCGCGGCGCGGGCGACGATCGACACGACCCGGGTGCGGCTCGTCGTGCCGGAGGGCACGGACGAGGTGTCCCTGCGGGTGACGTCGCCCACCGAGGCGCTGGAGGCGACCGAGGCGGTGTACGCGCGGCTGGTCCCCGCCCGGCCCGGGATGCTGGAACGGCGGCCCGGCTGGGAGCGGCTGGCGCTGATCGACCCGCCCGGCGAGCGCGAGGGGGCGTCGCCGCGGTGGTGTGTCCTCGCGGAGCGGGACGGCGAGGTGGTGGGGTACGCGCACTACGCCGTCAAGCCGGAGTGGTCGTTCGCGGGTGCCAACGGTTCCGTCTCGGTGCATCAGTTGGCGGCGCTCGACCCGGTGGCGGAGGCGGCGCTGTGGCGCTTCGTGTGCTCGGTGGACCTCACCACCCGCGTACAGGTCCACAGCCGGCCGGTGGACGACGCCTGGCAGCACCTGGTCACGGACGTCCGGCGCTGCGAGCCGACCCTGCGGGACGCGCTGCACGTGCGGCTGGTGGACGTGGGCGCGGCGCTCGCGGCGCGGACCTACCAGGCCCCGGTGAACGTGGTGTTCGAGGTCGCGGACGCGTTCTGCCCCTGGAACGAGGGGCGGTGGCGGTTGAGCGGGGACGCGGCGGGCGCGGTGTGCCGACGGACGGAGGACGCCGCGGATCTCTCGCTGTCCGTGCGGGAGCTGGGCTCGGCCTATCTGGGCGGCGTGTCGCTGCTGTCGCTCGCGGCGGCGGGGCGGGTGCGGGAGGTGCGGCCCGGGGCGCTGCGGGAGGCCTCGGTGGCCTTCGGGTCGCCCGTCGCGCCGTGGCTGCCGCACGGGTTCTGAGGGCGGCCGCCCCGTCCCGGTCCCGGGGCAGGCCGGAAGGCCTGGGCACGGGTCCGGGGCGAGCGTCCTCGTCCGGTCGCGGGCGGTGGCCGGAGGTACCGCCCGGCGCTGCGGGCGGACGGCGCTACGTGCCGGACAGGGCCCGGGAGGACTGGCAGCCGGGGCACCAGAACAGGTTGCGGGCCGCCAGGTCGGCGGTGCGGATCTCCGTGTGGCAGACGTGGCAGGGCAGGTGCGCGCGGCGGTAGACGTAGACCTCGCCGCCGTGGTCGTCGACCCGGGGCGGGCGGCCCATCGCCTCGGGGGTGTGCTCGGGGCGGACCGTGTCGATGCGGTTCAGGCGGACGCCCTCCCGCATCAGCTCGACCAGGTCGTCCCAGATCGCCTGCCACTCCCGCCGGGTCAGGTCCCGGCCCGCGCGGTACGGGTCGATGCCGTGACGGAAGAGGACCTCGGCGCGGTAGACGTTGCCGACGCCGGCGATGACCTTCTGGTCCATGAGCAGGGCGGCGACGGTCGTCCGGGACGTCGAGACGCGGCGCCAGGCCTTCTCGGGGCCGTCGCCGGCGCGCAGCGGGTCGGGGCCGAGCCGGTCGTGTATCGCCTGCTTCTCGGCGTCGGTGATCAGCGCGCAGGTGGTCGGGCCGCGCAGGTCCACGTAGGCGTCGGGGTTGGCGAGGCGCAGCCGGACGGTGGCGGCGGGCGGCGGCGCGGGGGCGTCTCCGAAGCCGACCTTGCCGAAGAGGCCCAGGTGGATGTGGACCCACTCGTCTCCGGGGAAGCCGAGGAAGAGGTGCTTGCCGTGGGCCTCGGTGACCGTGAGCACGGTGCCGTCGAGGAGGGCGGCGGAGTCGGCGAACTTCCCCTGGGGGCTGGAGACACGCACCGGCCGGCCGCCGAACCGTTCCCGGTAGTCGGCGGCCAGCCGGTGGATGGTGTGCCCTTCGGGCATCAGGCGGTGGGCTCCTGCGGGTGGTGCGCCGGGATGGGCGGCAGCTCGCCGGTGGTCTCGTAGGCCGCGAGCATGTCGATGCGGCGCGTGTGACGCTCGTCACCCGAGTAGGGGGTCTTGAGGAAGACCTCGACGAAGGTGGTGGCCTCGTCCTGGGAGTGCATGCGGGCGCCCACGGCGACGACGTTGGCGTTGTTGTGCTCCCGGCCGAGGGCGGCGGTCTGCACGCTCCAGGCGAGGGCGGCGCGCACCCCCTCGACCTTGTTGGCGGCGATCTGCTCGCCGTTGCCGGAGCCGCCGATCACGATGCCGAGGCTGTCCGGGTCGGCGGCCGTCTTCTCCGCGGCGCGCAGGCAGAACGGCGGGTAGTCGTCCTGGGCGTCGTAGATGTGGGGGCCGCAGTCGACGGGCTCGTGGCCATGGGCCTTCAGCCACTCGACGAGGTGGTTCTTGAGTTCGTATCCGGCGTGGTCGGAGCCGAGGTAGACGCGCATGGTCACGAGTGTGGCACGCCAGGGGCGGGGTACCGGTCAGCGGGGTCGGGACCTTGGTCCGGGACTTCCGTCCCCTTGGTCCGGACCTTATGTCCTGAATCACGATCCGGAATCAGCTCTTCCGTACTCGCGGGTCTCCGGGTTACATGTCTCCGGCTCGCGACCCGAGTCAGCCCCCACACGAAGGAAGCGTTCATGAACACGCAGCCGACCCTGGCGAAGGAAGGCGGTACCACCGGAAACACCGGTGATTCCCAGCTCTCCCCCGACACCAACGGCTCCGACGGCCTCAAGGCCGGACTCAAGAACCGCCACCTGTCGATGATCGCCATCGGCGGCGTCATCGGCGCCGGCCTGTTCGTCGGCTCCGGCTCCGGCATCGCCGCGGCCGGCCCCGCCATCCTGCTCTCCTACGCACTCGTCGGCGCCATGGTCGTCTTCGTGATGCGGATGCTCGGCGAGATGGCCGCGGCCCGTCCGTCCTCCGGCTCCTTCTCGGCCTACGCCGACCAGGCCTTCGGCCGCTGGGCCGGCTTCACCATCGGCTGGCTGTACTGGTTCTTCTGGGTCGTCGTGCTCGCCGTCGAGGCGACCGCCGGCGCCAAGATCCTGGAGAGCTGGATCCCGGCCGTCCCGCAGTGGGGCTGGGCGCTCATCGTGATGGTGGTGCTCACCGCCACCAACCTGGCCTCGGTGTCCTCCTACGGCGAGTTCGAGTTCTGGTTCGCCGGCATCAAGGTCGTCGCCATCGCCGCCTTCGTGGTCGTCGGCCTGCTGGCCGTCTTCGGCGTGCTGCCCGGATCGGACAACCCGGGCGCGGGCTTCGCGCACCTCACCGACGCCGGGGGCTTCTTCCCGATGGGCGCCGGCGCGATCCTCACCGGTGTCCTGATGGTCGTCTTCTCCTTCATGGGCAGCGAGATCGTCACCCTGGCCGCCGGCGAGTCCGAGGACCCGCAGCGCGCCGTCACCAAGGCCACCAACAGCGTGATCTGGCGCATCGGCGTCTTCTACCTGGGCTCGATCTTCGTCGTCCTCACCCTGCTGCCGTGGAACGACAAGTCGATCGTCGACAAGGGCTCGTACGTCGCCGCCCTCGACTCCATCGGCATCGCGCACGCCGGCCAGGTCATGAACGTGATCGTCCTGACCGCCGTCCTGTCCTGCCTGAACTCGGGCCTCTACACCGCCTCCCGCATGGCCTTCTCGCTCGGCCGGCGCGGTGACGCCCCGAAGGCCTTCGCCCGCACCAACAAGCGCGGTGTGCCGACGGCGGCGATCCTCGCCTCGGTGGCCTTCGGCTTCGTCGCGGTGTTCTTCAACTACAAGTGGCCCGACACCGTCTTCGCCTTCCTGCTGAACTCCTCCGGCGCCGTCGCCCTCTTCGTGTGGCTGGTCATCTGCCTCACCCAGCTGAAGATGCGCGGGATCATCCAGCGCGAGTCGCCCGAGAAGCTTGTCGTGCGGATGTGGCTCTTCCCGTACCTGACCTGGGCCACCGCCGCGATGATCACCTTTGTCCTCGGCTACATGGTCTACGACGGCGGCAGCAACCGTGAGCAGGTCGTGCTCTCGCTGCTCGTCGCGGCGCTCGTGCTCGCGATCGGTCTTGTCAAGGACCGGCTCGCGAAGGCCAAGGGCACGCCGGAGCTCGCCGACAAGGTCTGACCCCACCGCCTGGCGTCACCCCGCCGGGCAGACGCGGAAGGCTCTCCGTACCCCGGCCACCTCGGGAACGGAGAGCCTTTCGCCGTCCCCGGCGCCCTCGCGGGCCGGCCGGCCGGCCACCGGGGGCCGGAACCGCCGAAGGGGGCGGCCGGGTCGGGCCGGAACCCGACACGGCCGCCCCCTTCGGGAAGGCGGGGGAGATCAGCCCTTGCGGCCGACGAGCTTCCAGGCGGCCGGCAGGGCGCCCATGGCGAGAGCGGCCTTGAGCGCGTCGCCGATCAGGAACGGGGTGAGGCCCGCGGCGACCGCCTGGCCGAGGCTCATGCCGGTGGCCAGCGCCAGGTACGGCACGCCGACCGCGTAGATGACCGCGGAGCCGAGCACCATCGTGCCGGCGGTGCGCAGGACCGAGCGGTCGGCGCCGCGGCGGGCGAGGCCGCCGACGACGGTGGCGGCGAGCAGCATGCCGAGGATGTAGCCGAAGGAGGGCATGGCCCAGCCGGAGGAGCCCTGGGCGAACCACGGCACGCCCGCCATGCCGGCGACGGCGTACAGGCCCAGGGAGAGGAAGCCGCGGCGGGCGCCGAGCGCGGTGCCGACGAGGAGGGCGGCGAAGGTCTGGCCGGAGACCGGGACCGGGGAGCCCGGGACCGGGACGGAGATCTGCGCGGCGAGGCCCGTGAGCGCGGCACCGCCGACGACGAGTGCGAGGTCGCGGACCCGGCTCGCCGGGATCAGGTCGGCCAGGACCGTGCCGGAACGGAGGGAGGAGACGGGGGCGGCGGCGGTGCTCATCGGTACTCCGTGGGGTGACGGGGACGGCGGACGGGGCGGAACAGGCTCGACCGTATGCCAGCGGTGACCGGCCGATCACCGTCAGCCGCCCACAAAGCAGGGGTTGAGCCCTTCGTGGAGATCAGACAAAGCCCGGGTTTCCCCACCGAATGCAGAGTGACCCTTGTCACTGGGAAGTCCTGCGGGGTGGTCCCTTTTGCGCCACGGGCCCGTCACCGGAGAGACTGTGGGGTCTCCATAAACCGTCCGAGAGCGCGGATCCCTCATGCACGACCCCCTGGCCTCCGAACCGGAGCCCCTCTCCCCTGGACTGAAGCAGCGTCACCTGACGATGCTGGGCCTCGGCGGGGTGATCGGCGCGGGGCTCTTCGTGGGCTCGGGCGCGGGCATCGCGGTCGCCGGCCCCGGCATCGTCGTCTCGTATCTGATCGCGGGCGCGCTCGCGATGCTGATCATGCGCATGCTGGGCGAGATGTCGGCGGCGATGCCGGCCTCGGGCGCCTTCTCGGTGCACGCGGAGCGGGCGCTCGGGCGCTGGGCGGGTTTCTCGGTGGGCTGGCTGTACTGGTTCCTGCTGGTGGTCGTGCTCGCCGTGGAGGCGACCGGCGCGGCCCGGATCGCGCACGGCTGGGTGCCGGGGCTCCCGCAGTGGGGCTGGGTGCTGCTCTTCATGGTGGTGTTCACGGCCGCGAACCTCGCGGCGGTGAAGAACTTCGGCGAGTTCGAGTTCTGGTTCGCGGCGCTCAAGGTCGGCGCGATCGGGCTGTTCCTGGTGCTCGGCGTGCTGGCGATCGTGGGCGTGCTGCCCGACACGGACCCGGTGGGCCTGGCGAACCTGACCGGGCAGGGCGGTTTCCTGCCGCACGGCTGGTCCGGCGTGGTGTCCGGGGTGCTGGCCGTCGTGTTCGCCTTCGGCGGCCTGGAGGTCGTGACGATCGCGGCGGCGGAGTCGGACGACCCGGCCCGCAACGTGGCCCGGGCGGTGCGCAGCGCCGTGTGGCGCATCCTCCTCTTCTACGTGGGCTCGATGCTGGTGATCGTGACCCTGCTGCCGTGGACCGCCATGAAGCCGGGCGAGTCCCCGTACGTGGCGGTCCTGGACGCCCTCGGGGTGCCGGCGGCGGGGCAGATCATGAACGTGGTGGTGTTCGTGGCGCTGCTGTCCGCGCTCAACGCGAATCTGTACGGCTCCTCGCGGATGGTGTTCTCGCTCGCCGAGCGCGGCGAGGCGCCGAGGGAGCTGCTCAGGATCTCCGGCGGAGGGGTGCCGCGACGGGCCGTGCTCGCGTCCGTGGCGTTCGGCTTCGTCTCCGTCCTGCTCAATCTGAAGTGGCCGGATTCCGTCTTCCTCTACATGCTCAACGCGGTCGGCGCGGTGCTGCTGTTCGTGTGGGCGCTGATCGCGGTCTCCCAGCTGCGGCTGCGGCGCCGGATCGAGCGCGAGGCACCACAGACGCTGACCCTGCGCATGTGGGGCTTCCCGTGGCTGACCTGGGCGGCGCTGGCGGGGATGGCCGCGGTGCTCGTGCTGATGCTGCTCGACGACGGGGCCCGGCCGCAGGTGCTGTGGTCGGCCGGGGCGACGGCGGCGGTGCTTGCCGTGGCGGGCGGGCGCGAGCTGCGCGCGAGGCGCGCCCCGGGTCCGGATCGGGGTCCGGCGTCGGCCGCGTCCGCCGCCTCGCCCGGCCCCTCCGGTCCGACCGGCGGCCCCGCTCCCGCAGCCCCCTCCACGAAGCGAGACTGAACCTTCACCTTGTGTGAAGGTCGTGACCGTATAGCGGACATCCGTTCCCTGTGAGCGGTGCGGCCCCACAGACTGTGGGCCACCCTCCCCGTCTCAGCTAGTGAACAGGGTTCGCCCATGTCTCGGACCACCGCGCCCGCGCCGGCCGACCGCAAGGACGGCGCGACCGCCCCCACCGGCCTGACCCACGGCCTCAAGCAGCGGCACCTGTCGATGATCGCCCTCGGCGGTGTGATCGGCGCCGGCCTCTTCGTCGGCTCCGGCGCCGGCATCGCGGCGGCCGGCCCGTCGATCGTCCTCGCGTACGCGATCTCCGGTGTGCTCGTCATGCTGGTCATGCGGATGCTGGGCGAGATGTCGGCGGCGAACCCGGCCTCCGGCTCCTTCTCCGTCCACGCCGAGCGCGCCTTCGGCCCGTGGGCCGGATTCACCGCCGGCTGGGCCTTCTGGTTCCTGCTCTGCGTGGCCGTCGGCCTCGAGGGCATCGGCGCCGCGAACATCATGACCGGCTGGTTCCCCGGCACCCCGGCGTGGGCCTGGGTGGCCCTCTTCATGCTGGTGTTCTGCGGCACCAACCTGGCGGCGGTGAAGAACTTCGGCGAGTTCGAGTTCTGGTTCGCGACGCTCAAGGTCGGCGCGATCGTCCTCTTCCTCGGCATCGGCGTGCTCGCCATCGCCGGCGTGCTGCCGGGCACCGACGCCCCGGGCGCCGCCAACCTCACCGGTGCCGGCGGCTTCTTCCCGCACGGTTCCGAGGGCCTGATCGTGGGCCTGCTGGCCTCCGTCTTCGCGTACGGCGGTCTGGAGACCGTCACCATCGCCGCGGCCGAGTCCGAGCACCCCGTGCAGGGCGTCGCCAAGGCCGTCCGCACGGCCATGTGGCGCATCGCGCTCTTCTACATCGGCTCCATGGCGGTCATCGTCACGCTCGTCCCGTGGGGCGACAAGGCGGTCGTCGAGAAGGGCCCGTACGTCGCCACCCTCGACCACCTGGGCATCCCGGCCGCCGGCCAGATCATGAACGTGGTCGTCCTGGTCGCCCTGCTCTCGGCCATGAACGCCAACATCTACGGCGCCTCCCGGATGGCGTGCTCGCTGGTCGCCCGCGACCAGGGCCCGAAGGCGCTCGGCCGCACCTCGGGCGGAGTGCCCCGCCCGGCCGTCCTGGTCTCCTGCGTCGTCGGCTTCGGCTGCGTGCTGCTGAGTTACTGGTCCCCGGACAAGGCCTTCATCTGGCTGCTCAACACCATCGGCGCGATCATCCTGGTCGTCTGGTTCTTCATCGCGGCCTCCCAGCTGGTGCTGCGGCGCCGCACCGAGCGCGAGGCGCCGGAGAAGCTGGTCGTGAAGATGTGGGGCTTCCCCGTGCTGACCTGGGTGGCGCTGCTCGGCATGGCGGCGGTCTTCGTCCTGATGGCGCGCGAGGAGGGCACCCGCGTCCAGCTGTACTCGACCGGCGCCCTGACCGTGGCGCTCGCGGTGGTCGGCCTCGTGCTCCAGAAGTCGCGGGAGAAGGCGCGGAAGCAGGCAGCCGGTACGGACCCGGCGGCCGGGACCGTGGCCGACAGGACCTGATCCCGCCCCCTCCCGAGAGACATCCGCGCCCCGCCGGGCCTTCCGGCGGGGCGCGTCGGCGTTCGGGCGGGGCGCGGCGGCGTTCCGCCGGGGTCCTAGGCCCAAGGACTGATCAACTTCACCCTCACCTGCTGCTAGCCTGCACTTGCATAGAGGTTGCAATAAGCAGTCGGTCGAAGGGCTAGGGGTTCGGCGCATGGCGATCTACACACTTCCGGAGCTGCCGTACGACTACGCGGCGCTGGAGCCGGTGATCAATCCGCAGATCATCGAGCTGCACCACGACAAGCACCACGCCGCCTACGTCAAGGGCGCGAACGACACGCTGGAGCAGCTGGAGGAGGCCCGCGACAAGGACCAGTGGGGCGCGATCAACGGCCTGGAGAAGAACCTGGCCTTCCACCTCTCCGGCCACATCCTGCACTCCATCTACTGGAACAACATGAACAGCCCGAAGGACGGAGGCGGCGGCGAGCCGCTGGCCGCCGACGGGGTCGGCGAGCTGGCCGACGCGATCACCGAGTCCTTCGGCTCCTTCGCCAGGTTCAAGGCCCAGCTGACCAAGGCCGCGGCCACCACCCAGGGCTCCGGCTGGGGCGTCCTCGCGTACGAGCCGATCAGCGGCCGGCTGATCGTCGAGCAGGTCTACGACCACCAGGGCAACGTCGGCCAGGGCTCCGTCCCGGTCCTCGTCTTCGACGCCTGGGAGCACGCCTTCTACCTGCAGTACAAGAACCAGAAGGTCGACTTCATCGAGGCCATGTGGCAGGTCGTCAACTGGCAGGACGTGCAGAGGCGCTACACGGCCGCGAAGGCCAGCGTCCCGCTGATCTCCTTCTGACGGCCGCACCCCGGAAACGCCCTGCTCGTGATCGTCTTCTCCACCTTCACCGGGCAGGCGGATGAAAGAAGAACCCCCGCGATGACAGGAATCGCGGGGGTTCTTCCGTACCGGGGGCTCCCCCGTGCGGGGAACGCGTCCTACTCGAAGCTCGGCGACGCCGTGCGCGTGCGCTTGATCTCGAAGAAGCCCGGCGTCGACGCCACGAGCAGCGTGCCGTCCCACAGCCGCGCCGCCGCCTCGCCGCGCGGGGTCGGGGTGACGACCGGACCGAAGAAGGCGACCTCCGCGCCGTCCGCGCCGGGGACGGCGATCACCGGGGTGCCGACGTCCTGGCCCACCTTCTCGATGCCCTCCTTGTGGGAGGCGCGCAGCTCGGCGTCGTAGGTGTCCTTGTCCGCGTAGTCGGCGAGCCCGGCCGGCAGGCCGACGTCGGAGAGGGCGGCCTCGATGGCCTCGCGGGTCGGGCCCTCGCCCTGGTTGTGGAAGCGGGTGCCGAGCGCCGTGTAGAGCCTGCCGACGACCTCGTCGCCGTGCAGCTGCTGGGCGGCGATCACGACGCGGACCGGACCCCAGGCCTGGGTCTCCATCATCTCGCGGTACTCGGCCGGCAGGTCGGCGAGGCGGTCCTCGTTGAGGACGGCGAGGCTCATCACCTTCCAGCGGACGTCGACCGGGCGCACCTTCTCCACCTCCAGCATCCAGCGGGAGGTCATCCAGGCCCACGGGCACAGCGGGTCGAAGTAGAAGTCGGCGGTGGTCCTGGTCTCGGACATGTCTCTCCTCAGGAGTGCTCTGAATGCGCCAACCGGGCAACACGGCCGGTCCGCTCCCGCATTCCCGTGGTGCCCGGCGACAGTGGCACATGGGAGGATCGGTGCTGTTTCGAACGAGCCACGAAGGAGTGACCGTGCCCGGTGAGAACCTGTCCCGTGACGAGGCCCACGAGCGGGCGGAGCTGTTGTCCGTCGACGGGTACGAGGTGTACCTCGACCTGCGCTCGGCCGTCGGCGAGTCCGGGGAGGGCGTGCGCACCTTCCGCTCCGTGACCACCCTCCGCTTCCGCCGCACGGGCGCGGGCGACAGCACGTTCGCCGACCTGATCGCCCCGTCGGTGAACGCGATCACCCTCAACGGGCGTGCGCTCGACCCGGCGGTCGTCTTCGACGGCGCGCGGATCGCCCTCGACGGCCTCGCGGACGAGAACGAGCTGGTCGTCGACGCCCAGTGCGCCTACAGCCGCACCGGCGAGGGCATGCACCGCTTCGTCGACCCGGAGGACGGCGAGGTCTACCTCTACACCCAGTACGAGCCCGCCGACGCCCGCCGGGTCTTCGCCAATTTCGAACAGCCCGACCTCAAGGCCCCGTACCGCTTCGAGGTGGACGCGCCCGAGGGCTGGACGGTCTGGTCGAACGGCGTGGGCGAGCAGGACGCCGAGGGGCGCTGGCGGTTCGCCGGCACCGAGCCGATCTCCACGTACATCACCTGCGTGGTCGCGGGGCCGTACCACTACGTCACGGACACCTACCGGCGCGGCGAGCTGGAGATCCCGCTGGGCGCGATGTGCCGCAAGGGGCTCGCGAAGCACTTCGACGCGGACGACGTCTTCCTGGTCACCAAGCAGGGCCTGGACTTCTTCCACGACAACTTCGACTACCCCTACCCCTTCGGGAAGTACGACCAGGCCTTCGTCCCCGAGTACAACCTCGGTGCGATGGAGAACCCGGGCATGGTCACCTTCCGCGAGGAGTACATCTACCGCGGCAAGGTGACGCAGGCGGCGTACGAGCGCCGGGCCAACGTCATCCTGCACGAGATGGCCCACATGTGGTTCGGCGACCTGGTCACCATGGTGTGGTGGGACGACCTGTGGCTGAAGGAGTCCTTCGCCGACTTCATGGGTTCGTTCTCCCTCGCCGAGGCGACCCGCTTCACCAACAGCTGGGTGACCTTCGCCAACAACCGCAAGGCCTGGGCCTACCGCGCCGACCAGCTGCCGTCCACCCACCCGATCACGGCCGACATCCGTGACCTGGAGGACGCCAAGCTGAACTTCGACGGCATCACCTACGCCAAGGGCGCCTCCGTCCTGAAGCAGCTGGTGGCCTACGCGGGCCGGGACGCGTTCCTGGAGGGCGCGCGCCGCTACTTCAAGCGCCATGCCTACGGCAACACGCGCCTCGCGGACCTGCTGACCGTCCTGGAGGAGACCTCTGGCCGGGACATGAAGGCCTGGGCGAAGTCCTGGCTGCAGACCTCCGGCGTCAACACCCTCACCCCGGTCGTCACGTACGACGCCGAGGGCCGCGTCACCGAGCTCGCCGTCCTGCAGGAGGGCGACGAACTGCGCCCGCACCGCGCGGCCGTGGGCCTCTACCGGCTCTCCGGCGGCGATCTCGTGCGCTACGCGCGCGTGGAGGCCGACATCACCGGCGCGCGTACGGTGGTGGCCGGGCTCGCGGGCGCGGAGAAGCCCGACCTGGTGCTCGTCAACGACGACGACCTCACCTATTGCAAGGTCCGCTTCGACGAGGCCTCGCTGGCGACCCTGCGCGCCCACCTCGGCGACATCTCCGACCCGCTGGCCCGCGCGCTGTGCTGGTCGTCGCTGTGGAACCTGACCCGCGACGGCCTCATGCCGGCCCGTGACTTCGTGCGGGTGGTCCTCGACTTCGCGGGCCGCGAGACCGACATCGGCGTCCTGCAGATGGTGCACGCCTGGGCGCAGTCGGCCGTCACCCACTACGCGGCGCCGGAAGGGCGGTCCGAGCGCGGCCGGCTGCTCGCCGAGGGCGGGCTGCGCGAACTGCGCCTCGCCGCGCCGGGCAGCGAGCACCAGCTGACCTGGGCGCGCTTCTTCGCCGCCGTGGCCTCCTCGGACGCCGACCTCCGGCTTCTGGAGGGTCTGCTCGACGGCTCGGCCGCGATCGACGGGCTGGAGGTCGACCAGGAGCTGCGCTGGGCGTTCCTGGAGCCGCTGGCCACGCACGGGCGGGCCGACGAGACCCGGATCGGCGAGGAGCTGGCCCGCGACGACACGGCGACGGGCAAGCGGCACCAGGTGCGCTGCCTGGCCGCACGGCCCTCGGCGGCGGTCAAGGCGCAGGCCTGGGCGCAGGTCGTCGAGTCGGACGCGCTGTCCAACGCGCTGGTGGAGGCGACCATCGCGGGCTTCGTGCGGCCCTCGCAGCGCGAGCTGGTCGCGCCGTACGCGGAGAAGTACTTCGCGGCGATCGAGCGGATCTGGGCGGACCGCTCCATCCAGATCGGCATGGACGTGGTGCGCGGCCTGTTCCCGGGGCTGCAGGACCGCCCCGAGACCCTGGCGGCGACCGACGCGTGGCTCGCCGAGCACGCCTCCGCCGCCCCGGCGCTGCGCCGGCTCGTCCTGGAGGCGCGCGACGACCTGGCGCGCGCGCTGCGGGCACAGGAGTGCGACGGGCGCGCGAAGTAGGCACACCGGTCGCACGATCGGACAGTGGGACGGGCCCCCGGCGGTGCGCGCACCGCCGGGGGCCGTCGTACCTCGGCACTCGAACGCGCGTACTTTAGTGCGGAGTTGTCCTGATTCGGCGACCACTTCGTAACAGCGGTTAAGCGGGGCCCGGACGACGGAAGACCGTCGGCATGAACCACAACACCCCCGACGCCCCCCTCTCCCCCCTCCCCCACACCGGCGTGGACCGGCTCAGGGAGGCCGTCCGGTACGCCCGCTCCGAGTCGATGCTGACCGGGCTCGCCGCGCTCTCCCTGCACGGCTTCGCCTCCGCCCCCTCGCCCGGCATGATCGACCGGGTCGACGTCCTGGTGCCGCGTACGCGACGTCTGCGCTCGACGGCCCGGGTCCGGGTGGTGCGCGCCACCGAGTGGCCCGAGCCGGCGGAGATCGGCGGACTGCCCGTCGCGCCGGTGCCCCGGGCGCTCGCCGACGCGGTCTCGGCACTCTCCGACCCGAGCGTGGTGCGCCGGCTGCTCACCGAGGCCGTGAGCGGGGGCCACTGCGAACCCGGCCTCGTGGTGCGGGAGTTGAACCGGGCGAGGCTGCTGAACCGACCGCACGTCGTGGACGCGGTGGACGCGCTGCTCGCCGAAGGCCGCGCCGTCGCCGAGGAGCGGCTGTACGAGATGGTGCGCGCGTTCGGGCTGCCGGACCCCCTGTGGAACGTGGACCTGCGGCTGCCGGGCGGCCCGCACCTGGGCGGTCTCGACGCCTACTGGCCGGACCAGGCGGTGGCCGTGGAGCTGGACACCCGGGCTCCGCGGCAGGACGACGACGCGCTGTGGTCGGAGTACACGCGCAAGCGCGAGCACCTGGAGCGGCTGGGGATCACCGTCGTCCACATCACCCCGCGCAAGCTGCGCGAGGCGATGGACCAGCAGGCGACCGTGGTCCGTACGGCGCTGATGGCCGCGTCGGACCGGCAGCCGGCCGCCTACGTGGTCGTCCTGCCCCGGTGACGGCTAGCGCTCGGCCGGGGTCGTGCCGCAGAACTCCGCCTCGATCACCTTCTGGGTGTCACCGGTCCAGTCGGCGTTGAAGTTCGCGGCGAGGGAGTGCTCGCCGTCCCGGGTGGCCTGGGCCTCGGAATGCGAACCGTGGATGCCGCCGCCGTGCCCCCAGACCTCCTTGCCGCAGCTCAGCTTCTGCCGCATGAGTCCGAGCCCGTAGCCGACGCCGGGCAGCTCGGGGGAGATCGGGACGGTGTCGGTCATCTCCTTCATCGCGGCCGGCGCAAGCAGCCGGCCCTTGAGCAGCGCCCGGTAGAAGGTCTGCAGGTCGTTCGCGTCGGAGACCATCTCGCCGGCGGCGCCGGCGATGCTCGGATTGAGCGCGGTGACGTCGTACGTGGGCCCGCCGGTCTCGCGGGAGAGCTTGGAGTAGGCGCGGGAGTTCGGCTTCGGCATCCGCGAGTCCGTGCCGGGCACGGAGGTGGCCCGCAGCTTCAGCGGCTTGACGATCCGGTTCTCGATCGCCTTCCCGTAGGGACGTCCGGTGACCCTCTCGATGACCATCCCGGCCAGGACGAAGTTGGTGTTGGAGTAGTTCCACGCGGTGCCGGGGGCGAAGTCGGGCTCGTGCGCCATCGCGACGGACACGAGCTGCTCCGGGGTCCAGGTGTCGTAGCGGTGCTGCAGGAAGCCGGGACCGAAGACCTTCTCCTGGAAGGCGGGGTCCTCGGTGTAGCTGTAGATGCCGCTGGTGTGGTTGAGCAGCTGTCGGACGGTGACCTTGCGTCCGTCGTGCCCGTGGCCGCGGACGACACCCGGCAGCCACCTGTCGACGGGGTCGTCGAGGTCGATGCGGCCCTCGGCCTGGAGCTGGAGCAGGACGGTGGCGGTGAAGGTCTTGGTGATGGACCCGACCCGGAAGCGGTCGCCGCCCTTGCGCTCCCCTGCCGTACCGGTCCAGCGCGCCCTGCCGTCACGCGCCTGCGCGACGGCCCCGGGCACGCCCTCGGCGACGGCCGCGTCCAGGGCCTGCTGGGTGGCGGCGTGGGAGGGCTTCGGCGGCGCGGCGGCGACGGCGGGCGCGACGAGCGCGGTGGCGGTGATCCCGGCGACGAGTCCGGCGGCGACGAGGGTACGGACGGAACGTGCGGCTGACATGCGGGCTCCCCTGTTCGTGAACTGCGGTCACGGGAGGGGACCGTGGGGCACGGGCACTGGGTTGAGCGGTCCGGGACGGTTGAGCCGTTTTCAGCCGTTCGCGGGATCGTGCAGCGGCGAGTGCCCCAGGGGCGGCCGGTCGCGCCACAACTGGAGCCCGATGTCGACGAGTTCGACCCGGGTGAGCGAGGGCACGGACTCCAGCGGATGCCAGGCGGCGAGGTCGGTGGACCCGCCCTCCTCGTTGCGCAGCTCGCCCCCGGTGACCCGCGCCTCGTAGACGATCCGCAGCCCCTGCCAGTCGAGCGCCCCGCCGAGCCTGCCCCGCCGCTCCCGCCGGATGGAGTCGATCCCGAGCAGCACGGTCGCCTCGGCGACGTACCCGGCCTCCTCCTCGACCTCCCGCACGACGGCCTCCACGGGCAGCTCCCCGTGATCCATCCCGCCGCCGGGCAGCGTCCACCGCTTCACCCCGTCCCGGTCCACCCAGCGGGCCAGGAGTATCCCCCCGTCCCGCACACACACGGCGTAGGCCGCCACTCGCAACTCGGTCTGCATGGGGAGAGGTTAGAGGTCGCCAGGGGTCATGGGGTCGGACATGAGAGCAGGACCCGGCTCTTCGTCCGTCGGACGACGGCAGGCTTCACGCCCCGGGCAGCAGGGTCTGTCCGCCTCCACCTCGGCAAGCCCTCCGAGGCCACGACCGGCCCCGACGAGGGCGACGAGTCACCGCTTCGTGCAGCGCCCGTCCCCTGACGTTGCCGTCAACCACTGCCGTCAAAGTACGCAAGGAGCCCCACCGAGAGGAAATTCGGTGGGGCTCCTTCGTGGCCATCAGACTGGTGAGCTGGGACTTCGTCCGCTCGCCCGTCGACCCGTTCCGATCTTGACGTGAGTTTCTACGGCAACGCGCCGGACAAAGTCCGGCGAATGCCCCCAGGAGGCACGTGCACTATCCAGGAACGACGTCAACGTTGTTCCTGGTAAGAATCTCGAGAAGCAAATCGAATTTGGAAGTCGTCCCGTCAGCGATATCCATCACCGCAGACAAGGAAGAACGCGCGACGGAAATGTTCCGCCAAATCAGCCGAACCGGGGCGCCTTGGAGATGATCCTCCAGGGACTCTTCCAATTCGGTGAAACTCTGCCCGATGTACCCTCCAGGGCCGCGGAAAGCTTCCCCTATCGCACAGAAAAAGCTCGCGACATCCTTGATTTCATCACCTCCCATAACGATCTCTCGAGGGTGAACCGAATGCTCCTCCCTAGAAGCAGATTCGGCATACCTGAGCCCAGCCACTTCTAGCCACGCTTCACGGGATCCAGCCTGAAGATTGCACCATTCACCACGACGCGGTTGGGAAACACGGAACCTGTCCCACAACCTGCGAGCCTCGGCATGCGGAGGCAACCCTGTTTGTGCTGTGACGACCAGATTTTCCGACGTATCTCCGACTAGCAGCTTCGCACCCCACAGCGGGTAGCGCCCCATGGGCCGACCTTCAGCGTCGAGGACAAGGACCTCGATGTCACCCCTGAGCGTGTCGATCGGCGCGTCCAGGGTCGGCCGCACAAGTCTGAAGACGACTCGGGAGTTCTCGGCTTCGAGGAACGCGCCGAAGTCGTCGTAGCTGTAGCGTCCGACAAAAAACCCTTCCAGATCGCAGGCGAGTACGGATGCGCCACTTTCCTCGAACCGGACAGAATACTTCAGCAACAACGTCGCTCACCTTCCACCGAGAACACGTCGAATCAACAGGTAGGAATGACGGTGATCTTCGCGTACTTGACTTTCGGGTCCGTATAGCCGTACTCCCCGAAGCGGTTCGGGCCGACGATCCTATACGTATTGCCCTTGCCGGGAACCTCCCATTCGGGCGAGCCCTGGAAACCCGACTGCGCGTGAGGACCCCACTTGGCCGCGTGCCTCGCCGATTCTCGCCCTTGATAAAGCTTTTGAGTGGGATCCGTGGGGCTTACCGTACGTGGGGTGCCCTGCCCGGCCTGAATCCTGGCAAGCTCGTCCGCAGCCCACCCGGGAACAGTGTTGTCGTTGTGCACCAGCACCGGCGTTGCGCCGGCGAGCACATAGTACGTGTGCAGCCCACGAACCGTGAGGTTGTATGCCGCCTGCTCCTTGGTGAAGTGGCGTACGTCGACCGTCTTGAGAGCTTCCCCGTCCGCAGACAGGAGGGCCATGCCGACCTTCACCGCTCCCGCGTTCACCCACGAGGCCTCGCTGGGCGACCAGATCCGGTGATGGTCCGTGGCGGTCAGCTCTTCCGGGCCGTTCTTCCCCGCGACCGTGATCGTGGTGAAGTCGCGGTCGTCAGGAGTGACCAGGGTGGCGTCGACCTGCTTGGCCGCCGTCACCTCGCCGTCCGGGTCGGTGGCCAGGACCTCGTCTCCGACGCCGACCTTCTCGATCGGCTTGACCGTGCCGTCCGCCAGCAGGACCAGAGTGCCCAGCGGGAAGGAGTTGGGGCAGAAGCCCCGCATGCCGCCCGTGCCGGAGGCGGAGCCGGGGCGTTCGCCCTTGCCCGGGCCGCCCTTGCCGCCCATGCCCCTGGCGCCGGGGCCGACCAGGCCGAAGACGCCGAGCGAGCCTCCGGTCATGCCGGTCATGATGCCGGTCTTGTAGAGGGTGTTGCGGATGCTGCAGAGCTTCGGGGATTCCCCGTCGGGGCACGGCAGGTCCGGGATGGACTCCTCGGAGATCGGCTTGGCGTCGCCGCCGCAGCCCATTCCGGCGGCGTAGACGCACACGCCGTTCACGTAGGGCGCGCCCTTGCTCCAGTCGACCTCTTCCTTCGGCTTCGGCTTGGGCTGCGGCTTGGGCTTGATGACCTTCGCGTAGAACGAGAACGAGTCGTCGTGGTTGTCGCGGAAGTCGACGTGCTGGACCTTGACGACGCCGTTCTTGTTGGGCGGCGAGATGATCGTGTATTCCCAGTTGCCCGGGCCGCCGCTCCAGGATTCCCTCGACCCGTCGGTGCACCGGCCGCTGCACGCCCCGTCCGGGCGCATGCCGCTGGGGTCGCTGAGGGTCATCGGGTTGTTGTTGGAGTACGCGTAGCCGTTGAGGGACTGCACGTCCTCCGGTACGAGGACCGGGTCGACGCTGATGAAGCGGCCGGTGGCCGGGTCGTACTCGCGGGCACCCAGGTGGGTCAGGCCCGTCGGATCCATCGTGCCGCCGATGAAGCCGCGGGTGCCGGCCCAGTCGCCCGGCGCGTTGCCCCGCTGCTCGCCGAACGGCGTCATGCGGCGCTGGTCGACGACGGCGCCGTCGGCGTCGATGTCGAGGGTGCCGGTGTTGTGGTGGTCGGTGACCTGGAAGGACACCTTGTTGTCGTCCGTGCGGACGGCCGTGGCGGCGCCCAGGTCGTAGTAGCGGGTCGCGGTCGGCTTCGCGGCGCCCTTGACCAGCTTGATCTCGGTCGGCCCCAGGTGGAGGGTCGTGCTCTCGGCGCCGGGGTCGGCGGTGTCCACGGTGTGGGTCAGCAGCCGGCCGCCGTCGGCGGCGTACACGTAGTCGGTGGTCTTGGTGGTCGTGACGGTCGTGCTGCCGTTGAGCGTCTTGACCGAGTCCGTGACCTTGGCCAGTTTTCCTCCGGTGTCCCAGTCGAGGACCTGGTCGTTGCCGCCGCCCGCCTCGTTCTTCAGGTGGCGTTCGGTCGTGTTGCCGGCGCCGTCGTACGCGTACGACTCGGTGACCGGGTCGCCGGTGCCGCCCGTGACGGTGCTGGTGCCCAGCAGGGAGTGCGGACGCGCCGCGCCCTTCGCCGGGTAGGCGTAGCTACGGACCTTGTCGGCCTCCGTGTTGCCGGACGGGTCGTGCTCGGTCTCGGTCTTGCGGGTGCCGTCGGTGTTGTAGGTCCAGCTCGTCCAGTACGGGGCAGGACCGCCGAGCGCGGAGCCCGTGGGGCCCGCCGGGCAGGACGTGGCCGCCGGGGTGTACGCCTCGGTCAGCCGGGACAGGTGGTCGTAGGCGAAGCACTGGGTGTCCAGGCCGTACCGGGACACGTCGGTGAGCGAGGTGACGTTGCCGATCTCGTCGTACGTGTAGGCGGCGCCCCGCTCCGCTCCGTTGCCTCCTTCCAGGTCGGTCCGGGTGCCGGCCAGCCGCTGCGTGCCGAACTCCCAGGCGTTCGTGATCCACAGGTTCTTGCCGCCGGCGTTGAGCGTGGACTGCAGCGGCTTGCCCGTGAGGCTGTACGTCTGCTTCGCCAGATAGCCCGACAGGAGGCTGCTCGCCGAGACGGTGCGGTGCAGGTCGTCGTAGGTGAAGGCGAGGGATTCCGCCGCCAGGTTGCCCGCGGCGGGGTATGCCACGGACTTCACGGTGTCGTCGAGGTTGTACGCGACACCGGTGACGTAGGAGCCGGCCAGGGCCTCCTGCCCCGGCACGGACGGCACGGTCAGGGTGGACCGGGTCGGCCGGTACAGGGCGTCGTAGACGTTGACCGTCGACTTGTACTGGTAGGTGACGTCGCCGATCTTCGCGTACCGGGTCGAGCTGCCCTGCATGCCCTTGTTGCCGGTCGGGTCCCAGGTCTGGGAGGTGAGCAGCGGGCCGGCCGGGCCACCGTCCCTGGACTCGATCGGGCGCGACAGGTTGTCGTAGACGAACGCGGTCGTCTTCTTGTTGCCGTCCAGCGTGCTGGTCAGCTCACCCCTGTCGTTGTAGTACCGGGTGATCTCGCCGGCGTCGGGGTCCGTCGTCTTCTTGATCCGGCCGAGCTGGTCGTACGTCCAGGTCCAGGAGTTGCCGGACGGGTCCGTCAGCTTCGCCATGTTGCCGGCCGCGTCGTACGCGTACGTGGTGCGGTCGGCGGGCCCCGTGGCTTCGGCGCCCTGGTACTGGAGCATTTCGACGACGTGCCCGGCGGCGTCGGCGACCGACGTCGTCGTCGTGCCGCCCTTCGGCGGGATCACGGTGACGCGGTCGCCGCCGTAGACCCGGCGCGTGGTGCCGAGCACCGTGTGCCCGACGCCGTTGCCCGCGAGTTGCACCGACTTCGTCTCGCGGCCCAGCCCGTCGTACTCGTACGTGGTCTGGGTCTCGACCCCGGTGGTGTCCTCAAGCTTGAACAGCGATGCGGACGGCAGGCCCGTCGCGTAGTACGGCGCGTGCTTGCGCTCGACGAGACCGCGCGCGTCGTAGAACGTGTCGGTCAGTACCTTGCCGCCGTTGTCACCCGGGCTCTGCGTCTGCCGCTCACGCCCGAAGCCGTCGTAGAGCACGAAGCCCGACGACTGGGAGCCGTCCGCGTTGAGCGTGAGGCTCTCGACCGAGTAGATGTCGTTCTCGGGGTTGCGGTAGCGGAACTCGAGGTTGGGGCTCTGGCCGCTCGCCTTGGAGCGGTTCGGCTTCCACAGCTTGAGCTTGCGGCCGAGGGCGTCGTACAGCACGTCGCTGCGCAGCCCGTTGGCGTCCACCTCGGAGACCGGGAGACCGCGCAGCGAGTCGAAGTTCGTCGTCGTCACCTGCGCCGACGACGCGACTCCCACCGTTGCCGGCGGCATCGTCGTCACGGTCTTCGTGACCCGGCCGGTCGCAGGCGTGTACGCCGTGGTGGTCGTACGCGGGTTGGTCTGTGCCGTGGTCACCGGGACCGACGTGGGGACGTTGGGGTCGAAGAGGCTCACCGACGCCAGAGCGGTCGTGCTCAGTGAACGCCCGTAGGCGTCGAACGTGGCCGTGTTGTCCAGGTAGGTCGCCTTGTTCCCGGTCCGCTCCTTGAGGGTCTCGACCATGGTCGGGAGCCCCTTGGTCGGCGCCGCGCCGTAGGCCTGGCCGTCGTATCGCGTGCGCACGTCGGAGACGACCGGCGAGGTGCCGTCCGCCCGCGTGTCCAGGTTGATCGTGGCCTGGCAGGTGGCGGCGACCGTCTCGGTGCGGATCGGGGCGTTCAGGATCCGGGCCGACGTCACCGGCGGGTACGTCGTGCGGGTGCACTGGTCGTCCTTCGGGTCCGCGACGTCACCCAGCGCCTCCACCCGCTCGGCCCGGCCGTAGGTGTCGAAGAAGGTGTTCGACCTGACTTCACGCCACTTGTCACCGGCGCCGTCGTCCAGGGAGGCGAAGGAGCGCGCCGTCTCGATGCCCGTCAGGTTGGCCGTGGCCGTTCCCCAGTCACGGATCCGCTTGGCGGTCTCCTTCTTCCACGGGGTGTTCGCCGTCCTGCTGACGACCTTGCCGCCGGGGGCGTCGAAGGTGTCGACGCGGTACTCGAAGCCCGTCCACGCCTGGTCGTCGGTCAGCGTCCCGCCGGAGCCGTCGGACACCGAGACCGAGCGGGTCTTGGTCTTGTCGGTCGGGCTGCTGCGGTCACCGTCCATGCCGCGCAGGAACCAGTGCTCGCGCTGGGTGGACATCTCCAGGACGGAACCCGTCTGGACGCGCGTGTGACCGTATCCCCGCCACTGTGACCAGGTCTTCAGCTTCTCCTTCGTGAGGCCGTCGTCGTCGTCGAAGTGCCAGGCGGGATCGCCGAGATACGTGTAGCGCGTGACCATGTCGGGGGACTTGCCCGTCCGGTCCGTGGCGATGACGGCGTCGACCACGTACTTGTTGAACCACTCCGTGGTGACCGGCGCCTTGTTGCCCGGCTGGTACTTCTGCGGGAAACAGCGGGTCGTGTTGGTCTCGGGGGTGGGGAGGGAGCTCCAGGAGCACGCCGCCGCACTGTAGTTGACGTCCAGCTGGCCGCCGCCCTCGTCGTCGACCGTGCCGAGGCGCTCCTTGATGAACGGGGCGCGTCCGTCACCGGTCCGGTCGAGGCGGTTCGTCAGCTGGGTGTACGTGAGAGTCGTCTTCGGCAGGGGAACCGGCGTGGTGCCCGCGAGGCCCGTCCGCTGGATCGACGACAGGAGCATCTGGTAGTCGATGTCGGCCGTGCCCCACTTGTGCCCGAACGACCACGAGTCGATGTTCTTGTACGTGCCGTCGGTCTGCAGCGTCTGCGTGGTGATCTGGGTGAGGCGCGTGCGGGTGAAGAACGTCGGGGAGTACCGTCCCGCGTTGCAGTCGGTCCCCGCCTTGCAGTTCATGTCCCAGGGCGTGTCGTACCAGTACTGCCGGTTGGTGTCGATCGTGGCGGGATCGCACAGCGCTGTGGTGGCCTCCAGGCAGCGCTCACCCGTGGTGAACGAGACCTGGGCCATCGGCTTCACCGTGGCCGAGTAGATGTCGCTCGTCCGCTGCCCGTAGTCGATCCGTTCCAGGACGCCGCCCCGGACGTACGGGGTGTCGTCGGTGGCGGTCAGGAACCGGCCGTAGGAGTTGGCCTCCTGCTTGTACCAGTAGGTGATGTCGTTGCCCTTGGCGTCGACCACCATGTCGAGGTTCCAGCGCCATCCCTGCTGGCACCAGGCGCTCTTGATGTCGGCGTTGTAGCAGGGCTCACCGGAGTTGTTGCCGTAGACGGGCACGGTGAACACCGACTTCGTCTCGGGCTTGCCGGTGACCCAGTTGTCGAGGCGGTTGTAGCCGAACCAGTAGGTGGTGCCGGCGGGGGTGACGGCCTTGAAGTACTCGCCGTCGTTGTCGCCGTTGCCGCGGGCGGCGTCCTTGACCCTTGTGACCTTGGTGCCGTCGTCGCCCTTGATGCGCCATTCGTCGGCGCCCACGGGGATCAGTTCTCCCGCGTGCCCGTCGAAGCTGATGGTGGCGTTGTCGTAGGCCCAGCAGAGGTCCCCGACGTCGGACGTGTCCTTCTTGACGCCTTCGTCGGCGCAGGGCTTGTAGGAGCGCTCGACGAAGCCCGGCGAGATGTCGAAGCCGTCGCCGATCCAGGAGGCCTGGTTGTTGCTGTTGGCCGTGCGGCCGTCCAGAGCGCCCGAGGAGTACGTCATGGAGAGGTTCGGCTCCAGGGAGCCGGGCACGGCCGGCACCTCCATGCCGTACGACCAGGCGAACGAGCCCGAGTTGAGTGCCGTGCTCCAGGTCGACGACGACGCCAGGGGGCTGGCGGTGAAGTCGCCCGCGAGGCTGGACGAGCCCGAGCTCAGGGCCATGACCGTCGCGCCGTCGCCGGCGCCGACACGGCTTGCGCGGCTGCCGCCCGGCGTTGGCGTCGCCGGCGGGACCGGTACGGCGTCCGCGGTGACCGTGAGGGCCTCGGTGTCGTTGACACCCGTCAGAGGCGTCTGGGTGCGGCACTCCTTCTTCTCCGGAGTGACCAGAACGCAGGCGGGCATGCGGGTCAGACGCAGCCGGGAGCCGTAGGAGCCGCCGGCGGCCTTGGCGAAGCCGCTGTAGTCGATCGTGACCTTGCTCTTCAACGGTGCCGCCGCGGTACCCGCGGTGGCGTTGCCGAGGGTGAGCAGGACGCCGTCGACGCCGGCGCGCCGGGCGGCGGACCGGTCGAGGAAGCGCAGGTCGGCCTGGGCGCCGGTGCGCTGGGCGAGTGCCTTGGCGGCATCCCGCGCCGTGGGCGCGGCGAGTGTCACCGGGGATCCGAGCGCCCTGAACGACCTGGCCGCCGTTCCCTCGGCGGGCAGTGCGACGCGTACGGTCTTCGCCTCGGGCCAGACCACGGTGGACCTGGCGGCGGGCGTCTCCTTCTGGACCCTGCGCGGCTTGGCCTTGTCGAACGAGCCCTTCACAGGACGTTCGGCCGAGGGCGCCGCGGGGCGGTTGTCTTCGGCGCTCGCCGGTGACACCGCCAGGGGCAGACCCTGGAGGAGGGTCCCCAACAGGACCCCGCTCATCACGACGGAGACGCGGGCGGTGCCGCGTCTCCGTCCTGTCCTTCTGATCAACAAGATGACCCCCCATGGATCGTGATGTGTTACGTGGTGCCGGTGCGCTTGCCGGGCACCGGGCCGCGGCGGGCGTCGGTCGCCTGCCGGGGCAGGAGAAAGCGCCGGGGAACGGGCGTCAGGCAGCGCCCGCCCTCCGGCGCTCCGTCAGGTCAGGCCCCGGAGGGCGTCGTCTGGTCGACGTTCGGGTCGGCGAGCGAGATCACGGCGGCGGGGCTGAGTGCGCCCTGGTACATCCAGACGTCGTCGATCTCACCGGAGAAGTACGAACCCCAGGCGCTGTTGGCACGCAGTCGGCCGAACTGGACCTGGCCGGTGGCGTCGAAGGGCTGTGCGACCGTCGCCCACGAGACGTGCTCGGTGCACGTGGTGCCGGCCTCCTCGTCCGAGCAGGTCTGGTCCTCCAGGACGCCGTTCACGTACAGGGACACCCGGTCGGCGAACCCGTCGTACACGACGGCGATGTGGTTCCACCCCCCGATCCGCAGGCCCGGGTCGAAGGTGTGCAGCACGCTGGTGCGCGTGGCCGCCGTCCCGTCCTTGTCGGTGACGCTGACGCGCCACTGGCCGACGTGCTGTTCCTGGGCGGTCCCGGGGTTGAGCGTCGTGTCGTCCCAGCCGACCTCGACGGCGCTCTGGGCGCTTCCGGCGATGGAGAGCAGGGTCATGTCCCGGGTCGGGTCCGCGGCGGTCTGCGCCCACCCGGCGACGGTGAAGCTCTGACCCGTGTGAACCGGCACCTGGGCGGTGGCCGCGTAGTCGTCGACGCCGTCGAGCATCAGGCTGCCCTTGCCCGCACCGCCGAGGTAGCCGCCACCAGGGTTGATCGTCGCTCCGGTCAGCACGGCGTTCTCAGCGCTCTTACCGGCTTCGTCGGGCGAGGTGAGCGGGGTCCCGGTGGCGCTGTCGAACCTCCAGCGGGAGCCGATCTGCGGTTGCTGCTGCACGAGCTCGCGTGCCTCGGCCGCCGTCACGACGCGGTCGAACACCCGCACGTCGTCGACCTCGCCCTTGAGGAACTCCCCGTTGGCGCCGGCCCGGTTCACCGCACCGATCTGGAGGGGGCCCGGCGTCGCCCAGGGCTTGGCCTGGGTGTACGGGGCTTCGGCCACCTGGTAGCCGTTGACGAAGAGGCGCAGCCTACCGACGTTCGCGTCCCATACGCCGATCAGATGCGTCCACCTGTCGGCGGGATCACCGAAGCAGGGGGTCGTTCCCAGCGGCGCGGTGCAGGCGGGCTGAACCGCAACTACCAGGTTGGCAGTGGCGGCGTCCTCCGTGTAGCGGCCGAACTTCCACTTCTTGTCGGCGGCCGAATAGTAGAGGGAGAACTCGTTCTGCTGGACGCCGTTCTGGGTGACGATCATCTTCGCGGCCTTGTCCGTGACCGCGGGCGTGGGCATGCGTACCCAGGTGGAAACCGAGAAGCTGCGCGTTCCGTCGACCTGAGGCCGGGACGTACGAGCGTAGGAGGTGGAGCCGTCGAACTTGAGGACGTTGCCGGAGATACCCGGTACTCCCGACTGCGCGCCGTACAGGTTCAGGTCCGAGAGCTCGGGGCGCCCGGACACCTTGTTGCCCTCCTCGTCGAAGGTCCAGGCCGCCTTCGCCGGAAGGCCGGCGGTCAGGGGACGCCCGTTCGCCACTTCGGACACCTCCGCGGCGTTAAGGGCCCGGCTCCACACCGCGCCGTCGTCCAGCGCGCCGATCCACGCGTCGGTGGAGGTGTCCAGCCACTTCATGCGCCCGAAAGTCAGCTCGCCGCGCGCCTGCCACATGCTCACGCCCGTGACCGTCGCTGCGGACTTGCCGTCGACGTAGAGGGTCAGCGTCTTCGCCGTGGCGTCATACACGGCGGCGAGATGGGTCCACTCGCCCGCGACCGCGGATGTGGTGGACGCCGCGGTGTACCAGCTGTAGCCCGCCATACCGTCGGCGGTCGGAGTCTTGACCACCCACTTGTCACCCAGGAGCCCCAGAGTGATCGACTGGTGCTGGCCCAGCTGCGCGATGGCCGCGCGGTTCATCCCCGCCGTAACGGCCGTCGGCTTCGCCCAGACGGACATAGAGAAGCTGCGGTTGGTGTCCAGTACGGCGCGACCCGTACTCACGTACCCCTTGTCGGTGCCTTCCATCGACACGGCACGACCACTGTGGCCGTCCGTGATGGAGGTGGCCTCCGGTCCGAGGGTCCCCTCGACGCCGTCGGCACTGCCGGCAACACTGCCGGCACCCGGAGGCTCGTCCATGGCCCATCCCGCTCGCTGGGGGTCGCCTCCCAGGGCGTTGAAGTAGTAGACCTCGACCTGGGACGCGTTGCCGGAGCCGTCGATCGCCCGGGCCGTGACCCGGTGGGGGCCGGGAGTGTTCACAAGTGTCGACATGGACTGCGGGGCTCCGGCCGTCGTCGCCTTGGTGAAGGCCGCGGACGGATCGGTGTCGATCCCGTACTCGTACTTCACGACATCGGTCTGGACGCTGTCGAAGGTGAACGTGCCGTACTTGCCGACGCCGTTGGTCGGCGGGATGTTGTCCACGTCACCCGGGTTCACCAGCAGCTTGTCACCCGGGAACTCGACCGAGGAGATCACCGGGCCGTCCGGGGCGGTCGTGTCGACGTGGAAGTAGCAGTCGGTCTGCTTGTCCCCCGCCGAGCTCCAGAGACCCCACTCGGCACCGTCCCAGCCGCGCGCCTCCCAGCCGACGGTCTTGTTCTTGGGGACGGCTGCCGGAAGCGTCACCGAGAACGGAGAGCCGGAGCTCTTGAGGGTCGTCGGAGCCGTTCCCTCCGTGCCGGTCGACCACCAGCGGCGCCGGAAGCCCTGGCCGTCCCCGGCGTCCCAGGCGGCCGCGATCTGTGCACCCACCTGCTCGCCGTCCGGGTCGTACACCTTCGCGGTGACCTGGGGCAGCCTGTTGATGCGCACCGTCGACGAGGAGCACGAGGATCCCGGGGACATGGTCAGGTCCGACATCACCGGCTGCTTGGGCGGGAGGTTGTATCTGACCCTCAGGCTCGCGTCGTCGCTGAAGCGCTTCCAGGCGCCCGGGTCGGACTCGTTCTCCGCCTTGAGACCGAAGGTGATGTTGGGCCAGGCACCGCTGGCCGCGCGCTGGACCAGGTCCTTGACCGGGCCGGACGTGCCGCCGAACTCCAGATAGCCGGCCGCGCAGCCAGAACCCCAGCCCTTCGCGGCGTTCATGGTCTGGAGCCACTGTGCCCAGAAGCCGCTGGTCGTGGAGTTGCTCCAGGTCGTGCCCGTCCCGATGCCCTTGGTCAGGTAGAGCTGGACCGGCTTGGCGGTGCAGTTGTACGAGTGGGACTCCCAGACGTTGAACTCCGCCGACAGGATGTGCTTGCCGGAGAACTTGCTGGTCACCGGGACGCGGTAGAAGACCCGCTTCACATCGGCCGTCGAGCAGCCCGGGGACGCGCAGTAGCCCGTGCCGAAGTCGGAGACGTAGGTGCTGTTGTATGTGAACTTGTAGTAAGGCTGGTCGCTGTAGGACCGGGAGATTCCGGCCCACGCGGAGGCATGCGGCGTGTCCCAGGCGGGGTCGATGACCACCGGATAGACCGTGCGGGGGTCGTCCAGGAGCGACTGCGCCGGGGTCAGAACGAGCGTGTTCTCCGCCTTGGTGCCCGCCCCGTCGGGAGTGACCTCGATGCCGACCGGGGCCGCGTGCGCCGCGCCGGCCGCCAGGAACATCGTCGGCGAGCCGGGGGCGCTCTTCGCCATCGGCGCGGCGGTGATGCCCGGGCCTTCCTTCGCCACGGCGGACGAGTCGTACATCATGGGCCGGGGCGCGGTGAAGACCGTTCCCCCGGCGGCCTCGTCCACGGCCCGGAGGGAGCCGTCTGCGGCCTCCCGGATGGCCAGCCCCTTGGCGTCGAGGCCGAGGCGGAGCTCGGCGAGCTCCGGGTTCTGTGCCGCTTCCTTCGTCTTGACGACGAGCAGCTGGTTGAAGCCCGTGCGCGTGGCGGTCAGCTGGAGGTCGACGCCCGGCAGTACCGACCGGTAGAGCGCGGTCGGGCCGTTCAGCCGGGGCTCCGGGAGCGGTTTCGGCCAGCTCAACTCCAGGTTCTTGCCCGCCTGCTCCATCCGTACCAGGGGCTGGTCACCGCCGCCCGAGAAGGCCAGACCGGACAGGACGGCCTTCGGTTCGACCATCCCTCCCTCGGTAATGCGCAGGGTGGGGTCGATGTCGACCCACCTGCCGTCCTTGCGGGTGCGCACGGGCCGTGTGTGCGTCACCGACTCCAGCGTCCCGTCCGGACGCGCCGTCACCTCGCCGAACTCGCTGCGCATCGAGGGTACGTCGACCGGCTTGCCACCCTTCTTCGCCGCTTCGATGGCCAGGCTCTCCGGAGTGTCCGCCTGTCCGTCCGCTCCCGTGCGCAGAGCGTCCGCACGGCCCGCGTCAGGTGTGGCCGCCTCGGCCGGCGATACGCCGGACACAAAGCCCCCTGTCGCGAAAAGGCCGGTGACTGCCGTACACGCTGCGGCGCGAACAGCAGTCCGCAATAGCCGTCTTGAGCGCATAAGCCCCCCATTCCCCCACTGTCTCGATACTTCAGAGGGAATGAAATGGTCCAGACATCTCGCTGTCAAAGGGGTTAACGGGCCTGATCGCCCCGCCGGTTTTCCGGTATACGCGGACATGAACACCCCTCCGCCCGGCGTGAATCGGACAGTTGCCCTCACACACGGGTGAGAAAGCGCACAGTCGGTGACAGACCCGCAGGCCCCACCTCGTAAAGGAGCTCGCGTCAGATCCAGTACGCGGGGTATCGCCGCCCCGCGAGACGGGCGCCGGCCGGGCCGGTGGCCACCAGGAGCAGGGTGGCGAGCGTGAGGAGGGCCAGGAAGGTCCAGAACGGCGGGTTCTGGAGGGTGACGATCACCGCGGTGGCCGCGGCCGGGGAGTGCGGGGTGCGGGCGGCGCTCATCACCCCGAGGGCCAGGCCGCCGGCCAGGGCCGCGGCCCAGAGGTGGGGGCCCGTGAGCGCCAGGACGGCGAAGCCGGTGAGGGCTGACAGGAGTTGGCCGCCGACGACCGAGCGGGGCTGGGCCAGCGGCAGCTCGGGGGCCCCCGCCACCAGCGCCATGCTCGCGGCGAGGGGCGGGATGAGCAGCGGCTGGTGGAGGGCCGCGCCGACCGCGACCAGGAGCAGGAGGGCCGTGACGCCGACCGCGGTGGAGGTGAGCAGTACCCGGGGGCCGGGGCGGGCGGGCGCGGTGGGACGGGGCGGGGGTGCGGGCGTCGAGGCGGTGGCGGTCGCCGGTGCGGCCGTGGTCATGGGCGGGGCTCCGTTACGGGGGGATTGGCCGGCGAGTACTCCGGTTCCGACCAGCGCAGGGGGCTCGCCCCGGGCGTCTCGGCGACGTGGGTGACGCGGAAGCGGACGGTGCGGGCGCCCTCGGCGTCGTAGACCGTGCGGGCGGTGCCGGAGAGCTGGAGGGTGGTGCCGGTGTGCCAGTCGAGGAAGAGCAGTCCCGCGCGGCCGTCGGTCGCCAGGTTGCCGAGGGTGAGGAACATGGCGTTGCCGGCGTAGTCGGGCCAGCTCAGCTCCGTCGGCGAGACCGGGGTGACGAAGCCGGGGTTGCCTCCGCGATGGCTGGCGTCCACCCCGTCGGCGGCGGCGCTGGCGACGAAGAAGGTGTCGGCGGCACGGACGAAGCGCTCCTGGCCGGGGGTGAGCGCGGTGCCGTGCCGCACGGCCCCGTCCGGGGATCCGGGGGCCGGGTCGGCGAAGCCGTACAGCTCCCGTTTCTGCAGGTACTTGGGGCAGTTGGAGAACACCTGCTCGGCGTCCACGGTCAGGCCGCGCGCGCTGGGGCGTGCGATGCCGTTGAGCCGCATGCGGCGGCGGGTACGGGGGTCGAGGGCGATGGTGCCGACGGGGGTCCCGGCGGCGGTGACGGCCGCGGACAGGGGGTCGCGGGCCGGGACGCCGCCCTCGACCGAGATGCCGTGCGGTCCGGTGGCCCGGGCGAACCCGGGCGTCCCGGTCAGCAGGCTCGCCCACACCCGGCCGGCCGGGTCGGCCGCGCCGAGGACCAGCATGGGCTGCGCCTCCAGGAAGGCGGCGGCGACGGGGCGGATGCCGTCGCCGATGGACCGGCCCACGTGCTCGGCGAGCTGCCGGACGCCGACTCTTTCCTGGACGGCGAGGGAGCCGGAGTGGTAGGCGCGCATGAGGGCCTCCGGGGGTGATTGCGGGTGGGAGGGTGCGGATTCGCGCGGCTGCGGGTCACGGCGCGGGGGGCTGGTCGCCGGGGCCGGGTGCGGGTGCGCCGCCGTTCCGGCGGGGCGCGGCGGCGCCCGCCCGGTCGGCCCTTGCGCCCCCAACGGGGTCCGGGAAGCTGCCCGTTCAGACCTGGGGGCCGGCGGGCCCCCGTTCCGCCCTGGGGCCCGGCCGGGGCCGGGGCGGGAACGACGGCCCACGACGGGGGCGACTAGAAGAAGCCGCAGGTCGGGGCCTGGCCGGAGGGGGCTGCCGCCTCCTCCGCGCCCTTCGGGACCGAGATCTCCAGGCGGGTGCCGTCGGGGTCGTGGAAGAAGATGCCGCCGGAGGCCGCCCCCTCGGCGTGGGCGACGACGCCCTCGTACGCGAAGGTGGCGCCGCGCTCCTTGAGCGCGGTCTCCGCGGCGCGCACGTGGGCGACGGATTCGGTCTGGAAGGCGAGGTGGTGCAGGCCCGCGCGGCCGGCGTCGTAGCCGCCGTCGGCCTGCTGCCAGAGGGTGAGGACGAGCGTGCCGCCCTGCCCCAGGAAGGCGTAGCGCCGGCCCTCCTCCTTGCCCTCGCCGAGGACCTCGAAGCCGAGCACGTCCCCGTAGAAGCCGAGCGAGCGCTCCAGGTCGGTGACGTTCAGGCCGACGTGGCCGAAGGCGAGCGTTCCGGTGAACGACATGGTGGTTCCCCTCTCGGTGACGGTCCCCCCGGACATCAGGTGCTAACCTTTCAATGTCACTTTAAGGGTTAGACTACCTCGGCGCAACCGGTCACGTACCCTTGAGGGGTTAGTCCAGGTCCAGCCGCCGAGGAGGGCGCCCGCCATGACCGTCACCGACCCCCGGCCGCTCACCGGCGAGCCCGTCTCCCTGGACCTGCTCAACACCCGGTGGATGGCCGACGGGGTGCGGCAGGACCTGCTCGCCGACACCGGGGGACTGGCCGTATGGCTCGCGGCCAACCGGCTCGACGGGCGGTTCGGCGCCGACGCGGCCACCCTCCGGCACACCCTCGCCGCCCGGGACGCCCTCGCCTCGCTCGTCGACCGGCCCGGCGACCCCGCGGCCACCGCCGAGGTCGACGCGGTGCTCGGGCACGGGCGGATCCGCGCCACCCTCACCCCCGAAGGACCCGGCGAGGAGGCGGAGTTCGGCGATCCGGCCTGGGGTCCGGGCTGGACCGCGGCGCGCGACTACCTCGAACTGCTGCGCACCCATCCGGAACGCATCCGCAAGTGCGCCCACGACGCGTGCATCCTGCACTTCTTCGACACCTCGCGGAACGGCACCCGCCGCTGGTGCTCCATGGCGGCGTGCGGCAACCGGGCCAAGGCCTCACGCCACTATGCCCGTACAAAGGACCACTAGTCCCCCGTCGCTTCACCCCCTTCGAGGGCGGTTCGTCCCCCGTGGCGCATGTCCCGCAGTGGCGGATGTGCGCCACCCGCGCATTCCGCGACCCGGGAACTCTCCCCAAACCCCTGCCCCGTGCGAAAGGCTGAGCGGTCATCCGGTGCCGGTATCCGGACCCTCGTCTTTCACAAACAGGGATGTAGATGACCACCCCCGAAAAGCAGAGCTCCATACCCGGGCGCTCGACGACCGGGACCAGACGCGCGGCCCGCATCGCCGCCGCCGCCGGACTCGTGACCGCGCTCGTCGCGGCCGGCGCCGCCCCGGTTCTGGCGGCCGACGACCCGGCCGCCACCTCCCCGGTGAAGACCGCCGACGCCGCCGACAAGCTCGGCGCCACCGACGCCCAGCGCCTGTCCGAGGCCGAGGCGACCGGCGCACCGAACGTCACCGTCCTCGTCGCCACCGCGCCCGGCGCCACCGAGCAGGTCGCGGGCCAGCTCGACGCCGTTCCGGGCGCCTCCGTCGGCAAGCGGGACGACAAGCTCGGCTACGTCCGCGCCACCCTGCCGACCGCCAAGGCCGACGCCGCCCTCAAGGCGGCCGGCAAACTCTCCTCGGTCCAGTCGATCGACCTCCAGGCGGAGATCGAGCTCGACGACCCGACCCCGGACGCGGGCACCACCGGCGCCGTCGACGGCACCACCGTCACGCGCACCTACCCGGCGCCCGGCAAGGCCACCCCGGCGAAGAACCCCTACAACCCGTCCTTCGAGACCGGTGCGGTGGACTTCGTCAAGGAGCACCCCAGGGCCGACGGCCGCGGCGTGACCATCGGCATCCTCGACTCCGGTGTCGACCTCGGCCACCCGGCCCTGCAGAAGACCACCACCGGCGAGCGCAAGATCGTCGACTGGGTCACCGCCACCGACCCGCTCACCGAGAGCGACGGCACCTGGCGCGCCCAGATCACCGACGTCACCGGCCCCGTCTTCACGGCCAACGCGCAGAGCTGGAAGTCCCCCGCGGGCTCCTTCAAGTTCAACGTCTTCCGCGAGTCCGTCACCGCGGGCGGCGACCCGAAGGGCGACATCAACCGGGACGGCGACACCACCGACGTCTTCGGCCTGCTGTACGACGCCGCCGCCGGCACCGTCCGCGTGGACTCCGACCAGAACGGCGACTTCACGGACAACGAGCCGATGAAGCCGTACAAGGACGGCTACCAGGTCGGCTACTTCGGCACCGACAACCCGGCCACCGAGGTCGTCGAGCGCACCCCGTTCGTCGTGCAGATCCGCAAGGACGTGCCGATGGACCCGCTCGGCGGCACCTGGGTCGGCAAGAAGGCCGACTTCGTCAACGTCGGTCTCGTGGAGTCCTCGCACGGCACCCACGTCGCCGGCATCACCGCCGCCAACGGCCTCTTCGGCGGCCGGATGAGCGGCGCCGCCCCCGGCGCGAAGATCGTCTCCGCCCGTGCCTGCACGTGGACCGGCGGCTGCACCAACACCGCCCTCACCGAGGGCATGATCGACCTCGTCGCCCACCGCGGCGTCGACATCGTCAACATGTCGATCGGCGGCCTCCCGCTGCAGAACGACGGCGACAACGTGCGCGCCCGCCTCTACACCCGCCTCATCGACGAGTACGGCGTGCAGCTGGTCATCTCGGCCGGCAACGAGGGCCCCGGCATCAACACGATCGGCGACCCCGGCCTGGCCGACAAGGTCCTGTCGGTCGGCGCGGGCGTCTCCCGCGAGACCTGGGCCGCCAACTACGGCTCGGCCGTCACCAAGCCGTACAACATGTTCCCCTTCTCCTCGCGCGGCCCGCGTGAGGACGGCGGCTTCACGCCGACCATCACGGCCCCCGGCTCCGCCGTGAACACCATCCCGACCTGGCAGCCCGGCGCGGGCGTGCCCGAGGCCGGCTACACGCTGCCCGCCGGCTACGGCATGCTCAACGGCACCTCGATGTCCTCGCCGCAGGCGGCGGGCGCGAGCGCGCTGCTGATCTCGGCCGCGAAGCAGAAGGGCTTCAAGCTCTCCCCGCTCACCCTGCGCACCGCGCTCGTCTCGACCGCGCAGCGGATCCCGGGCGTCGCGGCCCACGAGCAGGGCGCCGGCCTCATGGACATCGTCGAGGCCTGGGAGTCCATCAAGGACGGTGCCACCGCCCACGACTACAAGGTCGAGGCGCCGGTCGACACCGTGATCTTCCCGGCCCCGCACACCGGCACCGGTGTGTACGACCGCGAGGGCGGCCTCAAGGTCGGCCAGAAGAAGGTCTACGACGTCACCATCACGCGCACGAGCGGCCCGAACCGGCCGATCGAGCACGAGCTGGACCTGAAGTACAACGACGGCACCTTCCGCATCCTCGGCGACGACGAGATCGACCTGCCGCTGAACAAGCCGGTCACCGTCAGGCTCCAGGCCCGTCCGGCCACCGCGGGCGTGCACAGCGTCATCCTGGAGGCCGACGACGAGCGCACCGAGGGCGTCGACAAGCAGATCCTCGCCACCTCGGTCGTCTCGAACGCCCTGGCCGCTCCGGGCTACGGCTTCTCGGCCACCGGTTCGACGCAGCGCAACAGCGCGAAATCGTACTTCGTGACCGTGCCGAAGGGCGCCAAGACCCTGGAGGTCTCGCTCGGCGGGCTGAAGGAGAAGAGCCAGACCCGGTTCATCACCCAGCACCCGTACGGCGTGGCCCTCGAGGACACCGCGACCAACCAGTGCTACCCGCACTACAACCCGGCCAACACCTGCCGTCCCGACCTGCGCTCCTACGCGAACCCGATCCCGGGCGTCTGGGAGATCATCGTCGAGTCCCGGCGTACCTCGCCGGACCTGGACAACCCGTTCAAGCTGAACGTGTCCGTGCTCGGCGCCGACTTCGACCCGGCCGTCCAGACGGTCCCCGAGGCGCGGATCGGCACCCCGGCCGCCGTGCAGTGGAAGGTCACCAACGGCTTCGCCGCGCTCGACGGGCACCTGAAGGGCGGCTCGCTCGGCTCGCAGAAGACCGAGAAGTCGACCATCCAGCACCACGAGCAGCAGATCAAGACCGTCACCATCGGTGAGGGCGTGGAGCGCCTCGACATCGCCATCGGCAACACCTCCGACCTGGCCGCCGACCTCGACCTCACGGTCCTGCTCGGCGACACGCAGGTCGGCCAGTCGGCCGACGGCGACTCCGAGGAGTCCGTCACCCTGCTCAAGCCCGCCGCGGGCACCTACACCGTCGTGATCGACGGCTACTCGGTGCAGGCGGCCGGCGGCACCAGCTACGACTACAAGGACGTGTACTACTCGTCCGCGCTGGGCTCGGTGAAGGTCGACGAGTCGAAGCAGGTCCAGCTGGCGAACGGCGCGTCCGCGCAGGTCGCCGCCGAGGTCGTGGTGAACGCCGCCGCGCCCGAGGGCCGGAGCTTCTTCGGCGAGGTCCAGCTGCTGAACGCGCGCGGCACCGCCGCGGGCACCGGCAGCGTCGTGATCGAGAAGGTCACGCCGTAACGCGGACCATGACGAGGGTCACACTCCGACATGCGGAGTAGTGGGGGCGGGCACCGGAACGGTGTCCGCCCCCTTTGGCGTCTTAGCGCCTGCCGGGGCCGTCCCGTCCTTTGGACAATGAATTGGACAAGGCGCCCCGGACCGCACGCATGATGGTCGCGGCACCACCCTGCACACATATTCGGAGGAATCCCGTGAAGGTCGGAATCGTCGGAGCCACCGGTCAGGTCGGCACAGTCATGCGCAGGATTCTGGCCGAGCGGAACTTCCCGGTGGACGAGCTGCGCCTCTTCGCCTCCGCCCGGTCCGCCGGCACCGTCCTGGACGGCGTCACCGTCGAGGACGCCTCGACCGCCGACTACACGGGCCTCGACATCGTCCTCTTCTCGGCCGGCGGCACGACCTCCAAGGCGCTCGCCGAGAAGGTCGCCTCCCAGGGCGCCGTCGTCATCGACAACTCCTCCGCCTGGCGCCGCGACCCCGAGGTCCCGCTGGTGGTGTCCGAGGTCAACCCGCACGCGATCAAGGACCGCCCGAAGGGCATCATCGCCAACCCGAACTGCACCACGATGGCCGCCATGCCGGTCCTCAAGCCGCTCCACCAGGAGGCCGGCCTGACCGCGCTGGTCGCCACCACCTACCAGGCCGTCTCCGGCTCGGGCCTGGCCGGCGTCGCCGAGCTGGACGGCCAGGTCAAGGCGGTCGCCGAGCGCGCCACCGAGCTCACCCACGACGGCGAGGCCGTCGCGTACCCGGAGCCCGGCGTCTACAAGCGTCCGATCGCCTTCAACGTGCTGCCGCTGGCCGGCTCGATCGTCGACGACGGCACCTTCGAGACCGACGAGGAGCAGAAGCTCCGCAACGAGTCCCGCAAGATCCTGGAGATCCCGGAGCTCAAGGTCTCCGGCACCTGCGTGCGCGTCCCGGTCTTCTCCGGCCACTCGCTCCAGGTCAACGCCCGCTTCGAGCGTCCGATCAGCGTCGAGCGCGCCTACGAGCTGCTCAAGGACGCCGAGGGCGTCGAGCTCTCCGAGATCCCCACCCCGCTCCAGGCGGCCGGCAAGGACGCCTCCTACGTGGGCCGCATCCGCGTCGACGAGACCGTCGAGCACGGCCTGGCGCTGTTCCTCTCCAACGACAACCTGCGCAAGGGCGCGGCGCTGAACGCCGTGCAGATCGCGGAGCTCGTCGCCGCGGAGCTGCGGGGCTGACACCCGTTCGGAGGTACGAGGGGCGGCCACCCGCGAGGGTGGCCGCCCCTTCCGTGTTCGCCCTGGGAAATGAACCGTGCGCCGCCCGCACACCCCGTGGAAGGATGGCCCAAACGTCACGAAACCGAGGAGTTGACCGGGTGCCTGGCACAAACCTGACCCGCGAAGAGGCGCAGCAGCGGGCGAAGCTGCTGTCCGTGGACACGTACGAGGTCGACCTCGACCTCACCGGTGCGCAGGAGGGCGGCACCTACCGGTCCGTCACCACCGTCCGCTTCGATTCCGCCGAGGCCGGTGCCGAGACCTTCATCGATCTCGTCGCCCCCGCCGTGCACGAGGTGGTGCTCAACGGGCACGCCCTCGACGTGGCCGCCGTCTTCCGGGACTCCCGGATCGCGCTGGCGCACCTCAAGGAGGGGCGCAACGAACTGAAGGTGGTCGCGGACTGCGCGTACACCAACACCGGTGAGGGCCTGCACCGCTTCGTCGACCCGGTCGACGGCCAGGCCTACCTGTACACCCAGTTCGAGGTGCCGGACGCCCGCCGCGTCTTCGCGTCCTTCGAGCAGCCGGACCTCAAGGCGACCTTCCAGTTCACCGTGAAGGCCCCGAGCGGCTGGTCGGTCATCTCCAACTCCCCCACGCCGGAGCCCAAGGACGACGTGTGGGTCTTCGAGCCGACCCCGCGGATCTCCACCTACATCACCGCGCTGATCGTCGGCCCGTACCACTCGGTGCACTCGACGTACGAGAAGGACGGCCAGGTCGTCCCGCTCGGCATCTACTGCCGTCCCTCGCTGGCCGAGTTCCTGGACGCCGACCACATCTTCGACGTCACGCGTCAGGGCTTCGACTGGTTCCAGGAGAAGTTCGCGTACGACTACCCGTTCGCGAAGTACGACCAGCTCTTCGTGCCGGAGTTCAACGCGGGCGCGATGGAGAACGCGGGCGCGGTCACCATCCGCGACCAGTACGTGTTCCGGTCGAAGGTGACGGACGCGGCGTACGAGCGCCGGGCCGAGACCATCCTGCACGAGCTCGCCCACATGTGGTTCGGCGACCTCGTCACCATGGAGTGGTGGAACGACCTGTGGCTGAACGAGTCGTTCGCCACCTTCACCTCGGTCGCCTGCCAGGCCTCCGTCGAGGGCACCCGCTGGCCGCACGCCTGGACCACCTTCGCCAACGCGGAGAAGACCTGGGCCTACCGCCAGGACCAGCTGCCGTCGACGCACCCGATCATGGCGGAGATCAACGACCTGGAGGACGTGCTCGTCAACTTCGACGGCATCACCTACGCCAAGGGCGCCTCCGTCCTCAAGCAGCTGGTGGCGTACGTCGGCCAGGACGAGTTCTTCAAGGGCGTCCAGGCGTACTTCAAGCGCCACGCGTTCGGCAACACCCGCCTCAGCGACCTGCTCGGCGCCCTGGAGGAGACCTCCGGCCGCGACCTCAAGGCCTGGTCGACGGCGTGGCTGGAGACCGCGGGCATCAACATCCTGCGCCCGGCGATCGAGACCGACGGCAACGGCGTCATCACCTCCTTCGGCGTCCGCCAGGAGGCCCCGGCGCTGCCGGCCGGCGCCAAGGGCGAGGCCGTGCTCCGCCCGCACCGGATCGCGATCGGCTTCTACGACCTGGACGCGGCCGGCAAGCTGGTCCGCACCGAGCGGGTCGAGCTCGACATCGACGCGGCCGGGCTGACGCCGGTCCCGCAGCTGACGGGCAAGCAGCGCCCGGCGGTCGTCCTGCTCAACGACGACGACCTGTCGTACGCCAAGGTCCGTCTCGACGAGGTGTCCCTGAAGAACGTCACCGCGCACCTGGGCGACTTCGCCGAGTCGCTGCCGCGGGCGCTGTGCTGGGCCTCCGCCTGGGACATGACGCGGGACGGCGAGATGCCCACCCGCGCCTACCTGGACCTGGTGCTCTCCGGCATCGTCAAGGAGACCGACATCGGCGTGGTCCAGTCGCTCCAGGGCCAGGTCAAGGCCGCCCTGGACCTGTACGCGGCGCCGGAGTGGCGCGCCGAGGGCCTGGCCCGCTGGGGCGCCGCGGCGCAGGAGCAGCTGCGGGCCGCGGCCCCGGGCAGCGACCACCAGCTGGCGTGGGCGCGGGCCTTCGCGGCGACGGCCCGTGAGGAGGCCGAGCTCGACCTGCTGGCCGGGCTGCTCGACGGCAGCGAGGTCGTCGACGGTCTGGCCGTGGACACCGAGCTGCGCTGGGCGTTCGTGCAGCGGCTCGCGGCGACCGGCCGTTTCGACGAGCCGGAGATCGCGGCGGAGCTGGAGCGCGACCGTACGGCGGCGGGCGAGCGGCACGCCGCCACGGCCCGCGCGGCCCGGCCGACCGAGGCCGCCAAGGCCGAGGCGTGGGCCTCGGTCGTCGAGTCCGACAAGCTGGCGAACGCGGTGCAGGAGGCGGTGATCGGCGGCTTCGTGCAGACCGACCAGCGCGAGCTGCTCGCCCCGTACACGGCGAAGTACTTCGCCGCCGTCAAGGGTGTCTCGGAGACCCGCAGCCACGAGATGGTCCAGCAGATCGTGGTCGGTCTCTACCCGACGCTCCAGGTCTCGCAGGAGACGCTGGACGCCACGGACGCCTGGATCGCGGAGCACGACCCCGTTCCGGCGCTGCGCCGTCTGGTGACGGAGTGCCGCGCGGGCGTCGAGCGCGCCCTCAGGGCGCGGGCGGCGGACGCCGCGGCCGCCTGATTCCGGCAGTGAAGGGGCCCCGGACGGTGCACACCGTCCGGGGCCCTCGTCATGCGGGACCGTGGGTCAGCCGAGGTCCGTGAGCCACTGCCAGCCGCCGGTGCCGATCGTGACCGGCGTGCCGAGGCCGCCGGCGATGCCACTGGCCGTGCCCGGGAGGAACTCCAGGTTCTCGGCGGTGCCCGCGGTGCGCGTGGTCCACAGGTCCGGGTGGCCGTCGCCGGTCACGTCGCCGGCCGAGAAGGCGAGGCGGCGGTCGGCGGCGGTCCAGGGGCCGCCGGTGAGGTCGCGGGGTGCCGCCAGGTGCTGGGCGCCCTGGCTCGCGTACTGCCGGATCTGCCCGGTGGCGCGATCACGGCCCCACACGTCGGCCTTGCCGTCGCCGGTCACGTCGCCTGGCAGGATCACGTCGTAGCCGGCCCACTCGGCGTCGCCGATCTGCAGGGCGGCCCTGGCGGCGAAGGCCGGCCTGCCGTCGACGGCCGGGCCGCCGCGGTGCAGCCAGAGACCGGTGGTGCTGCGGGCCAGGACGTCGGGCAGGCCGTCTCCGTCCACGTCGCCGGCGGCCAGCGGGGTGGCGGAGGCGTTCGACCAGCCGGTGGGGCGGCCGCCCATGGCGAGCCGGGTGCCGAGTTCGCCGCTGCCCTTGTTCGGGTAGACCCACAGCTCGTCGCCGATGCGGGCGAGGACGTCCTCGCGGCCGTCGCCGGTCCAGTCACCGCGGTGGCTGACGGCGGCGCCGGTCCAGCCGCCGGTGCCGGTCTGGCGCGGGCCGGCGAGGGCCCCGGCGCCGGTGCCGGAGTAGAGGCGCAGGCTGCCGTCGTCCTTGACGGCGAGGAGGTCGGGCCGGCCGTCACCGGTGAGGTCGCCGCCGACGGTGGTGCCGGGCCGCGGCTCGGGGTGGGCGGCGGCGCGCAGCAGCTTGTGGTCGGACAGCCGGGGGGCGGGGTCGTCCTCCGGTTCGAGGACGGAGGCGCGAACGGTGTGGAAGTCGCGGGCGCTCAGGAAGACGTGGTCGAACTTCTTGCCGTCGTAGGTCGTCGGCTCGCCCGTACGGCACTCGGTGGCACCGGCGTCCTTGCAGGCCTGGGTGAAGAAGTCGGCATCGTTCTCGTCCGCCTCGGCGAAGGGGCCGGTACCGGGCAGGCCGGCCCGGATCGGGTCGAGCGCGGCGTACGTGGGCGCGGCGTTGAAGTCGCCGCCGAGGATGACGGGGAGTCCGGCGGCCCAGGTGTCGACGTGGGCGAGGGCCTCGGCCGAGCCGTTGTCGGGGGTGATCTTCTGGTCGAGGTGGGTGTTGCAGACGAGCGTGGTCCGCCCGTCGATCGGTCCCCGGGCGCACAGCACCGAGCGGGGCTCGTAGGCGGTGGTCAGACCGGCCGTGTAGCGGTCGACCGCGGAGGCCTTGACGAAGATGCCGAGGCCGAAGCCCGTGTCGGTGGACCAGTTCCCGCAGCCGCGGGCCTTCGTGTTGAAGCCCCAGACGGCGGTGTAGCCCGCGTCGGCCAGGGCGGTGCGCAGTGACGTCCACTGGCCGAAGCACAGCTCCTGGAGCATCAGGGCGTCGGCGTCCCAGGCGAGGGTCTGCTCCTTGACCTTGGTCGTCCAGGTGGGAAGGTCCAGCCCGCTCCGGCAGGTGTCGGAGGCCCCGCAGACGTTGTACGAGATGACGCGCACCGGCGGTGCCGTGGCGGGGTCGACGGTGTCGGCGGCGGCCGGCCCCGCGGTCGTGAGGACCGCGGTGGCCAGCAGCGCGAACGCGACCATCGCTCTCTGGAGAAGTCTCATGCCGGAAGCGTAATGATCTTTTCCGTGCACCTGTCACAACGCCCGGCAGGCGGAACGTCAGACGGTCAACCGCGCGTACCGGGCGCGCAGTTCGGACGCCCCCTGGTCGGTCAGGCTGCCGTGGAGGCGCATCCGGGCGATCCCGCCGTCGGGGAAGGCGTCGAGGCGGACGTGGGTGACGACAGCCTGCGCCGGGAGGCGGAAGCGGTGCAGGGTGTCGGGCTGGAGCCGGGTCCGTGGGACGATCTCGAACCATTCGCCCGACTCGCCGTTGCGGCCCTGCAGGGCGATCCAGCCGGCCGAGTTGCCCTTGAGGTAGGCGGTGTCGATCTCGACCGCGCGGACGGCGCCCTGGGCGGCGAGCCGGAAGCGGACCCAGTCGTTGGTGCCGCGCACCCGGCGGCGGCGGTTCTCCCAGCCGTCGTCCATCTTGCGCGAGGTGCCGGGCAGGATGATCTGCGTCGGCGAGGAGTAGAAGCGGTCGGAAGCGTCCTCGTACGCACCGCCGTTGACGACGGCGATCAGGTCGACGGTGCCGAGGACGTCGAGCCACTCGGGGTCGGGAACGACCTCGCCGTGCACGCGGAGCCGGGCCACGCCGCCGTCAGGGTGCTGGCGGAGCCGGACATGGGAGTAGCGGCGCTCGGCGTCGACGGTGAAGCCGTTGGCGGCGTGGCCCCGGACGGGGGTGGGCGGGAGGAGCTCCTCCCACTTCGCGTCCAGCAGCTCCTCGGGGCTGGGCGTGCCCTCGACGGCGGCGGCCTGGACGCTCACTCGTTGCGGGTAGTTGCCGCGGAAGTGGGCGGTGTCGACGACGATTCCGCGGATGACGCCGGGGGCACCGAGGCGGACGATCGCCCAGTCGTGGTCCTCGGGGGCGGGGAAGGGGTGCGCGGCGTCGGCGCCGCGCCTGCGACGGGTCTCCCAGCCGTCCATGATCTTGCCCTTGTGCCCGAAGTGGTCGGGGTCGAAGACGGCCCGCTCGCGGACGAGGAGGTTCTCGCGCTCGGCGAAGAACTCGTCGGCGGCGGCGACGACTCCGCCGCCGAGACGCCGGTCGGCGAGGTCGACGAGCTCGGTGAACGGGAAGTCCCCGGCGCGGTAGTCGGCGTACGAGTCGCCTCCGGCATAGGGGGCGGCGTCGTTGGCGTGCGGGTCGCTGTCGTCGTCGTAGAAGCTCATGGACCGACTGTGCCGCTCCACGACCGCACAGGTCCATCGAATGTTTTCGACAGGTCTTTTCAGACCTACTGAAGGTTTCCCCGTCGGGCGGCGGCCTGGCGGAGGGCCACGAGGACCCGTGCCACGGCAGGGCCCTCCTCCGCCCCGCGGCGGACCGCGGCGACGACGTGACGGCGCGGCTGGTCGGCCGAGAGCACCCGCATGACGACCCCCGGGCCGGTGCCCGCACGGCGCTCCGCAGCCGCCATCCGGGGGATCAGGGCCACCCCCATCCCGGCCTCGACCATGGCAAGGATGGCGGTCCAGCCGGCCGCGCTGTGGGCCTGCTCGGGCACGAACCCGGCGGCCTCGCAGGCGGCGGTGGTGATCTCCGACCAGGGCCCGGAGCCGCCGAAGATCCACGGTTCCGCGGAGAGGTCGGCGAGCCGCAGACCGGGGGCGTCGGCGAGCGGATGCCCGGCGGGCAGCGCGACGTCGAGCGGGTCGGCCAGCAGTGGCACCCGGCTGAACCTGGGGTCGCGCGCGGTCGGCGCGTGGGCGGCGAGCGAGAGCGCCAGCTCGACCTCGCTGGCGCTGAGCAGCTCGTACGCCTCCGCGGCCTCGGCCTCCCGGACCCGGACGTCGAGCCCGGGGTGGGCGGGGCGCAGCGCCTGGACGGCGGGGACGACGAGCGAGGGCACGGCGGTGGAGAACGCGGCGACCCGCACCCGCCCAACCTCGCCCCGCAGATGGGCGTCGAGTTCTGCCTCGGCGCGCTCCAGCTGGGCGAACACGCCCTCGGCGTGCCGCAGTACGAGATGCGCGGCGTCCGTGAGCCGAACCCGCCGCCCGTGCGCTTCCAGGAGCTGCACGCCGAGCTGCCTGGCCAGGTTGCTGAGCTGCTGGGAGACGGCCGAGGGGGTCATGAGCAGCGCCTCCGCGGTCGCGGTGACGGTGCCGCGGTCCCGCAGGGTGCGGAGGATCTGGAGCTTCTTGATGTCCCACTCGGTCATGGGGCGCAACCTACCGGGCGGTGCCAGACTGAGAGGTGAGGTGAGTGGCCGTGATCGAACAGCTGCGCATCGAAGTCCGGGACGGGGAGCGGACCGACGGGGACATCGAGTCACTGCTCCGGAATATGGACAGTCTGAGGGCAGACCTCCTCCAACTGGACGTGGAAGACGTCGCACGGTCCGCCGCCGGTCCCGCGCCCCCGGGCAGCCGGTCGGGCGCCCTGGAGCAGGTGAACGCTCTGCTCGTGACGCTCACGGCCGTGCCCGCCCTCCTGCACCAGGTCGTGACCGTCGTCGACAAATGGCGCGGGCACACCGCCGATTCCGGCGCGCCGCCCACCGTGTCGCTGACATTCGGTGACCGGCGGCTCGAACTCAGCGGCGGCGATCCCGAGGAGCAGCGCCGCATGGCTGCCCTGTGGCTCGGCGCCTGTACGACCGCCGAACGGAGGCGGCAGGACGATGGCTGACCGGGAGCGGCAGGCACTCATCGTGGTGACTAGTGCGTACGACGACCCCGGGCTCGGCGCGCTGAGAGCGCCGAGCGACGACGCCGAGGCGCTCGCCGAGGTACTCCGCGACCCGGACGTCGGGGGATTCGAGGTGGAGGTGGTCACGGACCCCAGCTCCCAGAAGTTGCGCGTGAAGGTCGAGGACTTCTTCGCGGACCGCTCGCCCCGCCACACCCTGCTCCTTCACTTTTCGTGCCACGGCGTGAAGAACTCGGCGGGCAAGCTGTTCCTCGCGACCACCGACACCCGGCGCAGTCGCCTCGCTTCGACGTCGGTGCCGGCCGAGTACGTGAGCAGCCTGATGCTGGAGAGCCGCGCCCAACGGGTGGTCGTCCTGCTCGACTGCTGCTACGCCGGTGCCTTCGAACGCGGGATGTTCGCCCGAGCCGGCACGGACGCCCATGTGCAGGCGAGCTTCCAGGAGCTGGAGCGGACCGGCGGTCGCCGGGGCCGCGCCGTGTTCACGGCGTCGAGCGCCGTCGAGTACGCCTTCGAGGAAGGCCACCCGGTGACGGAAGCGGGCCCGGCGAGCGGCCGCCGCCCGTCGCTGTTCACCGGGTCGCTCGTGGAAGGTCTGCGCTCGGGCGACGCCGACCGGGACGGCGACGGCGAGGTCGGCATGGCCGAGCTCGCCGACTACGTCCATGACCGGCTCTCGGAGCTGACCCCCCACCAGACCCCGCAGCTGTGGCTGTTCGGCGCCCACGGCGGAGACGTGCCCATAGCCCGGACCCGGCCACGGGCCCCCACCGCCGCCGCGTTGCCCACCGAGCTGGACGAAGCCGTGCACGAGGGACGCCGCGGGGACCGCCTGTGGGCGGTGGAGGACCTGGGGCACCTGCTGTGCGGGGAGGACGTGGGGCTTGCCCTGTCGGCCCGTGAGGCCTTGCTGACGCTGGCCGGTGACGACAGCCGCCGCGTCTCGGTGAGCGCCGAACAGGCGCTGGCCGCGGCTCGCCCCCGCGTGGCGTGCGAGTCCCTCGACCTGGGCACGGTGACCGCCGGGGCGCCCGGCCTCCGGACACTGCTCGTCGTCGAGGGCCCACCGATCGTCCACGCGACGATCGAGGCCACACCGGTGGAACCCTGGCTCACCGCGACGGCCGCGCCGGACGGGGTGCAACTGAGTGCCGTGGTGTCGACGCCGGGGCATTACGAGGGCGACGTGTTGGTGAAGGCCGCGACCGGCGAGGTGCCGGTGCACGTCGGCCTGGAGGCGCTTCCGGTGCGCCGCCGGAAGCAGGAGTGGCCGGTGTGGGAGCCGACGGCCCGGCAGGCGTCGCCCCCCGGGCCGGAACCCGTACGCGAGGAGCCACCACGCGAAACCGTGCGGCGGCCCGTACCCCGGGTTCGGGAAGAGCCCCCCGCGGCGGAGCAGCGTCGAGAGGCACCGACCCGCGTTGCGAAACTGAGGTTGTGGCTGGCCCAACGGCCGGAGGCGGGCATTCTCTCCGCGGCCGTCATCCTCCTGTTCTTCGCACTCGGTGCACCGCTCCTACACAACGGCAAGACCTCGTACTGGGGGGACGAGTGGCCCGTCTCATGGGCGTCGAACCTGATCGTGCTGGGTCTGATCTCCACAGGGACCTTCGCCGTCGTGGCGATGGCAAGGCCGGCGTTTCCGCTCGGGCGGACAGCCTTTGCGTGGCTCGCCTGCACGACCGCCACGACGCTGGCCACCCTGGGGTCCGTCCTCGACGTGCTCTTCAACTACGACTACCTCGAGCTGTCGGCCGGCACCGTCCTTCTGATCCTCGGCTGCCTCCTGCAGCTCTCGGCCTGCGTCACCTCCTGGCGCCGGAGGCGCCGGCGGCCGATGACAGCGCCACCCCGCCCAGGATGAGCGTCATGCACGCCACGCCCAGCAGCCCCAGTTCCTCCCCGAGCAGCGCGTACGAGAGCAGGGCGACGCAGACCGGCTGGAGGTGGTAGACGACGCCGGCGCGGGCGGCGCCGATGAGGCTGACGGCCCTGTTCCAGGCGAAGAAGGCGACGGCGGACGACATGACGCCGACGTAGAGCAGCGGGCCCACCGTGCCGGAGGTGACCGGGAAGCCGCCCTGGACGGTGAGGGAGACGGCGTAGGCGGGGGCCAGCATCAGCGCGCCGAGCGCGAACGTGGCGAAGAGGAAGGCGAGTCCGCCGATCCCGGTGGGCTTGCGCCTGAGCATCGCGCTGTAGGTGGCGAAGGACAGGGCCGCGGCGCACATCCACAGGTCGCCGGCGGCGGGGTCGACGGTCGGGGAGCCCTTCCCGACGAGCAGCAGGACGCCGAGGACGGCGGTCAGCATGCCCAGGAGGCGGCGGGCGCCGAGCCGTTCGCCGCCCAGCCGGGCGTAGACCGCCATGAGCACCGGGGACGCGGCCATGATCATGCCCATGTGGGAGGCGGAGGTGGTCAGTCCGGCCTGGTGGACCAGCGTGTTGTAGAGGGCGACGCCGAAGAGCGAGGCGAGGGCGACGAATCCGAGGTGACGGCGGATGATCCTCCGCTGCCGCCAGAACGGACGGGCGGCGAACGGGGCGACGGCGGCGAGGGCGACGACCCAGCGCCAGAAGACGGCCTGCACGGGCGGGACGGAGTCGGCCATGCCGCGGGTGGCGACGAAGCTGCCGGACCAGACGAGGGTGGCGAGCAGGGCGAGGAGCACGCCGAGGCCGGCGCCGCGGGTCTTCCTCGCGGGCGCCGGCCTCTCGGTGGCGGTGGTGCCGTCGTGGGGGACGGTGGCGCCGTCCGGTCCGGGGGTGGTGCCGTCGTCGTCGGGGGCGGTCGGGTGGCGGGCGGTGATCAGCGTCATGCCGCCTACCGTCGCACCGTCGAACTCTCCAGGTCCATCGAAACTTCCTGACCGTTCTTTTCAGTAGGGCTGAACGATTCGACCTCGGCTCGCATCGCCGGCTTCGGCGTCGTGTTCAGCTGACCCACGAGCGTCGCACCGAAGGCGATCACCATGCCCGCCAGCTGGACCGGGCCGAGGGCCTGACCGAGCGCCGCCCAGCCGATGACGGCGGCCGTGATCGGCGAGAGCGGGCCGAGAAGGGTGACGGAGGAGGCGCTCAGGCGCTCGATGCCGCGGAACCAGAGGAAGTAGGAGATCGCGGTGTTGCCGAAGGCGAGGTAGGCGTAGCCGGCCAGGTGGGTGCCGGTGAGCACCGGCGGGGCGCCCTCGATCAGCAGGGCGACGGGGAGCAGGACCACTCCGCCCGCGGTGAGCTGCCACCCGGTGAGGGCGAGGGCCCCGACACCCTCGGGGCGGCCCCAGCGCTTGGTGAGGACGGTGCCCGCGGACATCGACAGCGAGGAGAGCAGTCCGGCGACCACGCCGACGGTGTCGAAGCCGGCACCCGCCTTGAGGACGACCAGGCTGACGCCGAAGGCGGCGGCGACGGCGGTGAGCATGCTCCGCAGGGTCGGCCTGTCCCCCAGCAGCAGCGCGGCGAGACCGACGACGAAGAGCGGGCCGACCGAGCCGACGACCGCGGCGACACCGCCGGGAAGGCGGTAGGCGGCGAGGAAGAGGAGCGGGAAGAAGGCCCCGATGTTGAGGGCGCCGAGGACCGCGGACTTCCCCCACCAGGCGCCCTGCGGCAGCTTGCGGGTGATGGCGAGGAGCAGGAGGCCGGCCGGCAGGGCCCGCATCAGGCCGGTGAAGAGCGGGCGGTCGGGCGGCAGGAACTCGGTGGTGACGAAGTAGGTCGAGCCCCAGGAGACCGGGGCGAGGGCGGTGAGGGCGACGGTGGCGGCCTTACGGGACATGACGGTTCCCCCTGCACTGGACGGACCGGGTGGGACCCGGACTGGCTTGGCGGTAATTAACTTAGCACTAAGCTACTCACTTGCAAGTGGCTTTCTTGCAACCGAGTCAGTGAAGAGGGAAACTGGGGGCATGGAGAATCGCGACGCGGTCGACGCCATCACCGACCAGTGGGCCCGGGTCCGCCCCGACCTGGACACCCTGCCGATGGCCGTGTTCGGCCGCATCTACCGGCTGGCCAACGCCATGCGCAGCAAGGTGGACAAGGCGTACGCACCGTACGGGGGGATGTCACTGGGCGAGTTCGACGTGCTCGCCACGCTGCGGCGTTCGGGTGAGCCGTACACGCTCTCACCGCGCGAGCTGACCGCCACGCTGATGATCACGACCGGCGGGATGACGGGCCGGCTCGACAAGCTGGAGCGGGCCGGACTCCTCACCCGCAGCCCCGACCCCCACGACCGCCGCGGCCTGCGGGTCACCCTCAGCGAGGAGGGCCGGGAGCTCGTGGACCAGGCCGTCGGCGCCGGGCTCGGGCAGCAGCGCGCGGCGCTGGAGGCCGCGCTCACGCAGGAGGAGGCGGAGCAGCTGGCGGATCTGCTGCGCAGGCTGCTCGCCACGTCGGTGTGACACCGCCTGGGCGTGACACCGCCTCGGTGTGACAACCGCCCGCGCGGCCCCCGGCGCGCCCCGGGCCCGCCGGGGGCGGGGCGGCCGGAGACACGCGAGGGCGCCGCACGGTGGTCGATCACCGTGCGGCGCCCTCGTCGGCAGAGGGGGGACTAGCCCTTCTTGACGCGAACCTTGGACCGGTCGAGCACCATGACCAGGCCGCAGATCACCAGGAACAGAGCCAGCGGGAGGGCCACGAACAGACCGAGGGTCTCGACGACCGACAGCTTGGGGGCCGGGTCGTCACCGTCGTCGCGGGTCAGCGCGAGCGCGGGGGACGACATGAGCAGCATCATCAGCGTCGTACCGGCCGCGACGGCGCCGGCGCGCAGGGCGTTCTTCTTGTCCACGGTGCAAAAGTAGCGAACCCCTAAACGGACCGCGCGCCCGGGGGTGCCGTACGGGCTCCGACCCGCTCCGCGAGGGTCCGGAGCAGGTCGTGCGCACGGGGCGCGGCGGCCAGTTCCTCCAGGGAGAGCGGCTGGCCGTCCGGGCCGGCCACCGGCAGCCGCCAGTTGGGGTACTCGTCCCAGGTCCCCGGCAGGTTCTGCGGGCGGCGGTCCCCCACCGCGTCCGGGAGCCACACCCCGACCAGACGCGCCGGGGTGGCCGCCAGGAAGCGGTGGACCGCGCGGATCTCGGCGGCCTCGTCGCCCGGCCCCTCCGGCAGCAGACCGAGCCGCTGGAGCGTGCCCAGCCACTCGGCGGTCTCGGCGCCGTCCCGGACGCGCTCCCGCTCCAGGTCGCCGGAGAGCAGCCCGAGCCGGTGGCGGAGCGTCACATGGGCGCCGGAGAGCCGGGCCGCCGTGGACGGCAGGTCGTGGGTGGTGGCGGTGGCCACGCAGTCCGCCCGCCAGTCCTCCGGGCTCAGGGGGCGGCCCGTGCCGGCCCAGTCCCGCTCGAACCAGAGCACCGAGGTGCCGAGCACCCCGCGCCGGGCGAGCGCCTCGCGGACGCCCGGCTCGACCGTCCCCAGGTCCTCGCCGACGACCGCCGCCCCGGCCCGGTGGGCCTCCAGGACGAGAACGGCGAGCATCGCCTCGGAGTCGTAGCGGACGTACGTGCCCTGGGTGGGTTCGCCGCCCTCGGGCACCCACCAGAGCCGGAACAGGCCCATCACATGGTCGATGCGCAGCGCGCCCGCGTGCCGCAGGAGTTCGCGCAGCAGACCGCGGTACGGGGCGTAGCCCTCGGCGGCGAGCGCGTCGGGGCGCCAGGGCGGAAGGCCCCAGTCCTGGCCCCGCGCGTTGAAGGCGTCCGGCGGGGCGCCCACCGACATGCCGGAGGCGAACACGTGCTGCTGCGCCCAGGCGTCGGAGCCGTCCGGGTGCACCCCGACGGCCAGGTCGTGGACGATCCCGACCGCCATCCCGGCCTCGCGTGCGGTGTGCGCGGCGGCGGCGAGCTGCTGGTCCGTCAGCCAGGCGAGCCGGCAGTGGAAGTCCACCCGGCCGGCGAGTTCGGCGTCCGCCCGCACGGCCGCCTCGGCGCCGGCGGGGTCGCGCAGGCCGTCGGGCCACTCGCGCCACCGGTGGCCGTGGCGCTCCGCGAGGGCCTGGTAGGTGGCGTGGTCCTCCAGGGCCCGGCCGCGTCCGGCCAGGAAGTCCCGGTACGCGGCCCGGCGGCCGGGGCCGAGCTCCACGGTGTGCACGAGTTCCAGGGCGCGCCGCTTGGCGTCCCACACCGCGTCCCGGTCGATCAGGGCGCCCTTGCCGAGGACCCGTTCGCGCAGTTCGGCCGCCTCGGCGAGGATCCGGTCGAGGTCCTCGCGCCGGGCCGGGTCGACGTACGCGTACTCGGGGACGTCCTCGATTCGCAGGTGCACGGGGTCGGGGAAGCGGCGCGAGGAGGGGCGGTACGGGGAGGGGTCGGCGGGCGCCGCGGGCACGGCCGCGTGCAGCGGGTTGACCTGCACGAAGCCGACGCCGTGGGTGCGGCCCGCCCAGTCGGCCAGCTCCCGGAGGTCGCCGAGGTCGCCCATGCCCCAGGAGCGGGCGGACAGCAGCGAGTAGAGCTGGACGAGCAGGCCGAAGGCGCGCCCCTCGGGGACCGGCACGCGCGCGGGCGCCACGATCAGGGTGCTGGTGCCGTGGCGCCCGTCGGGGGCGTGGGCGGTGAGCCGGTGCACGCCGAGCGGCAGACCGCTCCAGTCGGTGCCCGTGACGGTCCGCCCGTCCTCGGTGCCGACCGTGAGCCGGGTGCCCGGCGGCAGGCCGCGGGGCGGCCGGAGTCCCGGGGCGCGGGCGGCCTCCTCCCGCTCCCCCGGCTCCTCTCGCCACAGCACGACGGTGGGCGGCAGCAGCCGCTCGCGGCCGGTCCGCTCCGCCGCGTCGAGCGCCGCGGCGACGGCCTCCGGCGTGGACGCGTCGACGTCCAGGGCGCGCAGGACGGCCACCACGGTGGCGTCGGGCACGGTGACCGTGACGCCCTCGGAGGGGGCGTATTCGGTGGCGACGCCGTGCAGGGCGGCGAGACGGGCCAGGGTCACGTCACACTCCTGGGGACTCCGAACCGCCCGCGGTGGTGCGGGCGGTGGGTTCGCTGGTCAAGGGGACCGCCTCGGTGAGGGGCGGCTCGCTGATGAGGGGCGTGGCATCGGCCAGGGGCGGTTCACTGGTGAGCGGCACGCCCTGCCTCGGAATGCGTATCCGTTTGCAGGCGTGGTCGGTGGCGTTCACGGGATCTCCGGGTTCGTCTCGACAGGTAAGACATCAGGACAGTTGGTGGAGCCCTACCCATCGTTCCCCGTTTTACCGGCCGAATTTGGCGAAACGGTGCCACCTCGCCGAAAGGTCGCCGGGCAAAGCAGACAGTTCGACCAGCCGCATTGACACTCCGTCGGCCCGGGTGGTGGGGTCGTAACCCACTTGTGACCCACGGGACCGAAGGGAGCGCCTGTGCAGCCCGGACACAGGAAGCGGACGGCGACGGCCGTGGCGGTCGCGGTCATCGGCGGCCTCCTCGGCACGGCAGCCCCCGGCGGCGCCTACGCGTCGCCCGGCGCCCCCTCCCCCGTGACCGCCCCCGACGCGGCGGCGAAGCCGGCGGCCCCCTCGGTGGGCACGACGTCCGGCGTGTGGCCCCGGCCGCAGTCCCTGACCAGCGCGGGACCGGCCGTCCCCCTCGGCTCCGAGGTGACGCTGCTCACCGCTTCCGACGCCGACCCGTACGCCGTGACGGCGCTGCGCGAACTGCTCCGGGCGGCCGGGGTGCGGACCGTGCACACGACGGCGCCCGGGCGCGGCCCGCTGATCCGGGTCGGCGACACCCTCGAAACGGAGGCCGCGCTGCGCGCCCTGCGGGTGCCCGCCCGGGGCGACCTGCCGGACGGCGGCTACCGGCTCGCGACCGGCCGGGTCCAGGGCCGGGACACCGTCGTGCTCGACGGAGCCGGCCCGGACGGGCTCTTCCACGCCGTCCAGACACTCCGTCAACTCGTCGGGCCGGACGGATCGCTTCCGGGCGTGGTGGTCCGCGACTGGCCGGCCACCGCCGTACGCGGACTGACCGAGGGCTTCTACGGCCGTCCCTGGTCGCAGGCGGACCGGCTCGCCCAGCTCGACTTCATGGGCCGCACCAAGCAGAACCGCTACCTGTACGCCCCCGGGGACGACCCGTACCGCCGCGCGCTGTGGCGAGAGCCCTACCCGGCCGCCGAGCGGGCCGCGTTCCGCGAGCTCGCCGCCCGGGCCGCCGCCAACCACGTGACGCTCGCCTGGGCCGTGGCCCCCGCCCAGGCCATGTGCCTCTCCTCCGACGCCGACCTGAAGGCGCTCATGAGGAAGACCGACGCCATGTGGGCGCTCGGGGTGCGCGCCTTCCAGGTGCAGTTCCAGGACGTCAGCTACAGCGAGTGGTCCTGCTCCGACGACGCCGACACCTTCGGTCGCGGCCCCGAGGCCGCGGCGCGGGCCCACGCGCGCGTGGCGAACGCCCTGTCCCGGCACCTCGTCGAGCGGCACCCGGGGGCGGCGGCGCTCTCGGTGGTGCCGACGGAGTACTACCAGGACGGCGTCACCGACTACCGCACCGCGCTCGCCGACGCCCTCGACGCGCGCGTGGAGGTGGCCTGGACGGGCGTCGGCGCGGTGCCCCGCACCATCACCGGCGGCGAGCTGGCCGGAGCCCGCGCGGCGCTGCGCCACCCGCTGGTCACCATGGACAACTACCCGGTCAACGACTACGCCCAGGACCGGCTCTTCCTCGGCCCGGCGACCGGCCGCGCGCCGGCCGTGGCCGCCGGTTCGGCCGGCTTCCTCGCCACCGGCATGGAACAGGCCGCGGCCTCCCGGGTGGCCCTGTTCACCACCGCCGACTACGCCTGGAACCCCAAGGGCTACCGCCCCGACGAGTCCTGGCGGGCCGCCGTCGACGAGCTCGCCGGACCGGAACCGAGGGCCCGCGAGGCGCTGCGGGCGCTCGCCGGGAACGGGGCCTCCTCGATCCTCGACCCGGACGGCGAGTCGGCCTACCTGAAACCGCTCACGGCCGCCTTCTGGGCGAGCCGGGCCGGGCGCGACCCGGCGGCCCGGGACAGGGCCGCGCGGGAGCTGCGGGCCGCGTTCACGGTCATGCGCGAGGCGCCCGCGCGCCTGCGGGACACGGCGGGCGGGGCGCTCGGCACCGAGACCGGCCCCTGGCTCGACCGGCTCGCGCGCTACGGCGCGGCGGGCGAGACGGCCGTCGACATGCTGCTCGCCCAGGGCCGCGGCGACGGCGCCGGCGCCTGGCGGGCCCAGCTGGACCTGGAACGGCGGCGCGCCGGGCTGAAGCCGGGCGGGGTGACCGTCGGCAAGGGTGTCCTCGACGCCTTCCTGACCCGGGCGGCCGAGGAGTCGGCGGCCTGGACGGGCGCCGGCCGGGACCGCGCCGCCGGGGTGCGGGAGGACGCCGCGCCGGACGCGTACACGGTCCGCCTGGACCGCTCGCGGCCGGTGGAGACGCTCACCGTGATGACCGAGCCGGGGAGCGCCGGCGGCGTCCTGGAGGCGTACGTGCCCGGCGAGGGCTGGCGCCGGCTCGGACCGCTGGCCGCGTCCGGCTGGACCCAGGCGGACCTGAGGGGGCTGCGGGCCGACGCGCTGCGGATCGTGTGGAGCGGCGGGCCCGGCCGGGTGCGGTCCCTGGTGCCGTGGTTCGCCGACGAGCCGCGGGCAGGGCTCGAACTGGCCCGCGCGGAGACGGACGCCGAGATCGGCGGCCCGGCACAGCGGGTGGACGTGGTCCTGGAGGGGCGGCGGGCCTCGGAGGTGCGCGGGGCGCTGACCGCCCGCGCGCCGAAGGGGATCACGGTCCGGCTGCCGAAGGAGGCCGTGGTGCCGCGCGGCGCCCGGGCGACGGTCCCCCTGGAGGTGTCGGTGGCGGCGGACGTGCCGGCCGGCTCGTACACCGTCCCGGTGGCGTTCGCGGGCGAGGAGCGGGTCCTGACGGTGCGGGCGTTCCCCCGTACCGGCGGGCCGGACCTGGCCCGTACGGCGACGGCCTCGTCCTCGGGCGACGAGACGCCGGACTTCCCGGCCGCGCACGCCCTGGACGGCGACCCGGCGACCCGCTGGTCCTCGCCCCCGGAGGACGGCGCCTGGTGGCAGATGGAGCTGGCCGAGTCCGCCCGGATAGGGCGGGTGGTGCTGCACTGGCAGGACGCCCACGCCTCCCGCTACCGCGTCCAGGTCTCCGCCGACGGGCGCACCTGGCGCACGGCGGCGACGGTCCGCGACGGCCGGGGCGGGGTGGAGTCGGTCCGGATGGACGCCGCCGGCACCCGCTTCCTGCGGGTGCAGGGGGACGGACGGGCCACGGAGTACGGCTACTCCCTGTGGACGGTGGAGACGTACGCGGTGGAGGAGCGGCCGGCCGCGCCGGAGCAGCCGGGGGACGCGACGGAGCAGGAGCCGGGCACGACTCCGGCGCCCGACTCCCCGTAGGACCCGGGCGCCCGTTCCCGCACCCGACTCTCCGGAGGACCCGGGCGCGCGACCGGGCGGATACGCGAAAGGCCCGGCTCAACCCGTCGTCACGGCCCCCTGAGGCTGGGGGGCGGTGCCGACGGACTCGATCCGGGCCAGGGCGTCGTCCGCGCCGTACGGCTGGAGGTAGGGCAGCCACCGCGGGTCGCGGTGGCCGGTTCCGATGATCCGCCAGGCCAGTCCGGTCGGCGGGGCCGGTTGGTGCCGCAGCCGCCAGCCCAGCTCGCGCAGGTGCCGGTCGGCCTTGACGTGGTTGCAGCGGCGGCAGGCCGCCACGACGTTCTCCCAGGCGTGCGTCCCCCCGCGGCTGCGCGGAATGACGTGGTCGACGCTGGTTGCGACGCCACCGCAGTACATGCAGCGTCCGCCGTCGCGGGCGAACAGCGCTCTGCGGGTCAAGGGAACGGGCCCCCGGTAGGGGACCCGCACGAACCGCTTCAGGCGCACCACACTGGGCGCGGCGATGACACGGCTCTCGCTGTGCAGGAAGGCGCCGGACTCCTCGAGGCAGAGGGCCTTGTTCTCCAGTACGAGGACGAGCGCGCGGCGGAGCGGTACGACGCCGAGCGGCTCGTACGACGCGTTGAGGACCAGGACATGCGGCACGGATGCCTCCTAAGACGCCGGCGGCGCGTGGCTCGCGCCGGGACGAACTGCTCTCAGTCTCTCCTCATGCCAGGCCCGTGCGCCACCACGTGCGGGTAACGGCCCTGGGGTGTTCTCGACCACATCGGGACGCGTACGGGAGTCTTCCCCGGCCGCGAGCCGTCTTCCCCTCTGCACACGTGTGCCCATGACGGCGGGTGGACCCACGGTCCCCCGTTAGTGTGGATGGATTGCGAACGCCTGCCTGGAGGTCCCCCCGTGCCGCCCGAGTCCTGGTCCGCCGCCCTGCGCGCCGCCGACGACCCGACGCAAGTTCCGGTGACGCTGGACGAGGCGGCCGAGAAGGCGACGAACGCCGCGGGCTGGGTGGAGCAGAACTGGTCCACCTGGCTGAACACGGGCCTGAAGATCGTGCTGATCCTCGTCGTGGCCTTCACCATGCGGATGCTCGTCCGCAAGGCGCTCACCAAGCTCATCGACCGCATGAACCGCTCGGCACAGGCGGTGGAGGGCACGGCCCTGGGCGGCCTCCTGGTCAACGCCGAGCGGCGCCGGCAGCGCTCGGAGGCGATCGGCTCGGTGCTGCGCTCGGTGGCCTCGTTCCTGATCCTCGGCACGGCCGGCCTGATGGTCCTGGGCGCCTTCAAGATCGACCTGGCGCCGCTGCTGGCCTCGGCCGGTGTCGCCGGTGTGGCGATCGGCTTCGGCGCGCGGAACCTGGTGACGGACTTCCTCTCCGGTGTCTTCATGATCCTGGAGGACCAGTACGGCGTGGGCGACTCGGTGGACGCGGGCGTCGCCTCGGGCGAGGTCGTCGAGGTGGGCCTGCGGGTGACGAAGCTGCGCGGTGTCGACGGCGAGATCTGGTACGTCCGCAACGGCGAGATCAAGCGCATCGGCAACCTCAGCCAGGGCTGGGCGACGGCCGCCGTGGACGTGACGGTCCGCCCGACGGAGGACCTGGACCGGGTGCGCGAGGTGATCACCGAGGCCGCCGAGGCGATGTCCAAGGAAGAGCCCTGGAACGAGCGCCTGTGGGGCCCGGTGGAGGTCCTGGGCCTGACCGAGGTGCTCCTCGACTCGATGACCGTCCGCGTGTCGGCGAAGACCATGCCCGGCAAGCGGCTGGGCGTGGAGCGCGAACTGCGCTGGCGCATCAAGCGCGCCCTGGACCACGCCGGCATCCGCATCGTGGGCGGCATCCCGCTGCAGGCGGAGGAGGCCGCGGGCGCCGACCCGACGGCCGGCATGTCGGCCCCGTCCGCCTTCTCCTCCCCCTCCTCCCCGCAGTCGGCGGCGGCGACCCCGCTCCCGAAGCCGGACATCACGAAGTAGCACCGCCCGCCCCCTGCGGGGGACGGGCCGGACGAATGGGCGCTCCGCCGGGACGGCGGGGCGCCCCTTCGTCGTGCGCCGGCGCGTCGGCCACAATGTCGCGAGGAGGGTGTCGGGGAGCGCGTCGCGGTGCGTCGAGGTCTCTGCCGACCGACGGGGCGTACGCACGAGAGGGCATGGACCGCCGCCGCCGGGGCCTGGGGGCCGTGCCGGGACCTGGGGGCCGTGCCGGGACCGCCGTCGGCGGGAGCGCCGTACCCGGGGTATTGACGCCCCGTCGACGGCGGCCTTACGGTCCTCCCAACCCAATAGGAAACTTTCCTAACAGTGCACCCGCAAGGTGGAGTGAGCCCCATGGCCGGTACGACTCCGGGAACACCCGGCACCCCGCGCGTGCTGCGCGCCATGAACGACCGGGCCGCGCTCGACCTGCTGCTCGCGCACGGGCCGCTGTCGCGGACCCGGATCGGCAAGCTGACCGGCCTCTCCAAGCCGACCGCCTCGCAGCTGCTCGCGCGCCTGGAGTCCGCCGGCCTCGTCGTCGCCACCGGCACCACCGAGGGGCGGCCGGGACCGAACGCACAGTTGTACGCGGTCAACCCGCGCGCCGCGTACGCCGCCGGACTCGACGTCAGCCCCGAGCGCATCCACGCCGCCGTCGCCGACGTCACCGGCGAGGTCGTCGGGGAGTTCCAGGTCCCCACCCCCGGGCGCGGGGCCGAGGACGTGGTCCGGCAGGTCGTCGACGCCCTCGACGGGGCCGCCAAGGACGCCGGGATCACCCTCGGGGACGTCCACCGTCTCGTCATCGGCACCCCCGGCGCCTTCGACCCGGCCACCGGCCGGCTGCGGTACGCCTCCCACCTGCCCGGCTGGCACTCGCCCACCCTGCTCGCGGAGCTGGCCGTCGCCCTCCCCATGCCCTTCGAGTACGAGAACGACGTCAATCTCGTCGCCATCGCCGAACAGCGCCTCGGCGCCGCGCACGGTCACGAGAACTTCGTGCTGCTGTGGAACGAGACCGGACTCGGCGCAGCGCTCGTCCTCGGCGGACGCCTGCACCGCGGCTTCACCGGCGGCGCCGGCGAGGTCGGCTTCCTGCCCGTGCCCGGCACCCCGCTGGTCCGGCAGGTCGCCAAGGCCAACTCCGGCGGCTTCCAGGAGCTCGCCGGGGTGCAGTCCGTCCCCCGCATCGCCAAGTCCCTCGGGATCCGCACGCCCGAGCAGCCCTACGTCGAGGTCGCGGCCCGGCTCCTCCGCGAAGCCGTGGAGCGCCACACCGACGACGAGCGCTACGCCGGGCTCCTCGACGCCTACGCCGAGCGCCTCGCCACCGGCCTCGCCGCCCTCGTCGCCGTGCTCGACCCCGAGCTGATCGTCCTGTCGGGCGCCGCCGTCGCCCCCGGCGGCGAACCGCTGCGCACCCGGGTCCAGGCCCAGCTCGCCGACCTCGCCGCGTCCCGGCCGCGGCTCGTCCTCGCCGCCGTCGACCGGCACCCCGTCCTGCGCGGCGCGCTCGAATCCGCCCTCGCCGCCACCCGCGACGAGGTCTTCGACACCTCCCGATAGACCGTCCCGACCCCTCTCCGCCGCCACCCGTCCCAGGGAGTACTCGTCATGCCCGCACGCCCCCGCAGGCGCGTCGCCGCCCTCGCCGCCACCGCCTCGACAGTCCTCTTCGCCTCCGCCTGTACCGGCTCCGCGAACAACGGCGCGACCGACGACCCCGCCGCGAAGACCACGATCACCTTCTGGCACGGCTGGTCCGCCCCCTCCGAGGTGCAGGCCATCAACGACAACATCAAGCGCTTCGAGAAGGCGCACCCCAACATCAAGGTGGAGGTCGTCGGCAACATCAACGACGACAAGCTCAACCAGGCGCTGCGCACCGGTGGTTCCAAGGGGCCCGACGTCGTCTCGTCCTTCACCACGTCCAACGTCGGCAAGTTCTGCTCCTCGGGCGCCTTCGCCGACCTGAAGCCCTTCATCGAGAAGTCGAAGCTCGACCTCGAGAAGACCATCCCGAAGACGCTGCTCGACTACACCCAGTTCGAGGGCAAGCGGTGCGCCATGCCGCTGCTCACCGACGCCTACGGCCTCTACTACAACAAGACCGCCTTCAAGGAGGCCGGGCTCGACCCGGCGAAGCCGCCGCGGACGTACTCCGAGCTGCTCGCCTACGCGAAGCGCCTCACCAAGCCGAAGGGCGACGGCTACGAGCAGCTCGGCTTCATGCCGAACTACCACGGCTACGAGACCACCACCGAGCACTACCTGGGTGGTTGGGGGCCGGCCTACTTCGACGCGAGCGGGAAGTCGACCGTCGCGAGCGACCCGGGTGTCGCCGAGATGATGACCACGCAGAAGAAGCTGGTCGACGAGCTCGGCGGCTACGCCAGGCTGGAGCGGTACCGCACCACCTTCGGCGACGAGTGGGGCGCCAAGCACCCCTTCCACACCGGCCAGGTCGCCATGCAGCTCGACGGCGAGTGGCGGCTCGGCATGGCCACCGACGCCAAGGTGCCGTTCGAGATCGGCGTCGCCCCGATGCCCGTCCCGGACAGCCGGGCCGGCGAGTACGGCAAGGGCTTCCTGTCCGGCACGATCATGGGCATCGCCCCGCAGAGCAGGAAGCAGAACGCCGCCTGGGAGCTGGTCAGGTTCATGACCACGGACACCGAGGCCGTCGTCGCCTTCGCCAACGGCATCCGCAACGTGCCCTCCACCTTCGAGGCCCTGAAGTCCCCGAACCTGAAGTTCGACCCGCGCTTCACCACCTTCCTCGACATCGCCCGGCACCCCAGGTCCAACACCCCGGCGGGCGCGGTCAACGGCGCGACCTACCTCAACACCCTCCAGGACTTCGCCCTCCAGTACGAGAAGGGCTCGGTGACCGACCTGCGGGGCGGCCTGGAGAAGACCGCACAGCAGATCGACACCGACATCGCCAAGGCGAAGTAGCCCGATGAGCACGCACACCCTGCGCTCGAAGCGCCGTCGCTCGGCGCTTCGCACGGCGGCGTTCCTGTCGCCCTGGCTGATCGGCTTCGGCGTCTTCTTCGCGTACCCGCTGATCTCGACCGTCTACTTCTCCTTCATGGACTACGACGGCTTCGCCGCGCCGTCCTTCAACGGCCTGGACAACTGGACGTACGTCTTCCGGGACTACCCGCTGTTCTGGCCGGCCCTGCGCAACACCCTCTGGCTGGTGGTCGTGATGACGGCCTGCCGGGTCGTCTTCGGGCTCGGCGTCGGCATGCTCATCACACGGATCAGGACCGGGGCCGGGGTCTTCCGCACCCTGTTCTACCTGCCCTACCTGGCACCACCGGTCGCGGCGACCCTCGCCTTCGTCTTCCTGCTCAACCCCGGCACCGGGCCGCTGAACTCGGTCCTCGAAGGGCTGGGCATCCCGGCCCCCGCCTGGTTCAACGACCCCGCCTGGTCCAAGCCCGCGCTCACCATGCTCGCGGTGTGGGGCGTCGGCGACCTCATGGTCATCTTCATGGCCGCGCTGCTCGACGTGCCGAAGGAGCAGTACGAGGCCGCCGAGCTCGACGGGGCGTCCGCCTTCCAGCGGTTCCGCTACGTCACGCTGCCGAACATCTCGCCGATCGTGATGTTCGCCGTGGTCACCGGGGTCATCCAGGCCATGCAGTACTACACCCAGCCGCTCGTCGCCGGAAAGGTCGCCTCCGGCGTCATCGGCGGCTCCGGCCAGCAGTTCGAGCCCGGCTACCCGGACAAGTCCACGCTGACCCTGCCGCAGCTCGTCTACAACCTCGGCTTCCAGCGCTTCGACTACGGAGCGGCCTGCGCCACCGCCCTCGTCCTCTTCGCCCTGGCCATGGCCTTCACGGCGCTGCTGATGCGCCGCCGCGGCGGCCTCGTCCAGGCAGGTGACTGAATCCATGAGCCGACTCCTCGACATGCCCACCGCGCCCGAAGCGGCCCCCGGGACACGGAAGACCGGCGCCACCCCGGCCGCCCGCACCGCCCGCCGGAAGACGGTCCTGCACTGGATCGCGGTGCACTCGCTCGGCGTCGCCGCCGCGCTGTTCTTCGTGCTGCCCTTCGTCTTCGTCCTGCTCACCTCGCTGATGAGCGACCAGCAGGCACTCACCCGCGACCTCACCCCCGACACCTGGGAGTGGGACAACTACACCCGCGTCCTCGAAACTCCCGGCTTCCTCACCTGGTGGCGCAACACCCTGGTGTACGCGGGCCTCGGCACCGTCCTCACCGTGGTGTCCTCGGTCCCGGTGGCGTACGCGCTCGCCAAGTTCCGCTTCCGCGGCAGCCGGCTGGCGCTGATGCTGGTCATCTCGATGATGATGCTGCCGCCGCAGGTCGTGGTCATCCCGATGTACCTGTTCTGGGCCAAGCAGCTGGACCTGTCCGGCACGCTGTGGCCGCTCATCATCCCGATGGCCTTCGGCGACGCGTTCTCCATCTTCCTGCTGCGCCAGTTCCTGCTGACCATCCCCAACGAGTACCTCGACGCGGCCAGGGTCGACGGCTGCGGCGAACTGCGCACCCTCCTGAGGGTCGTCCTGCCGATGGCCAGACCGGGCATCGCGGCGATCGCGCTCTTCCAGTTCTTCGCCGCCTGGAACGACTACTTCGGGCCACAGATCTACGCCTCCGAGAACCCCGGCGCGTGGACCCTGAGCTACGGCCTGGAGTCCTTCAAGGGCGCGCACCACACCGACTGGAATCTGACCATGGCCGCGACCGTGCTGGTCATGGCCCCCGTGATCCTCGTCTTCTTCTTCGCTCAGAAGGCATTCGTCGAGGGCGTCACACTGACCGGAGTGAAGGGCTAGCCGACGTTATGAAACTCGCTGTCGTGGGGGGCGGCTCCACCTACACCCCCGAACTGATCGACGGATTCGCGCGCCTGCGCGAGACCCTGCCCATCACCGAACTCGTCCTCGTCGACCCGGCCGCCGACCGGCTCGACCTCGTCGGCGGCCTCGCCCGGCGGATCTTCGCCAAGCAGGGCCACGACGGGACGATCGTCACCACCTCGGACCTCGACGCCGGCGTCGAGGGCGCCGACGCGGTCCTGCTCCAGCTGCGGGTCGGCGGACAGGCCGCCCGGGAGCGGGACGAGACCTGGCCGCTGGAGTGCGGCTGCGTCGGCCAGGAGACCACCGGCGCCGGCGGCCTCGCCAAGGCGCTGCGCACGGTCCCGGTGGTCCTGGACATCGCCGAGCGGGTCCGCCGCACCAACCCGGACGCCTGGATCATCGACTTCACCAACCCCGTGGGCATCGTGACCCGGGCGCTGCTCCAGGCCGGGCACAAGGCGGTCGGCCTGTGCAACGTGGCGATCGGCTTCCAGCGCAGGTTCGCCGCGCTGCTCGGCGTCTCCCCGGCCGAGGTGCACCTCGACCACGTGGGGCTCAACCACCTCACCTGGGAGACCGGCGTGAGGCTCGGTGGCCCGGACGGCGAGAACCTGCTGCCCCGGCTGCTCGCCGAGCACGGCGACGCCGTCGCCGGCGACCTGCGCCTGCCGCGCTCCGTGGTGGACCGGCTCGGCGTCGTCCCCTCGTACTACCTGCGCTACTTCTACGCGCACGACGCCGTCGTGGAGGAGCTGCGCACAAAGCCCTCCCGGGCGGCCGAGGTCGCGGCGATGGAGAAGCAGCTCCTGGAGATGTACGGGGACCCGGCGCTCGACGAGAAGCCCGGACTGCTCGCCAAGCGCGGCGGCGCCTACTACTCGGAGGCGGCCGTGGACCTGGCCGCCGCCCTGCTGGGCGGCGGCGGCTCGCCCCACCAGGTGGTGAACACGTACAACAACGGAACGCTGCCCTTCCTGCCGGACGACGCCGTCATCGAGGTGCAGGCGGCGGTGGGGCCGCACGGCACCGCGCCGCTGCCGGTGGCGCCGGTCGACCCGCTGTACGCGGGGCTGATCGCGCACGTCACGGGCTACGAGGACCTGGCCCTGGAGGCCGCCCTGCGCGGCGGCCGCGACCGGGTGTTCAAGGCCCTGCTGGCGCACCCGCTGGTGGGGCAGTTCGACCGTGCCGACGGGCTGACCGACCGGCTGATCGCGCACAACCGGGAGCACCTGGCGTGGGCCTGAACGGAACGCTGCTGGCGATAGACGCCGGCAACAGCAAGACCGACGTCGCGGTCCTGGCGCCGGACGGCAGCGTCCTCGGCGCGGCGCGCGGCGGCGGGTTCCAGCCGCCGGTGGTGGGGGTCGGGACGGCCCTCGACACGATCGCGGAGATCGTCGGGCGGGCGTGCCTGGCCGCGGGGGCCGAGCCGGTGTTCGCGCATGTCGCGGCCTGCCTCGCCAACGCCGATCTGCCGGTGGAGGAGGCCGCGTTGACCGCGGCCCTGGAGGCGCGCGGCTGGAGCCGCTCCATCCAGGTGCACAACGACACCTTCGCCATCCTGCGCGCCGGGATCGACCAGCCGCGGGGTGTGGCCGTGGTGTGCGGGGCGGGCATCAACTGCGTCGGCATGCTGCCGGACGGGCGCACCGCCCGCTTCCCCGCGATCGGGAAGATCTCCGGCGACTGGGGCGGCGGCGGAGGTCTCGCCGACGAGGCGCTGTGGTTCGCCGCGCGCGCCGAGGACGGGCGGGGCGAACCCACGGAACTGGCCCGCAGCCTGCCGGGGCACTTCGGCCTGCCCACGATGTACGCGCTGATCGAGGCGCTGCACCTGGGGCGCATCCCGATGGAGCGCAAGCACGAACTGACGCCGGTGCTCTTCCGGACGAGCGCGGAGGGCGACGCCGTGGCCCAGGCGCTGGAGGACCGGCTGGCCGACGAGGTCGTGGCGCTGGCCTCGGTGGCCCTCGGGCGGCTCGGGCTGCTCGACGACGCGGCGCCGGTGGTGCTGGGCGGCAGCGTGCTGGCCGCCCGGCATCCGCGGCTCGACGGGCGGATCGCCGAACTGCTCGCCGTGAAGGCGCCGAAGGCGGTGGTCGGTGTGGTGACCGCCCCGCCGGTGCTCGGCGCGGGCCTGCTCGCCCTGGACGCCGTGGGGGCGTCCGGGGCGGCCGCGGCACGGCTGCGGGAGCACTACGCGTCCTGAGCCGTGCCGGGTGTGGCGGGGCGTCCCTCCGGGGGCGCCCCGCACGCATGTTCACTCGTTCGAGGACGTTCGGGGTGGAACCGATTCCGGCCGCCCGACGTATTCAAGGTGACAGGGATGCGAAGGGGGGTTCGCCTGCGGAAGCAGCGGACGCATGGGGCACGATAGGAACAAGATCAGGTCATTCCCGGTGTGCGGGACGGACGCTGCGGCCATACTGCTGGCCGGGTAGTCGTCCACCGCTCCACCGGCAGGACGGGTCGACGTCTCAGACCGAGGGGGAGGTCACGTGACATACCCGCCGAACGCGGCCGCCGCCCCGGCGGCGCCCGGCGCCACCGCCGCGGCCGCGCGGCCGGGCCCCGGTGTGCCCGCACAGCCGGGACCGCCGGGCCGGCCCCTGCCGTCCGGAGCCGGCGCCGGAGCCGTGCCGCCGCCCGCCGCGCCCGGTGCCTGGGCGCAGGGACGCGAGATCCTGCGCCGGGCCGCCACGACCGAGCCGGGCCGGCTGCGCATCCTCGGCGCCCTCCTGGCCCTCCTGGTCCTCGCCTTCGGGGCGGTGACGTCCTTCGAGGTGGCCGACCGCGCCTCGTACGCGGACGACGTGGTGGGCCGCAGCCAGCCGCTGAGCGCCGACGCCGCCGACATCTACCGCTCGCTCGCGGACGCGGACGCCACCGCGGCCAGCGGATTCCTGGCCGGCCCGCAGGAGTCCGCCCAGATCCGCGAGCGGTACACGGACGACGTCACGACCGCCTCCCGGCTGCTCGTCAGGGCCGCCGCCAGCACGGACGCCGACGGCGACGCGGCCCGCGAGATCGCCACGCTCAACGAACACCTGCCGCGCTACACGGGCCTGGTCGAGCGCGCCCGCGCCGCCAACCGGCAGGGCCTGCCGCTCGGCGGCGCCTATCTGCGGTACGCGAACCAGACGATGAGCCGCGAGCTGCTGCCCGCCGCCGAGCGCCTCTACGCGCTGGAGACCGGGCGGCTCGGGCGGGACGACGACGAAGCCCGTGCCTGGCCGTTCCTGTCGCTGTCCCTCGGGGCGCTCGCCCTGGCCTTCCTGGCCTGGGCCCAGCGCCGCAACTACGCGATGACCAACCGGGTGTTCAACCGCGGCCTGCTCGCCGCGAGCGCCGCCTGCGTGGCCGTCGCGCTGTGGCTGCTCGCCGGGCACGCCCTGGCCCGGGCCGGTCTCGACGACGCCCGGGCGCACGGCCAGGAGTCCCTCCAGGTGCTCAACGAGGCCCGGATCAACTCCCTGAAGGCCCGGGCCAACGAGAACCTGGCCGTGGTCGCGCGCGGCGCGGTGCTCACCGAGGACGGCAAGCGCGACAAGTACGAGGCCGACTACACGAGCAGCGTCGCCGCGCTGGGCTCCGCGCTGGACGCGGCGCGGCGGCTCGCCGACGACGAGGCCGGGAGCGGCCCGCTCACCGAGGCCGCCGCCCGCACCGGCGAGTGGCGCAAGCGCCACGAGCAGGCCCGGGTCCTCGACGACGCCGGCGACTTCACCGGCGCGATGAACCGCATCATCGGCACCACGGACTCGACCGGCCAGTCCTTCGACCAGGTCGACGCGGCCCTCGGCCGCGCTCTCGCGCACGAGCAGGACGAGTTCACCCGCGCCGCCGAGGGCGGCCGGGACGCGCTGACGGGCCTGCCGTTCGGCGCGGCCGCGCTCGGCGTGCTCGCCGCGGTGTGCGCCGTGGCGGGCGTCAACCGCAGACTGTCGGAGTACCGGTGAGAGGGGGCGGGATGCCGGACGGCGTCGAGCAGACGAGCGGAACGGGCGCGGTACCGGACGGCGCCGGACACACGGGCCGGCGGGGCGCCCTGCCCGGCCGCTCCGGGTACGCGTCCCGGCCGGCCCCCCGCGGCCTCGCGCGGCTGCGGGGCTGGGGCGGGGTCGGGGCCATGGCCGTGGCCTGCGGACTGACCGCCTCGCTGGCCCTGTTCGCGCTGCCGCGGGCCGGTGCCGACGCGCCGGCCGGCCCGGCCGGCCCGGGGCCGGGCGTGGGCCGCGGGATCCAGGTCAGCGCGGAGCAGGCGGAGACCTGCCGCGACCCCGAGGCCTCGCTCACCCCCTCGGCCGCCGACGGCCCCGCGGTCGCCCGGATCAAGGAGCGCGGCAAGCTCGTCGTGGGCGTCGACCAGTCCAGCTACAAGTGGGGCTTCAGGACGCCGCCCACGGTCACCCGGCTCGCCGACGGCTCGGCCCGGGAGACCCCCGGCGAACTGCAGGGCTTCGACATCGACCTGGCCAAGGCCATCGCCAAGGGGATACTCGGCGACGAGAACGCGATCATCTTCCGCACCATCCCGACCAACCAGCGCATCGCCGCCCTGGAGAGCGACAAGGTCGACCTCGTGGTGCGCACGATGACCATCAACTGCAAGCGGATCCAGCAGGTCGCCTTCTCCACCGCCTACTTCCAGGCCGGCCAGCAGATCCTCGCCCCCAAGTCCTCCCCCATCACCGGATACGACAACTCCCTGAGCGGCAAGCGGATCTGCACCGCCGAGGGATCCACGGCCCACGAGGCCCTGGAGGAGAAGTCGTTCGGCGCGGTCTACAAGGACGTGGGCGACGGCACCAAGGACGACCCCGACCTGCTGACCGTGCCGAACCAGCTGGACTGCCTGGCCCGCCTCCAGATGGGCGAGGTCGACGCGGTGCTCACGGACAACGCGCTGGCCGCCGGCCAGGCGGCCCAGGACCCGGCGGTCGAGCTGAAGGGAAGGCCCTTCACCACCGAGTACTACGGGGTGGCCGCCAAGCTGGGCAACGACGACCTGGTCCGTCGGGTCAACCAGGTGCTCGTGCAGTACCGGCAGGGCCCCTGGCAGGCTGCGTACGCGAAGTGGCTGAAGGCGGACCTGCCCGGCATATCCGGGCCGCCCGCACCCAAGTACAAGTAGAAGCGAGAGGTGATCGATGGGCGTCGCGGGACCCCCCGGGCCGGTGATGGACCGGGACGAGGTGGACCGTGCGCTGGCGCGCCTCGGCGCGGAGCACAAGGCGGTCGAGGACTCGCTGCTCGCGCTCCAGGACCACGCCGGCCGCAGGCTGCTCGAGGGCGCCGAGCTGACCGGCACGACCCGGGACCGCTGGCAGACCACCGAGCGGACGATCACCCTGCTGTGGGCCTGCTTCGACGCCTACACGGCCGCCCTGCACGACGCCCGTGAGCTGCGGTCCCGGCGCCGCTGGCCCGGGCGGGAGGAGCTGACCGAGCTCACCGACCGGCTGCGCGGGGAGAGCGTGCACGTCGCGGGCGCGGCCCGGGAGCAGGAGGGGCTGTCCGAGCGTTTCACCCTGGACGGACTCGTCCGGCGGATGAACGAGCTGTACGCGTCCTCCCTCGACGTGGTGGTGACGGCCGACGCCGTCTGGTCGGCGCTGCCCGCCCGGATAGACCTGCTGGCCGCCGAGCTCGGCCGCACCCGGTCCCTGGCGCACTCGGTCGGCGTGCGGCCGGGCGAGCACCCGGCCGGCGACGAACTGGCGGAGATCACGGCGGAGCTGTCGGCGCTGCGTGCGCAGGTCGTGTCCGACCCGCTGGCCTTCTGGGTGCCCGCGCCGGGCAGTTCGGCGCCCGGCGGCGGCCGCCCCGACACCGGGCGGTACGACACGGCGGCCCGCGCCCTGGAGGACATCCGGCGGGAGATCGAGGCGGTGCTCCAGGTCCGGCAGGACTCGGAGGACCGGCTGCTGCGGCTGCGGGACGTGCTGTCCCGGGCGGACCGTACGCTCGCGGAGGCCAGGGCGGCCCGCGGCGAGGTGCTCGCGAAGATCGCCGCCTCGGAGGTGCCCGCCGTCAGCGGACCGCCGACGGCGCTCCAGGAGCGGCTCGCCATGGCCGCCGAGCACCGCAGGCACGCCCGGTGGCACCGCCTCTCGCCGCTCCTGGACTCCCTGGAGCGGGAGGCGGAGGACGAACTGCTGCGGGCCCGCGAGTCGCTGACGGCGGTGACCGCGCCGCTGGCGGTCCGCGCCGAGCTGCGCGGCAGGCTCGACGCGTACAAGGCCAAGGTGGCCCGGCTCGGCGCGGCGGAGGATCCGCTGCTGATCGAGCGGTACGACACCGCCCGCCGGATGCTGTGGAGCGCCCCCTGTGACCTGCGGGCCGCCGAGCAGGCGGTGCTGCGCTACCAGCACGCGGCGGCCGAGGTGCTGTCGGGGCCGAGGGACGGCGGGGGGAACCAGTGGTGAGCGGGGAGACCGGAGTGAGCAGCTGTCAGCGACCGGCCTGCGAGGGCTCGTACGAGGACATGGGGGGCGGCGAGCTGTACTGCGACACCTGCGGCCTCGCCCCGGTCGTCGCGCCCGGGGGCATGCTGCGGTCGACGCCGACCGGGCTGACGGCGGGCCCCGATTCGGCCCGTTCGGGCTCGGCGGCCTCGTCGCGCGGTTCGGCGCGCTCGACCCGCTCGTCGCGGTCCTCGGCCTCCCGGCGTTCGGTGTCCGGGCGGCTCTCGCGCTCGCTGTCGGGGCGGAGCACCGCCCGTTCGGTGTCGGTGCGCAGCTCGGGTTCGACGGGCGGCCAGTCGGGGCGGGGCCGGCTGGGCGCGGGGCTGGTGACGGTGCCGGAGGTGCCGCGCCCCGACCCGCGCGCGGCGGTGATGGAGAACCCGGAGGTACCGGAGAGGAAGCGATTCTGCTCGCGTTCCGACTGCGGTGCCCCGGTGGGCCGTTCGCGCGGCGAGCGGCCGGGCCGCACCGAGGGCTTCTGCACCAAGTGCGGCCACCCGTACTCCTTCGTGCCGAAGCTGCGCGCCGGTGACGTGGTGCACGGGCAGTACGAGGTGGCGGGCTGCCTCGCCCACGGCGGCCTCGGCTGGGTCTACCTGGCCGTCGACAAGGCGGTCTCGGACCGCTGGGTCGTCCTCAAGGGCCTGCTCGACACCGGAGACCAGGACGCCATGGCCGCGGCGATCTCCGAGCGCCGCTTCCTCGCGGAGATCGAGCACTCCAACATCGTCCGCATCTACAACTTCGTCGAGCACCTGGACCAGCGCACCGGCTCCATGGACGGCTACATCGTCATGGAATACGTGGGCGGCAAGTCCCTCAAGGAGATCGCCAACGACCGGCGCACCCCGGACGGGCGGCGCGACCCGCTGCCCGTCGAGCAGGCCTGCGCGTACGGCATCGAGGCCCTGGAGGCGCTCGGGCATCTGCACAGCCGCAACCTGCTGTACTGCGACTTCAAGGTCGACAACGCGATCCAGACCGAGGACCAGCTGAAGCTCATCGACATGGGCGCGGTCCGGCGGATGGACGACGAGGAGTCGGCGATCTACGGCACGGTCGGCTACCAGGCCCCCGAGGTCGCCGAGGTCGGCCCGTCCGTGGCCAGCGACCTCTACACGGTGGCGCGCACGCTGGCCGTCCTCACCTTCGACTTCCACGGCTACACGAACGTCTTCGTGGACTCGCTGCCCGAGCCGGACGGCATCGACGTCCTGCGGACCTACGAGTCGTTCTACCGCTTCCTGGTGCGGGCCACGGACCCCGACCCGGCCCGTCGCTTCGGCTCCGCCCAGGAGATGGCCGAACAGCTGACGGGCGTACTGCGCGAGGTCGTCGCCCTGCAGTCGGGCCGGCCGAGGCCTGCCCTGTCGACCCTGTTCGGCGCGGAGACACGGGTGACCGACACCGAGCTGTTCGCCGAGCTCACCGAGGACGTGTCGGTCCTCGGCGCGCGCGAAACCCGGCGCGGCCGCCGGAAGACCCTGCCGACCGCCGTCGTCGGGCGCGGCGGCAGCTTCCTGCGCCCGCTCGACGTGGCGGCGACCGCGCTGGCCCTGCCGGTGCCCCGGGTCGACCCGGGCGACCCCAACGCCGGTTTCCTCGCCGGTCTGCTCGCCGCCGCCCCCGGCGAACTGCTCACCGCCCTGCACGCGGCACCGGTCCCCTCGCTCGAACTGCGGCTCCGCGAGCTGCGGGCGCGCCTGGAGATGGGCGACCTCGCGGCAGCCGGGCAGGCGCTCGCCGCCCTGGAGCAGGGCCACGGCGACGACTGGCGGGTGGTCTGGTACCGGGGCGTGACCTCGCTGGCCGGCGACGACCGGGAGAACGCCGCGCTCTCCTTCGACGCGATCTACGACGCCTTTCCCGGCGAGCCCGCGCCCAAGCTGGCGCTCGGCGTCTGTGCCGAGGTGCTCGGCCAGCTGGACAACGCGGCGGAGTACTACCGCCTGGTGTGGGCGACCGACCCCAGCTACGTGAGCGCCGCCTTCGGGCTGGCCCGGGTCCAGCTCGCGGCCGGTGACCGGGCGGGCGCGGTGCGCACCCTGGAGTCCGTGCCGGAGTCGTCGATCCACTACACGGCCGCCCGGGTCGCCGCCGTTCGGGCCCGGCTGCGCCGCCGGCCGACGAACGAGCCGCTGGGCGCCGATCTGACCGCCGCCGCGGCGCAGGTCTCGGCGCTGCAGGGCTTCGGCCTGGACGCGGTGCGCCGCGAGCGGCTGGCGACCGAAGTGCTCGGCACGGCCCTCGACTGGGTGCTGTCCGGCAGCCCCGGCGCGGGCCCGGCCGGCACCGTGCTGCTCGGCAGCGAACTGGACGAGCGCGGACTGCGCTTCGGCCTCGAACGCTCGTACCGGGTGCTCGCCCGGCTCGCCCAGCAGGGCGATGAGAGGATCGAACTGGTGGAGCGGGCCAACCGCTTCCGCCCCAGGACGTGGGTGTGAGTATGTCCCTGAAGCCCAAGCCCCCGCATCCCTTGGGGACCTGCCCCGGCTGCTCGGAGCCGCTCGAGTCCGGCGACCGCTTCTGCGGGGCGTGCGGCTACGACCTGTCGGCCGTGAGCCCCCAGCCGGACCGGCCGACGGTCCCGATCGCCCTGCCCGTGGACTGGCCGGAGCCGCCGCCCCGCGACCCCCAGTCGCTCACCACGGCGACCCAGCATCCGGGCGACCTGCCGGGCACCGACTCGGGCGGCCGCGACCTCCCGACGATCCCGGTCCGCACGGACGAGGTCCCCCCGGCACCGGCACCGGGCGGCCCGGCCGGCCCGGCCGGCCCGGCCGCGCCCGCCGCCCCGACCACGCCCGGAGCAGCCGAGGCACCTGCGGCACCGCCCCAGGCGCCGGCACCCGCACCCGCACCCGCACCCGCACCGAGCGGATCCGGTGCAGGGGCCGGAGCCGGAGCCGGGGTGGGACCGGGTAGCGGATCCGCCTCCACCGACGACGACTTCACGCTCGCCGCACCCGACCCGCGCGCCGCCCTGCAGGCCGAGCCGGCACCCCCGGCCGAGCCGGCACCCCCGACCGGGCCCGCAGCCCCGGCCGGGACCGCACCCCCGACCGCGACCGAGCCGGCGGCCGGGACCGGGGCCGCGGGCGACGGGGGGAAGGTCTGCGTGGCCTGCCGGGCCGGGCGGGTGGACGGGGACGGGTACTGCGAGCACTGCGGTCACGCGCAGCCGCGCGAGCGGGACCACATGGAGCAGGAACTGCCCGCGGTCGCCGCGGTCAGCGACCGGGGTCTGCGGCACCACCGCAACGAGGACTCCTTCGCCGTCGCGCAGGCCGTCCTGCCGGACGGGTCCCCCGCCGCGCTCGCCGTCGTCTGCGACGGCGTCTCCTCGGCGACCCGCCCCGACGAGGCGTCCAGCGCCGCGGCGGCCGCGGCCCGCGACGTGCTCGTCGCGGCGCTGCCGCGCGGCACGCACCCGCAGCAGGGCATGCACGAGGCCATCGTGGCCGCCGCCGAGGCGGTCGACGCCCTGGCGGAGCCGAGCTCGGCGGACCGGGAGCACCAGAACGCCCCGGCCTGCACCATCGTCGGCTCGATCGTCGCCGGCGGGCTGCTGATCGTCGGCTGGGTCGGCGACAGCCGGGCCTACTGGGTGCCGGACGACCGCAGTGCGCCGCCGGCCCGGCTCACCGAGGACGACTCGTGGGCCGCGCAGATGGTCGCGGCGGGCCTGATGAACGAGGCACAGGCGTACGCGGACGAGCGGGCGCACGCGATCACCGGCTGGCTCGGTGCCGACTCGTACGAACTGGAGCCGCACACCGCCGCGTTCAAACCGGACCGGCCGGGGGTGGTCGTGGTCTGCACCGACGGTCTGTGGAACTACGCGGAGGGCGCCGCGGACATGGCCCGGGTCCTGCCGCCGGACGCGGGCGAGCGTCCGCTGCACGCCGCGCAGGTGCTGGTGGGCCACGCCCTGGACGGCGGCGGGCACGACAACATCACGGTCGCGCTGCTGCCGTTCGCCCTCCCGTCCCCCGGGGCAGGATCCGCCTAGCCCGCGCCCGCCCGCCCCGCCCGGGGCCCCGGGATCCAGGGCCCCGCGCCCCCAAGGCCTCTGGGCCCCCGGGATCCCGGGCCCTTGAGCCCCCGGGATCCCGATCCCCTGAGCCCCGGGCCGCCGGGACCGGGCCCCAGACCCCCCGAGCCCCCCCCGAGACCCGATCTTCCCTTTCCCTCGTGAGCCGAGGAGCCGAATCACCATGGCCAACTTCTCCAAGCCGACCGGGCCGCAGTTCTCGGTGGACGTGTACCAGAACGAGTACCTGCCGGAGGGCGGTCGCGACGTCAACGCGATCGTGACCGTCACCTCCACCGGAGGCGGGACCGGCGGCGCCCGCGCCACCCCGCTGCCGGCCGCCGGCGGCTCCGCCGCGGTCGTCCTGATGCTCGACTGCTCCGGCTCGATGGACTACCCGCCGACCAAGATGCGCGGCGCCCGCGAGGCGACCGCCGCCGCGATCGACACCCTGCGCGACGGCACCTCCTTCGCCGTCGTCGCCGGCACGCACGTGGCGAAGGAGGTCTACCCGGGCGACGGGCGGCTCGCCGTCGCCGGCGGGCGTACCCGTGCCGAGGCCAAGGACGCCCTGCGCTCCCTCAGCGCGGGCGGCGGCACCGCCATCGGCACCTGGCTGCGGCTCGCCGACCGGCTGCTGTCCTCCACCGACGCGGCGATCCGGCACGGCATCCTGCTGACCGACGGCCGCAACGAGCACGAGAAGCCGGAGGAGCTGCAGGCCGCCCTGGACGCCTGCGCCGGCCGGTTCACCTGCGACGCCCGCGGGGTGGGCACCGACTGGGAGGTGGAGGAGGTCCGGGGCATCGCCCGGGCGCTCCTCGGCACGGCCGACATCGTCGCCGACCCGGCCGGTCTCGCCGCCGACTTCACGACGATGATGGAACACGCCATGGGCAAGGAGGTCGCGGACGTCTCGCTGCGCCTGTGGACCCCGGTCGGCGTGGAGATCGGCTTCCTCAAGCAGGTGGCCCCGAGCGTCGAGGACCTGACCGGGCGGCGGACCGAGGCGGGCCCACGCGCCGGGGACTACCCGACGGGCTCCTGGGGCGACGAGTCCCGCGACTACCACCTGTCGGTCCGGGTGCCGGAGGCGGCGATCGGACAGGAGATGCTCGCGGCCCGGGTCTCGCTGATCGTGCCGGACCCCGCCGGCGGCACGCCGACGACGCTGTCCCAAGGACTGGTACGGGCGGTGTGGACGGACGACATGGTGATGTCCACGTCCATCAATCCGCAGGTCGCCCACTACACGGGCCAGGCCGAGCTCGCCGACGTCATCCAGGAGGGCCTCGATGCCCGCAAATCGGGTGATAACGACGGAGCGACCGCCAAGCTGGGGCGCGCGGTGCAACTGGCGGCGGTCTCCGGCAACGCCGATACCGCGAAACTCCTTTCGAAGGTGGTGGACGTGGTCGACGCCGCGACGGGTACTGTGCGGTTGAAGGCGAAGGTCGCGGAAGCGGACGAGATGACTCTCGAGACCCGTTCCACCAAGACCGTACGCGTCAAGAAGTAACGGACACCCAGGTCCGTGACGGACGAGGAGAGGGGGGAAGCACCGACATGCCGACCTGCCCGAACGGACACCAGTCGGTCTCCGACGACTGGTGCGAGGTCTGCGGCCACCGCATGGCGGCCGGGGCGGGTGCGCCGGCGGGTGCCGTACCGCCGCCTCCCCCGCCGCCGCCGCCCGCGTACGGCTACCCCGGCCCGGCCGGGCCCGGTGGTCCCGGCGCCCCCGTGCCGCCGCCGTCCGCCCCCGGGGGCTACGACCCGAACGCGACCGCCCAGGCCGAGCTGTGCCCGCAGTGCCGCACCCCGCGTGAGCACATGGCGCCGTTCTGCGAGGAGTGCCGCTGGAACTTCCTCACGAACACGGCCACCTCGTACACCCCGATCGCCCCTCAGCACCCGCAGCCCGGCCCGCCGCCGGCCGCTCCGCAGGGCCCGCCGCCGGGGCTCAACCTGCCGCCCGGCTTCCAGTCGCCGCCGCAGCAGCCGCAGCACCCGGACCCGTACGAGTACCAGGGTTCGCGGCCCTCGCAGGTGAACCGGCCGGCCGAGCCGCTGGGCGCCGAACCGACGCACCACCAGGCGCCGCCGCAGGCCCCCCATGCCCAGGCTCCGCAGTCCCAGGCTCCGCAGGCGTTCCCGCAGGCTCCGCCGCCGCCCGCGCCGCCGCAGCCGCGCGCCGACGACGACTGGATGCTGCCGCCCCCCTCGGCCCCGCACGCCCCCGCCCCGCACCCCGCGGCACCGCCGCCGCCCGGGCAGGGCGGCCCGTTCCCGGGCCAGGCCGGTCCGGGTCCGCAGGGTCCGGGTCCGCAGGCCCCGCCGCAGCACGGCCCCGGCGGGCACCCCGGACCGCAGGGGCCGGGTCCGCAGGGTCACGCCCCGCAGAGCCACGCCCCGCAGGGCCCCCCGCCGCAGTTCCAGCAGCCGCAGGCCCCGCAGCCCCCGCAGCCGCAGCGCGGCTGGACCGCGCTGGTCGGCCCGGACCGCGAGTACTTCATGGCGATGATGCAGCGCAGCGGCCCCGAGGCCTCCGGGCTCAATCTGCCCGCGTACTCGCCCGAGCAGCACATCCCGCTCCAGGGCAACCAGATCAGCATCGGCCGGCGCCGGCACTCCACCGGCGAGTCGCCCGACATCGACCTGTCGGTGCCGCCGGAGGACCCCGGCGTCTCGCACCAGCACGCGGTGCTCGTGCAGCAGCCGGACGGCTCGTGGGCGGTGGTGGACCAGAACTCCACCAACGGCACCACGATCAACGGCTCCGCCGACCCGATCCAGCCCTATGTCCCGGTGCAGCTCCAGGACGGCGACCGGGTGCACGTGGGCGCCTGGACGACGATCACCGTCCGCCGGGGCTGACAGCCCCGGGTCACGGCCCGTCCGCACGATCCGGCGGGCGGGCCTACGGGTCCGGCAGCGGCCAGGCGTACGGCCCCTCGGGGTCGTCCAGCCAGGCCCACTGCCGGCCGCCGCTCACCGTCACCCCGAAGCGCTCCCGCTCCGGCCGCCGTTCGCGCTGCCAGAGCGAGAGCGCTTCGCGCGTGTCCAGGGCCTCGCCGGCCAGCCCGGCCAGGAACGAGAAGCGGTCGTCCTCGTACACCCGCCGCGGCACCCCGGCCGTCCAGGTCCGCGGCATGCGCGCGCTGCCGCCGCGAAGGGCGACGAAGTACGCGGAGGTGGCGAGGAAGCGTCCCTCGGCGTGGCCCGGGCCGCGGACGGCGAGCAGGATCAGTCCGGTGGAGAGCGGGGCGAGGATCCGGGCGTCCGGCCGGCACTGGTCGAGCCAGGCGTACGGGATCGAGGGCACCGCGCAGGTCGCGACGATCCGGTCGTAGGGGGCGCGCTCGGGGCAGCCGCGGGCGCCGTCGCCGGTGAGCACGGCGGGCCGGTACCCGGCGGCGGCGAGATGGGCGCGGGCGGCCTCGGTGATCTCCTCGTCGAGGTCGAGGGTGGTGACGTGCGCGTCGCCGAGCCGGTGGCACAGCAGGGCCGCGTGGTAGCCGGTGCCCGCGCCGATCTCCAGGACGTCATGCCCCGCACGGGGGTCGAGGGCCTCCAGCATGCGGGCCATGAGCGAGGGCTGGCTGGCGGAGGACACCAGCTCGCCGTCCCTGACCCGGGTGGCCAGGGCGCCGTCCCGGTAGGCGCCGCGCAGCCAGCGGGTGCGGCGCCCGGGGTCGGGGTCCCCGGACCAGAGGCGTTCGTAGCCGCCGGCTCCGGGGACGTAGTAGTAGGGCACGAAGAGGTGCCGCGGGACCTCGGCGAAGGCGGCACGCCAGGCGGGGTCGCGCAGGGCGCCGTACTCCTCGATCTCGCGCACCAGCGCCCGCCGGGCCCGGGCGCCCTCCTCGGCGAACATGTCGCGCATGGATCCAGGGTGCTGCGCCCGGCCCCCATCCGGCCACCGCTGCCGTGGGGCGGCGGTGGCCGGGGCGCTCCGCGCGGTGTCTTCCGGCCAGGGGTGCCGCGGGGCCGCCCTCCGGGCAGCGGCGGGAGTTCGACGACAGGACCTAGACCTCCGGTCCTCCGCCGGGGCATCTGAGACGATGGAACGGTGAACGAGATTTCGCGCGGCACGCTTCAGGAGCAGACCTTCTACGAGCAGGTGGGTGGCGAGGAGACCTTCCGGCGCCTGGTCCGCCGCTTCTACGCGGGAGTCGCGCAGGACCCGCTGCTGCGGCCGATGTACCCGGAGGAGGACCTGGGCCCGGCCGAGGAGCGCCTCGTGCTCTTCCTCATGCAGTACTGGGGCGGCCCTCGCACCTACAGCGACCACCGCGGCCACCCCCGGCTGCGGATGCGGCACGCCCCGTTCACGGTGGACCGGGCGGCGCACGACGCCTGGCTGCGGCACATGCGGGACGCGGTGGACGAGCTGGGGCTCGCGCCGGAGCTGGAGCGGCAGCTGTGGGACTACCTGACCTACGCCGCCGCATCGATGATCAACACCGCGGACTGACCGCCCGCTCCCGGACGAACACATTCCGGTGACAGGGCCCCGGATAACGGTCACGATCACGTCAAGGTGCCCGTGAAAGCGGTTTCCAGAACCGATGCCCTCTGAAAGCATCCGTTGAACGTTCGACAGTGAGCGATCACGGTGTTTTCAGGGGGAAAACGGGTGACGGGCTTCGTACTGCTCCGGGTCAGGGCACATCGCCTGCTCCTCACGGCCGCCCTGCTCGCCGTCCTCCTGACGACCTCCGTCCTCGCCACGCTCGCCGCCTTCTCCGGCTCCATCGGCGACGCCGCCCTGCAGAGCACCCTGCGCGGCCGGTCGGCGCCCGCCGCCGCCCTCGTCGTGACCGGACAGATCCCGCCCGACAAGCGGGCGAGCGCCGACGCCGCCGTCCGCGAGGGCGCCGCCGCCACCTTCGACGGACTGCCCATCCGCCTGCACAGGCTGGAGAGCTCCGGGCCCTACGCGCTGCCCCGCGCCCTCCAGCCGCCCGCCGCCCGGGCCGGCGACCCCGACCTCACCCACTTCGCCGCGCTCGACCGCTCGCGGCTCACCCTGGTCAGCGGCTCCTGGCCGAAGGCCGCCGGGCCGCGCGACACCATCGAGACCGCCCTGCCCGAAGAGGCCGCGAAGCGGCTCAAGGTGACCCCCGGCACCGTCCTCGACCTCACCGACCGGCTCGGCGGCAAGCACCTCAGGACGAGGATCACCGGTCTCTACCGGCCCACCGACACCTCCGACCTCTACTGGCAGCTCGACAAGGCCGGCGGCCGCGGCGTGAAGACCGTCGTCTTCACCACGTACGGCCCGCTGCTCGCCGACCCCGGCGTCCTCACCGGCGGCCGGGTCACCACCGGCGAGACCGCCTGGCTGGCCGGCGCCGACTACACCCGCGTCACCACGGACCGGATGGACGCCCTGCGTGCCGCCGCCACCCAGGGCCCGAAGGCGCTCGTCACGGACACCGCCCGGTTCGGCACCACCGTCACCGCCACCACCTCGCTGCCGACCGTGCTGGAGCAGACCGGCCGGGCCCTGCTCGTCTCCCGCTCCACCCTGTCCATCGTGGCCGTGCAGCTCGTCCTGCTCGCCGCCTACGCCCTGCTGCTCGTCGCCCGCCTGCTCAGCACCGAACGCTCCGGCGAGACCGAACTCCTGCGTGCCCGCGGCGCCTCGCGCCGCCGCATCGCCGGGCTCGCCACCATCGAGGCCCTGCTCCTCGCGCTGCCCGCCGCCGTCGCCGCCCCGCTGCTCGCGGGCCCGCTGACCCGGCTCTTCGCCGACCGTTCCGCGCTCGACGCGCTCGGCTCGCTCGACGCCACTCCCCCGGCGCCGGTGTGGCTGGTCGCCGCCGCGGTCGCCCTGTGCTGCGCCGCCGCGGTCGTCGCCCCCGCGCTCACAGCCGGGGACGGAACCACCGTCCCGCTGCGCAGGGGCCGCGCCGCCGCACTGCCCGCGCCCGTACGGGCCGGGGCCGACATCGGACTCCTGCTCATCGCCGGCGTCGCCTACTGGCAGCTCGACCGGCAGACCGGCGAAGGCGGCGGCGCGCTGGCCGGCGACCGCGCCGGTGACCTCGGCATCGACCCGCTCCTGGTGGCCGCGCCCGCCCTCGCCCTGCTCGCCGGCACCGTCCTGACCCTGCGTCTGCTGCCGCCCGCCGCCAAGCTGGCCGAGCGGCGCGCGGCCGGCGGCCGGGGCCTCCCCGCGGCGCTCGCCGGCTGGCAGTTCAGCCGCCGCCCGCTCCGCGGCGCGGGCCCCGTCCTGCTGCTGGTCCTCGCCGTCGCCCTCGGCATGCTCGCGATCGGCCAGAGCGACTCCTGGAACCGCTCGCAGCGCGACCAGGCCGACTTCCGCACCGGCACCGCCGTCCGGGTGCTCGGCGCGGGCACCGGCGAGGCGGCACAGACCGAACGCCTCGCGGCCGTGCCCGGGGTCCGCGCGACGGCGCCCGTACACCGCGCCACCACCGACCTCGACGGAAAGAACGCGACCGTCCTGGCCGTCGACACCCGGCACGCCGCCGAGGGCCTGCGCCTCCGCTCCGACCTCGCCGACGGCTCCCCCGCCGCACGGCTCGGCGCCGTCCTGCCGAAAGCGGGGCCGCGCCCCGGGATCGCCCTGCCCGCCGGCACCCGCGCCCTGCGGGTCCAGCTGCGCGACAGCGCACCGGCCGGCACCCCCGCCGCCCGGGTCACCGCCGTCCTGGAGGACGCCTACGGCGTCCCGTACCGCCGGCTCCTCGGCAGCCTCCCGGCCGACGGCCGCCTCCACCCGCTCACCGTGCACCTGCCCGAACTCGGCGACGCCGGCGGCTTGGGGCTGACCGGCCTCGAAGTCCGCGGGCAGAACGACGCCGAGCGGGCCGGACAGCACCTGCTCACCGCCGAGCGGATCGTCGCGGTGCCGGCCCGCGGTGCGGAGCGGCCGCTCGACGCCCGCGCCGCCCTGCCCGCCTGGGCCGGCGCGTACACGGCCGAGAAGAGCGACGGCGAGATCACCGGCGCCCCGCTGCGCGGCACGCCCACCGCCACCGGTCCGCTCGCCGTCAGCTTCTTCGTCGCCGCGGACGAGGCCGGACCGGGCACCGACGGCTACACCCTGACGCTGTCGGCGCCGCGGCCCGCGCCGCCGAAGTCGGTCCCGGCGCTCGTCACGGACGCGTTCCTCACCGCCACCAGGGCCCGGCAGGGCGACCGGGTCGACATCACCTTCAGCGGCTCCACGCTGAACGTCACGGTCGCCGGTGTCGTGCGCGAGCTGCCCACCACCGGGCCCGGCGCCCGCCCCGTCTCCGCGACCGCCCCCGCCGCCACCCCGGACACCGGCGGCGCCGTGCTCGTCGACCTCTCCACGGCCAACCGGGCCCTGTCCACCACCCCCACCGCCACCCTGGCCCCCACCGAGTGGTGGCTGACCACCGCGCCCGGCAGGGCGGCCGAGGTCGCCGCGACTCTGCGGGCCCGCCCCGACGCCGACCCCGCCCTGGTCCTCGTCCGCGACGAGGCCGCCGCCGAACTGCTCGGGGACCCGCTCGGCGCGGGCCCCAACTCCGCCCTCATGGCCGTGGCGGCGGCCGCCGCGGCGCTCGCCGCGGTCGGCTTCGCGGTCGGCTCGGCCGGCTCCCTGCGCGAAAGGTCGCGGGAGTTCGGGGTGCTACGGGCGCTCGGCGCACCGCGCCGACAGCTGGCCCGGCTGGTCGCCGCCGAGCAGGGCCTGCTCATCGGCATCGGCCTGGCCGTCGGAGTCGCGCTCGGCACCGTCCTCACCCGGGCGGTCGTCCCGCTGATCGTGCTCACCGGGCAGGCGGAGCGGCCCGTACCGGCCGTCCTCGTCGAACTCCCCGTCGGGCACGTCGCCCTGCTGCTCGTCGCGGTGGCCGCACTGCCCCTGGCCGTCGTCGGCGCCATCGCGCTGCGCCGCACCGACCCGGCCGTCACCCTGCGCACCCAGGGGGAGAACTGATGCCGCCGGCCGCCCGCGCACCGCAGCAGCCGTCCAGCCCCGTCCGCGGAAAGGCGAACGCCATGCCCCGCAAGCCCGCCCGCGCCGTGGCCCCCTGGGTCCGCACCCGGCTGCGGACCGCGCCCGGCACGGCCCTCGCCTACGGCCTGCTCGTGCTGGTCACGGCCTTCCTCGCGGCCGCGCTCCCGCGCTCGGTCGACACGTACGAGACGGAGGGCCTGTGGCACGCCGTCGACTCGGCCGAGCCGCGCCGCACCGCGCTGACGCTGACCTCCTCCCTGAAGAGCAACCTCTCCCCCGAGCAGCAGGGGCGGCAGTACGCCCCGGGAAGGATGCGCGCCGTCCGCGACCGGCTGACGCCGCTGCTGCCCGCCCCGTTGCAGGTCGACCCGGCGAACTCGGTCTACGGGGTGCACACGACGAAGCGGACCCCCGGCCTCGACCCGTGGCTGCCGGCGCCCGACGGCGAGCCGGCCGAGTTCGTCCTCGACACGCCCTCCGACCTCGCCGCGCACTCCACCCTGACGGCCGGCCGGGCCGCCCGGGCCGGCAAGGACGGCGCCATGGAGGCGGTCGTCACGGCGAAGACCGCCAAGGCCCTCCGTCTGAAGGTCGGTTCCGTCGTCCACCTCCCGGGCAGCAACGCCGAGCCCCAGCCCGTCACCATCACCGGCATCGTCGAGCCGCGTGACAGCGGCAGCGGATACTGGGCGGTCGACCCGCTCCTGCACACCCCCCTGTTCACGGCCCGGGGCTCCGTCGACATCAAGTGGTACTGGGTCGCCACCCTGATCGTGGCCCCCGAGAGCGCGCCCGGACTCGTCGACACCCTCGGCGAGCCCGAACAGTACTGGCGGTACGCGCCGACCGTCGGCCACCTCACCGCCCAGGACACCGACCGGCTCACCGCCGCCCTCGACTCGGCGTCCGGCGGGCCCGGCCTGGTGGCGCTGCGCGGAGTCCTCGGCACCAACGGCAACGTCGCCACCCAGCTCGACGAGGTCGTCACCGAACACCTCGGCATGCGCGGCGCGATCGCCGCGGTCGTCGCCGTCGCCGCCTTCGGCGTCGGCGCGGTCGCGGCCGTCGTGCTCGCCATGACCGGAGGCCTGTTCACCGCCCGCCGGCACGCCGAGCTCGCCCTCCTGCGCTCCCGCGGCGCCTCCCTGACCGGCATCGGCGGGCGGCTGCTCGGCGAGACCGCCGCCGTCGCCGTCCCCGCCGCCGCGCTCGGCCTGCTGCTCGCCCTCGCCGTCACCGACTCCGCCGGCGCCCGCCTCGCCCCCGCCTGTGCGGCGGCCGTGGGCGTCGCCCTGCTCGCCACCCTCGTGCTGCCGCTGCGCGCGGTGTTCCTGCACCGCCGCCCACAGCTGCACGGCGGCCGCGACGACCTCGTCTCGGCCCGGCCCTCCCGCCGCCGCACGGTCGTCGAACTCACCTTCCTGGTCCTCGCGGTGGGCGCGGTCGTCGCACTGCGCCGCCGCGGCACCGGCGACCCCGGCGACCACCTGGTCAGCGCGGCGCCGGTGCTCGTCGGCCTGATCGCCGCTCTCGTCCTCGTACGGCTCTACCCGCTGCCGCTGCGCTGGGCGGCCCGGCCCGCACGCCGGCTGCGGGGCGCGGTCGGCTTCCTGTCACTCGCCCGCGCCGGACGCTCCTCGTCGGCCGGCGCACTGCCCCTGCTCGCCCTGCTCCTCGCACTGACCACGGCCGCCTTCGGCGGCTCGGTGCTGGCCGGGGTCGCCGACGCGCGCGACCGGGCCGCCTTCCTGGCGACCGGCGCCGACGCCCGGGTGACCGACGACGTGGGATGGACACCGCTGCCCGCCGGCGTCGCCGACACGGTGGCCGGGTTCCCGGGCGTGCGGGAGGTGTCTCCCGTGCAGATCGAGTACGGCCTGGAGCTGCCCTCGCACACGGGCGTCACCGACAACGGCATGGGCGCCCCGCTGATCGGCGTCGAGCCCGCGAGCTACGCCCGGCTCGCGGAACGGACCGGCTTCGGCCCGTTCCCCGCCGGCCTGCTGAGGTCCACCGGCACGGGAGGGCCCGCGCATGTCGGCGACACCTCCCGGATCGTCCCTGCGATCGCCTCGCCCCGCGTCGCCGAGCGCCTCGGCACCCGGCCCATCGAGATCACGGCGGCCGCCGGCCGGTTCCACGTGAAGGTGGTCGCCGTCCGCGACGTCACGCCCGCCTTGCCCGACAAGGACTTCCTCCTCGTCAACGGCGCCGACCTCACCAACCGGGCGCCCACCACGCTGCTGGTCACCGGCAAGGGTGACGGGACGCTCGACGGCAGGGCGCTGCGTGCCGCGGTCCGCGCGCAGGACAGGAAGGGCCAGGTCGAGCTGATCGCCGAGAAGCGCGCCCGGTTCGTCGACTCGCCGATGCAGGACGGCGCCGAACGGCTCTATCTCGCCGCCATCGCCGCGGGCGCCGGCTACGCCGTGCTCGCCGTGCTGATCTCGCTGCTCCAGGTCGCGCCCGAGCGCACCACGCTGCTCGCCCGGCTGCGCACGATGGGCCTGACCCGCGGGCAGGCACGCCGGCTGCTCGTGTGGGAGGCACTCCCGCAGGCGGTGCTCGCGGCGCTCGGCGGCGCGCTGGTGGGCTGGGCGACGATCCTGCTCCTGTCGCCCGGGGTGGACCTGGCGCGGCTCGCGCTGGGCGCCGCGCCGGACGAGGCGGTGGCGCTGGGGGCCGCGCTCCGGGCCGACCGCTGGTCGCTGGGGCTTCCGGCGGCCGGGGTGGTCCTGCTCGCGGGGGCGGCGGCCGTGGCGCAGGCGTGGTGGGCATCCCGCAGGGGCTCGATCAAGGAACTCAGGGCAGGAGACGCACGATGACGACGACTTCGGTGGGCCCGGGCAACTCCGGCCCGACGACCCTGGAGGAGCTGGAGCGGCGGGCGACGGCCCGGCGCGACCGGCCCTCGTACGGGCACGACGCCCTGATCGCCTGCGACCGGCTCGTCCGGATCTTCACGACCGACGGGATCGAGGTGCAGGCCCTCCAGGGCCTCGACCTCCTGGTGAAGGAGGGCGAGCTGATGGCCCTGGTCGGCGCCTCCGGGTCGGGTAAGTCGACGCTCATGAACATCCTCGCCGGGCTCGACGTGCCGACCGCCGGCGCCGCCAAGGTCGCGGGCTGCGACCTGCTCTCCATGGACGGCAAGGCACGGCTGCGCTATCGCCGCGAGGTCGTCGGTTTCGTCTGGCAGCAGACCGCCCGCAATCTCCTGCCCTATCTGACGGCCGCGCAGAACGTCGCCCTGCCCATGCAGTTGAAGGGCCGCTCCCCGCACAAGGCGCGGCGCGCGGAGGAACTCCTGGCCATGCTCGGCATGGCCGAGATGGCCGACCGGCGGCCTCACCAGCTCTCCGGCGGCCAGCAGCAGCGGGTGGCGATCGCCGTCGCGCTCGCCAACAACCCGTCGGTGCTGCTCGCCGACGAGCCCACCGGCGAACTGGACTCCGCCACCGGCGAGCAGGTCTTCGCCGCCTTCCGCCGGGCCAACGAGGAACTGGGCACGACGATCGTGATCGTCACCCACGACCAGGCCGTGGCCTCGGAGGTACGCCGTACGGTCGCGATCCGCGACGGGCGCACCTCCTCCGAGGTACTGCGCCGCACCGAGATCGACGCGGAGGGCCAGGAGTCGCTGGTGGCCCGGGAGTACGCGATGCTCGACCGGGCGGGCCGGCTCCAGCTGCCCGCCGAGTACACGGAGACGCTGGGCATGCGGCACCGGGTGGCGCTGGAGCTGGAGCAGGACCACATCGGGGTGTGGCCGGACGACGCGGAGCCGGACGGCGGGCACTGACGTCACGGCTGACGCCCGTCCGCTGACGGGACCGGTCGGTCTGCCGGCTGCGCGGGGCCGCGGACGGAACGGGCCGGTCGGCGGAACCGGCCTCCGGGCAGGGGCGTCTCCCTGGCCGGGGGGTGACCCGTGACGAAGACCGTGTCGTACGCAGGCGCCGTGCTCGTACCCGCCGGCGCCGGTGTCCTGCTGCACCTGTGGGCGGGCTGGAGCATGCACAGCCCCGTCCGCGTCCCGGCCGTGCTCGCGCTCCTGGCGGGCCTCGCCCTCGCCGGCCTCGCCCTCTTCGCGCACGACGCGCTGTTCCGCGAGGGCGGCAGCATCGTCGCCGCGGTCCTGCTCGTGGCGGGCCTGGGCGCCGTGTGGGTGGAGGCCCGGGACTCCCGCATCCGCGCCGAGGTCGCCGCCTGCGAGATCACCGGCGAGGCCAGGATGACGTACCACCCGACCTTCGGCGAGGGCGCACCGGGCGAGAAGCGGCTCTACCACCATCCGCTGGTCTGCGACGGCGGCTATCCGTCGGACTTCACCGCGGAGAAGCGTATCGGCGCGGCGGGCACGAAGGTCGACATCGCCTACGACCCCGCGCACCGCATGGACCCGATCCTGGCCGAGGACAACGTGGCCCACGGCTCCCTGGTCGTCCCGGCGGTCCTGCTCACCCTGTGCGCGGCGCTGTCGGGACTGGCACTCGCCGGGGAGGGGCGGCGGGACGGGCCTATGTGGTGAGGCGGGGGCCGACGTGGTGAGGCGGGTCCGGCCGTCCGTCCCCGGGGACGTCGGGACCTCGCCCGACGGCGGGGGCCGGACCTCATGGCCGAAGCGGGCGCCAGGCCTCGGACCGGCGGGCGCGCTGGGCCTCGGGCCGGCGGGCGGGCACAGGGGCTCGGGCCCGCGGGCGGGCCCGGGGGCTCAGGCCCGCAGGTCCATCAGGCCGGCGGCGGTGGGGCGGAAGCCGCACCTCTCGTGGAAGCGGGTGAGGTGGGGCTCGCAGTCCACGTGCAGCCAGTGCGCCCCGCGCTCCCGCGCGGCCTCGGCGGCGGCCCGGACGAGAGCGACGCCCAGGCCCGCCCGGCGCTCGTCCGGATGGACGGTGGTGTCGAGCAGGAAGGCGTGCACGCCCCCGTCGCCGACCACGTTCACATAGCCGACGAGCCGCCCGTCGCGGCGCGCGGTGACGTGCAGCAGGCGCCGGGCGAGGACCGGGGCGAAGTCGGTGCCCCGGTGGCCGGGCCAGGAGGCGTGGAAGAGCTCGTCGACCTCGGGGCCGGTGAGCGGCCCCTCGACCACGGGGGTGATCACCGGGGGGCGCCCGGCGTCACGCTCAGGGCCATCGGGGCGGTCCGCAGGGCGACCGAGCCGTACGGGGTGCGGAGCCGGAGCCACGGGCCGGAGGCGAAGAGGACCACCGGCAGCTCCTCGTCGGGGAGCCGCGGCAGGAATCCGAGGGACTGGGCCGCGTGCGCGGCGCGCAGCGGCAGGCCCGTGCCGGCGAGGGTGCGGGACCAGATCTCGCGGCCCATGCGGTCGCGCTCGGCCCGGGTGCGCCGCTCCTCGGGCAGGGCCTCGTCGCGGGAGCGGAACTCGGTGACCGCCGCGGCGACCGCGCCCCGTATGCCGTCGGCGGACGGCAGCCCGGCGACGGGCTCCCAGCCGCCGCGGGGCGGCAGTACCCCGGCCCACGGCGGGCCGGTGACGGAGTCGGGGACGACCGCCTTGCCCGCCGACTCCTCGATGCCTTCGAGGAGTTCACCGGCGGAGACGGTCACGTCCAGGTCCACCGCGTCCACGAGCCGCGCGGTGCGGATCGCGAGCACCTCGAAGGACGACGGGCGCCCGAACACGGCGAGCGCGCCGCCGCCGGCCTGGAGGCGGACGGCGGCGGCACGGTCGTAGTGCAGCAGCCGGCGCAGGAAGGCGGCGAGTCCCGCCGCCTCCCTGGGGTCGGCGAAGTGCAGCGGCGCGATGGCGGTCATGCGGCGGACGTCATCCCGTCGTCCATGTACTCCTTGAGGAACGCCCGCTCCTCGTCGGAGATCCGGCGCGGGCGCTGCTCTGCGAGGTCGAACGGCACGACCACCGTCCGGGCGCGCACGTACGTCACGTCCGGGTCCTTGATCTCGTACGCGATCGTCAGCGACGCCGCGCCCATCTTCGTGACCCAGGACTCGATGGTCACCGGCTCGTGCCGGTGGACCAGCGGCCGTACGTAGTCGATCTCGTGGCGGGCCACGACGGACCCTCCGGAGAACGACGGGCTCCCGTTCCCCGGCGCGAGCCGGAACATGAAGTCGATCCGTGCCTCCTCCAGATAGCGGAGGAAGACGACGTTGTTGACGTGCCCGAAGGCATCCATGTCCGACCAGCGCAGGGGGCAGGCGTAGATGTGTCGTGCCATGAGAACGATCAGCCTCGGGTGAGCTTCTTGTAGGTGGCGCGGTGCGGACGGGTGGCGTCCGGGCCGAGCCGCTCGACCTTGTTCTTCTCGTACGACTCGAAGTTGCCCTCGAACCAGAACCACTTGGAGTCGCCCTCGTACGCCAGGATGTGCGTGGCGACCCGGTCGAGGAACCAGCGGTCGTGGGAGACGACCACCGCCGCGCCGGGGAAGTCGAGGAGCGCGTTCTCGAGCGAGGACAGGGTCTCGACGTCGAGGTCGTTGGTCGGCTCGTCGAGGAGCAGCAGGTTGCCGCCCTGCTTGAGGGTGAGCGCGAGGTTCAGGCGGTTGCGCTCACCGCCGGAGAGCACGCCGGCCGGCTTCTGCTGGTCCGGGCCCTTGAAGCCGAACGCGGACACGTAGGCGCGGGACGGCATCTCGACCTGGCCGACGTTGATGTAGTCCAGCTCGTCCGAGACGACCGCCCAGAGAGTCTTCTTCGGGTCGATGTTGGCGCGGGACTGGTCCACGTACGAGATCTTGACGGTCTCGCCGACCTTGATCTCGCCGGAGTCCGGCGTCTCCAGGCCCTGGATCATCTTGAAGAGCGTGGTCTTGCCGGCGCCGTTCGGGCCGATGACGCCGACGATGCCGTTACGCGGCAGCGTGAAGGACAGGTCGTCGATGAGGACCTTGTCGCCGAAGGCCTTGGAGAGGTTGTTGACCTCGACCACGACGGAGCCCAGACGCGGGCCCGGCGGGATCTGGATCTCCTCGAAGTCCAGCTTCCGCATCTTGTCGGCCTCGGCGGCCATCTCCTCGTAGCGCGCCAGACGCGCCTTGGACTTGGCCTGACGCCCCTTGGCGTTGGACCGCACCCACTCGAGCTCTTCCTTGAGGCGCTTGGCGCGCTTCTCGTCCTTCTTGCCCTCGACCTTGAGGCGCTCGGCCTTCTTCTGGAGGTAGGTCGAGTAGTTGCCCTCGTACGGGTGGGCGCGGCCGCGGTCGAGCTCGAGGATCCACTCGGCCACGTTGTCGAGGAAGTACCGGTCGTGGGTGATGGCCACGACGGTGCCCTTGTACTGGGCCAGGTGCTGCTCCAGCCAGTTCACCGACTCGGCGTCGAGGTGGTTGGTGGGCTCGTCGAGCAGCAGCAGGTCGGGGGCCTCCAGCAGCAGCTTGCAGAGCGCGACGCGGCGCTTCTCGCCACCGGAGAGGTTGTTGACCGGCCAGTCGCCGGGCGGGCAGCCCAGGGCGTCCATGGCCTGCTCCAGCTGGGCGTCGAGGTCCCACGCGTTGGCGTGGTCCAGGTCGTCCTGGAGCTTGCCCATCTCCTCCATGAGCTCGTCGGTGTAGTTCGTCGCCATTTCCTCGGCGATCGCGTTGAACCGGTCGAGCTTGCCCTTGATCACGGCGACGCCGTCCTCGACGTTCTCCAGGACCGTCTTGGACTCGTCGAGCTTCGGCTCCTGCATGAGGATGCCGACGGAGTAGCCGGGCGAGAGGAACGCGTCACCGTTGGAGGGCTGCTCCAGGCCGGCCATGATCTTGAGGACGGTGGACTTACCGGCACCGTTCGGGCCGACCACACCGATCTTCGCACCGGGCAGGAAGCTCAGCGTCACGTCATCGAGGATGACCTTGTCGCCGTGCGCCTTGCGCGTCTTGCGCATCGTGTAGATGTACTCAGCCAAGAGAAACCGTCCGGCAAAGAGTGAGTGGGCAGATACACCCCATCTTGCCTGACCGAGCCCCGTCGGCGGAAACCAGTACCGCGTCGGCCGCCTGATCTGGGGCTTCTCAGGAGCGCTGGTGACCGCCCGGTCACCGTCGGTGGCTCGCGGACGTGACGAGAACGGCCCCGTCGCGCGCTGCGCGACGGGGCCGTTCTCGTCATGCCTTACCGCTTACTGCCTGCGCAGTCGGCTCACTGGCCGGCCGGCTTCTTCCGACGGAGGAAGAAGACCGCGCCGCCGCCGATCACGACGAGCGCGGCAGCGATGCCGGCGATCATCGGGGTGGCGTTGGAGCTACCGGTCTCGGCGAGGTCGCCACCACCGGTGGTACCGGAGGTGCTGCCGCCGGCCGTGGCCGGGGACTCCGAGGGAGCCGGGGTCTCGGACGGCTTCGGGCCCGGGGTGGACGTCTTGCAGTCCAGGACGCCCTCGACGACCTTCTCGAAGCGGTTCGGGCCGGTGATGGTGAACTTGTAGGCCTCGTCCTCGGCGACCGGGACGGTGAAGGTCTCGGACTTGCCGGCGGCGATGGTGTGCTTCTGGCCCTTCAGCTCGAAGGACCAGTCCTCGTCACCCTCGTTGGACGCGGTGATGTCCACGCCGCCCTTGGCGCAGTTCTTCACGGCCGAGACGGCCGGGACGGCGCCCTGCTTGGCCCAGCTCGCGGTGGCCTTGGCGCTCACCGTGGAGGTGCTCGTGCCGGCCAGGATCAGGGTCTGGCTCTTGACCTTCTTGCTGACGAAGGCGCGACCGATCGGAACCGTGGTGTCGCCCTGGACGCTCACCTCGGCGCTGCCGTCGGCGGTGCCGGCCGGGACGTCGAAGTAGATCTTGCTCTCGCCCTTGGAGACGGAGCTGACGACCTTGCCGTCCTTGTCCACGATCTTCACACCGGCGGGGGCCCCGGGCGTGAGAGAGACCGCGGCCGTCTCGGCGTTGGTGTCCACGGTGATCGGACCGAGACGCTCGCCGGCCTTGCCCGCCACGGAGGACGGGGAGAGGCTGAGAGAAGCCTTGGGCTCCTCCACGTTCTCGGCCTTCTCCTCCAGGTACTTCGTCAGCTTGGCCGCGTCGGCGTCGTGGGGGGTGCCCTCGATCTTGTCCGAGAAGTGCCAGATGGCGGCCTGGGTGGCGGCGGCGGCGGTCTCCTTGGTGAGCTTGTCGGCGCCGGCCTTCTTGGCCAGGTCGTCGAGGTCGTTCACCTGCGGGTAGGAGTGCTGCAGGATCCAGCGGATCTTGCCGGCGTTCGGGTTGTTGTGGAGCGACGACTGGTCCCAGCCGACCTCGTCGTACTCCTTGCCCTTGAGGGCGTCGGTGTGGAAGTCGATGCAGTAGGTCTGAATGGACCCACCGGACTTCACGTTCATCTCGAAGAGACCGGCGTTGACGTCCCAGCCGAGGCCCTTGATCTTGACCTTGGCGTAGATCTTCAGGTCACCGAGCGTGGCGGTCGCGCCACCCGTGCCCTGGTCGGCCTCGTCGGCCATCGCAGGTCCCGCGACGGCTATCGCACCGGCGGCGACCAGACCCGTGATCGCGGCCGCTGCGGCAAGGCGGGCAGCGCCGCGCCTCCGTACAGAAAACATGGATTTCCCCTCCGGGCAGGCTGCTCCGCGGTCATCGATCGATACGCGTGGGGGGAGCACCTGCCAGCAGACTCACTGACCCACTGGAAGCAAGCGCCTCATGAGTACAGGGAATCCTAGGGAGCGCGAAACCCCCCTGTGTCCGCTAGTGCGGTCCGATAACCATACCGACTCGAAATCGTTATCAGCCGCGGAAGTTGACGGGGAAACCGCTGGTCACGGTGTCGACAAATCCCCGCAACGCATGGTCAGGAGACGGTTACCAAAGTGCTGTTGACGGCGTCGGGGTCCGGTGGTGGGGACTGCCACGGGTCGGATGCGGTCACATCCGGAGGTTGCAATTCCGGATTCTGCCGCACCGCCCTCCGGAACGCCGCCGTGCCCCGTGTGAGGTCGTGGCCCGCCGCGGTCGCGACGACGTCGACGAAGGTCTTGCGGCGCCCGTCGAGCTCCTCCTCGCGCACCTTCAACCTGCCGTGCACCACCAGCGGTTCCCCCACGGACACCGACGCCGCCAGGTTCACCCCCAGCGAGCGCCAGGCCGACACCGTGTAGAAGCTGGTGGGCCCGTCCGTCCACGCCGCCCGCTCCCGGTCCCAGCGCCGGACCGGCACCGCGAACCGGAACCGTGCCACCCCTCCGGCCGGCGTCTCCCGGTACTCCACGTTCGTCGCCACGTTGCCGACCAGCGTCACCGTCGTCTCGCTCATGTCTCCACCCCTCGTCCGGCCTTCGGATCGTGCGTTCACCGCCCATGGTGGGCCGAACCGCAGAAATCCGCTGGAGCCTGTGGACAAGGGGACGACTGTGGACAACTCCGCCACTCGAACGGGTAGTGACGGTCAGGCAGGCAGCACCGCGTCAGCAGACCCGTATCAAGAGACCCACGTCAACAGACCCGTCTCAGCGGACCCGCCTCAGCGGACCCGCGTCACGCTCGCCCTCGTCGGTCCGAGCCGGGACCCGCCGAAGCGGCCGCCGTTGCCGCCCCGGCCCGGCACCCGCGTCGCGCCGGAGGCCGTCACGTACTGCTCGCGCACCTCCCGGTAGCGCATGAGTTCCGCGGCGATCGGATCGAGCACCCGCGCCCGGCCGCAGGCCGCCGCCGCCTCGCGGAGCTTCCGCTCGGCCTCCTGCCCGTACCGTTTCGCCGGCCCCCGCACCGCCGCCGCGCACGCCCACTCCACCAGCGGCCCGCCGACGATCCCACCCACCATGATCAGGACCGGTGGCCACAGCAGCGGCTCCACCACGCCCACGATCTGGCCGACCAGCCACACCGCGCCGAAGATCTGCAGGAAGGTCATCACCATCTGGGCCAGCACCGCCGCCGGCCACCACGCCGGACGCGGCGGGCGGGCCGCCGGGTCGCCCATCGTCACGGTCAGTTCGTCCAGCGCCTCCGGCAGCCCGTCCGCCCCGCGCAGGGCGGCCTCCCGCACCGCCTGGGCCCACGGCCCCGGCAGCCCGCGCGAGGCCTCGTCGGACACGATCCGTACCGCCTGCTCGACCCGTTGGCGTGCGGTCAGCTCCTCCTCGACCGGGACGTTCAGGCGCGGGTCCGTGCTGCCGTGCGCGCGGACCCGCTCGTACCAGCGGTAGAGCCGCAGCCACGGCGTCCCGCAGGCGCGGATGGCGCCGCGTCGCCAGACCCGCTCGGCGGCCTCCCCCGCCGCCTGGGCGCCGACCGCGACCGCCAGACGGTCGGCGAAGTCCTCCCTGGCCCGCTCGCCGAGCCCCGGCCGGCCGTCCGCCACGTACACCGGCTTCAGCCGGGCCGCGGCCGCGTCGACGTCGGCGGCGAGCCGCCGCTCGGGCGCGGTGCGCTCCTGCACGAACCCGCCCAGCATCTCCCGGAGTTCCGGCACGCCCTCCCCCGTCAGCGCGGAGAGGGAGAGGACGGTCGCGCCCGGCTCGCCGTGCTCGCCGAGCGCCACCCCGTCCTCGTCGAGAAGGCGCCGCAGGTCGTCGAGGACGAGGTCGGCGACCTCGCTGCCGAGCCGGTCGATCTGGTTGAGGACGACGAAGGTGACCTCGGCGTGTCCGGCGAGGGGCCGCAGGTAGCGCTCGTGCAGGGCGGCGTCCGCGTACTTCTCGGGGTCCACCACCCAGATCACGGCGTCGACGAGGCCGAGCAGCCGGTCCACCTGGTCCCGGTGGGCGACGACGGCCGAGTCGTGGTCGGGCAGGTCGATGAGGACCAGGCCCTGGAGGTCGGCATCCGCCGCACCGCCCGCGAGCGGCCTGCGCCGCAGCCGGCCGGGGATCCCGAGCCGGTCGAGCAGCCCCGCGGCGCCCTCCGACCAGCTCAGCGCCAGCGGCGCGGCGGTCGTGGGACGGCGCAGGCCGGTCTCGGACACGGGCACGCCGGCGAGGGCGTTGAAGAGCGTGGACTTGCCGCTGCCGGTGGCCCCGGCGATGGCGACGACGGTGTGCCGCGCCGACAGCCGCTGCCGGGCGGCCGCCTCGTCGAGCACCCGCCCCGCCTCGGCCAGCGCCTCCGCCTCGACCCGGGCGCGGGACAGGCCGACGAGCTCGTGCAGCGCGTCGAGGCGGGTCCGCAGGGCGCCGCCGTAGGCCCCGCCGAGGAGCGGCAGGCCGCCCTCGTCGTCGTCCGCCTCCGGCTGCGGGACGCCCGCATGCGGCTCGCCGGCCAGGGCGGCACGATCGGCGGCCCGGCGGGCGATGAGGCCGTCGTCCCAGCGGGTGGGGGCGGGGGTGGCGGCGGGGGCGTCAGCGGAGCCGGGGCCCGGGTCGGGGCCGGGGCGGGGGTCCGGGCCGGGGCCGGGGCGGGTCTCGGAGCCGTTACGGTCGGGGGCCGCGGCGCCGGTCACCGGGCGCTGGGCCGACCCGTCGGCGGAGCTCGTCTGCGGGGACCCCGAGGGACTCGTCGCCCCCGGGGGACGCGTGGACCCGACAGCACTCGTGGGCCCCAGGAGGCCCCTGGACGCCGGGGCGTCCATCGCGCCTGCGGAACCCGCCGAGCCCCCGGCACCACCTGCGTCCCCCGCACCCCCCGAACCACCTGAGCGCCCCGAGCCCCCGGCGCCTCGCACGCCCATCGCGCCACTCACACCTCGCACGGCCGCCATGCCCCCCGCACCTCCGGAACCCCTGGAGCCCCCGGCATCCCCGAAGCCCCCCGGCTCCCTTGCGTCGACTCGGTCCTCCACTGCGTCACTTCTCCTTCTGCAGGACGGAGAGCGCGGCGATCAGCTCGGCCTGCGGCTCGGGGGTCACGTCGAGGGCGTCGAGGGGCGCGAGACGCCGGTCGCGTTCGGTGTGCAGGGCGCGGTCGAGGTAGCTCCGCAGCAGCTCGCCGCCCTTGTCGCGGAGGAGCAGGGCGCCCTGGGCGCCGAGGAGTTCGGCCAGCCGGTCGCCGGCGGCGCGGGTGCGGCGGCCACCCAGGAGGACGGCGGCGAGCAGGGCCGTGAGCGTCTCGTTGTCGGGCCCTGCGGCGGCCGCGGCGCGCGCGGAGCCCCGTCCCGGGCCCTTCCCGGAGCGCATCGAGCCCCTGCCCGTACCGCGCAGGGTGGCCGGGCTGTCCATCGCGCCCACCTCCTCCTCGACCATCTCCTCCAGGACGCGGCGCCAGCGCCGTACGGTCATGGCGATCCGTTCGCCGGCGTCCCGGCCCTCGTCCCCGCGGGGGTCACGGAAGGCGGGGGCGCCCGCCGGGGCGAGCGCGCCCGCGGCGGGTTCGCGGCGCCAGGCGTCCCGTACCCGCTCGTCGGCCGCGGCGACGGCGCACTGCAGGAGCGCCGCGAGGGATTCGGCGAGGGAGTCGAGGAGTTCGTCGGCGGAGCTGTCGCGGGGGTAGCCGCGCCAGCGGGTGCGGGCGTCCCCGGCGAGCACGGCGCCGCGCCGGACGAGTTCGCGGACCCGCTTCCCCTGCTCGGCGTAGGCCGACTCGACGGCGGCGCCGAGCCGTACCGCCGCGGCGTACTGGGCGGCGACGGCCCCGGCGAGTTCCGGCATGCGGGTGTCGAGGGAGTTGATCACGCCGGCGGCGGTACGGCCGACGGCCTGCTGACGGGCGGCCGGGTCCTGGGCGCAGTGGGCGAGCCAGCCGCGCAGCGGGGCGACGGCGTTGTCGGGCAGGAGGCCGCTGCCGCCGCCGGTGGACTCGGGGAGTTCGGGGATGGTGAACCGGGGCAGGTCGCCGAACCCGGCCTTGTCGAGCAGCGCCTCGTACTGCCGGGAGACCTCGCCGATGACCTGGTGGGGGACACGGTCGAGGACGGTGACGAGCGTGGCGTCGTACTCCTTCGCGGTGCGCAGGAGGTGCCAGGGGACGGCGTCGGCGTAGCGGGAGGCGGTGGTGACCATGACCCAGATGTCGGCGGCGCACATCAGCTCGGCGGCGAGGAGACGGTTCTCGACGACGAGCGAGTCGATGTCGGGCGCGTCGAGGAGGGCGAGTCCGCGGGGCAGGGTGGCGGCCGTCTCGACGCGCAGCGCGTTGTCCTCGGGCGGCTCCTCGGCCGGGTGGTCGTCGTCCTGCTGCGGCAGCCAGACGCGGGTCAGTTGGGGCAGGACCCGCATGCCGGCGAACCAGTGGTGGTCCTCGGGGTGGCAGACCAGCACGGGTGTACGGGTGGTGGGGCGGAGCACTCCGGCCTCGCTGACCCGCCGCCCGACGAGCGAGTTGACCAGCGTGGACTTCCCCGCGCCGGTGGACCCGCCGACGACCGCGAGCAGCGGGGCGTCGGGATCTTTCAGTCGGGGCACCAAGTAGTCGTCGAGCTGCGCGAGCAGCTCGGCCCGGGTCTGCCGGGCGCGGGGGGCGCCGGGGAGGGGGAGAGGAAGGCGCACGGCGGCGACACGGTCGCGCAGGGCGGAGAGTGCGTCGATCAGCTGAGGCCGTTCGTCCAAGGTCACCACATGCGAAGAATGCCCAATTTTGGAGCCTTTTTGAAGCGTATTGGGGCTGCGCGCGCCGACCGAACGGATGTAGCCGGGGACCTCAGGCATAACGAGTGCACAACACCCGGCCCGAGTGGCGCGAAAAGCGCTGCGCGAATCGCACCTGCCTGCGATTATCGGACCGCTTCACCGAACCTCCACATCGTGCCACGCAGGTGAAGCAACCGGGCCAAGGGGATCGGAGCCCTATCCTTGACCCGACCATCCCAGGCCCCCGTAGCTCAGCGGATAGAGCAGGTGCCTTCTAAGCACTTGGCCGCAGGTTCGAGTCCTGCCGGGGGCGCTCCGCCAAGACCCTCCTTCGGGAGGGTCTTTTTGCTGGTCAGGGGCGGTTTTCAGCCGTGGACAGGGCGGTCGGCGAGAGAGCCCCCGATGGCTCGATCCGTCCGGCTGAAACCGGCCAGAGACGGCCTCCGGCGGCCGTTCGGCCCGAAATCGGCCCGAAGTTTCGGGACGTCTCTCGGCAGCACCAAAGGGATAAATCGGCATTCGGGTTGAAGGCACGATCATGCCCGGATCATCCTTACCGGCATGTCTCTCGCCGCCGCGCTCGACGTGTCACAGCTGCCCGACTACGCGTACGACTGGGCTCTGGTCGACGTCGAGACATCCGGTCTGATCGCCCGGCGTGACCGGATCCTCTCGATCGCGGTGCTGACCTTCGGGCCGGACGGGACTCAGACCGGCGAGTACTCCACCCTGCTGAACCCGGGCTGCGACCCCGGGCCCGTGCACATCCACGGCCTGACCGCGGAGCGGCTGAGCGGCGCCCCGACCTTCGAGCACGTAGCCGGACGGATCGGAGCGCTCCTGCAGGACCGCGTCATGGTGGCCCACAACGCACAGTTCGACTATGACTTTCTGGCCCATGAGTTCGCCCGCGCCCGGCTCTATCTCCCGGTCACCCAGCGCCTGTGCACCCTGGCCCTGAACCGACGGGTGGAACCGCCCGCCGCCGACCTCAGCCTGGCGTCCCTGGCCGCCCACTACGGCGTGCCGCAGACCAGCGCTCATGACGCACTGGACGACACTCGCGTCCTCGCGGGAATCTTCCGCTCCTCCCTCTCCGAAGCCGCACGGCTGGACGTCCCGCTGCCACTGGTGCCCTGCCCTCCCCGGCAGGATCCCCAGTTCGCGCCGAATCCGCCGAAGACCCCGTGCACCTACCGGAACCCGGGTCGTCTGGCACCCGGCGATCCGCTCGTCCAGGGCATGAAGATCGCCATCACGGGCGAGACCGCGACCTCCCGGGCCGAGCTGGTGGCCCGGGCTGTCGCCGCCGGGCTGAACATCATGTCGTCGGTCAGTCGGCACACCAGTGCTCTCGTCACCAACGACGCGGCCTCGGGCTCGGCGAAGGCGCGGCGCGCGATCGCCGAAGGCGTCACGGTCATCGACGAGCACACGTTCCTCAAGCTGCTGGGAGAGGTGCGTTCCGGAACACCGCACGAGAATCAGACTCCGAAGAAGGCCCCGGAAGCGGCGGCCCCGGCCACAGCGCCCACGCCGTCCCCCGCTGCGACCGCAGCTGTCGCTGACGTGCCGGCGCCCAGGCGGCCCGAGCCGAAGCATTCCGCCAAGCCGTTCGGCCGTCGGCGGGTACTGATCCTTGGCGGCACCCACGAGGAGGCGTCCGCTGCCCGGGCCAGGGTCGTCGAGCTGGGTGGGACCGCAGCCATCAACCTCTCGGCGAGCGTCACCGACGTCGTCCTCTTCCCCGGGGGCGAACTCGACCGCCGCATGACCCGCATCACCGCGTTGGGGCTTCCGGTCCACGCCCACGGATGGCTCGGATCCCCCGCCTCCGAGCCTGCCGACGTCCCCGCCCAGGACGGTGCGATGACCGACGTCCTGCCGCGCGGCGGAGTCATCGACCTCCCCACACTCTCCACCGCCGGCCACTGGCACGTGAGTGCCTCCTGGGCGCAACAGACGAACTGCGAGATCGACGTCGTCGCCTTCGTCCTCGACGAGGACGAGCAGGTCTCCTGCGACGGGGACTTCGTCTTCTACAGCGCGCCGGAAAGCCCCGACGGAGCCATCCGTCTCCTCTGCGACGGCCCGACGGAGCAGACCATCGCCGTCGACCTCGCGGCACTGCCCCCCGCCGCCCACAGGATCGCCATCGCCGCCGCCATCGACGGTGCCGCCACCTTCGGGGACATCGGAGCGGTCCAGATGACCCTCGCCCCGGGCATCGACGCCCCGGCCACGGCCCAGGCCACTCTGGACGCCGCCACCAGCGAACGCACCCTGCTCCTCGCCGAGATCTACCGCCGGGGCCCGAGGTGGCGCTTCCGCGCCGTCGGCCAGGGCTACGACCATGGTCTGGAGACCCTCGTACGGGGATACGGCGTCGACGTGGAGTAACCCTCGTCGCCTGCCAGAGGGCGGGGGGGTGCCACAGTGCATCGGGTGCAGAGAGAGGGCTCGTGGTTGCGCTGCCCGTGCAGGGCGCCTCCGTGAGGTCGGGGTTCTGGGCAGTCGTCTACGTTGACTGGCCGCAAGGCCGTACCCTGCCCTGGGCTTCTCCTCCCTCCGCCTCCGGCGAACTGGCACAGCAGAGGGCCCGGCCACGGCCGAGCCCCTCTGATCCACTCTCGCGGCCGCACTCGACGGTTGTCAGACGCGGGTGTGATGATCCGCCGCATGGCTACCTGGCTCGACGGCACCGACTTCGCCCGCTACGCGCTCATCCCGGAGGAACTCCTCCCGACATGGGAAGGGACCGAGGCGGACGAGGTGATGGAGGAGTACGTCTCGGCCCTGCGGATGGCCGGCCGCGACATCCTGACGCTCGGCGCCGAGCCCCTGTCCATCACCTGGCTCGCCAAGCCCCTCACGTTCGCGCGCTGGTGCTACGCCGATGACGACACGGGACTGCTGTCCGCCGTCCACGCCGCCGGATCCGCCGACGGCTGGAAGGACGTCCTCACCCTCGAACTCGGAGGACGATACGTCCTGGCCGACGCCGCCTACGAGGCCGACAGGATCCTCGGTTCCCTGCGACATGCACAGCAGCCGGCGGAGGCGCTCCGCGTCGAACTGTCACCGGGCCGCTATCGCGTTCAGTCGCTGATCGTCGATCCCGACCCCAAGACGCAGTTCATGCTGGAACGCCTGCTGCCCGAATAATCGATCAGCCGACGGACCCTCCCTCTGGTGGGATGCGGTCATGTACTGCGCCGATCTCAGCCCCGACGCCTATCCCACCGCCGAAGACGGCGACGTGTTCACCGAGGTCGGCACCGGCGTGCGGTTCGTCACCGTGCGCGATGCCGCCGCCGGCTCAACATCGGCCGGCTGGAGGCCGGACGGCCCTGGACCGCGGGGCCGGCGCCCGCGGAGTTCGCCCGACGTGACGAAGAGCTACTAGGCCCAGGCGGTTGCGTCGTAGACGCCGCCGCAGTGGGGGTCGTCCGCGTCAGGGATGCGCAGGGCCTCCGGGCTCTCCGGCGCGTCGGGTCTTTTTGCTGGTCGAGGGCGGCTTTCGGTCGGGCGTGTCGCGGGCGGCGCGATGCCCTCGGTGACCGGATACGTCCGGTGGATTCCGGTCAGGCGACCCCGAAGCGGCCGGCTCAGGGGTGCTCCAGGCGGTCGGCTCAGGCGGCTCGTTCCTCGGGTTTACGGCCCCAGGCGGTGAGCATCCCGGCCGAGAGCGCGGCGCACTCGTCGGAGTGCAGGTAGAGGATCGCCGCGTCGACGGCCGCGTCGTCGACCAGGCCGGTGGCGAGCATCGCCGCCCTGCTGCGCTCCCACGTGTCCGTCCAGAAGTGGCTGATGGGGCTGCCCGGCACCAGCGGCGGCACATGGATCTCGGCGGCGACGGGGTGCAGCCCCGCCGCGCGCAGCAGGTGCGGGTACGAGGGCACCCAGGAGACGTCGGTCCCGATGGTGTCCCGCAGCCCCCGCCACATCGCCCGCATCACCTCGGCGTACGGCGTGCCGGGCATGGCGCCGCGCGTCCCGGCGCCCGCCCCGTCACGCGTGGCGCCGACTGCCCCGCCACCCGCCTCGTCACCGGTCCCGTCGCCCGCCAGGTCGCTCGTCAGGTCGACGGCGTCGCTGAGCACCAGCACGCCGCCCGGCTCGACGAGTTCGGCCAGCGCCCTGATGACGCGTTCCCGCTCCGGCAGGTGCATCAGGACGAAGCGCGCGTGGACGAGGTGGAACCGGCCGGGCGCGAAGTCGGGGGCCGTGACGTCGGCCTCCAGCGGCGTCAGGCCCGGCACCGGCCGCTCGGCGAGGAAGCGCACGTCGCGGTCCACGGCGAGCACGCTCTCCACCCCCGCCTCCTCCAGGAGGCGCCGGGAGACCGTGCCCGTGCCGGCCCCCACGTCCAGGCAGTGCCAGCCCTGCCCCGCACCGAGGGCCCGCAGCCGCGCCATGGTGATGTCGTCGTACGCGAGCGCCCCGAAGTCGATGCGCTCGCCCTCGCCCGCCGCCTCGGGCCGGAACGCGTCCTCGCCGTAACGCCCGCCGCCCGGCGCGCCCGCGGTCACGGCGCCGCCAGGTCGGGCCGGAAGATGCCGTCGAGCGATTCCATGTCCGGGACCTCTTCACCTGTCGGGCAGTGCCGGACGGCCTTCCCGCCGAGGCCGCCACCTCTTCGATCGTCCACCGGCCGCCGCGCGCCCGCACCTCCGCCGGTTCGCATTCCGCGCCGCCGGGGCGTCGGGAGAGGGAGTAATTACTCTTTCCCTTTCCTCCGACACCTCTCGGGGGGGGCGCCATGTATTCTCTCGTCACCACTTCAGAATTCCTCCTTAATTCCTCACCGAAGGGGGCTGCGTCGTCGGCGGTTTCTTTTCGTCGAATCGGAGCCTCGGCCAGCTACGGCACCTCAGCGGGTCACGACGAGCGGGCGGCCCGGATCCGTACGCGCGGCTTTGCGGTCACCCTCGCCGGAGCCTGCCGCCACAAGGCATCCAAGGCCCTGCGCCCGCCCGCTTCACCCTCGCGGGACTGCGGAAATTCGCCGATGGTTTCACCATGCGAGACAACGCGAAAATCGTCCGTACCGGAACACGCCCGACGTGTATGCTCCGGCCATGTATCGCAGCATAAGCGTGGGCATACTGGGCGCCGGTAATATCGGAGCGGCTTTCGCAGATTTTCTTCTGAGCCGGGCTCCGGAGATCCGGGAGATCAACGGCCTCGATCTCCGCCTGACGCGCATCGCCGTACGGGACGCCGGAAGGAAACGCCCGGGCCTGCCGGACGCGGTCCTCACCGAGGAGGTGCAGGCGGTCACGGACGCCGACGACATCGACGTCGTGGTCGAGGTGATGGGCGGCATCGAGCCCGCCCGCAGCCATGTGCTCGCGGCCCTCCGCGCCGGCAAGCCCGTCGTCACGGCCAACAAGGAGCTGATCGCCGAGCACGGCCCCGAGCTCTACGCGGCGGCCGACGCCGCCGGGGTCGACCTGTTCTTCGAGACGGCCGCCGTCGCCTCCGTGCCGATCCTCCGCCTGCTCCGGGAGTCGTTCCTAGGCGAGGACGTCACCAGCGTCCTCGGCATCGTCAACGGCACCTCGAACTACATGCTGACGCGCATGTCCGAGGAGGGGCTCGGTTACGACGAGGTTCTGCGCCAGGCGCAGGAGGCGGGTTACGCCGAGCCCGACCCGGCCAACGACGTGAGCGGCGCGGACGCCGCGTCGAAGCTGGCCATCCTCGCCTCGCTCGCCTTCAAGCGGGCGATCGCCGCCGACGACGTCGAGCGCGAGGGGATCGAGCGGCTGCAGCGCGAGGACTTCGAGATCGCCGAACGCTTCGGGTACGTCATCAAGTCCGTGGCCAAGGCCGACGTCTTCGGGACCACGGGCACCGGCGAGCGGGAGGTCGGCGTCCAGGTCTTCCCGGCGCTCGTGGACCGGAACCACCCGCTCGCCCACGTACGCAACACCTTCAACGCGGTCTTCCTGCACGGCAGCGCGGCCGGCGACCAGATGTTCTACGGGCACGGGGCCGGTCGCCTGCCGTCCGCGTCGGCGCTCCTCGGCGACCTGGTCACCGCGGCGGACCACGTGCGCCGCGGCACCCATCGCGCGGTGCCGCTCGGCAGCCCCGCGGCGCTCCGGCCCACGGAGCTGCTCGCGCACCCCCACTACCTCAGGCTGGACGTCGCCGACGCGCCGGGCGTCCTGTCCGAGGTGACCGGCGTCCTGGGGCGCCACGGGGTGTCGATCCGCTCCATCACCCAGGAGGAGGGCGCGTCACGGGTGCGCGTCGTCTTCATCACCCACCGCACCGCGGAGGGCGCGATGCGGAAGGCCGTCGGGGAACTCCGCGGCCTCGACAGCGTCCTGGGCATCGGCGGCATGCTCCGCATCGTGGAGGCCTGAGCCCCGCCACGCCCCCCGCCCCGCGGCGCGCGCCAGAACCCGATCCCCGCGGCCCGACCCCCGCGGGGGCCCGAGGCGCGTGGGCGCTAACCCCGGTAGTACCGCTCGATCGGCACGCGCGCCTCGGCGAGGAGGGCCGGGCCGTCCTCGGCGACGGTCGGCCAGGCGCCCGACTCCGGGTTGAGGGAGACCAGTTGGGCGGTGGACAGGGCGAAGACGACCCGGCCGAGGCCAGAGCGCACCAGGGCGCCGGCGCACATGCCGCAGGGCTGGCAGCTGGTGTACATCGTCGTGCCGGCGGCCGTCTCCGGGTCCAGTTCGCGGGCCGCCCAGCGGGCGAGCTTCAGCTCCGGGTGGGCGGTGATGTCGTCGTCGCGGCGGACCGTGTTGTGGGCCTCGGCGAGCACGGTGCCGTCGGGAGCGGCGAGCAGGGAACCGTACGGGGCGTCGCCCAGGTCGACGGCGCGGGCGGCGAGGGCGACGGCGCGGCGCAGGAGTGCCTCGTCGGCGGGGGTGATCACGGTGCTGTCCTCCGGTGGTCGGCGACGGCGGCGAGTGCCTGCCAGGCCGTGTGCGGCCGGCGGGTCTCCTCGGGGTCGCCGTGGTAGGGGTCGAGTACGACGGTGTGGGCGCCGAGGGCGCGCAGTTGGTCGAGGTCGTCGAGGACCTGGTCGAGGGTGCCGACCCCGGCCGGCCGCTCCGGGTCCTCGACCGGCGCGTCGGTGAGCCGCAGGGCGATGCGGGGCGCGAGGCCCGGGAGTCGGTGACGCTCCACGACGGACCGCATCCAGGACACGGTGCCGCGCAGCGGATGCCAGGCGTCCCCGTACTGCTGCGCGCGCCGAATCCCGGCCTCACTGTTGCCGCCGACCCAGATCGGCACGGCGGAGCCGGGACCGCTCCCGGACCCCACTCCCGGCCCGGCTCCGGCGCCCACTCCGGCCCCCACTCCGGCCCCCGCTCCCGCCCCAGCTCCGGATCCCTCCCCGGATCCCACTCCGGCCCCCGCCGCGCTCCCCCGCTCGCCGCCCGTCGTGCGCAGCGCGTCCCGGAGCGTTTCCAGGTGCTCGTCCGTGAGCCGGCCCCGGGCCGTGTACGGCACGCCGAGGGCCGCGAACTCCTCACGGGCCCAGCCGACCCCGACGCCGAGGACGAGCCGGCCGCCGCTGAGCCGGTCGAGGTTGGCGACCATGCGGGCGACGAGCAGCGGGTGCCGGTACGGCAGGACCAGGACCGTGGTGCCGAGACGCACCCGGGTGGTGAGCCCGGCGAGCCAGGACAGCGTGGTGAACGGCTCGTAGAAGGGCTCCGGGTACCGCTCGGCCACGTCCGGCGTGACGGCGACGTGGTCCGACACCATGAGCAGGTCGTAGCCGAGGTCCTCCACGGTCCGGGCCCACGCGCGCAGGACGCCGGGATCGGTGCCCGGCCCGAAGTTCGGTACGTTGACGCCAAGTTGCATGCTGCGAGGCTATCCCCGTGATCTCGGCCCGATGAAGAGCGTTCTCCCGGTCTTCCGGGCTGCTTCCCGGGAATTCACCGGTAAGGTCGCCGGATGGGCGCGAATCTCGACGACGTCGACTGGGCCATCATCGAGCAGTTGCAGCAGGAGGCCCGGATCTCCCTCAGTGAGCTGGGGCGCCGGGTCCGCCTCGGGCCGTCGGCCACCACGGAACGGGTGCGCCAGCTGGAGGCGCTGGGCGTCATCACCGGCTACCGGGCGACGGTCGACCTCACGAAGGTCGGCTATCCGGTGCTCGCCGTCGTCCGCCTGAAGTACCCCGGCAACCGCCATCAGCCGCTGCACCGGCTGCTCGACGAGCGGCGCGAGATCCTGGAGTGCCTGCGGACCACCGGCGACGACTGCTACACGCTGAAGGTGGCCGCGACCTCCATGGCGCACCTGGAGTCCCTCGTCGACGAGCTGGCCGGCCTCGGGAGCACGACGACGAGCGTCGTCTACAGCCAGCCCCTCCCCCGGCGGGGGCCCGAGCGGCCCGCAGACCGGACGCCGCCCGCCGGATAGACGCCCCCGGCTGGGTAGACATCTGAGGTGAACACGACGCTCGGCGCTGCGCGCATCGAACGGATCCTCCAGGACGGGGTCCGCGGCCGGGTCTTCCCCGGGGCCGCCTGGGCCCTCGGTGACGCCCGCGGGCCCGTGGCGGGCGGGGCCGCCGGGGTGCTCGCGCCGGCACCGGCGGGCGGCGAACCGGTGCGGGCCGACACGCTGTTCGACCTGGCCAGCCTCACGAAGGTGATCGCCGTGTGGCCGGTCGTCGGCACGCTCGTCGAGTCCGGCAAGCTCGCGCTCGACGTGCGGCTCGGCTCCTTCTGGCCCGAGGTCGCCGGCCACCCGCTGGGGGACGTGACGGTCCTCCAGCTCCTCACCCACACGGCCGGTCTGCCCCTGCGGGCCAATCTGCGGGCGCTGTACGGCACCGATCCGCAGGACGTCCGCGACGGGGTGCTGCGCGAGGTGCTGCGGCGGCGGCCCGGGGAGGCCGTCGAGTACACCGACCGGGCGGCGCTGGTCCTCGGCTACCTGGCCGAACACCTCACCGGCCGGCCCCTGGCGCGGCTCGCCGCCGAGCGGGTCTGGGCGCCGCTCGCCATGACGGACACCCGGTACGGTCCGCTGCCGCCGCGGCAGGCGGCGCGGACCGCGCCGACCGAGTACGACGCCGACACCGGCGCCCATCTCCAGGGCACCGTCCACGACTACTCCACCCGGCTGCTGGGCGGGGCCTGCGGGATCGCCGGAACGTTCTCCACCACCGGGGACCTGGGGCGCTTCCTGCGCCAGGTGCTCGATCCGGTCCGGCCGCCCTTCGGCCCCGGGTGGGTCGCGGACTCTCTGCGGGTCCGTACGGGCGAGCTCGCCCCGGTGCGCGGACTCTTCTGGCACCTCGCGCCGGGCACCGCCGTCCGGGACGACGTGTGGGTGCACTACGGCTTCACCGGCACCGGCATGTGGGTCAGCCCGTCACGCGGACGCTGGGCGGTGCTGCTCACCAACAAGCTCTACTTCACCCGCGACACCGGCCCGGTGACCGCGGTGCGCGACGCCTTCCGTCAGGCCGTGTTCGGCGCCCGGTGACGGTGCGGGCCACGGTGACCGGATCGGGCCGGGCTCGTTGCACGCGTAAACGATCACGTGTGTGGTCGGTGGGCGAACGGGCAGTGGAGGCGCGACCGTGGGAGACGAGCGGGCGGTACTGGTCAGGGACCTGGTCCTGAGCGACCCGGAGGGCGTACGGCGAGCGGCGGACGAGCTGGGAGCGGGCGGCGCGGTGGTGCACGGCTTCGCCAACTTCTACGCGCTGACCGCGGGCGCGGATCCGGAGGTCGTGGCGTGGGTCAACCGGATGAAGGGCCGTCCGCCGGGTCGGGTCGGGTCCGTCACCACCGTGCCGTCCGGCATCCCGGCGCTCTTCGACTGGACCCGGCTGCCCCCCGAGCTGCCCCGGCGGCAGGTGCGGTCGCTGCTCGACGAGCTGTACGAGCTGGGCCCGTTCGGCTTTCGCGGCCCGGCCGCGGAGCGGCTGCCCGGCCATCTGACGGCCGTCCGGGACGGGGTGCGGACCGTGCAGGTGATCGCGCCGGGCCGGGACTGCCCGTCGAACGCCTTCCTCGGTGAGGCCCTGGACCGTACGGGCGACGCGTTCCTGTTCGTCACCTCGGCGAACCGCTCGCGGGAGCTGCCCCATTGGCGCGGCGAGGCGGTGGTGGCGGACTTCCGGGACGAGCCGCGGGTACGGGTGCTGGCGCACGCCGACGACGGCGCGGCGCGGCTCCGGTACCCGCACCACGCGCCGGTGTCGACGAGCGTGCTCTCCTTCCACCGCACCGCGGGGGTCGGCCGGGCGGGGCTGCCCGCGCTGACCCTGGAGCGGCAGGGTTCCCTGTCCGCCGCGTACATCCGGTCCGTCGCCGCGAACCACGGCTTCGCCCTCGCCCTCGCCCCGCAGGCGGGGCCCCGGAGGGACGCCCGGATCTACCCGCAGGCCACCGGCCCGGCCGGGGCGTAGCGCGGGCCGACGACTCCGCACGGCTGCGGCCCGGCCGGCCGGAGCAGGGGACGAAGCCTCCGCACGGCCCCGGCCCGGGGGCCGTGGCGCCGGACGACCGCTCCGTGCGGCCCCGGCCCGGCCGGCCCGCCGCGCGGCCGGCGGACGACGGGGCGCCGTACGGACGGGCGCTACGCGGCGGCGCGGTAGGCGCGTACGAAGGCGGCCACTCCGCCCCGGAGGATGCGGTCGGTCTCGGCCTGCGGGAGCGGCAGGACGCCGTAGTGGGAGCGCTGGACGACGGCACCGGTGGTGAGCGCCATGAAGTGGCCGCTCGCCAGGTCGGGGTCGCCGTGCAGGTCGAGCAGGCCGTGGCCGGCGAGCCCGGTGAAGGCGGCGGCGAGTGCGGCGCCGACCGGTCCCGGTCCCGCCTCCTGCCAGGCGGTGCGGACCTCCTCGGGGACGTGGTCGGCCTCGGCGGAGAGGTGCCGGACCAGCGCGAAGTGGTCGGGGTACTCGGCGACGAGGTCGGTGAACGCCCGTGCGAGGGCGACCAGGTCGCGTTCGAGGGCGTCGGGGTGGGGCGGCCGTGCGGGGTCCACGAGGGCGTGCAGCCGGGCCAGTTGGGCGTCCTTGACCTCGTGGGAGGTCCAGGTGACGACCGTCTCGAAGAGCTGGGCCTTGCCGCGCGGGAAGTGGTTGTAGAGCGTGCGGGTGGAGACGCCGGCCGCGGCGGCCAGGGCGTCGACGGAGGCGCGCGCGTAGCCCTCGCGGCCGAAGGTCCCGCAGGCCGCACGGACCACCGCGATCTGTTTCTCCAGCTTGCGGGGCGGGACCTCGCGCCGGGCCCGTGCCGTCCAGGCGTCGTTGGTGCTGCTCATGACGGCACCTTATCGCTGCGCGGACCGCCGGGTAAAACGAGCGTTGCACTTTTTACAACGAGCGTTGTACCTTCATCGAAGGCCGGGCGCACCAGGCGTCCCGGCCGTTCCCGGAGGGGGATTCCGCCATGTCCGAGACCACCGCCACGCCCGAGGCGGCCGCCGCACCCGAGCAGGCCACCGCGTCCGGGCCGACGGCCGCCGCACACACCCCGCTGCGCGTCGCGGTCCTCGTCGGCAGCGTCCGCGAGGGCCGCCAGGCCCGGCCCGTCACCGACTGGTTCCTGGGCCTCGCCGAGCGGCACGGCGGCCTGGAGCTCGACGTCGTCGACCTCGCCGAGATCGACCTGCCGCTCGCCATGCCGGGCTGGGGAGCCAAGCCGAGCCCGCGGGCGGCCGCGGCGCTCGCCGGGGTGTCACCGCGACTGGCCGCCGCCGAGGCCTTCGTGGTCGTCACACCGGAGTACAACCACAGCTTCCCGGCCGCCCTGAAGAACCTGATCGACTGGCACCGCCCGGAGTGGCAGGCGAAGCCGGTCGGCTTCGTCTCGTACGGCGGCCTCGGCGGCGGCCTGCGCGCCGTCGAGCAGCTGCGGCTGGTCTTCGCCGAGCTGCACGCCACCACCGTGCGCGACGCGGTGAGCCTGCACGGCCCCTGGTCCGGGCTCGGCGAGGACGGCACGCCGCGCGACGCGGCGATCGCCGCGTCGGCCGCCAAGGGCATGCTGAGCCAGCTCACCTGGTGGGGAAGGGCGCTGCGCACCGCCCGGGCCGACCTCCCCTACCAGGGCTGAGGGCGGTGCCGGCCGTGACCGTCACGCCGCTCCGCACGCCGCGCGCGGCATCCGGCCGCCCGCCCGTCTCGCCCCTCGGCCGGGTCCTCACGGTCGTCGTGCTGGGCACCGTCATGGCGGTCCTGGACATGACGATCGTCAACGTCGCCCTGCGCAGCCTCGCCGAGGCCTTCCAGGCGCCGCTGTCGACCATCCAGTGGACCGCCACCGCCTACACCCTCGCGCTCGCCGCCGTCATCCCCACCAGCGCCTGGGCCATCGGGCGTTTCGGCGCCAGGCGCACCTATCTGACCGCGCTCGCCCTGTTCACCCTCGGCTCGCTGCTCGCCGCCCTCGCCTGGGACGCGCCCAGCCTGATCGCCTTCCGCGCGGTGCAGGGCCTCGGCGGCGGTCTGCTGATGCCGGTCGGCATGACGATGACGATGCGCGCCGCCGACCCGGCCCGGATGGGGCGGGCGATGTCCGTGGGCGGACTGCCCGTACTGGTGGGCCCGGTGATCGGGCCGGCGCTCGGCGGATGGCTCGTCGACGCCGCGTCCTGGCACTGGATCTTCCTGGTCAACCTGCCACTGGGCGCGCTGACGCTGGCCCTCGCGGGCCGGCTGCTGCCGGCCGACGCGCCGCGCGCCGACGCCGCGGCCCCGCGCCTGGACGTCCCCGGCCTGCTGATGCTCTCCCCGGGTCTCGCCCTGCTCCTGTACGGGTTGGCGCGCGGCGGCGCGGGCGGCGACTGGTCGGGCCCGGGGGTGCTGCTTCCCACGGCCGGGGGCCTCCTGCTCGTCGCGGGCTTCGTCCGGCGGGCCCTGACGGCGCGTGAGCCGCTGCTGGACCTGCGGCTGCTGCGCGACCGCACGTTCACCGCCGGGGTCGTCACCCTGGCGCTGTTCACCTGCGGGTACTTCGGCTCGATGCTGCTGGGCCCGGTGTACTGGCAGGCGGTGCGGGGATGGAGCGCGAGCGCGGCCGGGCTGCTCGGCACGCCCGTCGGGCTGGCCGTCGGTCTCACCATGCAGGTGGCAGCCCGTCGCATCGACACCGCCTCGCCCCGCCGGCTGGTCCCCGCGGGTGTCGCCCTCGCGGCGGTCGGGATGGGCCTGAGCGCGCTGCAGACCGGCATCCCGGACGTGGCCCCGTGGCGGGTGACGGGGGCGGCGATGGTGATGGGCGTCGGCGCGGGCATGGTCCTGATGCCGACGATGACCACCGCGAGCCGTGACCTGCCGAGGGAGCGCATGGCGGCGGCCGGTACGGCGCTGAGCATCAACTCGCAGGTGGGGGCGTCGGCCGGCACCGCTCTCGGCTCGGTCGTCCTCGGCGCGGCGGGCGCCGACCCGGCGGGCTTCCGCGTCGCGTACGCGGTGACGGCGGGTCTGATCGCCCTGGCCCTGCTGCCGGCCCTGGCGCTGCCCCGCCGTCCGCGGGCCCTCCGCTGACCCACCCTTGTCAGTCTTGTTTTCCAACTGACTCCCCCTCTAGTGTGTCCAGAAATCAAACTGACCCATCAGAGGGGGCGTGGCGTTCCATGGGAGCCCGCAGACTTCCGGCCCGGCTGGCCGGCCATCCGTCCGTACAGGCCGTGCTGGCGGCCCGCGCGACGGAGCCGCGCGCCGCACCGCCTGCCGTCCTCGACGCCGACCGGCTGCGGGAGCTCTGCCTGCGGGCCGGGGCCGACGACGCGGCGGCGGTCCGCCTGGACCACCCCGACCTGGCCGGGGAACGCGCCCACGTCGAGGAGGCGCTGCCCGGGGCGCGGACGCTCGTCTCGCTCGTCGTCCGCATGAACCGGGACGACGTGCGCTCGGCGGCCCGCAGCGTCGCCAACCACGAGTTCCACCGGGCCGGGGAACTCGTCAACGACGCGGCCCGCACGCTCGTACGGGAACTGCAGGACGCCGGGTACCGCGCGGTGAACCCCTCCGCGACCTTCCCCATGGAGATGGACCGGTTCCCCGGCCGGATCTGGGTCGTCGCCCACAAGACGGTCGCGGTGGCGGCCGGCCTGGGCGTGATGGGACTGCACCGCAACGTCATCCACCCGAGGTTCGGCAGCTTCGTGCTGCTCGCCACCGTCCTCTTGGACGCCGAGGTCTCCGCGTACGGCGAACCGCTCGACTACAACCCCTGCGTGGAGTGCAAGCTCTGCGTGGCCGCCTGCCCCATCGGCGCGATCTCCAAGGACGGCGACTTCGACTTCCTCGCCTGCGCGACGCACAACTACCGCGAGTTCATGGCCGGGTTCACCGACTACGTGCAGACCGTGGCCGACAGCGAGGACGCCGCCGACTTCCGCTCGCGCGTCAGCGACGCCGAGAACGCGTCCATGTGGCAGAGCCTCGCCTTCAAGCCGAACTACAAGGCGGCCTACTGCCTGGCCGTCTGCCCCGCCGGGGAGGACGTCCTGGGGCCGTACCTCGACGACCGCCGGACCTTCATGGACACCGTCCTGCGGCCCCTCCAGGACAAGGCCGAGACCCTGTACGTCCTGCCCGGCTCCCCCGCGAAGGAGTACGCGGAACGCCGCTTCCCGCACAAGACGGTCAAGGAGGTCGACGGCGGCTGGCGCAGACCGGCACCGGCGGAGGACGCCGCAGGCCCCGCCTGACCCGCGGGGCGCGCCTCAGGCCGCGAGCGTGACGCCCAGCCACACCGCGCCCAGTCCGGCGGCGGTGCTCCCGAGGACGTTGGCGGCCGCGTAGCCGCGCGCGCCCGACTCGTACAGCTTCAGCGTCTCGTAGGAGAAGGTCGAGTACGTGGTGAGCGCGCCGCAGAAGCCCGTACCGAGGAGCAGCCCGGCGCGGGCCGAGGCGACGCCGGTGAGCAGGCCCAGGAGCAGCGAACCGGCGACGTTCACGACGAACGTGCCCCAGGGGAAGACGGAGTCGTGGCGGGCCTGGACCGCGCGGTCGGTGAGGTAGCGCAGCGGTGCGCCGACGGCGGCGCCCGCCACGACGAGCAGCCAGTTCACCCGCGCGGCTCCCCTGAGCCGTAGCGGACGACCTCGCAGGCGTCGAGGAGCACCAGACCGCCGTCCGCCGTGACCTCCTCCAGCTCCGGCAGGAAGGCCCGCACCCGCTCCTCCGTGTCCACGATCACGACCGCCACCGGCAGGTTCCCGCCGAGCGAGAGCAGTCGGCTGGTGTGGACGAGGGAGGACGCGCCGAAGCCCTCGACGCCGCGGAAGACGGAGGCCCCCGCGAGACCGGCGGCGTGCGCGCGGTGCACGATCTCCGTGTACACGGGCCGGTGGTGCCAGGTGTGCTGCTCGCCGACGAGCACCGTCAGGCGCAGCGCCCGCCCGTGGAGCCGGCTCATCGGGCCCTCCTCTCCGGGACGGTCCGCACGACGGCCCGGGCCGCCACGGCGCCCGCCCAGACGGCGGCGAGCGCGATGACCGCGGTGGCCGACAGGTAGAGCATGCCGCGCGCGACCTCGCCGCCGGCGAGCAGCCGCCGGGTGTCGAGCGCGTAGGTGGAGAAGGTGGTGAACCCGCCGCAGACGCCGGTGCCGAGGAAGGGCCTCAGGAGCGGATGGGGCGGGGTGACGGTCTCGGTCGCGAGGACCATGAGCGCCCCGAGGACGGCGCAGCCCGCCGCGTTCACGGTGAGGACGGTCCACGGGAAGGCGCCGGCCGGAGTCGGCCAGGCGAGGGTCGCGCCGTAGCGCGCGACCGCGCCGAGCGCGCCCCCGAGGGCGATCACCCCGACGACCGGCAGCTGAGCGCGGAACCCCATGGCACCAGGGTAGGCGCACGGGCCCGTGCGGACGGGCACGGGCCGCGTGAGCGAGGCGCACAGGCACGGCCCCCGGCCTGGGGCATTAACCGGGGCCCGGCCCGTGCTGCCTCGAAGCGATGTTCCGGGCCCGGCCGTGAGCGGGTCAAAGCCGGTCCGGCGAGTCTGTCAGATCCCCCCAGGGGTATCGCGGGAGGCGGGGGTGAGCGGGAGGGGTTGTGGTCCGGCCACCACCGGGCGGCCGATACGGGTGCCGGGTACACCTCGTCGCCGCGGCGCGGAACCGGGAACGTGGAGCGTGCAGCGGGAGGGAGCTGCGCAACCCGTAGGGCAGGAGTGTCGTGAGTACATCCGTCGCAACCAGGTTCAGGACCGTCGCCGCGCCCCGTGACGCGGCCGGCGAGGACGTGTACGGCGAACTCTGCGCCGCGCTCTTCTCCGGATTCCCGCGCCGTGACCAGCGCCTGAAGGCCGAGCAGTATCTGCGCGGTCTGCTGAGCGCGCAGGGCCGCAAGTCCATCCGCAACATCGCCGCGCAGATCGGCGGCCCCGCCGCCGAGCAGAGCCTGCACCACTTCATCTCCAGTTCCACGTGGGACTGGCGGCCGATGCGGGCCGAGCTGGCCCGCTATCTGCAGCAGACCTGCGGTCCGCAGGCCTGGGTGGTCCGGCCGATGCCGATACCGAAGGCCGGCCAGCACTCGGTCGGCGTCGACCGGCGCTTCGACCCGGAGCGGGGCCAGGTCTTCCGCGGCCAGCAGGCCTTCGGCGTCTGGTTCGCCTCCGAGGACATCAGCGTCCCGGTCAACTGGCGTCTCTTCCTGCCGGACCCGTGGGTGAAGGACCGCACCCGGCGCGACCGCGCGGAGGTGCCCGAGGGTGCGGCCGAGGAGACGCTGGAGGAGTGCGCGGTCAACGCGGCCCTCGACGCCGCCCGCTGGCCGGACGTGGCCCGCAAGCCGCTGCTGCTGGACATCCGCGGCGGCGCCGGACGCGCGGCGCTGCACCGGCTGGCGCTCGCGGGTGTCCCGGTGGTCGCCCAGATCGACGCGTCCTGCCGGCTGACCGTCGCGGACCGCTCGCTGCCGGGCTTCGGCTCCGGACCGCTCACGGCCCTGCAGATCCTGGAGTCCCTCAAGGGCCTGCGCCGCCCGGTGAGCTGGGTGGACTCGGCGGCCGGGATGCGCACGTCGCGCACCTCGCTCGCCACCGCGGTCCGGGTCACCCTGCCGGTGCCGGCGGGCGAGCGGCAGCGGCCGCTGCTCCTGCTCGGCGAGTGGGACGACCCGCGGCGTTCCCCGGCCCGGCTGTGGATCACCGATCTGACCGGGTCCGCGGTCGGCCCGCTGCTGCGGCTGACGAAGCTGGCGCGCCGGGTGGAGCGGGACTTCCGCCAGGTCGGCGAGGGCGCGGGGCTGCGGGACTTCGTGGGGCGCTCGTTCCGCGGCTGGCACCGGCACATCACGCTGGCCTCCGCCGCCCACGCGGCGACCGTGCTGGCCACCGACCGGGACACCTCGTACGGCTCCGTCCACGGCCGCTCGGCGGGCTGATCCCCGGCCGGGGCCCGGAAGTTGGGGCTTCCGGGCCCCGTAGGTACGCGTCTGCCGGGGCGGCCTAGGGTCTGTCTTTCGGATCAGGCCGGATCAGGGAGCGGCGTCCGGTGCGTGCAGCTGCAAGGCGGAGGAGGGAGCCATGGCGGAGCCCTGGCGACCGACGACAACGCCGCAGATGCGCGTGCCGGACGCCGCGAGCCCGGCATGATCCGAAAGACAGACCCTAGGGGGCGTCCTTGAGCGGTGCGGACGGACGGCCGTCGCCGAGGTCGGCGCGCCGGCGGGCGAGGACGTCACGGGTGCGCTGGAGCCGGAGCGCCAGCTGCACCTCCAGGACCTGGCCGGGCTTCTGCCATTCCGCGCCCAGGAGTTCGCCGATCCGCTCCAGCCGCCGCGAGACCGTGTTCGGGTGCACGTGCAGGGCCTCGGCCGCGTTGGTCGGGCTGGCGCCGGACGCGAAGTACGCCTCCAGGGTGCGGGTGAGGTCGGTGAACCGCTCGGCGTCGTAGTCCAGTACGGGCCCGATGGCCGACTCGATGAAGCCGTCGACGTCGTGGTCGTCGGACAGCAGCAGCCCGAGGAAGCCCAGGTCGTCCACGGAGGCCGCCGCGCCCGTGCCGCCCAGCGCGCTCATGGCGTCCAGGCAGCGCATCGCCTCCTGGTAGAGCCGGCCCACGCCGTCCGGGCTCCAGCCGGGACCGGCCGCGCCGACCGACACCGGGTGTCCGAGCAGGGGCGCCAGCTCGTCCGCGACCGCCTTCGCGGCCGCCGATGCGTCGAGACCGGGCAGCAGCAGGACGATGCAGCCGCCCTGGACGGTCTTCAGTCCGGCCATCCGGTACGCGTACGAGGACGCCCAGACCACGGCCCGGCCCTGCTCGCCGCCCTCGGGCCGGGCGACGACGAGCACGTGCGGCTTGCGCAGGTCGATGCCGAGACGGCGGGCGCGCTGGGCGATCTGCTGCGGGGCGTGCTGCGGCTCGGCCAGCAGGTCGTCGAGGAGCTCGTCGCGCACGGGGCCCTCGGCGACGGCCGTGGAGCGCTGCATGAGGAGTAGGAAGGCGACGGACTGGGCGGCGAGTTCGAGCAGTCGCTCGTCCTCGCCGGTGAGCGGGGTGGCGGCGCGCACGACGAGGACGCCCAGGTCCTCGGAGCCCGCGATGACCGGCGCGACCCAGGTCCGGTCGGCCTCGGCGTCCTCCTCGGGGGCGGCCGGGTCGGCGGTGTCTCCGGTGAGGACGGGACGGCGGCCGGCGTGGGCGTCGAGGGAGGCCTTGGCGACCGCGTCGTCGTCGAGTCCCGTGATCTCCCCGGTGGAGGCGAGCGTGCGGCCGCCCGGGTCGCGGATCAGCACGCAGGCGTCGAGGGCGTCCCCGGCGGCCTTGGCGACGTTCCCCAGGTCGCCGCCCGCCAGGATCAGATTCATGATCCGGCTGTGCGCCTCCCCGATGTAGCGCATGCGGGTGAGGCGGGTGCGGGCGCGGGAGCTGTCGCGTTCGAGCTCGGTGACCTCGGCCCGGGTCTGGTCGAGCAGGCCGGCCTTCTCCGTGGCGACGGCGGCCAGGTCGGCGAGCGAGGCGGCCAGGCCGAGCTCGCCGGACGTGAAGCGGCGGGATGCGCGGTCGGCCCCGTAGAGCAGGCCGAGGCAGGTGTCGCCCGCGCGCAGCGGCACGACGAGGAACGCCCGCAGGCCCCCGCCCCGGACGAGCTCGTCGACGGCGGGCAGCCGGGTGAAGCGCTCGTCCGCGAGGTAGTCCTCGGTCCAGACGGGTGCGCCGAGGGTGTGGGCGAGGCCGCCGAGCCCGTCCTCGTCGAGGACGCCGGGCCAGCCGGCCGCCGGGTCGGGCGCGGCCAGGTCGCCGTCTGAGGCGTGCAGCGCGCGCAGCCCGTTCGCGTCCCGCAGGGTCAGGAAGGCGACGTCCAGGTCGAGGAGCCGCTTCACCCGCCGGACGACGACCGGGAGCAGATCGTCCAGGTCGTACGGGAGGGTCAGGTCGCGCGCGGTGTCGGAGAGCGCGTCGAGGCCGGCGTCGCGCTGCTCGCGGCGGGCGAGTGCGTGGCCGACCCCGGTCGCGAGGTGGACGGCCCTTTCCAGCTCGGCCCTTCGCGCCTCGGGCAGATCGTCCGCCCGGGCCTTGTCGAGGAGTGCGGTGAACCGCTCCTGCGGTGCCTGCTGGGCGAGCAGCTCCAGTACGGCGAGCGCGTCGGCGCCCCCGCCCGCGTCCGCGCCGTGGTTGGACATGACTCAACTCCCGCTGCTGAGCAGAACCGGGCGCCGCAGTGGAAACCCGTACCGCTGGCCGAACCTAGATCGGGCATGGACGACGGTCAACGGTGAGATCGACCACTTCCTTCCCGTTCGCTCCCCTTCTGCCCCATCTGCGGCCCCCGGAGGGGCCGCAGACACCTGAGCGGCCGTCACGCACGGGGTCTCGGCCGCACCGCCGGACCGCCGACGGGCGGTCCACCGGGGGCCGTTGGCGCCCGGCGGCGCGCCGGGGGCGGCCGTCCGTTCAGACCGCCGCACCGGCCACGGCCGGCACGCCGACGCCCGCCGGGGTCCGCACCCAGGGGGCCGGGGCCTGCGCCGGCACGCGGGGCCGGGTCGCGTCCCGGACCGTCAGCAGCGAACGGTGGAGTCGGCGCAGGCGCGCCGAGGGCTCCCGGCCGCCGTCCTTCTGGAGCCCCGCGCACAGGCGCCGGTAGGCCTCCAGGGCGTCGTCGGTGCGGCCCGAGCGCAGCAGGGCGACCATGAACTGGGCGTGCAGCGACTCGTTGACGGGATGCCGGGCGGCGAGCACGGCGAGTTCCGGCACCATCTCGCCGTGCCGGCCGAGGCCCAACTGGGCTTCCACCCACTGGTCGAGCACGCTCAGCCGGGAGGCCTCCAGGCGTTCGATCTCGGCGCGCAGCCGGGGCCCCGCGTCGACCCCGGCGTACGGCTCGCCGCGCCAGAGCGCGAGGGCCTCGCCGAGGCGGAGCGCGGCGCGCGACAGGTCTCCCGCCTCCATGGCGCGGTAGCCCGCGCCGGCCGCCCGCTCGAACTGCCACACGTCGTGGGAGCCGCCGCCGGTGTCGAGCCGGTAGCCGCCGGACTGGGCGGCCAGCACGGTCTCGGCCGTGCGGCCGGTCGCCTCCTTGCGGCCGCACGGCAGCGCCGCGGCGATCAGGGACCTCAGCCCGTGGATGTGGGAGTGGAGTTCGGCGCGCGCACCGCGCGGGGCGCCGGACGGCCACACCTCCTCCATCAGGACGGAGACCGGGACGATCTGGTCGGCACCGGCGGCGAGCAGGGCGAGCAGTCGTCGCGGCGCGGCAGCGGTCGGGGTGATCGACACCCCGTTCTCGCGTACCGAAAGTCCCCCCAGGATCCGGACGTCCACCTTGCCCCCTCAGTGTCTGCGCACGGGATGACCCTCGATGATTAGAAAAGAGACCGCGGTGCATGTCAATAAGAAACCGGGCGGTACGGAAACATTGGACCCCAGGGACTGGATTTTCGTCCCCTATGCCCGAGTTTGCTCTCATCAACAACGTGTGAAGTCCCGGGGAAACGTACCCACGAATCCAGTAACTGGACCCACGGGTATGCTTTGAGGGACGTTTTCAGGCACCGGCGCGGGTCGCTTCCAGCCAGGGACTTCAACAAACCGCCACGGCGGTTTTCTTTCTTCCCCGCACGTGGCCCATGATGCCGCGTCGGGCGGCCCGCCATAAGGGTGCCTCAGGTGAAGAACCGTGGCCGGGACTCGGCCCCGGCGGCGGCTAGGAGGGGGCGCCTTCGGTCAGGCCGAGGGCGCGGGCACCGCGCCCGGGCTCCAGATCGAGCATGGTCAGGACGGACGGGACCACGATGCTCGGCAGTAAGTGGTGGTAGAGCGAGGAGGCCCAGCGCTCCACCGAGGTGCGGTCGCCGTCCACGGCGTGCGCCATCAGATTCAGTCCCGCGTAGGCGCCGACGACCAGCGGGGCCACCTCCGCCGGATCGGCGTGCGGCAGCAGTTCGCCGCGCTCCTTGGCCTCGCCGAGCAGACCGAGCAGGATCTCGGTCCATTCCCGGTACGGACCGCTGCGGTTGAGGTCGTGCCCGCCCTGGTCGAGGGTGAGCCGCACACTGCCGCTCAGCACCCGGTCCCGGGTCAGCCGGTGCGCGAACACCATGCCGACGTCCACGAACTCCTGCACCTTCGACAGCTGCGGCGGCGCCGTGGGCACGACCGACACCTGGGCGTCGATCACCGCGTGCGCGAGGTCTTCCTTGGAGTCGAAGTGGAAGTAGAGGGCGCCCTTGGTGACTTGGGCGAGCGCCAGGATGTCGGAGAGCTTGGCGGCCTCGTAGCCCCGCTCGTCGAAGACGGCGGCGGCCGCCTCCAGGATCGCCTTACGGGTGCGGATCGCCCGATCCTGCTTCGCCATGGGAGTCCCGTCCCTCTCCTTTGCCCGAACCGGCATCCCGGTGGCCCGAGAAAACAAACCCAGGGGTACCTTATTTTCCGGCGAGTGGAAGATACCCGACGGCCCGTTCGCGGTGAACCAGCACATTGCGCCAGACCCGCCGACAGGCCTCTCACCTGCACATTCGCCAAAAGCTCCAGCGAAGAGAACGTCAGGTTGGAGCCTCGGCACCGACCTGACGCACCGCCGGCTCCCGCCGCCGGTCACGCAGGGCGACGGGAAAACCGACCCCTGGGTCGAGTCAGCCCGTGCCCACGGCGGAGGCGGTCAGCAGCCCGAAGGACGCCACGACCAGCAGGGTGCGGCCGGCGTGGAAGGCGTTCCAGCGCCTCTCGAAGGCCGCCCGGACCGCGGCGGCCGGCTCACCGGTCCGCTCCGAGGCGGCCAGGGCGGTGTTCAGCGGGACGTTGCCGGCGACGGTGACCAGGTGGTTGGCCACCGCGCAGACGAGCCCGGCGACCACCAGCCACGTCTGCGTGCCGGTCCGCCCGTCCACCGGTACGGCCAGCGCTGCCGCCGGGAAGACCACGACCCCGAGGAAGACCACGAGGAACACCGGCCTCGGCACGTACTCGTTGACCCGTCGCATGGCGTGGACGAACTCCTCGTCCGTCAGCCGGGCGAGCGCCGGCATCACCCCCGTCCGGAAGATCAGCATGAATCCCGCGTAGAGACCGGTGGACACGACGGCGAGGGCGAGCAGCAGGGCGGCCATGGGCGTCATCATGACCGATCAACCGGCGTACGGGTCACCGGAACCGCCCAGTCCGTCGGCCTGCCGGATCGCCTCGGCCAGCTCGCGCACCGAGGCCGAGCCGGCCCGCTCGGCCAGCGAACCGGCCCGGGCGGCGAGGCTCGACAGGGCCGGCGCGCCCGGAACGGTGCCTCCGCGCAGCCGGTCGGCGAAGTAGGCGGCGATGGCCGTCAGTTGAAGGCTGTCGTGGCCACCGCCCCAGATCGGCGCGGTCAGGGCGGCGGTGTCCACCGTGCCGGAGCGCTCGTGCGGAGCCCTGGTCGCCGGGTCGAGCCAGCGCACCGTGGCGGTCGCCACCTTCCCGCGCGCCCCGGGCTTCAGCCGGACCGCGTACAGCGCCGTCGCCGTGTGCCCGGCGCCGACCTCGCCGCCGTCGACCCGGTCGTCGCGGAAGTCCTCGTCGGCGACCTTGCGGTTCTCGTAGCCGACGAGCCGGAAGCCCTGCACGGTCGCCGGGTCGAAGGCGACCTGCGCCTTGGCGTCGCGGGCGCGCAGCTCGACGTGGCCGGGCAGCTGGTCCACGAAGACCTTGCGGGCCTGCTCGGGCGTGCCGACGTAGGTGGTGTGCCCGTCGCCCCTGTCGGCGAGCTTCTCCATGAAGGCGTCGCCGTACTCGCTGCCGACGCCCACGCCGAACAGCGTGATGCCGTACGTGCGGCGCTCCCTGTCGATCCGCTCCAGGATGCCCGCGGCGTCGGTGTCGCCCGTGTTGGCGAGCGCGTCGGACAGCAGCACGACCCGGTTGGTGGCGCCCTTGCGCCGGCCCTCGACGGCGACGTCGTAGCCGGTGCGGACGCCCGCCTCGACATTGGTGGAGGAGCTGACCGCCAGACCGTCGACGACGTCGTGGATCCGCTCGCGGTGGCCGCCGACCCGGGTCATCGGCAGGCGGATCTCGGCCTCGTCGCTGAAGCTGACGAGGGCGAGGGAGTCGTCGTCGCGCAGCCGGTCCGCGAGCAGCCCGAGCGACTCCTTGACGAGGTCGAGCCGGCCGGGCTCGCCCATCGAGCCGGAGACGTCGACGACGAACGTGAGGTGGGCGGGCGGGCGTTCCCCGTCGCTCGGCCGCGTCGCGAGGCCGACCCGGACGAGCGACCAGCCGTCGGCGTCCGAGCGTGCGCCGTCGAGGGTGACGCTGAAGCCGTTGTCCTTCGGGCGGGGGTAATCGGGCCTGAAGCTGTTGACGAACTCCTCGGGCCGCACCTCCGCCGGGTCGGGCAGCCGCCCCTCGGCGAGCGAGCGGCGGGCGTAGCCGTAGGAGGCGGTGTCGACGTCGAGGGCGAACGTGGACAGCCGTTCGGGCGCCTCAGGCGCGCCGGAGGGGCGCGCGGCGTCAGGAGCGCCACCGGTCGCGGGTGCGCCGCGGTCCTTCGCCGCGTGGTCGGCGGCGGTCCGCCCGCCCCCGCCGGAGCCGCCCGCGCAGCCGGTCAACAACAGCGCTCCACCGAGCAGTCCGGCGACTGCGGCTCGTGCGATCCGTCGCGTCATGACCATCTCCCCCTATTCCTCGGGCACTTGTGAATGTGACGTCCGGGAGGGCCGGAAGGAGCAGACGAAGGTGTTGCGGATGGATCTCAATGCGGCAACGGCGCCGGGGACACGCCGCTGTGGCTGGGACTCGCCAGCTTTGTCAACAGGGGTTGTCACCGTACGCAGTCGCATGCGTACATGGAGTGGCACACCGATCGGGCGGGGGTGGTCAGCGGTGTCAGAGACTGCGGGCTCCGTGATGCTCGCCCGCTCGGCGATGGGCCGGGCCGGCCCGGAACTCCCCCGCCCCACGGGGCGCCCGGTCCGCGGCACCCGCCGGGTCAGCGCCGCCCTGGCGGGCCTGGCGGCCTCGGCCCGGCACGAGCTGCTGACCTTCGACGACCCGGCCGCCTCCGCCTCGCGTGCGATTCCCGAGCCGTTCCTGGAGCTGGCAGGAGCGTGCATGCGAGCGGCGGCGGAGCGGGCCACCGAGGTCCGCCGCATCGTGCCGCGCCACGCCCTCCCCCAGGTCGTGGGCGCGACGTGGATCCCGGGGCGGGCCCGGGTCGCGGACGCGATCCCGTTCAAGATGATCCTGGTGGACCGCACGGTCGCGGCCGTCCCCCTGGACCTGGAACTGCTCTACAACGGCCTGCTCCTCATCCGCGACCCCGTCGTGGTCCAGGCCCTGGTCCGCGCCCACCACATCGCCTGGACCACGAGCCAGGAGCTGGCCGGCCTCACACCCCCGGCCGCCCGCGACCTCCCCCCGCAGCTCCGCCCCGTCCTCGACGCCCTCCTCGCCGGCCTCACCGACGAGACGGCCGCCGCCCGCCTCGGCATGTCCCCGCGCACCTACAGCCGCCGCGTGGGCGAACTGCTGACGGCCCTGGGCACGACGAGCCGCTTCCGCGCGGGGGCGGAAGCGGCTCGGAGGGGGTGGGTGTGACCGACCCGCCGTGCCGGGGGCCCGGCACGGTACGGGAGCTCCGTCCTACGACACGACGTCCTTCCGGGCGAAGCCGCGGAACGCCAGGGCGAAGAGGACCACCGCGTAGGTCACCGAGATCGACGCGCCCTTCAGCATGCCCGCCCACTCCAGTTGGGGCTGGAGGGCGTCGGCCCAGGCGAACTGCCAGTGGGCCGGCAGGAAGGCGCGCCAGTCGCCGAGGGCGGTGACGGCGTCGAGGACGTTGCCGACGATGGTGAGGCCGACCGCGCCGCCGACGGCGCCCAGGGGGGCGTCGGTGCGGGTGGAGAGCCAGAAGGCGAGGCCCGCCGTGACGAGTTGGGAGACGAAGACGAAGGCGACCGCCACGGCGAGCCGGAGCAGCGCGTCGGAGGCGGGCAGCGCGCCGCCCGTGGGGAGTTTCAACGGGCCCCAGCCGTACGCCACCGTGCCCGCCGCCAGGGCGACCGCCGGGAGCAGCAGCATCGCCGCGGCGCTGAAGGCCAGGGCCACCACGAGCTTGGACCACAGGAGGCGGGCGCGCGGGACCGGGGCGGCGAGCAGGTAGCGCAGGGAGGACCAGCCGGCCTCCGAGGCGACGGTGTCCCCGCAGAAGAGGGCCACCGGGATCACCAGCAGGAAGCCCGCGGAGACGAAGAGGCAGGTCGCGGCGAAGTTGGCCCCCGAGGCGGTGGCCGTGTCCATCAGGGTGATCCGGTCGTTGCGGGCGCCGTCCGGGCCGCCGCCGATGGCGAAGGCGGCGATCAGGACGAAGGGCAGGGCCGCCAGGATCAGGCCCATGACCAGGGTGCGGCGGCGCTTCAGCTGGCGTGCGGCTTCGACGCGCAGCGGCAGGGTGCGGCCGGGGGCGTAGCCGGCGGCGACTGCGGCGGTCATGCGGTCTCTCCTCCGATCAGGGTCAGGAAGGCGTCCTCCAGGCGTCGGTGCGGGCCGACCCCGGTCACCGGTACGTCCAGGCGGACGAGTTCGCCGATGAGAAGGCTCGCGGTCCTGTCGTTCAGGCGGACCAGCAGGCCCGCGTCGACGCGTACCGCGCCCAGCTTCTCCACCACCTCGTCCGGCACCTCGCCGTCCAGGGTGACCAGGAGGGTGTCGCCGGAGCCGGTGATCTCCTCGACCGGGCCGGCCTGGACCAGGCCGCCGCGGTCCATCACCACGAGGTGGGTGCAGGACTGTTCGACCTCGGCGAGAAGGTGGCTGGAGACGATCACGGTGCGGCCGGCGGCGGCGTAGCGGATCATCACCTCCCGCATCTCGCGGATCTGCGGTGGGTCGAGGCCGTTGGTCGGCTCGTCCAGGATGAGCAGGTCCGGCAGGCCGAGCATGGCCTGGGCGATGGCGAGCCGCTGCCGCATGCCCTGCGAATAGGTGCGGACGGCGCGTTCCAGGGCGCCGCCGAGGTTCGCGATGCGCAGGGCCTCGTCGACGTGGGCGTCCTCGGCCGGGCGCCCGGTGGCCTGCCAGTACAGCTGCAGGTTCTCCCGGCCCGACAGGTGCGGCAGGAAGCCCGCGCCCTCGACGAACGCGCCGACGCGGGAGAGCACCGGGGCGCCGGGGCGGATCGCGTGCCCGAAGACCCGGATCTCGCCCTGGTCGGGGGTGATGAGGCCCATGAGCATGCGCAGGGTGGTGGTCTTGCCTGCTCCGTTGGGGCCCAGCAGGCCGAGGACCTGGCCCTGCTCGACACGGAAGGACAGGTCGCGGACGCTGTACCGGTCGCCGCCCGCGTACTTCTTGGTCAGGCCGGTGATCTGGAGCGGGACATCGGCGAGGGCGGGGTCGGGGGCGGGGGCCGCCGTCCGGCGCCGGGCCGTGAGCAGGAGTGCGGCGGCGGCGAGGACGCCGAGCGCCGGCAGGCCCCACACCCACCAGGGCAGGGGGGCCGCCTGGGTCGCGACCGCGGGGGCCGTCGGCACCGTCAGCGGGCCCTGGACGCCGACCGTGTACGTGGCGGGGGCGGCGGGGGAGGCGTAGCCGAGGTCGGTGGCGGCGAGGACGAGGCGCAGCCGGTGTCCGGCGGCCACCTCGTGGTCGACGGCGGGGAGGGTGAGGTCCACGGTGCGGCCCTTGGCGGCGCCGTCGACCCGGACCGGCGTGACGAGCTGGGCGGGCAGCACCTGCTGCCGTCCGTCCGGCCCCACGTCGTACACCTTGGCGAAGAGGACCGCCGAGCCGTCGGGGGCGGTCGAGGTCACCCGGACCCTGGCGGTGGGGGCGCCCGTGACGCGGATCGGCTGCGACTGTGGCCGGGCGTCGAAGGCCGCGAACTGGCCGGGGAAGTCGAGTGACAGGCCCACGCCGAGGGTGGAGAGCTGGGAGAGGCCGCCGCCGAGGCCGGGGACCGCGGACAGGGCCGGCGGTGCGGCGCCCGCCGGGTTGGCGAAGGAGCGCGGCGGGCCGGCGAGGGCGAGGCGGACGGGACCGGCGGCGAGGCCGGGGTAGCGGTCGGCGGTGGCGCCGCGCAGGATGGCCCGGCCGTCGGTGGAGTCGACGCCTCCGGTACGGCTGACGCGGAAGGCGGGCCCGGTGTCGGCGGAGGTGTCGTGCTTGAGGTAGCGGTCGAACCAGCGGGTGATCCGGGCCTGGACGCGTGCGGTCTCGCGGTCGCCGCCGTCGTGGCCGCCGGCGGTCCAGTCGACGGCGACGGGCGCGCCGTTGGCGGTGAGGGTCCGCGCCATGGCGTCGGACTGGGCGAGCGTGAACAGGGAGTCCGCCTGGCCCTGGACGATCAGCGCGGGCACCTTGATGCGGTCGCCGACGGCGGACGGGCTGCGGGCCTCCAGGAGGGCGCGGGCGGCGGCGTCGGGCTTCCCGGAGACGGCGACCCGCTGGTAGAGGGCGCAGACCTCGGGGCTGAAGCGTCCGCAGCCGTCGGCGCCTGCGGTGGCGCCGGTCGAGAAGAAGATGCCGGCCCAGAGCTTCTTGAAGACGCCGTGGGGGAAGAGGGCGTCGGCGAGGTTCCAGTACGTGATCTGCGGCGCGACGGCGTCGACGCGCGGGTCGTAGCCGGCGGCGAGCAGGGAGATCGCGCCGCCGTAGGAAGCACCGGTGACGCCGACGCGCGGGTCGCCGGGCCGGTCGAGGAGCACCTCGGGGCGGCCGGCGAGCCAGTCGACGAGCCCGCGGACGTCCTTGACCTCGCGCTGCGGGTCGTTGAGGCCGATGTGTCCGGTGGAGGCGCCGAAGCCGCGGGCGGACCAGGTGAGGACGGCGTAGCCGTCACGGGCGAGCTGTTCGGCCTGGGCGCGGACGTCGTCCTTCGAGCCGCCGAAGCCGTGGCCTATCAGGACGGCGGGGCGCCGGCCGGCGGCGCCGGCGGTGAAGTAGGAGGTGTCGAGGCGGACGCCGTCGAGGTCGAGCGTCCGGTCGGCGCGGGTCACGGGTGCGGGCGCGTCGGAGGCGACGGCGGTCCAGGTGACGCCGCCGCCGGCGAGGACGGCGAGGACGGCGACGACCGCGGCCCACCGCGGCAGACCGGGTCGCGGAAGGCCCTTTCGGGGAAGTCGCAGCTGCATGTGGTCGAGCCTAGGCGCCGGGAGGCCCGCGGCTCGGCTGCCAGGGGCGGAGAACCGCGGCCTCCTCCGGTCGTACGCAGTACGGTCCCGTACACCAGGCGCGGTATGCGCGAGCGGGGAGGTTCGGATGGAGATCCGGCGGGCGACGACGGTGGCGGAACTGATGGCGGCGGGCCATCTCTACGACGCGCCGCCGCGCGAGGAATGGGCGGCGGGGTTCCTCGCGGCCTCGGGGCACGTGCTGCTGATCGCGTACACGGCGGACGGCTTCCCGGCCGGCTTCGTGTCGGGGATCGAGATGCGGCACCCGGACAAGGGCGTGGAGATGTGCCTGTACGAGCTGTCGGTGGACGAGGGGCACCGGCGGCGGGGCGTGGGGCGGGCGCTGACGGAGGCGCTGGCGGCCGAGGCGCGGCGGCGGGGCTGCTACGGGATGTGGGTCCCGGTGGACACGGACAACGAGGCCGCGCTGCGGACGTACGGGGCGGCGGGGGCGGCGGACGAAGGGGTGTTCGCGATGCGCGGGTGGACGTTCGGCGGGGAGTAGCCCCGCCGGGGGCCCGGTCCGGCGGACGGTGGCGGGCCGACGGGCCCCGGCGGACCGCCGGACGGCGCGAGGGGTCCGGCCGCCGGGGGGGGTCCGGCCCGACGGCCGGACCGACCACCCTGCGTCCTGTCGTCACGCTCCCGTCGTCGCATGGCGTCGCGGGGCAGGCGGGAGTCTGACGACAGGGCTTAGGCGACCAGCCGTCCGAGCAGCGCGTCGTCCACCGGGTAGGGGCGCTCCTTCGGCAGCAGGTCCGCCGCCGCCTCGGTGCGGCCCTCGCGTACGAGGCCGTGGACCTCGTGGAAGAGCGGGGTCACGTCCCTGATGCCGACGGTCCACTCGTCGGCGTAGCGGCGGGAGGCCTCGCCGGCGAGGCCGAGCTGGAGGGAGCGGTGTCGCAGGGGGCGGAGGTGGAGGTCACGCTCGGGGTCCCACTGGACCCGCGCCGGGGAGCGCTTCAGTTCGCGCTGCCAGGCGGCCCGGTCGGGGTGGAGGCCGCGGACGTAGTGGGACGGGCAGGCGTGGCGCAGCGCCCACTCGAAGCCCTCGCGGGTGATGTCGACGGCGAGGACGGTCTCCTGGCCCTCCTTCAGGCCCCAGCCGCAGCGGTAGGCCATCCACAGGAACGAGGGTTTGATCCAGGTCATCCGGTCCCGCTTCCACAGGGCGGGGAAGCGCCCGTCGCGGGCCGCCGGGAGGCCGATGGCGGGCCGGTAGGCCTGGTAGACGGTCACCGTGGTGTCGGTGTGGACGGCACGGATCTGGTGCCTGGGGGGTGGAACGGGGACGGACATGGCCCCCAGGGTGCGCGGCGACGCACCCTGGGGGCCAGTGTTTTTTGGGCTCAGTGGTTGCGCGGGAAGCCCAGGTCCACGCCCGCCGGGGCGTCGGACGGGTCCGGCCAGCGCGTCGTGACGACCTTGCCGCGGGTGTAGAAGTGGACGCCGTCGTTGCCGTAGATGTGGTGGTCGCCGAAGAGCGAGTCCTTCCAGCCGCCGAAGGAGTGGTAGCCCACGGGGACCGGGATCGGGACGTTCACGCCGACCATGCCGGCCTGGATTTCCATCTGGAAGCGGCGGGCCGCGCCGCCGTCGCGGGTGAAGATCGCGGTGCCGTTGCCGAACGGCGAGGCGTTGATGAGGGCGACGCCCTCCTCGTAGGTCTCGGTGCGCAGCACGCACAGGACCGGGCCGAAGATCTCGTCCTGGTAGGCCTTGGCCGTGGTGGGGACGTGGTCCAGGAGGGACAGGCCGATCCAGTGGCCGTTCTCGTGGCCGTCGACCGTGTAGCCGGTGCCGTCGAGGACGACCTCGCAGCCCTCGGCCGCGGCACCGTGCACGTAGGAGGCGACCTTGTCGCGGTGGACGGCCGTGATGAGCGGGCCCATCTCGGAGGTCGGGTCGTTGCCGGGGCCGATCTTGATCTTCTCGGCGCGCTCGCGGATCTTCTGGACCAGCTCGTCGCCGATGGCGCCGACGGCCACGACCGCGGAGATCGCCATGCAGCGCTCGCCGGCGGAGCCGTACGCGGCCGAGACGGCAGCGTCGGCAGCCGCGTCGAGGTCGGCGTCGGGCAGCACCAGCATGTGGTTCTTGGCGCCGCCGAGGGCCTGGACGCGCTTGCCGTTCGCGGAGGCGGTGGTGTGGATGTGACGCGCGATCGGGGTCGAGCCGACGAAGGAGATCGCGGAGACGTCCGGGTGCTCCAGGAGGCGGTCCACGGCCACCTTGTCGCCGTGCAGCACGGTGAAGACGCCGTCCGGCAGGCCGGCCTCGGCGAGCAGCTCGGCGATCTTGAGCGACGGCGACGGGTCCTTCTCGCTCGGCTTGAGGATGAAGGTGTTGCCGCAGGCGATGGCCAGGGGGAACATCCACATCGGGACCATGGCCGGGAAGTTGAACGGGGTGATGCCGGCCACCACGCCCACCGGCTGGCGGATCGCGGCCACGTCCACCCGGTTGGACACCTGGGTGGAGAGCTCGCCCTTCAGCTGCGTGGTGATGCCGCAGGCCAGGTCGACGATCTCCAGGCCGCGGGCGACCTCGCCGAGCGCGTCGGAGTGCACCTTGCCGTGCTCGGCGACGATCAGCTCGGCGATGGCGTCGCGGTTGGCGTCGAGCAGCGCGCGGAACTTGAACAGGATCGTGGTGCGCTGGGCGAGCGAAGAGGTGCCCCAGGTCTCGAAGGCGGCCTTGGCGGAGGCGACCGCCGCGTCGACCTCCTCGACGGAGGCGAGCGCCACCTGCGTGGTGACGGCTCCGGTGGCCGGGTCGGTGACCGGGCCCCAGTTGCCCGACGTGCCCTCGACGGTCTTGCCACCGATCCAGTGGTTGACGGTCTTCGTCATGACGTACTCCTTCAGAGATGGCGGCGTCGGGCGGTGACGTGCCGGTCGTACTCCTCGCGGGCCTCGACCGCCGACGGGCGGGTCGACGTCTCGGCCACGGGCACATCCCACCACGCCTGGGCGGGGGGCGCGCCCGACACTCTGTCTGCCGTTTCGGTCTCGACGTAGACACATGTGGGAACGGTCGCCTCGCGGGCGTCCGCGAGGGCTTCCCGCAGGTCACGTACGGTGTGGGCGCGCAGCACCCGCATGCCGAGGGAGGCCGCGTTGGCCGCCAGGTCGACGGGGAGCGGCGGGCCGGTGAAACTGCCGTCCTCGGCCCGGAAGCGGTAGGCGGTGCCGAAGCGCTCGGCGCCCACGGCCTCGGACAGGCCGCCGATCGACGCGTACCCGTGGTTCTGCAGGATCACCACCTTGACGGGCAGTCGCTCCTGTACGGCGGTGACGATCTCGGTGGGATTCATCAGATACGTCCCGTCGCCGACGAGCGCCCAGACGGGACGTCCGGGCGCGGCGAGCGCGACGCCGATGGCGGCGGGGATCTCGTAGCCCATGCACGAGTAGCCGTATTCGACGTGGTACTGGTCGGCGGAGCGGGTCCGCCACAGCTTGTGGAGGTCGCCGGGGAGCGAGCCGGCGGCGTTGATCAGGATGTCCTCCCCGGTGACCAGGGTGTCGAGTGCGCCGAGCACCTGGGCCTGAGTGGGGCGGGCGCCGGGGGCGGGCGCGGCGTAGGCGGCGCCGACGCGGGCCTCCCAGCGGTGCTTCTCCTCGGTGTACTCCTGCGCGTAGGGCGCGCTGACGTGGTGGTGGTCCAGCAGCGTGTGGAGCTGCTCCAGGCCCGCGCGGGCGTCCGCCACCAGCGGGAGCGCCGCCATCCGGTGGCTGTCGACGGCGGCGACGTTGAGGTTGACGAACCGCACGCCGGGGTGGCCGAAGAGGGTCGAGGACGCGGTGGTGAAGTCGCTCCAGCGGGTGCCGACCCCGATCACCAGGTCGGCGGTGCGGGCCAGGTGGTCGGCGGCGGCGGTGCCGGTGTGGCCGATGCCGCCCATGTCCTGCGGGTGGTCGTGGGGCAGGGCGCCCTTGCCGGCCTGGGTGGAGGCGACCGGGATCCCGGTCCGCGCGGCGAAGTCGGAGAGCACCTCCTCGGCCCCGCTGTACTTGACGCCTCCGCCGGCGACGATCAGCGGCCGGGCGGCCCGGTTCACGGCGGCGGCGGCCGCGGCCAGCTCGTCCTCGTCGGGCGAGGGGCGCCGCACCCGCCAGGTCCGCTCGGCGAAGAACTCCTCGGGCCAGTCGAAGGCCTCGGCCTGCACGTCCTGCGGGAGGGCGAGGGTGACGGCGCCGGTCTCCGCGGGGTCGGCGAGGACCCGCATCGCTTCGAGGGCGGCCGGGATCAGGGCCTCGGGGCGGACGATCCGGTCGAAGTAGCGGGAGACGGGCCGCAGGCTGTCGTTGACGGAGACGTCGCCCGCGTGGGGGACCTGGAGCTGCTGGAGGACGGGGTCGGCGGGGCGGGTGGCGAAGGTGTCGCCGGGCAGCAGCAGGACCGGCAGCCGGTTGATCGTGGCGAGGGCGGCTCCGGTGACGAGGTTGGTGGCGCCGGGGCCGATGGAGGTGGTGACGGCGTGCGCCTGCAGCCGGCGGGACTGTCGGGCGTGGCCGACGGCCGCGTGCACCATGGCCTGTTCGTTGCGGCCCTGGTGGTACGGCATGAGCGCGGAGTGCTCGACGAGCGCCTGGCCCATCCCGGCGACGTTGCCGTGGCCGAAGATGCCCCAGGTGGCCGTGATCAGGCGCTGCCGTACGCCGTCGCGTTCGCTGTACTGCGCGGCGAGGAAGCGCACCAGGGCCTGGGCGACGGTGGCGCGGCTCACGCGTACCCCTCGGTGTGGTCGGGGTGGAAGCTGATCCGCCAGGCCCGTTCGGGCCCGGGGCCCGCCATGACGTTCAGGTAGTACAGCGGGTGCCCGGGCTGGGCGACGGACGGGCCGTGCCAGCCGTCCGGGACGAGGACGGCGTCGCCGGTGCGGACCTCGGCGAGCAGTTCGGCGCCGCCGGGGCGGGACGGGGTGATCCGCTGGTAGGCGTAGCCGTGCGGGCCGGCGACCTCGTAGTAGTAGATCTCCTCCAGGACGGACTCCGTGCCGGGACGGTGCTCGTCGTGTTTGTGGGGCGGGTAGGAGGACCAGTTGCCGCCGGGGGTGACGACCTCGACGGCGATCAGCCGGTCGCAGGGGAACCCGTGTCCGTCCTCGGCTCCGGCGGGGGGCGCCGCGGCGAAGTTGCGGACCTCGCGGGTGCGGTTGCCGCTGCCGCGGGTCTCGACGGGAACCTCCGGCGCGGGGCCGTAGCGGGCGGGGAGTCGTCGCTCGCACTTCGCTCCTGCCAAAGCGAAGCGGCCTCCCGCACCGGAGGCGATCTGGGCGTGTGCGTCCCGGGGCACATAGACGAAGTCCGATACCCCGTCGAACACGCTCGCGCGGCCCACGAGTTCGAGGATTTCCCCGTCGACGCGCACCGTACCGCCCCCGGACAGCGGAAGCACCACCCATTCGCTGTTCCCCGTCTCGAACGTGTGCGTCCCGCCGGGCGGAAGGTCGAGCACGCGCAGCGCGCTGTGGGTCCAGCCGGCCCGCTCGGGATCGATGTCGACGGCGTACGGGCCGCGGGCGGCCGCGCCGGCGGGAACGTGCAGTTCGAGCGTGGAGTCCATGGGCATGTCCCTACCCGTTGTCCGGCGGGCTCACCGGGATCGACCCCGTGCCGGTGTCGAGCGCGCGGGTGATCTCCTCCTGGGAGGGCATCGCGGGCGAGCAGGCGAGCCGGCCGGCGACGATGGCGCCCGCCGCGTTGGCGTGTCTCAGGAGCCGCTCCAGGTCCCAGCCGGCGAGCAGCCCGTGGGCGAGCGCGCCGCCGAAGGCGTCGCCCGCTCCGAGGCCGTTGACCACGTCCACCGGCAGCGGCGGCACCTCGGCCTCGCCGCCGTCGGCGGCCAGCGCGAGGACGCCCTTGGGGCCCTGTTTGACGACGGCGAGCCGCGCGCCCCCGGCGAGCAGGGCGCGGGCGGCGGCGTGCGGCTCGCGCTCGCCGGTCGCGACCTCGCACTCGTCGACGTTGCCGACGGCGACCGTGGCGTACCGCAGCGCCTCGCGGTAGAGCGGGCGGGCCTCGCCGGCGGTGACGTCCCACAGGGCGGGGCGCCAGTCGAGGTCGAGCACGGTGAGCGCGCCGGGACCGGCCGCGGCGGCCCGCTCGCGCAGCGCGCCGAGGGTCGCGGCGCGGCTGGGCTCGGCGCTCAGGCCGGTGCCGGTCACCCAGAGGGCGCGGGCGGCGCGGAGCGCGGGGAGGTCGAGTTCGTGCGGGTGGATCTCCAGGTCGGGGGCCTTGGGGCGGCGGTAGAAGTGGATCGGGAAGTGGTCGGGCGGGAAGATCTCGCAGAAGGTCACGGGAGTGGGATAGTCCGTCACGTCGGTGACCCAGCGGTCGTCCACGCCGAAGGCCCGCAGCTCCCGGTGGAGGTACGCGCCGAAGGGGTCGGCGCCGGTCCGGCTGATCAGGGCGACGCGCCGGCCGAGGCGCGCGGCGGCGACGGCGACGTTGGCCGGGGAGCCGCCGAGGAACTTGCCGAAGCTCTCGACCCGGGCGAGCTCCACACCGCTCTGCAGCGGATAGAGGTCCACCCCGAGGCGGCCCATGGTGATCAGGTCGTACGGCCGCTCGTACGGCTCCGCCGTCATGTCACGTCACCTCTCGCCACGGCCCCGCGGGCCCACGCACCCCACCCAGGTCTATCCACGGCCCCGGGCACTGTCAACGACATGTCCTGACATACGGACCTGCGTCCGGACGCACGTCTTGACGCCCCGCCGAGAGCGCCGCCAAGGTGGCAGGCATGACGAACCCGACGAACCGGGCGCAGCCGTCCCGTATCCGCATCGGTTCCGCCCCCGACTCCTGGGGGGTCTGGTTTCCCGACGATCCCCGGCAGGTGCCGTGGCAGCGGTTCCTCGACGAGGTGGCGGGGGCCGGTTACACCTGGATCGAGCTCGGCCCGTACGGCTATCTGCCGACCGATCCGGCCGTGCTGACCGAGGAGACGGCCCGCCGGGGCCTGAGGGTCTCCGCCGCGACCGTGTTCACCGGGCTGCACCGCGGCCCGGGGGTGTGGGAGCGGACCTGGGCGCACGTGGCCGAGAACGCGACCCTCGCCCAGGCGATGGGCGCGGAGCACCTGGTGGTCATCCCCTCCTTCTGGCGGGACGACCGGACGGGCGAGGTCCTGGAGGACCGCACCCTCACGGCGGAGCAGTGGCGGTGGCTGACCGGTCTGACCGAGCGCCTCGGCCACGAGGTCCGGGAGCGCTACGGGCTGCGGATCGTGGTGCATCCGCACGCCGACACCCATGTGGACGGTGAGGAGAACGTCACGCGTTTCCTGGACGCCACCGATCCGGACCTGGTCGCCCTGTGCCTGGACACCGGGCACTACGCCTACTGCGGCGGCGACAGCGTCGAGCTGATCGAGACCTACGGGGAGCGGATCGGCTATCTCCACCTGAAGCAGGTCGACCCGGCGGTGCTCGCCCGGGTGGTCGCCGACGAGGTGCCGTTCGGTCCGGCGGTGGCGCAGGGCGTGATGTGCGAGCCGCCGGCCGGGGTGCCGGCCCTCGAACCGGTGCTGGCCGCCGCGCAGGCCCTGGACGCCGAACTCTTCGCCATCGTCGAGCAGGACATGTACCCGTGCGAGCCGGACCGGCCCTACCCGATCGCGGTGCGGACCCGGCGCTTCCTCCGCTCCTGTGGCGTCTGATGACATTGCGTCACTTACGTCACGTCCGTCGCACCTTCGTCACGCATATCTCCGTTACGCGGGTTTTCCGTCACAGGCGTTCGACAAGCGCTCTCCTTCCGTCGGGAGGCGCCGTTCACCGGGCACAGGCTCAGTGATCGCGAGTGATCACCAGTGACGCCCGGCAGCTCCCCCGACGGCAACCCCCGCCGCCGCTGCCGGGCACGCAGGAGAGGTGCCACGCATGACGGACAGAAGGCTCTGGTCGTACAAGGACATCGCCGCGCACATCAAGGTGCAGCCGGACACGGTCCGCTCCTACCGGAAGCACGGACTGCTGCCCGCGCCCGACCACGTCGAGTCGGGCAAGCCCTACTGGTACCCGGACACCATCCACACCTGGGTCGCGAACCGTCCCGGGAACCGGAGCCGCCGGGACTGACCCCTCCTGGAGACCGAGCGGGAGCACCCGTCGCCAGGGCTCCCGCTCGGCCGCCCTCACAGGGCCCCGCACCGCACGGCCGCGGTACGGGGCCCTCTGCGCGGCCCGCCGCTAGCCGACCTTCTCCGGCACCGGCACCGGTTCCCGCTCCGCCGGCCCGGATATGCGGCCGGTGTCCGTGTCGCCGCCCTCACTGATGCCGAAGCGGTCGTGGAGGCGGCGCAGCGGCCCGGGGGCCCACCAGGTGAGGCGCCCGGTCAGCTTCATCACGGACGGCACGAGCAGGCTGCGGACCACCATGGCGTCCATGAGGACGGCGAGGGCGACCCCGAGGCCCAGCATCTTGGTGTTGGTGACCCGGGAGGTGCCGATGGCCACCATGACGACGGCCAGGATGACGGCGGCCGCGGTGATCAGGCCGCCGGTGCGGCGCAGTCCGAAGCGGACCGCGTGCTCGTGGTCGCCGGTGGCGTCGTACTCCTCCTTGATCCGGGACAGCAGGAACACCCCGTAGTCCATGGAGAGTCCGAAGGCCACGCAGAACATCAGGACGGGCAGGGTGGTCTCGATGTCCCCGGTGGGGGTGAAGCCGAGGAGGCCGGAGAGGTGCCCCTCCTGGAAGACCCAGACGACGGCGCCGAACATCGCGGTGAGACTGAGCGCGTTGAGCACGACCGCCTGGACCGGGATGAGCACGCTGCCCGTGAGCAGGAAGACCAGGAGCAGGGTGACCACGGCGATGATGCCGGCCGCCCAGGGCAGCCGCTCGCCGATGGCGTCCTTGGAGTCGACCAGGACGGCGGCGGCTCCGGTGACGGAGGTGTCGAACGGCGCCTGCTCTGCGCGCAGTTCGCCGACCACCCGCTGGGCTCCGGCGCCGACGCCCTCGCCTTCGGGGACGACGGTGAAGTAGGCGTGGGTCCGCCCGCCGGTGCCGGAGGTCACCGGCCCGTCGACCCGGGTGATCCCGTCGAGCCTCCCGATCCGGTCCCGGTAGTCCGCGTACTGCGCGGGGGTGGCCTGCCCCTCGGCGAGCACGGTGAGCGCCCCGCCGGGGCTGCCGGGGAAGCCCTCGCGCAGCCGGTCCTGGACCACCCGCGACTCGGCGGTGACCGGGAGCTGGCGGTGGTCGGCGGTGCCGAACTTCACCCCCAGGAAGGGCAGTCCGAGCAGGACGAGCCCGGTGGCGGTGGCGACGGCGAACAGCGGCGCCCGGCGCATCACCAGAGCGGCGGCCCGCCCCCAGCCGGCCCCGTCGGCCGCGCCGGCACCGGCCTGCTCGCCGCGCGCCCGGCCCCTGCGGCGCAGCAGCCGGCGCAGGTCCAGGGCGTTGACCCGGTCGCCGAGCAGCATGAGCGCCGCGGGCAGCAGGATCAGGGCCGCGGCGGCGGCGAGCAGGACGACGGCGATGCCCGCATAGGCGAAGGAGCGCAGGAAGTACTGCGGGAAGACGAGCATCGCGGCGAGTGAGACGGCGACGGTGAGGGCGGAGAAGAGCACGGTCCGTCCGGCGGTGCGCAGGGTGGTGGCGACGGCCGTCCTCGGATCGGCGCCGCCGGCCAGCTCCTCGCGGAACCGCCGGACCACGAACAGCGCGTAGTCGATGGCGAGGCCGAGACCGAGGGCGGTGGTGAGGTTCTGCGCGAAGACGGAGACGTCGGTGAACTCGGTGATGCCGCGCAGCACGGCGTTGGTGCCGAGGATGGCGACGATGCCGATGCCGAGCGGGAGCAGGGCGGCGACGGCGCTGCCGAAGACCATGACGAGCAGGACGAGGGTGATGGGCAGGGCGATCAGCTCGGCCCTGAGCAGGTCCTCCTGGATGGTGGTCTGCATCTCGTGGCGCACCGCGAGGGGGCCGCCGACGGAGACCTCCACGGGGCCGTGGGTACCGCGGAACTCGGGGGCGAGGCGCTGCAGGACCTCGCCCGCGGCCTTCTCCTCACCGTCGATCCGGGCCGCGATCAGGGCCTGGTGGCCGCTCTTCGACCGCAGCGCGGGCGAGCCGGTCGTCCAGTAGGAGCCGACGCCGTCGACGCCCGGCCGGGCGTCGAGCCGCTCGGCGAGCCGGCGGGCCTCGGCGGCGACGGCCGGGGAGTCGACCCCGGCGTCGCCCGCGTCGAGGAGCAGCAGCAGATTGGGCTGGGAAGCCGGGAACTCCCGCTCCAGGACCTCGGTCGCATAGGTCGACTCGGCGTCCGGGTCCTCCCAGCCGCCGCTGCCCATCCGGTCGGCGACGCCGCCGCCGGCGAGGACCGCGAGCGCGGTGAGTACCAGGGCGACCAGCAGCGAGACGCGCGGCCTGGCCGTCACGAATCGCGTCCAGCCACCGGGCCCACCCCCCGTGGGCAGCGCTTTCTTGACTTCGGCCATGACGCGGTGTCCCCTTCACCGTGGCCCGTGCGCTCGCTTGCCGGCAGGCCGCACGGGTCGGTCCATTGCCCATAGACTGGCAAACACGAGTGATCACTCGCGTTTCTCAAGAATGCGAGCGACCTCTCGCGTTTGTCAATCTCGTTCAGAGAGCTGGGGACAGTCATGTCCGAGGAACCGAAGCCGCGCCGCCGCCAGGCACGCGGTGAGCGCCGTATCGCGCAGCTGCTCCAGGCCGCCGCGAGCGTCTTCTGCGCCAACGGCTACACGGCGACCAGCACCAACGCGATCGCCCGCGAGGCGAGCGTCTCCCCCGGCACGCTCTACCAGTACTTCCCGAACAAGGAGGCCATCGCCGTCGAACTCGGCGACCGGCTGCTCGCCCAGATGCGGGAGTACCACGGCCAGGCCTTCACACCCGCGAACCTCGCCCTGCCGCTGCCCCAGATGCTCGATGCGGTCCTCGACCCGCTGATCGACTTCAACTGCCAGAACCCGGTCTTCCTCGCCCTCATGCACGGGTCCGAGATCCCCGGCCGCATCGCCGAGGAGCACGACGCCCTGCACGCCTCCCTGCTCACCCGGGTCGGCGATCTGCTCGGCCACTACCTGCCCGGCAGCGACGCCGCACAGCGATCCCGGATCGCCGACATGGTCTTCGCCATCGTGAAGGCGGGGCTCGCCCTGATCCTCGCCGCACCCGAGGGCGCGGAACGGGACGCGGTGATCGCCGAGACCAAGACGGTGCTGCAGCGCTACCTCGACCCCATCCTCGGCGAGGCACCCACCACGATCCCGAGCCCCTGACCCGCCCGGCGACCCCGCCCCGCGCCCGCGCCCAGGCCAACGGCGACCGGCGACCGGCGGCGGCACCATGGACCGTCCGTGCGAGGAGAACGGGCGCCATCGGGCGCGGCGCGTGTGAGGATCCATACCCCCTAGGGGTATAATCTGTGCTACTACGGCGTACGGCCCCGCACCGACGGGCCCGCACCGCACCACGCCCGCGAAGAGGAGACACGTCATGACCGCCGAGACGCAGACCGAACTCACCACCGTCTACCAGGTCAAGGGCATGACCTGCGGCCACTGCGAGGGCGCGGTCTCCAGCGAGATCTCCGAGATCGCCGGCGTCTCCTCGGTCGAGGCCGTCGCCGCCACCGGCCAGGTCACCGTGGTCTCGACCGCCCCGCTCGACGAGGAGGCCGTCCGCGCCGCCGTCGACGAGGCGGGTTACGAGCTGGTCGGCCGCGCCTGACGGCCTCCTGAGGGGGCCTTCCGGGCCGGAGCCCGGACCGTTCCGGGCGGAGGCGTCCGAAGCCGGGTGCCCCCGCCCGGGAATCCGCCCGCCGCAGCGCCACCGCAGGGTCGTACGGTGACTACGTACGACCCTGCTCCCGTTGGGAAACCGCTGCTGATGACCTCCACGATCACCGAGCTGACGATCGGCGGGATGACCTGCGCCTCCTGCGCGGCCCGCGTCGAGAAGAAGCTCAACCGCATGGACGGGGTGACGGCGACCGTCAACTACGCCACGGAGAAGGCGCGCGTCGAACACCCCGCGGAGATCACCGTCGACACGCTGATCGCGACCGTCGTCAAGACCGGCTACACCGCCGAGGAGCCCCCGCCGCCCGAGCCCGAGCCGGAGACCAACGGGGACGAGGAGCGCGACGCGGACCCCGAGCTCGCCTCGCTCCGGCAGCGGCTCACCGTCTCCGCCGTGCTCTCGCTGCCCGTCGTCGTCCTCGCCATGGCCCCGTCCCTCCAGTTCGACAACTGGCAGTGGCTGTCGCTGACACTCGCCGCCCCCGTGGTCGTCTGGGGCGGGCTGCCCTTCCACCGGGCCACCTGGACCAACCTGCGGCACGGCAACGCCACCATGGACACCCTCGTCTCCGTCGGCACCCTGGCCGCCTTCGGCTGGTCCCTCTGGGCGCTCTTCCTCGGCGACGCCGGCGCCCCCGGCATGCGGCACGACTTCAGCCTCGCCGTCAGCCGCGACCACGCCTCCTCCACGATCTACCTGGAGGTCGCCGCCGGCGTCGTCACCTTCATCCTCCTCGGCCGCTATCTGGAGGCCCGCGCCAAGCGCAAGGCCGGCGCCGCCCTGCACGCCCTGCTGCGGCTGGGCGCCAAGGACGTGGCCGTGCTGCGCGGCGGCACCGAGGTACGGATCCCGGTCGCCGCGCTCCGGGCCGGCGACCGCTTCGTCGTCAGGCCCGGGGAGAAGATCGCCACCGACGGCACCGTCACCGAGGGCGCCTCCGCCGTCGACACCTCGCTGCTCACCGGCGAGTCCGTCCCCGTCGAGGCCACCCCCGGCGACCCCGTCACCGGAGGCTGCGTCAACACCTCCGGCCGGCTCGTCGTCGAGGCCACCCGGGTGGGCGCCGACACCCAGCTCGCCCGGATGGCCCAGCTCGTCGAGGACGCCCAGAACGGCAAGGCCCGGGTCCAGCGGCTCGCCGACCGGATCTCGGCCGTCTTCGTCCCCGTGGTGCTCCTCCTCGCCCTCGGCACGCTGGTCGCCTGGCTCCTCGTCACCGGCGACACCACCGCCGCCTTCACGGCCGCCGTGGCCGTCCTGATCATCGCCTGCCCCTGCGCCCTCGGCCTGGCCACCCCGACCGCCCTCATGGTCGGCACCGGCCGCGGCGCCCAGCTCGGCATCCTCATCAAGGGCCCCGAGGTCCTGGAGTCCACGCGCCGCGTCGACACCGTCGTCCTCGACAAGACCGGCACCGTCACCACCGGCCGCATGGAGCTGACCGGGGTGCACGTGTACGGCGGCGCCTACGGCACCGGGCGCGCCGACGAGACCGAGCTGCTGCGCCTCGCGGGCGCCCTGGAGCACTCCTCCGAGCACCCGGTCGCCCGGGCGGTCGCGGCCGGCGCCGCCGCCCGCGTGGGCGAGCTGCCCGTGCCGAAGTCCTTCGAGAACGTCCCCGGCCTCGGCGTGCGCGGCTCGGTCGACGGGCACCTGGTGCTCGTCGGGCGCGCCGCCCTGCTGGCGTCCGAGGAGATCGAGGTGCCCGGCGAGACGGGCCCCGGGGTCGTCCACGTCGCCTGGGACGGGCGGGCCCGCGGCACCCTCACGGTCGCCGACGCGGTCAAGGAGACCAGTGCCGAGGCGGTCGCCCGGCTGCGCGGTCTGGGGCTGCGGCCGGTCCTGCTCACCGGGGACGGCCGGGCCGTGGCCGAGCGGGTGGCCGCCGAGGTCGGCATCGACGAGGTGATCGCCGAGGTGCTGCCGCAGGACAAGGTGGCCGTGATCCGGCGGCTCCAGGCCGAGGGGCGCACCGTGGCGATGGTCGGGGACGGGGTGAACGACGCGGCGGCCCTCGCGACGGCCGATCTGGGTCTGGCGATGGGCACCGGGACGGACGCGGCGATCGAGGCGAGCGACCTGACCCTGGTCCGCGGCGACCTCCGGGTCGCGGCGGACGCCATCCGGCTCTCCCGGCGCACCCTGGCCACGATCAAGGGAAATCTGGGCTGGGCCTTCGGCTACAACGTGGCCGCATTGCCCCTGGCCGCGGCGGGTCTGCTCAACCCGATGATCGCGGGTCTCGCGATGGCCTTTTCGTCCGTTTTCGTGGTGACCAACAGCCTGCGACTGCGACGGTTCCACTGAGTGATCATGTGAATTCACCTACACGTGACGCACAGGACCTTCACAAAGAGATCTAGATCACAGATATTTGGGGGTAACCATCTGGGCTGTTCGCGAGTCTAAGTGGGCGATGCCAAGAACGTCTTGGGGGACGTTCATGGGATGTCTTGGGGGACGTCCCAGGCAAGCGCGGCCGGGGCACGTGCACCGGGGAGCTTTGAGCGGCCCTCCCGTACGTACCCCGGCAGACCGCGCGAACAGACGCCCGGCCCGGATCCCGTGGGGGGAATCCGCACCGGGGATATGGGAAGCGCCCCGTCCGCCGACCCGTGGGGGGATCGGCGGCGGGGCGCTTTCGCTGGCGCGGTGCCGGCGGCCTGCGGTCAGCGGGCCTCGACCGGGACGAAGTCGCGCTCGACGACGCCGGTGTAGATCTGGCGCGGGCGGCCGATGCGGGAACCCGGCTCCTTGATCATCTCGTGCCACTGGGCGATCCAGCCCGGGAGGCGGCCGAGGGCGAAGAGCACGGTGAACATCTCGGTCGGGAAGCCCATCGCGCGGTAGATGAGGCCCGTGTAGAAGTCCACGTTCGGGTAGAGGTTGCGCGAGACGAAGTAGTCGTCGGAGAGCGCGTGCTCCTCCAGCTTGAGCGCGATGTCGAGCAGCTCGTCGGACTTGCCGAGGGCCGACAGGACGTCGTGCGCCGCCGCCTTGATGATCTTGGCGCGCGGGTCGAAGGACTTGTACACCCGGTGGCCGAAGCCCATCAGGCGGACGCCGTCCTCCTTGTTCTTCACCTTGCGGATGAAGGAGTCGACGTCGCCGCCGTTGGCCTGGATGCCCTCGAGCATCTCCAGGACGGACTGGTTGGCGCCACCGTGCAGCGGGCCCCACAGGGCCGAGATGCCGGCGGAGATCGAGGCGAACATGTTCGCCTGCGAGGAGCCGACCAGGCGGACGGTGGAGGTCGAACAGTTCTGCTCGTGGTCCGCGTGCAGGATCAGCAGCTTGTCGAGCGCGGAGACCACGACCGGGTCGAGGTCGTAGTCCTGGGCCGGGACCGAGAAGGTCATGCGCAGGAAGTTCTCGACGTACCCGAGGTCGTTACGCGGGTAGACGAACGGGTGACCGACCGACTTCTTGTACGCGTAGGCGGCGATGGTCGGCAGCTTGGCCAGCAGCCGGATCGTCGACAGGTGGCGCTGCTTCTCGTCGAACGGGTTGTGGCTGTCCTGGTAGAAGGTGGACAGCGCGGAGACCACGGAGGACAGCATCGCCATCGGGTGGGCGTCCCGCGGGAAGCCGCGGAAGAAGTTCTTGACGTCCTCGTGGACCAGCGTGTGCTGGGTGATCTCGTTCTGGAACGTCGTGAGCTCGTCCGCCGTCGGCAGCTCGCCGTTGATCAGCAGGTACGCCACCTCGAGGAAGGTGGACTGCTCGGCCAGCTGCTCGATCGGGTAGCCGCGGTACCGCAGGATGCCCTTCTCGCCGTCCAGGTAGGTGATGGCGGATTTGTAGGCGGCGGTGTTGCCGTATCCGCTGTCCAGGGTGACCAGACCGGTCTGGGCTCGGAGCTTCCCGATGTCGAAGCCCTTGTCGCCGACGGTGCTCTCGACCACCGGGTAGGTGTATTCACCGTCCGCGTACCGCAGTACTACAGAGTTGTCGCTCACGTCATCCCTCACCGACGTAGTGCCTCTTCTTCGAGGTGCCCTGACTGTCTCTACCATCCCCCATTTGGCTCAGGAGAGTGCACTCGGGGTCGACCATTGGGCCAATCGGCGGCACTCAGTGCCGCCAACCTGCTTATCCTGCCCCCTTCGCCCCGGTTCCGGAAGTCCTCCGTGATCTTTCCCACGAGAGTGCCCTCTGTGAGCCGATGGGCCAGTGCGGTAAAGCGGCGACCGGCCGAAACCGTACGCACCGCCTGGGCTATCGCCCTGCGCGAGCCGACCAGGACGACGAGCTTCCGGGCCCGGGTGACGGCCGTGTAGAGCAGGTTCCGCTGAAGCATCATCCAGGCGCTGGTGGTGACCGGGATCACCACGGCCGGGTACTCGCTGCCCTGGGACCGGTGGATGGTCACAGCGTAGGCATGGGCCAGCTCGTCCAGCTCGTCGAATCCGTAGGGCACCTCCTCGTCCTCGTCGGTCCGCACGACGAGCCGCTGCTCGACCGGGTCGAGGGAGGTCACGACGCCGACGGTGCCGTTGAAGACGCCGTTGGCGCCCTTCTCGTAGTTGTTGCGGATCTGGGTGACCTTGTCGCCCACCCGGAAGACCCGGCCGCCGAAGCGCTTCTCGGGCAGGTCGGGGCGGGCCGGGGTGATCGCCTGCTGGAGCAGCCCGTTGAGCGAGCCGGCCCCGGCGGGGCCGCGGTGCATGGGGGCGAGCACCTGGACGTCCCGGCGCGGGTCGAGGCCGAACTTGGCGGGAATGCGACGGGCCGCGACCTCGACGGCCACCCGGGCGGCGTCCTCGGTCTCCTCCTCGGCGAAGAGGAAGAAGTCCGGCAGGCCGTCCGTCACGGGCGGAAGGCCCTCGTTGATCCGGTGCGCGTTGGTGACCACCCCGGACTGCTGGGCCTGCCGGAAGATCCGGGTGAGCCGGACCGCGGGCACCGGGCTGCCCGGCGCGAGCAGATCGCCCAGGACCTCGCCGGCCCCGACCGACGGCAGCTGGTCGACGTCTCCCACCAGGAGCAGGTGCGCACCCGGCGCCACGGCCTTGACCAGCTTGTTCGCGAGCAGCAGGTCCAGCATCGAGGCCTCGTCGACGACCACGAGGTCGGCGTCGAGCGGCCGGTCCCGGTCGTAGGCGGCGTCGCCGCCGGGCTTGAGCTCCAGGAGCCGGTGCACGGTCGAGGCCTCGGCCCCGGTCAGCTCGGCCAGCCGCTTGGCGGCCCGCCCGGTGGGCGCGGCGAGCACCACCTTGGCCCGCTTGGCCCGGGCCAGCTCCACGATGGAGCGGACCGTGAACGACTTGCCGCAGCCCGGGCCGCCGGTCAGCACGGCGACCTTACGGGTCAGGGCGAGGCGCACGGCCGCCTCCTGCTCGGGCGCGAGCGAGGCCCCCGTACGCTCGGCGAGCCAGGCCAGGGCGCGGTCCCAGGCGACGTCCCGGAAGGCCGGCAGCCGGTCCTCCCCGGCGGACAGCAGCCGCCGCACCTGTCCGGCGAGGGACAGCTCGGCCCGGTGGAACGGGATCAGGTACACCGCCGTGACGGGCAGGCCCTCCGGGCCGGGCACCCTCTCCCGTACGACCCCCTCGGGGTCCTCGGCGAGGTCGCCGAGACACTCGATGACCAGCCCGGTGTCGACCTGGAGGAGCTTCACGGCATCGGAGATGAGGCGCTCCTCGGGGAGGAAGCAGTGCCCCTGGTCGGCGGACTGCGACAGCGCGTACTGCAGCCCGGCCCGGACCCGGTCGGGGCTGTCGTGCGGGATGCCGACGGCCTGCGCGAGGCGGTCGGCCGTGAGGAAGCCGATCCCCCAGACGTCGGCGGCGAGCCGGTAGGGCTGGTTCTTCACCACGGAGATCGAGGCGTCGCCGTACTTCTTGTAGATGCGCACGGCGATCGAGGTGGAGACGCCGACGCCCTGCAGGAAGACCATCACCTCCTTGATGGCCTTCTGTTCCTCCCAGGCCGCCGCGATCTTCCCGGTGCGCTTGGGGCCCAGGCCCGGGACCTCGATGAGGCGCTGGGGCGACTCCTCCAGGATCTGGAGGGTGTCCAGGCCGAAGTGCGTGGTGATGCGGTCGGCGAAGACGGGCCCGATGCCCTTGATCAGGCCCGAGCCGAGATAGCGGCGGATGCCCTGGATGGTGGCGGGCAGGACGGTCGTGTAGTTCTCCACCGTGAACTGGCGCCCGTACTGCGGGTGTGAGCCCCAGCGGCCCTCCATCCGCAGGGACTCCCCCGGCTGGGCGCCGAGCAGCGACCCGACGACGGTCAGCAGGTCACCGGAGCCGCGGCCGGTGTCGACCCGGGCGACGGTGTACCCGTTCTCCTCGTTGGCGTAGGTGATCCGCTCCAGGACCCCTTCGACCACTGCGGGATTGGACATGGTCAGACGGTAGCGAACCCCTCGGACAGCCGGGCGGCCGCCGGTGGACGCCCACGGCGACGGCGTCCGGGCCGGCGGGTGCCACCGGTGCTCCACGGGACGTCGTGGCGGGCCTCGCCCGGATCGATCGGGAACGCCCCGGAGGCCGAGGCCGGTCCGCCCGGTCAGCCCGGTCAGCCCGGCCGGGACGAGGGCCGCGGCGGGCCCCTCCCGGGCCGGAGCCCGGGGGGCCCGGGAGGGCCTCCCGCCCGGGAGGAAGGAGGGCCCGAGGGGGGCGGTTCCCCCGCTCCGCCCTCCCGGCATGCCGACGAAAGGGGCGGACCTTAGCGTTCCCGGTATGAGTGAAACCGCGCGTGAGTCCTCGTTCGAGGACGACGTCCTGCAGGAGCTCGGCGACGACCGGCTCCGGGAGATCTCCGGGCTGTTCGGCACGGACGCCCCCGAGGCACGGCAGCTCGTGCGCAGTTCGGTGGCCGAGCTCTCCGGCGAGCTGCGCTCCGCCGCCGCCGAGCCGGTCAGCGCCGACGAGGTCCGGGCCGCCGTCGCCGAGGTGTCCGCGGCCGAGCCGCCGCTCCAGGGCGTCGCCGCGCTCGGCGGCCTGGTGGGCGGCGGTCTGATGGCCGGCGTCCTGGGCAAGCTGGCCCGCCCCGCGGCCGACGCGGTCGCGAAGAAGACCGGGCTCCCGGCCCCGACCGTGCAGCGCGCGGTCGACCTCCTCGTCCCGGTCGTCCTGGCCGTGCTGACCCGGCGCGCGACGGCGAGGAGGGGCGGCGGCCTGGGGGCCATCCTGGGCAGCGGGGCGCGGCGGTAGAGCTCCCGGCGGCGGAAACGTCCTGGGGCGGCGGAGCGCGGAGGCGGGGCGCCCGGCACGGGGCTCCGGGCGGCGGGCGGCGGGCGCTCACCTGCGCCCCCGCACGCCTCCCCGCCCCGCACGCCCCCGGCACGCCTCGGGACCTCTCCCCCACGCCCCGCGCCTCGCGCGCCTCGGTGCCGCTCCTGCCCGCCCCGAGCCCCGCGCGCCTCGGGACCTCTCCCCCGCGCCCCGCGCCCCCGCACGCTCACACCGCCAGGAACGCCTCCAGGGTCTCCTCCAGGACCTCCGCCCCGTCCCTCCGCCACAGGGCGTCGTTGAACAGCTCCACCTCCACCGGGCCGCGGTAGCCCGCCTTCTCGACGAGGGCGGCCCAGGCCGCCAGGTCGATCACCCCGGTGCCCAACTGCCCGCGCCCGTCGAGGACTCCGGCCGGCAGGGGCGTGGTCCAGTCGGCGAGCTGGAAGGAGTGGACTCGGCCGGCCGCGCCCGCGCGGGCGACGGCGGCCGGGGCGCGCTCGTCCCACCAGACGTGGTAGGTGTCGACGACCACGCCGACCTGCTCGGCCGGGAAGCGCTCGGCGATGGCCAGGGCCTGGTCGAGGGTGGAGATCGCGCAGCGGTCGGAGGCGTACATGGGGTGGAGGGGCTCGATGGCGAGCCGGACCCCCCGCTCCCCGGCGTACGGCGCGAGCGTGCCGATCGCGTCGGCGATGCGGGCCCGGGCCGCGGGCAGGTCGCGGCCGGCGGGCGGCAGGCCGCCGGAGACGAGCACCAGGGTGTCGGTGCCGAGGGTCACGCACTCGTCGATCGCGGCACGGTTCTCCTCCTCCCACCCGTCGGTCGTGAAGAAGCCGCCGCGGCACAGGGTGGTGACGGCCAGTCCGGCCTCGCGCACGAGCGCGGCCGCGGCGTCGACCCCGTACTCCTGGACGGGTCCGCGCCACAGGCCGACCCCGGGGATGCCCAGACGGACGCAGTGGGCGACGAGGTCCGGGAGCGGGAGCTGCCTGACGGTCATCTGGTTGACGCTGAGGCGGTCGCGGTTCACCGGGGCACCCCGTACACGTCGAGCAGGGACCGCATCCGGGACTCGGCCAGCGCCGGGTCGGGGAGGAGTCCGAGGCCGTCGGCGAGTTCGTAGGCGCGGGCGAGGTGCGGGAGCGAGCGGGCGGACTGGAGGCCGCCGACCATCACGAAGTGCTCCTGGTGGCCGGCCAGCCAGGCGAGGAACACCAAACCGGTCTTGTAGAAGCGGGTCGGGGCCCGGAAGAGGTGGCGGGAGAGCTCGACGGTCGGGTCGAGGAGCGCGCGGAAGGCCTCCCCGTCTCCCCTGTCGAGGGCCCGGACGGCCTCGGCGGCCAGCGGGCCGAGCGGGTCGAAGATGCCGAGCAGCGCGTGGCTGAACCGCCCGCCGTCCGACGGGGCCTCGCCCTCGATCAGCTCGGGGTAGTGGAAGTCGTCGCCCGTGTAGCAGCGGACGCCGTCGGGGAGCCGGCGGCGCAGGTCGACCTCGCGCCCGGCGTCCAGGAGCGAGACCTTGACGCCGTCGACCTTGCCGGGGTGGGCCGCGATCACCTCCAGGAGCATCGTGGTCGCCGCGTCGAGGTCGGCCGAGCCCCAGTAGCCCTCCAGGGCCGGGTCGAACACCGGGCCGAGCCAGTGCAGGACGACCGGTTCCGCGGCCTGGCGGAGGACGTGGCCGTAGACCTCCGCGTAGTCCTCGGGGCCCCGGGCCGCGGCCGCGAGCGCGCGGGAGGCCATGACGACCGCCTGGGCGCCCGCCTCCTCGACGACCGCGAGCTGTTCCTCGTAGGCCGCCCGGACGGCGGGCAGGCCGGCCGGGCCGGAGAGCTGGTCGGTGCCGACGCCGCAGGCGATCCGGCCGCCCACGGCACGCGCCTCCGCCGCGCTGCGGCGGATCAGCTCGGCCGCGCCGGACCAGTCCAGGCCCATGCCGCGCTGAGCGGTGTCCATCGCCTCGGCGACGCCGAGTCCGTGGGACCACAGATGGCGGCGGAAGGCGAGGGTGGCGTCCCAGTCGACGGCGGCGGGCGCGTCGGGGGTGGTGTCGGCGTACGGGTCGGCGACGACGTGCGCGGCGGAGAGGACCGTACGGGAGGCCGGCGGGCCGCCGGCCTTGATCGCGAGGGGTTCGGCACGCGGTGCGTACGCCCGCAGCTCCCCGCCCGGACCGGGCAGCCGGATCACAGGGTCACCTCCGGGACCTCCAGGCGGCGGCCCTCGGCGGCGGAGCGCAGGCCCAGTTCGGCGAGCTGGACGCCGCGCGCGCCCGCGAGCAGGTCCCAGCGGTAGGGCTCGCCGAGGGCGACGTGGCGCAGGAAGAGCTCCCACTGGGCTTTGAAGCCGTTGTCGAACTCGGTGTTGTCGGGGACCTCCTGCCACTGTGCGCGGAAGGACTCGGTCGCCGGGACGTCGGGGTTCCAGACCGGCTTGGGGGTGGCGGAGCGGTGCTGTACGCGGCAGTCGCGCAGCCCGGCGACGGCGGAGCCGTGGGTGCCGTCGACCTGGAACTCCACCAGTTCGTCGCGGTTCACGCGCACCGCCCAGGAGGAGTTGATCTGGGCGACGGCGCCGCCCTCCAGCTGGAAGATGCCGTACGCGGCGTCGTCGGCGGTCGCCTCGTAGGGCTTGCCCCGCTCGTCCCAGCGGCGCGGGACGTGGGTGGCGACGTGGGCGGTGACGGTGGTGACCCGGCCGAAGAGCTCGTGGAGCACGTACTCCCAGTGCGGGAACATGTCGACGACGATGCCGCCGCCGTCCTCGGCGCGGTAGTTCCAGCTGGGGCGCTGGGCCGCCTGCCAGTCGCCCTCGAAGACCCAGTAGCCGAACTCGCCGCGCACGGACAGGATCTCGCCGAAGAAGCCGCCGTCGACGAGCCGCTTCAGCTTGCGCATGCCGGGCAGGAAGAGCTTGTCCTGGACGACGCCGTGGCGGATGCCCGCGGCACGGGCGAGCCGGGCGAGTTGCAGGGCTCCGTCGAGGTCGGTGGCGGTGGGCTTCTCGGTGTAGACGTGCTTGCCCGCGGCGATCGCCCGGGTGATCGCGCCGACGCGGGCGGAGGTGACCTGGGCGTCGAAGTAGACGTCGACGGTGCCGTCGGCGAGGACGGCGTCGAGGTCGGTGGACCACTCGGTCAGCCCGTGGCGCTCGGCGAGGGCGCGCAGGGCGGGCTCGCGGCGGCCGACGAGGACGGGCTCGGGCCACAGGATCTCGCCGTCGCCGAGGTCGAGTCCGCCCTGCTCGCGCAGGGCGAGGATCGAGCGGACGAGGTGCTGGCGGTAGCCCATGCGTCCGGTGACGCCGTTCATGGCGATGCGGACGGTTCTGCGTGTCACGAAGGTGTTCCTCTCCCCGGCGGGCCGTTGTGCGCGGCCGCTGTTCCCAGCCGTCCCCACGGGACGGACAGCAGGACAGAAAGCGCTTTCTACCGTGGGGGACGCTAGCCTGCCGACATCACCGCCGACAAGGCCCTGGAGGTACGCACGCGATGACCGTCACCCTGGCGGACGTGGCCGACCGCGCACGGGTCTCCCCCGCGACCGTCTCCCGCGTCCTCAACGGCAACTACCCGGTCGCCGCCGCCACCCGCGAGCGGGTCATGCGCGCGGTCGACGAGCTGGACTACGTCCCCAACGGCCCCGCGAGCTCCCTCGCCGCCGCCACCTCCGACCTGGTCGGCGTGCTCGTCAACGACATCGCCGACCCCTTCTTCGGGATCATGGCCGGGGCCGCGCAGGGCGCCATCGGCGAGGCCGGGGCGGGCCGCGCGGGCGGCGAGAAGCTGGCCGTCGTCTGCAACACCGGAGGCTCCCCCGAACGCGAGCTGACCTATCTGACCCTGCTCCAGCGCCAGCGGGCCGCCGCGGTGATCCTCACCGGCGGCGCGCTGGAGGACGCCGCGCACCTCGCGGCGATGACGGCCAAGCTGACGAGGCTCACGGACGCCGGCACCCGCGTCGTGCTGTGCGGGCGGCCCCCGCTCCCGGGCCTGGCCGCCTCGACCCTCGCCTTCGACAACCGGGCCGGCGCGCGCCGGCTCACCGAGCACCTCCTGACGCTCGGCCACCGGCGGATCGGTTACGCGGCGGGGCCGGCCGACCGCACCACGACCCGGCACCGCCTGGAGGGCCACCGCGAGGCGCTGCGCGCGGCCGGGACCGGCGAGGGGCCCACGGTCCACGGCTCGTACGACCGCGCGTCCGGCTACGACGCCACGGTCGAACTCCTGCGCCTCGACCCGGACCTGACGGCCGTCGTCGCCGCGAACGACACGGTCGCGCTCGGTGTCTGCGCGGCCCTGCGCGACCGGGGTCTGAGCATCCCCGGCGACGTCTCCGTGGCCGGCTTCGACGACCTGCCGTTCTCGGTCGACGCCGTTCCCGCGCTGACCACCGTACGGCTGCCGCTGCAGGAGGCGGGGGCCCGCGCCGGGCGCCTCGCCCTCGGCACGGAGGACACGCCGCCGGGCGGCCTGGCGACCGTCCCGGCGGAGGTCGTCGTCCGGGGATCGACCGGGCGGCCGCGCGGGTGACGGGCGGCGAAGGGGTCAGTAGTAGCGGCTCATGATCTCCGTCGACCACTCCGGCTGGTCGACCGGGCCCTGCGGGCCGAACTCCGTCATGTACGGCTTGATGTCGAGCACGGGGGTGCCGTCGACCGCGTCGAGCCCCTGGACGTGGACGTCGAGGCCGTCGACGCGGAGGAGGCGGCAGCGGGAGACACCGAGGCGGTTGGGGCGGTTCTTGCCACGCTGGGCGAAGATGCCGACGAGCGGCCAGTCGGTGTTGCCGCGCGGGTGGCGGGCCCCGGTCTCGATCCTCTCCTCCGGCACCCGGTCGAAGTGGTAGACCACCTCCAGGTGGGAGAACGCGTCGAGGCCGGCCAGCGCCTCCGGGCCGAACCGGGCGGCGTCGAGCCGGACGACGGCCGTCACGTCGCCCCACGCGTCGTCACGGACGTCGCCGCGACCACCGACGACCCGGCCGACCGGCAGGGCGACGACGGGCTGGGCGACCACGGGCTGCTCGGTCATGGGGCGGTCTCCTCCTGAGGCGGGTCGACGGGGGGGCTGGAGCGGTCGGCGGGCGTCCGTGGCGGCCGGCGGGGCGGGCTCGTACGGCGGGTGCGCGGGTGGGTTTCGCAGGAATGCCGCGTGGAAGGGGGCGGGTGGTGGAGGTGCGGGATCCGTGCGGCAGGCGGGCGGGCGGCTCGTACGCACGCCGTACGGACGATCCGGCCAAGCGATCCGTCCAGACGATTCGTGCGGACGATCCGCCCAGACGATTCGTACGGAAGATCTGTACGGAAGATCCGTACGGCCCCGCTCAGGCGGGTCGTACGGCGCTGTCCAGCCCGACGGCCGCCAGCACCGCCGCCACCGTCTCCTCGACGGTCTGTTCCGCGTTGTCGATCCAGACGCCCTCGCCCGCCAGTTCGGCGCGCATGGCCTCGTCGAGGAAGGCCCAGTTGGTCGTGAGGCGCTTGTGGCGGGCGTTGTTGCGCTCCCAGGCCTTCTCGGGACCCGGAGCCAGGACGACCACGTGGAGCGGTCCCGCCTTCACCTGGGAGCGGTAGAAGTCGAGGTGGGAGCGGCGCACCACGACGTCGTCGACGACCGGCACGAAGCCGGCCGTGACGAAGCTGTCCGCCAGGAGGCAGGCGTTGCGGGCGCGGAGCAGGATCTGCCGGTCGGCCTCCGGGTCGCCGTCGGGGGTGGGCCAGCGGCAGCCCTCGACGACGAGTTCCTGGAGCCTGTCGACCTCGATGTGCGCGGAACGGGCGAAGCGGGCCGCGAGGGCCGCCGCGACGGTGCTCTTGCCGCTGCCGGGGATACCGACGAGGAGGACGGTCCCGGGGGCCGGTTCGGGGCTGTCGACGGTGACGTTCTCGAAGGTCATGAGCGGCGGCCTCTCAGCACCGTACGGTCATAGGGCCGTGACACAGTAGCCGGGCCGCCCCGGCGGGTCGATCAGATATTCGGCGCGCAGCAGGTAGTCGGACGGTCCGCAGTGTGGCTCGTCGGCGACGCGGTACTCGGCGAGCGGCGAGCCGCAGTCCACCTTCAGCAGCGTCTGCTCGGGCCACTCCGCCGTGTTGTGGACGCAGTCGCCGACGGAGAGCCCGGCCGTCTCGCCGTCACCGTCGCCGTCCGCGAGCAGTCCGATCACGAAGAGCACCGGGATCGCCGCGAGGGCGAGGGCCAGCGGGGTGAGGACCAGCATCGCGGGCGCGCGCCGCAGCACCCGCCGCCCCGGGTCCAGGGGCGGCCGCCGGGCGCCGTACGGCTCGGGCAGCCGGCGGAAGGCGGAGCGTGCCCCGAGGTTGCCGAGCACGACGAACGGCGTGACGAAGAAGGAGAGGAGGCCCCACCAGCCGGTCACCAGGGTCTCGGAGGTCATCTTCCGGTAGACGGCGAGCCCGCAGGTCCGGCAGAGGACGCCGCGGCGGGTGATCGTGCGCATGATGACGACCATGCCCTGGTGGGCACGCACGGTCGCCGCCGCCGCGGGCTGCGCGCCGCACACCTCGCATCCCTGGGGCGCGGGAGCGCCGTAGGGGTGGGCCTGCGGATACGGATGGGGCTGCTGTGGCGGATACGGCTGGTGATGAGGCGGCGGCTGATGACCGGTCATGATGTGGTGGCTCCCCCGTGGGTCGTCGGCACCAGCACCTTAGCCCCCGGCTTCTCGACGGCCGCGCGCCGCAGGGAGGTCAGGGCCACTCCCGTGACCAGGAGGGCCGCGGCGCCCCAGCGCAGCGGGCTGACCGGCTCGCCGAGGAAGAGCGCGGCGGAGGACATGCCGAAGACGGGGACCAGGAGCGAGAAGGGGGCCACCGAGGAGGCCGGGTGGCGGCGCAGCAGCCAGCCCCAGACGCCGAAGCCGAAGACGGTGGTGACCCAGGCGACGTAGGCGATGACGCCGACGCCGGTCCAGTCGAGCGCGCGCAGCGCGTCGAGGTCCCGCCGCGGGCCCTCGATCAGCAGGGAGAGGGCGAGCAGCGGCAGGACGGGCACGGTGCTGACCCAGACCATGAAGTTGAGCGGGTCCGGCGGGGCGGCCTTGCGGGTGAGGACGTTGGAGACGCCCCAGCAGACCGCGGCGGCGATCACCAGGGCGAAGCCGGTGAGGGAGCCGGACGCCCCCTCGTCGAGGGCGGCCAGGCCGATGCCGGCCAGGGCGACGCCCATGCCGAGCAGCTTGATCCGGTCGGGGCGCTCGCCGAGCGCGAGGAAGGCGAAGAGCGCGGTGAACACGGCCTGGACCTGGAGGACCAGGGAGGACAGACCGGCCGGGGCGCCGAGGCTCATGCCGGTGAAGAGCAGGCCGAACTTGGCCACGCCGAGCGCCAGTCCGACTCCCGCGATCCACTTCCAGGCGACCTTGGGGCGGCCGACGAGGAAGACGGCCGGCAGGGCGGCGACGAGGAAGCGGAGCGCGGAGAAGAGCAGCGGGGGGAAGTGGTCGAGGCCGATCTCGATGACGACGAAGTTGACCCCCCAGAGGGCGGCGACCAGAGCGGCGAGAGCGATGTGGGCGGGGCGCATACGCATGAGGATCACCCGGCCGGAACATGTAGCACCAGCACGGATCCCTTCATGGTTGGATGAAGCATCGCTACATCCATGGCGCGCCAGGGAGGCTCGTGTGCTGGATCTCGGACGTCTGCGGGCACTGCACGCCGTCGCCGTGCACGGCACGGTCGGCGCCGCCGCCACCGCCCTCGGCTACACCCCCTCGGCCGTCTCCCAGCAGATCGCGAAGCTGGAACGGGAGACCCGTACGACCCTGCTCGAACGCAGCGGCCGCGGCGTGCGCCTCACCGACGAGGCCCGTCAGCTCGCCGACACCGCCGAGCGTCTGCTGTCCCTGGTCGAGGAGGCCGAGGTGCGCCTCGAGGAGCGCCGCGGGCTGCCGGCGGGCCGGCTGCGGATCGGCTGTTTCGCGAGCGCGGCGCGCGGCCTGATGCCCCGGGTGCTCGCCGACCTGGCGCTCCGTCACCCGGGCCTGGACGCGCGCCTGTCGGAGGTGGATCCGCACCTGTCCGTGGACCTGGTGGCGCGGGGGGTGCTCGACCTGGCCGTGGCGCACGACTGGGACATCGCCCCGCTGCCCGTACCGCCGGGCGTGGAGCAGGCGGTGATCGGCGACGACCGCTGCGACATCCTCGTACCCCGGGAGCATCCCCTGGCGGCGCGGGACACGGTGCGGCGCGAGGACCTCAGCCAGGAGCGGTGGATCACCCAGCCGCCGGGGACGGTGTGCCACGACTGGCTGATGCGGACGCTCCGGGAGACCGGGTACGAGCCGCTGATCGCCCATCAGGCCGAGGAGAACCACACACAGGTGGCGCTGGTCGCGGCCGGACTCGGGATCGCCCTCGTACCGCGGCTCGGGCGCGGGACGCTGCCGCCGGAGGCGGTGCCGCTGCGGCTCGACCCGATCCCGACGCGGCGGCTGCGCGCCCTGTGGCGGACCGGGGCGGCCCGCCGGCCGGCGATCACCGAGACGGTCCGCACCCTCCAGGACCTCTGGCCCGAGGTCGCGTCGACGGAGTGAACCGGCCCCGGGGCGGGGCACCACGGCGGCGGGGCGCGGGGGCCCGGTGGCGGGGGCGGGGAGGTCCGGGACGGGACGGGTCGCCCCCGGCCGGACGGGACTACGGCCGGGGGGCGACGACGGCCGGGGGCGGGACGCGGGCCGGGGCGGAATGACGGCTGGAGGGCGCGGGCAGGCGAGCGGCTGGGGCGCGCCCGCGGCCGGACCGGATGAGCGGCACCTGCGCTCGACGGCACGCCTGCGGCCGACGGCGCGACAGCGCTCGGCGACGCGACGGCGCTCGGGACAGGTGCGGGCGCACCAGCACCAGCGGCCGTGCCCGGCCCGCGGCCGGGGCGGGCGTGTGAGCGGGCGTGCGGGCGGGTGCTCGGGGTGCGCGTCGGCCGGGCACGCCGAAAGCCGACAAAGGCCGCGGCGACCGGGTGACGCCCCGGCGCCGGGCCGCGTTTCTTGCGCGGATCCTTGACCTGGCAGTTACTTTCCGGCTATCCGTGACTCCTTGGAAGTTTCCTTCAGCTCTTCCTCCCACCCCGCACGGCCGGAAGGAGCACCAGTGCACCACCGCGCCCCCTCGCCCACCCCGTCCCGACGCACCCTGCTCACGGTGACCGCGGCGGCGGCAGCAGCCGCCGTCACGGGCGCGACCGTCCCCGTCGCCCACGCCGCGGAGGGTCGCCGGTCCGACCGCGGGCTCCAGGACCTCGTCTCCCGCATGTCGCTGGAGGAGAAGGTCGGCCAGCTCTTCGTCATGCGGGTCTACGGCCATTCCGCCACCGCACCCGACCAGGCCGACATCGACGCCAACCTCAAGGAGATCGGCGTCCGCACCGCCGCCGAGCTCGTCGAGCGCTACCACGTCGGCGGCGTCATCTACTTCACCTGGGCCCACAACACCCGCGACCCGCACCAGATCGCCGACCTCTCCAACGGCATCCAGCGGGCCGCGCTCGCCCAGGGCACCCCCGTGCCGCTGCTCATCTCGACCGACCAGGAGCACGGCGTCGTGGCCCGGGTCGGCAAGCCCGCCACCCTGCTGCCGGGCGCGATGGCGCTCGGCGCGGGCGGCTCCCACGCCGACGCCCGCAAGGCCGGGCAGATCGCGGGCGCCGAGCTGGCCGCCCTCGGCATCCGGCAGGACTACGCGCCGGTCGCCGACGTCAACGTGAACCCGGCCAACCCGGTCATCGGCGTCCGCTCCTTCGGCGCCGACTCCGAGGCGGTCGCCGGCATGGTCGCGGCCCAGGTCAAGGGCTACCAGCGGGCCGGTGTCGCGGCGACCTGCAAGCACTTCCCCGGGCACGGCGACACCGCCGTCGACAGCCACAACGGGCTGCCCGTCATCACGCACACCGCGGAGCAGTGGGCGGCCATAGACGCGCCGCCGTTCCAGGCCGCGATCCGGGCCGGCATCGAATCGATCATGACCGCGCACATCGTGGTCCCCGCACTCGATCCGAGCGAGGACCCGGCGACCCTGTCCCGGCCGATCCTCACCGGCATCCTGCGCGAACGCCTCGGCTTCGACGGGGTGGTGGTCACCGACTCGCTCAGCATGGAGGGTGTGCGGACCAAGTACGGCGACGACCGCGTCCCCGTCCTGGCCCTCAAGGCGGGCGCCGACCAGCTGCTCAACCCTCCGAGCCTGGACGTCGCCTGGAACGCCGTCCTGCAGGCCGTCAAGGCCGGCGAGCTGACCGAGGCGCGGCTCGACGAATCGATCCTTCGCATCCTGCGGCTGAAGGCGAGGCTGGGACTGTTCGACGACCCCTACGTCACCGGCGCCGGGGTGGACCGGGTGGTCGGCACCCCCGCCCACCTCGCCCAGGCCGACCGGATCGCCGAGCGCACCACGACCCTGGTGGTCAACGAGGACGGCTTCCTGCCGTTGAGCCGCCGCACCCACCCCAAGGTGCTGGTGGTCGGCGCCGACCCGGTCTCGCCCTCGGGCACCACCGGGCCGCCGACCGGCGTCCTCGCCGCCGCCTTCACCGAACTCGGCTTCGCGGCGAAGGCGCTGTCCACCGGCAGCGTCCCGACCCCGGCCCTGATCGAGCAGGCGGTGGCGGCCGCGGCCGGGCAGGACGTCGTGGTCGTCGGCACGTACAACCTCACCGCGACCACCAGCCAGCTCGCGCTGCTGGCCCGGCTGACGGCGACCGGGGTGCCCGTGGTGACGATCGCCCTGCGCAATCCGTACGACGTCGCCCGGATCACCGGACAGCGTGCCTCGCTCGCCACGTACTCCTGGACCGACGTCGAACTCCGCGCAGCCGTACGGGTGATGACCGGCCATGCGCGGCCCCGGGGCAGGCTCCCCGTCGCGGTGCAGAGCGCCACGGACCCGACGCGGGTGCTCTACCCGGTCGGCCACGGGCTCTCGTACCGCTGACCGTCCCCCGCCGGACCGGCGGCGGGCGGCCGGTGGCCTGAACGCCGGCCGGACCCCGTGACGGCCGTGAGCCGGCACCCCGCCTCGTGCGGGGTGCCGGCTCACGCCGTACGGCACGGGGCTACGGGCGCAGGCCGTGCTCCCGGGTCGCGTCCTCGTCGACCGTCCTGTCGAGGCGGGCGTCGAAGCGCGCCAGCGGCTTGGCCGCCTGCACGGCGGGGGCGTCGACCCCGGCCCAGGCGAGGATGCGGGCGGTGGCGTTGGCCTTCTCGGCCTCCACGAGACCGGCCACGTTGGCACCGTGGTTGGCGCCCGGCGCGACGTAGACGAAGCTGTCGCGGGCCCCCTTGCCGAGGCGGAACTTCTCGGAACCCCACGGGTCGTTGCCGCCGTAGACGAACAGCATGTGGTTCGCGTTGTGCCGGACCCACGTGTCGACGTCCCGCATGACCCACGGCTTGAACTTCATCGGGATCTCACGCGGGACGAAGGAGCTGGCCGGCTGGTAGCCGTAGCGGCTCAGCCCCTTCAGGTGCGGCTGCCGGATGGTGGGCGAGCCGAGCTCGGTCGCCGCCTGGTAGTAGTACGGCGTGTACCCCTCCAGCCCCTGGTCGGTGTAGGCGGACCAGCCGGAGTAGGCGTCGATCGTCTCGTAGACGGCGTCGTCGCTCGCGGTGGCCGCGTCCGGGATCTGGTCGCAGACGTCCTGGCCGTAGTACTGCCAGAAGCCCCACACGAAGTCGAGCACGACGGCCTCGTAGGCCTTGTCGAGCGAGCCGACCGTGTTGAAGGTGGCGCCCTCCGACGCGGCCCAGGCCTGGTACTTCTTCTCCAGCGGCGCGCGGCGCACCAGGGCCTCGCGCTGCATGGCGTTCAGACGGTCGCGGCAGTCCTTGGTGCCGACCGTCTCGAAGAACCGGTCGTACGCCGAGTCCTCCTTGTTGACCACGTCGTTGGGCGCCACGTAGGCGACGACGCCGTCCATGTCCTTCGGGTAGAAGCGCTCGTAGTAGGTGGCCGTCATGCCGCCCTTGGAGGCGCCGGTGGAGAGCCACTTCTTGCCGTAGATCGACTTGAGCGCCGTGAAGATGCGGTGCTGGTCGCTCGCGGCCTGCCAGATGTCCAGCTTCGACCAGTCGGCCGGCTGCGGCCGGGACGGGGTGAAGAAGCGGTACTCCATGGAGATCTGGTTGCCGTCCACGATCCGGGTCGGCTCGCTGCGGCTCGGCGTGGTGCTCAGCCCGTAGCCGCTGGTGCGGAAGACGGTGGGGCGGTCCGTGTCCTTGTGGAGGACCGAGATCCGCTGCTGGAACGTGCCCGCCCACGGGCGGCGGTGGTCGATCGGCTGTTCGTAGTTCAGGACGAAGAAGCGGTAGCCGGCGTACGGCTTCTCCTCGATCAGGCTCATCCCGGGGATCGCCAGGATGCGGTCCTTGATGTCCGTGCTCTGCGAGTCGGCGACGGACGTGCTGCCGGTCTCCGAGTCCGCGGCGGTGGCCACGCCGGTCGAGCCGGCGGTGCCTATGAGCACCGAAAGCGACAGCGCCCATATCAGCGACTTGCGCATTCACCCTCCCCTTGGTTCACAACGGTGTCGTGAACCTAGCGGGGCGAACGTGCGTGCCGCCAGACCCGGTTGGCACTTACCTATGTATCAGCAGAGGATCCAGCCGGTGCCCGTGCCGCGTCCCGCGACGGTCGCGGAGGCCCGGACGCAGCGGTTGAGGGCGTGCACGGTGACCGGTCCGGCCTGCCGCCCGAACCGCCCCGTGCTGACGGCGGCGCGGCCGCCTCGCGGCTGCAGCGACACGGACATGGGCCGCGGCGCGCCGGGCCCCTTCGCCACGGCTACCGCGCAGGCGTAGTGGCGGGTGCGGTAGAGCCGCAGCTCCCCGGTGGCGAAGCCGATGGTGCGGGTGGGCCGCCCGGTGCACACGGAGGCGGCGTCCGCGCTCCCGGCGGCGGGCCCGGCCAGGACGAGCGCCCCGACGGCGAGGACCAGCGCGAGCAGACCCGCGAAGGGCCGTCGGCCCGCTCTCGCCACTCTCACATCGAACACGCGCACGCCTCCCCCGCTTCCGGTCGCATGTGCATACGACGCGCCGGGGCGCCGGTCGGTTGCGTTCCGCGCACCCCTGGGGGAACCGGTCGATCTTCGGTACGCTGCCGGGCCTGGTCAGGGGGACGGGCGGGGGTTCCGAGTGACGCATTCCCGGGCGGGGTTCTTATCGGTCTTCACGATGTCGGTACTGCTGCTGTTGATGGGGGGCGCCGGCGCTGCGGAGGCCGCGGGCGAGCCGCCGGACAACATATGTGTCAAACGCACACTGGACGGCGCGCACGTGAGCGCGACCGTGCGTTTCGCTCACCACGGTCAGGACTCGACGCAGGTCAGTTCTGAGCTCGACATCAGGGTGCCCCGAATCTGGATGTGGGCCCCGTACCTTCTGCTCAGCGAAGACACGGAGGAGTACCGCACCGCCATGCGGTGCCTGATGCGCCCCTCGGACGTGCCGATGCAGTACCGCGACACCGAATGGCAGTACCGCAAGCCACAGGTCTCCGCGGACGAGAAGTGGATCTCGGTGCGGCAACGGACCACGACCTGGGTGTCCGTCAAAGGCGACCGTGACGTCGGACCCTGGCACCTCGACGTGGGCAAGCGCTACTGGACCCTGTCACTCGTACCGCCCGACGCCTTGTCCGGCGCTCACTGGTCCGAGGTGCGGGTCGATCTCGGCGGCGAACCCGCGCGGTCCGTCAAGCCGGCCCCGACCGTCGGCACCGCCACGGCGCTGACCTGGACCGCACCATCGAAGACCGCAGCGCCCCCGCCCGAAGTGCGGCTCCTGCTCCAGCCACCCGCCACCAAGGCCAACTCCGCCCTCTGGGCCAGCTTCCCGTGGGACGTGGCAGGGGCCTTGAGCTGGCTCACCTGGGACCTTGTGGTGGCCGCGCTGTCCCTGACCCTCGTCCAGGGCCTCGCACACCATCCGCCGCTGGCGCTGCCCACCGCCGCGCAGGAGGCCACCCGAAGGAACCTGGGTCGGCTGGTGCCTGTATGGCTGCTGATCACCATGGCCCTGTCGCTGGACGACCATTTCGTCGGCTCACCGGGGGAGCTGGCGCTGGCGACCGCTCTGGGCCTGCTGCTGTGCCTCGTCGGTCGGCCGGGCCGGATCGCCGCCGCTGCGGTCGCCCTTTCCGTGGGCTACGTCGCGGCCGTGGTGGCGTGGCCCACCTCCTTCGGACTGCCGCATCCGATGGTCCTGCACTGGGCGGTCGATCCAGCCGAGGTGGCGACCTTCGAGGCAGCGGGCGGTGCGTACTGGTTCGCGCTCGCCTGCGCGGCTTTGGTCCTCATCTGGCTGATCGGGCTCGTCAGCACCTGCCTGATGCTGTGGCGGGCCTCGGGCCTGCCGTCGGCCGGGGGCCCGCGGCCGTCCGGCCGCTTCTCCCCCGCCGTGCTCGCCGCCCTGGCCCTGCTCTCCTGCGCGCTTCCCGCGAGCAGCATGGCGGCGACGGAGACCTGGTGGCGTCGTGTGTCCTGGCTGGCCGACCAGAGCGAGGGGACGGCATACCCCGCGTTCCACACGGCCACCGTCTTCAACGATCAGCGCTGGTTCCCCGCCGACTTCCTGGACTGGATCCCCGGCTCCACGTGGTGGTGGACTACCGGCTTCGCGCTCGTCGTGGTGGCCCGGGCCCGGCGCACCGCCCCGGGCCACCGGGGAGAGCTCCTGCAGCCGCTCGAACTGTCCCTGCTCAAGGTGCTCTTCGTGGTGACCGTGGCTCCCATCGCAGGCTGGTACGGCGGAGTCCCGCTGCCCCTCCTGTCGCTCGCCGTCGTGTGGCTCACCCTGACAGCCCTGCTCGCGCTCGGCCGACGCGGCGCCGTCCTCTCCCGGGAGCTCGTCCCCGGCGTCCCGCTCCAGCAGGTCGTCACCGAGCGCCATCGCGCCAGGATGATGAACATGGCTCGTCAGCACCGCGAGTGGCACGCCGAGTTGCGTCGCGTGGAGCAAGGGCAGATCGAGGCGGAACGCTCCGCCATCGAACGGAAGCTGGACCGACTTCACCGGTGGACACCGCCGAACCCGCGGCACCCGCACGAGCGCGTGCCTTTGCCGCACTCCGTCGGTCCCGTGGAGCTGGCCCTCGCCTGGGGCCCGCGGGCGGGCTGGTGGGACAACGCCTGCCGGGCCGCCGCCGTCGCCGCGCTGGCCGGGCTGCCCGCCACCTGCCTGCTGTTCTGGATGGACCACGTCCGCGGCACCCAGTGGACCGACACGTTCAGCGAGCGGTTCGGCTTCGCCGAAATCGGGATGTGGGTGGTGAGTTCGGAGCTGATCTACGCGGGAGCCGGTTTCGCCCTCGGGGCCCTGTGGCGGATCCTGCCCGGGCGGCGCGGCTTCGGCCGCGGCTTCGGGGTGTCACTGGTCTATGGGCTGCCCCTCCTCGTCGACCAGCTCGGGAACAGGCTCGCCGGACAGTCGGGGGGCAACGAAGCGCTCGACGCAGCGCTCATGACCCTCGTCCTGACCCTGACCGGAACGCTCCTCGACATCGACACCTTCCGTCAGGAGCGCCGCTACTGGCCCACCCGTGCGGGCCTGCTCCTCTCGCTCTACCAGATGCGCAGCGCCTCCGCGCAGATCGCTCTCTTCGTCGCCCAGGTGGTGGCTCTCGTGACGATCTGGCAGCAGCTCAGCGGCGATCCGCCGGTGGTCCTCATCGACCACCAGGGACCGAGCGGAACGAGCGTCCCCGGCGCCTCCGGCGACTCGGGGCACTGACCGGGGAGCCGGGCACCGTCAGCCGGCGAAGTGCGCCGCGACGAGGGTGAGGAAGGTGAGGCCGGCGCCGAGCAGTACCGCGAGGCCGGCCTTGCGGGCCGGGGTGGGCGGGGCGCCGTCCGGGGTGGTCTGGGTCCAGACGAGCGCCCCGAGCGCCACCGCCAGGGTGCCGAGGTAGCAGGCGCCGGGGATGTCCGCGCAGGTCCCCCGCATGACGCAGGCCGTGCCGCGCTCGGAGGCGAGCGCGAGGACGACGACCAGGAGGGTCGCCGGGATCAGCAGCAGGCCGGCCCACAGGGAGCGGACGCGGAACCGGCGGGCCTCGCTCGGGGCGGGCGGCAGGAGGTCGTTCATGGCACCGATCCAACCCGCCGCCGGCCCTCGCCCGCATGGGCGGTCGTACTCAGATCCCCCCGCTCACACCGCCTCGACGCTCGCCGGCTCCGCCTCGCCGATGAAGGTGCGCCACAGCGCCGCGTAGCGCCCGTCGCGGGCGAGGAGTTCGTCGTGGGTGCCGTCCTCGGCGACCCGGCCGTGGTCCATCACGATCACCCGGTCGGCGCGGGCGGCCGTCGTGAGGCGGTGGGCGACGACCAGGGTCGTACGGCGGCCGGCGAGGCGGTCGGTGGCCGCGTTGACCTGGGCCTCGGTGGCCAGGTCCAGGGCGGCCGTGGCCTCGTCGAGGAGCAGCACGTCGGGGTCGACCAGTTCGGCGCGGGCCAGGGCGATCAGCTGCCGTTGGCCCGCCGAGAGGTTCCGGCCCCGCTCGGCGACCTCGTGGAGATAGCCGCCGTCGAGGGTGGCGATCATGTCGTGGGCGCCGACCGCGCGGGCCGCGGCCTCCACCTCGGCGTCGCTCGCCCCGGGACGCCCGTACGCGATGGCGTCGCGCACCGTCCCGGCGAACAGGTACGCCTCCTGCGGCACGACACCGAGCCGGTGCCGGTACGCGGTGAGGTCGAGCTCGCGCAGGTCCGTGCCGTCGGCGGTGACGCGGCCGGCGGTGGGGTCGTAGAACCGGGCGACCAGCTTCACCAGGGTCGACTTGCCCGCGCCGGTCTCCCCGACGAAGGCGACGGTCTGGCCCGCCGGGATGCGCAGGTCGATGCCGGTCAGCGCGGCGCCCTCCGGCTCTCCGGCGTCGTCCCCGTAGGCGAAGGACACGTCCTCGAAGGCGATCTCGCCGCGCAGTCCGGGGACCTCGCGCGGGGCCGCCGCCGGGGCGGTGGAGGTGGGCTCCTGGAGGAGCTCCTGCATCCGCTTCAGCGAGACCGCGGCCTGCTGGTAGCCGTCGAAGACCTGGGAGAGCTGCTGCACGGGCGCGAAGAACAGGTCGATGTAGAGCAGGTAGGCGACCAGGGCGCCGGTGGTGAGCGTGCCGCCCTCGATGCGGTGGGCGCCCACGATCAGGACGGCCGCGGCGGCCACCGAGGACAGCAGCGTGACGAACGGGAAGTAGACGGAGATCAGCCACTGGCCGCGGACGCGGGCCTCGCGGTACTCCACGCTGCGGGCGGTGAAACGTTCCAGGCCCGACCGCTCGCGCCGGAAGGCCTGCACGATCCGCAGGCCCGAGACCGACTCCTGCAGGTCGGCGTTGACCACGCTGATCCGCTCACGGGCCAGCTCGTACGCCTTCACGCTGGAGCGCCGGAAGTAGTACGTCGCGACGGCGAGCACGGGCAGGGTCGCGAAGACGACCAGGGCGAGCTGGAAGTCGAGCACGAGCAGCGCGCCCATGATGCCGAAGAAGGTCACGACCGAGACGAAGGCCGTGACGAGACCGGTCTGAAGGAAGGTCGACAGGGCGTCGACGTCCGTGGTCATCCGGGTCATGATCCGGCCGGTGAGCTCGCGCTCGTAGTAGTCCAGGCCGAGCCGCTGGAGCTGGGCGAAGATCTTCAGACGCAGCGCGTAGAGGATCCGTTCGCCGGTGCGGCCGGTCATGCGGGTCTCGGCGGTCTGCGCGACCCACTGGACGAGCACGGTCACCAGGGCGAGCGCGGAGGCCGCCCAGACGGCGCCGATGGCGAGCCGGTTGACGCCCTCGTCGATGCCGTGCCGGATCAGGATCGGCAGCAGCAGGCCCGCGCCCGCGTCCAGGGCGACCAGCCCCAGGCTGATCAGCAGCGGCAGGCCGAAGCCGCGCACGAGACGGCGCAGCCCGTACGACTCCTCGGGCGCCACGGCCCGGACCTCGTCGACGTCCGGGATGTCGGCGGCGGGCGGCAGGGCCTCCACGGCGGCGAGCAGCTCCGGGCTGGTGCCGGGCGCGGCGGACTCGCCGTCCTCGGGCTCCTCGCGCACCCACAGGGCCGGGGTGATGCCCCGCTCGGCGTCGAACTCGGCGTCCAGCTCGGCCCGCAGCGTGCGGTCCTCGGGCACGTCGGCCGGGGGGAGGTGGCCGGGCGAGACCGCGCCCAGCTCGTCGGGGTCGGTGAGGAGGCGCCGGTAGAGCGCGGAGCCGCGCTCCAGCTCCTCGTGGGTGCCGATGGCGGCGAGCCGGCCCTCGTCGAGCACGGCGATCCGGTCGGCGAGGCCGAGGGTGGAGCGGCGGTGCGCGATGAGCAGCGTGGTGCGCCCGGCCATCACGGACTTCAGGGCCTCGTGGATCTCGTGCTCGACCTTGGCGTCGACGGCCGAGGTGGCGTCGTCGAGGAGCAGCAGCCGGGGGTCGGTGAGGATCGCACGGGCCAGCGCGACGCGCTGGCGCTGCCCGCCGGAGAGGGTGAGGCCGTGTTCGCCGACCTTGGTGTCGTAGCCGTCCGGGAGCTCGGCGATGAAACGGTCCGCCTGGGCGGCGCGGGCCGCGCTCTCGATCTGCTCCTGGGTGGCGTCGGGCAGGCCGTAGGCGATGTTGGCGCGGACCGTGTCGGAGAAGAGGAAGGAGTCCTCGGGCACCAGACCGATCGCGGCGCGCAGCGAGTCCAGCGTGAGCTCGCGGACGTCGTGGCCGCCGACGAGGACGGCGCCGTGGGTCACGTCGTAGAAGCGGGGCAGCAGCAGCGAGACCGTCGACTTGCCGGAGCCGGAGGCGCCGACGACGGCGACGGTCTCTCCGGGCCGGATCTCCAGCGAGAAACCCCGGAGGACCGGGCTGCCGTCCTCGTACGCGAAGGAGACGTCGTCGAACTCGACCGTCGCGGGCGCGTCCGCCGGGAGTTCCCTCGTGCCGTCCCGCAGGGTCGGCTCGGTGTCGATGAGCTCCAGGACCCGGTCGACGCCGGCGCGGGCCTGCTGGCCGACGGTGAGGACCACGGCGAGCATGCGGACCGGGCCGACGAGGGAGGCGAGGTAGGCGGAGAAGGCGACGAAGGTGCCGAGGGTGATCTGCTGCCGGTAGGCGAGCCAGCCGCCGAGTGCGAGGACGGCGACCTGGCCGAGGGCGGGCACGGCCTGGAGGGCGGGGGTGTACCTCGCGTTGAGCCGGATGGTGCGCAGCCGGCCCGCGTAGAGCTTCCGGCCCGCCTCCCGGATCTTGCCGGTCTCCTGCTCCTCCTGACCGAAGCCCTTCACGACCCGGACGCCGGTCACGGCCCCGTCGACGACCCCGGCGACGGCCGCGGCCTGCTGCTGGGCGTACCAGGTGGCGGGGTGCAGCCGGGTGCGGCTGCGCCGGGCGATCCACCAGACCGCGGGGGCGACGGCGAGCGCGACGAGGGTGAGCGGCAGGGACAGGGCGGCCATCACGCCGAGCGAGATGAAGAACAACAGGAAGTTGCCGATGGTCATCGGCAACATGAAGAGCAGGCCCTGGATGAGCTGCAGGTCGCTGGTGGCGCGCCCGACGACCTGCCCGGTGGACAGCTCGTCCTGGCGGCGCCCGTCGAGCCGGGTGATCGTCCCGAACATCTCGGTCCGCAGGTCGTGCTGGACGTCGAGGGCGAGCCGGCCGCCGTAGTACCGCCGGACGTACGTCAGCGCGTAGACGACGACGGCGGACGCGACGAGCAGCCCGGTCCACAGCGCGAGGGAGCCGGTCCTGTCCCCGATGACCTCGTCGATGATCACCTTGGTGATCAGCGGAGCGAGCGCCAGCACGGCCATGCCGCCGAGCGAGGACCCGAGTGCCAGGAGCACGTTGGCCTTGTACCGCCAGGCGTACCCCCAGAGTCTGCGGGCCCAGCCCCGGCCGCGCTCCCCCGTCTGTTCCTGCCCCACCGCCGCCACGTGGCGCCTCCCATCCGTCCTGCTCTACCGGAAGGCCCAACGCGGTCGACGTGCGATTTCATCCCGCCGCAACAATCGGCGGGCGAGGATCGGCCGGAGGTCGGACGCGGCGGGGCCCGGAGTCCTACGCCTCCGGACCGCGCGGGAGCCGGGCGCCGGACGGGTCACGCGCGCACGCACCGGGGGCGCCCTCGCCGGGCCCCGCCGCCGGCCGGCCGTGTACGCGGACCGCCCGGAACGTCCGGTGGCGCGCATTGCGCCCGGCCGCGGCGGGTAGGGCCGGACCGTCCGCCCGCGCCGGCGGGGCGGAGGAGAGCTGAGGAGACGGACATGGGGGACGGCGTCCACGGCAGGCCGTACGAATGGGGACGGCTGCACGCCGCCTTCCGCGTGCTGGAGGGCCTCGCGGCGGGCACGAGCGCGCTGGACCGGGAGAGCGCGCGCCGCGCGACGACGAGTTCGCCGCGCAACAGCGTGGAGCGCCTGCTGCGGCACGCGGCCGAGCACATCCTCCGGGCGCGGGAGCGGGGCGGCGAGCGGGCCGTGGCCGCCGCGCGGGTCTACGGGGACATCGGCCTGCTCATAGCCCCCGAGCCGATGTCCCGGGGCAACCTCGGCCCGCGGGAGGTCGCTTCCTTCGACGAGGGGTACGAGCAGCAGCTCGGCGTGTACCGGGAGGCCTTCGGCGCGCTGGTGGTCTGAGCGGGCCCCGAGGCCGGGACCGCACGCCGGCGGGACCGGCGGGTCACGCCCCGCCGGGCGCTCCGGAGGCCCGGGCCCGGAAGCGGGCCCGGGCGGACCGGGTCAGAGGTGGGTGGGCTCGAACATCTTGAGGAGGGCGGGGAGGACGACCACCGACGGGCCCGGGGTCTTCAGTGCCTCGGCGAGGTCCGTGGCCAGGGCCTCGGGGGTGGTGAGGGTGGCCGGGACGCCGAAGGACCCGGCGAGCGCGACGAAGTCCGGGCGGGTCAGCTCGGTCGCCGTGGCCTCGCCGAAGGCGTCCGTCATGTACTCGCGCAGGATGCCGTAGCCGCCGTCGTCGACGATCAGCCACGTGACGTCGGAGCCGTACTGCTTCGCCGTCGCCAGCTCGGCGATCGAGTACATGGCCCCGCCGTCGCCCGACACCGCGAGGACCGGCCGGGTCGGGTCGGCCGCGGCCGCGCCGAGGGCGGCGGGGAAGGCGTAGCCGAGACCGCCGGCGCCCTGGGCGGAGTGCATGGTGTTGGGGCGGCGGGCGTCGAAGGCGGACCAGGCCCAGTACGCCAGGATCGTCATGTCCCAGAAGCTGGGCGCCCGGTCCGGCAGGGCCTCGCGCACGGCGGCGACGACCCGCTGCTCCAGGCCCAGGTCCTGGGCCGCGAGGCGGTCCCGCACCTTCGCCAGGACGGCCCGGACCCGCTCCGGGGCGCGGGCGTCCTCGCGTACGTCCACCGTCTCCAGCAGCGCCTGCAGCGCGAGGCGGGCGTCCGCGTGGATGCCGAGCGCCGGATGGTTCGACTCCAGCTTCCCGGCGTCGGCCTCGATCTGGACGACCCGGCCGCGCGGGGCGAACGTGTGGTAGTTCGACGACAGCTCGCCGAGGCCCGAGCCGACCACCAGGAGGACGTCCGCGTCCTCCAGGAAGTCGGTGGTGTGCCGGTCCTCCAGCCAGGACTGCAGCGACAGCGGGTGCTCCCACGGGAAGGCGCCCTTGCCGCCGAAGGTGGTGACGACGGGGGCGCTGATCCGCTCGGCGAGCGCGAGCAGCTTGCCCGCCCCGTCGGAACGGACGACGCCGCCGCCCGCGATGATCGCCGGACGCTCGGCGTTCGCCAGGAGGTGCGCGGCCACCGCCGTCAGCTCGGGCCGGGGGGCGAGCTCGTCGGGCGTCGCGTCCACGGCCGTGACCACGGGCAGCGTCGCCGGGGCGAGCAGCACGTCCTGCGGGATCTCCACCCACACCGGCCCGTGCGGGGCCGTGAGCGCCGACTTCCACGCGGCGGCGACGGCGGAGGGGATCTGCGACTGCGTGCGGGCCGTGTGCACGGACTTCACGACGTCGCGGAAGGAGGCCTGCTGGTCGCGCAGCTCGTGCAGATAGCCGTGCCGGCCGCCGCCGAGCCCGGCCGACGGGACCTGACTGGCGATCGCGAGGACCGGCGCGGAGGCGGCGGCCGCCTCCTGGAGCGCGGCGAGCGACATGAGCGCCCCGGGGCCGGTGGACAGCAGCAGCGGGGCGGCCTCGCCGGTGATCCTGCCGTAGGCGTCGGCGGCGAATCCGGCGTTGTTCTCGGCGCGGAGCCCGACGTAACGCAGGTCGGAGCGGCGCAGGGCGTCGAACAGACCGAGGGCGTGCTGGCCGGGGAGGCCGAAGACGGTGGTCGCGCCGAGCCCGGAGAGGGTCTCGACGACGAGGTCACCGCCGGTCCGCCCGGCGGGCGGGTGGAGCGCCGCCTCCGTCTGGGCGGCGGTGGGCCGCAGCACGAGGTCGTGATCGTGGGTCATGGGGTCCTCGGGGCGTGACGTGGTCGGACGGATGCGGCCCGGTGACGGCGGGCGGGTCCAGCCTGCCCCAGGTCCGGTTCCGCCGGGCGGGGGCCCCTCGGTCCCGGCCGCTCTTCCCCCGGGTCTCCCCCGACCGGAGCACCCCGGGCCGGGGCCGGCCCACGGACGGCGGGCGGACCGGAAGGCGGGCGGCCCGTACGGCGGGCCGACCGCACGTCGGGCGGACCGTATGGCGGGCCGGCCCGCTCACGCAGCGCGGCGGGGAACTCCGGGCGCGCGCCGGGGAACTCCGGGCGCGCGCCGGGCGGAGAGGAACCCCGGCCGGACGGCGGGCGGAAGGGTCCCCCCGGCCGCGCGGGTGTCGCCGGTCCCGCCCGCCCGTCGGCCGCGCGGGGCGCGGACGGGGCGGGCGGGGACGGCGACGCGAGTCACTCGGCCGTGCGCGACGCGGCGATCTGGCGGGACATGATCGTCGTCAGTTCGTAGGCCGTGTGCGAGGCGGCGACGGCCGTGATCTCCGCGTGGTCGTAGGCGGGCGCGACCTCGACGACGTCGGCGCCGACGAGGTTGCAGGAGGCGAGACCGCGGAGGATCTCCAGGAGCTCGCGGGAGGTCATGCCGCCCGCCTCGGGGGTGCCGGTGCCCGGGGCGTGGGCCGGGTCGAGGCAGTCGATGTCGATGGAGATGTACAGCGGACGGTCGCCGATGCGCTGGCGGAGCTGGTCGGCGACCTCGTCCGCGCCGCGGCGGTAGATGTCCGCGGAGGTGACGATGCCGAAGCCCATCTTCTCGTCGTCCGTCAGGTCCTGCTTGCCGTACAGCGGGCCACGGGTACCGACGTGCGACAGCGCGGAGGTGTCGAGGATGCCCTCCTCGACGGCGCGGCGGAAGGGGGTGCCGTGGGTGTACTCGGCGCCGAAGTAGGTGTCCCAGGTGTCGAGGTGGGCGTCGAAGTGGAGCAGGGCGACCGGGCCGTGCTTCTTGGCGACGGAGCGCAGCAGCGGCAGCGCGACGGTGTGGTCGCCGCCGAGGGTCATCATGCGGGCGCCGGTGGCGAGCATGTCGTCGGCGGCGGCCTCGATGGTGTCGACGGCCTCGTTGATGTTGAACGGGTTGACCGCGATGTCACCGGCGTCGGCGACCTGGGCGAGCGCGAACGGGGACGCGTCCTGCGCCGGGTTGTACGGGCGCAGCAGGCGGGAGGCCTCGCGGATGGCGTTGCCGCCGAAGCGGGCGCCGGGGCGGTAGGAGACGCCGCTGTCGAAGGGGATGCCGACCACGGCGACGTCGGCGGTGCCGACCTCGTCGAGCCGCGGCAGCCGGGCGAACGTCGCGGGACCGGCGTACCGCGGGATGCGGGACGAGTCGATCGGGCCGCGCGGGGTGTTCTGGTCGCTGCTGCTCATGGACGGTTCCTCCGGGGGGCGAGGGGATGCTTCTCCGGCACGACGGTAGGCGCCGGTGAAGCCGTGCAGAAGTGGATGTTTCCTCCACTGTACGAGCCGGTGGTGTACGAAGGGTCCATGACGACGAGTCCTGCGCACCCCGTCTCCACCCCGCCGGCCCCGCCGATCCCGCTCGCCGCGCTGCTCGCCCGCCGGGACCTGGGCCTGCGGCTGCTCGCCGGACCCGGGGACGTACCGCTGCACTGGGTGCACACCTCGGAGATGGCCGACCCGTACCCGTACCTGCTCGGCGGCGAACTGCTGATGACCGCGGGCGTGCAGCTCACCGACCCGGCGCGGTACGTGGAGCGGGTGGTGGAGGCGGGAGCGGCGGCGCTCGCCTTCGGGGTGACGCCGGTGTACGACACGGTCCCGGCCGGCCTCGTCGACGCGTGCGCACGTCACGGCCTCCCGCTCCTCGAAGTGCCCCCGCGCACCCCGTTCACCGCGGTGGCGCGGGCCGTGTGGCGGCTGATGGCGGAGGCCCGGCTGCAGGAGCTGCGCCGGGTGACGGAGGCCCAGCAGTCCCTGGCGACGGCTGCGGCCCGCCCGGCCCCGGTCCCGGCGGTCCTCGGCGCGCTCGCCGCCCGGCTCGGCGGCCGGGCGGTGCTCCTCGCCCCGGACGGCACGGAGTCGGCGGCGGCCGGCCGGGAGGTCCCGCCGGAGGCGTCCCGGGCCCTGCGGGAACTGGCGGGGGTCCTGGGCGCGCGCCCCGGCGGCCCGGCGTCGGCGAGCGGCGAGGGCGGGGGTCTGCGCCTCGCGGCGTACGCGCTCGGCGGCGGCGACGGGCCGGCCCTGGGGGTGGCGACGGAGCGGCGGGACCCCGGCGACCACACGATCGCGGGCGTGGCGGTGGTCCTGCTGTCCCTCCTGACCGCCCCGCACCGGAACGCGGACGCGGCGGCACGGGACGGGGCCCTGGTCCGGCTGCTCCTGGGCGCCTCCCCGGCGGAGGCGGCGGCCGCGCTGGATCCCGGGCCCTGGACGGTGGTCCACGCACTGGGCGGCGACGGCACCCCGTTCGCGGCGGCGGACCTGGCCGCGTCGCTGGGAACGGCACTGGTGGACACGGGAGCGCCCGAGGCTGCGGACGCGCCTCCGACGGGGACGGACGCACCCGGCGCCGCGGGCAGGACTCCGACGGGTACGGGAGCGCCCCTGGGGGAGGCGGCAGCGGCCCGTGGCTCCGGGACGGCCCATGGCTCGGAGGCTGCCCGTGGCTCCGGGACGGCCCATGGCTCGGAGGCTGCTTCCGGGGCGGCGCCCGCCTCCGTACGTCTCCTGCTGCCCGCCTCCGTCACCGTCACCGCGCGGCCCGGCTGGTTCCTCGGCGTCTCCGCACCTGCCGGAGCCGGGGACCTCGCCGCCGCCGACGGGCAGGCGGCGCGGGCCCTGCGCCGGGCGGAGGCCACCCGGTCGGCGCTCGTGCGCCACCGCCCGGGCGGCCTCGCGTCCCTCGTGGACCCGGACGAGGCCGCCGCCCACGCCCGGACCCTCCTGACGCCCCTGAGCGAACCGCTCAGGGAGACCCTGCGCGCCTGGCTCTCCCTGCACGGCAGCTGGGACCGGACGGCGGTGGCCCTGGACGTGCACCGCAACACCGTCCGTCAGCGGATCACCCGTTGCGCGGCCCTCCTCGACCGGGACCTGGACGACCCGGACGTACGGATGGAGCTGTGGTTCGCGCTCAGCACGGTGTAGTCCGGAGCCGGTTCCACGATCGGCGGCCGCACGATGCCGCCCCGCCACAGGCGCCTCCGGCCCGGCGTCGTGGCCCTCGGCGAGGTGGGTGGGCACGACAGCGGCGCGCCCGGGTGCGGGACGCGCCGCTGTCGTGCCGTGGTGGGCCCTGGGGAGGGCCCTCGGATCAGTAGAGCTTGTTGACGGCGGTCTTCGTCGTGGTGCGGAAGGCGGTCAGCGGGGCGTCCTTGAGGTCGCCCATCTGCCCCCAGCGGACGAGGGTGACGGTGCGGCCGTCGCGGCCCACCGAGAAGAGGTGGATGTCGGTGCTGCCGATCTGCGGGTCGGCGGTGTCCAGGCTGTAGACCCAGGCGCCCTCCTCGACGGCGAGCCTGCCGTGGAAGGCGCTGACGGCCTTCAGGCCCGGGTTCTGCCGCTCCAGGAGGGGGCCGCAGCCGGCGAGGGAGGTGCGGAGGGTGTCCACCAGCTTCACGGCGTCGGCCTCGGTGCGGGCGACGGTCGTGACCTGGACGCCGTTGGTGTCGAGCTCGGTGCCGAACTCGCGGTAGCGGGTGTTCTGCGCCGGGATCTTGTACGGGGCGCAGAGGACGCCGCCGTTCTCCGGGACGCCGTCGAAGACCTGGGTGGCGGTCCACGGCGTCGACGACGGCGGCATCTGGGAGGCGGCGAGGAAGGCGGGCTGGGCGGCGGCCTGCGCCGGGGCCGTGGCGAGGGCCGCGAGGCCCAGGGCGGCAGCGGCGGCGGTGGCGAGTGCGCTACGGAGCCTGTTCATGGTGGTGGATCCCCCGTCGGGTCGTTCGGTCAGTGCTCGACCAGCGTCGGGGCCGGTGTCCGCCGCCCGCAACGGTGACGCGCCCACCGGCCGTCCCGGAACCATTCCACCCCCGTTGACGTGCAAGGACGTAGAGGGGTGGGACGCCGGGGCGAGGGGGATGGAATGCCGAAGGACGCCGCCGTCGAGGACTTCGCGCGGCTCGTGCGCGCGCTGAAGGCGCGGGACGGGAGGAGTTACGAGGCGCTGGGCCGGCGTCTGAACGTCAGCGCGTCCACCCTCCACCGCTACTGCTCCGGCGCGACCGTCCCGGAGGAGTTCTCCGTGGTCGACCGCTTCGCCCTGCTGTGCGGGGCGGGCGGGGAGGAGCGGCGGGCCCTGGAGACCGCCTGGGCCCGCGCGGACGACGCCCGGCGCCCGGCACCGGGCCCCGGTGCGGAGCCGCCGCCCGAGCCGGGCCCGGAGCCGAGGCCCGAACCCGTCCCCGAGCCGAAGCCCGACCCCGGCCCGGAGCCGAAGCCCGACCCCGAACCCACCCCCGCCCCCCACCTCGGCCCGCAGCCGGCCGCGAAGCCCGGACCGGCCCCGAAGCCCGTGCCGACCCCCGAGCCGGAGGCGGAAGCGGCCCCCGAGCCGGCACCCGTGCACGCGCGCGTGCCGGGCCTCCCGTCCGGGGGGCGGAGGCGCCGGTGGGGGTGGGCGGGCGTCGTCGGCGGGGCGCTGGCGGTGGCGGTGACGGTCACGCTCGGAGCCGTACTCCTGCCCGGGAAGGCCCGGGAGCGGGCCGCCGCACCACCGGCGCCGCTGACGTGGACGGTCGCCTCGCACCTCTGGAAGAACGGGTGCGGACACACCTACCTCGTGCAGCGGACGCCCCCTCCCCCGCCGGAGCCGGCCGACGCGCGGAGCTGGGCGGCCGCGCAGGGGGCCGTGGACGGCGGGGAGACGCTGGTGCGGGTGTCGGTGCAGGGGAAGGGCGCGGCGGCGGTGGTGCTCCAGGCGCTGCACGTGCGGGTGGTGGAGCGGGCCGCGCCGCTGCCGTGGGCGGCGTACCGGACGGACGACGGGTGCGGCGGGGCGGTGACGCCGCGCCGCTTCGAGGTGGACCTGGACCGGCCGCGTCCGGTGGCGCGGGCGCTGGACGGGTACGACGCCTCCGGGCAGGAGGGCCGGACGCTCCCGGCGGTCTCCTTCCCGTACGCGGTCAGCGCCGCCGAGCCGGAGGAGCTGCTGGTCTCGGCGGCGACGGCGGGGTGCGACTGCCGCTGGTACCTGGAGCTGGAGTGGAGCGCGGAGGGGCGCCGGGGGACGGTCCGGATCGGGGACGAGGACGGCGCGCCCTTCCGGACGAGCGGGGCGAAGGGCCGGCCCGTGCACGGGTACGACTCCGTGGGGCGGGCCTGGATCACAGGCGAGGAGTCTGGACAGAGCCCTTGACCGGTCGGTAACTTCGTTGTCAGCAGACTGAGCAAGCGCTTAGACAAAGCGCGGCCGGCAGGACAGGACACCGAAGGAGGCGGCTCGTGCGCCGTACCGTATTCAACGAGGACCACGAGGCGTTCCGGGAGACCATCCGGGCCTTCATCGAGGCCGAGGTCGTCCCGGTCTACGACGAGTGGTTCGCCGCCGGTCAGGCGCCGCGCGAGTTCTACAACAAGCTGGGCGAGCTGGGCATATTCGGCATCAACGTGCCGGAGGAGTTCGGCGGCGCCGGCCTGGACACCCACAAGTTCGAGGGCGTCCTCTACGAGGAGACCGCCCGCGCCGGCGTGCAGTTCGGCGGCTCCGGCGTGCACGTCCTGCTCGCCCTGCCGTACATCAAGATGCTCGCCACCGACGAGCAGAAGAAGCGCTACCTCCCGAAGTTCGTCTCCGGCGAGGAGATGTGGGCCCTGGCGATGACCGAGCCGGGCACCGGCTCCGACGTCGCGGGCATGAAGACCACCGCCAAGCTCTCCGAGGACGGCACCCACTACGTCCTCAACGGCGCCAAGACCTTCATCACCGGCGGCGTCCACGCCGACCGCGTGATCGTCTGCGCCCGCACCTCCGCCCCCTCGGCCGAGGACCGCCGCTTCGGCATCTCCCTCTTCGCCGTCGACACCAAGTCCGAGGGCTACTCCATCGGCCGCAAGCTGGACAAGCTCGGCCTGCGCACCTCCGACACCGCCGAGCTCGCCTTCGTCGACGTCAAGGTCCCGGTCGAGGACCTGCTCGGCGAGGAGGGCAAGGGCTTCTACTACCTCGGTCACAACCTGGCCTCCGAGCGGTGGGGCATCGCCTTCGGCGCGTACGCGCAGGCCAAGGCCGCCGTCCGGTTCGCCCAGCAGTACGTCACGGACCGCACGGTCTTCGGCAAGCCGGTCGCGCACTTCCAGAACACCAAGTTCGAGCTGGCCGCCTGCCAGGCCGAGGTGGACGCCGCCGAGGCGGTCGCCGACCGCGCCCTGGAGGCCCTGGACGCGGGCGAGCTCACCCCGGCCGAGGCCGCCTCCGCCAAGCTCTTCTGCACCGAGGTCGCGCACCGCGTCATCGACCGCTGCCTCCAGCTGCACGGCGGCTACGGCTACATGAACGAGTACCCGATCGCCCGCCTGTACGCCGACAACCGCGTCAACCGCATCTACGGCGGCACCAGCGAGATCATGAAGTCGATCATCGCCAAGTCGATGGGCCTGTAAGTGCCCGAAGAGCACAACGCACTGGATGACCTGCTCGATCTGCTCGACCTCGAGCGGATCGAGCAGGACATCTTCCGCGGGCAGTCCCGCCCCTCGATCGTCCCCCGCGTCTTCGGCGGCCAGGTGGCCGCACAGGCGCTGGTGGCGGCGGGGCGGACCGTGCCCGCGGACCGGCTCGCCCACTCCCTGCACGCGTACTTCCTGCGGGCCGGGGACCCGGGCGCGCCGATCGTCTACAACGTGGACCGCATCCGCGACGGGCGGTCCTTCACCACCCGCCGGGTGGTGGCCGTCCAGCACGGCCAGCCGATCTTCCACCTCTCGGCGTCCTTCCAGGCGTACGAGGAGGGGCTCGACCACCAGGCGGACATGCCGCCCGCGCCGGACCCCGAGTCGCTGCCGACGCCCGCCGAGATGCTGCCGCGCCACCTCCCCCGCGAGGTCGCGGACCGGCTGATCGAGGCCCGCGCCGCGGTCGACCTGCGCTACGCCGAGACGCCCCCGTGGGGGACGGTCGGCACCCCGCGCGAGCCGCGCTCGCAGGTCTGGTTCCGCACCAACGGCAAGCTTGCGGACGACCCGCTGCTGCACGTCGTCCTGGCGACGTACGTCTCCGACATGACGCTGCTCGACTCGATCCTCCTCGCGCACGGGCGCGGCGGCTGGGCCGTGGGCGACGTCGTCGGGGCGTCCCTGGACCACGCCATGTGGTTCCACCGCCCCTTCCGGGCGGACGAGTGGCTCCTCTACGACCAGGAGTCGCCCACCGCGTCCGGCGGACGCGGCCTCGGCCAGGCCCGGATCTTCACGCAGGACGGCAGGCTGGCCATCTCGGTCATCCAGGAGGGTGTCGTTCGCGTGCCGCGCTGACGCCCGGACATAGCGTCCGCTTCATGGCGGAACAGGGCGAGAGCACCTTCACAGTGATCGTGGCGGCGATGGCCAACCTGGGCATCGCCGCCGCCAAGGCCGTCGCGGGCGTGATCAGCGGCTCCAGCGCGATGCTGTCGGAGGCGGCCCATTCGCTCGCCGACACCGTCACCGAGTTCATGCTGCTCACCGCCCTGAAACGGAGCGAGAAGCCGGCCGACGAGGACCATCCGCTCGGGTACGCGAACGAGCGGTACGTGTGGGCGATGCTCGCCGCCGTCGCCACCTTCGTGGGCGGCGCGGTCTTCTCCCTCTACGACGGCGTCCACACCCTCGTCGCGGGCGAGGAGGTGGGCGACCCCCTCGTCTCGTACGTCGTCCTCGGCATCGCGTTCGTCCTCGAGGGCTTCAGCCTCCGGACGGCCGTCCGACAGGTGAAGAGCGAGGCGGCGCGCAAGAAGACCCCGTTCAGCCGCTATCTGCGCCTCACGCCCGACACCACCGTCAAGGCGGTCGTGATGGAGGACTCGGCCGCCCTGGCCGGCCTCATGCTGGCCGCCGGCGGCCTGCTCGGCGTCGAGATCACCGGTTCGAGCGTCTGGGACGGCGTCGCCTCCGTCCTGATCGGCCTGCTGCTCGCCTACGTGGCCTGGGTGCTGGGCCGCGCCAACGCGGAGCTCCTGATCGGCCGCCCGCTCCCCCGCCCGATGCGCGACCAGGTCCGCGCGGAGCTGCTGGCCGTGGACCACGTGGTCGGCGTCCTGGACCTGACGACGCTGATCCAGGGCCCGGACGAGGTGATGGTGGCGGCGAAGGTCGACTTCCGGGACGTGTCGACGGCGGCCGAGATCGAGCGGGCCTGCGACGCGGCCGAGACCCGCCTCCGCACCCGCTTCCCGTCGATCCGCCGCGTCTACCTCGACCCGACACCAGGGCGCGCGTGACCCCCCACCCGGTCCGCCCCTGCCCCGCACCCGACGACGGCGGGAAGGGGGCCGGTGGCTCCGCGGGGGAGGGGGTGTCCGGACGTGGCGGCGACCTCCACGAGCGAAGCGAAGTGGAGCTCGCAGTCCGGACACCCCCTCCCCCGCGGAGCCGGCGGCCCCCGCTCGACGAGGGGTTTCTACGCGACGCCCCACAGGGCGGGAACGCCCCACGGAGCGGTCGGAGCATCCACCGCGGGGGGCCGGCGCCTGCGGCACGCGGCAGGCGGGCAGGCGGCAGACGGGCGAGGGGCGAGGGGCGAGGGTAGGTGCCGGGCCCGTCAGGAGAGCAGGCCCGCGGTGTCCAGGAGATAGGCGGTGAGCGGCTCGTAGGAGCGCGGGTCCAGGACGTGGTCGTCGAGGGGCACGGTGACCTGCATCGTCCCCTCCGCCTCCGCGAGGAACAGCGCCGGGTCGTTGCAGTCCGCATAGCCCACCGAGTCCACGCCCCGCTGCGCCGCGCGCCCCGCCCATCCGTGGTCGGCGACCACGAGGTCCGGCGCCGGCTCGCCGACCGCCTCCAGGCCGTCGAGGACCGCGTTCATCGGCTCCGGGGAGTGCGTGTGCCAGAGGCTGGCGCCCCGCTCGAAGACGGCGACGTCGGCGAACTGCACGACGTACCCCTCGTCGGCGGTGAGGCCGCCGGGGATGCGGACGATGTCGCACCCGCGCGCCCGCAGCGCGCCGGCGACCCGGGAGTGCGCGTCGATCAGGGCCCCGGGGTGGCCGGTCGCGAAGAGCACGCGCTCCTTCGCGGCCGCGGCCTTGGCGAGGCGGGCTGCCATGCGGTCGAGGGCGTCGACGGTCAGCTCGGGGTCGATGGTGTCCTGTCCGGTGCGGTGCGCCGGGTCGTCGACGACTCCGCACCGCTCGGCCATGACGGCGAGCACGTCCTGCTCGTCGGTCCACCGGTCGCCGAGTTCCAGGCCGAGCCAGTAGTGCCGGTCGCCGTTGGCGAGCTTCCGGTAGTGGCTGAGGTTGTTGTCGCGCGGTGTGGCGACGTCCCCGGCGATACGGGTCCGGACGAGGTGCTCGACGAGGGCGGCGCGGCTGAGTATCGGCATGGCGCCCATTCTGCCGGGCGCCGGGCCCGGGTTCCTAGGCGGAGCCCCGACCGTCGCCCAGCGAGCCGAACGCCCCGTGGGCGAGGCCGCGCAGCAGGGCCTCCATCCGGGTGCGGCCCAGCGGGGCGCCGAGGTGCGGGGTGGAGTTGAGGAGTCCGAAGACGGCGTGGACGGCGGCGCGCACCTCGTACTCCCCGGCCGCCGGGTACAGGTCGCGGACGACGGCGACCCACAGCTCGACGTACTGCCGCTGGAGCTGCCGGACGCGCTTGCGGTCCTCGTCCTTGAGGCGGTCGAGCTCGCGGTCGTGGAGCGTGATGAGCGGCCGGTCGTCGAGGGCGAAGTCGATGTGGCCGTCGATGAGGGAGCCGAGCACGGCGCGCGGGTCCCCGTCGGATTCGGCGACCCGGAGCCGGCCGCCGTCGAGCAGCCGCTCGCTGATGCCGACGAGCAGTTCGGCGAGCATCGCGTCCTTGCCGGGGAAGTGCCGGTAGAGCCCGGGACCGCTGATGCCGACGGCGGCTCCTATCTCGTCGACGCCGACGCCGTGGAAGCCGCGCTCGGCGAAGAGACGCGCGGCCTCTTTGAGGATCTGCTCGCGTCGCGTCGGGGCGTCGGTCCGGCCGGTCGGGGTCGGCGTCGTGGTCATGGATTCGATTCTAGACAATGCGGTTAGCGCTCGTTAACCTGAGGCCATACGTTAACGCTCATTAACCCGAGTGGACCGACCGAGCAAGGGAGCTCGACGGATGCACCAGGCACCTGTGCTGACGAGCGCGGCGGATCCCGCCTCGGCGGCCTGGCAGGCCAACGAGGCGGCCCATCACGAGCTGGCCGCCACGCTGCGCGCCAAGCTCGCCGCGGCCGCCCTCGGCGGCGGCGAGCGGGCCCGCGCCCGGCACACCGCGCGCGGCAAGCTGCTGCCGCGCGACCGTGTGGACACACTGCTCGACCCCGGCTCGCCCTTCCTGGAGCTGGCCCCGCTCGCGGCCAACGGGATGTACGGCGACCAGGCCCCGGCGGCCGGCGTGATCGCGGGCATCGGCCGGGTCTCCGGCCGGGAGTGCGTGATCGTCGCCAACGACGCCACCGTCAAGGGCGGCACGTACTACCCGATGACGGTGAAGAAGCACCTCCGCGCCCAGGAGGTGGCACTGGAGAACCGTCTCCCCTGCCTCTACCTGGTCGACTCCGGCGGCGCCTTCCTGCCGATGCAGGACGAGGTGTTCCCGGACCGGGAGCACTTCGGCCGGATCTTCTACAACCAGGCCCGCATGTCGGGCGCCGGCATCCCGCAGATCGCGGCGGTCCTCGGCTCCTGCACGGCGGGCGGCGCGTACGTCCCGGCGATGAGCGACGAGGCCGTGATCGTGCGCAATCAGGGCACGATCTTCCTCGGCGGCCCGCCGCTGGTGAAGGCCGCGACCGGTGAGGTCGTGACGGCCGAGGAGCTCGGCGGCGGCGAGGTCCACTCGCGGATCTCCGGCGTCACCGACCATCTGGCCGAGGACGACGCCCACGCCCTGCGGATCGTCCGGAACATCGTCGCGACGCTTCCCGAGCGCGGCCCGCTGCCCTGGTCGGTCGAGCCGGCCGAGGAGCCGAAGGTCGACCCGGCGGGCCTGTACGGCGCGGTGCCGGTCGACTCCCGCACCCCCTACGACGTGCGCGAGGTGATCGCGCGAATCGTCGACGCCTCCCGCTTCCAGGAGTTCAAGGCGGAGTACGGGCAGACCCTGATCACCGGCTTCGCCCGGATCCACGGCCACCCGGTCGGCATCGTCGCCAACAACGGCATCCTGTTCGCCGAGTCCGCCCAGAAGGGCGCCCACTTCATCGAGCTGTGCGACCAGCGCGGCATCCCGCTGCTGTTCCTGCAGAACATCACCGGCTTCATGGTCGGCAAGGCGTACGAGCACGGCGGCATCGCCAAGCACGGCGCCAAGATGGTGACGGCCGTGGCCACCACCCGCGTGCCGAAGCTGACGGTCGTCATCGGCGGCTCGTACGGCGCGGGCAACTACTCCATGTGCGGCCGGGCCTACTCCCCCCGCTTCCTGTGGATGTGGCCCAACGCCAAGATCTCGGTCATGGGCGGCGAGCAGGCCGCGTCCGTGCTCGCCACGGTCAAGCGCGACCAGCTGGGCGACGCGTGGAGCACCGAGGAGGAAGAGGCCTTCAAGGACCCGATCCGCGCGCAGTACGAGACGCAGGGCAGCGCCTACTACGCGACGGCCCGGCTGTGGGACGACGGGGTCATCGACCCGATGGAGACCCGGCAGGTGCTCGGTCTCGCCCTGACCGCCTGTGCCAACGCGCCCCTGGGTGACCCCCAGTTCGGCGTCTTCCGGATGTGAGGACCCAGAGGATGCAGCACATGTTCGACACCGTCCTGGTGGCCAACCGGGGCGAGATCGCCGTCCGGGTCATCCGCACCCTGCGGGAGGCGGGCGTCCGCTCGGTGGCCGTGTACAGCGACGCCGACGCCGACGCCCGGCACGTGCGCGAGGCGGACACGGCGGTACGGATCGGGCCGCCGGCCGCCTCCGAGTCGTATCTCTCCGTCCCCGCCCTGCTCGACGCCGCGCGGCGCACCGGCGCGCAGGCCGTCCACCCGGGCTACGGCTTCCTCGCCGAGAACGCCGGCTTCGCGCGGGCCTGCGCGGAGGCGGGCCTGGTCTTCATCGGGCCGTCCCCCGAGGCGATCGCGCTGATGGGTGACAAGATCCGGGCGAAGCAGACCGTGCAGGCGGCGGGCGTGCCCGTGGTCCCCGGCGCGGCCGACCCCGACATCGTCGACGCCGCCCGCGAGCTCGGCGCGCCGGTGCTGCTCAAGCCGAGCGCGGGCGGCGGCGGCAAGGGCATGCGCCTGGTGCGCGACCTGGCCGTCCTGGAGGACGAGATCGCGGCGGCGCGGCGCGAGGCCCGGTCCTCGTTCGGCGACGACACGCTGCTCGTGGAGCGGTGGATCGACCGGCCGCGGCACATCGAGATCCAGGTCCTGGCGGACGCGCACGGCAACGTGCTGCACCTGGGCGAGCGCGAGTGCTCGCTGCAGCGCCGCCACCAGAAGATCATCGAGGAGGCACCGAGCGTCCTGCTCACCCCGGAGATCCGGGCGGCGATGGGCGCGGCGGCGGCCGACGCGGCCCGCTCCTGCGGGTATGTCGGCGCGGGCACGGTCGAGTTCATCGTGCCGGGCGGCGACCCGTCCTCGTACTACTTCATGGAGATGAACACCCGCCTCCAGGTCGAGCACCCGGTGACGGAGCTGATCACCGGCCTCGACCTGGTGGAGTGGCAGCTGCGGGTCGCCGCGGGCGAGCCGCTGCCGTTCGCCCAGGAGGACGTCCGGCTGGACGGCTGGGCGATCGAGGCGCGGATCTGCGCGGAGGACCCGGCGCGCGGCTTCCTGCCGTCCGGCGGCACGGTCCTCGCGCTGAACGAGCCGCAGGGTGCCGGGGTCCGCACGGACTCGGGCCTCGCCCGGGGCACCGAGGTCTCGTCCCTCTACGACCCGATGCTGTCGAAGGTCATCGTCCACGCGCCGGACCGCCCGACGGCCCTGCGCCGGCTCCGCGCCGCCCTGGCCGGCACGGTCACCCTCGGCGTCCCCACCAACGCGGGCTTCCTGCGCCGTCTGCTGGCCCACCCGGACGTCGTCAGCGGCGACCTGGACACCGGTCTGGTGGAGCGGGACGCGGACAGCCTGGTCGACGGCGCGGTCCCGCGGGAGGTGTACGCGGCGGCGGCGCTGCTGCGCCACTTCCCGGCGGCCGCGGCGGCGCCCGGCCGCGCCTGGTCGGACCCCTTCGACACCCGTACGGGCTGGCGTCTGGGCGGCACCCCCGCCTGGACGGCACTGGACTTCCGGGTGCCCGGACACGAGCCGGTGACCGTCCGGGTCCGTGGCGGGGCGGCGTCCGCCGAGCTGCTGCTCGGCGAGGCCGTGCCGGGCGACGAGGACGGCGTCGTGTCGGCGGCGCTGGCCGGCGAGGCCGGCGGCTCCGAGCTGGTGGTCGCCGTCGACGGCGTCACGCACCGCTTCGCCGTGGCGTCCTCTCCGGAGGGGCTGTGGCTGGGCCGGGACGGCGACTCCTGGCACGTCCTCGACCACGACGCGGTGGCCGCCGCCCTCAGCGGCGCCCGGCACGGCGGGGCGGACACGCTGGCCGCGCCCATGCCCGGGACCGTGACGGTCGTGAAGGTGGCCGTCGGGGACGAGGTCGAGGCGGGACAGAGTCTGCTGGTCGTCGAGGCGATGAAGATGGAGCACGTCATCTCCGCCCCGCACGCCGGCACCGTCACCGAGCTGGACGTCACGCCCGGCACGACCGTGGCCATGGACCAGATCCTGGCCGTGGTGACCCCGCGCGACGACGAGGAGGCGGCATGAACGGCCTGCCGATGACCGTGTCCGACCCCACGCTCCCCGCGCGGGTCCGGATCCACGAGGTGGGGCCCCGCGACGGCCTGCAGAACGAGAAGACGGCCGTCCCGACCGACGTGAAGGCCGAGTTCATCCGGCGGCTCGCCGCCGCCGGCCTGTCGACGGTCGAGGCGACGAGCTTCGTGCACCCCAGGTGGGTGCCCCAACTGGCCGACGCCGAGCAGCTGTTCCCCCAGGTGAGCGGTCTGCCGGTGCGGCTTCCGGTCCTCGTGCCGAACGAGCGCGGGCTCGACCGTGCGCTCGATCTCGGCGCCCGTGAGGTCGCCGTCTTCGCCTCGGCCACCGAGTCCTTCGCCCGGGCCAACCTCAACCGGACCGTCGACGAGGCGCTCGCGATGTTCCGGCCGGTCGTCACCCGGGCCATAGAGGCGGGCCTCACCGTCCGCGGCTATCTGTCGATGTGCTTCGGCGACCCCTGGGAGGGCGCCGTCCCGATCGAGCAGGTCGTCCGGGTCACGAAGGCGCTCGCCGACATGGGCTGCGACGAGCTGAGCCTCGGCGACACCATCGGCGTCGCCACCCCGGGGCACGTCCAGGCGCTGCTCACGGCGCTCGGCGAGGCGGGGGTGCCCACCTCCCGGCTCGCCGTGCACTTCCACGACACCTACGGGCAGGCGCTGTCCAACACGCTCGCCGCGCTCCGGCACGGCGTCACCACCGTCGACGCCTCCGCGGGCGGCCTCGGCGGCTGCCCGTACGCCAAGTCCGCCACCGGGAACCTCGCCACCGAGGACCTGGTGTGGATGCTTCAGGGCCTCGGCATCGAAACCGGGGTCGACCTGACCGCCCTGACCGCCACGAGCGGCTGGATGGCCGACCAACTGGGCCGCCCGAGCCCGTCCCGTACCGTTCGCGCGCTCTCCCACAAGGAGTCCTAGTCATGTCCCTCGATCACCGGCTCTCGGAAGAGCACGAGGAACTCCGCCGCACGGTGGAGGAGTTCGCCCACGACGTCGTGGCGCCCAAGATCGGCGACTACTACGAGCGGCACGAGTTCCCGTACGAGATCGTCCGCGAGATGGGCCGCATGGGCCTGTTCGGCCTGCCGTTCCCCGAGGAGTACGGCGGCATGGGCGGCGACTACCTGGCGCTCGGCATCGCGCTGGAGGAGCTGGCCCGGGTGGACTCCTCGGTCGCCATCACCCTGGAGGCGGGCGTCTCGCTCGGCGCGATGCCGGTCTACCGCTTCGGCACCGAGGAGCAGAAGCAGGAGTGGCTGCCGAGGCTGTGCTCCGGCGAGCTGCTCGGCGCCTTCGGACTGACCGAGCCGGGCGCCGGCTCGGACGCGGGCGGCACCCGCACCACCGCCGTCCGCGACGGCGACCACTGGGTCATCAACGGCTCCAAGTGCTTCATCACCAACTCCGGTACGGACATCACCGGCCTGGTCACGGTCACCGCCGTCACCGGCCGCAAGGCGGACGGACGTCCGCTGATCTCCTCGATCATCGTCCCCGCGGGCACCCCGGGCTTCACGGTCGCCGCGCCCTACTCGAAGGTCGGCTGGAACGCCTCCGACACCCGCGAGCTCTCCTTCGACGACGTGCGCGTCCCGGTGGAGAACCTGCTCGGCGAGGAGGGCCGCGGCTACGCGCAGTTCCTGCGGATCCTGGACGAGGGCCGGATCGCCATCTCGGCGCTCGCCACGGGCCTCGCGCAGGGCTGCGTGGACGAGTCGGTGAAGTACGCGAAGGAACGTCACGCCTTCGGGCGTCCGATCGGTGAGAACCAGGCCATCCAGTTCAAGATCGCCGACATGGAGATGCGCGCCCACATGGCCCGGGTCGGCTGGCGCGACGCGGCCTCGCGGCTGGTGCTCGGCGAGCCGTTCAAGAAGGAGGCGGCGCTGGCGAAGCTGTACTCGTCCACGGTCGCCGTCGACAACGCCCGCGAGGCCACCCAGATCCACGGCGGCTACGGCTTCATGAACGAGTATCCGGTGGCCCGCATGTGGCGCGACTCCAAGATCCTGGAGATCGGCGAGGGCACGAGCGAGGTCCAGCGGATGCTGATCGCCCGGGAGTTGGGCCTGTCCGGCTGATCCTCCCGCCACAGGCTCCGGAGCCCGTCACCCCGACCGGGGTGGCGGGCTCCCGCGTTCCCGCACCGCCCCGCCCCTGTTGATCAGACTGAGGTTAGGCTAACCTACCTTCGACTTGCCCAGGCCGACCCCGGCACGTACCGAAAGCGACTTCGCCATGCCCAGCACCGCCCGAGCCACCTCCCTCACCCGTCGCGGTCTGCTCGCCGCGGGCGGCGCCCTCGGGCTCGGCGCCGCGCTCGCCGCCTGCGGCAGCGGCACCAAGGGCGGCGGCGACTCGACCAAGGCCGGCGACAAGGGCGGCCCGTGGACGTTCACCGACGACCGCGGCACCGCCGTCCAGGCCAAGTCCGTCCCGAAGAACATCGTCGCCTTCACCGGAACCGCCGCCGCCCTGAAGGACTTCGGCATCGAGGTCAAGGGCGTCTTCGGCCCGACCACGGTCAAGGACCCGAAGACCGGCGCGGAGACCCCGGACGTCCAGGCCGGTGACCTCGACGTCAGGAAGGTCGAGATCATCGGCAACGTCTGGGGCGAGTTCAAGATCGAGGAGTACCTCAAGCTCCGGCCCGAGCTCCTCGTCACCGACATGTGGGAGAAGAACGACCTCTGGTACGTCCCGGCCGAGCAGAAGGACAAGATCCTCAAGATCGCGCCGAGCGTCGCCCTGTGGGCCGCCGACAAGTCCATGCCGGCCGTCCTCCAGCGCCACGCCGACCTCGCCGCCTCGCTCGGCGCCGACGTGCAGACCGCCCGGATCAAGGCGGACAAGGCCCGCTTCGAGGCCGCCGCGGAGCGGGTGCGCAAGGCCGCGCAGGGCAAGAAGGACATCAAGGTCCTCATCGGCTCCGGCTCCCCGGACCTCTTCTACGTCTCCACCCCGGCCCGCCCGACCGACACGCTCTACTTCAAGGAGCTGGGCGTCAACGTCATCACGCCGGCCAAGCTCGACCAGGGCGGCTGGTTCGAGGGCCTGAGCTGGGAGAACGTCGACAAGTACCAGGCCGACATCATCATGCTGGACAACCGCACCTCGGCCCTGCAGCCCGAGGCCCTGAAGGCCAAGCCCACCTGGGCCGCGCTGCCCGCCGTCAAGGCCGGCCAGGTCATCCCGCGCGTCACCGAGCCGATCTACTCGTACGCCAAGTGCGCCCCGCTGCTGGAGGACCTGGCCAAGGCCCTCGAGAACGCCAGGAAGGTGTCCTGACCCATGACGAACGCCGAGACCGCCCCCTTCCGGTTCTTCTCCCTCCAGGTCGACAGGACGCGGCGGCTCGGCCCGTCCCTCGTCCGCGTCACCTTCACCGGTGCGGACCTGAAGGACTTCGCCTCCGGCGGGCGCGACCAGTCGCTCTCGCTCTTCCTGCCGCACCCCGGCCAGGACGCCCCGGTGCTGCCACCGCTGGACGATCCGGACATGTACGCGATCCTGGGCGCCTACCGGGCCCTGCCGCACGACGAGCGGGCCGTGATGCGCTCGTACACCGTCCGCGCGCAGCGCACCGAGCCCGTGGCCGAGATCGACATCGACTTCGCCGTCCACGCGGCGCCCCCGGCCGCCGGCGCGGCGGGCGTCGGCCCCGCCTGCCGCTGGGCCCAGCACGCGAAGCCCGGCGACCGGGTGGTCGTCCTCGGACCGGCCGTGGCCGACAACACCGGCGTGCGCTTCCGGCTCCCGGAGGACGCCGACTCGGTCCTCATATGGGGCGACGAGACGGCCCTGCCGGCCGTGTCGGCGATCCTGGAGTGGCTGCCGGCCGAGACCCGCGCCCACGTCTACCTCGAAGTCCCCTTCTCCGGCGACCGCACGGAGCCGGTGACCGAGGCCGACGCGACCGTCACCTGGCTGGTCCGCGAGGAGGGCGCGCCCTCCGCCGTCGAGGCGATAGCGGCCGCCGAGCTGCCGGGCGCCGACCCGTACGTCTGGATCGCGGGCGAGTCCGGAGTCGTGAAGGCGCTGCGCCGGCACTTCGTGCGCGAGCGCGGGCTCGACAGGCGGCGGGTCACGTTCGTGGGCTACTGGCGCAAGGGCCTGTCCGAGGACGCCCTGCGCGAGGTCCCGGACGAGACGCAGGAAGAGGCGTAGCAGCCGCCCCGAGGCCCACCGAGCCCCTCCCCCGGGCGCGCCGGTCCACCCCGGGGCCCGCCCAGTCCACCCCGGGGCCCCGCCGAGCCCTCCCCGGGGGTCCGGACCCCCGGCTCCTCCCGAGGCCTTCGGACCATCCGGACCATCCGGACCCACCGGACCCACCGGACCCACCGGACCCCCTCCGGCCCCCGGGCCCCCTGGCCTCTCCCGCCCCCTCGGCTCCTCGCTCCTCGCTCCTCGGCTCCTCGCCCTTCGACTCCTCACCCCCTCGGCTCCTCCAGGGGCCTCCCCACCCCCCCACAGGGCCGACGGCCCCTCAACCCTTCCGGGCTGAGGGGCCGTTGTTGTGTGCGTAGTTAGGTTAGGCTAACCTTACTTTTACGGACTGCGACCGACCGCGACCGACCGCGTACCCCACCCGGAAGGGCCCCCACATGCGCTCCCACCTGCTCAACGCCACGACGGCGGAGTCATATCGACGCTCCGTCACCGAAGGAGTCGAGCGGGTCGCGAGGAAACTCGCCACGACACGCGGCCCGTTCACCGGCGTCACCCCCGCCGGCCTCGCCCCCGTCGTCGACGCCGTCGACCTCGACCGACCGCTCGGGGACGCCTCTGCGGCCCTCGACGAGCTGGAGCAGGTCTACCTCCGCGACGCGGTCTACTTCCACCACCCGCGCTACCTCGCCCACCTGAACTGCCCGGTCGTCATCCCCGCCGTCCTCGGCGAGGCCGTGCTCTCCGCGGTCAACTCCTCCCTCGACACCTGGGACCAGAGCGCCGGCGGCACCCTGATCGAGCGCAGGCTCGTCGACTGGACCGCCGGCCGGATCGGCCTCGGCCCGCTCGCCGACGGCGTGTTCACCAGCGGCGGCACCCAGTCCAACCTCCAGGCGCTGCTGCTCGCCCGCGAGGAGACCGGCACCACCGACCTGACGAAACTGCGGATCTTCGCCTCCGACTGCAGTCACTTCAGCGTCCAGAAGTCGGCCACCCTGCTCGGCCTCGGCCGCGACGCCGTCATCTCGATCCCGGTCGACCGCGACCGCCGGATGCAGTCCGTGGTCCTCGCCGCCGAACTGGAGACCTGCCGCGCCGAGGGCCTGATCCCGATGGCGATCGTCGCCACCGCGGGCACCACCGACTTCGGCTCCATCGACCCGCTGCCCGAGATCGCGGCCCTGGCCGCCGAGTACGGCGCCTGGATGCACGTGGACGCGGCCTACGGCTGCGGGCTGCTCGCCTCCCCGACCCGCCGCCACCTCCTGGACGGCATCGAGCAGGCCGACTCGGTCACCGTCGACTACCACAAGTCCTTCTTCCAGCCGGTGAGTTCCTCGGCCGTCCTGGTCCGCGACGGGTCCACGCTGCGGCACGCCACCTACCACGCGGACTACCTCAACCCGCTCCCCCAGGCTCTCGGCTCCGCTCGAACAGGGGGGACCCCCACGAGGGTCGCCGAGCAGATCCCCAACCAGGTCGACAAGTCCCTCCAGACCACCCGCCGCTTCGACGCCCTCAAACTGTGGATGACCCTGCGCGTCATGGGCGCCGACGGCATCGGCGAGCTCTTCGACGAGGTCTGCGACCTGGCCCGGGCCGGCTTCGAACTGCTCGCCGCCGACCCGCGCTACGACGTGGTCGTCGCACCGCAGCTGTCCACCCTCGTCTACCGCTACATCCCCGAGGCCGTGACCTCGCCCGCCGAGATCGACCGCGCCAACCTCTACGCCCGCAAGGCCCTGTTCGCCTCCGGCGAGGCCGCGGTCGCCGGAACGAAGGTCGACGGCAGGCAGTACCTGAAGTTCACCTTGCTCAATCCCGAGACGACCGTGGCCGACATCGCCGCCGTCCTCGATCTGATCGCCGGCCACGCCGAGCAGTACCTGGGAGAGAACCTTGTCCACGCCTGAGACGACCGGGCCCCACGACTTCATCGGCATCGGGCTCGGTCCGTTCAACCTCGGCCTCGCCTGCCTGACCGAACCGATCGGCGAGCTGAACGGCCTGTTCCTGGAGTCCAAGCCGGACTTCGAGTGGCACTCCGGCATGTTCCTGGAGGGCGCCCACCTCCAGACGCCGTTCATGTCGGACCTGGTCACCCTCGCGGACCCGACCTCGCCGTACTCCTTCCTCAACTACCTGAAGGAGAAGGGCCGGCTGTACTCGTTCTACATCCGCGAGAACTTCTACCCGCTGCGGACCGAGTACAACGACTACTGCCGCTGGGCCGCCGGGAAGCTCTCCTCGATCCGCTTCGGCACGACCGTCACGGGCGTCTCGTACGACGCGGAGTCCGAGCTGTACGCGGTGGCCACCGACGCCGGCCAGACCTTCCGGGCCCGCCGGATCGTGCTCGGCACCGGCACCCCGCCGTACGTCCCCGAGTCCTGCCAGGGCCTCGGCGGCGACCTCATCCACAACTCGCGCTACCTCCCGCACAAGGCGGAGCTCCAGAAGAAGAGGTCCATCACCCTGGTCGGCAGCGGCCAGAGCGCCGCCGAGATCTACTACGACCTCCTGAGCGAGATCGACGTCCACGGCTACCGGCTCAACTGGGTGACCCGCTCCCCGCGCTTCTTCCCGCTGGAGTACACCAAGCTCACCCTGGAGATGACCTCGCCGGAGTACGTGGACTACTTCCACGCCCTCCCCGAGCGGACCCGCTACCGCCTGGAGACCGAGCAGAAGGGCCTCTTCAAGGGCATCGACGGCGAGCTCGTCGACGCGATCTTCGACCTGCTCTACCAGAAGAACCTGGCCGGACCGGTCCCCACCCGGCTGCTCACCAACGCGGCGCTGACCTCGGCCGCGTACGACGAGACGACCCGCAGCTACACGCTGGGCTTCCGCCAGGAGGAGCAGGAGAAGGACTTCCGGCTGGAGACCGAGGGCCTGATCCTCGCCACCGGCTACCGGTACGCCGTCCCCGCCTTCCTCGAGCCGGTCCGCGACCGCCTCCGCTGGGACTCCCGGGGCCGCTTCGACGTGGCCCGCAACTACTCCGTCGACACCACGGGCCGCGGGGTCTTCCTGCAGAACGCCGGTGTGCACACCCACTCGATCACCTCGCCCGACCTGGGCATGGGGGCGTACCGCAACGCCTACATCATCGGCGAGATGCTGGGCTCCGAGTACTACCCCGTCGAGAAGACCATCGCGTTCCAGGAGTTCGCCGTATGACCACCGTCCACATACGTCCGCTCGACCCGCTCCAGGACGCCGAGCTGATCCACCCCTGGGTCACCGACGCCAAGGCGACCTACTGGATGATGCAGGGCTTCCGGCTCCAGGACGTCGAGCGCGAGTACATGGCGATCGCCGCGAACCCGCACCACGACGCCTTCATCGGCCTCGTGGACGGCACGCCCGCCTTCCTGATGGAGCGCTACGACCCCGCCCGGGCCGAGCTGGTCGGGCTGTACGACGCGCAGCCGGGCGACGTCGGCATGCACTTCCTCGTCGCGCCCACCGACACCCCCGTGCACGGCTTCACCCGCACCGTGATCACCGCGGTGATGCGCGAGCTGTTCGCCGACCCGGCCACCGCCCGCGTGGTCGTCGAGCCCGACGTCCGCAACACCGCCGTCCACGCGCTCAACGAGGCCGTCGGCTTCGTGCCCGAGCGGCAGATCCGGAAGCCGGAGAAGAAGGCGCTGCTGAGCTTCTGCACCCGCGCGCAGTTCGAGGCCGCCACGGGAGCCGCCGTATGAGCACCTTCACCGACCCCGTCGCCCACCTCACCCCCGAGCGCTGGGCCGACGCCAACCGCGCCCTGATCCGCAAGGGCCTCGCCGAGTTCACCCACGAGCGGCTGCTCGACCCGCAGGAACTGGGCGAGGGCCGCTATCTGGTGCTGAGCGACGACGGGCGCACCGAGTACCGCTTCACCGCGGACCGCTTCGCCCTCGACCACTGGCAGGTCTACCCGGAGTCGATCAGCCGGCATCGCGGCAGCGAGCAGCTCCCGCTGGACGCCCTGCAGTTCATCACCGAGCTGCGCGGCGCGCTGGGCCTGAGCGACGAGGTCCTACCGGTCTACCTGGAGGAGATCTCCTCCACCCTGTCCGGCACGGCCTTCAAGGCGACCAAGCCGCGCGTGACGGCCGTGGAGCTGGCCCGCTCCGGCTTCCAGGCGATCGAGACCGGGATGACCGAGGGCCACCCCTGCTTCGTCGCCAACAACGGGCGGCTGGGCTTCGGCGTCGACGAGTTCCGCGCCTACGCCCCGGAGGCGGCCGCCCCCGTGCACCTGGTGTGGCTGGCCGCGCACCGCGACCGCACGACCTTCACCGCCGGGGCCGGGATCGACTACGAGACCTTCGTCCGGGCCGAGCTCGGCGACGCGGCCGTCGACGGCTTCGCGGCGGTCCTCGCCGCCCGCGGCCTGGACCTCGCCGACTACCTGCTCGTCCCGGTCCACCCCTGGCAGTGGTGGAACAAGCTGTCCGTCACCTTCGCCGCCGAGGTCGCCCAGCAGCGCCTGGTGTACCTGGGCGAGGGCGCCGACGCCTACCTGGCGCAGCAGTCGATCCGCACCTTCTTCAACACCTCGGACCCGTCCAAGCACTACGTGAAGACGGCCCTGTCCGTCCTCAACATGGGCTTCATGCGCGGCCTGTCGGCCGCCTACATGGAGGCCACGCCGGCGATCAACGACTGGCTGGCCGGTCTCATCGAGGCCGACCCGGTCCTCAAGGCGGCCCGGTTCTCGATCATCCGGGAGCGGGCGGCGGTCGGCTACCGGCACCTGGAGTACGAGGCCGCCACCGACCGCTACTCGCCCTACCGCAAGATGCTGGCCGCGCTGTGGCGCGAGTCCCCGGTACCGTCCCTCGCCGAGGGCGAGCGGCTCGCGACGATGGCCTCGCTGCTGCACCTCGACCACGCGGGCGCCTCCTTCGCGGGCGCCCTGGTCGAGGAGTCGGGGCTCGCGCCGGCGGAGTGGCTGCGCCGCTACCTGGACGCCTATCTGCTGCCGGTGCTGCACTGCTTCTACGCGTACGACCTGGTCTTCATGCCGCACGGCGAGAACGTGATCCTGGTCCTCGACGAGCACGGCGCGGTGTCCCGGGCGATCTTCAAGGACATCGCCGAGGAGATCTGCGTCATGGACCCGGCAGCGGTGCTCCCGCCGGCCGTGGAGCGGATCCGCGCCGAGGTCCCCGAGGACATGAAGCTGCTGTCCGTCTTCACGGACGTCTTCGACTGCTTCCTGCGCTTTCTGGGCGCCACGCTGGCGGCCGAGGGCGTCATCGACGAGGACGACTTCTGGCGCGTGGTGGCGGAGTGCGTGCGGGGCTACCAGGAATCCGTGCCGGAGCTCGCGGACCGCTTCGCGCAGTACGACATGTTCGCGGAGACCTTCGCCCTCTCCGCGCTCAACCGCCTCCAGCTGCGCGACAACAAGCAGATGGTGGACCTCGCGGACCCGTCGGCGGCGCTCCAGCTCGTCGGCGACCTGGTGAACCCGATCGCGCGGTTCGCCTGACGGACCGGGGGCGGGCCCCGGCGGAGACACGGTCCTCCGCCGGGGCCCGCCCCTCCCCCCGCCGTTCAGGCGATCACCCTGTGTCACCGCACGGATCTCTCCGGATACTCTCCGTGCCTGTGGGAGCGTGACCGCGTGACGACACGAATCGCCCGCGGCCTCGCCGGAGCGGCCCTGGTCATGGCACTCGCCGCAGCGTCCGCCTGCGGAGGCGGCGACGAAGAGGGCGACCCGCAAGGGATCACCCCGGACGCGTCGACGACGACCTCGGACCCCGCTCAGGGCGACACCCTGGGCAAGACCTTCCCCGGGAAGGGCGGAGGCGGCCAGGCCGCCCCGGTCCGCGTGCCGACGGCCCCCGTGGGAGAGACGACGGGCGGGAAGGTGAAGGTGCACAACGCCTCCCCCGCCCCCATGAACTTCGACGCTCCGCAGACGGACACCGACGACCCCGACATGGGGGACGCGGCGGCGGACCTCGGCAGCTGCGACGGCACCCTGGCCCCCGGCGCGGAGTGCGCGATGAACCTGCAGTTCACGCCGTACCAGGCGGGCACCTACTCCGGCACCATGAGCTTCGTGACCTCGCAGGGCGAGACGGTCACCGTGCCCTTCTCCGGGGAGGCGGTGAGCAACGCGCCCACGGAGAGCGAGACGTCCGGGCCCACGCCCACCACGGAGCCGACCGGGCCCGAGACGCCGACCGACACCCCGACGGACACCCCGGCCGATCCGTCCCCGTACGAGACCTAGCCAGGGCCCGCCGTCCGGATCAGGCCGGGCCGGGGCCCCGGCCTGATCCGCAGGACCCGGCCCGCCTCATTCGGCGTCCGCCGAGGTGAGCGCCACGCGCACCGTGTCGTCGTCGGGCAGCACGACGGTCATGTGGTCCGCGTACCGCGAGTGGTAGGAGACCAGGTAGAAGCGGGTCGGGGACTTCGCGAGCAGGAGGAACCCGGTGTACCGGTGCCGGTACGGCCCCCTGGCGGTCCCCACGTCGCGGTAGTCGATGTCCTTCGCCTCGTGCATGATCGGGATGCGCGAATAGACGACCACCGGCAGGCTCGTCCGGTTGCCGCTCCTGATGGCCCTCCAGGCGTCAGACTTCCCCGCGTCGGCGACGTACCGGGACAGGCCGAAGAACAGGCTCATGGCCAGCAGCCCGATCAGCAGGGTGCCGCCGGCGGCCCACATCCGGTGGGCGGTCTCCTCGCGCCGGCCCGGATGCTCCACGCTCCACTGGAGACGCTGGTGCACGGAGAAGAACGCCAGGGTGGCCCCCAGCGCCACCACGAGGATGGGGGCGTAGCGGGTGCCCCACCAGCCCGTGGGGAGGACTGCGGGGATCCGCAGCCCAAAGAAGACCGGAAACCCCAGCATCGCCATGAGCAGGCCGACGGCGAGGAACCACCAGCACACCGTGCGACGCCTGCCCTCGTTGCCGGGCCGGGCCAGCACATGGCCGACCCGGCCGAGCACGAGCAGGACGACCAGCCCGCAGACCAGCAGGAACCACACCGGCCCGAAGACCGCCTTCGGACTCTTGGCCAGGTAGGCCTGGACGGAGAGCTGGAGGTCGGACGGCGGCACGCCGAAGGCCGCGTAGTAGGCGTCGGTGTAGACGCTGCCGAAGTAGTAGAGGAGGCCGATGACGGCGGTGCCCGGCGCCACCACGTAGGCCGCCTTGTCGATGAAGGACGCCTTCGGCGGCGCGGACCGCGTCGCCGGCTCGGGCGTGGGCTCCGGTGCGGGCGTGGACCCCGGTGCGGGCGCGGAGTCCGGCGCGGACCTGTCCCCTCGCGGCACGTGCATGCCGCCAGTCTCGGCACCGGCTCCGGACCGTGCACGCAGAGCGCGCCACCTGGCCTACCCGGGCCCCCTTCGGACGAGCCCTACGCAACCGTCCGGTCACCCTGCGTGCCGCGCACCTCACCGGGAGGGCAAGGTGTAGACCAATCGGCCCATCCGAGGGTGTGATCAAGGCCTCCCCTGCCCGAAATCGGGCAGAATTCTTGCATCGAGCCCCGCGCAGCCCTCAGTATTCACGGGTGCTCGATCGCCGCCCGTCGTACGACGACCTCATCGACCACCTGGTGCGCAGCACCGCGCTCCAGCGCGGGGAAGCCTCCCGGGTGGTCCTCGACGTCCTCGCGTACTTCGACGAGTCGACCGAGGACTTCGTGCGCCGCCGTCACCGCGAACTGCAGGCCGGCGGCTCGGTGAACACGGAGATCTTCGAGCGCATCGCGGCCGAACTGCCGCACCGCGCCGTGGCGCCGCCGGAGCTCTCGCTCCGGCAGCTGCGCCGCATCGTCTACGGCTGAGCACACTCACTGACTCGGAGGGTTGACACCTATATGTGCGGAATCGTCGGTTACATCGGCAAGCGCGACGTCGCTCCCCTGCTGCTCGAAGGGCTGCAGCGCCTGGAGTACCGGGGTTACGACTCGGCGGGCATCGTGATCACCAGCCCGAAGGCCGCCGGCCTGAAGATGGTGAAGGCCAAGGGCCGTGTCCGCGACCTGGAGGCCCGCGTCCCCAAGCGCTTCAACGGAACCACCGGCATCGCGCACACCCGCTGGGCCACCCACGGCGCGCCCAGCGACGTGAACTCGCACCCGCACCTCGACCCCGAGAACAAGGTCGCCGTCGTCCACAACGGCATCGTGGACAACGCCGCCGAGCTGCGCGCCAAGCTGGAGGCCGACGGCGTCGTCTTCGCGTCCGAGACCGACACCGAGGTCATCACCCACCTGATCGCCCGCTCCCAGGCCGCCACCCTGGAGGAGAAGGTCCGCGAGGCGCTCAAGGTCATCGAGGGCACGTACGGCATCGCCGTCATGCACGCCGACTTCAACGACCGCATCGTGGTGGCCCGCAACGGCTCCCCGGTCGTCCTCGGCATCGGCGAGAAGGAGATGTTCGTCGCCTCCGACGTCGCCGCCCTGATCGCCCACACCCGCCAGGTCGTCACCCTCGACGACGGCGAGATGGCCACCCTCAAGGCCGACGACTTCCGCACCTACACGACCTCCGGCGCGACCACCACCGCCACGCCCGAGACCGTGGAGTGGGAGGCCGCCTCCTACGACATGGGCGGCCACGACACCTACATGCACAAGGAGATCTCCGAGCAGCCCGACGCGGTCGACCGCGTGCTGCGCGGCCGGATCGACGACCGCTTCTCCACCGTGCACCTGGGCGGCCTGAACCTCGACGCCCGCGAGGCCCGCGGCATCCGCCGGATCAAGATCCTCGGCTGCGGCACCTCCTACCACGCCGGACTCATCGGCGCCGGGCTGATCGAGTCCATGGCCCGCATCCCCGCCGACGCCGAGCCGGCCTCCGAGTTCCGCTACCGCAACCCGGTCGTCGACCCGGACACGCTCTACATCGCCGTCTCCCAGTCCGGCGAGACCTACGACGTGCTCGCCGCCGTCCAGGAGCTGAAGCGCAAGGGCGCCCGCGTCCTCGGCGTGGTCAACGTCGTCGGCTCCGCCATCGCCCGCGAGGCCGACGGCGGCGTCTACGTGCACGCCGGCCCCGAGGTCTGCGTCGTCTCCACCAAGTGCTTCACCAACACGGTGGTGGCCTTCGCGCTGCTCGCCCTGCACCTCGGCCGCATCCGCGACCTGTCCGTCACCGACGGCAAGCGGATCATCGAGGGCCTGCGCAAGCTGCCCGGCCAGATCGAGGAGATCCTCAAGACCGAGGACGAGATCAAGAAGCTGGCCAAGGAGTACGCCGGCGCCCAGTCGATGATGTTCATCGGCCGCGTCCGGGGCTACCCGGTCGCCCTGGAGGCCTCCCTCAAGCTGAAGGAGATCTCCTACATCCACGCCGAGGCCTACCCGGCCTCCGAGCTGAAGCACGGCCCGCTCGCCCTCATCGAGCCGGCCCTGCCGACGGTCGCGATCGTCCCCGACGACGACCTGCTGGAGAAGAACCGCGCCGCCCTGGAGGAGATCAAGGCCCGCAGCGGCCGCATCCTCGCCGTCGCGCACCAGCCGCAGGAGAAGGCCGACCACACCATCGTCGTGCCGAAGAACGAGGACGAGCTGGACCCGATCCTCATGGGCATCCCGCTCCAGCTCCTCGCCTATCACACGGCGCTCGCCATGGGCCGCGACATCGACAAGCCGCGCAACCTGGCCAAGTCCGTCACGGTCGAATAGGCGGCTCCTCGGGCCTGTCCCCCGAGGTCCCGCCCGCCGGGCCTGTCCCCCGGCGGTCGGCCGGACACCGGAGCGGCCCCCGTGCATCCCAGGTGCACGGGGGCCGCTCCTTCATGTGCGGGCCCGCCGGGCCCGCGTGCCGTGGCTCAGCTCGCGGCGGCCGCGCCGCGGCGCGAGCGGGACACGGAGGTCGGCCAGCCCGCGACCGCCGCCGTCGCGCCGTACCAGGCCGCGAGACCGGCGACCGCGGCGATCCAGCCGCCCGCCTTGCCGAGGCCGGAGTTGTCCGCCAGGGCCCCGATCCCCATCAGCAGGAGGGCGACGAAGAGCAGCCCGTACACGCCCTGGCCGAAGAGGCCGCTGCCGCCCGAGGCCATCGTCAGGGTGAGCGCCAGCAGCGCCCACAGCAGCAGGAACAGCCCCGCGGCCTCGGCCGAGCCGCTGTCGCCGACGCCCGTGCCCCAGGTGAACCAGAAGGCGCCGAGCGCCGAATAGGCGGTGCCCTCGGCCGGGTTGCCGGCGCGCAGCGCGAGCAGTCCGACGAGGAAGAGGGCCACGCCGCCGACCCAGGTCGCGAGCCCGGCGGCGTCGGCGCTGCCGACGTGGTCGATCACGCCTGTCGAGCCGACGCCGAAGGCGAGCAGGGTCAGTCCGAGGGCGAGGTGTCCGAGGGTGGAGGTGGTGTTTCCCGCGGCGGCTTCGTTGGACACGGCGGGCTCCCTTCAGGTGGGCAGTTGTGCTGCTTGGGCCACTTTGTTCCGGTGGCCTTTATCTACCCTTCACAAGCGCACAATTCACCTGAGGAAGGCCGAAATTATGGCCTGATCAAGGGAGTTGAGCAGAGACCGCCGTTACGGGATGACGACCACGGGCCGCTGCGCGCGCTTCGCGAGCCGGCCGGCCACCGAGCCGAAGATCCGGCCCACGATGCCGTGCGTCGAACCGACCACGATCGCGTCGGCCGAGTACTCCCGGCCGACCTCCTCCAGCTCGTGGCAGATGTCGCCGCCGCGCTCGACGAGGATCCAGGGCACCTCGGAGAGGTGCTCCGCGCAGGCCAGCTCCAGGCCGAGCACCTCGGTGCGGTGGTCGGGCACGTCGACGAAGACCGGCGGCTCGCAGCCGGCCCACACGGTGGTGGGCAGCCGGTTGGCGACGTGCACGATGATCAGGCCGGAGCCGGAGCGACGGGCCATGCCGATGGCGTAGGCCAAGGCGCGCTCACTGGACATGGAGCCGTCGAAGCCGACGACGACACCGTGCCGGAAGGCCGGGTCGCAGGCGTGGCGTGGCTGTTCCACCGCGAGGGGGTCGACCGTGGAGTCGGCGACGCGCTTGCGGTCCGCGGGTTCGGGGATTTCGTGACCGGCCATCGGTGTCTCGGCGAAGAGGGTCCTCGTGGGAGGGACGGAAAGGACGGGATCGGAACAACGGTTGGCGGCGGAGCTGTGTCCGGGAATCATCTTCCCAAGCCCATACCCCCAAGGGTACGGCGACACTCCTCCCGTGCCCAGAGGCGTCGGAGCCTGCCGTACGGCGTTCCAGGGAGCATGCACGAGCCCCGCGCCGATGCGCAATGCCGGATGTGCCCTACAGGCGTCCTTACGGGGGCCAAACGGACGGCACGCGCAGTGACCGGAAGGTTCCGCTCCTCGTTGCCACAGGTCACGCCACCGTCGCAGGGAGTCCGCCCGTGCCCGCACCGTCGCCCGCAGACACCACCCGCCGCACCGCCTCCGCCGTCTCCCCTTCCGCCGTCTCCCCCTCGGCCGCCGCCCTCGCCTCCGCCGAGACCGTCACCGCCGTCCGCGTACCGCCCGGCGCCGCCCCCGCGGCCCGCCCCCCGGGTGGGCGCGGGCGCCGCAGGGCGGCGGAGCCGGCCGCCGGACCGGTCACGCCGGCCGGGCACCGCGCGCCGGGCGACGCGGCCGCGGACCCGGTGAGCGACCTGGTGCGCTGGGCGGTCTTCTGCTGCGTCCTCGTGCCGGTCGTGCTGCTCGCCTACGGCACCTCCGTGGGCGGGGCGGCCGGTGCGGCGGCGGGTCTCGTCGCGGTGACGGCCGCCTGCCGGGTGCTGCTGCGCCGTTCCGAACGCGGGCGGCTCGCCGAGGCGCGCGAGGGCCGCCACCGGCCGCGCACCCCTCGGGACCACTCGCGGAGTTGACAGGGTCGCACAGCCGATCCCGTATGTTTTCGGCCAAGTTCCCGTCCCCGGCGAGTCCCTGGCCGAACACCGCGCAACCCGCGTAGGTCCAGGCATCGCCGCCCTCGGCCGGGCTTCGCGATCGAACGCTTCACGCCAAGTGCCCATGTCGACAATGTGCCGGAAGGAGAACTTGTCACGCCGGCGCCACGGGACGCAGTAGATTCGATCATGGATACCGAAGACTGGGGTCTCGTGCAAAACCGAGGGGAAACGTGGCACAGCGACACGACCAGGGAGACGCCAACACCGAGGGGGGCTTAGCGTCATGAGCCAGGACTCCGCCGCACCGGAGGCGGCACGGAAGCTGTCCGGGCGCCGCCGTCGCGAAGTCGTCGCGGTACTGCTGTTCAGCGGTGGCCCCATCTTCGAGAGCTCCATCCCGCTCTCCGTTTTCGGCATCGACCGCCAGGACGCGGGGGTGCCGCGCTACCGGCTGCTGGTGTGCGCCGGCGAGGAAGGCCCCCTGCGGACCACAGGCGGGCTCGAACTCACCGCGCCGTACGGCCTGGAAGCGATCAGCCGCGCCGGCACCGTCGTCGTGCCGGCCTGGCGCTCGATCACCTCGCCACCGCCCCCGGAAGCGCTCGAAGCGCTCCGCCGGGCACACGAGGAGGGCGCGCGCATCGTCGGCCTGTGCACCGGGGCGTTCGTCCTCGCCGCGGCAGGCCTGCTCGACGGGCGCCCGGCGACGACGCACTGGATGTACGCGCCGACGCTCGCCAAGCGCTACCCGTCGGTCCACGTGGACCCGCGGGAGCTCTTCGTCGACGACGGCGACGTGCTGACCTCCGCCGGCACGGCCGCCGGGATCGACCTCTGTCTGCACATCGTGCGGACGGACCACGGCACGGAGGCCGCGGGCGCCCTGGCGCGCCGGCTGGTCGTCCCGCCGCGGCGCAGCGGCGGTCAGGAGCGCTACCTCGACAGGTCTTTACCCGAGGAGATCGGCGCCGACCCGCTGGCCGAGGTCGTCGCCTGGGCGCTGGAGCACCTCCACGAGCAGTTCGACGTGGAGACCCTGGCTGCCCGCGCATACATGTCACGGCGGACCTTCGACCGCCGCTTCCGCTCGCTGACCGGCTCCGCGCCGCTGCAGTGGCTGATCACCCAGCGGGTGCTGCAGGCACAGCGGCTCCTGGAGACCTCCGACTACTCGGTCGACGAGGTCGCGGGACGCTGTGGCTTCCGCTCGCCGGTGGCCCTGCGCGGGCACTTCCGGCGCCAGCTGGGGTCCTCGCCGGCCGCCTACCGGGCCGCGTACCGGGCCCGGCGGCCGCAGGGTGAGAGCAGCACCGCCGTGCTCGACGCCATGGTCCCGGCCCAGGCGGGGGCCGTGCCGCGGCGCCCCGGCCACCCCCTGGAGTCCGGCAAGCCGGTGTCGGACGCCTACGCCCCCGGCCGGCCGGCCCTCCCGGGCCAGCGCAGCGCCCCGTAGAGACCGCGCGCGCCACAAGCCGCGCCCCGAGAAACCGAAGGGCCCCCGAGGACACCTCCCAGGGGGCCCTTCGGCCGTTCCCGCCCGCGCCCGTTCTTCGGCCGCGGCACCCCTTCGGCCATAAGGTAGGACGCATGAACGATCGCATGGTGTGGATCGACTGCGAGATGACCGGGCTCTCGCTGACGGACGACGCACTCATCGAGGTGGCCGCACTGGTCACCGACTCGGAACTGAACGTGCTCGGCGACGGCGTGGACATCGTGATCCGCCCGCCGGACGCGGCCCTGGAGACCATGCCCGAGATCGTGCGCCAGATGCACACGGCCTCCGGACTGCTCGACGCGCTCGCCGAGGGCACCACCCTCGCCGACGCGGAGGCCCAGGTCCTCGCCTACATCCGCGAGCACGTCAAGGAGCCCGGAAAGGCTCCCCTGTGCGGGAACTCGGTCTCCACCGACCGCGGCTTCCTCGCCCGGGACATGCCGGCCCTGGAGCAGCACCTCCACTACCGGATCGTCGATGTCTCCTCGATCAAGGAACTGGCCCGCCGCTGGTACCCGAGGGCGTACTTCAACAGTCCGGAGAAGAACGGCAACCACCGGGCGCTCGCCGACATCCGCGAGTCCATCGCCGAGCTCCGCTACTACCGGGAGGCGGTCTTCGTCCCGCAGCCCGGCCCGGACTCGGACACCGCGAAGCAGATCGCGGCCAAGCACGTCGTGACCGGGGACCAGCCGCTCTGAGGCCCGGCGCTCGCGCCCACGGAGCCCCTCGGGGAAACGTGTGCGCGAGCACCCCCTCCGACCCTGTAGACTTCTTCTCGGCCGGTCAGGGAAGCCCTCGGGCAGATGACCGGTCGTGGTGGGTATAGCTCAGCTGGTAGAGCACCTGGTTGTGGTCCAGGATGTCGCGGGTTCGAGTCCCGTTACTCACCCTTGTCGATCAAGGCCCCGGTTCGGACGAACCGGGGCCTTGATCGTTTTCGTGCGGGTCCGTGCCGTCACCCGGTCGGCCCCTCCCTCCCGCAGGGGACGGCGCCTCCTGCCCGCCGGAGCCCCGCGGGCGGAAAAGGGGCGCGCCCCGGACGGGGTGGGGTGGACCGTCCGGGGCGCGCGGTGTGGGGGGACCGGGGGGCTCGCGGCGACGCGCGGCGGCCTCGGCCGCCGGGGCCCGCCGCGGTGGGCGGGACGGCGGCCGGGCGGCCGGCTACCTGTACGCGCCGAAGGCCTTGGTGAAGGCGAGCGGCTGCTGGAGGATCGAGGAGCAGGTCGGGTCGGCGTGGTTCACGGCGCCGGACGCGCACTGCTTGTCGCGGGCGCCGGACCACATCGCCAGCCAGCCGATGCCCTTCGACCGCGCGAAGTCGACGAGCTGGGTGGCGTCGTCGACCGTGAAGACCTCGGAGGAGACGTCGTTCACCCCGATCATCGGGGTGACGGCGACGGCCTTCCAGGCGGCCGCGTCGGACAGGCCGAGGACCCCCTTGATCTGGGCCTGGGTGGCGGTGGCGGCCGAGATGGCGTACTGGCCCATGTCGGCGCTGTAGGCCGGCCCGTAGTCCATCGCCATGATGTTCACGGCGTCCACGCGGACCCCGTTCCGCTTCGCGTCTGCGACCAGGTCGACGCCCGGCTGGGTGAGGCCCTCGGGCATGACCGGCAGGGTGAAGGAGACGTTCAGACCCGGGTGGGACTTCTGGAGCTGGGCGATGGCCTGGGAGCGGCGGGTGTTGGCGGCCGTGTCCGGCAGGGCGGCGCCCTCGATGTCGAAGTCGACCTTGGTGAGCCGGTACTGGTCGATGACCTTGCCGTACGCGGCGGCGAGGGCGGTCGGGGTCGAGCAGTTGAGCGCCAGCTCGTGGCCGGCCGCGCCGCCGAAGGAGACCCGGACGTCGCCGCCCTTGGCCCGCAGGGCGCCGATCTGGGCGGCGACCTTGTCGGAGGCCAGGTCGGTGACGCCGCCCCACAGCGGCGCACAGCTGCCACCGGAGGTGATGAAGGCCAGGTTGAACTCCTTCACGCCGGTCTGGTCGGCGGTGGCGAGGAGGTCGTGGGCCGGGTAGAGCGAGGTGTCGACGTAGGGGGCGAAGCGGGCCGCCCCGACGGGGGCCGTGGTGGTGGTCGGCGTCGGCGACGCGGTCGCGGTCTTCGTCGGGGTGGGCGTGGCGGTCCGGGTGGGGCTCGCGGTGGCGGTGGGGGTCGCGGTCGCGGTGGGCTGCCCGGTGGGGCGGCCGCTCGGGGTCGGGGTGGGCCCGCCGGCCGAGCAGGCGGCCTTGTTGATGAGGCAGTTGACGGGGTCGCCGGCCGCGCCGGAGGCGGAGGTCACGAAGCCGACGGTGACGGACCCGCCGGGGGCGAGCTGCCTGTTCCAGCTCGCGGGCTTCACGGTGACGTGGCGGCCGGAGACGGTGTGCTCGCCGTTCCAGAGCGACGCGATGGCCGTTCCCGCCGGCAGGTCGAACTCCAGGGTCCAGTCGGACTGGGACGCGGAGGTCTCGTTGGTGACGACGTACTGGCCGGTGTAGCCGCCCGTCCAGGAGCTGGTCCTGGTGTAGGCGGCGCCGACGGACGCGGCCTGGGCGGTGCCGGACAGCGCGAAGGCCGCGCCGCCGATCACCGCGACGGCGACGACCGCGCCGACGGCCCTGGTCCTGCCGCTGGTCCTGCGCCGGTGCGAACTGGTGCCCATCGCGTGCCTGCCTCTACGTGCCGGGAGTGGGGGTGCGGCAGCACGCTAGCGACAGGGAAACGGACAAATGGCCACGAGGGGAGCGGGGTTGAGGATTCTTAGGGTCCGCTTAAGGGAGCCATCGGGGCGACGAAAGGTTCACCGCGCACGACGCCGGCCGCGGCGGCCGGAGGGGGTGCGGGCGCCCCGCTCGCCCAGGCCGATCCAGATGCGCACCTCGGTGCCCCCGAGCACCGAGTGCCCGATCCGGACGTCACCGCCGGTCGACTCCGCCATCCGCCGGACGATGTCCAGGCCGAGGCCCGTGGAGCCCGCGCGGCCGCTGCCGGCGCCACGGGCGAGCGCCGCCGCGGGGTCGTGGATGCCGTCGCCCGCGTCGGAGACCAGGATGATCACCGCGTCGTCGCCGTTGTGGAGGTCGACCGAGAAGGCGGTGCCTTCCCGGGTGTGCCGGAAGACGTTGCCGAGCAGGGCGTCGAGCGCGGCGACGAGTTCGGGCCGCGCGACCGGGATGCGTACCGGCCGCTCGACCCCGGCGACGCGCACCTTGCGGCCCTCGTCCTCGGCGAGCGCCGACCAGAAGTCCATCCGCTCGCGCACCACCTCGGCCGCGTCGCAGCCGGCCGCGGCCGCGGTGGCCCGGGTCTGCGGCTTGGCCTCGCGGGCGGTGCGGATGATCGTGTCGACCTCGCGCTCCAGCTGCTCGACGGCGGACCGGGTCTGGTCGGCCGCCGGACCGGAGCCCAGCGAGGCGGCGTTGAGCCGGAGGACGGTGAGCGGGGTGCGCAGCCGGTGCGAGAGGTCGGCGGCCAGCTCCCGCTCGTTGGCGAGCAGCTGCACGACCTGGTCGGCCATCGAGTTGAAGGCGACGGCGGCGGACTTGAGCTCGGGCGGCCCCTCCTCGCGGACCCGGGCGCCCAGCTTGCCCTCGCCCAGTGCGTGGGCGGCGCGGGCGAGCCGCTGGGCGGGCTGGACCATGCGCACGCCGAGCCGGTCGGCGACGGCGACCGAGCCGACGATCAGGGCGACGCCGACCGCGGCGAGGACCAGCCAGGCCGTGGCGACGCCGTTGCTGACCTCGCCCTCGGGGACGAAGAGTTCGACGATCGCGACCTGCCCGGAACTGACGGCGGTGGGCTGCAGCAGCGCGGAACCGCCCGGTACGTCGGCGATGGTGGCCCGGCCGAGCGCCCGGGTGGTGGCCAGGTCCTCGTCGCTCGCCCGCCGGGTGCCGATCTCCTCGCCGCCGCGGCCGGGTTCGCCGGGCGACGGGAGGTGGACGGCGAGGCGGCCCTCGGCGCCGTCGTCGGTGGTCGCGACGGCCCGCTCCAGCTGTTCGCGGTCGGTGGTGATGGCGAGGACCGGGGCGAGACCGGCGGCACGCCGCTCGGCGTTGGAGAACGCGCGGTCGCGGGCCATCTCCTTGACGACCAGACCGAGCGGAACGGCGAACGCGACGACGACCATCACGGTCACCGCCAGCGACACCTTGACCAGGGCCCATCTCACGGCTGGTGCTCCCCCGCACCGGCGGGCGGCTCCAGCTTCACGCCCACCCCGCGCAGGGTGTGCAGATAGCGCGGCCGGGCGGCCGTCTCGCCCAGCTTCCGGCGCAGCCACGACAGGTGGACGTCGATCGTCTGGTCGTCCCCGTACGCCTGCTGCCACACCTCGGCGAGCAGTTCCCTGCGCGACACGACCACGCCCGGCCGTCCGGCCAGGAAGGCCAGCAGGTCGAACTCACGCCGGGTCAGGTCGAGCGCGGTCCCGTCGAGCGCCGCCTGGCGGCGCAGCGGGTCGATGGCGAGCCCGCCGACCCGGAGCTCCCGGGAGGGCGGCGCCTCGCCCGCCGAGGCGCGGGCACGGCGCAGTACGGCCGCCATCCGGGCGGACAGGTGCTCCACGGAGAACGGCTTGGTGAGGTAGTCGTCCGCCCCGTCGTTGAGCAGCCGGACGATCTCCGTCTCGTCGTCGCGGGCGGTCGCGATGATCACCGGGACGTCGGTGATCCCGCGCAGCATCTTGAGCGCCTCGGCCCCGTCCAGATCGGGCAGTCCGAGGTCGAGGATGACCACGTCGAAGCGGAGATGGGCGACCTCGCGCAGCGCCTCCAGGGCCGTGCCGACGCTTCTCACGGTGTGGGAGGCCTCGGTCAGGTGCCGGATGAGGGCGGAGCGCACGAACTGGTCGTCCTCGACCACGAGCACACTTGCCATGGGCGGCACCGTACGCCATCAGGGGGATGGCAGGATGAGCCGGATGCGAAGAGGACTGGTTCACGCGCTGGCGTGGTCGCTCGCCACGGGCGCCGCGGTCACGCTGTCCTGGTGGGGCGTGCACACCGTGCTGGCCGGTACGGTCTACGACCCGCCGCGGGCGCTGCCGATCCCCTCGGTCGCCGCCCCCGACGCCGGCTCGGACCCGCTGACCTCGTCGACTCACAGCCCCGGGTCGCCCTCCGCGACCCCGACGGCCGCCCCGTCCACGGCCCGCCCGACGAGGACGCCGACCACCGCGCCCGCCCACCGGCCCACCGCCCCGGCGACCGCGCCGAGCGGTTCCGGCGAGGGCACGGGGGACACCGGCAGCGTCAAGAGCTACGGCACGGACGGCGGCCGGGCCGTCTTCGACATCGGCCCGTCCTCGGCCGAGCTGGTCTCCGCCACGCCCGGGTCGGGCTGGCAGATGCAGGTGTGGAAGCAGCCCACCTGGATCCGGGTGACCTTCACCAGGGACGGGCGGGAGATCTCCGTCTTCTGCCTGTGGCACGACACCGCGCCCCGCGTGCAGATCGAGGAGCGCTGAGGGGGTGCGGGGTCAGCGGAAGACGGACGCCGGCGGTACGGGCGAGGGCTTGGCGCTCGCGTCGGTGACCGGCGCCGCGCCGCCCGTGAAGTCGGTGAGCGCCCGCCCGTGCTCGACCCGCCCCGGGTGCGGGTCGGTCGCGACCCGCCGGGTCAGCTCGGCCACCGGCAGCTCCCGGTCCGAGGCGAGCAGCACCGCGTTGCCGAAGCGCCGCCCGCGCAGCACGGTCGGGTCGGCGACCAGGGCCAGCTCGGGGAAGACGGTGGCGGCGGTGGCGACCTGGCCGCGCAGATGGGCGAGCGGCGGGCCGTCGGCGAGGTTCGCCGCGTAGAGGCCGCCCGGTCGCAGCACCCGGCGCACCTCTGCCAGGAACTCCGTGCTGGTCAGGTGCGCGGGCGTGCGGGCCCCGCTGAACACGTCGGCGATGATCAGGTCCGCCCAGCCGTCCTGCACCTTGCCGAGCCCGTCACGGGCGTCGGTGGAGCGGACCCGGATGCGGGCGGTGGAGTCGAGCGGCAGCTCCCGGCGGACGAGCTGCACGAGGGGCCCGTCGAGTTCCACGATCTGCTGCGTGGAGCGGGGCCGGGTGGCCGCGACGTACCGGGCGAGGGTGAAGGCGCCGCCGCCGAGGTGCACGACCTGGACCGGCTTGTTCGGCGGGGCGGCGAGGTCGGCGATATGGCCGAGACGCCGCTGGTACTCGAAGGAGAGATACGCGGGATCGTCGAGGTCGACGTGCGACTGCGGAGCGCCATCGATGAGCAGCGTCCACCCGCGGGGGCGCTCCCGGTCGGGTATGAGCTCGGCGAGCCCGCCGTCGACGGTCTCGACGACCGCCACGGCTCCCGCCGCCCGTTCCCGCTGCTTGTTCCTGGCCACGTGCCCCATTATCGGTGCACGCGCGGGACCGGGCTCAGCGGCAGCCGTCGGCCGCCTCGATCAGCCGGGCCGCCTGGCCCAGGGCGGCGCGCAGCACGGCCGGGTCGGTGACCTCGCTGCTGTCGCCGGGCGGCAGCAGCCAGTCGGCCGGACGCGGCGTGGCGCCGTCCGTGCCGGGCAGCTCGGGCAGCTCCGGCAGTCGCAGCCCGCGCCCGTCCGTCCTGGTACAGGCGCTGCCCGGCATGTCCCAGCCCGCCGCGGTGCCGGGCGGCACCAGGAAGCCGAGGGTGTCGCAGGCGCCGTCGTGCAGCACCGCGCCGACCGCCGGTGCGCCGCCGCGGCGCAGGATGTCCACGGCCTCCAGGCCCTGCCGGGCCGGCACGGTCACCAGGTCGCAGTCCACCAGACCGTCGGCCTCGCCCGAGCAGGGGACACCCCCGCCGGCGTGCGGCACGAGGGACGCGCTCGCGTCCTGCGAAGGCATGTGCCGCTCGGTCGACTGCGACGCTCCGGTCTCCACCATGGGACCCCTCCTCGCTCAAGAGGAGACACGTTCCGTCTCTCCGCATGGTTCAACGCCCGTACGCGTCAACGGCTACGGCGGCACGCCGCCGCAAAGGATGGCAGTTCATGGCAGATCGCGTGCGAGATATCCGATTTGTTGCCAAACCCTGCGTACACGGCCGGTCACAGCAGGTACGTTCTTGCCCCGCCGGAACACCGGCAGCACCAGGAGAGGGCTCGGCCATGGCGTTGTCACGGGCAGTTCCCAATCTCGCCTTCCGCAGACTCCGCGGACAGCGCTCGCCGGCGGAGTTCGCCGCGATCGTCCGCCGGGCCGCGCGGGACATCGGCGAGCAGGTCGCATGCGACGCCCGCTACATCGGGCGCGTGGAGGCGGGCGAGATCCGCTGCCCGAACTACGCGTACGAGCGGGTCTTCCTGCACATGTTCCCCGGACTGAGCCTTGCGGACCTGGGGTTCTCGGCGCGGGAGACCGTTCGCGGCCGGCGGCCGGCCGCCGTGGCGGCCGGGGGACCGCCGCCCCTCGCCATCACCACCCGGAACGATGAGGAGAGCGACGTGCTGCGTCGCGCATTCATGACCGGCGGCACCGCCACTCTGGCGACCGCCTCACTGGGCCTCGGCGGCGCCACCGCCGCAGCCGTCATCCCCGCCCCCCGTGGCACCCACCGCGTGGGCGACGCCGAGGTCCGCGCCGTCGAGGACGCCGTACGGCAGATCCGCCTGCTCGACGACCGGCACGGCGCCGAGGGCCTCTACCAGCGCGCCACCCAGCCGCTGCGCACCGCCTACGCCCTGCTCGACGCGGGCGTGGCCGCCCGCCGCTCCACGGCCGACCGGCTGCACCGCGGCGCCGGCGAGCTGGCCATCTCGGTGGGCTGGCTCGCCCACGACTCGGGGCGTCTCGACGACTCCCGCTCGCACTACGCGGAGGCCCTCGCCACCGCGCGCGTGGCCGGCGACGCCGCCCTGGAGGCGCACGCCTTCTGCAACACCTCGTTCCTCGCCCGGGACTGCGGCCGGTACCGGGAGGCGGTCCGGGCCGCGCAGGCCGGACTGCGGGCGGCCCAGCCGCTCGCCTCGTCCCGGCTGCTCGCCCTGCTCAGCCTGCGGGAGGCCGGGGCGTGGGCCGGGCTCGGCGACCGGTCCGCGTGCGCGCAGTCCCTCGGCCGCGCCCACCGGCACTTCGAGCGGGGGCCCGGCGAGAGCGACCCGGAGTGGATGTCCTTCTTCGGCGAGCCCGAGCTGGAGGCCCTGGAGGCCCAGTGCTGGTCGCTGCTCGGCGACCGGTCCCGCGCGGCCCGGCACGCCCAGCGCGCCACGGTCCTGCAGGACCCGCACTTCGCCCGGAACCTCGCCCTCTACCGGGCCCAGCTCGCCGGTGACCTCGCGCACGCGGGCCGCCCCGACGAGGCGGAGGCGGAGGTGCGCCGGGTGGAGTCCTCGCTGGACGGCGTCGAGTCCGCCCGGATCCGCACGATGCTCGCGGAGACCCGGCGGGTCCTCGCCGCGTACTGAGCCGCGTGCCTGGCCGCGTACCCGGGCCGCGCCCCCGGCCGTAACCCCTACTCCAGGTGACCGGTGTCGTTCCAGCGCTCGATCGCCGGATCGCCGTAGGCCCAGCCCAGGACCGACAGGCTGGTCGGGTCGAGGCGGATGCGGGCGGCGAAGGACACGTCCTCGCCGAGCCAGCGGGCGCCGATGGACCGCAGGATGTGCCCGTGGGCGAAGACCAGGACGTCCCGGTCGGCCGAACGGGCCCACTCCACGACCCGGTCCGCCCGCGCCGACAGCTCGGCCAGGGTCTCCCCCTCGGGCACGCCGTCGCGCCAGATGAACCAGTCCGGGCGGCCGGCCTTGATCTCGTCCGGGGTCATGCCCTCGTAGGCGCCGTAGTCCCACTCCATGAGCGCGTCCCAGTTCTCCGCGCGCTCACCGAAACCGGCCAGGTCACAGGTCTCCCGGGCGCGCACCAGCGGGCTGGTGCGCACCTCGACCCCGTCGAGCCCGGCCCACGGGCCCCGCGCCAGGCGCGCGCCGAGCAGCTTGGCGCCGTCGCGGCCCTCGTCGAGGAGGGGGATGTCCGTCCTGCCGGTGTGACGGCCGGACAGCGACCACTCGGTCTGGCCGTGCCGGGCGAGCAGGATGCGCGGTGCCATGAAGGCTCCCTGGTTCTTCAGCGGGGCGGTGTGCGGACTTCTCCTCCATCATCGCCCACGTGAATTCCCGGCGACCTCCGGGCAACCTCCCCCCGCGCCGCGGCGTCCTCCCCCGGTCGGAGACGAGTCGGGGGAAGGCGGGGGACCTCGCATGCGCAGGCCACGCTGGTGGGCGGAGCTCATACTGATCGCCGCGGTGTACGCGGCCTACTCGTGCGGGCGGCTGCTGGCCCGGGGGGACCGGGCCGCCGCCGTCGACCACGGCCTGGCGGTCCTGCGCGCCGAGGAGACGCTGGGCCTCGACCTGGAGCACCCGCTCAACCGCCTGTTCACGGCGACGCCCGCGCTCGGGATCCCCGCCGACTTCGCGTACGCCTCCCTGCACTACCTGGTCACACCGGCCGTCCTGGTCTGGCTCTTCCGCCGCCGCCCGGCCGCCTACCGGGCCGCCCGCACCTGGCTGATGCTCTCCACGCTGCTCGGACTCGTGGGCTTCACCCTGCTGCCGACCTGCCCGCCCCGGCTGCTCGACCCGGCCCACGGCTTCGCCGACACGATGGCGCGGTTCAGCGCGTACGGCTGGTGGGGCGGGGAGGCGAGCGCGCCGCGCGGACTGGGCGGGCTCACCAACCAGTACGCGGCGATGCCCAGCCTGCACGTGGGCTGGGCGCTGTGGTGCGGGGTGATGCTGTGGCGGTACGGGCGTTCGCCGCTGGTCAGGGCGCTCGGCGTGGCCTATCCGCTGCTCACCGCGCTCGTCGTCATGGGCACGGCGAACCACTACTTCCTCGACGCGGCCGCAGGGGCGGTCGTGATGGGCGCGGGACTGCTCCTCGCCCCGCACGCGATGCGCCTGACGGACCGGGTGATCACGGGCGGATCCCGGCAAAGCGCCCCGCTTGTCGGTGGCGGATGGGAGACTTCCGCGGGTGAGCGCATCCCTGGGCAGCGGTCCGCACCGACCGCCGCAGACGACACTCCGGCATCAGCTCGCTGAGCTGCGCGGACCGGCCTCCCCGCCGCGTCCGCTGGACGCGCGGGCGCTGGCCGCCCTGGCCGCCAATCCAGGCTGCCGGCGGCGGGCGGTCCTCGACGGCGCGGGGATCGACAAGACGGCGCTCGCCGCGAAGCTGGGCGCCCCCTCGGGCTTCGGCCAGTCGCAGTTCGCCATCGCCCGCGGCAACGCCTTCGAGGCCAGGGTGAAGGCGGACGGCGGGCGGGAGCTGCTGCGGCTGCTCGGCATCGAGGAGCCGGCGGAGGCGGACCTGCCGGAGCTCGCGGCGGCCGGGCCCGAGGGCCGGGCCGCCCGTACCGCGCTCGCACTGCGCGAGGCGACGGCGGCGGGCCGCTGGGCGCTGCTCGACCATCCCCTGCTGGCCCTCGAGGTGGCCGGCTCCCCCGTCTACCTGGAGCCCGACGCGGTCGTGGTCCACCCCGACGGGCGGTGGACGGTCGTGGAGATCAAGTCCTTCCCGATGATCGACGGTTCGGCCGACGCCCCGAAGGTGGGCGCGGCGGCCCGCCAGGCCGCGGTGTACGTGCTGGCCCTGGAGCGGGTCGCGGGCGTCACGGAGGGCGCGGAGGTGGCGCACACCGTGCTGCTCGTCTGCCCCAAGGACTTCTCCAACCTGCCGACGGCCTCGGCGGTGGACGTGCGCAAGCAGCTGTCCGTGACCCGCCGCCAGCTGGCCCGGCTGACCCGCCTCGACGAGATCGTGGAGGCGCTGCCGGCGGGCGTCACCTTCGACGTGGCGGCGTGTTCCGCCGAGGAGCTCGCCTCGGCGGTGGAGTGCGTACCCCACGCGTACGCGCCGGAGTGCCTGGCCGCCTGCGAGCTGGCCTTCCACTGCCGCGAGCGGGCCCGGGCCGAGGACGCCGTGACGGCGCTCGGCCGGTCCGTACGGGGCGAGCTGGGCGGCCTGACGACGATCGGTGCGGTCCTGGCCGCGGCGCGCGGCGAGGCCGGCGACCCGGACGACCCGGCGGTCGCGGCGCTGCGCCGGGCCCGCGCGCTGCGGAGCGAGGCGCTCGCGGGGGTGACGGCATGTCGCTGATCTCCGCCCTCGCCCGGATGGAGGCCGTCGAGGCCGGCCGGGCGCAGCCGCTGGCCACGGTCCGGCACCGGCACCTGTCCGAACGCCCGCTCGTCCTGGTGCCGTTGACGACCGCCGGCGAGGCGGGCGCGCCGCTCGGGGCGCTGGTGGGCACCGACGCGGACGAGCCGCGGCTGCTCGTCGTGCCGCAGCCGCGCGACCGTGACCTGCGGTTCGCCTTCCTCGCCGAGCTGGCCGACGAGATCCTGCCGTACGTCGACTCCTTCGCCGAGGTCGTCGAGGCGGCGGAGCGCAACGAGACCGACCCGGAGACCGGCAAGAAGGTCAAGGTCGAGGTCGAACTGTGCGCGGACGCCCCGCAGCTGGTGGTGCCGGGCCGGGCGGCCGTCGAGTACGTCCGCCTCCTCGGACGCTCCACGCGCTTCCGGCGGACCGCCGAGCAGGACCCGGAGACGCCGTTCCCGGCGCCGCCGCGGGTGCCGCTGCTCGGCCGCTGGCTGACCCACTTCGGCGAGCGGGCCCGGGTGCCGGGCTCCTCGCTGCTGGTCGCGGCCACGGACCTGCTGAACCGGCACTGGGCCACGGGCCAGTCCTCGCTGGAGGACCAGCACCTGGGGGCGCTGCTCGCCTGGATCGACACCCCCGAGGGGGAGTCCGGGGCCGAGGCGGCGCTGCGGGTGGAGCTCGGGCGGGACGCACAGGGGCAGTTGCTGTGGCCGCCGGCCGGCCCGGCGACCGACCCGGCCTTCGACAACAAGCTGCTCGCGCCCGCGATCGAGCGCTACGACCGGGCCAGGCAGGCGCTGGGAGCGGCCGAGGACGGCTCCGCCGCCGAGGACGGACTGGCCGGACTGCACCACGCCGAGCGGGAGATCCGCCGGCTGGTCGCGTCCCAGCTGAAGCCCACCTGGGACGCGGTGTGGCGGGCCCTCGGCCTGCTGCGCGAACTTCCGGAGGGGGCCAGGGTGCCCGACCGCTGGACCCGCGACCGCTGGTCCTTCACCGGCCAGCGGGACCGGATCGCGGCGGGCGAGCCGCCGCAGCCGCGCCGGGACGACGCGGTGACCGCCGCGCAGAAGCTGGCCGCGCGCGAGCAGGCGCAGGGCCAGCTGGAGGCGCAGGAGGCGCTCGACGACCCGCTGGTGCTGGCGGGACGGCGGCTCGCGGGCGAGGCGTTCGTGGCGGAGGTCGTCGAGGTGACGATGGCGCGTACGGAGCGGAACCGTCCCCGTCCGCAGCTCACGGTCCGCACGGAGGACCGGCCGCATCTGGGCGCCGGCGTCAGGGTGTACCGCTCGCTGGACGGCAAGCCGCAGTCCGCCGAGTTCGTGGGGATGGAGGAGGACGGGGCGCTGGTGCTGCGGATCCTCGACCGGATGGGCCGCGCGAAGGAGCCGGCGGAGGGCTCGGTGCCGGAGAAGGGCGAGCGGATCGCCTGGACGCTCTTCGAGCACGACCAGCGGGCGGGCGCGAAGCTGCCCGACCCGGAGGAGACCCCGTGGACGCACGGCGGTCCCCCGCGCTCCGACGTCGCCGAACTCCCCGACACTTTCACCCGCGAGGACATCCTGTGAGCCACCGGCCGCCGGCCTTCGACCCGTCCGCGGAGGCCACGCGGGCGACGGACGCCATCCTGGAGAGCACCCTGCACGGGACCGCCCGGGGGGTCGTCGTCGACTCCCCGCCGGGCGCCGGCAAGTCCACCCTCGTCGTGCGGGCCGCGCTCGAACTGGCCGACGCGGGACGCCCGCTGATGGTCGTGGCCCAGACCAACGCGCAGGTCGACGACCTGGTGCTGCGGATCGCCGAGAAGCGGCCCGGCCTCCCGGTGGGCCGGCTGCACTCGAACGACTCCGACCCGTACGACCGGGCGCTGAACGAGCTGGAGCAGGTGCGGAAGTCGGCGAAGGCCGGCGATCTGACGGGGCTTCCGGTGGTCGTGTCGACGGCCGCGAAGTGGGCGCACGTGAAGAACGTGGAGCCGTGGGCGCACGCGATCGTGGACGAGGCGTACCAGATGCGCTCGGACGCGCTGCTCGCGGTGGCGGGCCTGTTCGAGCGGGCGCTGTTCGTCGGCGACCCGGGACAGCTGGACCCCTTCTCGGTGGTGGGCGCGGAGCAGTGGGCGGGCCTGTCCTACGACCCCTCGGCCTCCGCCGTCTCCACGCTCCTGGCGCACAACCCGGAGCTGCCGCAGCACCGCCTCCCGGTGTCCTGGCGCCTCCCGGCGTCCGCCGCCCCGCTGGTGTCCGACGCCTTCTACCCGTACACGCCGTTCCGCAGCGGCACGGATCACGGGGACCGCAAGCTGTCCTTCGGCGTGCCCTCGGACGGCTCGGGGCCGGACCGGGTCCTCGACGAGGCGGCGGAGACCGGCTGGGGCCTGCTGGAGCTGCCCGCCCGGCACACCCCTCGTACGGACCCGGAGGCGGTCCGCGCGGTCGCCCTCGTCGTGCGACGCCTCCTGGACCGCGACGGCGCGGCGGTCAGCGAGCGGTCCGCCGGCCCCGTGCCCCTGACCTCGGACCGGATCGCCGTCGGCACCGCACACCGCGACCAGGCGGCGGCGGTGCGGGCGGCGCTCGCGGAGCTCGGCGTCCCGGGGGTGACCGTGGACACGGCCAACCGGCTCCAGGGCCGGGAGTACGACGTGACGGTGGTCCTGCACCCGCTGTCCGGGCGCCCGGACGCGACCGCCTTCCATCTGGAGACCGGCCGCCTGTGCGTCCTGGCCTCCCGGCACCGGCACGCCTGCATCGTGGTCTGCCGCGCGGGCGTCGCGGACCTCCTGGACGAGCATCCGTCGACGGAGCCGGTCCAGCTCGGCGTCACGGTGAAGTTCCCGGACGGCTGGGAGGCGAACCACGCGGTGCTGTCCCACCTGGCGGAGCACCGGGTGGGCTGGGCGCCGTGACGTCGACGGAAACGCATCCAGGGCCCCCGCACACGACGGACGGCCGACGACGGCGCGGAGGCGCCGGACCCCGCGGACCCACGGGTCTCGCACAGCACCCCGGCGGGGGTGACGCAGGGAAAAGGCACCGAAAAGGCACCCCGGGCCGAGTTCGCCGAGGCCCTCTTGCCAGGCGCGGGAGAATGGAAGGTGGCCCGGGTGTCCGGGCCGCGTGTGTGCGAGGAGGAGAAGGACGATGGCGGAATCCGCGGAGCGGAGCGGGCAGCGGCGGGTCAGGCCGGCGCCGCTGATCTTCGAGCCTGCCGAGGCGACCGCCGACCCGGAGCACTTCTTCGACCTGGAGTCGATCGAGGACCCGCGGGATCTGCTGGCCCGGGCGACCGAGCTGACGCTGGCGTTCCGGGCGGCGACGGACCGGGCGATCGAGTTCCAGGCGATCGCGGCGGCCCAGCTGGCGGACCCGCGGCGGTTCGACCGGCTGACGCCGGCGGACGTGGCCGAGCGGGCGGCATGGACCGAGGACTATGCGCGCAAGATGATCGAGTTCGGGCAGGACCTCATCCGGACGGGCGGCCGCGACCCGGAGGAGTGACCCTCCGGACTACCCGCGCCGACCAGCGCCCTGGCATATGCCGGGGCGCAAGATACTCCTCCCGACCCCGCGCTGTCCGGGTTTCCGACAACCCGCCGCAACGAATCCGTCACGCCCGGTACACCTGGGTGCATGACCACATGGCTGCGCGACGAGACCGCCCCGTACGACATCCTCCGACTCCTGGCGGACCCCGACGAGGGGCGGCACCAGGCCGCGCGGGTCACCGAGGACGGCGCGGCCTGGCTCGCGTCCGCCACCCCCGACGCGTGGGCCACGCTCGGCCGCTGGGAGGCCCGGCCCGCCGCCCCGGCCATGCTGCCCTGCGGCGGGGTCTTCGACGTGGTGAACGTGGAGCCGATCTTCGGGCGCCGGATGCTCGACCGGCTCTGGGCCGAGGGTCCCGGCTCCGGGCCCGTCGCCGTGCACCGGGGCCGGATGCTGCTCTTCGCCGCCCCCGGCACGGCCCAGCGCTTACCGTCCCTGCTCGACTGGGAGGAGTGGGAGAACTCGGTGCCCCGGCCCCTCTGCCACGGCACCGGGGACGCGGTGACGATCCCGCCGCTCTCCCCGCAGGACGGCTCGGGCCCGCGCTGGCTGGTGGCGCCGGACACCCGCACACCCTGGCTGCCGGGACCCGAGGTGCTGCTGTGGGCCTGTGTCCGGGCGGCCCGGGCGGTTTCGACGGCCGACGTGCGGGTATCGATTTTTCCTTCGGCGGATCCTGATGCTAATGTCTACGACGTCAGCAGGCGCCGCTAGCTCAGTTGGTTAGAGCAGCTGACTCTTAATCAGCGGGTCCGGGGTTCGAGTCCCTGGCGGCGCACAGACGGAAGAAGCCCCTCGCGCAAGCGGGGGGCTTCTTCGTGTGCGCGGCGCCTCAGGGCAGCGCGTCGACCCGGGGACCCGTGACGCGGACCGCCCACACGCCGGCCCGGGTCCGCCCGTCGACCTCCACCCGTACGCCGGTGTCCGGCACGGTGAAGGACTCGCCCTCCCGCAGGGGCGCGTCGGCGAGCGGCGGGTAGACCGAGCTCTCCCAGCACGCCTCGGACCTCGGGTGGGTGTCCACGACCTCGACGGGCCCCTCTCCCGACGCCGCCTCGTTGCGGACCCGGTAGACGAGCACGCCCTCGGCGCAGGTGTCCCGGTCGTTCCCGGTCGCCGAGCGCGCCTCGATCGCGAGCACGCTGTCCTCGCCGGTGCGGACGACGGCGAGCCGGGTGCCGAGGGTGCCGCCGGGCACCGGGGCGGCGGCGACCGGCTCCAGCCCGATCGCATGGGTGCCGGGTCCGCGGACGCAGGTCACCTCCGAGCGGTCGAGCCAGCCCAGCTTCCACTTGTGCCAGGCGAAGAGGTCCGGAGCGAGCCCGAACTGGCTGCCCATGACGTCCCAGTCACCCACATGGGTGTCCCAGTCGCCCTTGCCGTCCGTGGGCCGGTGGTAGAGGTCGGGCAGGTCGAAGACGTGCCCGGTCTCGTGGGCGAGGACGTTGCGGTCGGGCGGGTGCCGTTCGAAGACCGTGACGACCCGCTTGAGCTCCGTGCCGTCGGCCTCCAGCGGGTGCTCCAGGTTGACCACCTTGGTGGCGTCGGAGTCCACACCGGGGGCGTCGGGGTCGGCGACCAGATAGACGATGTCGTAGCGGGAGAAGTCGACGGAGTCGTCGGCGGCCCGGATCGCGTCGCGCAGATAGGCCGCACGGTCCTCGGCGCTCCAGTCGCGCCGTATGGCGTAGGCGGTGGAGTCGCGCGGCATCCGGGCCCAGCCGGTCTGGGGGTGCACGCGCAGGCTGAACCGCCCGTAGGAGGCCCGCTCGAAGAACTCGGACGTGCCGGGGAAGTGGTCGGCGGCCAGTTCGGCGGGGCTGGTCAGGGGGGTGGCGTCCGGGAAGGACAGGAAGATCATGACCGCGTCGAGGGGGCGGGTGGGTCTCGGATAGGAGGTGTTCCAGGTGTCGAGGCCGAGCGAGTGGTGGGCGGCGGTACGGGGCAGGGCGCAGGGTCCCGCGGCGGGCGCGGCGACGGCGGGCCCGGCGACCAGCCCGGTCGCGGCGAGCGCGGCGAGGGAGGTGAAGGCCGCCGCACCGGCACGCAGGCGCGAGCGTTGCACTCCCCCGGGTGGCTGCTGACCCCTCACGTGGACCTCCGGCTCCGGAAAGCGTGACACCTCGACCACCTTGTGTCGGTTTGGGAGGTTTCGCACCTTTCCGCTGCCCCGGTCGGGTGAGCGGGACCCGCCGGGTCGACGCGACACGGACGCGCATCAGCTCACGGAAAGTCACATTCGGTCAGAGCATCGTCGACCCGTGTCACACCCGCGCAGAAACGATCGGCCGCGCCTCCGGGTGGGCAGCCTCACAGCCCCCGCGGGCCCGGCGCCCGGCCCCGAAGCTGGAACGGCCCCCGGGCCAGCCTCTATGATCGGCACACTTTCCTTGGCCGACCATTCCGACCACATCTGTACGGCCCGAACGCACTACGGGAGCGAGCGGTGAGCGGAACCTCCGAAGAACCGGTGCCCCCGTCGGCTGAGCCGGTGCTCACAGAGCGTCACGGAAGCGATCCCGATCACGAACTCCCGCCAACGGGGTCCTGGGAGAGCGAACTGCGCGACTACCGCGCCGCCTTCCGGGCCGCCCGGCTCGCCATGGCCGTGGTCGACCGGGACGGCGTCGTCGTCGCGGCGAACGAGGCGCTCGCCACCCTCCTCGGCACCGAGACCGCCGCGCTGCACGAGCAGGCCGCCGCCGAGCTCGTCGACCTGGCCGCCGACGGACGCACCTGGCAGGCGTACCGCGAGGTGCTCCGCGGCCGGCGCTCCCGCTTCCGCTGCACCCGCCGGCTCAAGCACGCCGACGGACGCTCCCTGTGGGCGGAGGTGACCGTCTCCCCCGTGCCCGACAGCCCCCGCGTGCTGCTCACCGTCGCCGACATCAGCGACCGGCGCGATCTCCAGGCCCGGCTGCGCCACCTCCAGATGCACGACCCGGTCACCCGGCTGCCCAACCGCACCCTCTTCTTCGAGCGCCTCACCGCCGCCCTGGAGAGCGCCGCCGCCGAGAGCCCCGCCGACGAGGACCCCCGGGACCGTTCGTACGAGTCGTACGAGTCCTACGGGCATGGCAGAACAGGGCGGATCGGCATCTGCTATCTCGACCTCGACGGTTTCAAGGCCGTCAACGACACCCTCGGCCACCGGGTCGGCGACCGGCTGCTCGCCGCGGTCGCGAACCGGCTCACCGAGTGCGCCGACGGCTACGGCTACACGCGCAACGGCGGGCACCTCGTGGCACGGCTCGGCGGCGACGAGTTCGCGATCCTGGTCGAGGACTCGACCGGCACCGAGCAGCTGGCCGATCTGGCGCAGTCCGTCCTCACCGCGCTCCAGGAGCCCTTCGACCTGTCCGGGCAGCGGCTCTCCGTCTCCGCGTCCATCGGCGTGGTCGAGCGGCGGGCCCACGGCTCCTCGGCGACGTGTCTCATGCAGGCCGCCGACACCACGCTGTACTGGGCGAAGGCCGACGGCAAGGCCCGCTGGACGCTCTTCGACCCGGAGCGCAACGCGCACCGGATGACCCGGCAGGCGCTCTCCTCCACGCTGCGGCCGGCCGTGGAGCGCGGCGAGTTCGCGCTGGAGTACCAGCCGCTGGTGGACCTCGCGAACAGCGCGGTCCGCGGGGTGGAGGCGCTGGTGCGCTGGAGGCACCCGCAGTTCGGCACGCTGACGCCGAATCGGTTCGTCGGGATCGCCGAGGAGGACGGCTCGATCGTCGAGCTCGGGCGCTGGGTGCTGCGGACGGCCTGCCGCCAGGCCCGGCAGTGGCAGAAGGACCACCCGGGCGACCGGCCGATCTTCGTCAGCGTCAACGTGGCGGTGCGCCAGGTCTGGGACTCCGACCTGGTGGCCGATGTCGCGGGCATCCTCGCCGAGACCGGGCTCGCGCCGCATCTGCTCCAGCTGGAGCTGACCGAGTCCGCGGTGATGGGCTCGGCGGGACGCCCGCTCCAGGCGCTCCAGGCGCTCAGCGACATGGGCGTGCGGATCGCCATCGACGACTTCGGCACCGGCTACTCGAACCTCGCCTATCTGAGCCGGCTGCCGGTCTCCGTCCTCAAGCTGGACGGCTCGTTCGTCCGCGGCTTCCAGGACGAGGAGCACGCGAACCCGGCCGACGAGCTGATCGTCGAGGCGCTGGTCCAGCTGGCCCACCGGCTCGGGCTCACGGTCACCGCCGAGTGCGTGGAGACCGCGGGCCAGGCCGCCCGGCTGCGCCGCATCGGCTGCGACACCGGCCAGGGCTGGCTCTACTCGCGGGCGGTGCCCCCGGAGCACATCGCGGACCTCATCGGCGTCGCGCCGCTGCCCGTCTGAGCCGGCCTTCGGGCGCGAGGCGCGGCCCGGCCCCGTGAAGGGCCGCGGGCCCGTCCGTCAGGCCCGCCGGGGCCGGTCCCGTGCCGGCCGGTCCCGCGAGGGCCGCGGCTCCGTGCGGCACCGTCCGGCCGGGGGCGTTCCGCGTCGGGGCGTGGAACTGCCCCCGGCCGGAGGGACATTCCGGGCGGGGGCAGTGGTTCATGCGGTGCGGCGAGGGATCAGCGGGCGGTCAGCAGGCGCCGAGGTCCTGCCAGACGCCCCACTCGCCGGTCGTGCCCGGCTCCTCGTTCTGGGTCCACCACTTGGCCTTCCAGTTGTGGCCCTTGTGGGAGACGGTCTGGCCGCCGGTGTAGACCTGGCCGGCCACGTACGCCGGAGCGGTGCAGCCCGTGGGCGGCGTCGTCGGCGGGGTCGTGGGCGGAGTGGTCGGCGGCGTGGTGGGCGGCGTCGTCGGCGGGGTGGTCGGCGGCGTCGTGGTGGGCGGGGTGGTCGGGCTCGTCGGGGACGAACCGACCGCGGTCACGATCTGGTTGAAGAGCGTGGCGTTGGCGTCCAGGCCGAGCAGCGAGTACATCATCGCGCCGGCGAGACCGCGCTGGTGGGCGTAGTCGGCGCGGGCCTGGATGGTGCGCTGGTCGAGACCGGTGAAGAACTCGCCGTCCTTGTAGAAGTAGGCGGACTTGGCCTGGTCGTCCCAGAAGGTGCTCGCCGCGTTGTCGACGATGCCGCCGAGCTCCTTGTAGTACGCGATGCCGGCCGCCTGGCTGAGCGGGCGGGCGTTGGAGCCGCCGGTCGCGGTCTGGGCGAGGCCGTTGGTGCCGCCGGCCGGGACGCCCTTCCAGCCGCGGTAGTAGAACTCGTAGCCGAGGGTCAGCTTGCCGGCGGGGAAGCCGCCGGTGATGCCGTAGGCGGGCTTGCCGTCGATCCAGGAGTCGATGGCGTTGTCGATCGAGTACTTCTCGGTGCCCGGCTTGATGGGGTCGGTCGGGTCGTTCGCACCGGAGTACAGCGGGGACTGGTGGTACGTCGGCCCGTCGCCGTCCCAGGCGCCGTGCATGTCGTACGTCATGATGTTCGCGTAGTCGAGGTACGCGCCGATCTTGTCCGTCTCGATGTTCTTGATCTTGTCCTGGCCGGCCGGCAGCGCGGCGGTCAGCAGGTACTTCTTGCCGCCGTGGGCGGCCCCGTACTCGTCGAGCTGCTTGCGGAACTCGGCGAGCAGGAGGGTGAAGTTCTGCTTGTCCTCGGGGGCGTAGTGGTTGCCGAGGTGCCCGTCGGGCGAGCCGGGGTACTCCCAGTCGATGTCGATGCCGTCGAAGATGCCGGCCGCGGAGCCGGGGCCGCCGTAGCCGCCCTCGACCGGGAGGTCGCCCTGGATGTACTGCTTGATGCAGGAGGCGACGAGCTTCTTGCGGGAGGCGTCGGTCTTGGCCGCGTCCGAGAAGTACTTGGAGTAGGACCAGCCGCCGATCGAGATGTTGATCTTCAGGTGGGGGTGCTTCGCCTTCAGCTCCTTGAACTGGTTGAAGACACCCACGATCGGCTGGTCCCACTTGTCGGCCACGCCGTCGACGCTGTCCGCGGCCGAGAACGACTTCTGGTAGTCGGCGTACGAGTCGCCCGCGCCGTCGCCGGCGCTGGGGTTGTTGTCGTCGCCCGCGGCCTTGTTGGCCTCGAAACAGGTGAGGTCGGTCGGGTGGATGTTCCCGAACGAGTAGTTGATGACATCCAGTTTGGCCGCGATGCCCCGCTCGTCGAGGTGCTTCGGGTAGAAGGCGTTCCCGTACACGCTCCACTGGTCGTAGTAGGCGATCTTGACGCCGCCGGTGGACGGGGCGGCGGCGGTCTCGGCGGCCTGGGCGGAGCCGAGGCCGACGGTGGTGGCGAACGCGCCGGCGGCGAGTGCCGAACTCAGCAGGGCGGCGATCAGTGGTTTGCGGGGGTGCACGTGCGGCCTCCGGGAGGGGTGGCGGTACGGAAGTTGGAGCAGTGATATCCGCCGCATGAACAGCGCGTCAATGGTCTGAACCAGATTGAGGACTAGACCAATTGGCGGGCGAAAGCCCTCGTCAGAGACGTGCAGCACAGAAGAGAACCGCCCGCCACCATGGGTGACGAGCGGTTTAAGGCTCACTTAAAACTCCCGCGCCCGCCGGTTCGGGGACGAACCAACGGGCGGGGAAATTCCGCTTAGCGGAGCTCCGCGGGCGCATCCGGCGCGAGCTCGGGCAGTCCGTAGGCGTCGGCGATCAGCTCGTAACTGCGCAGTCGCGCCTCCCCGCCGTGCGCGTTGGCCGTGATCATCAGCTCGTCGGCGCCGGTCCGCTTCTGCAGCCCGTCCAGGCCCTCGCGCACCTCGTCGGGCGTGCCGTGGACGATGTTCGCGAGCCAGCCGTCGACGAACTCCCGCTCGGCGGAGCTGAACGGGTACGCCTCCGCCTCCTCCGGCGTCGGGACCAGACCCGGCCGGCCGGTACGCAGCCGCAGCATCGACAGGGCGCCGGTCAGCACCTGGCGACGGGCCTCCTCCGCCTCGTCGGCGGCGAGCGCGGCGACGCCGATCAGGGCGTACGGCGCGTCGAGCACCGCCGAGGGCCGGAAGGACTCCCGGTAGAGGTCCAGGGCGGGGATCGTGTTGCGCGCCGAGAAGTGGTGGGCGAAGGCGAAGGGCAGCCCGAGCAGGCCGGCGAGCCGCGCGCTGAAGCCGGAGGAGCCGAGCAGCCAGACCGGCGGCCGCCCCTTCGGCCCCTGCACGGGGCCGGGCACGGCGTGGATCCGCGCGTACGGGTGCCCGTCCGGGAAGTCGTCGTCGAGGAAGCGGGTCAGTTCGGCCAGCTGCTGCGGGAACTCGTCGGCACCCTCGTCCAGCGTCCCGGTACGGCGCAGCGCGGCGGCGGTCGCCCCGTCGGTGCCGGGGGCGCGGCCCAGACCGAGGTCGACCCGGCCCGGGGCGAGCGCCTCCAGGGTGCCGAACTGCTCGGCGATCACCAGCGGCGCGTGGTTGGGCAGCATCACGCCGCCCGAGCCGAGCCGGATGCGGCTGGTGTGGGCGGCCAGGTGGGCCAGGATCACGGCGGGCGAGGAGGACGCGACGCCGGGCATGGAGTGGTGCTCGGCGACCCAGTGCCGGTGGTAGCCGCGCCGCTCGGCGAGCCGGCTGATGCCGACACTGGTGGCGAGCGCCTGGCTCGCGGTGCGCCCGCTGCCGACGGTCACCAGGTCCAGTACGGACAGCGGTACGGGCGCGGTGCCGCGCGCCTCTCCTCGAATCGCGTCTCGAATCGCGTCGCTCACCGTGGACGGCCTTCCTGCGCTGTGACGAACGGGTGTGGGGGGACGGGGGAGATCCGCCGGGAACTGCTCCGGGTGATCCCCGTCAGCTAACAGGAGGGGGTCTCCGGTTATTCCGGCGAAAAAATCTTCACGTCCGGAGGGCGCCCGAACGCCCGTGCGGCAGGCCCCGCCCACCCCCCTGACCTGAGCCTCTCACGCAAGGCTGTGACCATGGCATATGCCAGAGTGGCGCATCGCAGCCCACGGCCCGTGGGCACCGCATCAATCTCGCCAACAGCCGCCCCGTAACGGGTGCTTGGCGGCTATCGTGGTACGGAAGCTTGCGGTCACAACCTGGTAGGGGGAAACCGTGGCGCTGAAGCCCGAGCCCACCGCACCGTTCCACTCGGTGCAATACGCCCTGCGCGTGCTTGAGACGGTCTCACGGCACGGCGGAGGCGTGACGGACGTGCAGATCGCACGGGAGACCGGCCTGCCGACCGCCCATCTCACGTCCATGCTCCTGATGCTGCGCCGCGAGGGCTACGTGGAGCAGGTCTCCGACGGCGCCTACGTCATCGGCGACTCCCTGGTCCTCCTCGGCTCCGGCAGCACCCGCCGCGAGGCCCTGGAGCTCAAGCTCCAGGAGACCCTGACCGAGCTGCGCGACTCGGTCGGCGCCGCGGTCTACATCAGCCGCTACATCGACGGCGAGGTGAAGATCACCCAGTTCGCCGACGGTCCGCGCACCCCCAAGGTCAACGAGTGGGTGGACTTCCGCTCGGCCGCCCACGCCAGCGCGGTCGGCAAGTGCCTGCTGACCCAGCTCGACCTCAACGGACGCCGGGACCACCTGGCGCGGCACAAGATCGCCCGGCTGACCTCCCGGACGATCACCAACGAGAAGGTGCTGTTCTCCAAGCTGGACAGCCAGCCGCCGACGGTCCCCGTGCTCGACCTCCAGGAGTACGCGGTGGGCACGGTCTGCGCCGCGGTGCCACTGACCGCCGGGGCGGCCGTCGGCTGCCTGGCCCTCTCCCTGCCGCTGGAGCACGCCCACCGGCTCCGCTCGGCGGCCGACATGCTGAACCGCCGGGCCGCCCCGGTGGTGCTCTCCCTGGCGATCTGAGTCCGGCCCGGTCACCCGCCCGGGGTGACCACCGGGGTGGTCACGAGCACCCCTCGGGACCGGGTAGTATTTTCTCTGTCAGCAGGCGCCGCTAGCTCAGTTGGTTAGAGCAGCTGACTCTTAATCAGCGGGTCCGGGGTTCGAGTCCCTGGCGGCGCACAGACAGGAAGGCCCCTCGCGAGAGCGAGGGGCCTTCTGCTTTGCCCGTCCCGCCACGCCCGGAGGCAGGCGAGGACGGCCGGCACCCGGCGGTGGGCGCCCTCGGCCGGGCCATGGGCGCAGGGGGTGGGCCGGGGATGGGTCCGGCCCTACCCTCGCGGCGGCGGGACCCGGCCGGGCGGGGGCGGGACCCGGCCGGGCGGGGGCGGGTCCTGGCCCGGCGGCGCGGGGGGCTGTCCGGGCGGGGGCGGGTCCTGGCCGGGGAAGGGCCGGTTCTGCCGTTCGTACCGCCTGCGCACCCGTTCCCGCCCGGCGGGGGTGAGCGGCTCGTACGGCGCGGTCGGTGCCGGGCGCCACCAGAGGGGGTCGGGGGTGGTGAGGCCGGCGCGGCGGAGGGCCACGCGATGGATCTTGTTGGTGGCGGTGAGCGGGAGTTCGGGCATGACGCGGACGTAGCTCGGGGGCATCTTGGTACCCAGGTCGCCCTGGGCTTCGAGGAAGGCGGCGAAGGCCGTCGGATCGAAGACGGCGCCGGGGCGCAGGGCGAGCGCGGCCATGACCTGGTCGCCGGAGACCGGGTCGGGGACGGCGTAGACGGCGACGCCCGCGGCACGGTCCCACCGGGCGAGGATGTTCTCGATCATCGCGGCGGCCAGGTTCTCGCCGTCGACGCGCAGGCGGTCGTCGGTGCGGCCCGCGAAGTAGAGGAAGCCGTCGGTGTCGCGGTAGAAGAGGTCGCCGGTCCAGTACCAGCCCCCGCGCAGCCGGGCGGCGTCCGCCTCGGGATTGCGCCAGTAGCCCTCGAAGGCACTGCGGCCGCGGTTGACCAGCTCGCCGACGGCCTCGTCGGCGTTGAGGAGGACGCCGGTGGCCGAGAAGCGGGCGGGCGGGCACGCGCGGCGGGTCTCCGGGTCGACCACGGCCAGGTCGTCGCCGGGCGCGGCGCGGCCGATGGCTCCGGCCGGGGTCCCGGCGGTCCGCTGGATCGCGGCGCCGCCCTCGGAGGAGCCGTACCCCTCCACGAGGCGCGCCCCGAAGCGGGCCTCGAAGCGGGCCGCGTCGACCGCGCCCGCCTCGGTGCCGAAGCCGAGCCGGAGGCGGTGGTCGCGGTCGTCGGGGCCCTCGGGGGTGGCCAGCAGGTACTGGACGGCGCGGCCGACGTACGTGAAGTACGTGGCGCCGAAGCGGCGGACGTCGGGCAGGAAGCGGGAGGCCGAGAAGCGGGCCCGGAGCGCGATGTCGGCGCCTGCGGCGAGGGCGGGCGCCCAGTCGGCGATGACGGCGTTGCCGTGGAACATCGGCATGCAGACGTAATGCGTGTCGTCGCGCGTGACGCCGAACCGGGAGACGAGTGCGGCGCCGGCGGCGGCGAGCCGCCCCTGGGAGCAGACGGCCGCCTTCGGGGCGCCGGTGGAGCCGGAGGTGAAGTACAGCAGCAGCCGGCTGTCGGGGCGGGCGGCCCGGAGGAAGGCGTCGTCGGGCGTGGCCGTGGCGTAGGGCGCCAGGAGGGCGGCGTAGGCGTCGGTGTCCGTGACGAGGATGCGGAGCCCGGGCAGCGGGAGGCCGTCGAGGAGCGGCAGGTGGGCGCGCTGGGTGACCAGGACCCGGCAGGCGGTGTGCCGGATGTCCCGGGCGAGTTCGGCGCCGCGCCGGGTGGGGTTGATCCCGGCCACGGCGGCCCCCGCGAGGGCCGCCGCGCCGAGCCAGAGCGGGTACTCCGGTGTGTTGTCGAGCAGGAGGCCGAGGTGCGGCTCGCTCCCCGGCCGGTCGGGCATCAGCTCCGTGAGCAGGGCGGCGCGCGCGGCGGCGCCGGAGGCGACCTGGTGGTGGGTGAGGGTGGTGTGCTCGTCCCTCAGTCCGGTCCGGTGGTCGCCCCACTGGCGTCGTACGAGTTCCGCGACGGTCCCCATGCGGCGGGATGGTAGCTGACGCTCTGTCAGAACTGAACGTCCGAGCACGCGTAGAAGGCGTTCCCGGTGTCCGCGACGGTCCACACCGCCAGGATCAGGTGGCGGCCGGTCTTGCCCGCCGGGACGGTCCCGGTGTGCGAGAGGGTCGAGGGCGGCTGCTGGTTGTTGTAGGGGACGACCAGGAAGGGCTGGCTGTCGAGGTCGGCCCTGGTCAGGGCCTTGGTGCCGGTCCAGCCGTTCTTGGTGATGTAGTAGCGGAAGTCCGTGGTCGCGTGGCGGGCCGTGAACTGCCAGCGGAAGGTGTAGCTCTGGCCCGCGGTGACCCTGGTGGTGGGCCAGGTGCCGTTGCGGGGGGCGTCGAGCTGGGCGAAGCGGGAGTTCCCGCCGGCGCAGATCTTCCCGTCGGCGGGGCCCGCGGCCGGGAAGCCCTTGAGCCCCTCGACCGACTGCGGCTCCCACTGGATGTCGCCGCAGTTGGTCACGGTGCCGTTGGCGCAGAGCTTCTGGCGGCTGATCGGCGAGTCGGTGTAGCCGTGGCTGCTCGCACTGGTGGTCGCGAAGAGGGAGGCCGCGGCGACGCCGAGCGCCACGGCCGCCACTCCTGTCTTTTTGCGCATGCTGTCGCTCCAGGAGAACGTGGGGGAGTTCTGTGGGCTGTGCTGCACGCGTGCAGGGTGAACGGTTCCGGTCTAGACCAAGTACCAAGGTAGGGACGGAACTTGAACATGTCCATACCAAAGGAGGGGGCGGGGGCGAGCGGGCCGGGGCCGCCCGGCGCCCGGGGACGGCACCCGGCCGGAACGGGGAGGGGCGGACGCGCGGAGGTCCCCGCGGAGAACTCCGCGGGGACCTCCGTCAGCGGGGCCGGGCCCGGCTACGCGCCTTCCACCGGCGCCGTACGACCGGTGTAGAACGCCACCGTCAGGTCCTTCACCAGCGCCTTCCGCTCGTAGTCGTCCAGCTCCACCAGACCACGAGAGGTCAGCCGGTGGACCACGTCGTCCACCGCGTCCACCACCGAGGTCAGCACGCTGTCCCGGTGCTTCGCGTCGATCGCCGCGATCCGGCGGCGCTGCATCGCCGCGGCGACCTCGGGGGCGTACTCGATCCGGGTCGGCTGCACCGAGAACACGTCGATGCCCACCGGCGCGCACTCCGCCGACAGCAGCCGGGTCAGCGCCTCACCGACCGCCTCCGAGTCGCGCAGCGTCGGCGCGTCCTCGTGGAACGCGTCGGCCGGCAGCTGCGACAGCACGCGGGCCATCGCCGCCTCCACCTGCTCGCGCAGGTACTCCTCGTGCCGGTCGACCCCGAGCACGGCGCGCACGGTGTCCCGGATCCGCCACACGACGAGGACGACCACGTCCAGCGCCGTGCCCTTCGCGTCGACGGCCGGCAGCGGCTCGCTCCGCCAGTGCCGCAGGCGTACGTCGACGCGCCGGCGGAGGAGCAGCGGGCTCACCCAGAGGAGTCCGGTACGGCGGACGGTGCCGCGGTACTCCCCGAAGAGCGTCAGGACCAGGGCGTAGCCCACCCGCCCGCGGCCGAGCCCGCCGAGGAAGAAGAGGGTCAGCACCACCCCGAGCGCCAGCAGGGCCCATTGCCAGAGGTGGATCCCGTGGTACGGCCGCGCGGGCACGTGCAGCATCCGCGTCACCTCGGCGGGCACCGCCCCCGTCCACCACACCAGGGCGGCGCACCCCGCGAGCGCGAGCAGTCCCCCGGCCACCCCGACCCACCCGGGCAGCACCGGCCCCGACCGCTCGACCAGCTTCGGATCGGCGGTCGGCGCCGGGCGGGCGGACGCGGCGGCGTGGCGGGCGGGCCGGGGCCCGGACGTCCCGCCCTTCCCCTTCCGCGCCGCCATCTTCGACGCGCCCGGCGCCCCGGACAGCTTGGGCACGGGCACGGTGGCCGGCCCCCCGTCGTCCGCGCCGTCCGGCTCGTCCCGGAACAGCAGGTGCACGGGAATGGACCCGGTCGTCTCGGCCCCGATCACGTTCCGCCGCCGGGCGCTGCCGTTGCTGACGTTGCCCGGGTTGTTGCCGAGGTTGGTGCTGGGGCTGGTGCCGGCCTTGGGGCCGGCGTGGGGGTTGGGGTCGGGGTTGGGTTCGGTGCTGACGTGGGGCTTGCCGGGGGCGTCGGTGGCGCCGTCGGCCTTGCCCCCGCGCGGGACGACCTCGACGGAGGCGGCGACGGGCACGGCGACGCTTCTGACCCGGCCGCCGGCGATCCAGCGGGGGTCGACGGCCCCGTCCCGGCCGGGCGCGGCCGCCGTGGCCCGTGCCCCGGCCGCCGAACTCGCGGGAGCAGCGCCCTTCGTGGCCGGGGCGCCGGGCGGGTCGGTGCCCGGTCCGGCGGCAGCGCCGGGGGGCACCGCCGCTCGTGCGCCCGGCGCGTCACCGGGTCGGGCCCCGCGCGGTGCGCCCGAACCGGCGGGCGCCGCGGTGGCGGAGCCGGACGCCGTCGGGCCGGGCGCCGCCGTCGAGGCCGTGGCGGCCGCGGCCCGCGCGGCCGCGTCGCCCGGTGTCGTCCCGGGGCGGGTCAGGCCGGGGGAGGTGGCGCGCGGGCCGGACTGCGGCGCGGCCCCCGAAGGAACGGGGCCGACGGCCGCCGTACCCGTACGGCTCGCCCCGGGCGTCGCGGGCCGCAGGCCCGGCCGGGCCTGCTGCGGCGAGCCGCCCGAGCCGGCGGCGGCCGGCGCGGCCGCGTCGGGGCCGGCGGTCCTGGTGGCGGACGCCTCTCCGGGAGCCGCGGGGACGGCGCCGGGTCCGCTGCTGGCGGCGTCCGGACCGGCCGGTCGAGGCGAGGCGGCCTCGGCGTGGGCGACGGCGTGGGGGTCGGCGGAAGCGGCGCGCGTGGTGGCGGCGGTGCCCGGCCGGGCGAGGCCGGGCGCCCCGCCGGGCGAGCCGGGCTGCCGCGCGGCGTCCGAACCGGCGGTGGGCGCGGCGGAGTCGGCCCGCGGACCGAGGTCACGTGCCGCCTCGGTCCCGGGGGTGAGGCCCGACGGGACGGTGCGCGGACCGGCGCCCGGAGCGGTCGGGGCCCCTGCGGCAGCGCCCCGCGCAGGGGCGGAGCCGACCGGGCTCCCGCCCGGGCCGGCCGGAGCGGGCGCACCGACGGGCGAGCCGGGCTCGGGTGCGGCAGCCGAACCGACCGTGGGCGCCGCGATGGTGGCGCCGTGGGCCGGGCCGGGCGGCTGGGTGCGCGGAGCGGCGGCGGCCGCCGCCGAGGGGACCTGCGGGTCGGCGGCGGGGCCGGACGCGGTCCCGGGGACGCGCTGCGGGGCGGCGGACCCAGCTCCGGGGACCTGCTGCGGGGCGGCGGACCCAGCTCCGGGGACCTGCTGCGGGGCGGCGGCGAGGCCGGACGCGGTCCCGGGGACACGCTGCGGGGCGGCGGACCCGGCACCGGCGGCCTGCTGCGGGGCGGCGGACCCGGCGTTCCGCGCGTCGGTCGCGACGGGGGCGGCCGTGGCCGGTGCCGTCGCGGCGCCGGGCCGGACGGCCGGATCGCCGGCCGGACGCACGTCGGCCGTCCCGCCGGGCGCCGTCGCACCGGGCGCCGCCGCACCGGCCGGTGCTGCCGTGTGCGGTCCAACGCCTGCCCGCGGTGAGGCCGCGCTCGGGCCGGACACGGGACGTGCGGCTTCCGGCGACGCGATGCGCGCCGTCGGTCCGGCTGCCGTGCCCGGGCCGCCTGGCCCGTCCGCCGGCGGGACGACGGCGCCCGTGGCCGCACGGGGAGATCCGGCAGCCGAGGACCCGGCGGCCGGCGCACCCGCTGCGGCACCGGCCACGGCCGGGCTCGCTCCGACGGCACCGGACGCCGCCGAGGGCGCGGCGCTCACCGCAGCCGCGGCGGCCGCCGCCGGCGCCGGGGCGACCGGCCCCGTCTCCGTTCCCCGCCCTCCCGCACCGCCCGCGGCGGCACCGCCCGCGGTCGGCACCGTGCCCGGCAGCGGGCCCGCGCCCGCCGCCTGGGCCGCACCCGCGGCGGAACCCGTACCCGTGTCTCCGGCCCCCGTGTCTCCGGTCGCGACCGCGCCGGCGGACGAGGCCGGGGCGGAGCCCTGACCGGCAGGCGGGACTCCACCCCCGGGGGTCCCCGCGCCACCGGTGGCCGAGGCCCCCGGACCGGCGTCGGACGGACCCGTGCCACCCGGAGGCCCGGTCGGCCGTAGCCGGCCGTCGGTCAGGCGGCGGGCCGTGCGGGCCGCGTCCCGGCTGGCGGCCGCGCCGGAGTCCGGGGGGTTCGGGGTCGATGCCGTCATTCGGTCCACCTCATGTTCTCGGGGTCATCGGAACAAGCGCCGCCAGGTCTCCGGACCCGGGTAGCCGTCGGCCGCGCCGCCGCGCCAGCCCTGGGCCTGCTGGAAGGCCTCGACGTTGCGGCGGTCCGCCTCCGTCCACCGCGGACCGGGGCCCGACACGTAGTGCCTGCCGTAGCCCCGCTTCACCAGTTGTTTGCCCAGCTTCTCCACATATGCGTTGGATTGGCCCGGACGGAAGTAGCCACGCCCGGGGAACCCGTTCGCAGTTGCGCTCGACCCGCCCGAACCACTCGAACCGCCGATGTCCCGGCCCTGGCCGGAGACGAGCAGCGCCCAGGTCCGCGGGCCGGGCAGACCGTCGGCCGCGCCGCCCTTCCAGCCCTGGGCCTGCTGGAAGGCCTGGGTCGCACGGCGGTCCGCCTCGCCCCAGCGCGGCCCGGGGCCCTGGGTGTAGAAGCTCTTGCCGCCCCGTGCGACCAGCAGCTTCCCGAGCTGCGTGATGTACGCGTTGTTCGCGCCGGGGCCGAACATCGCCGCCCCCGGGAAGGGCGTCGCCGTCGGCGTGCCCGACGCGCCGCCTCCCGTGCTGCCGCCGCTGACCACGCCCTTGTAGCGGTAGGCCACGTAGCGGTCGGAGTTCGCCCAGTACGCGAGCGGTGTCGCCTGCTTCCGCGCGCGGGGCTTCGTCTGCTCGTAGGCGGTGTACGAGGCGTGGGTGTAGTCCGTCCACCCTCCGAAGATCGTCACGTGCGAGCCGCGCGTCGGGTCGGCCGGGTTGTGGAAGAGGAGGATGTCGCCGGGCTGCAGGTCGGCCCGGTCGATCCGGTCGGCGAAGCGGTCGAGGCTGCCGGTCCACTCGTTGCTGGGGAGGTTCCAGGCCATCGAGATGTAGCCGGAGCAGTCCTGGCGGTAGCCGTCGCTCCAGTACCGCTCCATCGAGTACGGGACTCCCGCGGTGACCCAGGTCTTCGCCCGGTTGACGATCTCGGTCCGGGTCGTCTTCCGCAGGGACGGGAGCGAGATCTGACTGGTCGTCGGGGCCGCGCCCGGGGACGGCGGTGCGCCCGGCCCGAGAGCGCCGCCGTGCAGCGGACCGCGGTCGCCCTGAGGGGTGTCCGCGTCCGGGTCCGCGGGGACAGTGCCGCCGTCGGTGATCTCCGCCGCGTCCCCCGCCCGCGCGCCGGCGGCCCCCGCTCCCCCGCCCAGGACCACCCCCGCCGCCGTCACCAGGACCAGCGCCCGGCGGGCGCCGTGCGCCGACCGGTGGCCTCCCGCGCGTACGGGGAGACCCAGCGCGAGGTCGCGCCGCTGCCGGGCGCAGCCCGCGCAGCCGCAATCGGCCGCGGGCTCGATCTCTTCGAAGACCGGCACAGTCATGGGTTCCCCTCCACACTCGTCAAGATCTTCTGGCGCTCCTGCACGGGCGTCAGTGTCTCAACTGTCCGGACATATCGCATTTTGACGGATCGAAGGCACGATACGACCATCCGACAGGCCGGGCGGACCGTAAATGGTCAAGAGCACGGTCAGGCGTCCTGTAGAGTTATCTCTGTCAGCAGGCGCCGCTAGCTCAGTTGGTTAGAGCAGCTGACTCTTAATCAGCGGGTCCGGGGTTCGAGTCCCTGGCGGCGCACGCGAAGACCGAGGCCCTTCACCGGATGGTGAAGGGCCTCGGTCGTTTGCCCGTTCTCCTCTACAGTGAGCGGGACCCGACCTCCCGCGGCGGCTCCGGGCTCCTCCCGCGGTCCGTGAGCCCGCGGTCGAGGACCGGGCCGGCCGGCGGCCGGCGTCTTCCGCCCCGTCGGCCGGCCCCCGGTCTCCGGCGTGCCCGCCGGCCGCGCCGCCCCGCCTGCGTCAGCCCCGGGTCCCCGTGAGGTAGGCCGACACCACCACGTTCGCCGAGTACGTCCCGCTCTCCCGGTCGAAGGTGCCCCCACACGTGATCAGGCGCAGCTCCGCCCGGTCCGGGACGTGCGGACCGTAGGCCTTGCGGGCGTCGAAGCCCGCTCTCGGATGGACCTGGACGTCGTCGATCGTGAATTCCGCGACGCTTCCGTCCGATCGGGTCACGGCGACCGTCGCACCGGGCCGGGCCGCGCTCAGGCCGTAGAAGACGGCGGGGCGGGTCTCGGTGTCGACGTGGCCGACGAGCAGGGCGGGCCCGGGGGCGCCCGGCCGGACGCCGGCGCCGTACCAGCCGACGGTGTGCGGCATCTCGTACGGGGGCGGTTCGATCGCCCCGTCCGCGTCGAGGCCGCGGGACACGACCGGCGCGGAAATCCCGAGCGAGGGGATCGCGACGCGGCGCGGCTCGACGGGGGCCAGCGGGGTGCGGGCCGGGGGCAGCGGGGCGCCGGGCGGGCGGCCGACGGCGGCGATGTCGCCGGTCGTCGGGGCCGAGCCGCCGACGGGCCCCTCGACCGCGTCGCCGCCCCAGAGCCACAGGCCGAGGAACAGGACCGCCCAGGCCGTCCCGGTCAGCGCCCGGCCGGACGTCATCCGGGTCAGTCCGTGCCCGTACCGCGGCGTCGGGCGCTGCGGAAGGCGACGGCGACCGCGGCGACCGCGGCCAGGCCGAGGCCCAGGAGGGTGTACGGGGTGCCGAGACCCGCCGCGTCGGCCGTCTGCGCGACGCCGGGCGCGGCCGGGGCGGCGAAGGCGGCCGCGCCACCGCCGCCCGCGTGGACCGGGGCGATCGGGGACGGGTGGTGGGTGGGCCGGTGGGTCGGCTCCTCGTGGTGCCTGACCTGGACGCTGCCGGCGTCGTGGTGGTCGTGGCCGTCACAGGTCACGCTGACCCGGTACGTGCCGCTCTCGAGTCCGTGCTTGACCGTCGCGGCGCCGGACAGCGCGCCCTTCCCGCCGCCCCGCCCGGTGAGCTCGGCGTCCGCGGCGAAGGCCTGGGACCTGGCGGCGCCGGTGGTGCCCTTGCAGCCGGTGACACGGACGTCGACGTCGGCGCCGGGCGCGGCGGTGGACGGGCTGACGGTGACCCGCACTCCGTCGTGGGCGAGGGCGGTGCCCGCCGTGGGCGCGAGCACCAGCACCACGGCCGCTCCTGCGGCACGGAGAGCGATGGGACCTGAACGCATGGTGACCTCCTGGTACTGGCAGGGTCACCCGGTTCGGTCCGGTCCGCATCCCCGGAGGGCCGACCGGGGGCCTCGCCGGCGAGGTCAGATCCGGTCGACGAGATCCGCGATCGACTTCACGATCTTCGACGGGCGGAACGGGAAGCGGTCGATCTCCGCCTGCGTGGTCAGGCCGGTGAGCACCAGGAAGGTCTGCATGCCCGCCTCCAGGCCGGCCAGGATGTCGGTGTCCATCCGGTCGCCGATCATGGCGCTGGACTCGGAGTGGGCGCCGATCGCGTTCAGGCCGGTGCGCATCATCAGCGGGTTCGGCTTGCCGGCGAAGTACGGCTCCTTGCCGGTCGCCTTGGTGATCAGCGCGGCGACCGACCCGGTGGCGGGCAGCGGGCCCTCCAGCGAGGGGCCGGTCTCGTCGGGGTTGGTGCAGATGAAGCGGGCGCCGGCGTTGATGAGCCGGACCGCCTTGGTCATGGCCTCGAAGGAGTAGGTGCGGGTCTCGCCGAGGACCACGTAGTCGGGGTCGTGGTCGGTGAGGACGTAGCCGATGTCGTGCAGCGCGGTGGTGAGGCCGGCCTCGCCGATGACGTACGCGGTGCCGCCGGGGCGCTGGTCGTCGAGGAACTTGGCGGTGGCGAGCGCCGAGGTCCAGATGTTCTCGACGGGGACCTGGAGGCCCATGCGGGCCAGCCGGGCGTGGAGGTCGCGCGCGGTGTAGATCGAGTTGTTGGTGAGGACCAGGAAGGGCTTCCCGGTGTCCCGCAGCTTCGTGATGAACGCGTCGGCGCCGGGGATCGGCACGCCCTCGTGGATGAGGACGCCGTCCATGTCGGTGAGCCAGGATTCGATCGGCTTGCGCTCTGCCATGGGGTGCGGGACTCCTGCCGTGCGAGTGCCGTGCGTGTACGACTGCCGTACACCACGTGCGGTGTGCTGGGGGCGACGCGACAGCGCTGTGGCGACGCCCCCAGCCTAGGTCAGGAAGGGCTGCCCCGGACCCCGTCGATCACCACCCGGTACCGGTTGCCGGATCCGGTGCGACGGAAGCGGAAGCCGGCGTTCGCGCCCCCGGCCGGGACGGCGACCGTGACGGACGGCGGCCGCGGGACGACGTCCGCCGTGCGACTCCTGACCACGGTCGGCGTGCCGCGCCGTTGGAGGAGGCGAGGACCTGGGCGCGCGGGGCACGCCAACGCCCCTGATTCCTCGGGGGCGTTGGCCCTGGGTCCGTACCCGTTATGCTTCCGCTGCGCTTCGGGGCGGCGACGGGGACGTGCGGTGAGCCCTCAGCTGCCGGTCGCGGACTTCCAGGCGTCCACGTACGCCGTCAGGTTCGTGGCGATGTCCGACCAGTCCGGCTCGAAGACCTCGACGCCGGTCATCAGCTTGCCGAGCTCGACGGCGTCGGCGTCGGTGGGCTTGACGTCCCTGCGGACGGAGAAGCCGCCGCCGACCGAGCTGACCTCGCGCTGCGCCTGCTCGCCGAGCATGAAGTCGAGCAGCTTCCTGCCGTTCTCGCTGTGCGGGGCGCCCTTCACCAGGCCGGCGGCGTAGGGCAGGGCGAAGGTGGTGGGCCGGGCGCCCTCCTTCGCGGGGAACCAGATGGCGAGGTTCGGCATGGACCTGGCCTGCGCGAAGTTCATCTGGACGTCGCCGTTGGCGACGAGGATCTCGCCCTTGTCGACCTTGGGGGCCAGCTTGGAGGTGGAGGAGGACGGGCCGACGTTGTTGGCCTGGAGCTTCTTCAGGTACTCCATCGCCGGCTCCTTGCCGCCGAAGTCGTGCATGGCCTTGATGAGCACGGCGGTGCCGTCGCCCGCCACGCCGGGGGTGGAGTACTGCACCTTGTTCTCGAACCTGCCGTCGAGCAGCTGCTCCCACGTGGTGGGCGCGGTCGGCAGCTCCTTCCTGTTGTGGACGAAGCCGAAGTAGTTGTTGACGACGGAGATCCACGTGCCGTCGTCGGCCTTGTCGGCACCGCCGACCATGGCGGCGTCCTTCGGCGTGTACGCCTGGAGGAGCCCCTTGGCATCGGCCTGCTGGATGAACGGCGGCAGGGTGACGAGCAGGTCGGCCTGGGTGTTGTTCTTCTCGCGGGCGGCGCGCTGCACCATCTCGCCGGAGCCGCCCTCGACGTACTCGACCTTGATGCCGGTCTGCTTCTCGAAGTCCTCGAAGACCTTGTCGTACCAGCCGTCGCCCGCCTCGCCCTTGAGGCCGTCGGCGCTGTAGACGGTGACGACCTTCTCCTCGGCGGCGGCGGTGGAGCCGCCGCAGGCGGTGAGGGCGGCGGCGAGGGCGAGGCTGCCGGCGAGGGCGGTGACCGGCTTGAGGTGACGGGGCTTGATGCGCATGGCGTCGTTCTCTCCTGGCGATACGGGGGGGGGAGGGGTCTCAGCGGTAGGAGGCTTTGGTGCGGACACGGGAGACGGCGAGCAGGACGAGCAGCGTCGCCGCCATGAGGACCACGGCGAGGGCCGAGCCGGTGAAGAGCGAACCGCGGTCGGTGGCCGTGAAGATGAGCACGGGCAGCGGCAGCCAGTCCGGCGGGTAGAGCATCATCGTGGCGCTCAGCTCGCCCATGGAGAGGGCGAAGCAGAGCCCCGCCGCCGCGTTCAGCGACGGCAGCAGGAGCGGCAGCCGCACCCGGAGCAGGACGTACGAGGGCCGGGCGCCGAGGCCGGCCGCCGCCTGCTCGTACATCGGGTCGAGACGCAGGGCGGCGGCCGACACCGACTGGTAGGCGAACGCCGTGACGAGGATGGTGTGCGCGAGGATCACGATCCAGCGGGTGCCGTTCAGGAGCAGCGGGGGCTGCGAGTACGCGACCAGGACGGCGAGCCCGACGACCACGGACGGCACCGCCACGGGCAGCACGAACAGCGCGTCCATGACCTTGCGTCCGATGCTCCGCGCGCGCATCGCCGCGGCGGCGAGCGCGGCCCAGGTCCCGGCGGCCAGCGCGAGCAGGCTCGCGGTGAGCGCGGTGACCAGGCTGGTGGTGAGCGCCTGCAGCGACTCCCCGCGCACGGCGGCGGCGTAGTGGGCGGTGGTCGGTCCGGAGGGGAAGGCGCCGGACCAGTGGCTGGAGAACGAGGCGACGAGGATGACAAGGAGCGGCAGGGCGAAGAGCGGGACGAAGAGGACCGCGAACAGGGCCCAGGCGCAGCGGCGTCCGGCTCGGCTATGCACCAGCACGGCGGCCTCCTTCCCGGCCCGCCCCGGCACCGCCGGACCGGGCCACGAGCATCCGGTAGAGGCCGTAGAGCCCCACGGAGATCAGCACGTTGACGACGGCGACGACGCAGGCCGCGGCGTAGTCGGACTCGAGGATGGCCTTGCCGTAGACGAGCATCGGCAGGGTCGTGACGCCCTTGGCCCCCGTGAAGAGCACGATCCCGAACTCGTTCAGGCACATGACCAGGACGAGGCTGCCGCCGGCGGCGAGCGCGGGCAGCGCCTCGGGCAGGATCACCTGCCGCACGATCCGCAGCGGCCGGGCGCCGAGCGAGGAGGCCACCTCCAGCTGGGCGGTGTCCAGCTGGGAGAAGGCCGCCAGCAGGGGCCGCATCACGAAGGGGGTGAAGTACGTGATCTCGGCGAGCAGGACGCCCCAGGGGGTGGTGAGGAACCGGAAGGGTCCGGCGTCCGCGCCGGTGACGTCCGTCCACAGCCCGTTGGCCATGCCGACCGTGCCGTACAGGAACAGCAGGGCGAGCGTGATCAGGAAGGACGGGAAGGACAGGAACACGTCGACGGACTTCGCCACCGCCCGGCCGCCGGGGAACGGCACGAACGCGACGACGAGCGCGAGCACGAAGCCGAGGACGAGGCAGCCGGCGGTGGCCGCCGCGGCCAGCCACACGGTGGTGACGAGCGCGTCGCGGAACGAGGCCGAGGCGAAGACCTGCGCGTACGCGCCGGGGGCGAGGGACTCGCGGACGACGAGGGCGAGGGGATAGAGGAAGACGACGGCGAGCGCGAGGACGGGGGGTGCGGCCCAGAGCAGGCCGCGGGCGCCCCGGTCCTTCGCGGCCGCGGGCGGGCGGGGGGCCGTGCGGCGGGGGCGCCCGCCGTCGGGGGGTGCCGCGCCGGGACCGGGAGGAGCGCCCCGGCCCGGCCCGGCCTCGACCAGGCCGCGGCTAGCCACCGTTCACCCCCGCGGCCAGCAGCACCGCGTCCTCCCGGGCGAAGTGCAAGGTGACCTCGTCCCCCAGGGCGGGCGTCTCGCGCAGCTCGCGGACGTCCGCCTTCACCCGGAGACCGGAGCCGACGTCGACGTACAGCCGGTGCGTCGCGCCACGCCACTGGACCTCGGCGATCCGGCCGGTGAGGGCGTTGGGGCCGGGTCCGAGGCCGACGAGATGGGGGCGCACGCACAGGGTGGCGCCGGCGCCGGGCACGGCACCGTCGGCGACCGGCACGTCCAGGGCGACGCCGCCGAGGCTGACGCCGCCGGTGCCGACCGTCACCGGCAGCAGGTTGGCGTTGCCGACGAAGGAGGCGGTGAACTCGGTGCGCGGCCGCCGGTACAGCTCCTGCGGGGTGCCGCAGTCCCGGAGGCGGGCCCGGTCCATGACCGCGATCCGGTCGGCGAGGGTGAGCGCCTCGACCTGGTCGTGGGTGACGTACAGCATGGAGACGTCCGGCAGTTCGCGGTGCAGCCGGGCGAGTTCGGTGAGCATCCCGGAGCGCAGCTGGGCGTCGAGCGCGGACAGCGGCTCGTCCAGCAGCAGGACCTTCGGGCGGATGGCGAGTGCGCGGGCGATGGCGACGCGCTGCTGCTGGCCGCCGGAGAGCTCACGCGGGTGGCGCTCGGCGTAGGCCGCCATCCCGGTCATCTCCAGGGCCTCGGCGACCCGGCCGGGGATCTCGGCCTTCGGTGCCTTCTGCGCCTTCAGGCCGAAGGCCACGTTGTCCTTCACGCGCAGGTGCGGGAAGAGGGCGTACTGCTGGACGACCATGCCGATCCCCCGCTGGTACGGGGGGAGTTCGGTGACGTCGCGGTCGCCGATGAACACCCGGCCGGCCACCGGCCGGACGAACCCGGCGACGGCCCGCAGGGCGGTGGTCTTGCCGGAGCCCGAGGGCCCGAGCAGGGCCATGACCTCGCCGGGCTCGACGGTCAGGTCGAGGGAGTCGAGGACGGTGGTGCCGTGGTAGGCGACGGAGACGCCGTCGAAGCGGATGCCGCTGGTGGCGCTGCTCATCCCGCGCGCTCCTCGCGCTCCTCGTACTCCCGCACGAGGGCGGGGAGTTCGGCGACCGAGGGCAGGACACGGGTGGCGCCGTGCTCGCCGAGCGCGGTCGCGTCGTGGGCACCGGTGAGGACGCCGGCCACGATCCCGGCGCCGGCGCGGACGCCGCTGAGCATGTCGTACGAGGTGTCGCCGGCGACCACGGTCCGGCGGACGTCGTCGACGGCGCCGGTGCGCAGGAAGGCGGCGAGCACCATGTCGGGGTACGGGCGGCCGCGGCCGCCCGCGTCGGCCGGACAGAGGGTGAGCGCGACGAGCTCACGCCAGCCGAGCGCGTCGAGGATGGCGTCCTGGGTGGCCCGGGCGAATCCGGTGGTGAGGACGACCGTCCGGCCCTGGGCCGTCAGCTCGGCGATGGCCTCGGCGGCGCCGGGGACGGCGGCGATCCGGCCGTCGGCGACCAGCTCGCCGTAGGCCGCCTCGAAGGCCAGGTTGGCCTGGCGGGCACGGGCCTCGTCGCCGCCGAAGAGGTGCCGGAAGACGGAGATCTTGGACTCGCCCATGGTGGCGCGGACGTGGTCGATCATCGTGGACGGGTCCTCGCCGAGGCGCTCGGCGGCCGCGGTGAAGGCCTGCTCGACGAGACCGCCGTCGGCGACGGTGGTGCCGGCCATGTCCAGGACGATCAGGTTGTTGCGCTGCTTGCTCATGCTCTTCACCAGCCCAGTTCGTTCGCGGTGGTCTCGGCTATGGCGGGCGAGCAGGTCATGCCGCGTCCGCCGGGTCCGGTCACCAGCCACACGCCGTCCCGCACCTGCTGGCGGTGGACGACCCGGGTGGTGTCGGTGCACTGCGCGTACACGCCGGCCCAGCGGCGGCGGACGCGCGGCAGCGGGCGGCCGAGGAAGGACTCGACCACGCGCGTGAGGTGCTCGTAGGGGTCTTCGACGGTGTCGAAGGCGAAGGGGTGCTCGTACTCGTGGGTGTCGCCGATGGTCAGCCCGCCGTCGAGGCGCTGCACCATCAGCAGCTGCATCCGGTGGGCGGCGGCGGTCGGGTCCTGTGCCTGGCCTGCGGCGAGGGCGTCGAGGGCGGGCGACCGGTAGGCGGGGTAGTAGCGGAAGGAGTCGGCGTCGGCGACGGAGGTGGTGAGGGCTTCGCCGAGCGGATCGGTCTGCATCATCTGGAGGCGGACCCGGCGGACCGGGACCTCGCCGGCGACCTCGCGGACCAGCCCCGAGAGCCAGGCGCCCGGGCAGAGGACGACCGCGTCGCCGGTGTGGGTGTCACCGTGGTCGTCACGGACGGCGTTCTCCCCCACGACCTCGCGCACCTCCCGCCCGGGCCGGAAGGTGTAGCGACCGGAGGCCAGGAGGGCCTCGCGGAGGGCGAGTTGGGCGGGCCGGGGCTCGACGGCCGCGTCGCGCTCGCACCACAGGGCGGCGTCGAACGCGCCCCGGAGCGCCGGGTTGACCTCCCGGGCCTCGGCGGGCGTGAGCAGCTCGTAGCCGCGGGCGGCCGCGTCGGGGCGGGCCAGCGCGGCCTCGGCGACGCCGAGTTCGAGCGCGCCGCGCACCGGGGTCAGCGACCCGATGGCCCGGAAGCCGAGCTTGGGGACGCGCGCGCCGATGCCCTCCCAGAGTTCGCGGGCGCGCAGGGCGGTGTCGAGCTCCTCCCCGCCCGCGCGTCCGCTGACCCATATCTGGCCGAAGTTGCGGAGCGACGCCCCGCGCGCCTCGGCCTCGCGCTCGATGTGGACGACCTCATGGCCGCGTTCGACCGCCTGCCAGGCGTGCATGGTTCCCACCACGCCGGCTCCTACGACGATCACCTTCATGCCGTTCACGGTCGGGGCGACGGGTGACCCGGGCCGGTCGGGACGGCGACGGGGCGGTGAACGGCCCGACAAATTCGGACCAGACCCGTTACCTTCTCGTGACCTTTTCATGCGAGCTGCCGGCTGATGAGAGCGGCCGCCCCTGGCCTCAGTCCTGGCGCCCCAGGTGCGCGGTGAAGCTGAACCGGTCGCCGCGGTAGAGGGTGCGGACGCGCTCCAGGGGACGGCCCGCGGTGTCCCGCGAGACCCGGTGGATCAGCAGCATGGGCAGCGCGGGCGGGGTGCCGACCAGCAGCGCCTCGCGTGGCGTCGCGAGCACGGTCTCGATCCGCTCGTCGGCATCGCCGAAGGAGATGCCGAGCCGGTCGTGGAGGTACGCGTAGAAGGACGAGTCCGGATCGAAGTCCGTGTCCAGACCGGGGGCGCGCGCCTCGGAGACGTACGTGCTCTCCAGGCCGACCCGCTCGTCGTCGGCGAGCAGGACGCGCTCCATGTGCCAGACGGGCGCACCGCGTTCGACGCCGACCTCGGGGGCGAGGGCCTCCGGGCAGGGGAAGCGGTCGAGCGAGATGAGCGCACGGCCGGGCCGGCGGCCCTGGCGGCGCACGCCCTCGGTGTAGCTGGCGAGCGAGAGCGGCTGCTCCAGCTTGGGCCCGGCGACCACGGTGCCCCGTCCCCGGCGGCGGAGCCGGCCCTCCAGGAGCAGCTCGCGCAGCGCCTGCCGGACGGTCTCCCGCGACACCTCGTAACGCACCGCCAGGTCCCGCTCCGTGGGCAGCAGACCGCCCTCGCCCAGCTCGTCGATGAGCACGGCGACCTTCGCCTTCACGGCGTAGTACTTCGGGATGCGCCCGTGCTCGGGGATCCCGGAGCGGATGGGGGCGCCGGGCTGACCGGGGCCGGTCCGCGGGGGGCCGTCCTGTCGGGGACTGCCGGGTCGGGGGCCGCCGTGCCGGGGACTGCTGTGGTTCTCCACGTTCTGCACCCGCTGATCGTCGTTCTGCACCCGTTGATCGTCGCAGAGGCGGGTGAACGGGAAGGTGTACGGAGCGTGGCCCGCGGGGTGTTTGACGGGGGCGGGGTAAGGGGCGGACGGGCCGCGGGGGTGCCGGGGGGGGGGGGGGGACGGGCCGCGGGGACGGGGGCTGTTGTCTGCGGCGTCGGACACGGCCCTTTCGTCGGGCGCGCGCCAGGGGCGCGGCCCCTCTTCGTCCCGTGGGGATACGGCCTTGATCCGCCGGGCGGCCCTCAGGCGGGCCGTCGGCGGCGGCCCCGGTAGCGGAGGACGAGGACGACGCCGGTCGTGAGCAGCGCCGCGGCGGTGGCGGTGTGGCGGAGGACGGTGTCCTGGCCCGTACGCGCGAGTTCGGGGAAGAAGGGGGTGGGCGCCGTGCCGGGCGCGGTGGGGCGGACCGGCACGGAGGGGTGCGGGCTCGGGCCGACGGGGTCGGGCAGGGGGTCGGGCTCGGCCGCCGGGTCGGCCGGGACGATCGTGATCCGGTAGTCGCCGGACTCGCCGACCCAGTCCCCGTCGTCGCCCCGGCGCTGGACGACGGCGGCGTTGACGACGACCTCGTCGGGCGCGGTGTCGGCCCGGAAGGCGAGCCGCACGGGAACGGTGAGCGTCCGGCCGGCGGGCACGGCGAAGCCGGGGAAGTCGGGGACGGAAGACGCGGTGGCTTCGGGGACGATGCCGAGGCCGGGGGTGGGGGCGGGGTCGAGACGGTCCTTGACTCCGGCGGTACTGGTGGGCCCGGCAGGGCTGATGGTGCTCAGGGGAGTCGTGGGGCCGGTGGGGCTCGGAGGGCTCGTGGGGTCCGTGGGTCTGTGGGGGCTCGTGGTGCCTGCAGAACTGGGGGAGCTCGCAGGGCTTGCGGAGCCTGCGGAGCTTGCGGGGCCCGTGGGTCCACTGGAGAACACGCCCACGCTCTCGGCCCGGTCCGTCCCCTCGAAGACGACCGGCCGCCAGATCCGCGCGTCGGCGTCGTAGAACTCGGCCCGGATCTGCGCGGGGCTCAGCACTCGGTCGCGGTCGGTGAACACGAGCACCGGATGGATGTCCCGGCAGGGCTCCTTGGTGGTGTTGACGAGGTCGAGCCACCAGGTCCGGAAGCCGCCGCCGGCCGGGTATTCGGCGGGGCCGTCGTGGATCCGGGTGGCGAGGGGGAAGGCGGGCGCGTCGGCGGCGCCGCAGGAGGGCGCGGGCGCCTGGGCGGGCGCCGCCGCCTGGGCCGCCGGAGCGGTGTCGGGGACCACGGGGACGGTGGTGGTCGCGGCCGTGACGAGGGCGGCGAGGGCGAGGGCGTTGCGCGGTCGCATAGGGGCGGTGCCTTTGCTGCTCGCGGACGTACGGGGCGCCCGCGACGTTGCCAGGCCAGCCGGGGCGGCCCCGGGAGTGACGCGGCCGGGGCGGCCGAACGCGCCGCACGTTCCGCCCGATCAGCCTATTTTCCGAAGATCGGAGCGAGGATCAGCCGGGCCGCTCCCTCGGCGACGGCGTAAGGCGCGTCGGCGACCCCGACGTCCGCCGGCAGGCCGAGGCCGGCCAGGACCTCGCGGGCCCCGCGCACGTACGCCTCCGGGTCGGCGAGCACGGCCCGGCCGCCGAGCAGCACCCGGTCGATGTCGAGCAGGCGCACCAGGTTCGCCGCACCGGTCCCCAGGATCCGGGCGGCCTCCGCCCGGTCGCCGCGCGCGAGGGCCGTCAGGCACAGCACCTCCAGGCAGCCGCGGCCGCCGCAGTCACAGGGCGGCCCGTCGAGTTGCACGGTCTGGTGCCCCAGCTCCCCGGCCCCCGTCCTGTCGCCGCGCAGCACCGCGCCGCCGAGGACGAGGCCGGCCCCCAGACCCGTACCGAGGTGGACGTACGCGAAGGAGTCCGGCGCGTCGGGGCGCAGGGCGAGGCCGAGGGCGGCGGCGTTGGTGTCCTTGTCGAGCACGACCGGCAGCCCGAGCCGCCGCGCCAGCTCCTCGCGCAGCGGGAACCCGTCCCACTCCGGAAAGCCGGTGACCCGGCCGGGCACCCCGCTCCGGTGGTCCAGCGGCCCGGGCATCGCCACCCCGACACCGAGCACGGGCATGGGGGCGTTCTCCGGGGCTACACAAGAGAGGGGCGCGGCGTCGGAGGCAGGAGCCGGGGCGGTCGAGGAGGCGGACGCGGACACCGAGGCGGCGGGCGAGCAGGTGGCGGCGGAGGCGGACACCGAGGTGGGCGAGACCGCGGAGGCGGGAGCAGGGAGGTGGGGGGCCGGGAGGTGGGGGGCAGCGACGTCGGTGTCGGGGGCCGAAGCGGGAGCCGGGGCGGAGGACGAGGCCGGGATGGAAGACGAGGCGACGGCAGGGGCGGGAGCAGAGGACGGGGCAGGCGCGGCCGGCGAGGCCGAAGCGGGGGCGGAGGACGAGGCGGAAGCGGGGCCGGAGGTGGTGCCCGGGGCCGGGGGCGGGGCGGGGGCCGCACCGGCCGGCGGCCACGGGGCCGTCAGCGCCGCCACCTCCGCCGTCGCCACCGCGAGGACCGCCTCCGCGCCCGCACCCAGGTCCAGCGGGACGCGCCGGACCGCGACGCGGGCGCCGGCGAGGTCGAGGAGGACGGCGGTGAGTTCGTCGCGGTCGAGGTGGAGGCCGACGGCGTACGCGGCCGCCGGGACGAGCCGGAGGACGGTCGCCGGCTTGCCGCCCGTGGAGGCGCGCCGGCCCGCGTCGGCCGCGAGGCCCTCGGCCCGCAGGCGTGCGGTGATCTTGCTGACCGCCTGCGGGGTGAGGCCGGTGCGCTCCGCCAGTTCGAGGCGGCTGATGCCGCCCTCCCCCGCCGTGCGCAGCAGGTCGAGCACCAGTGCCGCGTTGTGGCTGCGCAGCGCCGGCAGGTTGGCCCCGGCCACGACGCCTCCGTTGTCCCTGTTCACCCACCCATTGTGCCCGTCGCTTGCACTTCGGCAACAGCGTTGCCAAAGTGGTGGGCATGAGCTCCCCCACCTCCCCGCTCCGCGTCGGGCTCGTCGGCTACGGCCTCGCCGGCTCCGTCTTCCACGCCCCGCTGATCGCCGCCTCCCCCGACCTCGTCCTCGACACGGTCTCCACCGGCAACCCCGAGCGGGCCGCGCAGGCCCGCGCCGAGCACCCCGGCGTACGCGTGGCCGCCTCCCCGGAGGAACTCCTCGCGAAGGCGGACGAGCTCGACCTGGTCGTGGTCGCCTCCCCCAACAAGACCCACGTCCCGGTCGCCACCGCCGCCCTGCGGGCCGGCCTCCCCGTCGTCGTCGACAAGCCGCTGGCGGGCACCGCCGCCGAGGCCCGCGCGCTCGCCGCCCTCGCCGACGAGCGCGGACTGCTGCTCTCCGTCTTCCAGAACCGCCGCTGGGACAACGACTTCCGCACGCTGCGCGCCCTGATCGCCGACGGCGCCCTCGGTGAGGTGCAGCGCTACGAGTCCCGCTTCGAGCGCTGGCGGCCGCAGCTCAAGGGCGGCTGGCGCGAGTCGGGCGCCCCCGAGGAGATCGGCGGGCTGCTCTACGACCTCGGGAGCCATGTCGTCGACCAGGCCCTGGTCCTCTTCGGCCCGGCCGTCCGCGTGTACGCCGAGTCCGACGTGCGCCGCCCCGGCGCCGAGGCCGACGACGACACCTTCGTCGCGATCACCCACGCCGGCGGCGTCCGCTCCCACCTCTGGATGAGCGCCACCACCGCCCAGCTCGGCCCCCGCTTCCGGGTCCTGGGGCAGCACGCCGGCTACGTGAAGTACGGCCTCGACCCCCAGGAGGCCGCTCTCCGCGACGGCCTGCGCCCGGAGCCCGGCACCGCCTGGGGCGTCGAGGCGGAGGAGCTGTGGGGCCGGCTCGGCTCCGGCGAGTCCCCACTGACCGGCGGCGGCACCCTCGTCGAGACCCTCCCGGGCGCCTACCCCGCCTACTACGCGGCCGTCGCCGCCGCCCTCCGCGGCGCCGGTGAGAACCCGGTGTCCGCGTACGAGGCCGCCGCCGCGCTCGACGTCCTGGAGGCGGCGAAGAAGTCCGCCCGCGAGGGCGTGGCGGTGACCTTGTGAGCCCCGAGAGCCCGACGGGCCCCACAAGCCCCTCAGGTCCCATGAGCCCCTCGGGTCCCACGGGTCCCGCGGGCACGCCGGGGTCCGTGGGCACGGCCCCTTCCGCCGGGTCCGCGCCGCTCGCCGGTTCCGTCGAGGAGCTGACGGCCCAGGAGGCCCGTCTGGTGCTGCCCCGCTTCACCTACGAGGACGCCTGGACGCTCGGCACGATCCTGGTCGGACTCGCACGCGAGCGGCGGGCCCCCGTCGCGATCGACGTCCGGCGCGGCGCCCAGCAGCTCTTCCACTGCGCCCTGCCCGGGTCGAGCGCGGACAACGACGCCTGGATCGACCGGAAGCGGCGGGTGGTGGAACGGTACGGCGTGAGCTCGTTCCTCGTCGGCGCCCGCTGCCGCGCCAAGGGCACGACCTTCGAGGCCTCCTCGCGCCTCGACCCGGACCTCTTCGCCGCGCACGGCGGCTCGTTCCCGATCGCGGTCGAGGGTGCGGGGGTCATCGGCTCGGTCACGGTCTCGGGGCTCCCCCAGGCCGAGGACCACGCGATGGTCGTCCTCGGCCTGGAGCGCCTGCTCGACTCGTACGCGCCGGGCCCGCACGCGTAGGCCCCCGGTCGTACGCGCCGGACCCGCACGCGTAGGCCTCCGGCGCGTCGACGGCTCGCCCGGTGTCAGCGGCCCCTGCGGCGGGCGACCGCCACGAGCACGCCGCCGGCGGCGGTGAGGGCGAGGGCCAGGGCGCCCATCACGGCCTTGGTGGCGGCGGATCCGGAGCCGGTGTCGGAGAGTTCGCCGCCGATGGTGTGACCGGCGGTGTGCCCACCACCGCCGGCCCCGCCCTCGACGGCGTGGCCGGCCGAGTCCCCGCCACCGTCCGCCGCGCCGCCGTCCATGGCACCGCCGTCCGTCGCGCCCCCGTCGGTGATCCCGCCGTCGCTCGTCCCGCCCTCGGAGGCGCCCTCGGTGGCACCGTCGGTGGCCGCTCCCCCCGTGGCTCGGCCGTCGGAGGCTCCGCCGGAGTGACCGCCCGTCGTGGTCGGCGGCTTGCCGTCGTCGCCGGTCTCCGTCGGGCCGGGTGTCGGCGCAAGGGTGGCGGCGGTGGGTGACGGGTCGGGCGCGTCCTCGTCGCAGTCGGGCAGGTCGCCGTCGAACGGGTAGTTGTGGATCTCCTGGCCGCCTCCCCCTCCCACCGCCGACGCGTGGACGAGCGAACCGCTCGTGTAGAAGCGCCCGTTCATGCCGGGCATCGTCACCTTGGCCGTGCTCGCCGGGTCGGCGACCAGCACACTGCCCTCGAACTGCGCGCCGCCCTCGAAGAGCAGGTCCGTCGCGTCGGGGAAGTTCCACAGCAGACGCTCGCGCAGCCCGCCCCGGAAGCCGTTCACGTACGTGTCCACGGTCCGCTTCGCGCCGACGACGTTGACGAGGACGGTCGCGTCGGCCGGAACGCCGACGAACCTCAGTCCCTGCGCACCGCCGTTCGCCGACTGCAGGTCGAAGTCGACGGTGAACACCTGGAGCGCGGACTTCCCGTCGCCGGTGAACACCGTCTCGTGACCCCGGTTCACGGCCGTGCCGGTCGCCGTGCGCGGCCTGCCCTGCGGATAGGCGTAGCAGCGGCCGGCGGCGGTCAGTTTCTCCCGCAGGCCCTTGTACGACTCGGCCGCCCCGGCGTCGGCGACGGGCCGTGGGCTCACGGCGCCGCCGAGCGTGCCCCCGTACCGTACGACCCCGTGGACCGTCCCCTCCTCGGCGAGCAGGCGCTGCCCCGTGGCGACGGTGACGTTCCCGCCGACGGTGAGGAAGTCGGAGCCGCTGTCGGGCGGGACGCGCGAACCGACGCCCGCGACACCGACGTTGTAGACCTGTGAGGCGGCCGCGCGCTTGCCGATGTCGACGTTCCCGAGGACCACGACCCTGCCCTCGGTCTCGGCTGCCGCCTCGCGCACGAGGAGGTCACCGCCGACGAAGACGTTGACGTTGTTGTCACGGCCGGCGGCGGAGCTGTTGTTGACGTCGGGGTACGGGGACGGGCAACTGCCCGGCAGACACGGGCCGAGACCGCCGGGGAGCGGGGCGGCGAAGGCGGAGGTGGCGAGGGTGCCGACGAGCACGGCGGCACCGGCGGCGCCCGCGGCCACCACCCCGACGCCCGTCCGATGGTGATGATTCCTTACATGTGCGCGCATATGCGGCAATATGCAGAACGCCAGTCCCCAAGGCGACGCCCCACGCGCGAGGGCGCGTGGGGCGTCGCCCGAACGACTCACGCACGGGCCCCTCGGCGACGCGGACCCGGTCACGTACGGGGCTGAGCCCCGCATCGAAGCCGCCGGATCACCTACGTGACCGGCTCACGCGCTCTTGAGCTCCTGGCGCTGGCGGCCCAGGCCCTCGACCTCCAGCTCGACGACGTCACCGGGGCGCAGGTACGGCTTGGGCTCCGGCTGTCCCATGGCGACGCCGGCGGGCGTGCCGGTGTTGATGATGTCGCCGGGGTGGAGGGTCATGAACCGGCTGACGTAGCGGACGACCTCCGCGACCCTGAAGATCTGGTCGGAGGTGTGGCCGTCCTGCTTCAGCTCGCCGTTGACCCACAGCCGCAGACCGAGGTCCTGCGGGTCCGGCACCTCGTCGGCGGTGACGAGCCACGGGCCCAGCGGGTTGAAGGTCTCGCAGTTCTTGCCCTTGTCCCAGGTGCCGCCGCGCTCGATCTGGAACTCGCGCTCGGAGACGTCGTGGGCGACGGCATAGCCGGCGACGTGGGCGAGCGCCTCCTCGTCGGTCTCCAGGTAGCGGGCGGTGCGGCCGATGACAATGGCGAGCTCGACCTCCCAGTCGGTCTTCACCGAGCCACGGGGCACGAGCACGGTGTCGTCGGGGCCGACGACGGTGTCGGCGGCCTTGAGGAAGACGACGGGCTCCTCCGGGATCGCCGCTCCGACCTCGGCGGCGTGACCGTGGTAGTTCAGCCCGATGCACACGACCTTGCCGATCCGGCCGACGGGCGGGCCGACCCGCAGCCCGGCCGGATCGAGGGCGGGCAGCACGCCCGCGCCGAGCGCGGCACGTACGCGGTCGAGCGCGGCACCGTCGGCGAGCAGGGCGCCGTCGATGTCGTCGACCACGGCGGACAGGTCGCGCAGGGTTCCGTCCTCGTCGAGGAGGGCAGGCCGCTCGGCCCCCGCCGGGCCGACACGCAGCAGCTTCATGGTCTTCTCCTAGTGGTCGAGGTGGCCCGGGGAGCGGGCCGTGACGAGCCCCGGCCGATGGAGTGCGGCCATCGGAGGATTGGTCGATCCTCCAAGAGAACGGGTCACTCTGCAAGACCCCGTTCACACCCTGGACCCTTACGCGCGGGTAACCGGCCGGGCGCCCTGCCCCGCTCGCCGTGACCGGCGTGCCCGCCGTACCGCTCCGATCGCCGTGCCCGAAGTACCGCCGTACCGCCACTACCGCCGTACCGCCCCGGTCGCCGTAGGGCCCCGGTCGCCGTAGGGCCAGGGCCTCGCCGTAGGGCCGTATCGCCCTAGACGCTCGGCGCGAGGGCCCCGGCGGCGGGCATGTCCCGGTAGAGGAAGGCGCGCTCGACGGCGCTCCAGGTGGTGCTGGTGACGACGTAGAGCGCGGCGGCCAGCGGCACGACGGCGACCGAGATCAGGGTCGCGAAGGAGAGCAGCGGGAGGTGGCGGGCCATGCCCGCGGCGAGCGCGGCACCGGGCTGCCCGGGGTCGACGGCCGGGGCGACGGCCTGCTGACGCTTGGTGCGCACGAAGTTGTACGTGGCGACGGCGGCGACGATCGCGAAGAGCACGAGGTAGACCAGGCCGGCGGGGCCGAGGACGCCGCCGTGGGAGAGGGCGTCGGCGTAGTGGTCGCCGAGGGGCGCGGCGAAGAGGCTGTGCCCGGCCATCCGTCCGCTGGAGAAGAGGTGGAACATCAGGAAGAAGGCGGGCGCCTGGAGCAGGCTGGGCAGGCAGCCGGCGAACGGCGAGACCTTCTCCTCCGCGTGCAGCGCCAGGACGGCCTTCTGCAGCCGCTCGGGGTTCTTGGCGTGCCTCTTGCGCAGCTCGGCGAGCTGGGGAGCGAGCCGGGTACGGGCCTTCTGGCCACGGGCGGCGGCGCGGGAGAGGGGGTGGACCGCGAGCCGTACGCCCACCGTGAAGAGGACGATCGCGGCGGCCGTGGAGGCAGTGGCGAAGAGCGGGTGGAGCAGGTCGGCGAGTTGCTCGACCAGGGATGCGAAGACGGACATGGGAGCCCTCCGTGGGGTCTCGTCGTGCCGGAAGAGAAGGGGGTGTCGGCAGGACGGAACCGCGAAGGGAGGGGTGGGTGCGTGCTCGTGCGGCGGGTCCCGCCCGCTGTGCAGCGGGTCGGCGGGGTCCTCCACGACGAGCAGCGGTGCCCGCCGTACGGCGAGCCGGTGCGTGCCCTTACGCGGCCGTCAGGAGGGGACGCCCGGGCGCTCGGGGCCTGCGGCGACCCTGGGCGTCGGGATCGCGTTGCGGCAGGAAGGCGGTGCGCCGGGCGCGGTCGCGCAGGGCGGTGCGCACCCGGGTGGGCGGCACGGGAAGGGCGGTGCGGGCGCCGATGAGGGCGCAGAGGACACCGGCCGCGGCGACGGCGAAGGCGGCGGAGAGACCGGCGCCGCTCGAACCGTCGGACAGCAGCAGATCGGCGAGCGCGAGGAGGACGAGAAGCGGCGCGATGACGCGCAGGGCCAGGTCCTTGACCATCTCATCCTCCTTTCACGGATCTCATCCGTTATACACGACGGGATCCGGGCGGGAAGAGTTCCGGCGGCAGGGAAAGCCGGCCGATGAGACCCCTCCCCGGGGCCCCGGGATCCCCGCCTGGGGCTACCCCGGGCATGCCCGCGCTGGGGCCACGGGGGATGCCCGGGGATGCCCTCCCGGGGCAGCCCCGGACACGCCCGCCCCGGGGCCGCGGAGATCCCCACCCCGGGCCGCCCCGTGCCCGCCCGCCCCGGGCTACTCGGGCATGCCCACGTCGGCTACCCCCGGCGGGCCCACGTCGGGCTGCCCGGCGATGTCGGGGACGTCCCGGCCGCCCGGTGCGTCAGGAGAGGTCCAGGGGAACGAGGAGGCCGCCCGGTGCGTCAGGAAAGGTCCAGGGGAACGAGGAGGCGGCGCGGGGCGAGCAGTGCGCGGCCGACCGGGTCGGCGGGGTCGGGGTCGAGCCCGGCGCCGGGCCGCATCTCGATGTCGGCGGGGTGCACGGGGATCCGGCAGGCCGGGCACTCGCCGTAGGGTCCGACCTCGGTGCCGCAGTCGACGTGGTGGAAGTGGCGCATGGGTACGACCCCGGGCAGCGCCTCGCGCCCCCACAGCCCGAGCGAGCGCAGGACGGGCCACAGGCCGATGCCGCGTTCGGTGAGGACGTACTCGTCGCGCGGCGGCGATTCCTGGTAGCGCCGCCTGTCGAGCACCCCGGCGTCCACGAGGGCCTGGAGGCGGGCCGCCAGCACGGCGCGGGGGGCGCCGAGGTGGGCGAGGAAGTCGCTGTAGCGGCGCACGCCGTAGAAGGCGTCGCGCACGACGAGAAGGGTCCAGCGCTCGCCGACGACCTCGAGGGCGCGGGCGATGGAGCACTGCTGGGTGGCGTAGTCCTTGCCGAGAGCCATGGGACCGAGTGTAGCGAACCGGGTTCAATGAATGAACCTACGGTGCTACGGTGGGACACGCTGAAGGTTCATTCACCGAACCTATCCCCGAGGCCTGCCCTGGCCGCACCCAGTCCCGAGCGTCTGCCCTGGCCGCACCCAGTCCCGAGCGCCTGCCCTGTCCGCACCCACTCCCCGAGGACCTGCCGTGTCCGAACCCACCGTCGCCACCACCGCGCTCGATGCCACGGGCACCGCCCCGGCCGCCACCGCCGGCTCCGCGTCCCCGCCCTCGGAGGCCTCCGAACACCCCCGTCGCTCCCGCCTCCCACGCCGTACCGGAGGCCCCCGCCGCTCCCCCCGCACCGGAGGCCCCCGCCGGGACGGCCCGGCCACCGCGACGGCCCCGGGCGCCGGGAGCGGTGCCGCGCGCGGGAGCCGGCGGGCGCGCCCCGGTGCCACGCTCGCCGTCACGAGCGCCGCCACCGCGCTCACGCTGATGAACTACACGGCCCCGATGCTCACCCTGCCCGCCACGGCCGCCGCCTTCGGGACGGCACCGTCCGCGCAGGCCTGGCTGCTGAACGGCACCCCGCTCGGCCTCGCCGTCCTGCTCCTGGTGGCGGGGAGCCTCGCCGACGAGCACGGGCGACGGCGCGTCTTCCTCCTCGGCACCCTGGGCCTCGGCCTCACCACCGCCCTCGGCGGCCTCGCCGGCACCACCCTCACCTTCACGCTCGCGCGGGTCGCGCAGGGCGTGGCGAGCGCCGCCGTGCTCGCCGCGAGCCTCGGACTGCTGGCCCACGCGTACCCCACCGGCGCGGCACGGATCCGGGCGACCGGGGTGTGGGGCGCGTTCGTCAGCGCGGGCATCGCCCTCGGCCCGCTACTCGCGGGCACGCTGAGCGGCCTGGCCGACTGGCGGTGGACGTACGAGGTCCTCGGGGAGGCCACCCTGCTCGTGGCCGCGCTCGGCACCCGCGCACTCGTCGAGTCGCGCGCCCCGCGCGAGGGCCGCCCGGACGTCGCCGGGGCGCTCGCGCTCGGCACGGCCCTGGCCGCGCTGCTCACCGCGCTGACCCTGGGCCGGGACGGCTGGCTGCGCCCCGCTGTGGGGCTGCTGCTGCTCGCCGCGGTGGTGCTGACGGCGGCGTTCGTACGCATCGAGCGGGGCAGCCGGACGCCGATGATCGACCTGGCGCTGTTCCGGCGCCCCGCCTTCCGCGCGGCCACGGCGGGGGCGCTCTTCACGGGCCTGGCAGTGATCGGCTTCTTCAGCGTGCTGCCGGCGCTGCTGCAGCGGGGCGCCGGGCTGGCCCCGCTGAGCACGGCGTGGCTGTTCCTCCTGTGGTCGGGCACGGCCTTCGTGGTGGCGCTGCAGACCCGCCGGCTGGCGGGCCGGCTCTCGGCCCCGTACCAACTGGCGGTCGGCTTCGCGCTGTCGACGGCGGGGGTGCTGGCGCTGTTCGGCGCGCTGGGCGGGGACGGGCACGGACCCCACTGGCTCCGCCTCCTGCCGGGCCTGCTGGTGGCGGGCGCGGGCAGCGGCCTGCTGAACGCCGCGCTGCCGCGCCTCGCCGTGGACTCCGTACCCCCGGAGCGCGTGGCGATGGGCTCGGGCGCGAACAACACCGCCCGCTACATCGGCTCCTCGGCGGGCGTGGCGCTCGCCCTGGCGCTGGCGACGGCGGGCCCGGACGCGGCGGTGGTGGCGTCGGCGCTGCTGGGCGCGGCGGGAGCGGCGGTCACCCTCGTGTCGGCGCGGGGAAGCCGGAAGAGCTGAGGCCGTCCTCGGTCACTCCGCGACGAGTTCGGCCCAGACGACGAGCCGATAGCGGGAGGTGAACTCGGGCGTGCAGGTGGTGAGGGTGAGATAGGCACCGGGCCGGTCGTAGCCGTAGGAGGGGTGGACGAGGGACCGGGGGACGGGCTCGATGACCCCGGTGTCGCGGGCGGAGGTCTGCGGCAGGACGCGGTCGACGCGATAGGTGAAGGTCCCGGACCGGGTCCGTACGGTGATCGTGTCCCCTGCCCGAAGCCGGTCGATGTGACGGAAGGGCTCGCCGTGGGTGTTGCGATGCCCGGCGAGGGCGACGTTCCCGGTGCGGCCGGGCTCGGCGGTACCGGGGTAGTGCCCGACATAGCCGCGGTCGAGGACGGTGCGCTTGCCGACACCGGCGGCGACGGGAACGGTGAGCCCGAGCCGGGGGATACGGAGGACGGCGTAGGCGGATCCGAGGCCGGGCGCGCCGGCGCGCGAGGGCCCCTCCCCTCCCCCGCCGCCGTCCGGCGCCTCTTCGGAGGTCGTCCCGCGAGGCGCCTCGCCCGCACCGGGGGCATCGGGCGCCTCGTCCGGCTCGTTCACCCCGTTCGTCTCGGAAGGTGACACGAGGGGAGGTGAGGCGTCCCACTCGCGCTCGAGCGCGCGGACCGAGCGGCCGGCCTCGGCACGGGCCTGCTCGTTGGTCCACCACAGCTGGTGGACGACGAGGAGCACGAGCAGAAGCCCGCAGGTGACGAGCCCTTCGGCGCAGGTGAACAGCGCGCGCCCGACCGGCCCGCGCCCCCTGGGGACCGGGCCGCGCGCCTGCACGACCACCGGGATTCGCCCTCGCACGGCGGGCACGATAAGTGCTGGGGCGCCAACTCTCCAGGGCCGTACAGCAGTACGGTGGTCGGTATGCGCCCCGACACGCCTGCCGACCACACCACAGAAGCCGAGCGCCTGCTCCGCACCGCGGGGCAGTACCCGGAGGACCGGGAACCGCTGCTGCTACGCGCGGCGGCCCACCTGGAACTGGCGGGCGAGCGCGAACGAGCGACCCTCCTGTACGACGACCTGCTCGCGTCCACCCCGGTCGGCCCGCTCCTGATCAGGTCCCTCAAGGCGGCGAACCTGTGGGAGTACGGCCACGAGGCCGAGGCGCGGGCGATCATCGAGGGCGTCCGGCAGGCCCGCCCGGAGGAGCCGGCGCCGTGGCAGATCGTCGCGGAGACGCTGGAGGCACACGACGAGCTGGAGAACGCGGAGGCGACGCTCACCGAAGCGGCGCGGCTGCTCGTCCCCTCCGACACGGCGGACATCTCCTACGCCCTCCATTCCCTCCTGACCGCCCGGCACCGGGTCCGACGCCTGCTGGCCCTCCCCCACGACGCACACGACACGCTGGCGGACGGCCTGCACACGGGCGACGTCCCGCTGGACGAGCTGCACGACCCGAAGCGCCTGTGGTCCCTGGGCTCGTCGGACCCGGCGGAGCTCCGGGCCGAGATCGCCCGCCTGCGCTCGGAACTCGGCTCCTACCGCACCGCCCTGTCCCGCCCCTTCCCGGTGGCGGTCCTGCACTGGCCGGAGCGGGAACTGGACGAGCTGCTGGCGGCGTACCCGGAACTGGAAGCGGAGTACCCGACGTACCGGGCCCACCTCACGGACATCGAGGCCTCGCTCCGCGAACTCGCCCAGTCCGGCACCCCGAACCTGGGCATCGTCCCGGCCACGGTCCCCTCCTACGAAGCCTTCGCGGCCTCGGAATCCTCCACCCCGGCCAACCCGGACCTCCTCCCCCAGTACGCCACCACCCTGGCCGCCCGCGGCCGCGCAGCAGCCTGGCCACCCCTGCGGACGTCACCCTGCTGGTGCGGGTCGGGCCGGGCTTACGGGGAATGCCACGGCAGGAACTGATCGCGTCCACCCCGAGAGACAATGTTGTCGTGCGCGCTCCCGTCCCTTCCTCTCTTGCCGTCTCTGCTCGGATGAGCCTGCAGGGCAGGCGTGACACCGCCCCCGAGGTGGCTGTACGCAAGCTCCTTCACGCCGCCGGCCTGCGCTTCCGCGTCAACGTCCCCGTCCCTGGCATGCCCCGCCGCACGATCGACATCGCCTGGACCAACGCCAGGATCGCCGTTTTCCTCGACGGCTGCTTCTGGCACGGCTGCCCTGAGCACGCCACGCAGCCGAAGGCGAACGCGGACTGGTGGCGGGCCAAGCTGGACAAGAACATGGCCCGCGATCTCGAGACGACGAAACACCTGGAAGCAGCAGGGTGGACGGTCCTGCGGTTCTGGGAGCACGAGAGTCCGGAAGAGGTGGCCCTGATCGTGTCGAGGGCAAGGGCCGAGGCGTGCAAGAGCCTCCACCGCCTGCCCGATTCTGAGCGCTAAAGCGCGATTGGCCCTTGTGTCGGCCAGCTGGATCACACTGTGGCCACGTCGGTAGACTGCCCCGATTGCGCATCCGCCGCTTCATACCCCTCCGAGCAGCCGAGAGACTCCGTGCAAGCCATCAAAATCGTGGATCTGTTCGCCGGACCGGGCGGTCTGGACATCGCGGCAGAGAAATTGGGCCTCGCCGTCACTGGCATCGAATGGGACGACGACGCCTGCGCCACGCGCCGAAAGCAGGGTCTTGCCACGGTTCACGCAGACGTACGCGAGGTCGACCAGTCCGAGTTCGCGGACGCCAACGTCCTCACAGGTGGCCCCCCGTGCCAGACATACACGGTGGCCGGTTCAGGAGCCGGGCGTCGAGCGCTGGACGACGTTCTGCGTTGCGCCGATCTCATGGCCAAGGGAAAGATCTCTCGCGCCGACGTGGCCGAGCTCGGTGACGAGCGCACGGCGCTGGTACTGGAACCGTTGCGGTGGGCGTTGGAAGCGATCAAGGCAGAACGTCCGTACGAGGCGATCGTTCTGGAGCAGGTGCGGACCGTCCTCCCTGTGTGGAATGCAGTTGCCGAAGTCCTCGAGCAGCACGGCTACTCGGTGGTCTGTGCAGTTCTGAAGGCCGAGGAATACGGCGTGCCGCAGACGCGCCGGCGGGCCATCCTGATTGCTCGCCACCGTCACGAGGCGAAGCTCCCGGAAACCACTCACCGCCCCCATTACAAGGGAGTGGACCGCAGCGCCGGCGATCCCACGAAGCGTGAATGGGTCACGATGAGTGATGTGCTGGTCAAGCGACCGAAGCCTTTCACCGTGATCTCCAACTACGGCACCGGCGGGGACCCCAAACTGCGTGGTCGTCGCCGTCACGACGAACCGTCCGCCACCGTCACCGGAAAGATCGACCGCAACCGCGTCATAGGCCCCAACGGCACCGAGAACCGGTTCACGTACCCGGAGGCGGGTGTGCTGCAGACGTTTCCCGCGGACTACGAATGGCGGGGCAAGAAGATCCCTCAGCAAATCGGCAACGCCATCCCCCCGATCCTGGCCGCCCACGTCCTCGCCGCTGCGCTGGACCTGGACCGGGAGACCCTGGCAACGGCCGTCAAGGATCTCTCGGGCGGGACGATCACCATCTGACTCCGAGCTGCGCCGGTGCCGGCGCAGCTCGTGTCGGCCTCCCCTTTCGGGAAGGGCGGCCGAGTGGATCAGCCGCTGAAGAAGCCCGGCACGGACAAGTCAGGCGTACCGATGAGGGCGGCCCGGTCGAGCAGGATGTTGTTGTTCTCACAGCTGGTCTCCGGGAGCAGAACGCACGCATGGCACGCGGCCAGATTGAGGCCGTCCGCTCCACTCGCCTCGGACTCCATGCACAGCGGATCGTTGGAGCACCAGCGCGCCCGGTGCAGGGCCGAGTGGAGAGTGGCGTCGAGCCGAACCGGGTCCCCCTGGGCCACGATGCCACCGAGACTGCCGGCCGAGTCGCTCGTGGCGGTGTAGATGAGTAGGCCCGCCATGTCCCCCTCCGCGTAGAGCCGCTCACGGAGTGCGGCAGCCGGGTATCCGCCGTCCAGGCTCCACTCATTGATCAGAATGTGCGCGAGCGTGTGGAGAAGCACGAAGCGGGGAGTGGCCCGGGACTCGGGGACGGGCTTGTCGGACGACGCATTGCGTTCGCGTAGGAGTCTTTCGTGGTTGCCACGGATCCTTCGCCCCCGGGCGAGCGGCCCCGCCTGCTCCTCCCAGTTCCTGAGGCGGTCGTTGTCGAGCCGCAGGAACACACCCTCGCCACTCACCTCGAACGCGGGAAGCCAGGCCGTCTTCGCCAGCGAGATGGGAGCACGGCGCTCCCGTGGGTCCGCCGGGCTCGGTTCCTCCACCCGTCGGAACGACTGAAGTGCGCGGACCTCTCGAAGCCGCTTGAGCAGCATGACCTGCTCCAGCCCCAGCGACTCCCTGAGCGGCTCGATCGATGCCTCCGGAGCTTCGCACACGAAATCCTGTTCCCCGGCGTCCGCGCGCTCCGGGTGCGACTTGCACAGACTGTCGTACTCGCCGCGGTACAGCTCGGCACGGGCGTCCTCATCGCTCCCTCCCGCCTTCTCGCCCGTGGTGGTCTCGTCGGGCAAAGCCGTCTCCTGAGCACGCCAACGCGCGATGCAAGCGACCAGTTCGTCCGGCGTGTACTGGGGATGATGCTTGAGGACGTTCTCGACCTGGACGTAGCGCCGGACGAACGCGGCGTCCTCGTCCTTGAGCTTGTCGTAGACGCGCGCGGTGATCTTGTCGATCCCCTCGCTCCAGGGCGGGATCGACAGGGCCGAGTGCATGACCGGGAACCAGACCGAGGAGGAACCCCGCTGAAGCGTACGGGGCGGCTCTTCACAGTTCTCGGCCGGCGCGTCCCTGAGCCACGGACGCCTGCCACTGCAACGGATGCCGAGTTCCTTGAGGGCTTGGCGTCGAAACGAGCCTTCCATCGACACCTCCTCCGCGCCGCAGCTGCAGCTGATCCGCACGGCTCGTAGCGATGCCGTCGATCCGTCCGCGTGGAAGCTGAGTTCGCCTCCGCAGCCGCCGGCCTCCGCGCGTTGTGTGCCCCGGTGCACCCACTTCCAGAAAGGGAAGTCCTCAAGATGGCCGTGGGTGCAGGCCATCACGAAGCGGGATGGGACGAGGCTCTCCTGGCAGGTCGAGCACTCGGCCTTGCCGGCCGGTGAGTTGAACCTGCGGAAGGGTTGCAGCAGCCGGCACTCAGGGCAGGAGTACATCACCGGAAACCTCACGGCCCGGACGCCGTCTGTCGCCTTGTCAGGATCCGGCGCCGGCGGCAGGCGGAAGCCCCTGACACCCAGCTTGCGCGCCAATCGCGGTTCCAGGACCAGCGGAGCCTCCGAGATGTCCCATGAATCGATGCCGCGCACCAGGAACGACTCGTTCTCCACCGCGATCATCGCGCCCACACCGTACGTGGTGATGAGTTGTGCGCGTCTGACCTCGCCGAGCCGGCGCGCCGAGCGGACGGGTGTGGCGGGAAGTCCGCGGCGGCGGGTACGGGGGGTTGCGGGGCTCATCGTTCAGCGCTCCTCGAAGAAGGTGGACGAAGCGTCCACGTCACGCAGACTCCACAGCGTCGGCAGGCCGGCGTCGTCGGTCTCGTCGTCGTACCCACTCAGCAGGGCGGGAGCCCGACTCGGGCGGGTGGCTTCGTAGACGAGGTTCGGTCGCTGCTCCGCCTCGGCCAGCCACCAGTCGACGAAGGCGTCGAAGGCGCGAGCAGTGGCATCGGACTCCGTGTGCTCCACCTGGTCGACCCGGTCCAGCAGGATCGGCCGGACCTTCGCCGTCAGGTCGTCGACGAAGTCCGCGATGCGCGCGGCTGCGTCATTGGGACGAGCGGCCGGCAACAGCAGCCGGGCCAGTGCCACAACAACGGCATGCAGACCCCGGTCACGGGCCCGCACCGAGAACGGAGTCACGCTGGTGGACTCCACCTCCCGGTACAGGGCGGAATGGAAGTGCTGGAAGTCCTCGTAGTGGGAACGGTCGCGGGAGCGACTGGAGTTGAGCATGACCGCGACGAGCCCCGGGTGCCTGCGGCCGACACGACTCGTTGCCTGGATGTACTCGGCGGTCGTCTGCGGCTGGCCCATGACCGCCATCAGCCCCAGCCGATCCACGTCGACGCCCACGGAGATCATGTTGGTGGCTAGGAGGACATCCAGGACGTCCGACATCGGAAGGTGCCGTTCCACCTCCTTGAGCCGCCTGGAAATGTCGCTAGCGTTGGCGCGGCTGCTCAGCTCCGTAAGGCCGTCCACTGAGCGGGGCTTCGTCCCGTCGCGGGCGGCGAGATGCTCGAGACGGTCCTGCACGTCGTCGAGGACCTGCAGTTCCGCCGAGGAGAGCAGACGCAGGCTGTTGAAGTACCCGACCAAGGTCCAGTACGCGTCCTTCACCTCGGGCGGGGCCTCGCTGGTCATCGCACCGTGGAGGAGAGTCGCGTACACGCGAATGAGGAGCGTGGACTGGCTGGTGCTCGACGTCAGCAGGCCGACGTACCGGCGGCTGGCCTTCTGCTCTCGGGGGGCCTCCACGGCGAACCACGAGTCGCGCGAGTCCAGGCCTGCCGGCGGGAACTGCTGAACCGTACGGGCGAAGAGCCGGGTGCCCTGCTCGTCCGCACGGCGGATGGTGGCGGTGGAAGCGATGACCTTCGGACGGTTCGCGAGAGCGTCAACCGCTGTCTCATAAAGACCTGTCAATGTGCCGAGCGGCCCTGAGATCAGGTGAAGCTCGTCCTGGACGATCAGCTCGGGGGGGCGGGTGTCGTCGTTCCGGTCCAGGTTGAAGAGGGCTGCCGTCGCCGGCCTCCACGGCATGGCAGCGAACTTGTCGACGGTGGCGATCACCAGTGTGGGGCGGGCCCGGTACACGGCTTCGTCGACCAGGTGGACGGGCAGCCCCGTGTGGAAGTCGCAGGAGATGTCCGGACAGCGGATGACCATGCGCCCGGCGTCCTCGTCGACCGAGTAGTCGTCCGGCGACAAGGATGCGCCGCACCAGGTACAGCTACGCAGCTGGACCGGATTCTCCGTCTGCATCGGCTTCAGCGGGTTGGCCCGGAGTTCACGCAGCCTCTGCGCGGCAGCAACCAGGGTGTTCGGGGTCGCCGACCGGCCCACCCACATCCCGATGGAGATCTCCTCATCGCCGAGGGCGGTCGGGTCACCGGCCCGCAGCTTCTCCATGGCGCAGATCAGCGCCGCTGCCCGCTCGAACTGCTGCAGGGTCAGCAGTCGCAGGGTGTAACGCATCAGAACGGTCACTCCTGCCCCGTCCTTCTTGTCGCGCAACCTGCGGAGGAAGGTCGTGAACGCGATCAACCCGAGGTATGCCTCGGTCTTGCCGCCACCGGTGGGAAACCAGAGCAGGTCGGCGACGTCACGGTCCGAATGGCCGGGCTCCACGATCCCTCGGAGACACAGCAGGACGAAGGAGACCTGGAACGGGCGCCACTTGCCGGCTCGCACGTCGGGGGTACCACGTCTGCCGTCCTTCACCCAGGACGTACGGGCGCGCTGTTCGGCCATCGCGATGTTCGCGAGCTGGAAGGCCCGCAGGATTTCCGGGCGATCGCTGTCCGCGAGGAGATCGACTCCATCGTGCATGCGCTCCAGTGCCCGACGACAGTGCTCTACCTGTTCGCGGGCGACCGGTTCGTGTTCAGTACCCGCCAACAACGACGTCTGCTCGACCTGGGTCGCGATCCATGCTTCGTAGTCGACCAACAAGCCGCGCAGTGCCGTGAACACGTTCTCGGCCGATTCCGTGCCCAGCCCGTACATGGTCAGGGCTCGATCGTCGATGCGCGGGTTGGAGTCCGTCAGGAGCACCTCGTGAGAGGGCACGAACTCGGTGCGTACGGCTGCCACAGCCGGGCGGCGAGTGTCGACGGCGCCGACGGCGGAAGGTGTCCAGTCCCAGCGCGCGGCGCAGCCGTGCCCCGTAGCGAAGCTCGGCGCGTGACGGTGCAACAACCGGCTGAGTGCCTGATCCGGATCGACCGAGCCGTGTGCCGCGGGGCGTACGACGAATGCGGGGCGTCCCTCGTCCTCGGCGGTGACCTCCAGCTCGGGTTGATAGAAGCAGTGGGCGTCGCGAAGGTCGAACTTTCCGACTTCGAGGCTGTTCACGACCGTCGCCGTCACGGAGACCGGATCGCCGGGCGCGTCCGCGGGACGTACCAGTACCCGCAGCTCAAGTCCGGGGTCGTGGAGGGTGAGAGGCTCGCGCAGGCCCGGGATCGACACATCCACCACAACGGGATCAGGGCGGAGCGCGACGCGACGCCAACGTTCGCGTTGGGCGCGAATGCTGCGTGCCTCGGTCCGCTTCGCTGCCACCGGGTTGCCCTCGGCGTCTTCCGGCAGGTAGAGGCCGGCCCGGACGGTGAAGCGGATCCGCGACGCGACCTCGGGGTCGACTGCGAAGGTCAGCCCGATCGACGACGGCATGCGTACATGGGCCAGGGAGACCCCAAGGTCCGGGGCGTCTTCCTCACTGTTTCCGCGGGTCGGCTCCGACAGGGAGTCCAGGCCGTCGCGCGCCGACTCCAGCTCGCCCGGTTCCGCCCGCACGTCCTGCGCCTTCGAGCGCGGGAACAGCACGCCCACGGGGTACATGGTGATGGGTGCGTCGTCCTCGAGAACCTCGTCCTCGCCGCCCACCGGCCCCAGCAGATCTCCCCGCAGGGATTCCACCAGCGAGTCGCACACCTCGTAGTGCGCCTGATGAACCGAGCCACTCATGCTACGCCCCTCTCGGTTCCGTCGGACTCGGGTGTCTCGTCGTCGTACCAGTGGAATCGCCCCAGTCCGCACAGACGGGGCGCCAGCCAGGCGCCGTGGGAACCCAGCCCGGCCCGCTCCGTCGCCGCGGGGCTGCCCGCCACGCTTTCCACCCCGTCGATGCGCAGCCCTGAGATCCTGGGCGGCCAGCGGTCCACCTCCGCGTGTGCCGAGCGTCGCAGCATGCGGTGGAGATCGGTGCGGAAGACTTCCGACACGACGGCCACAGGCCGGCCGGCGACGGTCACCGCGTACGGCGGGGACTGGTCGCCCGCGACGGGGATGCCGTGCAGCAGGGCAAGCTCCGCCGGCGTCCCTGGCTCGATCCCGTCGCGGAGGTGCTCCTGGAGTTCCACGGGACTCTCCCCGAGATCCTCCACGCCCGGCGGGAGTTCGTGGGACACGTCCCGGGCCAGCAGCTCCATGCCGTTGCGGGCCCAGGCGCTGCGTCCTCCGAGGTACCAACGGTCGAGGCGCTTGTCCTTGCGTACCAGCCAGGAATTGGGCGGATCGAGCAGGTAGAGATCCTCTCGGGCCCGGGTCATGGCGACGTAGAGCAGACGAGCCTCCGCCGCCGGGTCGTAGTCGAACCGCTTCTTCTCGACTCGTCGTGGTTCCTTCAGGACCCGCGGTTCGACGATGAGGACCCGGTCGAACTCCAGACCCTTCGCACGGTGCACGGTCGAGATCACCAACGACGAAGGCTGGGCCGCCGTGAGCTCGTCCGGGAGTCTCCCGTCGGCGACGGCGCGGTGAAGGGCCATGACGTCAACCGTGCCGCGAGCACCCCGGGCGACCTTGCGAATCGAGCGCCAGAGGGCTTCGGGGGTGCTGCCCTCCGGAACCGCGAGACCCTTGAGCAGTTCCAGGAAGCGGTCCCTGCCCAACATCGAGGCACCGGTCGCGGAGAGTAGCCCCGCGATCCACTCCGGCGCCGACCGCTCGCGCGCGGATCGCTGCAGGCTGTGCGGGACATCCGCCTCGGCCAGGATTCCGGAGAGCGTCAGGGCCTGCCCGTTGTCCCGGCACAGCACCGCGGTGGTGTCCGGGTTGTCGCGGAGAGCCGCGCGCACGAAGTCGTCCTCCAGGCTGCCGAAATTGGGCGCTTCCAACAGGAGTGCGCGCAGGTCGCCGTGGATGCGCTCGGCGTCCCTCGCGGCCGCGACCGGATCGCGGGGCAGTCGCTGGAGCTGGGTGCCGTAGGGAAGGGCCACGCGGGCCGATTCCGTACGCGCGCGGAAGTTGGCCCCCAGGTGCAGCTCGATCAGGTCCTCGCCGAAGGTGGCCCTGACCCAGTCCAGGAAACGGTTGGTCTCCTCGGCGCGCAGGCCCGGGTCCGAGACCTGGAAGCCGTACACCGCCTGGGCCGAATCGCCCACGACGGTGAAGCCGCTGTTCTCCTGGAAGCGGTCGAGCAGCGACTCCACCATCTCCCGTCGAACGCCGACCAGGTCCTGGACCTCGTCGATCACCACGTGGGCCGGCACACCCTGCTCACCGACCTCGACAGCGCCTCGATCGACGGCCTCCGTGGCCGCCTCGATCCGCTCGTCGAAGGTGTACCCCTGCCAGTCGGTGTCGGGGTAGGCCCGGTTCAGCAGCGCGGACGCCCAGGCGTCGAAGGTCTGGACCCGCACGCGCTGCGCAGCGGTCGCGTGGCGTTCGATGCGCTCGGTGAGTTCGCGTACGGCGGCGCGGGAGAAGCTGAGGACCAGGATCTCCCCGGCCTCCAGTTCCTCCCGCTCGACCAGAGCGTCGAGCCGCCGCACGAGCGTGTGGGTCTTTCCCGCGCCCGCTCCGGCCGTGACCAGCACGCGGGCGTCCCAGGGCTGGTCGACCACGGCTGTCTGCTCGGCGGTGAGGGGGTGGTTCGAGGGAACCGGGAGAGTCATCGGTTCTCGCTCCACAGGTACTCGAACTCGGTGAAGGCGAGGTCCTCACCGAAGTTGGTGATGTTGTCACGCACGTTGAGTATCAGGCAGGTCTCCTTGCCGCCGTTCTTGGGACCGCGCAGCCCACGGCCGATCATCTGCTGGTAGACGTTCGGGCTGTACGTGGGTCGGGCCACGACGACGACGCGGGTGGCCGGCGCGTCGAAGCCCTGGGTGAGCACACCGTAGTTCGTCAAGACCTGGATACGACCGCTCCGGAAGTCGTCGATCCTCTTGCGGCGCTCGGCCGTGGGCGTTGCCGAGTCGATTGCCGCCGCCCTGATGTCGCGGTCGCCGAGCTTCGCGGCCAGGAACTTGGCGTGCGCGACGGAGGTGGCGAACACCAGGACGGGCCAGTCGGCAGGCATGGCGACGATCTCGTCGACGATGCGCTGGTTACGGTCGTGATCGTCCGCGAGCCGCTGCTCGGCGCCCTTGGGCAGCGTGGCGAACCGCTCCGAACGCTTGAGCTCGTCCGGCGTCAGAGAGATCTCTCCACCGTGCAGTTCCCGATGCTTGACCTGAGCCAAAACGCCGATGTCCTGCAGCTGCCGGATCGCGTCGGCGAGGTCACCGTCGAACACTCCGGTGTCGAGCCGGTTCCCGAAGCGCTGCACCAGCAGTCGGGTCAGCTCGGCGTTGTTGCGGTACGGGGTGGCGGTGAGCCCCACGAGGTGCCGGCTCGTGCGGTGGTGCGTCAGGTCGAGGTGTGCCAGCAGCTCGGTGAAGCGCGGTGACATCGCGGTGTGCGCCTCGTCCACGATGACCAGGGAGGCCGTCTCCCTCAGCCACGCGTAGTCGTCCGTCCCCAGGCAGTGCTCGAGCTTGGCGTCGGTGGCGACGACGAGATGCGGTCGACCGTCCACTGGCGTCGCCTCGTTGGTCGTCCACAGACGGTTGATGACGAGGGGGAGCTCGGGACCGACCTTGGACCAGACGAATTTCCAGCTCTGTACCGCCTGCTCGCACAGCTCCTCGGTCTGGGCGATCCAGAGGACGGGCCCCGGCAGGTCGCCGCGGTCGCGCATCCAACGAATCACGCCTTCGGCCGTCACACGAGTCTTGCCACTGCCCGTAGGGAGGCTGAGCATGCCGCGCTGCGGCGTCGGATTCGTCAACAGCCCCAGCAGGGCCTGCGCCAGCTGCTCCTGGTACGGGTGAAGAGCCGGGAACTCCGACGGACCGTCGACCTCCAGACGGGGGTCGAGCGCGGGCACCCGCGACCCCGCGAAGGAGTCCGGGAAGCCGAGGTCCGTCACGAACCTGAGCGCCTTGTCATTGCCGGTGAAGGAGCTCGGGGCGCGGGTCGGAAACTCGAGGGCGAGGTCCCGTGCGTGCACACGCAGGATGGACTCGCCGTGGGCGTTGAAGGCCATCTCCGCGACGCGGCGGATGTCGGGCTGGGCGCCGTGCTCGTTGATCTCGCTCTCCATGAGCCCCGGCGGAAGCTCGCCTCGCAGCGCCTCCTCACCGATCAGCAGGGCGATCTTGTCGATGATGCTCTCGCTCTCGCGCACCGCACGCAGCCGGGCCTGGAGTTCCTTGTCCTGTGCCTGACGGTCCTGCAGGGCGAGCGCCTGCTCGCAGCCCTTGACGCCGAAGCCCCACTTGAATTCCTCGTCGGCGGCACGGAGCACCTGCAGGCGGTTGAGGGACTCCAGCACGTAGAGCGTCTGTCCTTTGCGCGCCCACTGGAGCGGATTCGGATTCACGCCCATGGGCGTGCGAACGATCTGCTCGAGCTCGGAGCAGCGCTGGATCTTGAGGCTGCTACCCGCGTTGCCGATCCGCGTGCGGACCGTGGTGAACTCGTCGAAGAGCGCCACTGCCGGTCCCGCCTTCACCTGACGGATCTCCTTGGCGATGACGTCCGAGACCTTGAGCATGCCCCACTCGTCGATCATGGCCTTGGCGCTCCCGGCGTCCGTCTTGTCGGCGACGAGCAGGGCGGGCAGGCCTTCGCGGACCAGCTCGTTGAAGTCCGTGGTGTTGGTGGCCACAGCGATCTCCGCGTCGGCGCGCTCCTCCCACGCGTTGCCCACCCTGCAGCGCGTGCCGACGCCGTCGGGAAAAGCGAACCCGACACGCATCAGCAGCGCGTACGCCCGTCCGATGAAGGCGTCGTCCTCGCTCTCCAGCACACGGTCGAGCAGCTTGCCCCAACGCGCCATGGGCACTTGCTCCGGCGTCGTCGGCATCTTCAGCTTCTTGGCGACCTCGGGCGCGATCTCCGCGACGGGAAGGATCGCCCCGTACTCCTTGAGCTGCGGCCCGACGGCCTCCGCGACCTTGACAAGACCGGCGGATGTCCTGACCAGGCCGTGCTTGGAGATCATCCAGCGCAGCGGGGAGACGATCGCCTGACGGGACGCGGTGCTCGCACCGTACTGCTTGTTCCAGCTCTCCACGACACCGGACTCGGTGAGCGTGCCGACGAAGGCCGCCCGGCCCTCGTCTGAGAGCTCGGGGAGGAGGTGCAGCGGCCCCGCGATCGGAGCACCCTCCACCACCAGCCGAGAGATGCTGGTACGAGGGGAGTTCGGGGGCAGGGCACGCAGATGAGCGGCGTGGACGGCCTCCCGGTACTCCTCGAACCACCATTCGTCGTTCGGCCGGTGGCCTGAGGTGGGCCGGTCACCGAGGCCGAGCTCACGGAAGACGGCACGGTCGCCCTCGTGGAAACCCATGTCGACGGCGACGGACTCGTCGCGGCTGCCGTCGCCGGGTACGACCGGACCGGGGACCAGGCAGTCGCGCATCGGCCGGTACCGCCCATCGACCGTGCGCACCCGGAGGACCTCCGCGGGCTTCGGCACTTTCGCGCGGATGCGGTCGACCTGGACGTTGCCACCGGCGCTTCGCAGGAGCAGCCAGAAGTTGGACCACGCCGCGTTGTCGTAGTGGGCGAACCCCTGGTCCAGCACGCCTTCGAAGCGGCCCTGCGCGTCGGCGACGCGGATGCCGATGTTGTGCAGGTGACGCGCCATGTCCGGGCGATCGGAGATCCGGGGGTCGACGTAGTTCATGTCGTCGCGCAGGGAGTCCGCGGCGGTCCGGTGGAAGATCTCCCCCGCGGCGGGGGCCATCATCCCGTTCTTCTCGGTCAGGACGATCCTGGCCAGACGGGCTTCCGCCGTGATGTCCGAGTCCCCCCGCGTGCGACCGGCAGCGTCCTTCATCACCATCGAGGAAAGGATCTCGATGGCGTGGCAGGACGACTCGGGGGTGCCGTCGGCGACCAGCGCCTCGAGCCAGTCCTTGACGCCCTCGGGCTTCTTCCCGGCGGCGTCGAGTATGTGGTTCACCTTGCCCCGGCGTACGTGGCTCTCCGCATAGTCCACGGACGGGTGAAGCCACCCCGCCGGCCGCCCCTCGTACTCGGACCAGATGCGCAGCCAGTCCTTCTCGAGGTTCGCGGGCGTGATGAAGAGTTCCTTGGGGCGCTGCAGTTTGCCGTCCTGGTCCGGCAGGGAGGGCTGCTCGGCCGCGATGGCCCACACCTGTCGGAGGAAGTAGTCGTCCGCCCAGTTCAGCTTCTCCTTCGTGCGACCCGGCAGGAGCGGAAGGTAGGCGGCGGGGTCGTCGGCGGGCACGAGTTTCGGGAGCGTGTCGACGACCAGCCGGGCAGCGACGCTCAGCAGTTCCAGGTTGAAGGGAGTGCCGTCGAGCAGGTGCTGCCTGTCCTCGTTCGTCTTCCACGGCGCGTTGAGGATGCCGGTCAGCGACACCTCGTACTTGGTGGGGAAGAAGGCCCAGAAGGCGCCCTTCCCGACCGGGACGGTGTACAGGCCGTTGCGGACCGTGTACTCGGGTACGGCCCACGAGATGTCGAGTTCCGGGCGGTTGTGCAGCTCGCCCGCGCTGGCCTCGACCTCGGCGGTGGGGGTGTGGGCTACGGAGAAGACCTTCCACTCCTCGACGGTCTGCTTCTCGCCGCGCGTCACCTCCCTCAGGGTGCGGTGGACGCCCTTGATCTGAACGGAGATCTCGCGCCTCACCGGCGGCATGCGCCGTGCGTCGTGGAGCAGCACTTGGCCGACGTGCGAGGAGAAGAGCTGAAAGTGCGAGGGGAACGCCTCCGTCTCCCGTCCGTCGCGCGCCTTGTGGCCGTTGATGTCGCGCGCGAGCCGGTCCGCGGCGCCGGGCAGCAGCGGCAGGCGGACCACGGTCGTCGCCCACTGCAGAAGTCTGTCCAGGTCCGCGTCGTCGGCGCGTTCCTGTTCGACGTCCAGGGGCCGGGCCATGCGCAGCACGGGAGTGTCCATGTCGATGTCGCCCTCCTTGCCGAGGGCCTGGGCGATCTCGCCCGCCGACCATTCGCGGTCGAAGCCGAAGCTGCCGCTGCGGCTGAAGAACTGCGGGGTGTCACTGACCGAGAGCACGGACTTGACCCCGACGCCGAAACGGCCGATCTGACCGCCTCGCTTGCGGGAGACGCTCATACGCAGGATGGTCTCGGCGCCCTCGGGCGTCACGGGAGAGCCCTCGTTCGCGCAGTAGAGGTACTGGTCCGTGAGGACCACGTGCAGCTTTCCTCCAGGGGTCGCGGCGATCTCGTCCGCGGCGTTCTGGACGAGCTCGAAGAGCTGGCGCTCGCCGTAGCCACCCTGGGTGATGCGGCGTTCGCCGTTCGCGTGCTCCTGTACGAGCCCCGGGTCGACCTTGTACGTCTGCAGCACCACCGAGGACTGGCGCAGCACGGTGGCGATCACGGGGGAGAGAGCGGGGTCGGCGAACTGACCGTCAGTCATGGTGCACCTGTCTCGTGGAGATCCAAACCGCGGAGAAGTGGGGGAGCAAAAGGGACCCGCGGGGCCGGCACCAGGTGCCGGCCCCGCACGCGGCGGAGGCGAAGGGCTCGCCCCTACTTCTTGTCGAAGGTCGTGGTGACGACCGTGGTGACCGTCGTGGCGGTCCGGGTGACGGTGGTCGTGGTGGTGACCGTGCACCGCGGGACGACGCGGCGGAGCGGGCGGCGCCCGCGACACGTCCGGTGCATGCGGCTGCTGCCCGTCCCGGGGCAGACGGGAGCCGCCGAGGTCGCCCCCACAACGGGCAGCGGCAGCCGGACCTGCTCCAACATCCGGTTGAGCTCCCGGAGCCTGACACCCGCGGCCCTCCGGTAGGCGGGCCGCAGCTGCGGCGTCAGGGCCATGTACTGCTCGATGAACCGCTTCTCGTTCCTGGCCATAGGTCGTGCACTTCCCCTCGTTGTGCGGACAGGCTCGCGGGAGCCGGGCCGCATGATGACAGCGCGACGCAGGACAGAGGCACGACCCCGGATGAGGGCAGGGCTCTGCTACGAACCCGGAATTCCAAGTGGACCCGCTCCAGGCTTGGTTGAAGACGGTAGCGCTTTGATCTTGGTGCCGTCCACCCCGTTGGCGAACACCGCCAGGCGGGGGTGATAAGGCATCAAACGTCCGACTTCCTCACTTCTGCCCGATGAGCCGCTGGCGCTCCGGGATGCCAACCGAGTCAAATGTCGTTTGACGTGATCTTGAATGTCAAACGGCCGCTGGTAGAGTGCTCCCTGTACTCGGCTTGCAGGCGGAAGAGGAGGCCATGGACGACGGCGAGGACTTCGGCGTGTGGCTCGGGCGCCAGCTCCGACGAAGCGGGCTTACTCAGGCCGAGTTCGCCCAGCGACTCGGCCTGACCCGCGCGGCCGTGTCTGCCTGGGTGACCGGCAGGGCACAGCCGCGCGTCGAGCTCATGCCCAGAATCGCGGATCTTCTCGGCACCGACACCGCCACCGTCGTGTTGAGGGACACCGATGCCGGATCCCGGCTGCCGATCGGCTGGCACCACCGCCTTGCCCATCGCGACGGGGGCAGAGAGTACGGCAACGCCGCCGCCTTCGCGTTCGACGCGGGCCTCGCCGTACTCGCGCGCGAGACCGTGCAGAACTCCCTGGACGAGCGGCTGGATCCCACCCGCCCCGTGCGGGTGCGCTTCACCCTGCACGAGTTGACCGGAGAGAACCTCAAGGCGTTCCTCGACGCGCTGAAGTGGAACGAACTGGAAGCCCACTACGCGGCGGCGTCCCAGTCCCGACAGAAAGTCGGCCGGGTTCTGGACGAGGGCCTCCGGGTGATTCGCGAGGAGTCCTCGCTGCTGCTCCTGCGCGTGGACGACTACAACGCGGCCGGCCTCACCGGCCCCGAGTACGGTGACGGCCGATACGCCGCCGTGGTTCGTCGACAGCTCGACAGCCACAAGCGGAACGACCGTGCCGGTGGTTCGTTCGGCCTGGGCAAGGCCACGCTGTGGTCGACGAGTCGGCTCGGTCTCGTACTGATGAACAGCACCCTGTCGGAGAGCCACGAAGGACGCAGCGCCCGCCGGGTCGTCGGCCGACTCGACCTCCCGTGGCGGGAGGTCGAAGGGGTCTCCTACGCCGGACCGGCATGGCTCGGGGAACCCGACACCGAGAAGGAGCACGAGAGCGTCTCCCGGTCCTGGTGGGCCACCGACACGGAGGTCGCGAGCCTGAAGCTGAACCGCGACAGCGAGGACCCCGGCACGTCGTTCCTCGTCGTCGGCGCCCACGACGCTTCAGGTGTCGGCAACTCGCTGGAGGAGATGCACGAGGCACTGCACAGCGCCGTCGCCGACAACTTCTGGGCCGCGATGACCGCGGGAGCCTCCGTCCCGGCCATGCTGGAGGCCTCCGTGCGCACCCTGCGGAACGACGAGGTCGTCATCCCCGAGCGGCGGGTCGACCCGCACGAGCGGCACCCGGCGCTCGCCCGTGCCTTCCAGGCCCACCTCGACGGCGAGACCGTCACCGAGCTCACCACTCCGGACCAGGTCGTCGCCGCCGAGGTACGCCTCGACGTCCCTCCGCTGAGGTCCGAGGGTCGCCGGGCGCCATCCCGCGCCCACCACGCCGTCCTCTTGGTCACTCCGGCCGCCGACACGGACGAGGACCACAGCCGCATCGTGTGCATGCGCGGCACCCGCATGACCGTCACGGCTCGCCGTCCCCGCGGTCTGGGCATGGCCGTCGACCCCTTCCAGGCCGTACTCCTCGCCGGATTCGCCACCGGCGACGACAGCGACGACGTGCACGCGGCCGAGGCCTTCCTCCGCGCCGCCGAGCCTCCGGAGCACGATCGTTGGGGGAACACGGAGGAGCTCTCCGCGCTGTACCCCAACGCACCGCGAAGGCTCACCGAATTCAACGCCGGCATGGACGCCGCCCTCCGAGGAATCGTCGGACGCCGGGCGCCGCGCGAGGACAGTGCTGGGCCCGAGGTGCTCCGCAGGCTGCTTCGACTCGACCTGCCCCCGGCCGGAACGGGGCGACGCAGCACCGGTTACCCGGTCGTCGACCGCGTCTCCGGTCGGGTCGAGGCCGATGGGGCATGGGTACTGGACGTGACCCTGAACGTCCCCCAACGCGACGATCCGTGGCACCTCGTTCCCGTGGTCAAGTTCGATGTGAGGTCCGGCGGGCGCCCCGCCCTCGGCTGGGCGGAACTGACGGCCAAGGAGAACTGCACGATTGTCGACGGCAGGCTCGTCGTCGCACCCGACGTGCGCACGGTCCGGTTCGGCGGCGTCACCGACGTCACCAGCCATCCCGTGGCCGCCGCCATGGCGGGCCTGGTCGTGGACATCCAGCAGGCGCGGGAGGCCTCCGCGTGAACACCGTCCACCCCTACCCCAGGCTCGTCGGAAAGATCGACATCAGCGTGAAGGGGGCGAGCATCGACGGAAAGCCGCTGCAGCTGTCCCTTATTTCTCAGCGTGAGCGCGTTGTCGCCTTCCACGAGATCGAGCGCGACGACTGGGTGGAGGGCTTCCTCGAGGTCACTGTCTCCGCCCCCACCGAGGAACTCGCCGACGGCCCGTGGGCCGGGGTCGCCTGCGTGGCCGTGCTGACGGAGGGGGCGACGAACACTCGCGTCGTCACCCGGCTCCATCGCGATCGGCACGACAGCCACTGGCACGGCGAGGTACGGATCCGGCGCTCCGAGCACCTCGCCCGAGCCGTCCTCGACGTCCGCTTCGTCGGCAACCACGGGGGCGTGGACGGGCGCATCATCGGCGGCTGCGAGGACCCCTGGGTCGTCGACTTCCTGACACGGACAACCGCACGCCAGAACGAGATGGAAATAGTCGAGGAGGACTTCCGCGACGGCCCCCGACATTGGCTGCGTCCTTTCAAGGACACGCCGTGGTTGGTGGACACCAGCGGTGACGTGCCCACCGTGCTCCTGAATACCGCCTTCGAGGGCCTCACCGAGCTGCTCAAGGGCGCCCGGGGGCAACTGGAGAAGGCCACCGCGGGACTCGTCGCAGCGCAGATCGCCGCTGAGGCATGGACGGCAATGTTCCACGCCGCGCTCGGCGACCTTGACCAGGACGAGGACGGAACACCACAGCTCCCGGGCGGGTGGCGGGAGTCCGTCCTCCGCCTGATGCTCCCGGACGTGCTTCCGGGGCTTCCGATGCCGGACGCCCTTGCCGAGGCGCAGAGCCGTCGCGCGGAGGGCAACGGCTGGACAGAACTCCAGCCCCGCATCCAGTTCGCCGCGGCGCGACGGGCACAGATCCCCAAGAACCTGACTTCGACGATCCGATCCGTCTCCCGTGCCCAGGAAGGGGCGACCCGATGAGACCGCCCGAGGGCAACGCCCCCGAGAGAATGGCGACGCTGAGTTCCGCGGCGGCCTCCACCTACCTGACCAGTGGCGTCCGTGCCGGCCAGGAGCGCCTCCCACTCGCCGCGGTGCTCCGTGCGAGCAACCCGATCGAGGACCGTTCGGCCCGGTGGCACACGGCACCGGTACGAGAGCTCCTCGACGAGGCGATGCACCGGTTCGACGGCTCACGCCCCGCTGCGGACGCCTGGTTGGCCCCACGCCTGCACGCCACGCTCCGCATGACGCGTGCAGAGGCCGCGCGGCCCGAACCCTGGAACTTCCTGGCCCTGGCCGTCGCCCCCGACTACGTCCTGTGGAGGCACCTCCCGACAGGAAAGTCCGCGGATGGCACGGCGAAGAAGGTCAGCACCGCCCGGTTCTGCGGGCCCCACTACACCCAGGCCTTCGCCCGACTGTGGTGGGCCGCCGAAATGTTCCGCGACGGGCACGACTACCGCCCTGTGGAAATCGCATGCGGCAGCCAGGACATGATCAACACGGCTCTGCGGCTGGACGTCATCGATCACAAGCCCACCGCTCTCGCGATGGTCCGGGTACTGAAGGGTCTGGTCGACTCGGGGGTCACGCGGCTGGGCGACCGCGTCAACGCACTCAGCACAGCGGTGAACTCGGCCGCGAGCACGCTGATGTACGACGTGATCGCACCGAACGAGCGTCCCGACCACCATGCCCTGGCCGAGTGGATCGAGGATGCCGATTCGGCACCGGCCGTCTCGTGGGACCGGCTGCCCGACGGACCCGAGGACGGGACGACCAAGCGGTCCTCGCTGGACCGCCTGGCAACCATGTTCGAGAGATTTGAGTCGGAGGCCCCGCTACGGGACCGCGCCCCAGCCCCGGCAAGCCCTGGCTGAGCTCGTACGCTCGAAGGGCAACCCTCCGACCGAAAGGCCCCGCCATGCCCCGCATCCCCTCCCCCGTCATCGCCGCCGCTGGGCTCGTCGGCGGGTACGCCGTTGCCCGGTGGACCAAGAAGCGGCCGCTCGGCGGGGCCGTGCTCGCGGTGGCCGGCGGGGTGGCGGCGCGGGAGTGGCAGCAGGTCGGTGGGGCGAAGGTGGCCGGCGGGCTGACGGCCGCCTACGTGGCCGCCTTCGCCGGGTCGCACCCGCTCGCCAAGAAGATCGGGGCCTGGCCCGCCGTGTTCTCCGTGGCCGGAGCCATGGCCGCGACCTCGTACGCCTTCACCCGCAAGGCGGCCTGAGCCACAGCCCGGACGCCCACCGCGGGCCGCCAGCCGTCCTATGACGCGGTGCCCGCCGGGGGCGCCCCCCTCCTATGACCGGACGCCCATCCGGGCCCCCGGTGCGGGCTGGGCCCCGGGACGAACCCGCCCGGCGGCGGGCCGCTCGGAGCGGCCGGGCGGCCGCCGCCTCACGCCACGCGGCGGGCCCTCACCCGCCCAAGGCGTGGCTCACCGTGTAGATCGCGAGGCCCGCCAACGCGCCCACCACCGTGCCGTTGATGCGGATGAACTGGAGGTCGCGGCCGATGTTGGCCTCGATCTTCCTGGAGGTCTGGGTGGCGTCCCAGCCGGCGACCGTGTCCGTGATCAGGGACGTGATCTCGGTGCGGTAGGTCGTCACCACGTACGCCGCCGCGTCCTCCGCCCAGCCCCCGACCTTGGCCTGGAGGCGGGTGTCCGAGGCCAGGCGCTTGCCCAGGGCGATCAGGGAGGCGCGGGCGCGGCGGCGCAGCTGGCTCTCGTCGTCCTCCGCCGCGGCCAGCAGCAGGGCGCGGACCGAGGACCAGGCCGAGGCGATGATCTCCTGCACCTCCGGGCGGGCCAGGATCTCGCCTTTGAGGCGTTCGACGCGGGCCCGGGTGTCCGTGTCGGCCTGGAGGTCGGCCGCGAAGTCCGTGAGGAAACGGTCGATCGAGGCGCGCGCCGGGTGGCCCGGCATGTCCCGCATCTCCGTCACGAAGCGGAGCAGCTCGCGGTAGACGCGGTCGCCCACCTTGCGGTCCACGAAGCGCGGCGTCCAGCCCGGGGCGCCGCCCTCGATCGCCTCCATCACCGAGCCCCGGTGGGTCACCAGCCAGTCGTGGCCCCGCGCACAGATCAGGTCCACCGCCCGGTGGTGCGCGCCGTCGGCCACGATCCTGCCCAGGGTCTTGCCCAGCGGCGGGCCCACCTCCGCGGCCTCCGCCCTCCGCGTGATCGCCTCCCCGACCACCGCCTGCACGTCCGCGTCCCGCAGCACCGTCAGCGCCCCGCGCAGGGCCGCGGCCAGTTCCGAGGTGACGCGGTCCGCGTGCGCCGGGTCGGCCAGCCACGTGCCCAGGCGGCTCGCGATGGCGAAGCCGCGCAGCCTGCCCCGGACGACGTCCGCGGAGAGGAAGTTCTCGCCCACGAAGGAGCCGAGCGACGCGCCCAGCTGGTCCTTCTTGGTGGGGATGATCGCCGTGTGCGGGATCGGCAGCCCCAGGGGGCGCCGGAACAGCGCCGTCACCGCGAACCAGTCCGCCAGCGCACCGACCATGCCGGCTTCCGCCGCGGCCGCCACGTAGCCCGCCCAGGCGCCCGCGTCCGAGGACTTCGCCCAGGTGGCCAGGGCGTAGATCGCCGCGACCAGTGCGAGCAGGCCCGTCGCCAGGGCCTTCATGCGGCGGACTCCTCGGCTCTTCTCCGCGTCCGCCGCGGTGTACGTGAAGCTGACCATCACCTCACCTCCCTACCTCAGGGACTCCTCAGCCGCACCCGGAGTTCCCCCGGCGCCCCCTCCGCCCGTCACCCCTTCCCCGTACATACGCGCGATCACCGCCTCGATGTCCGGCTCCCGCACCGAGAGGTCCACCAGCGGGTACGCCGCCGCCACCGCCGCCACCACCGGGGCCGCCGACGCGGAGGCCGGCAGGGCCAGCCACTGCCGTGGCCCTTCGGCACGCACGAAACGGGCGCCCGGCACGTCGATCGGGGGCGTCTCGCGCGCCAGGTCGACCACCAGCAGCCGTTCGCTCTCCCCGACCTCGTGGAGGCCCGCTAGCTCCCCGTCGTACATCAGGCGCCCGTGGTCGATGACCATCACCCGCCGGCACAGCTGCTCGATGTCGGTCAGGTCGTGGGTCGTCAGCAGGACCGTGGTGCCCCGGGTCGCGTTCAGCTCCCTCAGGAACTCCCGCACCTTCGCCTTCGACACGACGTCCAGGCCGATCGTCGGCTCGTCCAGGTACAGCACCTCCGGGTCGTGCAGCAGGGCCGCCGCGACGTCCCCGCGCATGCGCTGACCGAGGGACAGCTGCCTCACGGGGACGTCGAGGAGGTCGCCCAGCTCCAGGAGGTCCACGCAGCGCGCCAGGTTCTCCCGGAACCGGGCGTCCGGGATCCGGTACATGCGGTGGACGAGCGCGTACGAGTCCCGCAGCGGCAGGTCCCACCACAGGGTCGTGCGCTGGCCGAAGACCACCCCGATCCGCCCGGCCAGCCTCGTCCGCTCCCTTGAGGGGTCGATGCCGGCCACCCGCAGCCGGCCGCCGCTCGGGGTGAGGATGCCCGTGAGCATCTTGATGGTCGTGGACTTCCCGGCACCGTTCGGGCCGATGTAGCCGACCATCTCCCCTCTCTCCACGGTGAAGGAGATGCCGTCGACCGCTCTGACCTCCCGCTTCTCGCGACGCAGCAGGCCCGCCCGCCGCCGCACCGTGAACGTCTTCTCCAGGCCGTCGAGTTCGATGAAGGTCATGTCAGCTTCCCGTCGATCGGTACGCCCGCAGGCCCGTCCGCCACGCCCGTCCCGCCACCGCGCAGCACGCCACCGCCACCAGCGGCGACGCGAACGCCGTCCATCCCGGCACCCCGGCCGGCGCCGGCCGGCCGAGCACGTACAGGGCCGGCAGCCAGTTCACGAAGGCCAGCGGTACGACGTACACGACGCCCCGCACCAGGTCCTGCGCGAAGATCGTCGGCGGGTACTGGAGCATCGTGTTGCCGCCGTACGTGAAGGAGTTCGTCACCTCCGCCGCGTCCTGGAGCCAGAACAGCGCGGACGCCCCGGCCACCATCAGCGCAGCGAAGATCAGCGCCCCGCTCAGCAGCATCACCGGCACCAGCAGCACCTTCAGCGGTGTCCAGACGACGCCGTCGAGCAGGACCAGGCCCCAGCCCAGGACCAGCAGGCCCTGCGCCACCCGGCCCAGTCGCCGCAGCGCGAAACGGTCCGCCGCGACCTGCGCCAGGACCGGCGCCGGACGCAGCAGGAAGGTGTCCAGGGAGCCGTCCCGCACCCGCTTGCCCATCCGCGGCAGCGAGCCCATCACCAGGTCCGCGAGGCCGAAGGAGGTCGCCGTCGTCCCGTACAGGAAGGCGACCTCGGCGAAGGCGAAGCCGCCGAGGCCCTCGACCTGGCCGAACATCAGGAGGATGACGACGAAGTCGAAGAAGGTGACCGTGAAGGAGGAGAGGAGGGTCAGGGCGAAGGACGAGCGGTACGTCATCGTCGAGCGGATCCACATCGCCGCGATCATCCGGTACGTCCGCCACGCCTCGGCCGCCGCCCGGACCGCCGGCACCGGCGCGGAGCGTGCCTCCCCCGCCGCCCGGGCCATCGGCACCCGCCCGGGCCGCCCGTCCCCCGCCGCCGCGGCCCCGGCCCGGGCCTCGGCTTCGGACCCGGCCCGGGAGCCTGACTCCGGCCGTACGCCCCCGACCGCCCCGGACTCGTCCACCGGCCGTACGTCCCCCACCGCCCCGGACTCGCCTCCCGGCCGTACGCCCCCGACCGCCCCGGACTCACCCCCCGGCCGTACGTCCCCGACCGCCCCGGCCCCGGACGCCTCCGTCGAGTGCTCAGCCACCCTGCACCACCACCTTCCGTGTCGCCGCCGCCTGGGCCGCCCGGCCCGCCGCCAGCAGGGCCACCGCCCAGCCGCCCTGGAACGCGTACGCCCGCACCAGCGCCCAGCCCTCGTACCGCTCCAGGTAGACGTCCGCCGGCACCTGGAGCATCGAGGCCCAGGGGAGCGTCCGGGCCACCTCGCCCAGCGCGCCCGGGAAGACGCCGAGCGGGAGCAGCATGCCGGAGAAGAACAGGCCGCCGAGCCAGGCGACCTGGACCACGCCCTGCCCGTCGAGCAGCCAGAACGCGCTCATCGCGACCAGGTACCAGATGGCGAAGCTGACGATCGAGCCGAGCGTCACGGCGAGCAGGAAGGCGGGCCAGGTCCAGGGGCTCGTCGGCAGGGTGACGTCGAAGACGAGGGCGCCGAACACCATCGGCAGGACGCCGCGGCCGAGGAGCTGGTAGGCGGAGCGGCCCAGGTTGGCCGAGAACCACCAGGTCTGGAGGTCGGCGGGCCGGTAGAGGTCGACCGCGATGTCGCCGGTGCGGATCCGCTCGATCAGCTCGTCCTCGAAGCCGCCGCCCATGAGTCCGCACACGGTGATGAGCCCCTGGCCGATCCACACATAGGCGAGCGCGTCGCCCATGTCGTATCCGCCGAGCGAGGGACGGGCGTTCCAGAGGGCGATATAGGTGTACGACAGGATGAAGCCGAAGACGGTGTTGGTGAACACGCCTGCCGCGGTGGCCACCCGGTAGGTGGCATGGCGCCGGAAGCCCCCCGCGGCCACCGTGGCGTAGAGCCGGAGCATGCTCCCGTCCCCTCCCTTGTGACACCGATCGGTGCTGTCTGCGCCAAAGCGCCCGACCTTAGTGGGATTTCCCGTGTCGTCGCGAGCGGATTTCCGGCCGCACGGCCCCCCACGGGGGCAGGATGTAGTGTTATGTCCCCTTCATCCGGTATGCCGTCTGGTGCGGCGCGCGAGGTCCTCACACCGCCCGATGCCGACTCCGTCTGGGACCCGAGGGACCCCACCGTCCCCGCCCCACCGCCGAAGCGCCCCGGCCACCGCACCCGCAGCCGCCCGCGCCGCGTCCTCCGGCGCCTGCTCGGCCTCCTCGTGTTCGGTGCCCTGCTGCTGGGCGGCGCCTTCGTCGCCGGCTACCTCCTCGTGGACATCCCGCCCGCCAACGCCACCGCGGTCGCCCAGTCCAACCTCTTCCTCTACCGCGACGGCACCCAGCTCGCCCGCGACGGCGAGGTCGACCGGGAGAACGTGAGCCTGGAGCGCATCCCGGTCGCCGTCCAGCACGCCGTCCTCGCCGCCGAGGACCGCGACTTCCACACCTCGCAGGCCGTCGACCCGCGCGCGATGGTCCGCGCCACCTGGAACACCCTCACCGGCAAGGGACGCCAGTCCGGCTCCACCATCACCCAGCAGTACGTCAAGAACTACTACCTGGGCCAGGAACAGACCCTCACCCGCAAGGCCAAGGAGTTCTTCATCGCGCTCAAGCTCGGCCGCGAGAAGAGCAAGGAGGAGATCCTCGAGGGCTACCTGAACACCAGCTACTTCGGGCGCAACGCCTACGGCGTCCAGGCCGCCGCCCGCGCCTACTACGGCAAGGACGCCAAGGACCTCGACGCCTCCGAGGGCGCCTACCTCGCCTCCCTGCTCAACGCCCCCAACGCCTACGACGTCGCCACCCACCCGGAGAACCGGGACCGGGCCCTCGCCCGCTGGCACTACGTCCTCGACGGCATGGTCAAGGAGGGCTGGCTCTCCCCCGCCGCCCGCACCGCCGCCGTCTTCCCCACCCCGCAGCCGGTGCACGCCTCCAGCGGGCTCTCCGGGCAGCGCGGCTACCTCGTGCAGGCCGTCGAGCAGTACCTGACCGAGCACGGCGTCGTCGACGAGAAGACCCTCGCCGCGGGCGGGTTCCGCATCACCACCACCCTGGAACGCGGCAAGCAGGACGCCTTCGTGAAGGCCGTCGAGGAGAACGTGACCGCGAAGCTCGACCCGGAACGCCACCCCGCCGACCGCTGGGTACGCGTCGGCGGCGCGGCCATCGACCCGGCGAGCGGCAAGGTCGTCGCCCTCTACGGCGGCATCGACTACACCCGCCAGTTCGTCAACAACGCGACCCGCCGCGACTACCAGGTCGGCTCCACCTTCAAGCCCTTCGTCCTCGCCGCCGCCTTCCAGCACGGCGCCCAGACCCAGGACGGCGAGCGGATCACCCCGAACACCTTCTACGACGGCGACAACCGGCGCCCCGTGCAGGGCTGGAGCGGCGCCCCCTACGACCCGGCCAACGAGGACGACACCAGCTACGGCTCCCTCACCGTGCGGTCCGCCACCGACTTCTCGGTCAACGCCGTGTACGCCCAGATGGCCGTCGACGTCGGCCCCGGCCGGGTCCGCGACACCGCCGTCGCGCTCGGCCTGCCGCGCCGGACCCCCGACCTCACCGCCTCGCCCTCCATCGCACTGGGCCCCGCCACCGCCAGCGTCCTCGACCTCGCCCAGGCCTACGCGACCCTCGCCAACCACGGCGAACACGGCGCGTACACCATGGTCGACAAGGTCGTCAGGGACGGCGAGGAATTCGCCCTGCCGGGCACCGACAACCGCCAGGTCATCGGCCGCGAGGCCGCCGACACCACGACCTCCGTGCTCAGAAGCGTCGTCGAGGGCGGCACCGGCACCGCGGCACTCGCCGCCGGGCGACCCGCGGCCGGCAAGACCGGCACGGCGGAGGACGACAGGGCGGCCTGGTTCGCCGGCTACACCCCCGAACTCGCCACCGTCGTCGCCATGATGGGCCAGGACCCGGACACGGGCCGGCAGCTCTCGCTGTACGGGGCGCTCGGACTGCCCCGGATGAACGGCGGCGGAGCACCCGCCGAGATCTGGGCCCAGTTCACCCGCGACGCGCTCGCCGGAGTGCCGGCGAAGGACTTCGACCTCCGGCTGATGGAAGGCGCCGAGGAACCGCCCCCGCCCCCGATGCCGGACCTCCCCGGAGCGACGGAGGGCTACGAGGGCCCCGGCCCCCACCGCCACCCCGCCCGCCCCCGCCCCACCGTCCCCAGGGCGTCGGCCCGGGAGGAGGCCGTACGGGAAGGGGCCGCCGGCCCGCGGGAACAGCCGGGCCCCGGGACCGGACCCGCCGGGCCCCGAGGGGCGGAACCGGCCCAGGACCTCGTACGGATCCCGGACACGGCCCCGGGCACCGACCCGGCGGGCCCGCCCGCCACGGCGGACCAGGCCCCACGGCCGGACCGGCCCGCGCCGGCACCGCCGGCCGCCATGCCGGCCGCACCGCAGGTCAGTGGCCCGATGTCGCCTTGAGGCCGACCACGGCCACCAGCAGCAGACAGACGAAGAAGATCCGGGCGGCGGTCGCCGGCTCACCGAGCACCACCATGCCGAGCACCGCCGCACCGGCCGCGCCGATGCCGACCCACACGCCGTAGGCGGTACCGATCGGCAGCGTCTTGGCGGCCTGCGAGAGCAGCAGCATCGAGGCGACGATCCCGGCCGCGGTGAAGACACTCGGCCACAGACGCGTGAAACCCTCGGTGTACTTCATGCCGACCGACCAGCCGACCTCCAGCAGACCCGCGACGACGAGAAGAACCCAGGCCATGACGACGAACACCTCCGCGAGACGGATCAACAGGGGTGCGTCGTCTTGTCGTGAAACCCGGTACGGCGCGTCTCGTCGGGTACCCCGAGCGTAGCAAGAAACAGGGGAAAGGCCTGGTGAAACCGGTCACCAGGCCCTGCGCGCAGCCGGAACTACAAGTACAGCCCGGTCGAGTCGGTCGCACCCTGGAAACGGTCCGCGGCGACCGCGTGCAGATCGCGCTCCCGCATCAGGACGTACGCCACGCCCCGCACCTCGACCTCGGCACGGTCCTCGGGGTCGTACAGGACCCGGTCCCCGATCTCGACCGTACGGACGTTCTGCCCGACGGCGACGACCTCGGCCCAGGCGAGACGGCGACCGACGGCCGCCGTCGCCGGAATCAGGATGCCGCCACCCGAACGCCGCTCCCCCTCGGGAGAGTCGGTCCGGACCAGGACGCGGTCGTGCAGCATCCGGATGGGCAGCTTGTCGTGCGTGTTGTCGCTCACGGTCCGAACCTACCTGCCCGGGCGTGTCGCCCGTACCCGGGACGGGCCACGAGCGGGCCGCCCGAAGCGCTCACCCCTTGCCCCGGCGGGAGGACGCGGCGATCAGCCCCACCACGGCCACGGCGACCAGCGCCACCGGCACCACCCGCTCCAGACGCGGCGCGCCGTCCTCGTGCGTGAAGCGGACCTTCACGTCCGAGACGAACCGGTTCACGGCGACGAACGCCCGCCCGGCGGTGTGGTCGACCTGAGCGGCCACCTTCGCCTTCGCGTCCCCGATGATCGTCTTCGGATGCACCCGAATGCCGATCTCGTCGAGAGTGACGGCGAGCTGCTCGCGCCGGCGGACGATGTCCGCCTCGATCTGCGCAGGGGTCCTGGCGTCCGACACCGCTGCCTCCGTGGTCGTGTTCCGGTCGTTGTGGACAGTCTGTCAGCTCATGCCTGCAAGGGTGGGCACAGACCCCCATTAGGCTGGGTCGTCGTACGCGTACGACCCCGAGGAGAGCCATGAGCGAGCGACTGCAGCCCGGCGACACCGCCCCCGCCTTCACCCTTCCCGACGCGGACGGCAACGAGGTCTCCCTCGCGGACCACAAGGGCCGCAAGGTCATCGTCTACTTCTACCCGGCCGCCCTCACCCCCGGCTGCACGAAGCAGGCCTGCGACTTCACCGACAACCTGGACCTGCTGGCCGGCGCCGGATACGACGTCATCGGCGTGTCACCGGACAAGCCGGAGAAGCTGGCGAAGTTCCGCGAGAAGGAGCACCTGAAGGTCACGCTGGTCGGCGACCCCGACAAGAAGACCCTGGAGGCGTACGGCGCCTTCGGCGAGAAGAAGCTGTACGGCAAGACGGTGACGGGCGTCATCCGCTCCACCGTCGTCGTCGACGAGGAGGGCAAGGTCGAACGCGCCCTCTACAACGTGAAGGCCACCGGCCACGTCGCCAAGATCCTCAAGGACCTGAAGATCGAAGCGTGACCTGGGTCGCAAACCTGGCCGGAATCGGTTTGCAACCGGCATGACCGAACAGACGCCCTTCCTGGAGTGCCCCCAGCGAAAGGACGTACGGCCATGCCGGCCCCCGACCTCGACACCACCGCCGATCCCGGAGCCCTGAGGCGCCACCCACGCCTCTTCCGGGCCGTCACCCGACGACAGCAGCCCCGGCTGCGCCGGACGGACATCACGGTGACCGACGAGGCGGCGGTCAAGCGGGCCGTCAAGGCCGCCTCCCTCGGCAACGCCATGGAGTGGTTCGACTTCGGCATCTACGCCTACCTGGCCGTCACCCTCGGCCATGTCTTCTTCCCCGCCGGGAACGACACCGTCCAGCTGCTCTCGTCCTTCGCGACCTTCGCCGTGGCCTTCCTCGTCCGCCCGCTCGGCGGCCTCGTGTTCGGCCCGATGGGTGACCGGCTGGGCCGGAAGAAGGTCCTCGCGCTGACCATGATCCTCATGGCGGTCGGCACCTTCGCGATCGGCCTGATCCCGTCGTACGCCTCCATCGGCTTCTGGGCACCGGCCCTGCTCGTCTTCTTCCGCATGCTGCAGGGCTTCTCCACCGGCGGCGAGTACGGCGGCGCGTCCACCTTCATCGCCGAGTACGCGCCCGACCGGCGACGCGGCTACTTCGGCAGCTTCCTGGAGTTCGGCACCCTCGCCGGCTACGTCGGCGCGGCCGGCCTCGTCACGGTGCTCGGCGCGTGGCTGGGCACCTCCACGATGGAGGACTGGGGCTGGCGCGTGCCGTTCCTGGTGGCCGGCCCGCTCGGCCTCGTCGGCCTCTACCTGCGGATGCGACTCGACGAGACGCCCGCCTTCCGCAAGCTCGAATCGGAATCGGCGCACGCCTCGGAGGCCGCCGACCCGGTGGAGACCACGACCAAGGGCGACCTGGGCCGGATCTTCCGCGAGCAGTGGCCGACGCTGATCCTCTGCATCGCCCTCGTGGGCGCGTACAACATCTGCGACTACATGCTGCTGTCGTACATGCCGACCTACCTGTCCGACGAGCTCGGATACAGCGAGACGCACGGCCTGCTCGTCCTGCTGCTGGTGATGGTGCTGCTGATGCTGGTCATCACGCAGGTGGGCCGACTCAGCGACCGCGTCGGACGCAAGCCGGTGCTGATGACGGGCATGCTGGGCTTCCTCGTCCTCTCCCTCCCCGCGTTCCTGCTGATCGGCCAGGACGGGGTGCCCGCCATCACGACCGGCATGCTGATGCTGGGCCTCTCCCTGGTCTGCCTCCTCGGCACGATGTCCGCCGCCCTGCCGGCCCTCTTCCCGACCCAGGTGCGCTACGGCTCCCTGTCCGTGGGCTACAACCTCTCGGCGTCCCTGTTCGGCGGTACGACCCCGCTGGTCATCACCGCCCTGATCGGCGCGACCGGCAGCAACCTGATGCCCGCCTACTACGCGATGGGCGCGGCGCTGGTCGGCGTCATCGCCGTCGCCTGCATGAAGGAGACGGCCCGGCGCCCCCTGGACGGCTCCCCGCCGGCGGTGGAGACCCCGGAGGAGGCGGCGCAGATGGTGATGTCCCAGGCCCCCGAACCCAAGTTCTGACCCCCGCAGGCCTCCCCCGCTCCCCCCACCCCGAACGGCCCGCGCCACCCCCTTCCGGCGCGGGCCGTTCGGCGTGCGGGGGGACCTTCGTACGCGACACGACGTGACCGTCCGATATCCGGGTCGTTACTCCGTACGAGAAGCGCACAAAGGAGGGGGCGCGATGGGGACGAGCGCGTACACGAGGGAACGTCTGAGCACCGCCGTGGCGGCGTCGAGAGGGTGGGCGGATCTGATGCGCCGACTCGGCGTCGCGGAGAGCGGCGGACGACGGCGGACGCTGCAGGCGAAGGTCGCCGAGTACGGGATCGACACCGGCCATTTCCGGCAGCGGAGCCCGTGGCGCAAGTACACCGACAGCGCCATCGCCGAGGCGGTGGCCTCCTCGACCACCTTGCGGGAAGTCGTCCAGAAGCTCGGGGCACCTCCGGCGACCGGCACTCTCTCGCACATCCGGCGCCGCATCGCGGCTGCCGGAATCGACGTCGGCCACTTTCCCGGGCTGAACCGTGCATCGACGGATCTGCCGTTCACACCCGATGAGCTCCGAACGGTCGCGGCATCCGCGCGGAGCGTGAGGGAGATGGCCCGCCTCCTGGGCATAGGTGACGACGGCCGATCGCGGAGCGCGCTCCGGCACATGATCGACAAGCTGGCCGTCGACATCTCCCACTTCACCTACCGACGCGCCGCCGTGCCCGAGGACCGCCTGCGGGCCGCGGTGGTCGAGGCCACCAGCTTCGCCGATGTCATGCGCGCCCTCGGACTCTCGGTCAGCGACCAGAACCACCGGAGGGTCCGGCGCCGGGTGGCCGGCCTCGGCCTCGACACCTCGCACTTCAAGCGACGCACCTGGGGCGCGGTGCGGGCCAGTGCTCCGCGCAGCATCGCGGACACGGTATTCCGGGTACGTCCCGCCGGATCGTCGCGCGAGAACCGTGAGCGGCTCCATCGCGCCCTCACCGAGGTGGGCGTTCCCTACCGCTGCATCGAGTGCGGGAACGGGGGTGAGTGGCGAGGGCGGCGCATCACTCTGCAGATCGACCACATCAACGGAGACTGGCTCGACAACCGGCGGGAAAACCTCCGCTACCTCTGCCCCAACTGCCATTCCATGCCCGAGACGTGGTGCCGGGGGAAGCAGCGCAACGGCCTGCGGGCGGAGGTCGGGTGACCGCTACCATGGCTGGGCAGGCGGCCGTGGTGGAACTGGCAGTCACGCTGGGTTTAGGTCCCAGTGGGGTAACACCCGTGAGGGTTCGAGTCCCTCCGGCCGCACCGTATGCGGAAGGGCCGCACCGAGGACGGTGCGGCCCTTCCGCATGGGCGGACGGTCGACCCGGGCGGCCGGGCCGAAAGGTGGTCAGCCCAGCAGCTCCCTGACCACCGGGACCAGCGCCCTGAAGGCCTTGCCGCGGTGGCTGATGGCGTTCTTCTGGGCCGGGGTCAGTTCCGCGCAGGTGACGTCGTGGCCCTCCGGCTGGAGGATCGGGTCGTAGCCGAAGCCGTTGGTGCCGACCGGCTCGTGGCGCAGGGTGCCGGGCATGCGGCCTTCGACGACGCGCTCCGTGCCGTCGGGCAGGGCGAGGGCGGCGGCGCAGGCGAAGTGGGCGCCGCGGTGGGGGGCGTCGATGTCGGAGAGCTGGGCGAGCAGCAGGTTCAGGTTGGCCTTGTCGTCGCCGTGGGTGCCGGCCCAGCGGGCGGAGAAGATGCCGGGGGCGCCGTTGAGGACGTCGACGCAGAGGCCGGAGTCGTCGGCGACGGCGGGGAGGCCGATGGCCTGGGCGAGGGCGTGGGCCTTGAGCAGGGCGTTCTCGGCGAAGGTGACGCCGGTTTCCTTGACGTCGGGGATCTCGGGGTACGCGTCCGCGCCGACGAGTTCGAGGTCGAGGCCTGCGTCGGCGAGGATCGCGTGGAGTTCGGTGATCTTGCCCGCGTTGCGGGTGGCGAGGATCAGACGGGTCATGCCCCGATTATCCGAGTCCCGGGGAGCGGGTCGGTACGGTTCGGGGCGTCGTGCTCTGGCCCGCCGGCGGGCGGTGAGGGCCTAGCCGGGGGTGCAGACCTTGCCGACTTCGGCGGCGGCGTCGGTGATGGGCTTGATGTCCGGTGTGGTGTCGCCGTTCTTCACGGCGGTGCGGACGGAGTCGACGCCCTTGTGGAGGTCGTCGACGGCCTTGGAGAGGTCCGCGTTGTCGGTGGTGTTCTTGAGGTTGCCCAGTTCGGTGTCGATGCTGTTGAGGGCTTCTTCGATCTGGGTGGGGTCGTTGGAGGCGTTGCTGACGGCCTGCGAGAGCTTGTCGACCGAGGTGGCGATGGCGTCGGCGGTCTTGACGCAGTCCATGGCCTTGTCGAGCGCTCCGCAGCCGACGAGGCTGGTGACTGCGACGGCGGCCGTGGCGACGGCGAGGGCTATGCTGCGGCGGCGCTTCACGTTCGGGTCCTCCCCCTGGGTACGTTCAGACGTGGACGGGGCGCACGGCTGTGTGCCGTGCGCCCGTATGCGTAGAGACGCGGTGGCGTCCTAGAGAGTTCCTTCGAGTGCCTTGCGCTGGATCTCGGCGAGTTCGGCGCAGCCGCCGGAGGCGAGGTCGAGGAGGGCGTTGAGCTCCTTGCGGTCGAAGGGCTCGGCTTCGGCGGTGCCCTGGACCTCGACGAAGCGTCCGTCGCCGGTGCAGACGACGTTCATGTCGGTGTCGGCGCGGACGTCCTCCTCGTAGCAGAGGTCGAGGAGGGGGGTGCCGTCGACGATGCCGACGGAGACGGCGGCGACGGTGCCGGTGAGGGGCTTGCGGCCGGCTTTGACGAGCTTCTTGTTCTGGGCCCAGGCGACGGCGTCGGCGAGGGCGACGTAGGCGCCGGTGATGGCGGCGGTACGGGTGCCGCCGTCGGCCTGGAGGACGTCGCAGTCGAGGACGATGGTGTTCTCGCCGAGGGCCTTGTAGTCGATGACGGCGCGCAGGGAGCGTCCGATGAGGCGGGAGATCTCGTGGGTGCGGCCGCCGATCTTGCCGCGGACGGATTCGCGGTCGCCGCGGGTGTTGGTGGAGCGGGGGAGCATGGAGTACTCGCCGGTGACCCAGCCTTCGCCGCTGCCCTTGCGCCAGCGCGGGACGCCTTCGGTGACGGAGGCGGTGCAGAAGACCTTGGTGTCGCCGAAGGAGATGAGGACGGAGCCCTCGGCGTGCTTGCTCCAGCCGCGTTCGATGGTGACGGGGCGGAGCTGTTCGGGGGTACGGCCGTCGATTCGAGACATGTGAGGAGCGTAGCCGCATGGCGGAGGGGCCCTGTTCCCCTGCCGGAACGGGCCCCTCGTGGCTGGGTGTCAGCCGCTCACATCATGTCTTCGATCTCGGCGGCGATGGGGTCGGCGTCGGTGCCGATGACGACCTGGATCGCGGTGCCCATCTTCACGACGCCGTGGGCGCCGGCGGCCTTCAGGGCGGCGTCGTCGACGAGGGCGGGGTCGTTGACCTCGGTGCGGAGGCGGGTGATGCAGCCCTCGACCTCTTCGATGTTGTCGATGCCACCGAGCCCGGCGACGATCTTCTCAGCCTTGCTGGCCATGTGTTTCTCCCTGTCCGTTCCGTCCTGAGACGCGTGAAGAACGTGAGTGGCGCACCGGTGGTCCGCTTTGTCACGTTAGCCCACGGTTGGCCCAGTCTCGCGAGCGAATGCCGCCGTTCTGCCGAATGATGACGATCACCGGCGGCCTGTTCCGAGCGGCCTCCGGGAGCCTATCGCAACTGGTCTACACCAGTATGCATCCGCAGTGCCCAGGGAGGACGCCGATGAGTGACGCGAGCGCCGCAGCCGCGGCCCCACCGAAGAAGTCGCCCTGGGGGACGTTCTTCCAGGGGCTGCAGAAGATGGGCCGCAGCCTCCAGCTGCCCATCGCGGTCCTGCCCGCGGCGGGCATCATCGGCCGGCTCGGGCAGCCCGACGTGTTCGGCGCCGACGGGCTGGGGTGGGACAACGTCGCGAAGGTGATGGCGGCGGCGGGCGGCGCGCTGCTCGACGGCAGTCTCGGCCTGCCGCTGCTGTTCTGCATCGGCGTGTCGATCGGCATGGCGAAGAAGGCGGACGGTTCGACGGCGCTGGCGGCGGTGGCCGGCTTCCTCGTCTACTACACGGTGCTGCGCGCGTTCCCGAAGTCCTGCCCGGTCGGGACCAAGGACATCGGCGGCGGCTGTCTGGGCGCGGACGACTCCTTCGCCGGCTACACGTACCAGAACCCGGGGGTCTTCGGCGGCATCATCATGGGCCTGCTGACGGCGTACCTCTGGCAGCGTTTCCACCGTACGAAGCTGGTGGACTGGCTGGGCTTCTTCAACGGCCGGCGGCTGGTGCCGATCATCATGGCGTTCGTCGGCATCCTCTTCGCCTCGTTGTGCCTGTGGGTCTGGCCGCCGATCGGTGACGCCCTGGAGAGCTTCAGCGACTGGCTGGTGGGGCTCGGGTCGTGGGGTTCGGGCATCTTCGGGGTCGCGAACCGCGCGCTGCTGGTGGTGGGCCTGCACCAGTTCCTGAACGTGCCGGTCTGGTTCCAGTTCGGCTCGTACACCAAGCCGGACGGCACGGTGGTGCACGGTGACATCACCATGTTCCTCGCGGGCGACCCGAACGCCGGGCAGTTCCTCACCGGCTTCTTCCCGATCATGATGTTCGCGCTGCCGGCGGCGGCGCTGGCGATGACGCACTGCGCGCATCCGCACCGGCGCAAGGAGGTCGGCGGTCTGATGCTGTCGGTGGCGCTGACCTCGTTCGTCACGGGCATCACCGAGCCGCTGGAGTACTCGTTCCTGTTCATCGCGCCGGCGCTGTACGCGGTGCACGCGGTGCTGACGGGGGTGTCGATGGCGGTCTCGTGGGCGCTCGGCGTGAAGGACGGCTTCAGCTTCTCGGCCGGCCTGATCGACTACGTGATCAACTGGAACCTGGCGACGAAGCCCTGGCTGATCATTCCGATCGGTCTCGCGTTCGCCCTCGTGTACTACGTGATCTTCCGCTTCGCGATCACGAAGTTCGACCTCCCGACCCCCGGCCGCGAGCCGGAGGAGCTGGAGGAGGAGATGGAGCGGGACGTCACCAAGGCGTAAGCCCCTGCCCCCGAAGGCCCTCGGACCTCCCGGTCCGGGGGCCTTTTGTCGTCCCCTGTCCGGCTATGGCTCAGCGCACAGAATTCACAGGTTCCTTATCTAAGTCTCACGTGCTACAACAGGTCTACACCACTCATTGGTGTAGACCACGCGGTCCAGACCACCGCGTTCCCCCGAGACGTCGCCGTCACCCCCTTTCACTGTCCTCTGGCGGCGCCTTGTCCAACTGGAGGAAGTTGATGAGTACGGCCACCGCCCAGGCCGCCGCTCCCGCGAAGAAGCGCGGATCCGGCCTGTTCCAGGGCCTGCAGAAGGTCGGTCGCAGCCTGCAGCTGCCGATCGCCGTACTGCCGGCCGCGGGTATCTTGCTCCGTCTCGGCCAGCCCGACGTGTTCGGTGCCGACGGCCTCGGATGGGACAAGGTCGCCTCCGTCTTCGCCACCGCCGGTGGCGCCGTCTTCGACAACCTGCCGCTGCTCTTCTGCATCGGCGTGGCCATCGGCTTCGCCAAGAAGTCCGACGGCTCCACGGCCCTCGCCGCGCTCGTCGGCTTCCTGGTCTACAGCAACGTGCTGAAGGCCTTCCCGGTCACCGAGGCCGTCGTCAACACGACCGCCAACAAGGGCGTCGACGTCGCCGCGACGTACAACAACCCCGGCGTCCTCGGCGGCATCCTGATGGGTCTGCTCTCCGCGGTCCTGTGGCAGCGGTTCCACCGCACCAAGCTGGTCGACTGGCTCGGCTTCTTCAACGGCCGCCGCCTCGTCCCGATCATCATGGCCTTCGTCGGCACCGCCGTCGGCGTCTTCTTCGGCCTGGTGTGGGAGCCGATCGGTGAGGGCATCTCCAGCTTCGGCGAGTGGATGACCGGCCTCGGCGCCGGTGGCGCCGGTCTCTTCGGTCTGATCAACCGCGCGCTGATCCCCGTCGGCATGCACCAGTTCGTGAACTCCGTCGCCTGGTTCCAGATCGGCGACTTCACCAACGCCGCGGGCGACGTCGTCCACGGCGACCTCACCCGCTTCTTCGCCGGTGACGCGACCGCCGGCCAGTTCATGTCGGGCTTCTTCCCGATCATGATGTTCGGCCTTCCGGCCGCCGCCCTGGCCATCGCGCACGCCGCCCGCCCCGAGCGCCGCAAGGCCGTCCTCGGCATGATGCTCTCGCTCGCGCTGACCTCCTTCGTCACCGGTATCACCGAGCCGATCGAGTTCACCTTCATGTTCATCGCGCCGGTCCTCTACGCGATCCACGCGGTGCTGACCGCCGTCTCGATGGCCGTCACCTGGGCGCTCGGTGTCCACGCCGGCTTCACCTTCTCCGCCGGCGGCATCGACTACCTGCTCAACTGGAACCTGGCGACCAAGCCGTGGCTGATCATCCCGCTCGGCCTCGTGTTCGCGGCGATCTACTACGTGGTCTTCCGCTTCGCGATCGTCAAGTTCGACCTCCCCACCCCGGGCCGCGAGCCCGAGGAGGAGATCGAGGACCTCACCAAGGCGTGAGCCTCACCCCGCACACGCCTGGGGCCCGGAACCGTACGGTTCCGGGCCCCAGGCCGTTCGCCCGGCCTGCCGGGGTGGCGCTCGGACGGCCCCGCGCCCGGTCCGGCGCTCAGACCTCGTAGACCGCGCCGGCCCGCGCCAGCTCCGCCGGGCCGCGGAACACCTCGCGGGCGTCCGCCAGGTTCCGCTCGCCGTCCGTCCACGGCGGGATGTGCGTCAGCACGAGACGCCCCACCCCGGCCCGGGCGGCGTGCGCGCCTGCCTCGCGACCGTTGAGGTGGAGCGCCGGGATGTCCTCCTTGCCGTGGGTGAAGGAGGCCTCGCAGAGGAAGAGGTCGGCGCCCCGCGCCAGCTCGTGCAGCGCGTCGCAGACGCCGGTGTCGCCCGAATAGGTGAGGGTGCGCCCACCGTGCTCGATCCGGATGGCGTACGCCTCGACCGGGTGGCAGACCTTCTCCGTGCGGACGGTGAAGGGGCCCACCTCGAAGGTCCGGGACGCCAGCGTCCGGAAGTCGAAGACCTCGCTCATCGCGCTCGCCGACGGCGTGTCCGCGTACGCCGTGGTCAGCCGCTGCTCCGCGCCCTCCGGGGCGAAGACCGGGATCGCGTCGCAGCGGCCGCCCTCGTGGCGGTAGTAACGGGCGACGAAGTAGCCGCACATGTCGATGCAGTGGTCGGCGTGCAGGTGGCTGAGGAAGATCGCGTCGAGGTCGTACAGACCGATGTGGCGCTGCAGCTCGCCGAGGGCTCCGTTGCCCATGTCGAGGAGCAGCCGGAAGCCGTCGGCCTCTACGAGGTAGCTCGAGCAGGCCGATTCCGCGGACGGGAACGACCCTGAGCAGCCGACGACGGTGAGCTTCATGGAGCGTGAACCTCCGAAGACGGGTGCGGAACGCGCGGCGAGAGGGGAGGTCGTGCGATCTGTCGAGCGTACGGCGCGTCGCCGTCCGTCGCTCCTCCGTGGCGGCCCGTTGTGGGCGAACTCACGGGCTCTGTCACCGGTTCGGATGGATGGCGGGCCCTCGCGGCACGGTGGCGGGCGCGACGGTACCTTCTTGAGGTATGGACACGTCGTCGGACCTCTCGTGGTGGCCCGCACTCGTCGCGGTCGTGGTGATCGCGCTCGTCGTGGCGGTCGCCGGCGGACGGCGGCGGTCGGGGCGCCGCCCCGCGGGCCGGACCCGGCCGCCCGCCCGGCCGGTCCCGCGCGGGAGGGGGCCGGAACGGCTGCCGCGGGCGGGCGAGATCTGGTGGGCGGACGTGCCGTACGAGGACGGGCCGGGGTCGAAGGACCGCCCGTGTCTGGTGCTGGCGCGGCGCGGTGACAGCGCGCTGGTCGCCAAGATCACCAGCAGGTACCACGACGAGCGGCCGGGAGTGATCGCCCTGCCGCCGGGTTCGGTGGGCGACGCCCGGGGCCGGCCGAGCTTCCTGGAGACGGACGAACTGCGGGACGTCCCGGTGGGCGAGTTCCGCCGCAGAGTGGGAAGGGCGGACCCGGTGGTCTGGGACCAGGTCCGCCATCTGGCGCGCTGACGACCGGGAACACCGGGCCGTCGGCGCGCGGAGCGCTGAGGGGCGCGGGGGCCCTTGGGGCGCGCGGCCCGTCCGGGCGCGCGGCCCCTCGGGGCTCAGGGCTCGGCCCGTGCCCCGCGGGGCTCGGGGCTCAGGCCCAGAGCTGGTCCTGCAGGGTCGCGATCGCCTCTTCGGTGGTGGCCGCCGTGTAGACGCCCGTCGACAGGTACTTCCAGCCGCCGTCCGCGACGAGGAAGACGATGTCGGCGCTCTCGCCGGCCTTGACCGCCTTCTTGCCGACGCCGATGGCCGCGTGCAGGGACGCGCCCGTGGAGACGCCGGCGAAGATGCCCTCCTGCTGGAGGAGTTCGCGGGTGCGGGTGACCGCGTCGGCGGAGCCGACGGAGAAGCGGGTGGTGAGGACGGAGGCGTCGTACAGCTCGGGGACGAAGCCCTCGTCCAGGTTCCGCAGGCCGTAGACCAGGTCGTCGTAGCGGGGCTCCGCGGCGACGATCTGGATGCCGGGCCTGTGCTCGCGCAGGTAGCGGCCGACGCCCATGAGGGTGCCGGTGGTGCCGAGGCCCGCCACGAAGTGCGTGACGGAGGGCAGGTCGGCGAGGATCTCGGGGCCGGTGGTGGCGTAGTGGGCGCCGGCGTTGTCCGGGTTGCCGTACTGGTAGAGCATCACCCAGTCCGGGTGCTGCTCGGAGAGCTCCTTGGCAACGCGGACCGCCGTGTTCGACCCGCCCGCGGCCGGCGAGGAGATGATCTCCGCGCCCCACATGGCGAGCAGCTGGCGGCGCTCGTCGCTGGTGTTCTCGGGCATGACGCACACGATGCGGTAGCCCTTGAGGCGGGCCGCCATGGCGAGCGAGATGCCGGTGTTGCCGCTGGTGGGCTCCAGGATGGTGCAGCCGGGGGTGAGCCGGCCGTCCTTCTCGGCCTGCTCGATCATGTGGAGCGCGGGGCGGTCCTTGACCGAGCCGGTGGGGTTGCGGTCCTCCAGCTTGGCCCAGATGCGGACGTCGTCCGACGGGGAGAGCCGGGGCAGTCGGACCAGCGGCGTGTTGCCGACCGCCGCGAGCGGGGAGTCGTAACGCATGGGGACCGGTCCGCTCAGACCATGCCGCCGGCGACGGCCGGCAGGATGGTGACGTTGTCGCCGTCGGCGAGCTTGGTCTCGATGCCGTCGAGGAAGCGCACGTCCTCGTCGTTCAGGTAGACGTTGACGAAGCGGCGCAGCTTGCCGCCGTCGACGATGCGGGCCTCGATCCCGGTGTGGCGGGACTCCAGGTCGGCGAAGAGCTCGGCGAGCGTCGCGCCCTTGCCCTCGACGGCCTTGGCGCCGTCGGTGTAGGTGCGGAGGATGGTCGGGATGCGGACCTCGATGGCCATGACGTGGGCTCCTGTCGGAAGGGACGGAATGGGCGCGCGGCTCTGGCCCCCGCGCGAGGGGGGTCGTGCTGGGTGTGTGCGCTCGGGCCGGTGCTTCAGAGCGCAGCGCGCGGCGGACACATCGCGCTGGCGAGGCGGCACAGGTCGACGTGCAGGCGCGCCGTGAGCAGGGGTGTGCCCGGCGTCTCTTCGCTCACGTCGTGGGAAACCATGCGGTCATCGTATCGATTCCCGGTCCGGGTTCCGGAATGTGATCTCACATGACGGACAGATCGCGTTCGCCTGCCGGACGGACCTCCGGAGCGGCGAGGTAGACGACGAGCGGGCTCCCCGTCCGGGGATGCGGGATGACCTCGGCTTCGACCCCGTAGACCTCGTGCAGCAGGGCCGGGGTCAGCACCTCGGCCGGTGTGCCCTCGGCGAGGACCCGGCCGTCCTTGAGGACGTAGAGGCGGTCGCAGTAGGCGCCGGCGAGGGTGAGGTCGTGCAGCGCGAGGAGGTTGCCGGTGCCCAAGTGGCGCACGAGGGAGAGGATGTCCAGCTGGTAGCGGATGTCCAGGTGGTTGGTGGGCTCGTCGAGGACGAGCAGCGCCGGTTCCTGGACGAGGGCGCGGGCGACCAGGGCGCGCTGTCGTTCGCCGCCGGACAGACCGGGGTACGGGCGCTCGGCGAGGTCCGCGATGCCGACCCGGGCCAGGGCCGCGTCCACCCGGGCGAGGTCCGCCGCGCTGTCGCCCTCCCAGAAGCGCTTGTGCGGGGAGCGGCCGAGGGCGACCAGCTCGCGGACGGTCAGCTCGAACTCGGCGGAGCTCTCCTGCGGCACGGTCGCCACCCGGCGGGCCCGTTCCCGGGTCCCCATCGTGTGCAGGTCGGCGCCGTCGAGGAGGGCGCGGCCGCCGGTGGGCGTGAGGGTGCCGTAGACGCAGCGCAGCAGGGTGGTCTTGCCGCTGCCGTTGGGGCCGACGAGGCCGACGGTCTCCCCGGGGCGGACGACGAGGTCGGCGGCGTGCAGGCGGTCCTCGTAGGACATGCCCCGTACGCGCAGTTCGGTCATGCCGGCACTCCTTCGGCGCGGCGGCGCATCAGCCAGAGGAAGAACGGGCCGCCGGTGAGCGCGGTGAGGACGCCGACGGGGATGTCCTGGGGCGCGGCGACGGTGCGGGCGGCGAGGTCGGCGAGGACGAGGGCGAGCGCCCCGCCGAGGGCGGCGACCGGCAGGAGCCGGCGGTGGGGCGCGCCGACGGCCAGCCTGGCGGCGTGCGGGACCATCAGGCCGACGAAGCCGACCGCGCCGCTGGCCGCGACCATGACGGCGGTGACCAGGGAGGCGAGGACGAAGACGACGGCGCGGAAGCGGGCGGTGTCCAGGCCGAGGACGGTGGCGCCCTCCTCGCCGACGAGCAGCAGGTCGAGCGGCCGCGCGAGGGTGAGCAGGAGGCCGATGCCGAGGGCGAGGACGGCGGCGGGCAGCACGAGGCCGTCCCAGCGGGCGCTGCCGAGGCCGCCGAGGGACCAGAAGAGCGCCTCCTGGAACTGTTCGGGCCGGCCCGCGACGACCAGGAGCAGGGTGGTGAGCGCGGACAGGATGTAGGAGACGGCCACGCCCGCGAGCACGAGCCGGGCGCCGGTGAGGGTGCCGCCGCGCCGGGCGAGGGCGTAGACGAGGACGAGCGAGAGCAGGGCGCCGGCGAAGGCGCCGGCGGGCAGGGCGACGCTCGTGGTGACGCCGCCGGCGACGCCGAGGACGAGGACGCCCACGGCTCCCGCGGAGGCCCCGGAGGAGATCCCGAGCAGGAAGGGGTCGGCGAGCCGGTTGCGGACGAGGGCCTGGAGGACGGCGCCGACGACGGCGAGTCCGGCGCCGACGATCGCGCCGAGCAGCACCCGGGGCAGGCGGACGTCGAGCACGATCGTGCGGTACGGGGAGGGCCCGGCCCGGCCGGTCAGGGCGTCGAGCACCTGACCGGGCGGGACGCGGACGGAGCCGAGCGCGAGCGAGGCGACGACGGCCGCGGCGAGCGCCACGAGCAGCCCGGCGACGACGGCCGGGTACCGCTGCGCGGGGCTCATCGCGCGGGGTGCAGCTGGGCGGCGAGCTTGTCGACGGCGGCGGGGGCCCGGACGCCGAGGACGGTGTCGGACAGCGGCATGACGGCGAAGCGGCGGTTCCTGATCGCGGGGACCTCGCGCAGGGCGGGGTCGTCGAGGAGGCGCTTCTTCTTCTGCTCGACGGAGGTGGTCCCGTAGTCGTAGATGACGACGACCTCGGGCCGGCGGGCGACGACCTGTTCCCAGGTGGCGTCGCCGAAGGTCTTGTCGAGGTCGGCGAAGACGTTGCGGCCGCCGGCGCGGGTGATGATCTCGTTGCCGATGCCCTTGCCGCCGGCGGTGAAGGCGGTCTTGTCGCCGCTGTCGTAGACGAAGACGGAGACGGGGGCGACTCCCCCGAGGCGCTTCTCGGCGGCGGCGACGGTGTTCCTCGCCGTGCGGACCCATGCCTCGGCCCGGCCGGCGGCGCCGAAGGTGCGCCCGACCTCGTGGACCTCGCGGTAGAGGTCGGCGAAGGAGCTCCTGCCGTCGGGGCACGACTCGGTGTTGAGGCGGGTGGCGATCCCGGAGCGCTCCAGGTCGGAGCGGGCGCGGCCGGCCGTGGCGTCGAAGGCGGAGGCGTATCCGCCGTAGACGAAGTCGGGGTTCGCGGCGAGCAGCGCCTCCTTGGAGGGGTACTCCTTCGCGAGGACGGGGACGCTGTCGTAGGCCTTCTCGTAGGCGGGGAGGACCGCGTCGTCGAGGTAGGCGGTGCCGGTGAGGGACTTCTCCAGGCCGAGGGCGAGCATGACCTCGGTGACGTGCTGGTTCATGGTCACCGCGCGCTGCGGCGGGGCCTGGTAGGTGGTCGTCACACCGCAGTTGGTGACGGTGTACGGGAAGCCGGCCGCGGGCCGGGCCGCGGGCTTGCCGGCGGGGGCCGAGCAGGCGGCGAGGAGGGATATCAGCGCGGCGGCGGGCAGCAGCGGCGTACGGCGCCAGGACATGACGGAACGGGCCTCCTGACGGGGATCTCCGCGTCCCCGGTCGGTGGTGGGAAGGCGGCAGGTCAGTTCCTGGCTTCCACCCCGGGAGGGTGGTCACAGTGGCGGGACCGTGCCGGATTCGCACCGGCTTCCTGGTTCCTGCCGCCCGTTGGTCGCGCTCAGTCTCGCATGATCATCGGGAGGGTCGGTCGTACGCCTCGACGACCTCGACCTCTTCCTCCGTCACGACGCCGTCGACGATCGTGTAGGAGCGGAACTGGAAGGGGCCCGCGCCGTCGGTGTCGGCGGTGGAGACGAGGACGTAGTGGGCGTTCGGCTCGTTGGCGTAGGAGATGTCCGTGCGCGACGGGTAGGCCTCGGTCGCGGTGTGCGAGTGGTAGACGATCACGGGCTCCTCGTCCCGGTCGTCCATCTCGCGGTAGAGCTTCAGCAGGTCCCCGGAGTCGAACTCGTAGAAGGTGGGCGAGCGCGCGGCGTTCAGCATGGGGATGAAGCGTTCGGGGCGGCCTGAGCCGGCCGGGCCCGCGACCACGCCGCAGGCCTCGTCGGGGTGGTCCGCACGGGAGTGTTCCACGATCTGGTCGAACAGGGCTCGGGTGATGGTCAGCATGCCGACAGGATAAGCAGACGGGCCGCCCCGTACCGAGGAGTGGTACGAGACGGCCCGGATGTCGAGACGGTGCAGGTCAGGAGCGCTTGACGAAGGCGGCGCCCTCGGGGTTGCGGGCCTTCAGCACCAGGTAGGAGACGGCCAGGAGCAGGCCCCAGACCGGCGCGCCGTACAGGGCGACCCGGTTGTCCGCGTCCATGCCCATGGTCACGATGACCATGCCGATGAAGGCGAGCGAGAAGACGCTGAACCAGATACCGCCCGGCGCCTTGAACGAGGACTGGGGCAGCTCGCCGCGGTCGGCCTTGAGCCGGTAGCGGATCTGGCAGATCAGGATGACGATCCAGGCCCACATGCCGGAGATGGTGGCGAAGGAGACGACGTAGTTGAACGCCTCGCCGGGCCACTGGTAGTTGATCCAGACGCCGACCATCATGAGGGCGGCCGAGACGGTGGTGCCGACCAGCGGGGTGCCGGACCCCGTCAGCCTCGCGAAGACCTTCGGGCCCTGGCCGTTGAGCGCGAGGTCGCGCAGCATGCGGCCGGTGGAGTACATGCCCGAGTTGCAGGAGGACAGGGCCGCCGTCAGGACGACGAAGTTGACGATGGCGGCGCCGATGCCGAGGCCCATCTTCTCGAAGGCCGCGACGAACGGGCTGACGCCGGGCTTGAAGGCGGTCCACGGGACGACCGAGAGGATCATGATCAGCGCGCCGACGTAGAACACGGCGATGCGCCACGGCACGGTGTTGATGGCCTTGGGCAGGACGGTCTTCGGGTCCTTGGACTCGCCCGCGGTGACGCCGACCAGCTCGACGGCGAGGAAGGCGAACATGACCATCTGGAGGGTCATGAGGGTCGAGAAGATGCCGTCCTTGCCGGCGAAGAAGCCGCCGAGGCTCCACAGGTGGGTGACCGAGGCGGTGTCGCCGGCGTCGGAGAAGCCCAGGGTGAGGATGCCGGCGCAGATGAGGATCATGCCGACGATCGCGGTGACCTTGACCATCGAGAACCAGAACTCCAGCTCACCGAAGAGCTTCACGGAGATCAGGTTGGCGCCGTAGAGGATCACGGTGAAGACGAGGGCGGACAGCCACTGCGGGATGTCCCACCAGTACGTCATGTACGTGGCCGCGGCGGTGACTTCGGTGATGCCGGTGACGACCCAGAAGAGCCAGTATGTCCAGCCGGTCACGAAGCCCGCGAAGGGGCCGATGAACTCACGCGCGTACTCCGAGAAGGAGCCCGACACGGGGCGGTACATGAGGAGCTCGCCGAGCGCCCGCATGATGAAGAAGATGACGAGGCCCGCGATGGCGTACGCGAGGATCAGGCTCGGTCCCGCGATCGAGATGCCCTTGCCCGCGCCGAGGAAGAGGCCGGTGCCGATGGCGCCGCCGATCGCGATCATCTGGATCTGCCGTGCGCCGAGTGCCCGGTGGTAGCCCTCGCCCGCCGCGGTGTCCGCGGCCCCGTCGCCGTCGTGCTGCTGGTCGACCTGCGCAGAGGTCATGGTGGTGCGCCTTTCTCCATGCTGATCCGCGCACCGGCCGGCTCGGCCGTCTGTGCTGCGGACCAGGTCCTGATCCCCCCGGATGTGGAATGGAGTGCTACCGGCGGTCAGCCGGCCGAAGCGCCCCCGGGAACAGGGGTGGCGTCCCCGGGTGGTCGTGAAGATTTATCACGCGCTTAACCGTGATCGAGGACCCGCGACGTGACCGGCGCCACACCAAAAGAGGGGGGAAAGGGACTCAACGGAGCAAAGCGGGGCTCTTTGATAACGCATTCGTTATCCGGATTTGAGCGTCCGCTGAGCGAACACCCGCCGTGACGGACGTCCGGCCGGGCGGTTACGGCATCAGCGTCTCGACGAGCGACTCCTGGAGCCCGCCGAGCCACAGGTACGCCATCACCATCGGCTTGCGCGGGTCGGAGTCCGGCAGCCGGTACAGCTGCTCGCTCTCGTCGTCCTCGGTGACCTCCAGGCGGGTGCCGATGGTCAGCCGCAGGTCGTTCAGCGCGCAGAGCCACGCCCGGGACTCGTCCGGGGTGAGCTCGAGGATCCCCCCGCCCTCGCCGGCCGCCGCGGAGGCGAGCCCGTCGAGGCTGCGGACCACCGTGAGCGCGTCCTGGCGCTTGCGCGCCCGCAGGTCGTTCTCGGTGAAGCGGCGGAAGTCGGCCGCCGCCTGGCGCAGCTCGTCGGTGTCGTCCCCGTACGCGTCGGGGAAGAGCCTGCGCAGCGCGGGGTCGGCGGGCGGCTCGCTGGGACCCTCGGCGAAGAGCGCGGCCAGCGGGTCCTCGCCCTCGACGGGCTCGTCGCCCGGGCCGATCAGCTCCATGAGCTGGACGGCGAGGGAACGCAGGATGGAGATCTCGACCTCGTCGAGGGCGACCGCCGCGCCGCCGCCCGGGAGGGCCTCGAACTGCCCCGCCATCAGCCGCGGTCCTGCGAGAGGGTCGCCCACAGCCCGTAGCCGTGCATCGCCTGCACGTCCCGTTCCATCTCCTCGCGGGTGCCGCTGGAGACCACCGCGCGGCCCTTGTGGTGCACGTCGAGCATCAGCTTGTGCGCCTTGTCCTTGGAGTAGCCGAAGTACGCCTGGAAGACGTAGGTGACATAGCTCATCAGATTGACCGGGTCGTTGTGCACGAGGGTCACCCATGGCACGTCGGGTTCGACGACGGCGGAGACCTCCTCGGCCGATTCGGTCCGTTCGATCTCGATAGGCGCAACGCTCACTTACCCCATGCTGCCACCCCGGCCCACAGGTCGCACAAACGGGTCACCCGTGGCACGCCGCACGTTCCCCCAGTATTCGTCAGAGTGACGAATACTGCGGTAGCATCCTCACATGAACGCTGCGGACCTTGGGCTGCCGGTGGACGTTCCGTCGACGGCGCTCTTCACCGACCAGTACGAGCTGACCATGCTCCAGGCGGCCCTCAGGGCCGGGACGGCGGACCGCCGGTCCGTCTTCGAGGTCTTCACCCGCCGGCTGCCCGAGGGGCGGCGCTACGGCGTGGTGGCGGGCGTCGGACGGGTCCTGGACGCCGTCGAGAACTTCCGCTTCGACGCGGGCGTCCTCGGCTTCCTGCGCGAGCAGGGCATCGTCGACGAGCCGACCCTGGAGTGGCTGGCGCGCTACCGCTTCTCCGGCGACATCTGGGGCTACCCCGAGGGCGAGGTGTACTTCCCCGGCTCGCCGATCCTGCGGGTCGAGGGCTCCTTCGCCGAGTGCGTGCTCCTGGAGACCGTCGTCCTGTCGATCCTCAACCACGACTCCGCCATCGCGGCCGCCGCCTCGCGGATGTCCTCGGCCGCCGGCGGCCGCCGGCTGATCGAGATGGGCGCCCGGCGCACCCACGAGCTGGCCGCCGTCGCCTCCTCCCGCGCCGCCTACGTGGGCGGCTTCGACTCCACCTCCGACCTGGCGGCCGGCTTCCGCTACGGCATCCCGACCGTCGGCACCTCCGCCCACGCCTTCACCCTGCTGCACGACACCGAGCGCGACGCCTTCCGCGCCCAGGTCGACTCCCTGGGCAGCGGCACCACCCTGCTCGTCGACACCTACGACGTCGCCGAGGCGGTGCGCACCGCCGTCGAGGTGGCCGGGACCGGGCTCGGGGCCGTCCGCATCGACTCCGGCGACCTGCTGCTCGTCGCCCACCGGGTGCGCGCGCAGCTCGACGAGCTGGGCGCCACGGACACCAAGATCGTGGTCACCTCCGACCTCGACGAGTACGCCATCGCCTCGCTCGCGGCCGCGCCCGTGGACGCCTACGGGGTGGGCACCCAGCTCGTCACCGGCAGCGGCCACCCCACCTGCTCCATGGTCTACAAGCTGGTCGCCCGGGCCGTCTCGGCCGATCCGAAGGCCCCGCTGGTCCCGGTCGCGAAGAAGTCGGTGGGCGGCAAGGCCTCAGTCGGCGGCCGCAAGTGGTCCGCCCGCCGGACCGACGCCGCCGGTGTCGCCGAGGCCGAGGTCATCGGTATCGGCCCCGTCCCGCCGGAGCTCGTCGAGCGGCAGCTGCTCGTCGAGCTCGTCAAGGGCGGCGACGTCGTGGCCCGCGAGCCGCTGGAGGCCGCCCGGGCCCGGCACATCGCGGCCCGCGCGGGGCTGCCGCTGTCGGCGACCCAGCTGTCGCGGGGCGAGCCGGTCCTGCCGACCGAGTACGTGTGAGCCGACCGAGTAGGTGTGAGCGCGCCCGCCCGACGGAGCACCTGACGGAAGACGCCCCGCACCCTGAGCGCCCCCTCCCGCGGGGAGGGGGAAGTCTCTAGGCTCGAATCCGTCCGAGAACCGACGCCCGATCCGCCTCCCGATCCGACCGCTAAGGACCTGTCATGCACCGCGCATTGATCGTTGTGGACGTTCAGAACGACTTCTGCGAGGGCGGCAGCCTCGCGGTGGCCGGGGGCGCGGACGTCGCCGCCGCCATCACCGACCTGATCGGCCAGACGGCGGGCTCCGTCTACCGGCACGTGGTCGCGACCCGCGACCACCACGTCGACCCGGGCGCCCACTTCGCGCCGGAGGGCGAGGCGCCGGACTACGTGACGAACTGGCCGCGGCACTGCGTGGCCGGCACCGAGGGCGTCGGCTTCCACCCGAACTTCGCGCCCGCGGTCACCGCCGGCGCCATCGACGCCGTCTTCGACAAGGGCGCCTACGAGGCCGCGTACAGCGGCTTCGAGGGCCACGACGAGAACGGCGAGGCGCTCACGGCGTGGCTGCGGGCCCGCGAGGTCACCGAGGTCGACGTGGTCGGCATCGCCACCGACCACTGCGTACGGGCGACCGCCCTGGACGCGGCCCGCGACGGCTTCCGCACCCATGTCCTGCTCGACCTGACGGCGGGCGTGGCGAAGGAGACCACCGACCGCGCCCTGGAGGAGCTGCGCGAGGCGGGCGTGGAGCTGACCGGCAAGCCGGTCGTCAGCCCGTGACGCGGGGCCCGGGGCGCCGGCTCAGGCGGCCGGGGCCTTCGGGAGGGACCGTACGGGGTGCCAGAGCTCCTGGGCGGTCGTCCGCCACAGGAGGCCCTCCGGGTGGTGCAGGACGGCCGTGATCTCGTCCGGGGTGGGCGGCTCGGTGTTGCCGCGGAGGTAGACCGCCCGCAGGCCGAGGTTCCGCAGCCGGGTCAGGGCGCGGGCCCGGTTCGCGGCGTGCACCAGGAAGCGGACGGTGGCCCCGTCGCCGGCCGGGCTGGGCAGCCCTATGGCGACGACCACACTGCCTCCCGGCAGTCTGCTGAACCCTCCGTTGGGCATGCGGAACCACTCCCCCGTGGAACGACTGTCAATAAGGTCGGACGGCCGAGGCCGTAGGACGCACCTAAACACGATCGGCCGCCGCCCGCTAGGGGGCGACGGCCGATCATGCTTTGACCTGCGACGACTCAGAAAAACTCGTCGTTACTTGGTCGAGGGACCCACCTGGACCGTGACCGTGGAGCCGTCCTTGGCCTCCTTGACGACCTGGATCTTGGTGTTGGTGTCAGTTACCTGGACACCGGAGCGCTCGGTCTCCTTGAACCAGTAGACGCCCTTGCGGTCGTCGAAGGTCGGGTTGCCGGCCTGGGACGGGACCCAGGTGCCGACGCCGGCCTTGTGCAGCTGGAAGCCGTCCGTGCGGGAGATGCTGAACGGGGAGTCGTACGCCTGGACGCGCCCGCGCATCAGCGTGCCGTCGCCCCACTTCAGCGGGCTCGGGTGCGCGTCGATCGGGAGGATGCGGCCCACACCCGGGTGCTGGGAGGTGTTGTTGTCCTTCTGGGACAGGTCCCACTTCCAGATCAGCAGACCGTTCTGGTACGGGTAGTGCTCGACCCAGCTCGCCTTGTCACCGGTGAAGCCGAAGTTGTACGGGCCGACCTTGAGGGTCTTGTCGTACGAGACGTACTGGCGGTTCTCCGCGATGTAGTACTGCTCGTACTCCTTCGCGAAGCCCTTGCCGATGCGGGAGAAGCCCTTGGCGACCCAGCCGTTGTCACCGTTCTCGGCGTTGTCCGAGAAGACGGGGGCACCGTCGGCGGTCAGCGTGATGGCGTCGGCCGTGAAGCCCTTGCCGCCCGCGCCGCCGTCCGTCTGGTAGCGGAAGCGCAGGTCGAACTTCTTGCCCGCGTACGCGCCCAGGTTGTAGACGAGCTTCTGGTGCGTGTTCGAGGCACCGGTCAGGGCCGGGGCGCCGGACGCGTCCTTCTGCAGCGGCTTGCCGTCGGCGGTGCCGTCGAGGGCGGTCCAGTTGGCGCCGCCGTCGGTGGAGACCTCGGCGTACAGGTAGTCGTAGTCCTGCTCGATGTCGTACCAGCCCTGGAGCTCCAGGGAGGCGGCCGACTTGCCGGTCAGGTCGACGGAGCGGGTCAGGGTGTTCTTGAGGTCGTCACCCATGTCGCTCCACCACTGCGTGGCGCCCTCGGCGGGAGCCACGACGTCGGTGGTGACCTGCTTCTTCGGCAGCTCGACGACGAGCGCCTGCGGGTCCTTGGTGTTGTACTCCGAGACGCCCAGCTTGTGGGTGGTCTTGGTGCCCCGCTGCCAGTCGTTGACCTTGGCGTAGTTCAGCCAGCCGAGCTGGAGCTTGTCCCAGGCGTTCATGTCGCCGGGCAGGTCACCGATGGAGTCCTTGCCGGTGCCGAGCCACGAACCGGAGGACATGAGCGTCCAGAAGCCGGTCGAGTTCTCGCCGCCGGAGGTGTCGTAGTGGTCCGGCAGACCGAGGTCGTGGCCGTACTCGTGGGCGAAGACGCCGAGGCCGCCGTTCTCCGGCTGCATCGTGTAGTCGCCGACCCAGATGCCCGAGTTGCCGATCTGGGTGCCGCCGGACTTGTTGTTCGCCGGACCGGTCTTGCCCGCGTCGGTGCCGTAGGCGTACCAGCGGTGGGCCCACAGGGCGTTGGTGCCCTCGGCGCCGCCGCCGGCCGACTCGTCCTCGCCCGCGTGGACGATCTGGAAGTGGTCGATGTAGCCGTCGGGCTCGTTGAAGTTGCCGTCGCCGTCGAAGTCGTAGCGGTCCCACTGGTCGTACTGCGCCAGCGTCGCCTTGATCTCGGCGTCGGTCCTGCCCTTGGCCTTCTGGTCGGCGTTCCAGGCCACGAGGCCGTCGCGCACGGTGTCCCACACGTTGGCGCAGTTGGTCTGGCCGCAGTAGTTGGAGCCGTAACGGGCCTCGTTGTACGGGACCTTGACCCAGTCGGAGACCGCACCGTCGACCGAGTAACGGCCGGACGAGGTCTTCTCGTAGTAGGTCTTCAGGGACTCCTTCGGCTGGCCCTTCTTGTCCTTGCCGGTGCCGAAGTACAGGTCCTGGAAGTGCTTCTGGTTGTAGTCCGCCTGCCAGGCCGTGGAGTTGTCGTTCTTGCGGTCCGGCTTGGCTATCGCGTTGTGCAGCGGACCGGGCGTGCCGCCGTACTTCGGCTTCGGCTCGTCCGTGTCGTCGTCCTTGCGGTCGACCAGGGTGGTGTTGTCCACCTGGTCGCCGAACTCGACGAGGATGGTGAAGATCTTGTCGGTCTTCTCGCGGCCGAGCTCGACGTACTTCTTGCTGTCGAGCTTGACCACCTTGGAGCCGTTACGGCTCTCGACCTTGGTCTCGCCGGTGAGCACCTGCTCGATGGCGGCCTTGCGCTGCTGCTCCTGCTGCTTGCTGTACGGACCGTCCAGGTCGTGGTCGACAGCGAGCTTGTCGACGGCCTGCGCGGTGCCGGCCACCGGCGCGCTGCCGTGGTCGTCGGCCCATGCCGTGCTGAAGGTAGAAGCGGTGGCGGCCGTGGCCGCGAGGGCCACGACGATCGCGGACGCTCTGATCGCCCGTCGCTTGTTGGTCACTTGGTTCTGTCCTCCCCGGCGCTCCTCGCCCGCGGACCGGGTGGTGGGGTGTCCGCCCGAGCGGGGTAGCGCGTCACAAGTGACGACATTGGACCGGAGTTGGAGCAGAAAAGACAGATCTTGACTTGGACAGGCCAACTGCACTATGCGGGATCAGATTTCCGATAGTCGAACTTCGAACGAATATCCGGCGAGTGCGTGCGCCCCTGCGCCCCCCGTGCATCAGCCGTGGGTTAGGCGACGCTTACCAACGGTTCGCTCCGGGCATCCACCGTCGTAGAGTCGACCCGTCGGAGAGCACCCCGTCGCCGAGTCACCCGATCGCCCAACCGCCACGTGCCCGAGGGACGGTAACCGCCATGCAGCGACCGAACGCCGCACAGTACGCCTACGGTTCGGCCACCGTCGTCTTCTCGACCGTCGCCCTGCTGCTGCTCTCCGGCACGACCACGACGCTCGGCATCGCGGCGATCTGCGTCGCGGGGCTGATGCTCGGAGTGCTGGTGGCGGTGACGATGCCGGTCCGGCCGGAGCACGTCAAGCCCCTGGGCACGAATCCCGCACCCGCCGGGAACGCGGAGACCGCCGGCGCCCCACGGGACGCCGCTCACACGGAGGTCCGGGTGCCGGCCGCGCGCGTGGGCGCGGGAGCGGACACCCGGACCGGTCTGTAGCACCGGGCCCTTCGGGCGCGGCTGTTCCGGCTCGTCACTGCGGCACGGACACCACGACCGTCTTGGCCGCCTTGTCGTGGAGGCCCTGTTTGTACGGCTTGTCCACGAGGATCAGGATCAGCAGGAGCAGCGGCCACAGACAGGCGCAGCAGATCAGCGTCGGCAGCCAGAGCACGAGCGCGCGGACGAGGGAGCTGTTCGTCGGCGGCGTGGAGCCGTCGTTGAGCATCGCGACCCTCAGCTTCAGCCACTTCTTGCCGAGGGTCTGCCCCTTCTTGGCGTGCATCACGGTGTCGTACGCGACGAACGCGACGATCGTGATGAGCTGGAAGACCAGCTGGCCGCCTCCGTTGAGGCTGTTGACCGTGTCGTCGAAACTGTCGTTGTCCGTGGCCCGCTGGTAGACCTTGAACGGGATGCCGATGATCGCGAGCGGCACGGCGACGATCAGCCAGTCGATGATCCGCGCGGCGATGCGCTTCCCCGAATCGGCGAGCGGCGGCATCCCGGAGAGCGGATCGGCACCGCCGTACCCCCCGCCGTAGCCGCCGTAGGGCGGGGGCGGCGGAGGTGTGCCGCCGTACGGGTTCCCGGGCGGCGGCCCACCGGGCGGCGGAGATCCCCCGGGCGGCGGGCCACCCGGGGGCTGGCCACCGGGGGGCGGACCGCCGGCGGGCCCGCCGGGGGGCGGCTGCCAGCCGGGCGGCTGCCCACCCTGGGGCGGCTCCTGCGGGGGCCTCTTGCTGAACGGGTCGTCCTCGGGCTGCTGACCCGGGGGCGGCGGCTGATCGTTGCTCATGGGGGCAGTGCATCCCGGGCACCCGGGCCCCGCAAGGAATCGCCCGCCGTTCGAGGGACGCCCCCCGGCATCCGGCCGGAGGAGGCTGCCGGGCGGGTGACGCCGCCGTGTGCCGCGTGCGGGCGGGGGCGGCCGCCGCGGGTCCGCGACCGCTGCGGGGCGGGGCCGGGGGCCGGGTCCGCGACCGCATGGGGGCGGGGCGGCCGCCGCGGGTGTGCGGCCGGGGGCCCCGGGGCCGGACCGGCGGGCAGACGTCAGGGGTCGGTCCGGCCGGCCGACGTCCGGCGGGGCGGTCCGGCGGGCCTTCGAGCTGATGCCGGGCCGGCCGGCCGACATCGGGGGCCGGACCGGCCGACGTCGGGGGGCGGTCCGGCGGGCCGGTTCAGCGGGCGACGAAGGTGCGGGCCGCCTTGTCGTGCCAGCACTGCCGCCAGGGCCGGTCGAAGAGGCACCACAGCACGTTGAACAGCCCGATCCCGAGCAGCCCCAGCACCGCGTAGACCAGCCAGCGGCGCAGCGCGGCGCCGAAGGGCGGCGGCTCGTGCGCCTCGATGTCCCGCACCTCGATCCCGCACAGCTTCTTCCCGAGCGTGCGGCCCCACTTGGCGGTGGGCAGCGCCTCGTAGAGCGCGCCGAGCACGAGGAACGCCGCGAGGACGATCCCGAACTGCACCGAGGTCGTCGAGTCGACCAGCCACACCTGGACGGTGACGCCGGACTGCTTGGCGGCCTCGATCTTCTCGTCGATGTGCGTGACGGCGGCGGTGAGGAAGGGGAACGACACGGTGCCGACCACCGCGCCGAGCACGACGCCGTCGAGGAGCCGGGCCAGCAGCCGTCGCCCGAGCCCGGCCGGCCGCGCGGCGGCCTGCGCCCGCGCCGCCGCCATGAACACGTCCTCGACCGGCGGCTTCCAGGGGATGACGGGCTGCGCCTCGGCCGCCGGGGACTGCGGGGCGGCGGCCGTTGCGGGAGCGGGCTGCGGGGCCGGGGCGGGCTGCGGGGCGGGGGTCCCGGGAGCCGGGAGGCCGGGCACGGGGGCGGACTGCGGGGCAGCGGCCTGCGCGGCGGACTGCGGCGCCGGGGCGGGCTGCGGGGTCCAGGAGGCTGCCGCGGGCGCGGGGGTGACGGGCATGCCACCGAGCCGCGCGGAACCGGTGGCCGGGCCGGGCCGCTGGCCCGGCAGTCCGGCCGGGGCGTCACCCTGCGGGCGGACGTCCTGACCGCCCGCCTGTCCGGCGGCGGGCCACACGGGCGCCGCCGTACCGGCGTTCGCCGGAGCGGGGGGCGTGACGGACCCCTGGGCGGGCACCGCGCTCTGGCCGCCGGCCTTGTCGGCGGGCGCGGGCGTCGCCGTATCGGCCCCCGGGGCGGCCGCAGGGGCGCCCTGGACCGCCACCGCGCCCCTGCCGTCGGGTGCCTGAGGGGCGGGGCCGGCGGACGGCTCGGCGGAGGCCGGGACGGCGCCGGACTGCCCGGCGGCCGCGGGCCAGGCGGGCGCCTCGGAGGCGGAGTCCGGGCGGCCGGAGGCGGGGCCGCCGCCGGGGAGGGCGGCACGCGCGTCGTCCGGGGCGCTCGCGTCCGCCGCGCCGCCCTGCCCGGCCGTCGGCCAGGCGGCGCGCGGGTCGCGGGGATCCGGGGTGCTGCCCCAGGAGACGCGCTGGTCGAGTTCGCCGCCGAAGCCCGTCTGGCGGTCCGTGCTCGCCTGCCAGGCGGAGGCGGGCTCCTGCCGGGCGGCGGGCGCCGCTCCGGGGTCCTCGTCCAGGAAGACGGGACCCGTCTCCTCGACCGCGGCCACGGCGGGCACCGACGGCGCCGGAGCCGGGCTCGGGGCCAGCTGTGGAGCCACGGAGACCGGCGGGGCCGGGAGGGCCTCGCCCTCCGCGGGCGCGGGGCGGCTCGTCCCGGGAACCCACGCACCGCCGTTCCAGAACCGGATGTACCCGGGAATCGACGGATCCGGGTAGTAGCCCGCCTGCGGTACCTCTCCGCCACCTCCAGGTGGAGTAGCCACTGCCCCGACTCCGTTCAGTCACAACGTCTTTGATCCGCCCGGCCGCGCCCCGTTCGCGCACCGTCCGCGCCACGCCCAGGGAGGACAGTAACGAAGAACTCACCCGCAGGGACATGGAGCCCGCCAGAAAGGCCGCCTTCGAGGGACAGCACCGCGATTTCGTGACTCAGGGTCATTCTCGGGCCCCTACCCGGGGCGCGGAAAAAAATTCCCCGGAAAGTTTCGCGAAGTCGCGTAATGGACCGGCCCGGCCGCTCTCTCTCCCGGTGAAGGCCCACCGCGGGCCGCACCGAGAGAGAGGCAGCACGCCATGCAGAACACCGAGAACAACGTCGTCGAGCGCGAGCTGGAGCTCAAGCTCGTCCTCTCCCCCGAGCGCTCGATCCCGGTGCCGGCCCGCCTCGCCTACCGCGTGGACGACCCCTACGCCGTCCACGTCACCTTCCACGTCGGCACCGAGCACCCCGTCAACTGGACCTTCGCCCGCGAACTCCTCGTGGAGGGCGTCTTCCGGCCCTGCGGCCACGGCGACGTCCGCGTCTGGCCGACGAAGGTGGACGGCCGCAACGTGATCCTCATGGCCCTGTCCTCGCCCGACGGCGACGCCCTCCTGGAGGCGCCGTCGGCGCAGGTGTCCGCCTGGCTGGAGCGGACCCTGCGCGCGGTCCCGCCGGGCACGGAGACCGGTCAGCTCGGCATCGACGACGGTCTCGCCGAGCTGCTCGCCACCACCGTCGCGGCCGACGACCTGTGGCTGAACGACCCGTGGCCGTCGGACGAGTCCACGGACGGTGACGCGTGAGGGCGGCGACGGCCCGGGGGTCAGAAGAGCTTGCCCGGGTTCAGCAGTCCCAGGGGGTCGAAGGTCTTCTTGATCCCCCGCTGCAGCTCCACCCCGACCGGTCCCAACTCCCTCGCCAGCCACTCCTTCTTCAGCACGCCCACCCCGTGCTCCCCGGTGATCGTGCCGCCGAGACCCAGGCCGAGCGCCATGATCTCGTCGAAGGACTCCCGCGCCCGCCGCGACTCGTCCTCGTCCGCGTGGTCGAAGCAGACCACGGGATGCGTGTTGCCGTCACCGGCGTGCGCGCAGACCCCGATGGTCAGCCCGTACTTCTCGGCGATCTCCCGCGTGCCCGCGAGCATCGCGGCGAGCTTGGTGCGCGGCACGCACACGTCGTCGATCATCGTGGCGGTCTTGATCGTCTCCAGGGCGGTGAGCGACAGCCTCCGGGCCTGGAGGAGGAGTTCGGACTCGGCGGCGGAGTCCGCCGGTACGACGTCGGTGGCGCCGGCCGCACGGCAGAGCTCCGCCACCGCGGCCAGATCGGCGGCCGGATCCGGGGTGTCGAAGGCGCACAGCAGCAGGGCCTCGGTGGTGTCGGGCAGCCCCATGCGGGCGAGCTTGTTGACGGCCCGCACAGTTGTGCCGTCCATCAGTTCCAGCAGCGACGGTGTGTGGCCGCGCTCCATGATCGTGCAGACGGCCGCGCAGGCCGCCTCCGCCGAGGGGAACTCGGCGGCGAGCGCGAGCTGCACCGGCGGCTGCGGCTTCAGCGCGAGGACCGCTCCGACAACGATGCCGAGGCTGCCCTCGGAGCCGACGAAGAGCCGGGTGAGGTCGTATCCCGCGACGCCCTTGGCGGTGCGCCGGCCGGTCCGCAGCAGCCGCCCGTCGGCGAGGACCACGTCCAGGCCCAGCACGTACTCGGCGGTGACCCCGTACTTCACGCAGCACAGCCCGCCGGAGGCGGTGCCGATGTTGCCGCCGATGGTGCACTGCTCCCAGCTGGAGGGATCCGGCGGGTAGGAGAGGCCGTGTTCGGCGACGGCGCGGGAGAGGGCGGCGTTGACCACGCCCGGTTCGACGACGGCGATCCGGTCGACCGGGCTGATCTCCAGGATGCGGTCCATCTTGACCAGGGACACGACGATGCAGCCGTCGGAGGCGTTCGCGGCCCCCGACAGCCCCGTGCGGGCGCCCTGCGGCACGACGGGGACGCGCAGTTCGGTCGCCGTGCGCATGACGTGCTGGACCTGCTCGACGGTGCGCGGCAGTACGACGGCCGCGGGGGTGCCGGCCGTACAGAAGCTCGCCATGTCGTGGGCGTAGGAGACGGTGACGTCCGGGTCGGTGAGGACCGCGTCGTCCGGGAGCCCGGCGCGCAGCCGCTCCACGAGGTCGTTCCGCTGAAGATCGTCCATACGTCCAGCGTGGCACCCGGGGCCATCGGTGTGAACCCGCCGGGACAGCCGCTCGTGTGCTCTTCGTACAGCGGCGGCCGGGCGCACAGTGAGCGCCATGAAGACCGAGAACGTGTCGAGGACGGTCCTCGCCGGCGGAGTGGCAGCGGTGCTCGCGGCGACGGCGCTGCTGTACGTGCCCGAGCTCTTCGGCCGGACGCCGGCGCCGGGGCCGGGGCCCGCCGAACGGGCGGTGACCGCCGCGCACGCGGGGGCGCAGGCGGCCCTGCCGGATCTGGTCGCGCTGATCGGCGACCGTACGGCGTGGCTGAAGGACCACCCCGGTGACGAGGCGTCATGGGCCGTGCTCGGCACGGCCTACACGGAGCGGGGACTGCGGCGCGCGGACGCGGCGGACTTCCCGCGCGCGGAGAACGCCCTGAAGCGCTCCCTCGCGGTGCGCCCCGCCGCGAAGGGCAATCTGGACGCCCAGCTGGGCCTGGCGGGCCTGGCGAACGCCCGGGGCGACTGGAAGACGGCCGAGCAGTGGGCCGAGCGGGTGCGTGCCGCGGATCCGAAGCGCTGGTCGACGTATCCCGTGCTCATCGACGCGTACAACGGCCTGGGCGACTACAAGGCGGCCGAGAAGGCGACCGAGACCCTGGGCGAGCTGCACTCCGGGGCGGCGGTCGCCGCGCGCTCGGCGCAGCTGAACCGCAACCGCGGCTACCGCGAGGACGCCGGCGCGGCGGCCCTGGACGCGGTGGCGCTGGCCGAGGGCCGCACGGACAAGGCGGCGGCCCTGGCACGACTCGGCGACCTGGCCTGGGAGCGGGGCGAGCCGGCGGAGGCGCTGGCGCAGTACGGCACGGCGCTGGGTCTCGTACGGGACCACGGCCCGTCGCTCGCGGGCCGGGCGCGGGCGCTGGCGGCCCTCGGCCGACCGCAGGAGGCGGTGCGCGACTGGCAGGCGGCGCTGCGGGTGCTGCCGCTGCCGGAGTACGTCCTGGAGGCGGCCGAGCTGGACGAGGCGCTCGGCCGGGACGGCGAGGCGCGGACCCTGTACGACCGCCTGCGGAACGGCTCGTGGGTGGGGGCGGACGTCGTCCTCGGCCTGTTCGGGGCGGACCACGGGGAGCCGGCGGAGGCGGTACGGCGGCTGCGCGCGGAATGGGCGCGGGGGCACCGGTCGGTGCAGGTCGCGGACGCGCTGGGCTGGGCCCTGCACCGGTCGGGCGCGTCGAAGGAGGCCCTGGAGTACGCCGGGAAGGCCACCGGCGAAGGGCTGCGCAGCGCGCTCTTCGCCTACCACCGCGGGGAGATCGAGCGGGCCCTGGGCGACCTCGGCCCGGCGCGGCGTCACCTGGCGGAGGCCCTCCGCCTCAACCCGGACTTCTCCCCGCTCCTCGCGCCCCGCGCGAAGGAGGCCGCGACGGCCCTCGGCGACCCTCCGAACGACCTCCCCCCGGACGTCCGCGCGCCCCAGCCCACCCCGGCACGGGCGACCGCCCACCCGTAGACGGGGTCCGGCGTCCCGCGGGGTCCGGCCGTCGTCGGTGCCGCCCCGGGCGAGCCCCCCGTACCCGCCCGGGGCGTGGAAGGGGCCCGGCCCGGGGTGTCCACCCGGGCCGGGCCCCTCCGTTCGGGGGAGTCGCGGCTAGAGGTTGCCGCGCTTCTCCTGCTCGCGCTCGATCGCCTCGAACAGCGCCTTGAAGTTGCCCTTGCCGAAGCCCATCGAGCCGTGGCGCTCGATCATCTCGAAGAAGACCGTCGGACGGTCCTGGACCGGCTTCGTGAAGATCTGCAGCAGGTAGCCGTCCTCGTCGCGGTCGACGAGGATCTTCAGCTCGCGCAGGGTCTCGACGGGGACGCGGGTCTCGCCGGCCCACTCGCCGAGCGTGTCGTAGTACGAGTCGGGGGTGTCGAGGAACTGGACACCGGCGGCCCGCATCGCGCGCACGGAGGCGACGATGTCGTTCGTGGCGAGGGCGATGTGCTGCACGCCGGCGCCGCCGTAGAACTCCAGGTACTCGTCGATCTGCGACTTCTTCTTCGCGATCGCCGGCTCGTTGATCGGGAACTTCACCTTGAGGGTGCCGTCCGCGACGACCTTCGACATGAGCGCCGAGTACTCGGTCGCGATGTCGTCGCCCACGAACTCCTTCATGTTCGTGAAGCCCATGACCGTGTTGTAGAAGCCGACCCAGTCGTTCATCTTGCCGAGCTCGACGTTGCCGACACAGTGGTCGATGGCCTGGAAGGTGCGCTTGGCCGGCGGCTCGACGATCGGCTTCGCGGAGACGAAGCCCGGCAGGTACGGGCCGTCGTAGCCGGAGCGCTCGACGAGGGTGTGGCGGGTCTTGCCGTACGTGGCGATGGCGGCGAGGACGACGGTGCCGTGCTCGTCCTTGAGCTCGTAGGGCTCGGTGACGCCGGTGGCGCCGTGCTCGACGGCGTAGGCGTACGCGGCGCGCGCGTCCGGCACCTCGATCGCCAGGTCGATGACGCCGTCGCCGTGCTCGGCGACGTGGTCCGCGACGAAGCGGCCCCAGTCGCTGGACGCCTTGATGACGGAGGTGAACACGAAACGGGCGGCGCCGTTGGTGAGCACGTAGCTGGCGGTCTCGCGGCTGCCGTTCTCCGGTCCGGAGTAGGCGACGAGCTTCATGCCGAAGGCCGTGGAGTAGTAGTGCGCGGCCTGCTTGGCGTTGCCGACGGCGAAGACGACCGCGTCCATTCCCTTCACCGGGAAGGGATCGGCCTCACGCGCGGTGTTCGGGGTGTGGTCAATGGTCTCAGTCATGGCAGCAGAGTCCCGCCGTCCGGCAAGCTGCGCAATAGTTTCTTGTTTGACTGGTCAATCTGACCAGCGACCGGCGAGTATGAGCGTGCGACTTGTACATGATGACCATTCGGAGGCCGCCATGGCGATCGATCATCTGGACGGACGACTGATCGTGCTCCTCGCGGAGGAGCCGCGGATCGGGGTCCTGGAAGCCTCCCGCCGCCTCGGGGTGGCGCGCGGCACGGTGCAGGCGCGGCTCGACCGCCTGCAGTCGAACGGGGTGGTGCGCGGCTTCGGCCCCCAGGTGGATCCGGCCGCCCTCGGCTACCCGGTCACGGCCTTCGCGACCCTGGAGATCAAGCAGGGCCAGGGCGCCGACGTGCGGGGGCACCTGGCGACCGTGCCGGAGGTGCTGGAGCTGCACACGACCACCGGGCACGGGGACATGCTGTGCCGGCTCGTGGCCCGCTCCAACGCCGACCTCCAGCGGGTGATCGACCGGGTCGTCGGCTTCGAAGGGATCGTGCGGGCCTCCACGGCGATCGTCATGGAGAACCCGGTCCCGCTGCGGATCATCCCGCTGGTGGAGCAGGCCGCGACGGAGGGGTGAGCGGGGCGGGCGAGGGGCCGGGCGAGGGGCCGGTCGGGCAGCACCGGAGGAGTTGCAAAGAAGTCTCTGCAAAAAACCCTTGCAGAGACTTCTTTGCAACTCTACTGTGGAGCCATGCCCGAGAAGCCCGCCCCCGACGAGCAGCCCGCCCCCGCCGAGAAGGCCCCGCCCCGCATGCTCGACCCGCGCTCGCTGCGCGGGCTCGCCCACCCCCTGCGCATCCAGATCCTGCGCGCCCTGCGCCACCACGGCCCCGCCACCGCCTCCCAGCTGGGCGAGCGGCTCGGCGAGTCCAGCGGCGCCACGAGCTACCACCTGCGCCAGCTCGCCGCCCACGGCTTCGTCCAGGACGACCCGACGCGGGGCAAGGGGCGGGAGCGGTGGTGGAAGGCGGCCCAGGAGGGCACGACCGTCGACGAGGCGCTGTTCAAGAACCCGGACCCGGAGGTCCAGGGCGCCGTCGAGGTCTTCCTCTACGAGGTCGCCAACATCCACACCCAGGAGCTCAACACCTACCTCGGCACCCGGCACCAGTTCCCCGACGCGTGGAGCGGCGCCTCCGACATCAGCGACTTCACGCTCCATCTGACCGCCGAGCGGCAGCGCGAGCTCAACGAGAAGATCCACCAGCTGATCGACGAGTACGCGGCCCTCGCCGAGCGGGACTCCGCCGACACCCAGCGCATCCGGATGCACCTGCACGCCTTCCCCCAGCACGGCGCCAACTGACCGCTCCACGACCGGAAAGGCCACGCCCATGCACGCCGACATCCACCTCACGATGCACCGCCTGACCGCCGCCGAACTCCAGGAGGCGGCCGCCGGCGCCGCCCCCGCCACCCCCGTGCGGGTCCGACTCGGCTGGAGGCTCGTCGAGTTCGGCCTCCGGCTCGCCGTCCCCCGGCCCGCCGCCGCCCGCGCCGCGATCCACGCCGCCGTCTGACCCAGCCGACCGAACCGCGAACGAATCCGGGGGGATCCGCCGTGCGCTCCCGCACACCTCTGGCCACCGTGCTGGCCGCCAACGCCATCTCCATCAGCGGCAATTCACTCACGCTCATCGGCGTCCCCTGGTTCGCCCTGGAGACCACGGGAAGCCCCGGCAAGGCCGGCCTCGTCGCCTTCTTCGCCGCCGTCCCGGTCGTCGTGTCCGCCATCGTCGGCGGCCCCGTCATCGACCGGATCGGCCGCCGGCGCATCTCCGTCGCCTCCGACCTCGTGTGCGCCCTCGCGCTCGCCGCGATCCCCCTGCTCAACCAGGCCGGCCTCCTGCGGTTCTGGATGCTGTGCGCGCTGATGGCCGTGACCGGCCTCTTCCACGCGCCCGGCGAGTCCGCACGGCACGTCCTCATCCCGGACCTCGCCAAGCACGCCGGCACCCCGCTCACCCGCGCCGCCAGCCTCTACGACGCCGTCTCCCGCGGCGCCCGCATGACCGGAGCGGCCGTCGCCGGCATCCTGGTGGCGCTCATCGGCGCCGACACCGTGCTCTACGTCGACGCCGCCACCTTCGGCCTCTCCGCGCTGCTCGTGCTCGCCGGCCTGCGGGGCATCCCGTCCGCCGAGCCGCTGCGCGGGGCGCCGCCGCTGTCGCTCGCCTCCTACCGGGCCGATCTGCGCGAGGGGTACTCCTTCATGCTGCGCACCCGGCTGCTGCTCGGCGTCAACCTGATGGTGATGATCACCAACGGCCTGGGGCAGAGCTGGAACTCGGTGCTCCTGCCGGTCCACGCCCGCGAGAACCTCGGCGGCTCCGCCGCGCTCGGCCTGCTCGTCGCCGTGTTCGGAGGCTGCGCCCTGACCGGCGCGCTGCTCTACGGGGCCTTCGGCCACCGCTTCCCGCGCCGCCCGGTGTTCGCGGTCGGCTTCCTGCTCGTCGGGACCCCGCCGTACCTGGTCGCCGCCTTCACCGACACCACCATGCCGCTGCTCGTGGCGATGGCCCTGGGCGGCCTCGGGGCCGGGGTGCTCAACCCGATCCTCGCCACCGTCTTCTACGAGATCGTCCCGGAAGAACTGCGCACCCGCGTCGGCGGCGCCAGCACCGCCGGAGTGCTGCTGACCACGCCGCTCGGCGGCCTCGCGGCGGGCAGTCTCGTCGAACGGACGGGCCTCACCACGACGTTGGTCATCTGCGCGGCGATCTTCTTCCTCGCCACGCTCGCGCCGCTGGTGTTCCCCTCCTGGAAGGGGCTGGACGCCCCCGCGCGCACGGCGGACGGCGGCGACGCGCCCGTCAGCAGCTCGGAACCTTCGACTCCTGCCCCTGCTCCAGGGCCCGCAGGGACGACACCGCGTCGCTGAGCGCGGTCACCGGCACCAGGCGGAGCCCCTTCGGCTGCTCCGCCCGGGCCTGGGAGCACTCGTCCTTCGGCACCAGGAAGACGGTGGCCCCGTCCCGGGCGGCGGCCTGCGTCTTCAGGGAGACGCCGCCGACCGCGCCGACCGTACCGTCGGGCTCGATCGTGCCCGTACCGGCGACGGTCCGGCCGCCGGTGAGGTCGCCGCCGTCGCCGTCCCCGTCGATCTTGTCGACGATGCCCAGGGAGAACAGCAGTCCGGCGCTGGGCCCGCCGATGTCGGCGAGGTGCAGCCGCACCTTGACCTTGGCCGGGTCCAGCTTCAGATAGCCGAGGGCGGCCAGGGTCGCCGCGTCCTGCGACTCCTTCATCTGGCCGAGGTTGTGCCGCTCGATCTCCTCGTCGGATCTGCCCGACGGGTAGACCGAGGACTTCGGCAGAACCGCCCGGTCCGCGCGGAACCACGCGTCGGCCACCTCGCCGAGGTCGATCGACTCCGACGGACCGGTCGCCAGGATCGTCGTCATCCGCAGCTGCCCGTCGGTCGGGCGGACCGGGACGCCGGAGACGGTGATCACCTCACGCCCCTGGTCCTTGCCGAGCACGTCGGCGGTCGTGCCGGGCTGTGCGATCGAGAACGGCAGCGGCGCCAGTCCGGCCACCGCGAACAGCGCGACGACGGGCAGGGCGCACAGCGCGAGGGCACGGTTGCGCGGGAGGTCAGCGAGACGGGAGAGCACCCACCCAATCTACTGGGCGGCGGCCCGGGCCGGACGGCGGCCGAAGAAGGACCCCAGGCGCCCGCGCACCGCCGCCGTCGTCCGGGCCGGGTCGCCGGTGCCGACCATGGCGGCCCGCGTGGCGCCCGTCACGAGCCCGCCGGCCTGGAGCCGGGGGACGAGCGCCGCGTAGTCGGTGAAGGCCCAGTGGGCGGCGTCGGCGAACAGCGCGCGGCGGCCGGTCAGGCCCGACCAGGAGCGTTCGATCCGTTCGGCGCCCTCGAAGCCCTCGGAGCGGAAGAGCAGCAGCGGCCGGTCGAAGCCGTCGAGGGGCGCGAGGTCGAGATAGCCCTCCAGATTCGCCACGGCACGGATCCGGGCGTCGGCGTGGGCCGCGTACACCACCGCGGTGCCGCCGGCGGAGTGCCCGTAGGCGCCGATCCGGTCCAGGTCCATGACGGGGGCGAGGGAGAGCGAGCCGAGCCGGTCCAGGACGTGACGCAGGTCCGCCACCCGGGTGTCGATCATCGTCCGGAAGGTCGCCGGGTCCGGCGGGCCGGCCAGGACGGTAGTCCGCATCCCGCCGGGGAGCTCCACCTGGCTCGCGTCGCCGGGATGGTCGACGAGGACGACCACCCGGCCGTGACTGGCCAGGTCCTCGGCGAGACTCGTGCCGAGGGTGCGCGAGTCCCCGCCGCCCGGGCTGTAGAGCAGCACCGGACGGCGCCCCGGCAGCGGCGGCGCGTCCACGTGCCCGTGGGTGAGGACGGCGCCCCAGTCGACCGTCCCCTCCTCCGGGAGCCCCGGGTGCACGTGCGGGGCGTACTCGGCGAAGGCCCGGGCGGCCGCGGGCGAGAGCTGCGGGGCGCGCGGGCAGCCGCGGACACTGCGGGCCGGGTACAGGACGGTCAGCATCACCTCCCGCACCCCGCCCGCCCACGGGTCGGTGCGGGACGGGTCGGTCAGGTGGACGGTGCGCAGTCCCACCGGGTGGGGCCCGGTCGGCGCGGGCAGCCGCAGCGGCGGCCCGGCGGGAGGGCCGGCGGCGGCCCGGGCGGTCGAGGCGGGCGAGGCGGTCACGGCGATCGCCGAGGGCGCCGCGGTGACGGGCAGCAGCACGCCGGCGGCGGCGAGCAGCGCTCCCCTGGCCAGGGTCCGGCGGCTGAGGTCGGTGCCCGGGGTCCGGCGGCTGGGGGTGGTGGCCGGTGTCCTGCGGCCCCGGTCGGGGGCGGTTTCGTTCGTCATACCGGCATCCTTGGGGCGGGGCGGGGGCCCGCGCGAAGGTTGAGGCCCTGCCCGAAAGGCTGGCCGGAGACGAGGAGTTGTGCGGGTGCTGCGCATCCATTTCACGGGGGACGACCTCACCGGGGTCCGCTTCGCGCCCCGCCCCGCCCCGCTCCAGGAGCTGCACGCGGCCCTGACGACGGCCGTCGGACCCGACCCCGCGCCCCTGCTCGCCCCCTGGCGCGGCCGGGTCCTGCGCGCCCTGCCCACCGCCGCCGGCCCGCTCGCCGACCTCGTCCCGGCGGGCCGCCCGCCGGTCTTCCTCGACGTCCTCGGCGACACCCTGGCCGACAGCTTCGACCGCATCCGCGCCACGCCTCCGGAGCTCGTCCGCGCCGAACTGGAGCGCGTGTACGGGCCCGTGCCCGCGCCCCGCTGGATCCGGGGCCTGCACGCGGGCGAGGGGCCGTCCTGGCGCATCGTGGGCAGGGCCCAGCGGGCCGCCTACGAGGCGGTCCTGGCGCCCGTCTGGTCCGTCGTGCAGGATCTGCACCGCGACGCCTTCGCCCGGTACGCCCTGACGGCCGCGGAGCACGGCGTCGCCGCCGCGCTGACGGCCCTGGCCCCGGGCAGCACGCTCCGCGACGGGGTGTGGGAGTGGCCGGGCGCCGCGGCCCGCGACGTCCGCCTCCGCGGCCGGGGCCTGGTCCTGCTGCCGACCTTCCACCACCCGGCGGGCCCGCTCCTGCAGGACCTCCCGGGCCGGCCGGTGGTCCTGAGCTGTCCGGCGGGCCCCGGCCTCCCGCCCGTACCGGACCCGGAGGACCCGGACGACCCGCTCGCGGCGACCCTGGGCCGCACCCGCGCCGAAGCCCTCCGGCTGCTCGCGGAACCGCGGACGACGACGTCCCTGGCCCGCGCGCTCCGGGTCAGCAACGCGACGGCGTCGGCGCACGCGGCGGCACTGAGAACGGCGGGTCTGGTGACGACACGGCGCACCGGGCGCTCGGTGAGCCACGAACGGTCGGCTCTCGGGACACTGCTCGTCATGCCGAAGAGCCCGACGCCCTGACCCCGTCCGGTGCCGCGCGCCCAGGAGGGTTCCTGCCCGGCGCCACGGCCCGGGGGAATTCCTGTCCGGTGCCACGGCCACGGGGCTACCCCCGCCGCCGTGGCCCCGGCTCCGGGGCGACGTGCCCCGCCGGGCCGGCGGTCCCTGACCCGCGCGCGGTATGCACCCGGTACGCGTACCGGAAGCCGTACGGCCGAGAACGGGCGTGAGGCCGGCGGGCTCCCCGAGGGCTCCTGACGGCCGTCGTACGGGGTCCGGGCGGCCCCGGCGTCCGCGCCGGCTAGCGCAGCGCGTCGGCGACCTCCCGGGCCGCGTCGACGACGCGCGGGCCGACGCGCTCCGGCACGGCGTCCGCGAGCATGACGACACCGACGCTGCCCTCTATGCCGGTCACACCGACCAGCGGCGCGGCGGCTCCGCTGGCGCCCGCCTCCAGCTCCCCGTGGGTGAGCGTGAAGCCCGGTTCGGTGAGCTCGCCCAGCCGGGCGGCGAGTATGGCCCGGCCGGCCGCCCCGCGGTCCAGCGGGTGGCGGAAGCCGGCCCGGTAGGCCACGTGGTAGTCGGTCCAGGTCGGTTCGACGACGGCGACGGCGAGGGCCTCCGCGCCGTCGACGAGGGTCAGGTGCGCGGTCGCGCCGATGTCCTCGGCGAGCGAGCGCAGCGCGGGCAGCGCGGCCTCCCGCACCAGAGGGTGGACCTGGCGGCCGAGGCGCAGCACGCCGAGCCCGACCCTGGCGCGGCCGCCGAGGTCACGGCGTACGAGGGCGTGCTGTTCGAGCGTGGCGAGCAGTCGGTAGACGACGGTCCGGTTCACACCGAGTCGGTTGGACAACTCGGTGACGGTCAGGCCGTGGTCGGTGTCGGCGAGCAGTTTGAGGACTCTGAGTCCCCGGTCGAGCGTCTGGGAGGTCTCCGCGGTCACGACGCCCTCTCCTTCGGAGTGAGTGACAGCGGACTCGTACGAAAGCTGCGACACCGGTCCCATCGGCGACGCACGTCAGAGGCCGCCGGCAGGACGGGGCACACCGGCTGCGCTCCGCGGCGGCGCTGCCACGGGGCGTTTGCTTGAGGCGGGACAGTAGCGACCGTCTCCGCTCAGCGGAAGACCTCGTCCAGAATCCGGGCGCGCACGACCGGATACGGGCGGTTCGGGGCCCAAGTCCGCCGAACGCGGGACTTCGGCTGACAAGACGGGCAGGTGGGGACCCCTGGCGTGGAGGATCCGAGGTCCGACCGCGGGGCCGGTCCTCGGCGCCGCACCCGGTCCGGCGGGACGGCGGAGGCCCGTACGCAGCTCGCGTACGGGCCTCGGCTCGGGGTGACACGTTTGCGGCCCGTTGCGGCCGCATCGGCGGGCGCAGGGGCCGCACGGACGCGGGGAGGCGGACGCCGGGGGCGGGGCGGCGGACGCAGGGGGCGGGGCGGCGGACGCAGGGGGCGGGGCGGCGGCTCACCGTGGCCGGATCACGGCCCTCGGATCGCGGCCGGCAGGCCACGGTGGCCGGATCGCCACCCGGCTCACCGCCCTGGCCCAGCACCCCGGCTCACCGCCTCGGCCCGGCGCACGGCCCGGCGCCCCGCCCCCCCAGCCCCGGCTCACGCCGGTGGTCGCCGCGGGCGGGGCGGCACGGGCGGGGCGCCGGGGGCGGGCGCGGGTCGGGTCACCGCATGCGGGTGGCCCACTCCTGAACCTTCTTGATCCGCTCGCGGATCTGTCCGGCCGTCGCCTCGGCGCTCGGCGGCCCGCCGCACACGCGGCGCAGCTCGGTGTGGATCACGCCGTGCGGCTTGCCGCTCTGGTGGACGTACGCACCGACCATCGTGTTGAGCTGTTTCCGCAGCTCAAGGAGCTCCTTGTGGGAAACGACGGGCCGGCGTTCCGCCGGAAGCTCCAGCAGATCGGCCTCCCTGTCCGGCTTCTTGCGGCTGTGGGCGATCTGCCGGGCCTGCCGCTTCTGCAGGAGGAGCTGCACCTGGTCGGGTTCGAGGAGCCCGGGGATGCCGAGGTAGTCCTGCTCCTCCTCGCTGCCGGGGTGGGCCTGCATGCCGAACTCGGCGGCGTTGTAGAGCACCCGGTCGAAGACGGCGTCGGACTCCAGCGCCTCGAACGGCAGCATGTCCTGCTCGCCGGTGTCCTCGTCCTGCTGCTTCTCCGCCTCCGCCATCTCCTTCTCGGACTCGGCGTACGGGTCCTCCTCGCTCTCCTTCTTCGGGCGGTCGAGGACGTGGTCGCGCTCGACCTCCATCTCGCTGGCGAAGCCGAGGAGGCTGGGGATGGTGGGAAGGAACACGGACGCGGTCTCGCCGCGCCTGCGGGATCGCACGAAGCGGCCGACGGCCTGGGCGAAGAACAGCGGGGTCGAGATCGTCGTCGCGTACACGCCCACGGCGAGACGGGGCACGTCGACGCCTTCGGACACCATCCGGACCGCGACCATCCAGCGCGAGGTGCTCTCGCTGAACTCGTCGATACGGCCGGAGGCGCCGGCGTCGTCGGAGAGGACGACGGTGGCCTTCGTGCCGGTGATCTCACGGATCAGCTTGGCGTACGCGCGCGCGGAGTCCTGGTCGGAGGCGATGACCAGTCCGCCGGCGTCCGGGATGGACTTGCGGACCTCGGTCAGGCGCTGGTCGGCGGCGCGCAGCACGTTCGGCATCCACTCGCCGCGCGGGTCGAGGGCGGTGCGCCAGGCCTGCGAGATCGCGTCCTTGGTCATCGGCTCGCCCAGCCGCGCGGCGATCTCGTCGCCGGCCTTCGTGCGCCAGCGCATGTTGCCGCTGTAGGAGAGGAAGATGACCGGCCGGACGACGTTGTCGCCGAGCGCGTTCCCGTAGCCGTAGGTGTAGTCGGCCGAGGAACGCCGGATGCCGTCGTTCCCCTCCTCGTACGTGACGAAGGGGATGGGGTTGGTGTCGGACCGGAACGGCGTACCGGTCAGGGCCAGCCGGCGGGTCGCGGGTTCGAAGGCCTCCAGGCAGGCCTCGCCCCAGGACTTGGAGTCTCCGGCGTGGTGGATCTCGTCGAGGATGACGAGGGTCTTGCGCTGTTCGCTGCGGTTGCGGTGGAGCATGGGCCGCACGCCGACACCGGCGTACGTGATGGCGATCCCGTCGTACTCCTTGCTGAGCGGCCCGGCGCTGTAGTCCGGGTCCAGCTTGATCCCTATCCGCGCCGCGGCCGCCGCCCACTGCTTCTTGAGGTGCTCGGTGGGGGCGACGACCGTGATCTGCTGCACGACGTGGTGGTGCAGCAGCCAGGACGCGAGGGTCAGCGCGAAGGTGGTCTTGCCGGCGCCGGGCGTGGCGACCGCGAGGAAGTCACGAGGCTGCTCCTGGATGTACTTCTCCATCGCGCCCTGCTGCCAGGCTCGCAGCTTGTTGGCGGTACCCCAGGGGGCACGGCCGGGGAAGGCGGGAGAGAGGTGATGAGAGGAGGTGGCGGTGGTAGTCACGATCTCCGGTTCGACGCTCGTCCAGATATGACAACCGGGCCACCTTACCGGTGCGGCCGGCTCGAACCCGAAGGGACGAGCCCGCGCCGCCCCTCCTTGAGACGGTCCTCACAGCTCCCGCAGTCGCGCGGCGATGCCCGGAATGTCCGCGAGCTGCCCGGCCGCGACCGCGATGACCAGGTCGTATGCGCGATCGAGGTCGGCGTCGGCGAGATCGACTCCGTTGACGCCGAGGAAGACGGCGGCGGACAGCCAGGCGGCCCGCTTGTTGCCGTCGACGAAGGGATGGTTCGAGGCGATCGCGTGCAGCAGCACGGCGGCCTGCTCGTGCACGTCCTGGTACGCGCTCTCGCCGAACATGCGCGCCCGCGGCCGGTGCACGGCCGACTCCAGCAGCCCGGGCGCGCGCAGCTCGGGCAGGCCGTCCCCGGTGAACGCGATCCGCGCGATCTCCGTGACCTCGGCGACGGTCAGAAAACGGCTCCCGATCATTCCCCCAGCCTCCTCAGCAGCACCTGGTGCCGGAGAGCGAGCCGCCGCGCCTCGTCCCGTACGCGTCCGGCCTCGCCTTCCACGTGGCGCCGCACGGCCTCGGCGACGAGCGCGTCGACGGGAACGCCACGCGCGTCGGCGAGATCGGCGACGGCGTCGCCCAGGGGGGCGGGGAGGGAGAGGGAGAGGGAGAGAGGGAGGGGAAGGGACGGGGGGTGCTGGGGCATGGGGGGACGGTAGTGGGGGCGGGGTGGCGGAGGCGACCGATTTGCGACCGGGCGGGACCGGGCCGGCGGGCCGGGGGGGCGGGCTCGGGCGGGCCGGGCGGGCCCGGGCCGGCGGGCCGGGCGGGCCGGGCGAGCGGGCCGGGCGGGCGGCCCCGGCCAGGCCGGGACGATGCCATCGGCGTGGGCCGCGGAGTCCGGACCTTGCGCCCAGGTCCCGGCCGGGCCGCGGCGATGCCCTGGGTGTGGGGCGCGCCCGTTCCCAGGGCCCAGGCCTGGCCGCGCCCCGGCGTCACGCCGCCCCGACCTCCTGGCCCATGTCCAGGCCCCTGGCCGCAAGCCGACCGCAGCCCCGGCCGCGACGGTGGCCCTAAGCCTGGCCCTGCCCCGGCCCCTGAGGGTGGCCCTGCCCCTGCCCCTGCCCCTGCGGGTGGCCCTGAGGGTGGCCCTGGCCCCCACCCCCGCCCTGACGGGGGCTTCCGTGGCCGAGCCGCGTGGCCACCCAGGCACCGACCGCCGCGACGCCCGCCATGGGGAGGAAGACGGCGGCGAAGGCGACGGGGTGGGAGCCGGCCGCGGGGTCGGCCGAGACGGTGTGGCCGACCGCTCCCCCGCCCAGGGCGGCGAAGGCGGCACCGCCGGCGGCGAGGAGCAGGACGTTCGACAGGCCGTCCGAGATCTGGAGGGCGGCGGAGTTCGCGCCGGCCTCCTCGGGAGCGGAGAGCTTGAGCAGCAGCACGCTGGTCGAGGTGATCACCATGCCCATGCCGAAGCAGCCGAAGGCCCAGGCCACCGCCACCACCCACACCGGCACGGCCTCGATCAGGACGCTCGGGGCGGTCGCGATGGCGGCGGCGACGAGCACCATTCCGGCCACGGCGAGCCGCTCCCGGTACGGCTCGGTCCGCGGTAGGGACTGGAACCAGGAGCCGAGCGCCCACGTCGCCCCGCCGACGGCGAGGGAGAGCCCGGCCAGGGTGGGGCTGAGACCCCGCTGGGTGACCAGCATGAGCGGCACGAAGGACTCGGCGGCGATGAAGGACCCGGCGGCTATGCCGCGCAGCAGGACGACGGACGGCAGCCCACGGGCCGCCCGGTAAGTCCCGCGCGGCAGCAGCCCCCGAACGGCCGGAACGAGCAGCGCGGCGCCGGCGAGGGCGGGCAGGACGGAGAGCCAGCGCAGCTCCTGCCCGGCGTACTGGAGCAGGCCGGCGCCGAGGGAGATGCCGAAGGCGAGCCGGATCCGCCGGCGGTCCCAGGGCGCCACGGGGGCGCCGGGGTCGGCCGGGCCGGAGGCGGTCCGCCGGATCGCGGGCAGGGCGAGGGCGAGCGGGAAGACGACGAGGACGGGAATGGCGAGGAAGACCCATCGCCACCCGAGGTGCTCGGTGATCGTGCCGGCGGCGAGCGGGCCGACGACGGACGGCACGACCCAGCCGGCGGCGAAGGCCGCCATCATCGCGGGCCGGAGGTGCTCCTCGTAGGCGCGGCTGATCACCACGTAGAGCGCGACGATCACCAGGCCGCCGCCGAGCCCCTGGACGGCCCGCCCGAGGACGAACAGCCACATGTCCCCGGCCGTGCCGGAGAGCACCAACCCGGCGGCGAAGGCGCTCATGCCGCCGGCGAGCGGCCCGAGCGGGCCCCTGCGGTCGGACCACTGGCCGGAGAGGACCATGCCCAGGAGGCTGGTGGTGAAGTACGCGGAGAAGGCGAAGGCGTAGACCGAGACGCCGTTCAGCTCGCGGGCGGCCACCGGCATGGCGGTGCCGACGGCGGTCGCCTCGAAGGCGACGACGAGGACGACGGACACGACGCCGATGCTGAGCGCCCGATGGGCCCGGTCCAGCACGGATCCGCCGCCGACCGGGACGGGCGGTGCGGCGGCGGGGTTCGGCGCGACGTCGGTGTCGCGGGGTTCGAGGACGCTCATAGGCCCCAGAGTAAGGGCCGTATCCGGTTTTGGCCCCTGTCGGGAGTCGCATCCCGCCGGGCCCGAAGGTCGTACGACCGGAGGCCTACCGTGAACGCGGTATGGCAGTCGTGTTGCGGCCCCAGCCAAACCGTTGAACCCCCGCCCGACCCGCGCCTAACGTCTCTCTCGTCAGCACCGCGACCGTGTGCCCGAGTGGTTGAGGGGCTCGCCTGCAAAGCGAGTTACGTGGGTTCAATTCCCGCCACGGTCTCTGACGAAGGGGCGGCTCTCCACGAGAGCCGCCCCTTCGGGCTTCCACGGCCTCGACCGTTACGGCTTCGGCTTGAAGACGGGCTTCTCAGGAAGGCCGGCGTTGTTCTCGCAGTCGAGCTTCTTGACGACGGCGAGGGTGACGGAGTGGAGGACGGTGAGGTTCGCTTCGCGGGTGGCGGGGGTGTCGGGGAGGGTGGCCCCACCAAAGTCCAGCACCCCGCGGATACGGGCGGCCCGCTTCTGGGTCCCTTCAAGCTGCGGGCTTACGCACCGGACGAAAAGGTATGCCTTCTGCCTTCCGGACTGGGCCTCTCTGCCCAATTCGTACGCGTGAAGTCCATCAGGGTGCACGTCCCCGAAAAGCTCACGATCCGCGTAGAGGCCGAATGTGATGTCGATCCGGTCCGTGCTGTCAGCGCCCCCGACACGACACACCGGAGGATGGAGCGATGATCTTTTCCGCTCCGCGTAGTCCCCGGTCAACTGCTCCGCGCCTCGACCCACGCCGCCCAGCGGGGCGGCGTCGAATTTCTTCGTCCCTAACAGCGTCTCTAGAGCACGACTCGCCTCAGAGGACAGCGTGCCGTCACACTGCTGCGCCGCGGTGATGCGCTGCTCCAGCTCCCCGTTGCCGCCACAGGCGGAGAGAAGAAGACCCACGATCGCTCCGAAGATCATCCGTCCGACCCGCATGGCGACCCTCCATCGCATGATCAGTCCGTCTCCGGGGCGTTGCCGACCTGCCCCGCATACAAGTTGCCGTCCCGGTAGCCGATGATCACCGAATCGATGAGGTCCTGCTTGAGATCGCCACTCACCTGGGATCGGTGCTCTTTGACGAAGTGTTCCATCGGTGATTCGGCGCTGTACCGCCCCGCAAGGTAGACGGCTCTTCTATCCTCATGGATCTTGCCCTCGGTGGAGTCCTTGTGATCCTCGACGGACTTATCGGACCAGTCTCCGATGACCTGCCCTGCCAGTTGCTCCATGGCGCCGGAGCCCGTGTCCACCGCGAGTGGCACAAGGACCGCAGCGGCGCCGGCGGCCGCCGCCGTGGCCGGCAGAAACGCGACTCCTGCTGCGATAGCGGCCGTGGTACCGAATTCCACCCAAGCGGCCTTCTTCTCCTGCGCCTTTTCATAGTCTTCGTGCAGCTTCATCCCCTCGGCCTCGACCTGCCCTGCACGAGATTGGTCCAACTGGCCTTGGAATACGCCCCCGACTCGCACGGCTTCGCGGGCTCCGTCACCATCGACCCGACCGTCCGCGCCGACCTGTGCCTCCAACACGCTGGTGGTGTAAAGGCGCTCCGCCGTGGTCACCGTCGCATACGCGTCCGGGTGCTGCCCTAGCGTGGTGAGGAAGTTGATTGCCTTCTCCTGCCCGAACGCCGAGTGAAGTGCCTTGTATCTGGGGTCCGGAGCGTATACAGAGTCCGGATCGTTCCTGGTGAGAGCCCAATTGAGGTCATCGATATACCCGGCCCCCATATTGCCGAGGCTGTCCGCCATCGAGGACTGGTGCTTCTTGAGCAGCTCGGCGTCGCCGCCGTACGTCGTGACCACGTTCGCCATGATCTCGGCCGATGCCGCGTCCCTCTTCAGCTCGGGCTTCGGGTCGTCCCACGCGTGACCCAGCGTCGCCGCCTCCAGCGCGTGTCCCAGGGCGTCCGGCATGTAGGCCGCCGTCTTTTTCTCATCAGCGGAGTCGTGACTCCCGGAATCTGGGAAGCACTCGTACTTCTCGTTGGCGAAGAAGTCGAGATAGCTCTCGATCTTCGCACCGTCCTTGTTCTTCCCCAGATCCAGCGTCCCGCCCACGCTCCCGTCCATCTCGTACGCCGTCGGCTTGCCCGAGAAGAAGTCCTTCGCCGCTTCCGGGCTGTGCCCCAGCGCCTCCAGCATCGGGATCACCGGGTCGAAGCCGGCACCGTTCACGCCCGACGGGTTGAAGGGGTGGTCCAGCCAACCGTTGTGGAGTGGGCGGCTGTAGCCGAAGAAGTGCGGGTCCTTGGCGTGGAGTTGGGTGACGTGTTCGGCGATCGGGACGAGGAACTTGGGGTCGTAGTCGCCGTGGCGCATGATGCCGCCGAGGAGTTGGTAGCCGAACGGCGGGTTGCTGTCGTATTTGGCGAGCGGGATGCGTTCCGTGCCGAGCTTGCGCATCTCGGTGGACCAGCGTTCGGTCCACGCGTCGCCGCCCTGTGTCGCGGTGGCGAGGTTGAGGCCCAGGTTGCGCTGGAGGTCCTGGACGTCGTCAAGGCGCTGCGTGTGCCTGCCCGGGTACGCGTGCGTGTCGGTGGCGAGTTCGCCGAAGAACTCCAGCGCTCCCTTCGCGCCGAGGCCGTCGTAGAAGGACCGGGAGAAGGTCTTCGAGCCCTTGTTGTCGGCGAGGAGTTCGTTGAGCCGGACGAGTTCTTCGTGGGAGAGGTCGCGGCCCTTGCCGGCCAGGTCGATCGCGCGCTGCGCCTCCTCGGCGTCCAGGCTCGTGTACGTCGGCGCGCTGAAGTTGTGCCTGTCGCCGGTGATGTCGGCGCGGAGTGCGTTCGCGCAGGCCACGTCGGCGTCGTCGCAGTTCTCGACGATGGCGTCGATGCGGCGTTGCAGCGCGGCGATCGCCTGGCGCTCCTTGAGGTCGAAGGCGGGGGACTCGGGGTCGGCGGGCGCGACGGCGTCCTTCCGGAGGGAGTAGGCGGCCTCGACGACGCCGTTGCTCTTCACCACGAGGCCCTGGTGGGGTGCCTCGGTCTCGACGATCCTCGTCAGGTCGTCCTTCGCCTTCCTGAAGGTCCGGTAGCCGTCCTGGAGGACCTTGTGGATGCCGTCGGCCGCCTTCGCCGCGTCCTCGAACTCCTTGGCCGTCTTGTCGATGAAGGGTTTGGTGACCTCGGCGTTCACGCCGCGCCAGCTGTCGGCCTTCGCCTTGGCGGCCATCGTCCTGCGGGCGTCGTCCGCGAGGGTGTCCAGCTTGCGCCTCATCTCGGACCAGCGGTCCGCGGCGTCCTTCATCCTGTCCAGCGGCGCGTGACGCACGTTGTCGAAGGTCAACACGGCTTTTCCCCGGCCTACTTGAAGTACTCGCTGATCTTCGAGACGGAGAGGGCCGTTCTGATCTCCTCGTCGTCCCTCGCGTGCGCGGCCGCGCTGTGGTCGAGGTGGTTCGAGATGTGCGCGCAGGCGGAGAGCAGGGTGCCGAGCTGGGAGCCCCAGGTCTCCTGGACCGTCGCCAGGGCCGATCCGGTACGGAAGCCGTTCCTGGACAGACCGGCGGCCGCCTCCGACGTGTCCGTACGCGCGTGGTTGCCGTCCTTCAGCAGCCGGCCGTGCAGTTGGAAGGCGGCGTGCCCGATGGCGCCGAGGTGGCTCCGGTCCACCCAGAGGTCGGGGCCCCCGACACCGCTGCCGGGCCCGGGGGACAGCTGGTTAAGCCTCATGCCCACCCGGTGCGCGGCCGCGTTGCGCTCCGCGGCCCATTCCTCTTCGAAGGACACGACTCCCCCAGCGGTCACCCGCACGACGTGGCGGCCTCTTCGCCGCCGGAGCGCCAGAGGTTACTCAGGTGCGCGGTCACGCTGCGGGGTACGCGTCAACACCGCTCCGGTGGCGGAACGTCACCTCTGGAAGGCCACCGGGCGCCGGGCCGGGCGGAGCCACTCTTTCGGGGCGGGTGACTCCGTCAGGTCACCGGCCGGGGCGGGTGACTCCGTCAGACCGCCGGCGCCGACGGAACGCAGCGTGGCAGGGTCGGGCCGGCCGGCCTCCGGCTGCCGGCGCCTCCGGCCGCCCGCGCCCCGGCGCCCGTGGTCGGAAACCGGGCGCCGCCCGTTCAGGGCGCGCCCGGTGACGACGGGGCGGGCGCCGGAACCCCGGGGGCCAGGCGGTCGTCCAGGCAGCCGAGGTCCTGGGAGACCTGCCGGGCCGCCGCGTTGGCGAGGGTGACCAGGTGGGTCCGTCGGCGCGCGCCGTCGCCCTCGGGGCCGGGGTACGCGCGGGCTTCCGTGCCGATGACGATGCCCTTCGCCGGCGACGCGAGCCGGCAGGTGAAGAAGACCGCGGCGTGGCCGGAGGTCGCGAGGGCCTGCGCCCCGGACGCGTACCAGGTGGTCGAGTCCGCGAGCCGGGCGTCCCGCCCCGGCGCTGCGCGCACTCCCTTCACGACGACCTGGAGGTCCTGCTCCTCGTGGCCGGCGGGCAGCAGACGGCAGTACGGGTAGCCCTGGGGGCGGTTCGGGTTCGCCTGGCCCGACCGGACGGCGTCACGCAGCGCCGCCACGGCCTTCTCGGGGTCGGAGAGGCCTTCGCCGAACCGGTCCGCCCCGGTCACGGCCTTCAGCGCCGCGGTCGTGGCGGCCTCCCCGGCGAAGCCTCCGCACACCTCGGCGGCGGCAGCGCCCTTCGGCTCCCCGGGTTCCGTGGTGCCGGTCGAGCAGCCGGCGAGCACGATCGCCGCCGCCACGGCCGTGCCGGTCCTCGTCACGAGCATCCGCATGTCAGTCCTTCTCGTACGGGTAGGGCGGGCGTTGTTACCGGGCGTTGCTACCGGGCGGAGTTCCCCGGCCGAACCTCACTTCAAGAGCGGGCCGGACCGCGGAAGGAGGAAGCCCACCGGACCGCGGACGGACGAAGCCCTCCCGACCGCCGACGGGCGAAGCCCACCGGACCGCGGACGGAGGAAGTGCCCCCGGACCCCCGGACCGCGGACGAGGGCAGCCCCCGGGACCGCGGACGGACCAGGCACCCCCTGCCCGCGGACGGACCAGGCACCCCTGCCCGCGGACAGGGTGAGGTCCCAGGGCAGCCAAACACGAATCGCCGCGGGAACAAAGGCCGGTCGGTCCTCGCCCTCGATCTTCGCAGGGGCCCGTCCCGGTTCTCCCCCGGGACCCGACGGGCTCTCCGGACACCGTCCGGACACCGCCCGGCCGGGCGCCACCCCGGTCGGATCTCCGCCGCCCCTTGAGTAGGCTCTCCCTGCTCAGGGGGAACGACAGGGGGATTCGCACATGGAACGGCCGTACCGTCTCGTCACGCGCCTCGACCCGCCGGACTCGGCGTCGGCCCCCGCGTCCCCCACGACCCCGTACCGTCGCTTCGTCGCCAGGTCCGCGGACGGCGACCGTACGGTGCTGTTCAGCGCCCCGCACCCCGGCGCCGACCCGGCCCTGTTCCGCGCCGAGGCCGAGGCGGCACAGCGCACGACGGCGCCCTGGACGCTGCCGGTCCAGGCGGTGGGCGAGGCGGGCGACGCCTGGTTCACCCAGCCCTACTCCCCCGCCCTCCCGCTTCCCGTCGCCCTGGCCGTGCACGGCGGTCCGTTGCCCGAGGGAACGGTCCGGGTGATCGGGGCGGCGCTCGCCGAGGCACTCACGTCGCTGCACGCCCAGGGCGTGACGCATGCCGGGGTGGCGCCGGCCGCGGTGCTGCTGACGGCGGAGGGGCCGCGTCTGACGGGCTTCGGGGCGGCTCGGGCGACGGACCGGGTGGACCGGGGGGCGCAGGCGCCGGAGGAGGCGGCCGGCGGTACGCCGGGGACGCCGGGGGACGTGTACGGGCTGGGCGCGGTGCTCGCGTACGCGGCGACGGGCCACACCGTCCCGGAACGCTCTGAACTGCCAGACTCCCTGCGGCCCGTGATCGCCGCGTGTCTGACCCGCGACCCGGCGCAGCGCCCCGCGGCCGCCGCGCTGCTGACGGCGCTGGCCCCGCCGGCCCCGCACGGTACGGTGCTCGGCTCGGCGGCCTCGCTGCTGACGCCGGGCTGGCTGCCCGCCCGGGTGGTGGCGGCGCTGGCCCATCAGTCGGCGGCGCTCCTCGCGGCCGATCTGCCTGCCACCAGCGGCTCTTGACCACCTGAACCGGGAACCGAACGATGCTCTCGCCTCTCACCCACGACGACCCGTCGACCGTCGCCGCGTACCGCCTGCTCGCCCGGCTCGGCTCGGGCGGCATGGGCACGGTGTACCTGGCGCGCTCGCCGGGCGGCCGTACGGTCGCCCTGAAGACGGTGCACGCACGGCTGGCCACCGACCCCGCGTTCCGCAGCCGCTTCCGGCTGGAGACGGACGCGGCCCGCATCATCGGCGACCGGCACGGCGCGGCCGTGTTCGACGCGGACCCGCTGGCCGAGACCCCGTGGCTGGCCACCGAGTACGTGCTCGGGCCGCCGCTCGACGAGGCGGTCGCCCTCGCGGGCCCGCTCCCCGAGCCGACGGTGCGCGCCGTGGGCGCCGCCCTCGCCGGCGCGCTGCGGCAGCTGCACTCCTCGGACGTGGTGCACCGTGACCTGAAGCCCTCCAACATCCTCGTCACGGCCCACGGCCCGAAGGTGATCGACTTCGGCATCGCCCGTGCCGCGGGCGACGAGCGGCTGACCACGACGGGCGCGGCGGCCGGCACGCCCGCGTACATGTCCCCGGAGCAGGCCTCCGGTCAGGAACACACGGCGGCGGGCGACGTGTTCGCGCTCGCCGGCGTCCTGGTCTTCGCGGCGACCGGACGTCCTCCCTTCGGCACGGGCGCCGCGGCGGACCTCCTCTACCGGGTCCGCTACGCCGAGCCCGACCCGGAGGCCCTGTCCGCCCTCCCGCCGTCCCTTCGCCCCCTCCTGACGGCCTGCCTCGCCAAGGACCCCGCGGCCCGCCCGGTCACGGACACCTTGATCGCCGAACTCCACGACGGCCACGGCGAGTTCGCCGACCACCTGCCGCCGGCCGTACTGGCGGCCGTCGCCCGCCGCGCCACCGACGTCTGGCACCCCCACCCGCCCCGCCTGCCGGCACCGGCGAGCGACCCGTACGCGACCGTGCCGCCCCGGCCGTCAGGAACCTCCAGACGCCGCCTGCTCACGCTCGGCGGTGGCGCCGCACTGGGCTCGGTGGCCGTCGCGGCAGGCGCCTGGAGCCTGCTGTCGTCCGACGACGGGGCGCCCGGCGCCGGTGCTTCCGGACCCTCCTCGGGTCCGTCCGCACCCGTGGCGGCCCCCTCCGCCTCGGACGGCGCACCGGCGCCGCTGTGGCGCACGGACGCCTCGGACCGCGACCAGACCATCACGCCCTTCCTCGCCCCGGCTCCGGGCGGGGCCGTGGCCGGTTTCGTGGAGACCGCGGTGTTCCGGGTCCGGGACGTGAGGACCGGCAAGGAGCTGTGGAACAACGACTCCGTGTCGAGACCGTGGCAGGTGACCTCGGACGGCACGCGCTTCTACGTCTCGCAAGGTGGCGTCGAGGGGCCCAGCGTCCTGCAGATCGAGACCTATGCCGCCCGCGAGGCCGAGCAGGCGGCGCGGCGCATCGACATACCCGGCTTCGACGGATCGACCCTGTACACGAAGCTGCTCACCGCTGCCGACGGCATGCTGTACGCCGCCTCGCAGCGGGGCGGCCGCAACGACTCCGTGGACGAGAAGGAGAAGGGCTGGCACCTGCTGGCCGTGAACCTCCGTACGGGAAAGGAGGCCTGGCGCGTCGCGGACGAGGACGCCGACAGGATCCAGGTCGCGGTGGTCCGCTCCGGCCGGCTGATCACGATCACGAGCAAGTTCCTACCCGACACGTACGTGGTCGAGGCGCGCAACGCCCGCACCGGCGCCCGGCTGTGGCGGCGGACCGTCCCGATGCCGGAGAACGGCGGGGATCGGATGCCGTACCCCGGGGAGCTGGCCACCGACGCCACCCACGTCTATCTGGGCGGCAGCCGGCTGCGCGCCTTGCGCCTCGCCGACGGCGGCGTCGCCTGGGAGCATCGCGAGGACCGCTTCTTCTACGGCCTGCCCGTGGTCGCGGGCGGTCTGGTGTACGCGGCGGAGGGCGACCGCGGTCTGATCGCGGTCAGCGCCGACAAGGGCGCCCGCCGCTGGCAGGAGGCCCCGCCGGCCCGTGCGCTGACCCCCCTGCTCGCGGTCGTGCCGGTGGTGGGCGAGAAGTACGCCTACGCTCCCGTGCGGGGTGGACTGAGCGCGGTGGACCTGGCGACCCGGCGCTCGGCCTGGGTGTTCGCCACGGACGCCACCCGGTACGTGGTGGACCGGCCCGGCAGACGGATCATCGGCGCCGGGGAGACCACCGCGGTGGCGATCCCCCTGGTGTGAAGCCCGTGGCGCCCGCACCTTTCGGCCACCCGGTCACCGAGCCGGTCCCGGCCCCGGCCCCGGCCCCGGCGCCACGCAACCGCCGATTCGGCCGATCCGCCCCGCTTCCGTCTGAGTGCGGCGCTCCCGTTCGCTCGTCCGCTCGTCTCCCGTCCGCTCGCCCGACCGTTCGCTCCCGCCGATCCCGGAAGGCATCGCAGTGACCATGCAGCCCCTCGCCACCGGCGATCCGCTCCGCCTCGGCCCGTACCGTCTCCTCGGCGTCCTCGGCGAGGGCGGCATGGGCAAGGTCTACTTCGGTCAGGACGGCTCCGGTCGCCCCGCCGCCGTGAAGGTCCTCCGCCCCGAACTCGCCCACGACCACGGGCTCGCCCAGCGCTTCGTCCGCGAGGCGCAGATGGCACAGGCCGTCACCGGCAAGGGCGTGGCGCGGGTCCTGGGCGCGCAGACGGAGGGCGGCAGGCCCTGGATCGCGGCCGAGTTCCTCGCCGGACCGACGCTGGACGAGGCCGTTCGCGCGTACGGACCGATGGACGAGCCCACCGTCCGTGCCCTGTGCCACTTTCTCTCCCGCACGCTCCACGACATCCACGCGTCCGGCCTGGTCCACCGTGACCTCAAGCCGGCGAACATCGTGCTGACCTCGTCAGGACCCCGGGTCATCGACTTCGGCATCGCCCGCCCCGAGCACGGCCTCACCCTGACGACCACCGGCCAGATCCCGGTGACACCGGGCTACGGGGCGCCGGAGCAGGTCCTGGGCCGGCGGGTCGGTCCTGCCTCGGATGTCTTCTCTCTCGGCGCGGTCCTCGTCTTCGCCGCGAGCGGTCGTCGCGCCTTCGACGCGTCGAACATCGCGGCCGTCCAGTACGAGGTCGTGCACGGGAACCCGGACATGAGCCAGGTCCCGCCCGCCCTGCAGCAACTCTTCGGCCCCTGCCTGGCCAAGGATCCGGAGCTGCGCCCCTCGACCGCTCAGATCACCGCGGCCGTCACGGCGCCCAAGGGCGCCGAGCGCGCGTGGCGCAAGGGGCCGCTCGCCGAGGACATCGGGCGGCGTGAGGCGGCGGTGAAGGACCTGGCCGCGGCGCACACCGCCACCGCCCCGTCGATCGCGGTGCCCCGGGCGACGTCGCGGCGGCGCTTCCTCGCCGCGGGTGCGGGCGTCCTGGTGGCGGGGGCCGGTACCGGAGCCTGGTGGCTGACCAGGGGCGGGGGCGGGCCGGTGAACTACGACGCCGAGGTGCCCGCCGCGGCGGGCACGCCTGCGGCGCCCTTCGTCTCGCTCATCGACACCCAGGCGGGCGAGGCGCCGAAGCCGCTGTGGGGGCCGCTCGACGTGACGGATCCCGAGGCCCGCGCACCGCTGCCGGTCCGTGACGTGCTGGTCGTCCACGCCAAGGCGGGCGGGCTGCTGGCCCTCGCGGTCACGGACGGCAAGCAGCGCTGGCAGTCCCCGGACATGGACGCGCGGGCCGGCTTCGTGTCGGTCGCGGGGCGCCTGGTCGTCGGTCTCGACAAGGACGGCGTCCTCCACGCCTTCGTCGCATCGACGGGCCGGCCCGTGTGGCGGGCGGAGGCGTCCGCCGCCCACCTGCTCGCGGCCGACGCGCGGCACGTCTACCTGGTGACCACGGAGAACGAACTCCGCGCCGTCGACGCCTGGACCCTCGCCCCCACCTGGACCGTGCCGCTCGCGTCCCCCAGCACCGCAGGCAGTCCCGCCACGGCCGCCGTCGGCGCGAACCGGCTCGTCGTGAACGGGCTGGACGGACGCGTCGTCGCCGTCGACACCCGCACCGGCAAGACCGTCTGGAAGGCCGAGGGGCAGGGCAGCAACGGTACGACCCCCGCGGTCGACGGGGCCGTCGTCTACCTGTCCGGCGGCCGTCTGACCGCCCGCAGACTCGACGACGGCACCGTCCTCTGGAGCGAGGAGGCAAGCAGCGCCAGTGTCCTGGGCTGGGGCAGCCCCACCGCCGAGGAAGGCGTCGTCTACGCCGTCAACGGCTACAACGCCTACCGTTACCGCACCATGCCGGACGTCGACTTCGCCGTGTCGGACTGGTACGAGGTCCTCGACGAGGTCGGCGGCAGCCTCACCGCCCCGGCCGTCGAGGGTGCCACGGTCTGGCTCGCGGCGCCCGACGACAGCCACCTGCGGGTGGTCGACAAGAAGACGCACCGTTTCTACTTCACGGTCGAGATGCAGCGCACCGGCGCCTACCGGCTCTCGAGCGACGCCCATCGCGTCTTCGCCGCCCGCGGCGGGCGGGTGATGGCGATGCCGGTGTTCGGGAACTGACCCGCTCGCGCCCCGCCTCGCGTCCCCCGGGACGGATCAGCCGCGCCGCGAGCGCAGCACGGGCACGGCGACGGCCGCCCCGAGCAGGACGGCCGCTCCGATGCCGAGCCCGATCCAGAGCCCGCTCCCGCTCCCCCCGGTGGCGTCGTCCGCCTGCGGGGCCGCGGACGCGGGGCCGGTGGCGGACGGCGCGGTCGGGGGCGAGGCCGAGGCGGTCTGCGCGGCCGGCAGGTCCGGAAGGGGGCGCACGCCGGCGGGGCCGGGATCGCCGGGGGTCTTCAGGGCGCGCAGGGGCCGGATGGCGCCGTAGCCGATGTAGTCGTTGCGGCCGCCCCCGTCGTTGGGCGCGGCGACGGTGTTGAGCAGAACCCTGAGCACCTGGTTGTTGGTCCAGTCCGGGTGCTCGGCCCAGACGAGCGCGGCGGCGGCGGAGGCCAGGGCGGTGGCGTCACTGGTCCCGGTCGACTTGCACAGGCCGGTACCGCCGCCGCAGGCGTGCACGGTGTCCTTGCCCGGGGCGACGAGATCGACCTGGGGGCCGTACTGCGAGTTCTTGAGCCGGGTCAGCTTCCGGTCGATGGCACCGACGCCGACGACGCCGGGGGTCGCGCCGGGGTACTCGACCACGTTGTCGCTGTCGGCGCTGTTCCCCACGGAGGCGAAGACCAGAGCGCCCTTGTCGAGGGCGTACTTCACCGCTCCCGTCAGCTGGCCGGACCCCTCCTGCGCGCCCTGGGAGATGCTGATGACCCGGGCGCCGGAGTCCGCGGCGAACCGAATGGCCTCCGACGCCAGCTTGTTGAACTCCTCGTCGGCGGCCTGCGCGCTGCGGTCCGGGTCCGGGTCCGGCAGCCGGACGGGAAGGATCTTCGCGCCGGGGGCCAGGCCGAACGCGCCGTCTCCGCCCCGGGCCTTGCCCGTTCCGGCGATGAGACCGGCCATTCCGGTGCCGTGGCCGTCGAAGTCGTCGTGCTCGTCCCCTGATTCGCCCGGGGCGAGGTCCTTGCCGTCCAGGACGCGGCCGACCAGGTCGGGGTTGTTCTTGTCGACCCCGCTGTCGATGACGGCGACGGTGATGCCCTCACCCGTACTGATCTGCCAGATCTCCTCCGCGTGCAGCGTGTCCAGGTGCCACTGCTGCGAGCGGATGCTCTCGGCGTGGGCGGGTACGGACGCGATGCCGACCAGCAGCATGGACAGGGCGGCCGAGGCGACGTTCCCGGCCCGGCTCGGTCGAATACCGCTGGTACGCATCTGCTTCCTCGCGCCGATCAGTCGATGACGGGCGGCGCCACGCGGCGGCCGTCCTGCTGCCAGGTCTCTTCGTCCTCGACAAGGTAGTCGGGACGCTCGCTCCGCTCCTCCTCGCGTCGCTCCCCAGCCGGCACGGAGCCGCCCCTGCCCAGGGGAACGCCGCCCTGCGCGCCCTCGCGTACGAGTCCCGAACCGCCGGGCGTGAACGGCCGGGCGCCCGGCGTGCCGGGCCGCTGGGCGCGGCCGCCGACCACACCGCCGGGCTCGGAGGCGAGGCGACGGCCGCCGCTGACCCCGCTCTGGCCGCCGGGAGCGCCCGGGCCAGGGCCTCCCATGCCGGGACCTCCCATGGGGCCGCGGCCGAGGCTGTTGCCGGCGCGCCCGGCGGCCGGTTCACCGCCGATCACCGTGCTGCGCGGAAGGCCGGTGGTGGTCCGGCCGGGGGTGTTCGGCACGGGACGACCGCCAGTGATCCCCTCGCGGGGCGTACCCGGCAGCGGGGCGGCGGGGCCGGGGCCGCCGCGCAGGCCGGGGACCGGAGACGTCCTGGTGGAGCCGCCGGCCGGCGGACCGGGGACCGGGCCCGTCACGGGCGGCAGGTTCAACGGCCCCGGCGGCACCGTGAACGGTGGGGTCGCCGGGGTGTTCGGCGGCTGGGCGGGGGCGGGCGGCGTGCCGGTGGTCGGCGGCGTGCCGGTCGTGGGCGGCGGCGTGTGCACGCTGTCGATGCCCAGATCGGCGGGCACCTCGGGCCGGACGACCCGGGTGGGCCCGGTGGTGTCGCGGGTCGGCGGAACCACCTGTGCGTCGGGCAGCGGTCTGGTGTCCTGCTGTGCCCTCGTAGGCGTGGTCTCCGTGCCGTCGGAGCGGTTCTCGTCCTGCCCGGTCGCGGTGCCGACGTGTGAGGACTCGTCCCTCTTGCGCTCGGCCGGCGGAGGCACGAAAGCCCGTGGCGGCGGCTGGAACGACGGCATCTGGAAGCTCTTCATCTGCAGGCTCGACCACTGGTACGTGCCCGAGAGCCGCTCCATCTCCCCCGCGGCCGCCTGCCGGTTGGCCTCTTCCTTCGCCTTGATCGCGGCCGCGTCGGCGCCCTCGGGCGCCATCTGGGAGCGGGCGCTGCGGGCGATCGTCTGGGAGTCGGGGTCGTTGTGGTACTTCTGCGCCGCCTCCAGGTTCTCCTTGGCCTGGGCGACGGAGGTGTAGCGCGGGATGGCGCTCTGGGCGGCGGCGATGGCGTCGGCGGACTCGGTGAGCCACTTCGACGCGTGGGTGCTGTAGTCGGCGAGGCTGTGGGTGGTGCTGGCCAGGCTGGTGGTCCACTCCATGAACGCCTTCTCGGCCTCGCCCTCCCACTGGACGCCGCCGGGACGCTTCTTGAGTTCGTCCGCGATCTCCCGCATCTTCTTCGCGGCCCGCGTCAGGCGGTCACTGGCGTCGCGCACGTAGAAGCTGCTGGCCTCGTCCAGCCAGTCGATCATCTGCTGGTGCGGCATGGAGCGGAAGTCGGTTCCGCTGCCGCCCCCGCTGTTGTCGTTGTGCTCCATCGAGAGTCGCCCCTCCCCGTGTCCCCGTGTCCCCGAGTCCCTGTGTCCCCCGTGCCCGTCAGCCGAGGTCGGCGTCGCCGCCGGCCGTCTCGGCCGGCCGCGGCGGGCCTGCGGGGGCCGGCGGCGGCTGCGGCACAGTCGCGTCCGTCCCGTCCGGCTTGCCGGACGGCGTCGTGTCGTAGCCGGCCTTCTTGTCGGCCTCGGTCTTGGCGTCCGTGGTGCGCCGGCTGATGGCCAGCATCTTGCTCCGGAGGTCGGCGTCGGTCTCCTCCAAGCCGTTCTTGGAGATGTCGACGGCGATGCCCATGCCCTCCAGGCAGTCGGACAGGAGTCCGGAGAGCCGCGTCAGCTCCCCGAGCACGTCCTTGTACGACGAGAAGATCTCGTGCGCCTCGATCCAGGCTGCACCGCCCCCGCCGAACTGGCTGCGGGCCACCTGGTCGGATCCCATGGCCTTGGGAGCCGCCGGGGAGGCCAGCAGGTCGACGATCATCTCGTCGACGCCCTTCTTGAACTCCATCATGGACTCGGAGTTGTAGAGCAGCGCCTCGCTGCTCATGCCACGCATGGCGTAGGCGCCGCCCCCCGCACCGTCCGCATAAGCTTCCACGCCGGGTGCTCCTCCCCGTGAACCGACGAGCCGAGCCGAAGTCCGTGCATCACTGTAGTCAAGACGACGGACAGCGCGCATCACCCGGTTGCGGGCCCAACGCCCCTGACGCGATTACGACTTGGCCACGGAGAACGGGGGTCTCGCTACGGCGCGCGGCCGTCCCTCAGCCCGTCACCACCGCCGCCTGCGGACGGATCGGGAGGCGGTTGACGGGGCGGCCGGTGGCGGCGCGGACCGCGGAGGCGACCGCGGCCGGGGAGGTGACGACGGGGACCGCGCTGGCCGGCTTGGCGCCGAACGGGGCGACGACGTCGCGTTCCTCGACGAGCTTCACGATGCGGATGTCCGGGGCGTCCAGGGCGGTCGGGAGGGCGTAGCCGGTGAGGTCGGGGTGGCGGACCAGGCCGCGGGCGGTCCGCAGGTTCTCGGTGAGGGCGGCGCCGACGCCCTGGGTGACGCCCGCCTCGATGCGGGTGGTGAGCTGGGCCGGGTTGAGGATGCGGCCGACGTCCTGGGCGACGGCCATCTCGACGACCCGGATCGCGCCCAGTTCCACGTCGACGTCCACCACCGCGCGGATCGCGCAGAAGGCGAGACCGACGAAGGCGTCGCCCTGGCCGGCTTCGTCGAGGGGCTCGGTCGGGTGCGGGCGGCACTGGGCGGTGGCCCAGAGCTCCTTGCCCTGCAGGGCCTCCATGACCGTGGTGGACAGGACGCCGTCGTACGAGGTGATCTTGCCGTCGCTGATCTGGAGGAGCTCGGTCGACATGCCGAACTTGTGGGCCAGCGGCTGCAGCAGCTGGGTGCGGACCATCTTCGCCGCGCGCTCGACCGCTCCGCCCGAGACCCAGGTGTGCCGGCCGTGGGTGGCGGCGCCCGCCGGAGGCTGGTCGGTGTCGACGGGGGCGACGTGGACCTCGTCGACGCCCAGCGTCTCCTGGACGATCTGGCGGGCCAGGGTCGAGAAGCCGGAGCCGGTGTCGACGGCCGCACAGATGACCGTGGCCACCCCGTCCAGGACCCGGACGGTCGCCGTCGAGACCTCGTCGGTGCCCTCGGCGCCCAGCATGTGCACCATGCCGAGGGCGTAGCCGACGCCGCGCCGTACGGCGCCGGGCTCGCCCGCGCCGTCCGGGCCGCCGGGCAGCAGCCAGTCCTCCTCCGGGGAGTCCATGGGCAGCTGCGGCAGCGGGAAGTCCCGTACGGCCGCGAGGAGTTCCGCCACCGGCGCCGGGCAGGTCACGGTCTGGCCGGTCGGCAGGATGTCGCCCGTGGCGAGCACGTTGCGCATGCGCAGTTCCGCCGGGTCCAGGCCCAGTTTGGCGGCGAGCTTGTCCATCTGCGCCTCGTACGCCGCGCACACCTGCATCGCGCCCTCGCCGCGGACGTGCCCGGACGGCGGGTTGTTCGTCCGGACCGCCCAGCCCTCGACGAAGGCGTGCGGGACGACGTACGGACCGCAGGCGAACGACACGGCCGCGGCGAGCGACTCGGACGAGGAGTCGGCGTACGCGCCGGCGTCCAGCAGGATCTGCGCCTCCACCTTCACCAGCCGGCCCTCGGCGTCCGCGTGGTGGCGGTAGCGCAGCAGGGTGGGGTGGCGGTGGGCGTGGCCGAGGAAGGACTCCTCGCGGGTGGCGGTGAGCTTGACCGGGCAGCCGGTGCGGAGCGCGAGCAGGCCCAGCGGGATCTGGAAGCCCGGGTCCTCGCGGTCGCCGGTCGCGCCCGGGACGCCGGTCACGACCACCTTGACCTGCTCGGGCGGCAGGCCGAAGCAGGCCGCGGCGAGGTCGCGGTCGGTGTGCGGGTCGGTCGACGCGGTGTAGAGCTCGACGCCGCCGTCGGGGCGCGGCACGGCCAGCGCGGCCTCCGCGCCGACCGGGGCGGTGTCCTGGCGGCCCACCCGGTACAGGCCCTCGACGACGATCTCGCCGGCGGCCTCCGGGTCGCCGAAGCTCAGCGGGATGTGCCGGATCAGGTTGCCGTCGGGGTGCAGCGGCTCCGCGGCGAAGGCCTTCTCGGGGTCGGTGACGGGGTCGAGGATCTCGTACTCGACCGCGATGGCGGCGGCCGCGAGCCGGGCCGTGTCCGGGTGGTCCGCGGCGACGGCGGCGATGGCCTCGCCGTGGTGGCGGACGAGGTCGGAGGCGAAGACCGGGCGGTCGGCGACCTGGCGGCCGTACGTGGCGGCGCCGGGCACGTCGGCGTGGGTCACCACGGCCCGTACGCCCGGCATCTCGGCCGCGGCCTTGGTGTCGATGGACACGATCCGGGCGTGCGGGTGCGGGGAGCGCAGGATGGCGGCCCACAGCAGGCCCTCGGCCCACAGGTCGGAGGCGTAGGGGAAGGTGCCCTCGGTCTTCGCCCGTGCGTCGGCCTGCGGAAGCGAGACGCCGAGACCGAGGCCGGAACCGGCACCGGAGCCGGGGTCCGCCGGTTCCGTGGTCGTCGTGTCGCTGGTCACGCCGTGCCTCCGTCGTGCGGGTGGGGGATCTGGTGCGGGATGCGGGCCTCGTCGCCCGCCTCGGCCTCGCGCCCGGCGACGACCTCCCTGACGGCGTCGAGGACGCCCCGGTAGCCGGAGCAGCGGCACAGGTTGCCGCACAGCGCCTGGCGGGTCTCCAGCTCGGTCGGGGCGTGGTTGCCCTCCAGCAGGTCGTGCACGGTCATGGCCATGCCCGGGATGCAGAAGCCGCACTGCACCCCGCACCTGGCCAGCGCCCGCTGCACGTCGGAGGGCTCGCCGTCGACGGCGAGGCCCTCGACGGTCCGCACCTCGCAGCCGGCGGCGGTCGCCGCGGGCACCAGGCAGGAGGCCACGAGCCGGCCGTCCACCTGCACGTTGCAGGCGCCGCACTCGCCCTGCGAGCAGCCGTCCTTGGCTCCGGCGAGGCCGAGCCGCTCCCGCAGGACGTAGAGCAGCGACTCGCCGATCCAGGAGTCGGTGACGGGCCGGTCGGCGCCGTTCACGCGGAGGGTGTACGAGGTGTGGGGGTGCTCGTCGCTGTCGATCGACATGTCGACGGGAGCCGGTGCGACCGGGTCGAGGCCGGCGTGGCCGGCCGGGTCGAAGCGGTCGACGGGAGCGTGGTCGGCGGGGTCGACGTGGTCCGCGGGGGCGTGACCGTCCGGGACGTGGCCGTCCGGGACGTGGCCGTCCGGGGCGGACGCGAAGGTCTCGGGGTCCCCCTCCGGCCCGGGTTCCGGCCCGGACGCCGGGTCCGGCCCGGACGCCTGGTCGGGTACGGCCGCGTGGTCGGGCTCCGCCTCCCGCTCGGGCGCCGTCGCCTCGGGCTCCGCCTCCGGCAGGTACTCCGGAGCGGGGTCCGCGGCGGGCTCCGTCGCCGGCACGGCCCACGGCGCCGGGGCGCCGCCCGGCAGCGTCGCGGGGGCGCTGCTCGCGTACTGCGCCAGCCGCGAGGTCGTGTACTCGCCCGAGTCCTCCAGGGCCTCGGCGTCGCCCTCGACGGTGGGGACGGTCCACTGCCCCGTCTGCTCCCGGACGGAGGGATCGTGGGCCGGGAGACCGTGCGCGGAGGGATCGTGCGCGGAGGGATCGTGCGCGACGAGACCGTGCGCGGAGCGGTCGTGCGCAAAAGCCCCGTGCCCGGACACCTCATGCCCGGACACCTCATGCCCGGCGACCCCGTGCCCGGACACCTCATGCCCGGCGACCCCGTGCCCGGAGGCCTCGTGACCGGGCATCTCATGACCCGCGCCCTCGTGACCCGGCACCCCCTGGCCCGGGGCCCCGTGCGCGAAGGCCGCGTGGCCGGGCGTCTCCTGGGGGTAGGTCCCGTGCGCCGGGGCCGCGTGGCCGGGGGCCTCCTGGGCGCTCCCGCCCGTCATCGGCTGCTGTACGGCCCAGGAGCCCGTCGCCGACGGGTCCGCGGCCGACGGGTCCGCCAGCGGGGTCAGCGGGACGATCATCGGCGGCACGTAGCCGTGGCCGGGGGCCTCCAGCGGGGTGCCCTCCAGCATGAACTCGGGCGGCAGCTGCACGAACGCGGTCGCGTCGCCGTCGTAGCCCTCGCTCTGCGGGATCGGCTCCCAGCCACCCTGACCCTTCTGTGCGTCACTCACGACAGCGCCCTCCCCAGTGCTCGTCGGGCCAGCGCGGCGACGGTGCGCCGCAGGTGCAGTACGGCCGGGGGCAACTGCTCGTCGCCCTGCGGGTCCGGAATGCACGCGGCGGCGACGTACTCGCCGAACGCCGCCAGCGCCTCCGGGGCCAGGCCCCGCTCCGCGTCCCAGTCCACCAGGGAGGCGATCCACTGCTCGGCCTCCAGCGGCCGCAGCGGCATCGGCGCGATCGCGCCGACCGCGCAGCGCACCCCGCGGCGCGCCGGGTCGAGGACGACGGCGACCGAGGCGGAGGCGCGGGCAGGGCCGGTGCGGCCGGTGGCCTTGAGGAAGACCTGCGGGGCGTGCAGCAGGGGGACGCGGACGAAGGCGACCAGTTCGCCGGGGGCCAGCAGGTCGCGCCCGGCCAGCAGGTGGCTGACCGGCAGTTCACGGGTGCCGAGCGGGCCGACGACGACCAGCTCGGCCTCCAGGGCGGCCAGCACCGGCAGCGAGTCGCCGGTGGGCGCGGCGGAGACGATGTTGCCGCCGAGGGTGCCGGCGTTGCGGATCTGCGGCGGTCCGGCGACCCGCGAGGCGGCGGCCAGGGCGGGGATGAGGGCCGCGAAGTCGGGGCGGCCCATCCGGGCGTGGGTGAGGCCGGCGCCGAGGAGGGCGTGGCCGTCCTGGTACTGCCAGCCGCGGATCTCGTTGATCCGGCTCAGGCCGACCAGGCCCGCGGGGCGCAGCTGACCTCGGTTGACGGCGGCCATCAGGTCGGTGCCGCCCGCCACGGGAACGGCGGCCGGCATGGCCGTGAGCGCCGCCACGGCCTCGTCCAGCGAGGTGGGCAGCGTCACGGACCGTGCGGCCCGTGATGCCGTCTGTGGTGCGTGCGTGGTCAACCCGCTGCCCCTTCCCGGTGTCCCGGTGATCCCCGACCGTCCCCGGCTGTCACGCCTGTGTGGGCGTACCGTACGTGCTCACAGCCTGGACGTGGCAACTCTGGCACATCTTCCGCGCCGTACGTCGCGAGGGTCCGCGAAGGACGGTGCCGTCCAGGACGTGCCGGGCCGCCCCACGAGTGACAGTAACTTCCGTTTTGCCTCTCTTGGGTGACGCCGGGGGGATAGGTGGCTCACACCGGGGTGGGCCGGGCGCCTCACACGTTCGGGGGTGGCCCCTGCAGGGGGCGGCCCCGCACCCCCGGGCGGCGCTGCCAGGGGTGCGGGCCTCCGGGCGGGCGGTAGTCGACGCCGAGGGCGTCGAGGCGCGCGTAGTGGGTGGTCATGCGGCGCTCGAAGTCGGCGAGATCGCGCTCCTGCGGGGCGGGCAGCCGGGACCAGGCGACCTCGGCGAAGGCGGCCAGGCGGGGGTAGGTCTGGTAGTCGACGCGGGCCCGGTTCTCCATGACCTCCGTCCACACGTTGGCCTGTGTTCCCAGGATGTGGGCGGCCGCCTCGGGGGCGATTCCCGGTGGCACGGGCTCGAAGCGGTACACGTCGGCCAGGGTGCGTACGTATCCGATGGGCATCGGCTCGTCCTCGCCGGCGGCCTGACGGTGGTCCAGGTAGACCTGCTGCTCGGGGCACATCACCACGTCGTGGCCGGCCTCGGCGGCGGTGACGCCGCCGGCGTACCCGCGCCAGGACGACACGGCGGCGCCCGGCGCGAGGCCGCCCTCCAGGATCTCGTCCCAGCCGATGAGCCGCCGCCCGCGGTCGGCGAGCCAGCGGTCGAAGTGCCGGACGAACCAGGACTGCAGCCCGTCCTCGTCGCCGACGCCGAGCTCCGCGATCCGGGCCTGCGCGGTCGCCGAGGCCTTCCACTGGTCCTTGGGGCACTCGTCGCCGCCGATGTGCACGAAGGGCGAGGTGTGTGCCGGGAAGAGGTCGAGCACCTCTTCGAGGACGCCCTCGTAGAAGCGCAGCACGGCCTCGGTCGGGGCGAGGACGTTCGGGTTGACCCCCCAGGTGTCCCAGACGGAGAGGGCGGTGGTGTCGACGACGTCGGTGTTGCCCAGTTCGGGGTACGCGGCGATGGCGGCCTGCGAGTGGCCGGGCAGGTCGATCTCGGGCACGACCGAGATGTGCCGGTCGGCGGCGTAGGCGACGATCTCGCGGATGTCGTCCTGCGGGTAGAAGCCGCCGTGCGGTGTCTCGTTCCACAGCGGCGACGCCCGGTGCCCCCACTTGGTGCGCGCCCGCCAGGCGCCGACCTCGGTGAGCCGCGGGTGGCGCGTGATCTCGATGCGCCAGCCCTGGTCGTCGGTGAGGTGCAGGTGGAGCACGTTGAGCTTGTGGGCGGCCATCAGGTCGAGCTGCCGCAGCACGTCGTCCTTGGGCATGAAGTGCCGGGCGACGTCGAGCATGAGACCGCGCCAGGCGAAGCGGGGCTCGTCCTCGATGGTCTGCGTCACCGGCCCGGCGACCGGCCCCGGCCTGACGGGCGCCTTGCGGAAGGCGTCCGGGCCGAGCAGCTGCCGGAGGGTCTGCGCGCCCCAGAACACCCCGGCCGGGCTGCCGCCGACGATCTCGACGGCGGGGTCGGTCACGACGTGGAGCCGGTACGCCTCGGGCGCGAGGCCGGGATCGACGCGCAGCCGGATGCTGTTGTCCGCGTCGTCGGCGGCCGCCTCACGCAGCGGCAGCCCGAAGGCGGCGCCGAGGGTGGCGCGCAGCCAGCGTTCGGTCGTCTCCGTGCCGGGTGCGGCGCTCAGGGTCGTACGGGCGTCGGGGGCGAAGCCGCGGCGGTAGGGCCCCTCGACGCGTGCGGGCGCGGGGATGAGGTCGTGCGGGGAGGTCTCGTGGGTCATCGCGTCAGTCCTTCACCGCTCCGCCGAGGCCGGAGACCAGGCGGCGCTGTACGAGTACGAAGAAGACGAGCACCGGGACCGTCATCACGGTCGACCCGGCCATGATTCCTCCCCAGTCGTTCTCGTCGGGCTTGAAGAAGACGAGCAGGGCCATCGGCAGGGTGGACTGCGAGGTGTCGCTGATGAGGAAGGACTTGGCGAAGAGGAAGTCGTTCCAGGTCGAGATGAAGGAGAAGACGCTCGTCGCGACGAGGCCGGGGAGGACCAGCGGGAAGAGGATCTGCCACAGGAAGCGGGTGCGGCTCGCCCCGTCGATCGCGGCCTGTTCCGCGAGCGCCTCCGGCACGGCCCTGACGAAGCCGCGCAGCATCCAGATCGCGAAGGGCAGCGAGAAGGCGATGTGCGGCAGGATCAGCGAGCCGAGGGTGTTGAGCTGGCCGAGGTCCCGCATGAGGAAGAACAGCGGGATGGTCAGGGCCTCGACGGGGACCATCTGCGCGACCAGGAACATCACGAGCAGGGTGGTCCGGAAGCGGAAGCGGAAGCGGGTGACGGCCGTCGCCGCGAGGAAGGCGATGACGGCGGAGGCGAGGACGACCGAGCAGGCGACGATCAGGGAGTTGAGGAGGTAGCGGCCGAGATCCTGCTGCTCGAAGACGCGCCGGAAGGAGTCGAGGGACGGGGACAGGGTCCACGGCCGGGGTGTCGTCGACTGGATCTCGCCGGCCGGTTTGAGGGCGGAGAGGACCATCCAGTAGAGCGGGAACGCCACGGCGGCGGCGACGAGGAGGGTGACGGCCTCGGCGGCGAGGCGCCCGGGACGGCGGATCCGGAATCCGGTGGAGGTCACAGTTCTTCTCCCTGGCGGCGCAGCAGCCGGAGGTGGACCAGGGTCACCGCCAGCAGGATCAGCAGCATCACGACGCCGATGGCGGAGCCGAGGCTGTACTCGGACGAGGCGAAGGCCTTCTGGTAGGCGTACACGTTGAGGACCAGGTTCTGGCCGGCGATGCCGCCGCCTGCGGTCATCACGTAGATCTGGGTGAAGACCTTGAAGTCCCAGATGACCGACTGGATCGTGACGACGACGAGGATCGGCCGGAGCACGGGGGCCGTGACGGAGCGCCAGATGCGCCACTGCGACGCGCCGTCGAGGGCGGCGGCCTCCAGGACCTCGGCGGGGACGGCCCTGATCCCGGCGTAGACGGTGACCATCACGAAGGGGAAGGAGCACCAGACGACTTCCGCCAGGACGAGGGCGAAGGCGCTGTAGCGCCCGTAGGTCCAGGAGAAGTCGCCGAGCCCGAGGACCCGGTTGACCGGGCCGTGGTCGGGGTCGAAGAGGAAGACCCAGACGGTGGAGCCGGTGACGGCGGGCGTGGCCCAGGCGCCGAGTGCGGCCAGCATGAGGGCGAGCCGGGGCAGGGCGCGGACGCGGGTGAGGAGCACGGCGAGCGCGCACCCGACGGTCAGGGTGACGAGCACGCAGGCGGCGGCGAAGAGGACGGTGGCGAGGAGGACCTGCCAGAACTGGGGGTCCGAGAAGAGCGCGCGGTAGTTGCCGAGCCCCTTGAAGGAGGTCGGCCGTCCGCCGCTGACCTGGGCCTGGGTGTACTCCAGGAAGGAGATCAGGCCGAGCTGGTAGATGGGGTAGACGAGGAGTCCGCCGAGGACGGCGAGGGCGGGGAGCAGGTAGAGCCAGGCCGTCCGGGCGGAGCCGGAGCGGCGGCGGGCGGCGGCCCGCCGGGCCCCGGGCCCGGTCGGCCCGGCGGGGCCCTGGGCGGGCGCCGTGGGCGGGCGCGGGGATGCGGTGGTGGTCATCGTGGGCGTCCCGGGCTCAGCGCGCCGCCGCGAAGGCCGCGTCCATCTTCGCGGCGGCGGCGTCCGAGGCGGCGTTCACGTCCTTCCGGCCGCTGACGACCTCCTGGAACATCGTCGGGAGCACGAGCGAGGCGTCGATCCGGCCCCAGCCGGGTGAGGCGGGGACGAACTCGGTGCCGGCGCCGAGGGTGTCGATGAAGGGCTTCACGAAGGGTTCCCTGCGTGCCGCCTGCTGCCGGACGTCGGTGTAGGTGGGCAGGAAGCCCATCGCGTCGAAGAGCCGGCCCTGGGTGTCCTTGCCCGCGAGCTGCTTCATCAGGTCGACGGCGAGGGTGCGGTGGGAGGTGCTCCTGAGGACGCCGAGGTTGTTGCCGCCGGCGAAGGCGGGGGCGATGGAGCCGGGGGTGGTGCCGGGCAGCGGGACGACGGCGTACCTGCCCCTGACGGCCCCGGCCTCGACGGCGGCGTGGCTGAAGTCGCCGCCGATGGCCATGGCGGCCTTGCCGGAGGCGAAGGCGGTGACGGTGGCGTTGCCGCCCATCTGGGCGCACTTGGCGGCGGGGCAGTTGTCGTCGCCGAAGAGCGAGGTGTAGGCGGCGATGCCCTTGCGGGCGGCCGCGCTGTTGATCGCCGCCTTGTACGACGTCCCCTCCTTGGTGGCGAGTTCGCCGCCGTGGGCCCAGACGAAGGGCAGGGCTCCGTAGGTGTAGGCGCCGCCCACGGCGAGCCCGTAGAGCCCGGGCTTCGCCTTGCGGACCTTCTTGGCGGTGGCGATCAGCTCGTCCTGGCTCTTGGGCGCGGTGAGCCCGAGTTCCCTGAAGACGTCGGTGCGGTAGTAGAGCGCGCGGACGCCGACGAAGAGCGGGGCGCCGTAGACCTTGCCGTCGACGGTGACGGAGGCGCGGGCGGTGGGGTCGGTGTCCTCGGCGTCGGCCCAGGCGGCGAACTCGGCGGTGACGTCGGCGAGTCCGCCGTCCGCGACGTAGCCGGCGGTGTCGGTGTTGCCGTACTCGATGAGGTCGGGTGCGGACTTCGGGTCGTTGAAGGCGGCCTTGACGCGCTGGGCGCGGGTGTCGACGGGGATGTACTCGACCTCGACCCTCGTCCCCGCGTGCCGCCGTTCGAAGGCGGCGACGGCCTGCTCGACGACCTTCTCCTTGGGCTGGTTGTCGACCTCCCGGAAGAGCCAGACCCGCAGGGTGCCGCTCTTGTCGTCGGCCGGGGCGGTGCCGCCGGAGGTCTGGGGGGCGCAGGCGGCGAGGGTCATCAGGGCGATGGGTACGGCGATGCGGGCAGGAAGCTTCACGACGGGTCCCCTCCGAACGGGCGTTGCAGCATGTGCAACGGGCGTTTCGTTCTGCACAACACGCGTGAGGTTAGGGGCGGACCCCGACCGCGACAAGTGGTCTCCACCACTCTGTGACCGCCCGAAGCACCCCGTGCAACGAGAACGGCCCCCGGCGTGGGGGGCCCCCCCCCGGGGGGGGGGGGGGGGGGGGGGGCCCCCCCCCCGGGGGGGGGGGGGGGGGGGGGGGTGGGGGGGGGGGGGGGGGGGGGGGGGGGGGGGGGGGGGGTCGTCGGAGGCGTGGTCGGTGGAGTGGTCGGGGAGGTGGGGGTAGGGGTCG
>NZ_JBIDBK010000003.1:0-1031317 GCF_043202995.1 Streptomyces sp. NPDC048018
GCGACCGAGATCCTCGGACGCAATGTCATCCCCGATCACTGGACGTTCCAAGTCGTCGAGGCCTACGAGCGGACCTACTACGAACCCTTCAAGGAACTCGAGCGGCTCGCGGTCTCCCGCCTCGCCGGAAGCAGGAACCACCTGTACGAGGCACGACTGAAGGAAGCCCGGCGTACGGCAGGCCACCCCGATCACACATCCGGCCCCGGCTGACATCGCGGACGAGGAAGCACGACGGCCGCGTGTTCCTCCGGCGAGCCGCACGAGGGTGCGCGAGGCCTCGGCAGCCACGCCTTCGCCCTTCGGCCTCCTGTCCGCAATCGCCCCGGCAGAGGGAGCCCGGACCGTACGCGTGACGGGCACGGTCCGGGCGTCGCAGCGGGCGCAGAGCGCCCCACTCGAAAATGCCGAGGTCCCGCCGGAAGGTCGTAGCCCAGGCCCTGAAAGGGCGGCGGCAAAGGAGACCGCTGAGGTGTCTCGGCGCACCTGGGCATTCACCGGCTTGGCAGCGACGCCGACGAGGTGCTCTCTTCGTTGGCGGCCCGTCGACAGGGCCGGTGCGCCGGCTTCGGGCCCGGTGGCGACGGCCATGTGCGGCGGCGGAGCCACGGACCGGTTCGATGCCGCAAGCACGGGCGCCCCCGGCGCCGGTGACATCGGCGGCCGCCGCCCGGCGATACCGCGCCGCAGTCGCCTCTCGGGAAGACGACGCGCCGACGTCTCGCCAGGTCGAGCCCTGCACACAGGAGCTTCGCCGTGCGCTGCCGCCGCCCGCTCACGCGAGAGGCGGCGCAATCCGCAGGATGCTCTCCTCTCCGTCAGCCCTGGGCGGGCCTACCTGCAGCGCCGGCGTGCGCAGCGCCGGTCCGCCGACGAGGTCTACCGAGCGGCCGCCGCGACCGCGGGGCACTCCGTGCGGCAGGCCGAGCGGTATGCCGTCGCCCGAGCGGTCCACCGGCCCCAGCAGAGCGACTGGGCTGGGGGACGCGGCGAGAACGTGGCCAACGACGCCTCCCCCGTCCCGCCGTCGCAGGTGCCCGCCTTCCGGGCGCCGTCGCTGCCCTTGCCGACCCCGCCTGTGGCGCCGCCGTGGAGGTCACCGGGCCGTGGGCCCCGTACTCGTTCGCCTCCCCGGAGGCCGCGGGGGCACAGGGATCGTCATGTGCTTCTCCACTGACCGGCAGGATCCCGGGCACACCCGTCCGGCCGCCCTGACCGATCTCCTCGACCCGCTCCTCAACGGCGGCGCCGTGCTCACGAAGACGTGGTGCTGAGCTTCGCGGACGTGGACCTGGTGCACATGCGGTGTGTATGACGACGTGCGGAGTGGACAAGCGTTGGCCATGAGGCCCGTACAGACATCGAAGCAGGACAACGACGACCGGCTGCCGGACTCGCACCGAGGCGAGGCCGCCGGGCCGGACCGACGCGTCGAGGAACGGGCGCCGGACCGGCCGGCGAAGCTGCCCAAGCGCGCATGGAAGGCAGTCCTGCGCGGGACGCTGAAGGAGTTCAGGGACGACGAGCTGGCCGACCGTGCCGCTGCGCTGACGTACTACGGGGTGCTCGCGCTGTTCCCCGGTCTGCTGGTCCTCGTGTCGCTGCTGGGTATCGCCGGTGAGTCGGCCACCCGGCAGATCCTGCACAACCTCCAACGGCTCACCCCGGGCGCAGCGCGCGATGTGATCAGCAACGCGGTTCGGCAACTGCAGGGCAACGCAGGGCTCGGCTCGCTGCTGGCGGTCGTGGGCCTTGTCGTCGCGATCTGGTCCGCCTCCGGATATGTCGCGGCGTTCATCCGCGCCTCGAACGCCGTCTACGAGGTGCCCGAGGGCCGTCCGCTCTGGCAGGTCCTCCCGCTGCGCCTCGGCCTGACCCTGGCGCTGATGGTCCTGGCGGTCGCGAGCGCGCTGATCGTCGTCTTCACCGGCAGCCTGGCACAGCAGGCGGGTACGGCCCTGGGCGTGGGCGACACCGCCATGACGGTGTGGTCGATCGCGAAGTGGCCGGTGCTGCTCGTACTGGTCGCAGCCATGATCACGCTGCTGTACTGGGCCGCACCGAACGCGAAGGGCCGCGGCTTCCAGTGGGTCACCCCCGGCAGTTTCCTGGCGCTCGCGATCTGGATGTGCGCCTCGGCCGGTTTCGCGTTCTACGTGGCGAACTTCGGCTCGTACAACAAGACGTACGGCACCCTGGCCGGCGTGATCATCTTCCTGGTCTGGCTCTGGATCACCAACCTGGCCGTCCTCCTGGGCTTGAAGTTCAACGCCGAACTCGTCCATCAGCGCGCCATCGCCGGCGGGCAGCCCGAGGACGAGGAGCCCTATGTCGAGCCCCGGGACACCCGGGCCTGGAGCGACGAAGACCGTCGCCGTCTCGAGTGAGTGGTACGTCCGTCGCACGGCCTCATGACCAGGGGCCGCGGCGCACCGGCCGGCCTGCTCTCACCACAACCCCGGGCCTGTCGCCTCAACGCGGTCACCTGGCATCCCACGAGAATGCCACGCGATCCACTCCACGCCTCGGCACCATCCATAGGTCCCTGGCGGGCACCCCGGGCTGATGGTGCACAGCGCCGGACGTGCCGTGAGTCCGAAAGACGCCGGGGGAAGGGTCCGCGCCCAGGAAGGCCTGAGCGAAGGCGGTGCCTTCGATGACCACGGTCCCAGTCACGGAGGACACGGCTCCTCTGCGTCGACGCCGTTCCCACACCTGCCGACGGCGCTCTCGGCCCGACAGGTCATGCGGGCGGTCCCGGGACCGCCGCCGAGGGCATAGGAGCGCCGTCGAGGGCGGCGAACGAGAGGGCCCACGCCGCTGGCGTCGCCGACTGTGCGCGGCTCGGCCTTGTCGTGCCCAGGGTGATGTCGCCCCCGTCGGCGTCTCCCCCACGACGGCACTGAGCCCTCCCGAGGGCGTCACCAGACTGCGACGCAGGAGCCGTGCGCCATCTGCTGCGCCGGAAGGCCCGTACTCACCAGAAGGGCGACGTCGCTCTCCTGCCCGAATCACTGCGCGCGCGACTGCTGGCGCACGCCCGCCGCTACGGAGACTCCGACAAGCGGGGCCGCGCAGAACGGTGGTTGGCACCTCCACGGGCCTGACATTCCCTCCCTGGTCGCAAGATCCCGGGGATACAGTGGCCGCACGATCGCCCTGTGCCACGCGGGCCACGCTGCGGCAGCGGCGCCACAGAGAAGGACACACGCCCATGCAATCCTTCGGCCCGGACATCCTCGCTCGCGCCGACCAGCTCACCGAGGCCTACGTCGAGATCTTCACCGCCCCGCCCTGGGAGCACCGAAGCGCCGAGGCCACCGGGGCGGCGTTCCGGGAACGGCTGGAGGCAGATGCGCACCGGCCCGGATTCCGCGCCGTGCTGGCCATGTCGGAGGAGGGCCGAGTGGACGGCTTCGTCACGGGCTGGATCACCCAGGCCCCGTTCCGGTCCGATCGTGCCTATGGGCAGGTGACCACGCGTCTCGGTGCCGATCGCGTGAGCGAGCTCCTGATCGGTGCCTTCGAGATCGACGAACTCGGCGTACGGCCCGATGCCCGCGGCACCGGACTCGGCCGACGGCTGCTGTCCTCGCTCACCGCCTCCGCACCCGACGGCAGGGCATGGCTGCTGACCTGGGACCAGGCGCACGACACACTCGCGTTCTACCGCCGTGCCGGCTGGCGGGAGCCCGAGCCGTTGCCGGGCAACGAGACAGACGTCCTCGTGTTCCTCTCGCCGGAGGTGAGATCCCCAGCCGCACCGGGGCAACTCGCCGGCCCGTACGCCGAGTAGCCGGGGGCGGTCGCGTTTCTCGGCTCTGCCAGACACGCGGGCCGCAACAGACAGGTCGCCTTCACGGGCAGCTCCCTGGATCTCCTCCCCCGGCAGGCGCGCCGCGCTCGACGCCATGGCACACGGGCATGCGGCGGTCGTCGGCATCGAGTCCCGGACGTCCCGTAGAACAGCACAGCGCTTCCCGGGTGTTCGCCATCCGCGACGGGCGTGGACCTGCGCCGGTCCGGGATCGGTCTGGCCGGCGCGGTCGGCTGCCGGAAGCGCGTCCGCCTGCCCCGGGGCCCCGAACGGGGCGCCGGGGCAGGCGGGTTCATCTGGGTCCGGCTGGTTCCGCGGCTACAGGGTGCGGGTCAGGTGGTCGGTGAGCAGCCGGGTGAAGCGGGCCGGGTCGGGGAGGTCGCCTCCTTCGGCGAGCAGTGCGCTGCCGTAGACCAGTTCGGCGATCTCGGTCAACGCGGGGTTCTCGGCGTCCGCGTCGTGTGCGGTGCGCAGGGCGGTGACCAGCGGGTGGGCGGGGTTGAGTTCCAGGATCCTCTTGACGGGGGGCATCTGCCGGCCCATGGCCCGATACATCCGTTCCAGCGCGGGCGTCACGTCGTGGGCGTCGCCGACGATGCAGGCGGCCGAGGTGGTCAGGCGGGACGACAGGCGTACCTGCTTGACGTGGTCGGACAGGGTGGTGGTCAGCCAGGGCAGCAGGGCGGCGAAGTCCTGCTCGCGCTGGGCCTTTTCGGCGTCGGTGTCCTTCTCGCCGTCGGCGGTGTCGTCGAGGTCGACCTGTCCCTTGGCGATGGACTGCAGGCGGTGGCCGTCGAAGCCGGGGACCTGGTCGACCCACACCTCGTCGACGGGGTCGGTGAGGATGAGCACCTCGTAGCCCTTGGCGGTGAAGGCCTCCATGTGCGGGGAGTTCTCCACCGTGGCGCGGGTCTCGCCGGTCAGGTAGTAGATGGTGTCCTGGCCGTCCTTCATGCGCTCGACGTACTCGCGCAGCGTGGTGGTCTTCTCCGGGTCGTGGGTGGAGGCGGCCGACACCAGCTGCAGCAGGGCCTCCGTGTTGTCCGTGTCCTCGATCAGGCCTTCCTTGAGCACACGGCCGAACTGGTCCCAGACCTTCGCGTAGCGCTCGGCGTCCTTGGACTGCATGTCCTTGAGGGCGCCGAGTACCTTCTTGACGAGGCGTCGGCGTACGCCGGCGATCTGGCGGTCGTGCTGGAGGAGCTCGCGGGAGACGTTCAGCGAGAGGTCGTGGGCGTCCACGACACCCTTGACGAAGCGCAGGTAGTTGGGCATGAGCGCTTCGCAGTCGTCCATGATGAACACCCGCTTGACGTAGAGCTGTACGTCGCGCTTGGTCTCACGGGAGAACAGGTCGAAGGGCGCCTGCGAGGGGATGAAGAGCAGCGCCTCGTACTCGAAGGTGCCCTCGGCGCGCATGTGGATGGTCTCGGCCGGGTCGAGCCAGTCGTGGCTGATCTGCTTGTAGAACTCGTTGTACTCGTCCTCGCTCACCTCGGCGCGCGGGCGGGCCCACAGCGCCTTCATCGAGTTGAGCGTGTCGAGGCCGGACGACGGGGTGGAGCCGTCGGCGTCGGTGGGTTCGGCAGCCATCCGGATGGGCCAGCGGATGAAGTCCGAGTACTGCTTGACGATCTGGCGGATCTTCGACGCGGACAGGTAGTCGGCGATCCCGTCCTCACTGTCGACGGGCTTGAGGTGGAGGGTGACCGAGGTGCCGACGGGGAGGTCGTCGACGGTCTGGATGGTGTAGGAGCCCTCGCCGTCGGACTCCCACTGGGTCGCGGAGTCGGTTCCGGCGCGCCGGGTGCGGACGGTGACCTTGTCGGCGACCATGAACGCCGAGTAGAAGCCGACGCCGAACTGGCCGATCAGGCTCTCGGCGGTGGTGGCGTCCTTGGACTCCCTGATCTTTTCCAGCAGGTCGGCGGTGCCGGACTTGGCGATCGTGCCGATGAGTTCCACGAGATCGTCCCGGCTCATGCCGATGCCGTTGTCACGGACGGTCAGTGTGCGGGCGTCTTCGTCGATCTCCAGCCGGATGTGCAGGTCGCTGGTGTCGGCGTCGGGGAGGCTGCCGGCCAGGGATTCCAGCCGTAGCTTGTCCAGGGCGTCCGAGGCGTTCGAGATCAGCTCGCGGAGGAAGATGTCCTTGTTCGAGTAGATCGAGTGGATCACCAGGCGGAGCAACTGTCGGGTCTCGGCCTGGAAGTCCAGCGTCTCGACGCTGCTGGTCATGCGGGATCCTTTCAGCGGAAGGTCATGAACGGAGGGGACTCGGGCATTGTGCCGTCGTCGGCGATGGTGCGGAGGCGGGGTGGACCGCGCCCGTGGGAGGAGACGCCGCGTGGTGGCGTCAGTCTTCGGTGGAGGCTGTGGTGGCGCGCCGGGCTTCGAGCGCGTCGAGGGAGTCGACGAGACCGGTGTGGCGGGCGTCGAGGTAGGGACGCATGCCGGCGAGGGGTGCGATCAGCTCGGCGGCGTCGGCGGCGCCGAGAGCGGCCTGCAGGGCGGCCTGCGCGGAGCGCGCCTCGGGGCCGAGATGGGCGAGCGCGGTGATCTGTCCGGCCAGGCGGCGCAGGTCGGCCGCGTTGGCGCGGGCCCAGGTGGCGGCGGTGCGGTCGGCGGCGCGGCGTTCGCGGGTGGCCTGGACACGTTGCTCGCCGGTGGTGCCGGCGGGGCCGGGCCGGCCGCGCAGGTAGCGGCGTTCGGCGGCCTGTCTGCTGGCCACGCCGAGGGGCTGGGCGAGGTCGGCCCAGCTGGCGCCCGCGTCGCGGGCGGCTTCGATCAGGCCGGTCTCCCAGCCGGCGAGCCGCTCGCGCACCTGCCGCAGCAGCATCAGGGAGGCCAGCGCCTGCTCGGGGCCGGGCCGGTCGGCGTCGGGGGTCTCGTGCTGGGCGTCGCGCAACGCGTCGTCTATGGCGGCCAGGGCTGCCGCGGCAGCGAGGAAGGACGCCGGGCTGTGGGCCTCGGTACGGGTCGTGGACGGCTGGTCGGCTGCGGTCACGGGCACCTCCCTCGGAGAGTCATCAGGTCGACGACATCGTGTTTGTCATCCATTGGATGACATGTTACAACAGTGTCAGTGCAGCGCATTGGCAGCAACTGCTCGAACCATGCTGGAGGTGTTTCACGATGTTGATGCGCACTGACCCCTTCCGTGAGCTGGACCGGATGGCACAGCAGCTGATGGGCCCGGGCACCTGGTCCAAGCCGTCGGTGATGCCGATGGACGCCTACCGCGAGGGCGACGAGTACGTGGTGGCCTTCGACATCCCGGGCGTCTCCGCGGACGCGCTCGACATCGACGTCGAGCGGAACATGCTGACCGTCAAGGCGGAACGCCGCCCGACAGTGAAGGCCGACGACGTCAAGATGGAGCTGTCCGAGCGGCCGCTGGGCGTCTTCTCCCGCCAGATCGTGCTCGCCGACACCCTGGACACCGAGCGCATCCAGGCCGACTACGACGCCGGCGTTCTCACCCTGCGCATCCCGATCGCCGAGCGCGCCAAGCCCCGCAAGATCTCCATCGGCGTCGGCTCCGGTCGCAAGGAGATCTCCGGCTGACCCCGGCAGGTCCGGAACGGGTGCGGAGGACGGCCGTCCGATCTCCCCCTCCCCCGCCCTCCGCACCCCCGTGGAACCGACGACACCAAGGGGTGGCGCTGATGACCCTGCGACACGAAGCGTTCCTCGACCGCGTGAAGGAGCGCGGCGAATACGGCACGACGGAAGAAGCCGAGCGGGCGGCCCGTGTGGTGCTCGCCCTGCTCGGCGCACACCTGGTCGGCGACGTGCGCGCCCAGCTCGCGGCACGCCTGCCGGAAGGCTTCGCCCTGATCCTGCTCAACCCGCTGCAGAGCGCCGAGCCGCTCTCCCCCGAGCGATTCGTCCGTGCGACCGCGGCCTGGATCGAGGGGGCCACCGAGCAGACCGCGACGTGGGACGTCAGCGCCGTACTCTCCACCGCGGCCGACACGGCCGGCGAGGAACTGACCGGGCAGATCCTCCTGCAGCTCCCCGCCGGATACGACCTTCTCTTCGGCCGCCCCCAGTCCATCTGACCAAGACCGGCAGTGCCGTGTCCGGCGCTGCCGACGGCTCCCGAAAGGCATGCCCCGCAGTGATCACCGACGCGCGCGTACCGCTTGAGCACCAGCAGCCGTACTCGACGGCGTACGAGCAGATGCTGGAGAAGGTCCGATACGAAGGCGCCTATCCCACCCGTGAGCGTGCCGACGAGGCCGTCCGCGCGGTGCTCGCCGGACTGGGGCGTCAACTCACCGGTGACGAACGGGTCGACCTGGCACGCTCCCTGCCCCTGGAGGCGGCACGGGTGCTCACCGCGCAGATCCCCGACACCCGGCCGCTGACCGGATGGGCCTTCGTCAAGGACCTCGCCACCCGTTCCGGTGCGTCCCTGGCCACCACCCGTTGGGACACCGGCTCCGTCCTCGCCGCCGTCACCGCCCACGTCGGCGCCGACCTGGTCGCCCGCATCGTCCGGCAGCTCCCCACCGGCTGGGCCTTGCTGTTCGGCCAAGCGGAACTCACGCCCGCCGCGTAGGCGTCGGGACACCCGCTCGGGGCGGGCGCGACCCACCCACTCCTCGGCGACGTGAACGGGCGCGGGGAGCGCTGCGCCCCGGCCCGCCCGCCCCGGCCTCCTGCGGGCTTCACCAAAGCACGTAACGTACGGTACATTCGGCCACTGGGTGACCCTTGCCTGTACCGCAGGTCGGCAAGGACCGCCGGGGATCGACGGGTGATCCTCTCCGTGACGAGGGGTGCGCCGCCACGGCGGGGCCGGTGGCGCAGCCGTTCTGCCGGGCATCGGAGCACGGGTGTCACCCGACACCGTGAAGGCTCGCAGGAGCCCGCAGAGCGTGAGGAAGGACCGACATGGGCGGCACACTGGCCGACGAGATCCGCAGTCGACTCGGCGAGCTCAGCCCTGCTGAACGGAAGGTCGCCCGGGTCCTGCTGGCCGGTTATCCCGCGGCGATCTTCGAGACGGTCGCCACGATCGCGGACCGCGCTTCCGTGTCCGCTCCCACGGTCCTCCGCTGCGCTTCCCGGCTCGGCTACCGCGGATTCCCCGACCTGCAGGCGGCCCTGCGCGCCGAGCTCGAGGCCCGTCATGCCTCACCCATCACCCTGTACGAGAGCACGGGTTCGGCCACGAGCCAGGAGCCGTCCCCCGGACAGCAGGGCGAGGGCGCCCATCCGGTCGCGGGGCGGTCCCTGGCCCTGGTGCAGCAGGCCCTGTCCCAGACCTTCGACGAGATCTCACCTCATGAATTCGGCCATGCGGTCAAGCTCCTGGGCGACCCGCGCCGCCGCATCCATCTCACGGGCGGGCGGTTCACCCACCTGCTCGCGGAGTACCTGGGTCTGCACCTCATGCAGTTCCGCGACCAGGTCGCCTTCGTTCCGGACCGGGATGTCGAGCGTGCGGCGTTCCTGACGCAGCTGGCACGTCGCGACGTGACCGTCATCTTCGATTACCGGCGCTACGAGGACGACAAGGCGGTCATCGCGGAGCTGGCACGGGAGCGCGGCGGGAAGGTCATCGTCTTCACCGATCCGTGGCTGTCCCCGAGCGCCAGCCATGCCGACGTCGTGCTCACCAGTCAGGTGAGCTCCGACTCCCCCTACGACAGCCTCACTCCGACTCTCGCGCTGATCGAGTCCGTCGTCGCGGCCACCCTGGGCGAACTGGGCGCCGACGCACACCAGCGGATGAAGGACGCCGAGGCCGTCGCCAGGCGCACGGGCCTTCTGTGATGACCGCGGCGTCCTCCAGAGGACCGCGAGGGACTCAGTCGAGCGCCCCGTTGACGGTCGCCTTCGGGATCGCGATGTTCGGGACCGCGTACTTGTTCAGGATCTTCAGATAGGAGCCGTCGTCCATCAGCGACTGCAGGGCTGCCCGCACCGCTTCCTTGAGGCCGGCGTGGTCCTTGGATATGCCGATTCCCATGGGTGAGGCGCTGTACTCGCCGACCGCGGCGCGGCCCGTCACGGTGGAGAAGGCCTTGCCTCCGTCCGCGGTGGAGGCGACGTACGCGGCCGTGACCTCGTCGAGGTAGTCGGCGACGACCTTGCCGCTGCGCAGGGCGAGCTGGGCCTCCGAGTCCTTCGAGAAGGTGAGGATCTCGATGGGCGGGAGACCCTTCGCCGCGCAGAGCTGCTGACGCTGCTCCAGGAGCTTCTGGTGATTGGTTCCGGTCTGCACGCCGACCGGCTTGCCGCACACGTCGGTGACCACGGCGATCTTGGCCGGATTGCCCTTGCCGACGAGCCAGCCGGGGCCCGCGTTGAGGTAGTCGACGAAGTCGACGGACTTCTGCCGTGCCTTCTTGTCGGTCATCGCGGACATGACGGCATCGAACTTGCCGGCCTGGACGGCGGGGAGGATGCCGTCGAACTTCTGCGGCGCGAAGTCGAACCGCACGCCGAGCCGAGCGCCGATGGCCTGCCCGAGATCGAAGTCGATGCCGGTGATCTGCTTGCTGCCCTCCTTCTCGTACATCTCGAAGGGCGGGTAGGGAATGTCCGTGGCCACGCGCACGGTCCTCGTGGCGCGGATGCGCTCGGGAAGCATGGCGTGGAGCTTCGGGTCGGGCTTGACCGTGAGACCGGGCAGCACCGTGACGGGGCCGTCCGTCGCCGGCTGGGCACCGCCGGCGGCAGGAGTGCCGGTGTCGGTGCTGCAGGCGGACACGAGCAGGGCGGCGACGGCGGTGAGGACAACGGCCGGTGCGGCGTGCGAGCGCATGACGGAACTTCCTTCTGTGGGTGTGTCGACTGGGGCGGTACGCGGCATCTCCGGGGCCCGGGCGGTTCAGACCAGCTGGATGCGGCGCGCGGTCTCCTCGCCCTGTTTCATGTGGCGGTGTGCGTCGTCGCCGAGCGAGGTGACGAGCGCGGCCACCAGGGTCTCGACGACGGCCAGCGTGGGAACCAGGCTGTCGTACGGAGAGGGTGCGTCGACTCGGTGCGACAGCACCACGTCGGCGTGGGCGGTGATGGGGGAAAGCCACATGTCGGTGAACACGATGACTTTCCCGCCGCTCTCCCTCACCAGTTGGGCGATGGCGAGCTTGTCCTCCTCGTAGCGCCGGTAGTCGAACACCACGGCGACGTCGCGCTTGGTGAGCGTGGCCAGCAGAGCCGTGCGTTCCACGTCCCGGTCGGGGAGGAAGCGGATGTCGTCGCGCAGCTGCATCAGGTGCAGGCCGAGGTAGCGCGCGAGCAGGTGGGTGAACCGGCCTCCGACGAGGGTGATACGGCGCCGGCGGTCGGACAGCAGGGCGAGCGCACCCGCGAAGTCGTGCCGCGGGATGCCGGTGAGGGTCTGGGTGAGGGCTTGGGCGAAGAGTGTGCTGCTCTGCGCGACGATGCCGTCGGTCGAGTGTCCGAAGGCTCCGTCTCCGGCGGTCGTGTAGAGCGAGAGCGGTGAGGCGGTGCGCGCGTCGAGTTCCCTGCGCAGGGCGGCCTGGAAGTCGGGGAACCCCGTGTAGCCGAGGCGGGTCACGAAACGGAGGACGGTGGGTGCGCTGACGCCGGCGCGGTCGGCGATCGTGGCCACCGTTTCGAATCCTGCGGACGGGTAGGACGCGAGCAGGATGCGGGCGACCTTCCGTTCGGCCGGCGCCAGGATGCCGAGCCTGCGGCGGATGTCTTCGGCGATGGGGCTGGGAACCACGGGTTGCTCTCTTCAGTCCTGCGTGGGGCGAGGGGTGTTGCGCCGGCCGTACGCCGTGGGCCCCGGGGCGTGCGCCGCTCTCGCCCCCCGGGGCCGTCACCGCGGGGCGCGGGACCGGGTCACCTGGGCGCGATGCTGATGCCCATACCGATCAGGGTCTGCGCGGTGGCACCGTCGCCGGTCCAGGCGGAGAAGCTCCTGGTCTTGCGGAAGGTGACCTCGAAGCGGGGGCCGGACTCGAACGTGGTGGCGGTCGCGGTGTTCTGTGCGCGGGTGGCGGCGAGCGCGCGGGCGGTGGTGCGCCAGGCGTAGGGAGTGCCGTCCGGGTCGGCAGGCGAGAAGAAGACGTCGGTGTTGGCGGGCACCGGCTCCGTGCTCGTGGGGGTCAGGGGGCGCTTGCCCGGTGCGGGCCGGGGGGCCCAGGTCCGGGCGTCGTACTGGTCCTTGTCGGTGAGGTAGGTGTAGCGGGCGCCGCGGAGGGTCCAGCCGGAGGCGGACGTGTGGGCGTGGGCGTCGCGGAGGTCGAGGACGGCGACGCCGTTGGGCCCGAGCACGGTGAGTTGTTCGCGGCGGGTGCCGGGGTGGTCGACGACCAGGGCGGTGTTCTCCTCCAGGGCGTAGACGCGATCGTGTCCGGTGTCGGCGGCGAGGCGGAGAGCCCGTCCTTCGCGGCCGTAGGCCCCGGTGTGGGTGTCGATGAGTCCGGAGCGCAGGAAGCCGAAGCCGCCCTCGGGGATGTAGGCGAGCCGGGCCGGGTCCTCGTAGTAGCCCGGGGCGCTGCCGTCGCGCAGGCCTTCGTAGGACTCGCCACCGCTGACCATGTCGGCGCCGGAGGCGATCTGGGCGCCGGCGGAGGATCCGGCCACGACCGCACCGTGGGCGAGCTTGCCGCGGATGGCGGCGAGCACCTTGGAGTCGGTGTGCCGGTCGCCGTGCAGGAGGGTGGTGAGGTAGCGGTACTGGTCGCCGCCGCCGAAGAAGAAGCCGCTCATGGAGTTGATCCGGGCGACGACGGCGTCGGAGTCCGCGTTCGCGACGTGGTCGGTGTCGAGGGGGATCCACTCGGCGTCGGCCGCCCCGTGCTTCCTGAACAGGTCGGCGTAGTAGGCGCCGTTGCAGGCGGAGTTGCTGCACAGGTCGGGGTCGCCGGCGTGGGGGTCCTGGCTCTCGGGGACGGACGCGGCGGTGATGACCCCGATGCGGGCGGTGGCGCCTCCCGCTCGCTTGATGATCTCTCCGTACACCTGGGTGTTGTCGTCCTTCAGGCCGCCTCCGACGAGGACCAGGGAGCCGCGGGGCGTCTGGGGGCGGTCGCCGTGGGCGTGCGCCGCGGGGGCGGTGGCGAGGAGGGCGAGGGCGATACTGCCTGCGAGAACGGTGCGGCGTGCGGTGCCGGGATGTGCGCGCATGGTGGCTCTCCGTGAGTGAGTGGTGGGTGAGGGGCCCGTGGGGCTGTCTCAGGCCCGATCGCCTCCGGCATCGCACGGGGCGATGCCGGAGGGATTGCGTGGTCAGGCGGTGTCTCTCGCGTCGCCGAGCGAGGCGACGAGGTCGGCGAGCATGGCGATGCGATGCGGGACGCTGGAGACGTCGAGCCATTCCTGGGGGCTGTGGTCGGCGCCTCCGACGGGTCCCAGACCGTCCAGGATGGGCACGCCCATGCCGGCGATCAGGTTGGCGTCGCCCACGCCCCCGGTGGCCGCGGCGCCGAGTGGGACACCGACTGCGGAGGCGGCCCGGCAGGCCTCTTCGAGCATGCGGCGCGAGGCCGGGGTGTCTTCCATCGGCGGGCACAGGTCGAGCTGTTCGACGAGGACCGTCGTGCCGGGTACGGCGGGATGGTCGGCGATCTCCTGGATGGCACGCGTGACGCGCTGTACGTCGGCTGTCGTGGCGGCTCTGACCTCGATGCGCAGTTCCGCCTCGGGGCACACGATGTTCGCCCTGGTTCCGGCGCGTACCACCCCGACGTTGACGGTGACGTCGTCCCAGTGCCCGTTGAGCGCTTGGATCTGGACGACGAGGTGTGCCGCGGTCAGGGCGGCGTTCGCTCCGCGTTCGGGCTCGATGCCGGCGTGGGCGGCGCGTCCCTCGACCGTGAGGCGGAAGTCGGCCACGCCCTTGCGGGCGATGACGAGGTCGCCGTTCTCCCTGGCGCATTCGAGGCCGAGCCCGTAGTGCATGCCGCGGGCGGTCTCCTCGATGAGTTCGCGGCTGGCGGGCGAGCCGATCTCCTCGTCCGGGGTGGCGAGGAGGACGAGCTCGTCATAGGCGTCGACGCCGTGGGCGTGGAGGAGCTCCAGAGCCGTGAGTCCGGCGAGAAGGCCACCCTTGTCGTCGCTGACTCCGGGGCCGTGGGCGATGGTTCCGCTCAGGCTGAAGGGTCGTGCGGCCGCGGTTCCCTCGTCGAAGACGGTGTCCATGTGGCCGGCGAGAAGGATCCGGCGACCGCCCGCGGACTCGGCGAGGGCGCCCTTCTTACGGGCGACCAGGGCATCTCCTGCCTGGAATCCCTGCCGGCCCGGGGGAAACGTGACGCGCTCGACGGCGAAGCCGATGCCGGTGAGCCGGTGCTGGACCCAGTCCGCGACGCGGTTGACTCCCTGGGGCGTGTACGAGCCGGAGTCGATGGAGACGAGCTGTTCGAGGTCGTGCAGGTAGCGAGCCTGGAGGGAGCGGGCGCCGTCGAGGAGTTCCGCGGAGAGCCGCCGACGCGGGGGCGCGCTCACAGGACCTTGGACAGGAAGGCGCGGGTGCGGTCCTGCTCCGGTTCGACGAGGACCTGACGCGGGTCGCCGGCCTCGACGACGATCCCCTCGTCCATGAAGACGGCGGTGTCACCGACTTCCCGGGCGAAGCCGATCTCGTGGGTCACGACGACCATGGTCATGCCGTCGTCGGCGAGCCGCCGCATGACGTCGAGGACGTCTCCGACCAGCTCGGGGTCGAGGGCGGAGGTCGGCTCGTCGAAGAGCATCAGCTTGGGCTTCATGGCCAGGGCACGGGCGATGGCGACGCGCTGCTGCTGTCCGCCCGACAGCTGTGCCGGGTAGTGGTGTGCCCGGTCGCCGAGGCCCACCTGCTGCAGGAGGAGATGCGCCTGCTCGCGGGCGTCGGCCCTGGAGACGGCGCCGACCTTCACCGGTGCTTCGGTGATGTTCTCCAGTGCCGTCATGTGCGGGAAGAGGTTGAAGCGCTGGAAGACCATGCCGATGTCCCGGCGGCGTTCGGCCACTTCCCGTTCGCGCAGTTCGTGGAGCTTGTTGCCGTGCTGGCGGTAGCCGACGAGCTGCCCGTCGACGGTGAGCTTGCCACCGTCGACCTTCTCCAGATGGTTGATGCAGCGCAGGAAGGTGGACTTGCCCGACCCGGAGGGTCCGAGGAGACAGCAGACCTGGCCCCGTTCGACCGTGAGGTCGATGCCCTTGAGGACTTCGAGCTTTCCGAAGTGCTTGCGTACGCCTTCGGCCCGCACCATCGACGTGCTCATCGGGCTTGCTCCTTGTTCTTCTTGCCCATCCCGGCGGCCAGGCCTCCGAGCATGCGCTGCAGCGGAGAGGCGTGCCCGGCACGGGCGGTACCGCGTCCGTAGCGCCGCTCGAGCCAGGCCTGCGGGATGCTGAGCAGGGTGACGAGGGCCAGGTACCACAGGCTCGCGACCACGAGCATCGGGATGACCTGGTAGTTCTGCGCGTAGACGTCCTGGATGTTCGACATCAGGTCGTGAGCGGAGATGACGGACACGAGGGCGGTCATCTTCAGCATGTTGATCGTCTCGTTGCCCATCGGCGGGATGATGACGCGCATCGCCTGGGGCAGGACGATCCTGCGCATGGTGAGGGCGGGGCGCATCCCCAGCGAGTGGGCGGCTTCGGCCTGTCCGGGGTCGACGGACTGGATGCCGGCGCGCACGATCTCCGAGGCGTACGCGGCCTCGTTGAGGCCGAGGGCGAGGAGGGCCGCGACGGCCGGGGTCAGCAGGGAGTTCGTCTCCGCCTGGAAGAAGGTGACGTCGGTGAAGGGGATGCCGACCTTCACGTACTTGTACAGGGCTGCCGCGTATCCCCAGAAGATGATCTGCACGAGCAGAGGGGTGCCGCGGAAGACCCAGACGAAGGCGGTCGCCAGGGCGTAGAGGACGGGGCTGGACGACAGCCGCATCACGGCGACGAGGGTGCCGAGGCCGAGGCCGAGGGCCATCGCCGCGGCGGTGAGCCAGAGGGTGGTGGCGAGGCCGTCGAAGATGAGGTCGGCGAAGAGGTAGTGGCCGACGACGTCCCAGTGCAGGTTGTCGTTCTTCGCCAGGGATCCGATGAGCCCGACGAGGGCCAGCAGTGAGGCCGCGGCGGCAAGCCACCGGCCGTAGTTGCGTACGGGTACGACGTCGAGCTCGTGGGCGCCCGGTCCGTGGACGGCGACGGGGCCCACGGGGGCCTTGGTGGCGGTCATTTCTAGTCCACCGCCGCGTTCTTGGTGGCTTCGCGCACCGCGATGGAGGCCACACCGTACTTGCTGTAGATGGCCGTGAGGGTGCCGTCGTCGATGAGTGCCTGGAGCGCCTTCTGGACGGCCGCGGTCAGCTCGGGCTGCTGCTTGCTGATCGCGATGCCGTTCGGCGAGGCGTTGTAGCCGCCGGGTGCGGCCGGGTCGTCGACGAGGTCGAAGGCCTTGCCGGCGTCGGCGGACTTGGCGACCCATCCGGCTGCGGGCTTGGTGAGGACCTGGGCGACGACCTTGCCGGACCTCAGGGCGAGCTGGGCGTCCGAGTCCTTGGGGAAGGTCTGGATCTCGATCTGGCCCTTGCCGGCGGCGCCGCAGGCCGTCTGGTGCTTCTTGAGCAGGTCGAGCTGGTTGGTCGCGGCCTGGACGGCGACCTTCTTCCCGCACAGGTCGTCCAGTGTGGTGATCTTGCCGGGGTTGCCGTCCGCGACGAGGATGCCGGAGCCGGACTGGGAGTAGTCGACGAAGTCGACGACCTGCTGGCGCTCCTTGTTGTCGGTGATGGCCGACATCGCGGCATCGAACTTGCCGGCCTGGATGGCCGGGACGATGCCGTCGAACTTCTGCGGTGTGAACGCGAAGGTGACGCCGAGCTTTCCGCCGAGCGCCTGACCCAGGTCGTAGTCCAGGCCGGTGAGAGCGGTCTCGCCTTCCTTCACGAACATCTCGAACGGCGGGTAGGGCACGTCGGTGGCCACTCGGACCGTGCCGGACGACTTGATCTTGTCCGGCAGCATGTCATGGAGGGCCTGGTCCTTCTTGATCTCCTCACCGGCGACGATGACCTTTCCGCCGGCGGCTGCGGCGGTGTCGTCACCGCCTCCGCAGGCGGAAAGCGTGGCGAGGGCCGTCGCCGCCAGGGCGGTGGCAACGACTCGGTGAGCAAGGCGAGCATTCATCGCGGTGGAACCTCTCAAGGGGGAACTCTGCCGACGGATTCAAGCCGTCGGCCGCACATCAGCGAAGTTACAGATCAATCCACTGGTTGACTAGATGTACCTCACGTTACGTTCACGTAACGCGGCCATGCGCCTGCCTCGGAGGGGCCCTGAAGTGCATGTTTCTCGAACGAGGTGCGGCAGGATCCAGGAAAGTCGCCGTACATCTTCCCGTCGGACGCAATGACTTGTAAGTTCCGCTACCAACCTCATCGGCTTTCGGTCACGTCAGATCCAGCCGATCCCTGAGGCACCCCCCTTCTTCCTCGAGGAGCCCTGATGGCGTCACGCCTCTCCCTCCGTTCCACCGCCGCAGCCGTTGCGCTGTTGTCGGTCGCACTCACGGTCACCGCCCAGCAGCCGGCCCAGGCCAACGCGAACAGGATCCGTCTCGGCAGCACCTCGGACGTCAGCCGCGCGTCCTGGAACGGGCCGGCCTTCACCATGAACGGCGCCGGAGCCGTCATCCCCGCCTCCATGGGCCGAGCCATCACCGACATCACCGGCGGCACGGGAACGATGGACGTGGTGGTCCTGGCGGGCTCGGCGCCGACGTCGGGGAGCGCCACGCCCGAGTGCGACACGGTGATGACCCTGACGGGCGTGAACTCCTGTACGACGTGGACGCTCACCGCCGCCACCGACGGCAACAACAGCCAGGTGAACAGCGATGTGCGCAACGCGGAGTTCGTCTACTTCGCCGGCGGCGACCAGTGCCGCTACGCGGCGTGGAAGGGCACCGCCCTCGAAGCGTCCGTCGAGTCGGTCGTCGCCAAGGGCGGAGGCTCGGGCGGCGGAAGCGCCGGCCATCACATCAACAGCCCCATCGTCTACGACGCCTGCAACGGGAGCGTGACCAGCGCCGAGGCCCTGGCCAATCCCTACGACCGCTACATCAGCTTCACCACCGGCATGTTCCAGTGGCCCAACTACGCGAGCGTCATCAACGACTCCCACTTCGTGACCCGCGACCGGATGGGACGCACCATGTCCTTCCTGGCCCGAGCGGTGAAGGACGGTCTCGCCCCGGGCGGCGCGGCGTGGGGCGTCGGCGTCGAGGAGGGCGGCGGCTCGCTCTACCTGGACCGCAACGGCATGGCCACCCAGTACGGCAAGGACGCCTACGTCGTCCTCGCCGACCACCAGCCCGAGCAGGCCGTGGACCGCAAGCCCCTGACGTACTCCGGATTCAAGATCTGGCGCCTGACGCCGGGCTCGACCTTCGACTTCAAGAACCGCCCCACCTGCGGCTACTACCTCCGCAGCGTGAACAACGGAGTCGCCGACCCCAACCTCTACACCGGCACCCCCCAGACGAACTGCGGCAGCCAGGGCGCCGGCACACTGGCGGAATCGGAACCGAACGACACCCGTGACACCGCCGACGATGCCACCACTCTGGCATCGCCCGGATCCCTCACGGGCAACACCAAGTCCACGACCGACCGCGACTACTTCAAGGTCAGCCTGAACTCCGGCCAGACCGCCTCCGTGAACTGCGCCGTCCCCAGCGCCTACGACGCGGATCTGTACTGGCTCGACTCCACGGGCAGCACCCTCGAGCGCTCGGTGAACAACGGCGCAGGCACCGACGAATCGCTCGCCTTCACCAGGACCGCGTCCGGCAGCGGCACCTACTACCTCGACCTCGAGGCCTACTCCGGCTCCGGAACCGCCTCCTACACCTGCACCGTGACGAAGAACTGACCCACCTGCCCCGCGGGCGGGCACCGCACCCACCTGCCCCGCGGGCGGGCACCGCTCCGCACCTCTCAAGGAGGCGACGTGGCCCTGGACAGCAGCCGGCTGTCCGGGGCCACGCCCCTGCGCCCGTGTCAGCGGGGATGCGCCAGGGTCCACAGGTCGAGGCGCGCGTCCAGCTCGTCCTCGGTGAGCAGCCCCCGGCGCCGCGCGAGCTCCCTCACCGGCAGGCCCGTGCCGAGGCTCTCCTGGGCAAGCTCGGTGGCACGCTGGTAGCCGACGACAGGATTGAGTGCGGTGGCGAGGCCCGCAGAGCCCTCGACCGTCTCGCGGAGGTGCCGCTCGTTCGCCTCGATGCCCTGCACGCACCGTTCGGCCAGCAGCCGGCCGGCGGCGTCGAGGCGGTTCAGGGCGTTGAGCAACAGGTGCACGATCAGCGGCTCGAAGGCGTTGAGCTGGAGCTGGCCCGCCTGGGCGGCGGCGCAGACGGACGCGTCGATGCCGACCACCTCGAAGCACACCTGGTTCACGGCCTCGGGAATGACGGGGTTGACCTTGCCGGGCATGATGCTCGAACCGGCCTGAAGGGCCGGCAGCCGGATCTCCCCCAGCCCCGCTCTGGGGCCGGAGCACAGCAGCCGGAGGTCGTTGCAGACCTTGGCGAGCCGGACCGCGTACTGCTTCAGCGCGCTGGAGAGCTGGATGAACCCGCCCATGCCCTGCGTACTCTCGATCCGGTCACGGGCCGGGCGGACGGGAAGACCCGTGAAGGCCGCCAAGTGCGGGATCACCGCCTGGGCGAATCCGGCCTCCGCGTTGAGCCCGGTACCGATGGCCGTCCCGCCGAGATTGACCTCGAGGAGCGCAGTCGAGGCCCGGGTGATCAGTTCGGCGTCGTCCCGGACGGTGAGGGCGAAGGTGTCGAACTCCTGCCCCAGGGTCATCGGCACCGCGTCCTGGAGCTGCGTCCTGCCGAGCTTGACCGTCTTCGCGAACGTGCCGCCGCGCTCCGAGAAGGCACCGGCGAGCACACTCATGCCGTCGAGAAGACGCCCGGCCGCCGTGTGCAGGGCAAGCTTGACCGCTGTCGGGAAGGCGTCGTTGGTGCTCTGCGAACGGTTGACGTCGTCGTTGGGGTGCAGGTGGCCGTAGGCGCCGCGCTCATGACCCAACAGCTCCAGCGCACGATTCGCGATGACCTCGTTGGCGTTCATGTTCGCCGACGTGCCGGCACCTCCCTGGAACACGTCCACGACGAACTGGTCATGGAGATGCCCCTCGCGGATCTCCTGACACGCCCTGATGACGGCGTCCGCACGCTCAGGGGCAAGGACGCCGAGATCCCGGTGCGCCGCCGCAGCGGCGGCCTTGACCACCGCAAGGGCCTCCACCAGCTCGGGATGCACCGAGAGGGCGACGCCCGTGAGGGGGAAGTTCTCGCGAGCACGCAAGGTGTGGATGCCGTAGTAGACGCGCTCCGGGACCAGACGGTCACCGATCAAGTCGTGCTCTGTGCGCTGTGAACTCACCCTCGCGCCCTTCGGTCGTCGCCGGAGGGCTCCCTGCCCCCCCGCCGGTACCAATCATTACATTCGATGGATGCAGTGCGCTAGATGGAATACACGTTACCGGGCGGGCTCGCGACGGCAATGACGGCTGGCGCCGGACGTGTGGGGGCGCGGGGGCGTTGGGGCGTCGGGCGGAGCCCGTACGGGTGAAGCTGCGGCTTCCCCCGGCAGCGACTGCCGTGGACGAAGGACAGGGGGCGAGCGGAACTCCATCCGGGCCGCCCCCGCGCAGGGCGGGTCAGCTCTCGACGTCGCCGTCGCCGGCCTCCACGCGCGGACCGGCTGGACGGTTGGCTCGAACAATCGCGGCGTTCAGCGCGGTGGCGAAGGCGCACCAGGCGGCGTAGGGCCACAGCGAGCGAGAGGCCACGGGGTCGTGGCGCGCGGTACGCCGGATGAGCTCGGCGTTGCTGAGGTCGAGAAGTGCGGTTCCGAGGAGTCCCGCGCGCGGACTTCGCATCCGGAAGAAGAGCCAGTTCCACCCGGCGTTCAGTCCGAGGTTGACCGCGAGGCTCCCGGCGAGCCGGTACCGCTGCAGACCGGACGTGCGGGCCAGCGCACGTCCGCCGGCGAACACCAGGGATGCGTACAGCGGGGTCCACACCGCTCCGAACGCCCAGGACGGGGGCTGCCACGACGGCTTGCGCAGCGACCGGTACCAGGACGTGTCGGGGTCGACGGCCACCGCCCCGGCCGTCGCGGCTGCGACCACGCCTGTCGCGGCCACCGTGAACCAGCGAATCTGTTCTCCCCTCGCAGGCGAGGAGCTCTTCGGAGTCATGATGCTCATGTGCAGGACCTTCCCCGTGAGCGCGGCTCACTCACCACCGTCGAAGGCCATACCTGCTCGCCTGCAGTTCCCCTCATGCGGCGCGGCGGCCGCGGATGGCCGGGGGCGGGAGGCCCGTGCGGCGGCTCACGGCGAGCTCGGCACCGTCGCTGCCTTGACCTGCTCAGCGCGCCGGGCCCGTGTCGGGCGACCAGGGCAATGCGCCGGACGGCCGGCCACCGGGCAGGCGCGTGACCGCACTCGTCCGGCCTATTTGTGCGGGGCTCCGCATCCAAGCAGTTTCGGGGACCCGAAAGAGGTGCGTAGCGACTCAAAACGGAGAAAGGAGCAGGCGATGGTCTCATCGGAGATGTTTCGGCCTGGCGCCGTCACCCCGGCCGCCGGTGTCTTCGTGTGCAACTGTCCCACGGGCCACCTGTGGCGGATCGATCTCGCCGGTCACGTCTTCCCTCCGCTGCCCCCCGGGTGCAGCGGTGCCGCGTGGAGCGCGGCGGCAGAGGCCTTCGCGCCTGCGGAACACGACGGCAACCTCCCCGCGGCCTGAACCGGCTTCAGGTGCGTGCAGGCACAGGGGACCTGTCGTACGGGAACTCACAGGGAGCAGAGAAATGATCATCAAGAAGCTGCACGAGGCGGGACTGCGGAGCGAGCACGCCTACATGGCCGCGTTGGGATCCATCGGCCTGTCCCTCGCCTCGTGGCTGGCGTCCAATCGACGCGAGGACCTGGAGCGGGCCGACCGCTGGGGCATCTTCGTGGGCGAATGGGCTCCGACCTTCTTCGGCTTGGGCCTGGCCCTCGCCAACTACGAGCGCGACGAGAGCGGAGCAGCGACTCCGCAACACTGAACCGCGCGATCAGGAAGGTTCCTCGAACGAGTACCGCCGAGAGGTCCCACCGCCGCGGGGGTGGGACCTCTCCCCAGGTCCGGGACCTAGTCGACGGTCCAGCTCCGTCGATGGCCAGGCGAGACCTGCCGGCGCCGACCGCGCACTGTTCCTGCAGCCCGACGTCGCCACGAAGGTGATCGCGGCCAGAGCTTCACAGGCACCGGTTCGGCGCCGGCCACCGCCCTGCGGTCGCCCTCCGTCGGCGGCACCACCCGCCGGCACAGCACCCGCCGGCGAGGAGTTCGTGCCCGGTCCGGACGCACAGCTCGCCCTCAGGTGCCGCGCGCCTTAGCCCATGGGAGTCGGCGCGTCCGGACGGTGCATCCGCCGTCCACGGGGCGGGGGAAACCGTCGCACCAGCACGTACACACGGCCTTGGAGGTCTCGTGCACATCATCATCGGAGCGATCGTCGTCGCCGTTCTCATCGGCGGGTTCATCCTGGGCGCCAGGCTGCGCAACGAAGAAGGTGCCCCGCCCTCCCCCACAGCCCATCCCCGGAGGCCGGCGACCGACCGGCCTCCCGGCGAGACGTCCGAATACCGACGCCACGCCGAGGTCCCCAGAACCGACCAGGCCCACCGCCTGCGCCCCTACCAGCTCGGGGCGGCCACGGTACCCCTGCCGGAGCCCCCGGAGGGCTAGGGAGACCGCAGGCCGCAACCGCGGTGCTCGGTGCGACGGCGTGTCGGTGGACCGGCGGGTCTGTCGGTGATTCATCAGCAATCTGTCGGTGGCCGCTGGAAGCGTGGAATCGAGCCGTCCAAGGGACAGCTGCGACCGCCTTCACGTGCAAGGAGCCCCGCCGCCATGTCGTCCACCGCGTCCCCGTCCTCCCACCGCGCCTGGAATGTCCGACGACCGCCGGAGGCCGATGGCCGCGTCATCCTGGTGACCGGCGGCAACGCCGGCATCGGGTACTTCATCGCCGAGCAGTTGTCGGCGACCGGAGCCATGGTCGTACTCGGCAGCCGGAGTCCCGCCAGGGCAGAGGTCGCCATGACCTCGATCCGGGCGCGCATCCCCGGTGCACGGCTGCGATCCGTGCGTCTGGACCTCGCCGACCTCACCTCGCTCGGAGCCGTGGTGGAATCTCTCAAGGTGGAGCGCCTTGACGCGGTGGTCCACAACGCCGGCGTCGCGCTCGACGACCCGCCGCGCCGGGAGACCGGCGCGGGTCACGAGTTCATGTTCGGCATCAACCACCTGGGGCACTTCGTCCTGACCCAGTGGCTGATGCCCTTGCTGTCGGCTGCGCCGTCGGCCCGCGTCGTGACCATGGGAAGCTTCGCCGCGAAGTCCGAGCGTCTCGACCTGGACGACCTGCAGTCCCGGAGGGACTACCGGCCCAAGCGCACCTACGGGCGCTCCAAACTCGCCCAGATGTACTTCGGCCTCGAACTCGATCGCCGCCTGCGCGCCGCCGACAGCACGGTGGCGAGCGTGGTGGTCCACCCCGGCGGCGCGCTGGACTCCCTCACCCCGTCGCGGCCGCCGGTACACACGCGAACCACCGGTGAACGGCTGAAGGCCGCACCGGCCGCCCTTCTCGTCCAGGGCAAGCACGCCGGCGCATGGTCCGCGGTCCGGGCGGTGCTCGACCCGGCTGTGCGTGGGGGCCAGCTCTGGGGCCCGCGCGTCTTCGGCCTGCGCGGCCGGCCCCGACCCGAAGCGATGTGGAGCCATCTGGAAGACCGCTCCGTCGCCGCAGGGCTGTGGGACGCAAGCTGTGATCTGACCGGCGCCGACCTCGGCATCATCTGAAGGGAGCCGCGGGACGCACCGGCGGCCCCTCTCCTGGTGTTCCGTGGCAGCGACCACCAGGGCGGCCCCTGCAGCGGTACCACGGTCCCCGAAGGCCCACACACCGGGAACTGCCCGTTTTCACGGCCATCGACGGCGAAGTAGGGGGCGGTTCGCATCATGCGTCAGGTACGGCCTGGTGGCCCCCAACGACTCGTTGGGGGCCACCAGGCTATGGCAGGGGTGACAGGAGTCGAACCTGCGGCATCCGGTTTTGGAGACCGGCGCTCTGGCCATCTGAGCTACACCCCTCTGCGGCCGCAAGCATGGCACCTGCCGCCTCGCACCCGCCACCGACTTTCCCTGCCGCCGGAGATCGGCACGGCCGGGCCATCAGGCCGGCAGCCTGTGGCTGATGTCAGCGGCGATCCGCTCGACCGGTCGCGGCATGTTTCACCGCGGACGCCGTGGTGGTCCCCCGTCCACGGTGCACACCGCGGACCGACGATCTTCTCGCCCTGCTCCTCCGAGGGGCCCGCGCTGTCTCAGCTCAGGGCGCCGTCGAGGAGCGCTTCGCCCAGCCGGGTCCTGTGGTGGAGCACCCGTACGCCGTCACGGTGCGACAGCAGCAGCCCTGCGTCACGGAGCACCGAGGCATGCCGACTCGCCGTGGAGGGGGCCAGTCGCAGTGCGGCGGCGAGGTCGCTGGTGGTCATGGGGCGGTCCAGCATCCGCAGCAGCTCGGCGCGGGAGGAGCCGATGAGCTGCGCCGCCGGGCCGGTCGGGGTGCCGCGTCGGCGCTCGAGCCAGCCGGGTGCGGGCGCGAGCGGATGGACGAGGACGGGCGGCAGCGAGTCGTTCACCAGGGCCAGCGGCGCCCGGACGCAGAAGAAGGCCGGCACCAGGGTCAGTGCCCTGCCGCGCAGCAGCAGCGAGCGGTCGACGGGATACGGGGCGCGCAGACGGCCCTGCCGGTACTGCCAGCCGGGCAGGTCGTCGTATCCCGTGAGCATGCCCTCGGCGCCGTGGGTGAGTGCCGCCTCGGCCCGCAGCGCCCGGTCGGACGCCGCCTGTGCCCGTATCGCCGGGAGGTACGGCTCGACGGCGACGCGGTAATAGGCGCGCAGCGACTGGCCGAGCCGGCGCAGCGCCCGGGGGCAGCCGTCGGCGAGCAGCCGCATCCCGTGCGGGGCCCGGCCGCGGGTGTGGGCGTGGAGTCGGGTCAGTTCGGCGAGGAGTTGTCGGCGGGGGGTGGTGAGCAGCCGGTCGAGGCCGGCGTCGATGTCGAGGTCGCCGCGCCCGGGGGTCAGGAAGTCGGGGAAGTAGGCGTCGTCGGGGCACAGGCGCATCAGGTCGCGGGCGGTCGGCAGCAGCCCGGTGCGCCGCAGTGCCGCGCCCACCTCGCGGCGCCAGGGTCCGAAGGTGAGGGGGGCGGTCCGGTTCTGGAGGAGATGGAGACTGAGTGCGGTCTCCCAGAGCGGGTCCACGCCGGCGGCCACGCGCAGCCGGACCAGGTCCTCGTTGCTGAAGTCCACCCGAAGCACTGTGCACCCCCAGCGAGTCAGGGGCGCCGGACGGCGCCGGTCCGGCAGTCTATGCGCGTTGAGCCTTTGGCGCAGGCATGTCATAAGACTGACGCCGGGCGTGCGTCGGCGGGACCGTCCGGGCTCCCCGCCCGGACGGTCCCGCCGACATGCATCGCCGAGGCTCGGCGGGCGGGTGCCGCGTCAGCAGAGCGGTACGCCGGGGAGCTGGGCGCTGGGGTGGTCGATGTAGATGTTGCTGATGAAACCGTTCTGGTCGCGGAGCCTGCTCCACCAGTTGTTGGTGTAGCCCTCCGCGTTGACGGTGTCGCCCTGCTTCTGGCAGAGCACCCACACGGCCGTCGGACCGCCCAGCGTCGTCACGACCGGCGCGGAAAGCCGCGCGTCCGCGCGCACGTTGATGCCGCTCCCCCAGGTGGTGAACGGCGAACCGCTGCCGCCGCAGGCGTTGTCGCTCGTCAGGTACGCCTGGTTGTAGCTGCCGGGGTAGGACAGCCCGACGCCGTTGATCACGATGTTCTGGCCCACACCGTTGTAGAGCTGCTCGTAGTGGATGTGCGCGCCGGAGGAGTTGCCGGTGCTGCCGGTGGTGCCGATCTGCTGGCCCTGGCCCACCCATGCGCCGCTCGCCACCGAGTACGCGGAGAGATGGAAGTAGTACGTCTGCCAGCCGCCGCCGTGGTCGATCACGACGTAGTTGCCGGCGCCGCTGGGCTGGGAGTGCCGGGTGGCCGTGCCCGCAGCCGAGGCGAGGACGGGCGTGCCCGCCGTCGCGCCGCCGTCGGCGCGGACGAAGTCGAGGGCGCGCCGGACTTCCGCCGAGTGGTGGCTGTAGGTCCACCGCTGGCCGCAGGGATACGGCGCCTTGAAGCCGGGTGCGGCCGTCGCCGCGCTCTCCCCGGCGTGCGCGGGGGAGGCCGAGAGACCGGCCAGCGCCAGCAGCGCGGCCGCGGCAAGGACCGGAAGACGTTTGAGGAACCTCACTGTTGCTCCTAGGTGGGGGGACGAGGCCGGGCGGCGACGCTCCGGACGGGGGCGCTGTGAGACGTCGGGAACGTAGCGGGAGGACGTGGCCCTGACAAGCGTGTGCCGGGCTCCTTCGACCAGGATCGAAACCGTTGCGCCGGGGCGCCGGACCTCCTCACGCTGGCGTCCGCGCACCAGATGTGTCCGACGGCCCGTCAGCCCCCCGCCCCACGTCTCCGAGGAGCCCTCGACCCGTGCCCCGGAATCACCGGCCCTGCGCACCGCGCCGGCGTGGTGCCATGCCGGCGCACGCCGCACTGCTCCTCCTCTTCGGCATCGTGCTCACACGGCGGGCCGTCATCCCACCGGGCTCCCGGCCCGCCGCGGAGGTGCCGGCCACAGGGAGAGCGGACGCCCGCACGATGCCCGACGTCCCCGGCGGCACGACGGAGGGCCTCTCCGTGCACGAACGGCAGAGCAGCGGGCTCGCCGAACTTCCCGGCCCCGAAGAGAAGTCCCGGCCTGTCTCCTTGGCGAAGCCGCTGCTCGCCTGCGACGTCTGCCGTCTTCGGGAACGGCGGCTCCGCCCCACTCCCTTGCGCCGACGGGTGCGCCTCGCCGCCGTGCTGCGCAGCAGCAGCGACGACGCCGCGGCCGGCGCACGCCCACTCCCCCGACCGGCCGGGCGCAGCCCCGCCCTGCGGGCACCCGGGTCGGCACCTGGGAATCGGCGTACGCATCCGGTCCACCGGAGACCGGCTCCACCCGTCTGGCCACCCTGCCAACCGGAGTCGCGGTCATCGTGCACTGCGCCGAAGCAAGGGCACGCGCGTCACCGTGACCCCGTAGGACAACGGCTGGTTGGGCCTGGCGGCCGCAACATCGCGGCTGGATCACCCAGATCTGTATGAGCTACCCCGGCGACAACACCCTGACCGACATCGCCGACTACCCCTGACCGCACCCCGCGCACCACCCCGCCCCCCCACGACCCTAAGGAGTCGCACCATGCGCCGCACCGACAGACCGCGCTCCGGCCGCCGCCTGGCCGTAGCCGCCGTCTTGCTGACCACCCTGTCCGCCTTCGCCCTCGGCCCGGGCCCGGCCGCCGCGCAGGATCCGGCGGCGAACCGCGCGCCGGGGCCGGTGGCCTGGCGGGCCGACCTCACGGCCGGCTCGGACGAGGTCAACATCATCCGCGCCGGCGGCTCCCTGCGGCTGCGCGACGGCCGTCTGCGGCCCGCCTCGGCCCGTGCCGGCCGAGGCCAAGGCAGCACCGTGCTGCCCACCCGGGTGCTCGACCGGGCCGTGAACCGGATCACGGTCGACCTCGACGCCACCACTCCCACGGGCACCGGGACGGCGGTCGACCTTCGCGGACGCGACGGCCTCGGAGGCTGGACGGAGTGGCGCGAGGCGCGCGCCGGCGAACCCGCCGTGCTGCCTCGGGCCGTCACCGAGGTCCAGGTCCGCCTCACCCTCATCGGCGCACCGGCGGGCGCCACCCCGGAGATCCGCGGCCTGGGCCTGAGCGCGCACCTCGGCGCGCCCGCCGCCGATGCCGGGGCGACCGGCACGGCCGGCGTGGCCGCCGCCGCGCCGTTCTCGGCCCGGGTCTTCGCCACCCGTGAGGGCCTGGTCGGCGGGACCACCGCCAACGGCCATGTGATCGTCCCCAACGACCACTTCGTCGCACTTCCGTCACGGCGCGGGCTGTCCCCCAAGGGCAGCACCGAGTACTCCGTGCACGTCTGCGGCCCGGCCCGGTGCGAGACCGCGCCGGTCTGGGACGTCGGCCCCTGGAACACCCACGACGACCACTGGAATCCCTCCTCCGTCCGGGAGACCTTCAAGGACCTTCCCCAGGGCAAGCCGGAGGCGCAGGCGGCCTACGAGAACGGCTACAACGGCGGGCGGGACGAATTCGGCCGCCGGGTGCTGAACCCGGCGGGCATCGACCTGGCCGACGGCACCTTCTACAACATCGGCCTCGACGACAACGGCTGGGTCACCGTCACCTATCTGTGGACCGGCGACGCCACCAGCCGCTCCTTCCCGACCTGGGGCACCGGCGTCAACATCCGCAAGCAGGCCACATCCGCGTCCGCCCAGGTCGCTCAGCTCGCCGGCCCCACCACCGTGCGCGTCCAGTGCCAGGTCCACGGTCAGCTCGTACAGATCGACGGCTACAGCAACGACGCCTGGTCCTACCTGCCGGACTACGGCGGCTATGTCTCCAACATCTACATCGACGTCCCCGAAGGCTGGCTCCCCGGCGTCCCGACCTGCTGAACCGACGCCGGGGGTGACGGGTCGCCCGTGACCAAGGAACGAGCCGCCCCCTGTCGTTCGACGGGCATCCTCGTACGGGGCACTGCGATCTCACCGGGCGCCGGTGGGGTGAACCGGTCGAGGATGCCGAGCTCACAGTCCGTGTGGCACACCCCTCGCGCCCTCCTGGCCGTCCGCCGTACGCCGACGGGCGACGGGCGCGACGTCAACGAGCCCGGTGTGACGGCCGTCCGCCCGGGCCACGTGCGCGGGCCGCAGGCGCCGCACAGGGGCTCGTCCGGTCGAACAGGGCGGGCCCGCGCGTCACCTGCCGTAGAGGAACGCCCGTGCAGGTATGAAGACTTCGTGCCCCGTCGGGAAGCGGACCCGTACGCCCTCGCTCGTCCACTCGGTCGACTCCACCCCCCGCTGCCCGAGGGCGGCGTCGACATCGATCCAGTGCCCGTAGGAAGGATTGGGCTGCCTGCCCACGAAGAGCCGGAAGGTCTCGCTGCCCGACAACGTGCTGCGGCGAACCAGGGCCAGGTGGTGCGGCGCCTCGTCCGGATAGATCAGCGAAGACGGGGCGGCACTGCGGTAGGTCACCTCTTCCTGCGGCCACCGCAGAGCGGTGACCAAGCAGCCGGTCAGCACGACGCCACACACGAATCCCCACAGGACCGGCCCCAGCCGGCGCGGGCGGCGGAGGCGTTTCTGCGATGAGTTCGGGACGGCTGCGGTCATGCGGACGAAAACCTCCGGAATCGATGCGGCTCGGAAGCGGCCGGGAGAGTCGGCATCCGAAGGGACGCGAGAACACGAACAGAGGTTGCCGGGCTCACGCCACGATCATGCAGCGAGCATGTGTCAGTCACGCCAGCTCTGGACGCAGAGGAGAGAAACCTTGCGGCAGCAGCAGACCTCGAGGTCCCCGTACGCGAAAGACCGCGACTCGTCCCAGCATTCCTGGCCCGGCTCCAGGGGCGTTGACGACGGGCGACGCGGGACTGGCCGCCGTTCGAGCCGGGGGAACGGCTACGCCTCTGTCCCGCGTGTCATCACGTAGGTGTTCCCGATGTCGGGATCACCGTAGAAGAAGAACAGCTTCAGCCCATTGCGCTGATCGCGGTCCACGTGGAAGATCCAGGAGTACGTCGACGGCGGCTCCTGAGCCGAGGGGTCAGCCCCCGTCACCGGCAAGCGCCGCTCGACTCGTGTACGGGTCGTCAGCGCGAGCCGGACGACCTGACCGTCGTCGTCGGTGAGTTGCCAGGTGCCCGAACCGGAGAGCCGCCAGCCGTCATCGAAGTCGAAGTCCTGCCCGTCGAGCCTTACGACGAGAGCCGATCCGTCTTTACGAAGCACCACATGGGTCCCCCCGACGTTCTCCCAGCCATCAGCGACTTCGGTCGCCGTGGTGTCGTGGACCCCTGTTCCCTCGTAGTACTGATAGGGGCCGGCGCACGCCGTCAGGGCGCCCGACATCATCAGCACGACACCGAGCGCCGCACCCCGCACACGCAGCCTGCGTCCGTCCGTCACCAGGACCTCCCGCCCTCGGCCCGCATCGGCCAAGCGATAGGAGTGGCCGCGGGGAGAACCCTGCCAGACTAATTGAACGCGTTCAAGTCTACGGCTGGGCAGGTGCCGCGCACCCAGGCCATCGCACTGGCGCGCTGGGGCAACCACCGCGGTCCTGAAGCACACAGCGAGGCGTTCTCGGCTCCGCGACGCCCTGCCGCCCTCCGAGGCGGTATGGCCGCGAGGATGACTGACCACCGGTTTCTTCGAGTCGCTTCCTTCCGCCGGGCGCGATTGATGACCCGGTTCGCGGGTATGCGGGCGTGGAGCGGAAGACATGGGCCGCTCGATCAGGGCCCCGCGGCCTCCCCCGTCCGCGAGGGCCCGGGCAGGTGGAGACCGGCCCGCACGCGCGGTGCGTGCGGGCCGGTCCGCTGCCCGGCTCCGGACTTCGCCCGGGTAGGGACTCGGTGTCCCCCATCGCGAAGTCGCTCGGCACCCCTCATCCGCCCTCACACGTGACCTGCGGCGAGCTGCCGGCTGGAGCTGACTCCACGCTCCACTGGTGCGCGCCGCCAGTCGTCCGAGGCCGGCGTCGCGACCGGCGCGTGGCAGGGGGTCTGGGCTGTCGAGATCTGGGCAGACGGCGGACATGACAACAGACAGTGACAAGGGACTTCACCGGGACGCGGTCAGGGACGGACGGAACGAGACCGAAGCCGAACGGGCGGACCGCAGATGGACGGAACTGCTCCAGGAACTGCGGGTCGCCCAGACGGGCATGCAGATCCTCTTCGGGTTCCTGCTCGCAGTGGTCTTCCAACCCCGCTTCAAGGAACTGAACGACGTCGATCAGACGATTTTCGTCGTCACCGTCGCCTTCGGCGCGGCCGCGGTCGGCGCACTCGTGGGCCCGGTGTCGCTGCACCGGCTGGTCTCCGGCAAGGGACTCAAGCCCCAGACGGTCGTCCTCGCCTCCCGAATGACACTCACCTCGCTGGTCCTTCAGTTCTGCACCATCGTGATGGTCTTCCTGCTCATCCTGCGCGTCGCACTGCACGACACTCTGGCGTTCTGGCTGGCCACCGGTATCGGCCTGTGGATAGCCACGTGGTGGTTCGCCATCCCCCTGTGGGCGCGGCACCGCGCCCGTGGCATATCCCCACACTGAGCGGACGGAACGGCGCGGCAGATCGCTCGTCACCCGAGGCGGAGGCATGGGCGCCTCGGGGTCGTGGATCGGAGCTCGCGAATCGGGGCTCGGCAGTCCCGCGCTCCGGCACCTGCAGCCCGGTGTACGCGGACTGCTCGCGCCGTCGTCGAGCGCGCCGCCTTGGTCCCGGCGCTCCGGTGACACCCCCGGCCGGGGCGAGCCGTGGCCGAGCGGAGGAGGGGAGCGGGACCGCTACCCGATCGATGGATGGTGCCGGCCCTGCGAGCAGGGGGGCTTGTACGTGACGCGAAGCAGTTCTGCTCGCTTTTCGTCAGCCGGTCACGGGGCAGTTGCCAGAGCTTTCTAGACCCACCGTTCGTCGAGGAAGATCGCCCTGCTGCCTCCCACGGCTCGACGCAGTTCGACGAGGCCTGCCACGTCCGCGATGACTGACGGCGCATCGGACCATCGCAGCGGGGTGTCCGGGACACCGTCGCGGGTGTAGTGCGGCAGCTCGCCGTCGCCGTCGAAGGCGTGGAGCGAAGGCGGTCCGCCGCCGAACCATGCGGGACGGTGCTGCTCCGCCCACGCGGCCGCCGCGTCGACACGATCCATATGCGCGAGCAGGTGCTCGGGAGCCGGACCGCAGGTGAACTGCACCAGGAAGCCCGAAGCGTCGACTGCCCACCAATCCCAGCTGAGTCCCGGTCGAGGGTGGCGCAGGATCGTCGTCATGTCGCCACCGTATCGAGGCCGGGCACCACTCATGAATACGGGCCACGGGAATATGCTGCCGACGGTAGTGGCCGTCACGGGTCGGGGGGCCGCCGGTCCCCCTACGCGTTCTGGACTGCCCGTCACCGGCCTCATTCCGGCCCGGGTCGGCACTTGAGCACCCCACCATCGTGGACGGCCTCACCGGCAGGGCGACGCCTTCGCCACAGGTGGCCGGGAACGCTGCACCCTGACGTCACGCACCAGGCGAGACTTCGAGCGATGTCTGCGACGCAACAGCGCCGACCTGCGGGTCCCTCTGGCCGCCCGCGCGGCCAGGGCTCACCTCGACGTGGCCTTCTTTCCCCTTCCCGGACGGCAACGCCCGCCTCGCCATTCTCGGCCGCGCCTATGTCCCGGGCCGGACTGAGTGCCCCTCCACACCCGGCGGAGCCCGTTGATGCGCCCGCCGACCGCCGCCCCAGATGGCGCCTCGGGTCACGCACCGCCTTGATCACGGCCGGCTTGGTGTTCCCGCTGCTCGTGCTCGTCGGCTGGACAGGGCGTCGGATCGATGGGCGCGAAGCGTGGTACGGCGTGCCGGCGGAGGCGGCCGTGGTGCCCGAGCGACGCACGGGCCTCCTGGAACGGGTCAGCGGACGCGGCGGATGCGGATCGGACCCCGGGCTTTCCCCGGCGGGATCGGGCGGCCTCCCTGGGTGATCTCGACTTCGCCCTGCTCCACGAGATGGCGGGCGGCGAGACGGGCCGGATCCATGAGGGCTCGCCAGCCGTCGTCGTCCCCTTCGTATGCGGCGCGCGCAGCGTCCGAGGGGCAGATCGACGCATCGGGGGCGCGGCGCTCCAGGAGCTCGAGGATCGTCCGCTCCAGGCGCCGGACCGTCTGCTGCCTGCCTTCCGTCACCTTTCCAGTCTGCACGACCGAGGACCTTCCCACTCGGTCCGTGATTTTTCGAGCGCATCGTCCTCCGTCGTCGCGCCGAACCGGATGGATCGTCCTAATCTGCGCGTATGACGCAGCTGGACTTCGCAGACGACGCCGACTTCGCCGACGCCGACCGTGGCTTCGTCGCCTCGCTGGGCGAGGTGCGGATCACCAGGGCCGACGGTCACCTGGTGTGGGACGCGGGCGCCTACGCGTTCATGGAGGGCGAGTGCCCCGACACGGCGCACCCGAGCCTGTGGCGCCAGGGGCAGCTCGTCGGTCGCCACGGCCTGTACGAGGTGACCGAGGGCATCTACCAGGTCCGCGGGCTCGACCTGTCGAACATGACCCTGGTCGAGGGTGACAGCGGGGTGATCGTCATCGACCCGCTGATCTCGATGGAGACGGCCGCGGCGGCCCTCGCGCTGTACCGCGAGCACCGGGGTGACCGCCCCGTGACCGGCATGATCTACACGCACTCCCACGGCGACCACTTCGGTGGCAGCCGGGCGATCGTCCCGCGCGGCGCGGAGGACCGCGTCCCGATCTACGCCCCGGTCGGCTTCATGGAGCACGCGGTCAGCGAGAACGTCTACGCGGGAAACGCGATGACCCGCCGTTCCGTGTTCATGTACGGCAGCGACCTGGAGAAGGGGCCGGCCGGACAGATCGGCTGCGGCCTCGGGGCCACGACCTCGAACGGCACCATCAGTCTCGTGCCGCCCACGGTGGACATCACCCGGACGGGCCAGAAGGAGGTCATCGACGGCGTCGAGATCGTCTTCCAGCTCACCCCCGGCACCGAGGCACCCTCGGAGATGAACTTCTTCTTTCCCCGGCACCGGGCCCTGTGCATGGCCGAGAACGCCACTCACACCCTGCACAACATCCAGACCCTGCGCGGCGCGCTGGTCCGTGACGCCCGCGTCTGGGCGCGCTACCTGACCGAGGCCGAGGAACTGTTCGCCGGTGAGGCCGACGTCCTCTTCGCCTCCCACCACTGGCCGACGTGGGGGCGCGAGGCCATCGCCGAGTTCCTCGGCGTCCAGCGCGACCTCTACACCTATCTGCACGACCAGACCCTGCGGCTCCTCAACGACGGCCTGACCGGCGACGAGATCGCCGAGGAGCTCGCCCTTCCCCCCGCTCTGGAGCGGGCCTGGTCCGCGCGTGGCTACTACGGCTCGGTCAGCCACAACGTCAAGGCCGTCTACCACCGCTACATGGGATGGTTCGACGGCAACCCGGCCCACCTGTGGGAGCACACGCCTGTCGAGCAGGCCCGCCGGTTCACCGCCGACTACGGCGGTATCGAGGCCATCACCGCCAAGGGCGAGGAGTACGCGGCTGCCGGCGATCTGCGCTTCGCCGCGACGCTCCTGAATCACGCCGTGTTCGCCCGGCCGGACCACGCTCCGGCCCGCGAGGCCCTCGCCACGGTCTACGACCGGCTCGGTCACGGGGCGGAGAACGGCACCTGGCGAAACTTCTACCTGACCGCGGCCAAGGAACTGCGCGGCACGGGCGCGTCGGTCGCCATCGACATGACCAACCCCGAGATGGCCATGGCCCTGTCGGTCGACCAGCTCGCCGACTCGCTCGCCATCCGCGTCAACGGCCCCCGCGCCTGGGACGTTCGCCTGACCCTGGACTGGAAGGTCACCGACCAGGGCAGGGTCTGGCGTCTCACCCTCTCCAACGGTGCCCTCACCTATCGCACGCGCGACCTCGACGCCCCGACCGGCCGGCCGGCCGACCTGACGCTGACCCTCACCAAAGCGCAGCTGCCGGCCCTGCTGGGCGGGCAGGGTCTCGACGGGGTCGACGTCGACGGCGACCCGAGCGTGCTGACCAGGCTCGTGTCCGTACTGGACACTCCTGACCCCGAGTTCGCCATCGTCACCCCGTGACACCGCGTCCCGGCCATGGGGACCGCGCCCCTCCTCGCGGGCGGGAGTGCGGGGGTCAGCCGCCGTGCAGACCCCACTCGTCGAGGCCGCTGCAGACACGGGCTTCGAGAGCCCCCGGGGCGTCCATGGCAACGGCCTCGCCGCGATACACGGCGATCAGCGAGTCCTCCCCCCGCCACCAGGTGTCGTGCGGCCCCGCACTCCGGGTACCGGCTCGCGCCCTTCAAGGTCCAGGGCGTCGACGGCCTGGCCGGTGATCCTCGTGACCGTTCCGGCCCAGCGCCGGGCGTGGCCGTCCAGTGCCCGTGACTCCACCCAGACCTCGGTGGTGGCGTGCAGGGGCGCCCACCGGTATCCCGAACTCGCCTCCGGTGCCGATCACGGTACTGCCTCCGTCCTCGGCGGTATTACCGAAGACGTGCATGGGGGTGCTCACCAGACCCCTGGGCGCTCCAGAAGGTTCTCCGAGCCGACGAGCACGAGGCGGAAGCGCTGGTTCGGCCCGCCGTGGCAGCTGTGCTGAATGATCGGGACGCCGTCCTCTGGGCTGTTCCAGACATCCAGCACCTTGCCGGCGAAGGTTCCGATCTCGAACAACTCCTGCCCAAGGGACCGCAGGGTGAACCGCTGGTTCGGCCCGCCGTGCCGGCTGTTCTGTACGATCCGAGCGCCGTCCTCGGTACTGGCGTCGAAGACCTCCAGGCACTTCCCGGCGAAGGTTCCGATCTCGAACAGCCCCTGCCCGAGGGGCTGCAGGGTGAGCTGCTGGTTCGGCCCGCCGTGGCAGCTGTGCTGAATGATCGGGACGCCGTCCTCGGGGCTGTTCCATACGTCCAGCACCTTGTCGGCGAACGTCCAGATGTGGAACGGGCCCAAGGGGCCCTGGCCGACCTGCCGTAGGGCCCGGGAGAGGTCGGCGGCAGTCGCGTACCGCTGGGCGGGGTCCTTGTGGAGCAGCCTCAGCACGAGACTGTCCCAGGCGGGTGGAATGCCCGCGGCCAGCGAGCTGGGCGGGAGCGGTTCCTGGGTGAGGTGCGCGGAGAGGTGGCCCAGGGCGTCCGGCGCCTGGAAGGGGAGCCGTCCCGTGATCAGTTCGTAGAGGAGGCACCCCAGGGCATACAGGTCGCTGCCGGGCTCCGGGAGACCGCGTGCCTGTTCGGGCGCCATGTAGGCGGGTGAACCGACGATGAGGCCGGTCGCGGTGAGTCGGTCCACCGTCGGCAGGGGGCCGGCCGCCCTGGCGATGCCGAAGTCAAGGACCTTCACCGTGCCGGACGGCGTGACGAAGATGTTGGACGGCTTGATGTCCCGGTGCAAGATCCCGGCGTCGTGCGCTTCCGTGAGTGCCTCGCAAATCTGCGCGCCCCACCGGGCAGCGTCCGGCAGGGCAACGGCTCCCCTGCCCAGCATGGAGTCCAGGCCCTCGCCGCGGACGATCTCCATCACCAGGAACGGGGCCCGTTCGTCCCCCGTACCGGTCTCGCCCAGGTCGTGGACGGTCACGATGTTGGGGTGCTGCAGACGGGCCGTGATCCTCGCCTCGCGCAGGAACCGGCGGCGCGCCTGATCGCCCCGGCTCCCGCCGCCGGCGAGCCTGGAGATCACCTTCACGGCGACGGGCCGACCCAGCGTCTCGTCGCGTGCCTCCCACACCTGCCCCATTCCGCCCTCACCGAGCGGTCGCAGCAGCCGGTAGCGGTCCCCCAAGAGCTGGTCCTGCACTGTCGGGCCTCCCCCGTTGCAGACGTTCACGTCCTACGTGCTCGCGGGCTGACGCTCCGCGAGAACGATCGGCGCGACCGCACCCCGTCGGCTGGGCGCCGGCGCCGAGAGCCGCTACGAGGGCTCGCGCCCTGCGGGGCGTCGCCGGTGCGCCGGCCAATCGACGAGATCTCCTCAGTGCGTACACCCGTAGGCTAGTTGAGGAGGCCATGCGCTTGCTCGCGGGCCGCGTGCACGACGCACGTCCGTATCCACGTTTCGCCTCACCCCTGAGGGCACAGCGCGTCCTGACGGGAGGGCTCCGCGTTCGCCGCGGCCTTCCGTGTTCGAGCGGCTCACCGGCAACGGAGGTCCGGGGCAAGACCGGTCGGCCTGCCGGAACGGCGTACGGCGAGGGGGCCGTTGGGCCATAGTGGTCGTGAGGGGGGTGGGGTTCATGGGCGTCTCCGTCGTGGCGATGGGCGTCGTCGCCGTCTGCGCCGTACTCGTCCGGCTGTTCCTGCCCCGGCCGAGGTTCGTCCGCGCCCAGGCCCAGTACGACCTGCCGGATCCCGGGGCGCTGCCGTACGCGCCGCCGGGCCGGGTGCGCTTCTCGCTGCTCGTGGCCGCTCGGTACGAGCCGGAACTCGCGGCGACCGTCGAGTCGCTCCTCGCCGGGCCGCGCCGCGACGTCGAGATCCTCCTGCTCCTGGCGCAGGACGACTTCGTGAGCGAGCCGGCCGCGCGGGTCCTGGCGCAGCGGCATCCCGACCGGATCCGCGTCGTCCACACCCCGGCGGTGACCAAGTCCGCAGCACTCAACGCCGGGCTGCCGCACTGCTCCGGTGAGATCATCGGCGTGATCGACGTGGAGGGCCCCGTCCGCAGCGGTCTGCTCGACCGGGTGGACGGTGCCTTCCAGGTGTCCGGTGCCGACGTCGTCCGCGTCGCGATCGACATCCCTGAGAACACGAACGCGATCGACCTCCAGAAGCGGCTCGACGAGCTGGTGTGCGTGCGCGGCCACCGCCCGGTCCGCGTGACCAGGCATTTCTACCTCGGCCCCAGCGACACGCACTTCGTGCGGACCGAGCTGGTGCGTCTCCTCGGCGGCTGGGACGACGACTGCAGGTTCGAGGAACGGGAGCTGATGCTGCGGCTGTTCAGCTACGGAGCCGCCGGCGCCGTGCTGTACGGCGAACCCGCACGTGACGGCACCACGCCCGTGACCCGGTGGACCGGCCTCACCTCGTGGCGCGTCCGGCACTTCACGAGCGTGCTCCAGATCCACCGCACGGGCGAGTGGCGTCGTACCACGGGCCTCCGCGACCGGGCGGCGGCCCGGCAGGCACTGCTGGTCCCCCTGGTCCGCGCCCTGGCCGCCGGCCCCGTCGCCGTCTGCGCCGCGACGCTCGCCGGCGTCCTCGCGAACGGTTCCTTCGCCGTGGCCATGGCCCTGTGGTGCCTGTTCCTGCTCCACGGACCGGCTCTGGAGGCCACGTTGTGGCTGCGCGCCCAGTCGTCGGGCCGCCGGCAGCTGCGGTTGCTCCTCGCGACGGGCCCGCAGGACGTCGCACTCGCCCGGCGGGTGCTGTTGCCCCGTCTGCCCGACCTCGCGTTCCTCACCTGGTCCGCGTGGGCCGCCCTGTGGACCTATCTCCGCAGCGACACGAAGGTGCTGCGCTCACACTTCGAACGCAGCCGCGACGAACCCCCTCGCCCGCCCGTCGCGCCCCCGCCGGACCGGCCCGCCCCGGACTCCGCCCCGGCCGACCTGCTGCACGTGGCGGAGTCCACGGACACCCCGGCCGCGGTGACGGCCATGGCGAGCGGCCTCGACGCACTCTTCCGGGCCCTGGGCCCTCCCCCCTCGTCGCTGCGGCTCGCCGAGGCGGCTCCGACGCCGCAAGGAGACGGAGGCGCCGGCGATGGCTGAGGACCTGGGCATGCAGGAGGCGCGTCAGCCCAGCGCGTTGGACATCGCCACCCAGTGGGCGACTCTTCCGGCGGAGCACCTCGCGGTGGCCCTGGCGGCGCTCGACCCGCAGCTCGCGCGCGAGCACGAGGCACGGATGCAGGCCGAACGGGACAGGGCCCTCGCCGAGCAGGAGCGGATCCGGGCCCTGGGGGCCGAACGGCTGCGTGCGCACCGGCGGCATCTGCACGGCGTGTACGCGGGGCTGGTGGTGGCCCTGGCCACGCTCGGGGCCTCCGTCCACTTCGGCATCAACGACCACCCGGTACTGGCGGGCACCTTCTTCGGGCCCACCCTGCTGGCCCTGGTCAAGATCTTCACCCTGGGCCGCAGTGACGCCGCCGACCTGAAGCTGGCCGCCGCGGCGTCCCGGACCGCCGCGAACCAACTGGCGCCACAGCCACCCCCACCGCCACCGCCGGCGCCCTGATCCGGGCCGATGCCGAACCCTCGGACCTGAGCCGTGATGGGCACCGGATACGGGCCTCGCGGGCCTGACACGCGCCCCGGACGGGCAGTGGGTCACGCGCCGCCGCGCACCAGGCAGGCCGTGTCGCGGAGCCAGCGGGCGCTGCGTTTGGGGGTACGGGTCCGGGTCTCGTAGTCGACCCGGACGAGGCCGAAGCGCTGGGCGTAGCCGTAGGCCCACTCGAAGTTGTCCAGGAGCGACCAGGCGAGGTATCCGCGGATGTCGGCGCCGGCCGCGTGGGCGCGGGCGACGGCGGCGAGGTGGGCGGAGAGGTAGGCGGTGCGCTCGTGGTCGTCGACGTACCCGTCCGCGTCCGGGGTGTCGTCGTAGGCGGCGCCGTTCTCGGTGATGACCATGGGGGTGCCGGGGTAGTCGTGGGCGATGCGGAGCAGCAGGGCGGTGAGGTCGTGGGGCATGACCTCCCAGCCGAGCCCGGTGACGGGCAGTCCGCCGTGCGGGAGGGCGCGCGTGACGGGGCGGCCGTGGGGGTCGGTGGTGGCGCCGTCGGGGCCGGTGCCGGAGGACCTCATGGAGCGGTAGTAGTTGACGCCGAGGGTGTCGATGGGGGTGGCGATGGTGTCGAGGTCCCCGTCGCGGACCGGGATCGCGATGCCCTGGGCGCCGAGGTCGGCGACGAGGTCGTCCGGGTAGGCGCCGCGCAGGATCGGGTCGAGGTAGAAACGGAACCCGAACGCGTCCGCGCGGCGGGCGGCCTCGCGGTCGGCGGGGCTGTCGGTGGCGGGGGCGCTGGTGCCGAGCAGGTGGGTGACGGCCAGGTCGAGGGGGCGCGTGGCGTCCGCACGCAGGCGGCGGGCGGCGAGCCCGTGCGCGAGGTGCAGGTGGTGCACGGCGGCGACACCGTCGGCGAGGGAACGGCCGCCGGGGGCGTGCACGCCCTCCACGTGCCCGAGGACCGCCGAGCAGAAGGGCTCGTTGAGGGTGGTCCAGTGGGTGACGCGGTCGCCGAGCCGGTCGTGGACGAGCCCCGCGTAGTCGGCGAAGCGCTGCGCGGTGTCCCGGGCGGGCCAGCCTCCGGCGTCCTGCAGCTCCTGGGGCAGGTCCCAGTGGTAGAGGGTCGGCCAGGGCGTGATGCCCCGGCCGAGGAGTTCGTCGACCAGCCGGTCGTAGAAGGCGAGTCCGGCCGGGTTGGCTGGGCCGCGGCCGCCGGGCTGGACGCGCGGCCAGGAGACGGAGAAGCGGTACGTGTCGAGGCCGAGGGCCGCCATCAGTGCGACGTCTTCGGGCATCCGGTGGTAGTGGTCGCAGGCGGTGTCCCCGGTGTCGCCGTTGTCCACCGCACCCGGGACCCGGCAGAAGGTGTCCCAGATGGAGGCGGTCCGGCCGTCCTCGGCCGCGGCGCCCTCGATCTGGTAGGCGGAGGTGGCGGCGCCGATCCGGAAGTCGGGCGGGAGGCGCTCGATCAGCGCGTCGTCGTCGGGGAAGCGGTCTACGGCGGGCATACGGAGGTCTCCGGGGGGCGGGGCGCAAGGGGGCGGGGGCAGGGGGCACAGGGGCAGGGGCAGGGCAGGGCGTACGAGGCGGGTCTGGGGGGCGGGTCCGAGGCACGGGAGCGGGGCGTGCAGCAGGTCCGAGGCGGGGGTGCGGGCGCGCGCGACCGGGCGTGTGCGGGGGCGGCCCGGGCGCCGCGAGGGGCGTCCGGGCCGCCCCGTACAGGGTGGAGCGGGGGGTCAGGGGAGGCGGTGGTCGGAGTCCAGCACCGCTCCGCGTTCGGGGTGGTTCTGGTCGTAGCCGCGAGTGTCGCACTGCAGGCCGCCGACGACGCAGTGGTCGACCAGGGCCTTGAGGGTGCGTTCCTCCCACGCGTTGAAGAAGTCGTAGTGGAAGGAGTAGCCGCGTCCGCTGGACAGGCGGACCTGGCTCATGTCGCCGTTGACCGGGAAGGCCATCTTGAACTCGATCATCGGCAGGGCGACCGGGTGGGAGGCCGGGCACATGTTGTCGTTGGTGCCGGGCTTGACGACCGGGTAGGCCATGTGACTCTTGTGGTCGGGGGTGTCGAGGTACAGGCCGTTCCAGCAACTGGGAGCCTGGAAACGGATGTTGAGCTGCACGTCGGGCCGGCTCGGGCAGCTCGCCGGGAAGTCGACGTTGAAGAAGCTGTCACCGCATTCCCAGCCCTCGACGAAGCCCTTGTGACTGCGGAACTCCTGGGCGCTCTGCATCGGGCTGCCGACGACGAAGCGGAGGCCCTTGGGGAAGGGACGCACGCTCCGGTAGTCGGTGACGCCCGACTTGTAGTAGATGACCTGGGGTCCGACGGGCAGGATCTTCTGGTCGCCCTTGTAGAGCGAGGGCATCCAGTACGCCGAGGAGTCGGCGGGGGCGTTGCAGGTGGTGGGCCCGCCGGTGAGGGACGCGGTGGTCGAGTGGGCGTTGGTGCCGGTGTTGCCCATGAACGTGTGGTCGTGGGAGGCGCCGGGCTGGCCGGGGTAGACGATCGGGTCGTCCGACGCGGTGTGGGTGACGGAGCAGTTGGCCTGGAACTCGTGGAAGTAGGCCTGCGGGGGCACCGCCTGGGAGGGGATGACTCCGGTGACCTGGGGGTTCGCGGGGATGTAGCCGTCCCCGTCGGCGTCGTCGCCCGACGGGAGGGCGGAGGCTCCCATCACGTGCCCCGTGTGGGACGGGACGGCCGTCCGGACGGCGGGGGCGTCGCTCGGGCCGGAGGCGGCAGCGGTGAAGGCGTCGACCGACAGCGCCGAGACGCCGAGGGCGGTGGCGAGCAGTAAGGCGGACAGGGTCCGGCCGCGGATTCTCATCGGTTCTCTCCTCGGTTCTCCTCGGAAGGGGGACGGCGGCGTCGTGTCAGCTGTAGACGCCGAGTTCGTGGAGCGAGTAGCCCCAGCCGGTGCCGCGTGCGGTGAGCTGGAGCCTCACGTAGCGGGCGGTGGCGCCGGCCTCGACGGTGTCGACGTCGCCGTTGCCGTCGCTCGTGGTGTGGATGGTGCGCCAGGCGTTTCCGTCGTCGGAGACCTGGACCTCGTAGGCGCGGGCGAAGGCCGGGTCCCAGATCAGCTGGAGGCGGCTGAAGGAGCGCACGGCGCCGAGGTCGACCCGGATCCACTGCGGGTCGCTCCAGTCGCTGGCCCAGCGGGTGCCGGGGTTGCCGTCCGTGGCGTTGGCGGCCGGGCAGGGGCAGTCGCCGTAGGAGGCCTGGAAGGAGGAGGCCGTGGTGGGCTTCCCCAGCGCGAGGTTGGTGCCGCTGACCGGCGGGGCGACGACCTTCACGGACCGGGTCTCGATGCCGGCGTTGCCGTGGCCGTCCTCGGCCTGGACGTAGACCTTCCAGACGCCGAGCTTCTCGGGCGCGGTGACGGCGAAGGTGCCGTTGCCGGTGGCCCGCCATGCGGCGTCGACGAGGCGCTTGTCGCCGTTGGCGTGGTTTCCGCTGAGGTAGATCCTGGGGGTGACGGGGTCCCCGTCGGGGTCGCGGATGTCGGCGCGGAGCGTGAACTCCCGGCCCGCCGGGGCCGCGGAGGCCGGGCTGACGGTCATGTTCGTGATGACCGGCGGGGTGTTGTCGCCGGCGGTGGAGCCGGTGTAGGCCTTCTTGACCGCGTAGTAGGACAGGCGCTTGAGCCCGTCGGGCAGGAGGTTGAACCAGACCCCGCCGAAGTCGTGCTCGGTGCCGTAGTGGAAGAGGGTGGCGCCGAGGGCGACGCCCTGGTGGCCGGTGACGCAGCCCCAGGCCCTGGTGTAGCCGTCGGCCTTCTGGACGTCGGTCGGTTCGTCGGGGACGCCGTTGGCGTCGTCGGGGACCTCCCACTCGCCCGCGGGACCGCCCTCCGTGATGATGTAGGGCTTGGTGTACCCGCCGTCGGTCCAGGCCTGGCGCACTCCGCAGATGTCGCCGTAGGAGTTCATCGCGTACAGGTCGAGGTCCGGGGCGTTGCGCTTGTAGTACGGCCAGGCTCCGGTCCACGCGTCCGTGGAGGTCACGGGGTGGTCGGGGTCGATGGAGTGGATCTTCTTGGCGACGTCGTTGACGAAGGTCGTGTACGCGTTGCGCTGGGCTTCGAGTTCGGCTCCGCCGTAACAGTTCTGCAGGCCGAGGACGGACTCGTTGCCGACGTTCCACATGAGCGTGGCGGGGTGGGACCTGTAGGTGTCGACCCACTTGGCGAACTCGGTGAGCATGTTGTTCTTGTAGGTGGTGTCCGTCACGTAGTTGACGCAGCCGCCTGAGCCGGGGCCGCCCCCGGGCTGGAGCCAGAAACCGTTGATCACGCGGACGCCCTGGGCGGCCGCGGCGTCGAGCAGGGGCTTGGAGCCGGCGTCGGTCCCCCAGGTGCGGACGGTGTTGACGCCCATGGACCTCACGTCGGGCATGTAGCGGGCGGCGTCCGCGAGGGCCGGGCCCCAGGTGAGGCCCTTGACGATGTACGGCTGTCCGCCGACGGTGAGTCGCCAGTCGCCCTGCGAGCCGGCGACCCGGACGGCGCCTCCGGGGGCGGGCGATGTGGTGCCGCTGTCGCCGTAGACCCGGAACTCCCAGAGGGAGTAGCCGTATCCGGTGGCGCGGGTGACGCCCTGGAGGCGCACGTAGCGGCCCGCGCCGGAGAGCGTGAGGTCGTCGGTGCCGCCGTCCCCGGCGGTCACGGACCTGACGGTGCGCCAGTCGGTGCCGTTGTCGGAGAGCTGGATGTCGTAGGCCTTGCCGTACGCGCCCTCCCAGTTCAGGACGACGCGGCTGATGTCGGCACGTGCGCCGAGGTCGACCTGCAGCCACTGGTCGTCGCTCCACTGGCTGGCCCAGCGGGTGCCGGTGAGGTCGCCGTCGACGGCGGCGGCCGCGGCGTAGCCGGCGCCCTCGACGGAGGAGGCGGTGGCGGTCCTTCCCTGGGAGAGGAGGGTCTCGGCGGCGGTGGCGGGGGCCGCGCCCAGCACGGTGGCGGAGGCGGCGAGCAGGGCACCGAGGGACACGAGTGAGGCCGTGGCCCGGGCCCGCCTTCGTGTGGTCGGGGCGGTGGTCATGGGGGGCTCCTGGACGGGAGGGGAGGGAGGGGGATCGCCTTCCGGGCGGCGCGGCGGGGCGATGAGCACCGCCCGGAAGGGTTCGGGGGCCCGGGCGCGCCGGGCCGGAAGGGGTCGGGGGCCGGGTGCGCCGGGCGGGGGGCTGGAGGCCCGGCCCGGGGCGGCCGACACACGGCGGGCCGGGGCGGGACGGGGGCCGGGGCGGGGCGGCTCGGGACCGGGGCCGGGACGCGTCGGTCGGGCGCGTCCCGGCGGAGACCGTCAGGGGAAGGAGACGACGGTGGAGGGCACGGTCGAGGTGCCCGCGGGGATGGTGGACGCCCCGGTGTCGTTGATGACGTGGTTGTAGTGGCCCATGCCGCCGAGGGAGACCACGAGGAGGCTGTGGAACTTCACTCCCGGCTTGACGGGCGTCTTGAAGCCGTGGTCCTGGACGATGCTCGGGTCCACGTTGTAGTTGCAGTAGCTGCCGAGACCCCAGGCCTCGTGCGTGGTGACCGAGTCGTCCACGCGGTAGGCGGCGTAGCCCTTGGTGGCGCCGTTCTGGATGGCGGCCTGGTTGGGGGCGTCGTAGGCCTTCTCGTTCTGGTAGAAGATCGTCCGGCCCCGCTCGCCGTACCACTCGACGTCGTACTTGTTGAAGTGCTCGACGAAGAGACCGGTGGCCAACACGTCGTCGCCGTTGACGCGGACGCCGTAGTCGGCGCGGTTGGTCTCCCAGCCGACGCCGTCGCCGTGGTCGGCGCGCCAGACCCAGGTGTGGTCGACGATGACGTCGTCGCTGTTGACGACCATGCTCGTGGTGGCCTTGCCGGGGCCGGCACCGCCGACGCGGATGTAGACGTCCTGGACGGTGGTCGGGTTGGCGGCGTGGTCGGCGGCGGCGTTCTGGGGGCCGAGTTCCAGCAGGACCGGGGAGTTGACGGAGCCGGCGTCGACGAGGAAGCCGGCGAGGCGGACGCCGTCGACGTCGGCGACCTTCATCGCGGCGACGCCGTTGTCGGGGACGATCGTGGCGAGGCCGAGTCCGAGCACCACGGTGCCGGCTCGGCTGATCTCGATCGGCCGGTCGACGTGGTAGACGCCGGGCGTGAAGAGCAGGTGCAGGCCCTGCTGCACGGCCTGGTTCATGGTCGCGGCGCTGGTGCCGGGCTTGACGACGTAGAACCGGGTGAGCGGGATCTTCTCGCCCTGCGGCGTGCCGTTGGCCCAGGTGGTGCCGCGGGCGTTGGTCCGCTTGGCCGGGGAGAAGACCTTGTACTGGTTGTCCTCCCAGATCAGGTACGGCTTCTCACGGGAGATCGGGGTGGTGTCGAGGGTGGTGTAGCGCGGTTCGGGGAAGGAGGTCGCCGGCGCGCCCTCGGTGCCGGAGAAGACCTGGTTCCAGACGCTGTTGGACCAGCCGCCGATCGTGCTGTCGCGGGTGTACCACTGCTGCTGCGAGTAGTTGCCGACCTGGCCGTCGATCTTGGAGTCGGCGATGTAGCCGCCGGAGGCCCAGCCGTAGCCGTTGGGGGCGAGGTTGAGCCCGCCCTTGACGTGCATGCGGCGGAACGAGGACGCCTGGGAGACGGCCCACCGGTCGGTGCCGTTCACCGGGTTGAGGGCGAGTCCTTCGGCCCCGCGCCAGAAGTTCTGGGTGGCGTTGCCGTTGAACCAGCCGGCGTCCACGGTGACGTCACCGTTGATCGTGGTGTCGTCGGGGCGGACGCCGAGGCCGGCGATCTGGGTGTAGAAGCCGATCTGGGCGTTGAGGCCGTTGTACGTGCCGGGCTTGAGGAGGAAGGCGTGGCGGCCGGCACCGAACTGGGCCGACTCCTGCTGCTGGAAGACGGCGTCCAGCTTGGCCTGGAGGCCGGGGGTGGACGGGTCGAAGACGTGCACGTTGGGTCCGAGGTCTCCGCCGCCGGGCAGCTGCGGGCCGGTGCCGTCGGTGGAGCCGTACACCTGGAACTCCCAGAGGGAGTAGCCGTATCCGGTGCCCCGGGTGAGGCCGTTCACCCGGACGTAGCGGCCGGAGCCGGAGAGGGTGACCTCGTCGGTGCCGCCGTCGCCTGCGGTGACGGCGGTGACGGTGCGCCAGTCGGTGCCGTTGTCGGAGGCCTGGATCTCGTAGCTCTTGCCGTAGGCGGCCTCCCAGGTGAGGACGGCTCTGTTGAGCTGGCGGGCGGCGCCGAGGTCGACCTGAAGCCACTGGGGATCCTGCCACTGGCTGGCCCAGCGGGTGCCGAGGTCGCCGTCGACGGCGGCGGAGGCGGGGAAGGCGGCTCCTTCGACGGTGGAGGCGGTCGCCGTCCTTCCCTGCGAGAGCAGGGTGTCGGCGGCCTGGGCGGTGGTCGCCGGGAGGGCCGCGAGCAGCGTGCCGGCCAGGGAGGCGACGAGGGCGCCGACCGTGGAGCGGCGGAGTGAGGATGCGGGGCGCCGGCGGACCGGCGGGGACCCTACGGGGGACATGAGTCTCCTCGGTGATACAGGACGGACACGTGGGAGAGCGCTCTCCGAAACCATGCACGGCACCGCAGTGGACGGTCAAGGCATGCGACACGGCTTTTCTTTTGGCTTGCATTAAGCATCGATCGGGAGTGTCCGCTGTGCGGGCGCGCCCGTTGCCACGTGCTCACCCATCGGACACACGGCACCGATAAAGTGCGCGGATGGGGAATCGAGGACCGACGCTGGAGGACGTCGCACGCGAGGCGGGGGTGTCGCGCGCGACGGTGTCCCGCGTGGTCAACGGCGTGCGCAACGTGGCACCGGAGATCCAGGAGACGGTCCGCGCGGCCGTCGCCCGGACCGGCTACGCGCCCAACCAGGCGGCCCGGTCCCTGGTCACCCGGCGCACCGGCGCGGTGGCGCTGGTCCTCTCGGCGACCGGCGGATCCTTCACCGCCCGGCTCTTCTCCGACCCCTTCTTCGGACGGGTGGTCGACGGCGTGCTGCCGGTGCTGCGCGAGCGCGCGGTACAGCCGGTGCTGCTGGTCGCCGAGTCCGAGGCGGCCCGGCTCCAGCTCGTCGACTACCTGCGGCGCGGCGGCGCGGACGGGGCGCTGGTGGTGCCGCTCGACGAGAGCGACCCGCTGCCCGGGATGCTGGTCGCGGCCGGCCTCCCGACGGTGCTCTTCGGGCGCCCGGGCGCCGGGGTCCGCTGCGGCTGGGTGGACCTGGACAACGCGGCGGGGGCTCGGCTGGCCGCCGAGCACCTGTGGGCGACCGGGCGGCGGCGGCCTGCGACCGTCGCCGCGCCGGTGTCGGCGCCGACCGCGCGCGAGCGGCTCGACGGCTTCACGGCCGCGCTCGCCGCGCGCGGAGCCGGCGCGGTGCCGGTCGAACGGGGCCGGTTCACCGAGGAGAGCGGCCGGGAGGCGATGGCCCGACTGCTCGAACGGCACCCGGACATCGACGCGGTGTTCGCCGCCAACGACCTGATGGCCCGCGGCGTCTGCCGCCTCCTCGCAGAACGGGGCGTCGCCGTGCCGGGGACCGTCGCCGTGGTCGGCTTCGACGACTCGGCGGCGGCCGGGGACACCACTCCCCCGCTCACCACGGTGCGGCAGCCGGTGGAGGAGATGGCGGCCGCCATGACCGGGCTGCTGCTCGCCCAGCTCGACGGCGGCACGCCGGAGTCCGGGTCGGTGGTCTTCGAGCCGGCTCTGGTGATCCGGGAGTCGGCCTGATCCCGGGGCGGTTCAGGCCTTGAGGCCGGGTGCGGCCGTCGGCCCTCGGCGAACCGTCGACCGGACCGGGCGGGCGGCGCGGCGACGACCCCGGCGGGGACGGGCGGGATGACGCCGTACGGACCGGTGTCGGCGAGAACGGCGTGGTGCATGGGCGGGCAGGCCCGGGGCCGCTGCTGAGCACCCGCCGCCTGCCGTCGCCGGGTTCGGCGGCGCGGGAGCGGCCCCGGCGGGACCGGTGCGCCTGACGACCGTCGCCCGGGGCGCGGCGCGGCCGCCCGAGGGGACCCGGCGCGCTGCAGGCGAGGGGCGGTGGCACGGCTCGGGACTCTCCTCGTCCACGGGGGCCTGGTGAGGCGGCGGGGTCCGGCGCGGGTCGCGCGGAAGGCCGTCCCGGCGACAGCGGGACGGCCTTCCGGAGGGTCCCGGCGGCGGCCGGTCAGCCGCGCAGCCGCCGGTGGGCGCGGATGAGTTCGGCGTAGCGGCGACCGCTGGTCTTCACCGTCCGCTTCTGGGTGGCGTAGTCGACGTGGACGAGGCCGAAGCGCTTGTCGTAGCCGTACGCCCACTCGAAGTTGTCCAGGAGCGACCAGGCGTAGTAGCCGGCGAGCGGGACGCCCTTGCGGACGGCGCTCGCGCAGGCGGCGAGGTGTCCCTCCAGGTAGCGGGTGCGGTCGGGGTCGTGTACGGCGCCGTCGGGGCCGACCGTGTCGGGGAAGGCGGAGCCGTTCTCGGTGACGTACAGCTCGCGGACGCCGTACTCCTCGGTGAGCCGCAGCAGCAGGCTCTCCAGGCCGGCCGCCTCGATCTGCCAGTCCATGCCGGTGCGCGGCACGTCTGGGAGGCGGACCTCGCGGGCGAACGGGGCGGGGCCGGCCGGGTCGTCGGCGACGGTGACGGGGAAGTAGTAGTTGAGGCCGTGCCAGTCCAGCGGGGCGGCGATGGCCGCCAGGTCGCCGGGACGCTCGGGAAGGTCGACCCCGTAGAGCTCGCGCATGTCGGCGGGGAAGCCGCGGCCGTACACCGGGTCGAGCCACCAGCGGTTGCTGTGCCCGTCCATGCGGCGGGCGGCGGCGAGGTCCTCGGGGCTGCCGGAGGCGGGCGCGACCGTGGAGTGGTTGGTCACCAGGCCGACGCGGGCGCCGGGGGCGGCGGCCCGGACGGCTGCTGTGGTGAGGCCGTGACCCAGGAGCAGGTGGTACGAGGCGCGGACGGCGGTCGGCAGGTCGGTGAGGCCCGGCGCCATCCGGCCCTCCAGATGACCGATCCAGGCGGAGCAGAGGGGTTCGTTGAGGGTGGCCCAGCGGGTGACGCGGTCGCCGAGGCGCTCGGCGACGACGGAGGCGTACGCGGCGAGGTGTTCGGCGGTCTCGCGGGAGGACCAGCCGCCGCGGTCCTGCAGGGCCTGCGGGAGGTCCCAGTGGTAGAGGGTGACGGACGGGGTGATGCCGGCGTCGAGCAGGCCGTCGACGAGCCGGTCGTAGAAGTCGAGTCCGGCGGCGTTGACGGGGCCGTCGCCGCCGGGGACGACGCGGGGCCAGGCGATCGACATCCGGTAGGCGTCGGTGCCGAGCTCCTTCATGAGGGCGATGTCCTCGGGCCAGCGGTGGTAGTGGTCGCAGGCGACGTCGCCGTGGTCGGCGTTGTCGATCGCGCCGGGGGTGTGGGCGAAGGTGTCCCAAATGGAGGGGGCGCGGCCGTCCTCGGCGACGGCGCCCTCGATCTGGTAGGCGGAGGTCGCCGTGCCCCAGGCGAAGGAGGGCGGGAAGGCGGCGAGGTCGGGCTGGACGGCGCCGGCGGTGTCGGGGGCGGGGGCGGACACGGGGACGGACACGGAGGACCTCTTCGAGTTCGGTGGAGAGAAGGGCGTCACTTGACCGCACCCGCGGTGAGGCCTGCGACGAGGTAGCGCTGGAGGAGCAGGAAGCCGACGACGACGGGCACGCTGACCACGAGGGAGGCGGCCATCACCTGGTTCCAGTACACGTCGTTCTGGGTGGCGTAGCCCTGGAGGCCGACGGCGAGGGTGCGGGTGGTGTCGTTGGTCATGACCGAGGCGAACAGGACCTCGCCCCAGGCGGTCATGAAGGCGTAGACGGCCACGGCGACGATGCCGGGGCGAGCGGCGGGCACGATCACGCGGAAGAGGGCGCCGACCGGGCCGCAGCCGTCGACCTTGGCGGCCTCGTCGAGCTCGCGCGGGATCGAGTCGAGGTATCCGGTGAGCATCCAGATGGAGAAGGGCAGGGAGAAGGTCAGATAGGTGAGGATCAGGCCTTCGCGGGAGCCGAAGAGGGCGAGGCCGGTGGCGTTGCCGATGTTGACGTAGATGAGGAAGAGCGGCAGCAGGAAGAGGATGCCGGGGAACATCTGCGTCGACAGGACGGTGACCGCGAAGACCCGCTTGCCGCGGAAGTCGTAGCGGCTGACGGCGTACGCGGCGAAGATCGCGACGGCCACGGAGAGGACGGTGGCGGCGCCCGCGACGACGAGGGAGTTCACGAAGTAGTCGGCGAGCGGGACCGTCTTCCAGATGTCCGCGTAGGGGCGCAGGGTGAGCCCGGACGGGATCCATTCGAAGGTGCCCGACACGTCCTCCAGCGGCTTCAGCGAGCTGGACACCATGACGTACACCGGCAGCAGGACGAAGCCGGTGAGGAGGGTGAGGACGATGCGGCGGGTCCAGGTGAAGGAGCGCGGCGGGGCCATCGGGGAGCGTGGCCGGGCCGCGCGCCGGTGGACGGCTTCAGACATCGGAGGTCTTCCTTCCGCGGGTGGTGAGCAGGAGGTAGACGCCCGTGACGAGGAGCAGGAAGAGCAGCAGGAGCACGGACATGGCCGAGCCGGTGCCGAAGTTCCACGTCTGGAAGGACGACTGGTAGATGTGCAGCGAGATGAGGTCCGCCGCTTCCGGGGCCGCCTCGCCGAAGAGCACGAACGGCGTGTTGAAGTCGTTGAAGGTCCACAGGAAGAGGACCAGGACGAGGACCTGGTTGACCGGTCGCAGGGACGGCAGGGTGATGTGGCGGATCTGCCGCCAGACGCCGGCCCCGTCCAGGGCCGCGGCCTCGTACATCTCCCGGGGGATGTTCTGGAGTCCGGCCATCACGGTGAGGAAGGCGAACGGCCAGCCCTTCCAGACGGAGACGACGAGCAGGGCCCAGAAGCTGTTGTCGCCGATCAGCCAGAAGGCGGGGCTGTCGCCGATGCCGAGCTGGTCGTGCAGGACGTGGTTGACGAGGCCGTTGTCGCGCTGGAACATGAACGCCCAGGTGATGACGGCGGCGTAGACGGGCAGGGCGTACGGGACGAGGAACAGCGTCCGCAGGACGCCCCGGCCGCGGAAGTTCTCCTGGAGGAGGATCGCGGCGGCCGTCCCGAGAAGCCAGCACAGGCCGACGGAGAGCACGGTGAACTGGCAGGTGGTCAGGAAGGACCTGAGCAGCGACTGCCCCACGGCCTCGTCGAAGTCGAGTGAGACCGAGAAGTTGTCGAGTCCGGACCAGGGGGCGGCCGCCCAGTCGCGGATGAAGAACTGCGTGAGTTCCTTGAAGCTCATGGTGATGCCCATGAGCATCGGCACGAGGTGGACGAGGAGTTCGAGGAGCAGGGCGGGCAGCAGCAGCATGTAGGGCAGTGCGGGACGGCGACGCCCGGAGCGGCGTGCGGTGCGCGCCCCTCCGGGCGTCGTCCTGCGCACCGCCGGCTCCGCGGGGGAGGTGACGGCGGTCTGGGTCATGGTTCCGCGGCCTACTTCTTCGGCATCTGCTGCTGGGCCTTTTCGAGCTTGGCCTTGACGGACTCGGTGGTGACGGGACGGCCGGCGGCGGCGTCGGCGAAGAGCTCCTTGACGGCGGTGCCGACGACCGTCTCGAACTGGGACTCCTCCGGCACCTGCGGGAGGGCCGCGGCGCTGGAGGCGAGGGTGTCGCGGATGACGGCGAGGGACGGGCCGGCGAAGGCCGGGTCGTTCTGCGCGGTCTTGACCGGCGGGACCGAGCCGTAGGTCTTGTTGAGGAGGACCTGCTCCTTGTCGCTGGTCATGAACTTCACGAACTTCAGGGCGCCGTCGCGGTTGTCGGTGTTCTTGAAGACCGCCATGTTGATGCCGGCGACCATCGAGTTGGTGGCGGTGCCGGTGACCAGGTTCCCGGACGGGACGGGGGCGGGGACGACGCCCCACTCGTCCTCGGTCATGCCCTGGGACGCGAAGGTCTGGGACGGGGTCTGCCAGAGGACCATGCCCGTCCTGTCCTTGGCGAAGTCGCTCAGGGACTGGTTCTGCGCGTACTCGGCGTTGCCCGGGGCGACGATCTTGTCGGCGGCCATCAGGTCGACGTACTGCTTGACGGCGGCCACGGCGCCGTCGGAGGTGAAGTCGGGCCGGCCGTCGGCGGTGAAGAAGTCGGCGCCGTGCTGCTTGCCGAGGACGAAGACCTGGTGGATGTTGTTGGAGAGGTTGGAGCCCTCGACCCCGATGCCCCACTTGCCGTCCCTGCTGAGCTTCTTGCCCGCGGCGACGACCTCGTCCCAGGTCGTCGGCGGCTTGGCTATGCCGGCGTCCTTGAACATCTGCTTGTTGTAGTAGAGGGCGTACGCCATCGAGTAGAGCGGGACGGCGGCCGGGTCCTGTCCGGGGGCTCCGGTGGAGCCGAGGGCGGAGTCGACGAAGCGGTCCTTGCCGCCGATGGCCCCGAAGTTCTTCTCGTCCCAGGGCAGCAGGGCGCCCGTGGCCTGGAGGGAGGCGCTCCAGGTGTTGCCGATGTTCAGCACGTCCGGGCCCTGGCCCGAGGTGGTGGCGGTGAGGATCCGGTTGAGCAGGTCGGACCAGGGGATCACCTCCAGCTTCACCTTGATGCCGGTCTCCTTCTCGAACCGGTCGAGCTCGGGCTGGAGGACCTTCTTGTCGACCTCGAGGCTGGAGCCCTGGTTCGTGGCCCAGTAGGTGAGGGTCTTCGACGCCTGGCCGCCGCCGTCCTCTCCCCCGCCGCCACAGGCGGTCGCGGTGAAGACGAGGGAGAGGGTGACGGCACCCGTGACGGCGGCTCTGATTCTGCGCATGGCTCCTGGTCCCTTTCAGGGAAGGCGGGAGTACCGACAAGAGGGGGCGCCCGGATCGCCCACCGCCTCATCGGCTTAATTTAGGATGTGAGTTAAACCCCATGAGAAAGTCGCGTCAAGGCTTGCCGTGCGGGTATGTTGCAGCCGACGACTACGACGGACGGGGACGAGAGTGCACGCGAAGAGTGGCCGCACGGTGCGCGACCTGCGGCGCGAGAACCGGACGGCGGTGCTGCGGCGGCTCTACTTCGACGGTCCGATGAGCCGGCTGATGCTGGGTCCGGCGACCGGACTCTCCTCGGGGTCGATCAGCAACGTGGTCGCCGAACTGGTCGCCGAAGGGGTCGTGGAGGAGGCCGGCAGCGTCGACTCGGCGGGCGGGCGCCCCCGCACCCTGCTGCGGATCGCGCCGGACAGCGGCTGCATGATCGGCGTCGACATCGGCGAGACCCGGGTGCGCATCGAGCTGTTCGATCTCGCGCTCACCGAACTCGCCCGCACCGAAAGGGCGTTGGCCAGCTCAGGGCCCCGGACCGCGCGGTACGAGGTCGCGGTGGTCGTGGGACACCTCAGGGACGGCATCGCCGAAGTCCTGCGCACGGCCGGCGTGTCCGCCGAGCGGCTGCTCGGCGTCGGGATCGGCGTACCGGGCATCGTCGAGCGGACGCCGGAGCAGGGGGCGGTCGTGCACGGGCAGACCATCGGCTGGGACGCGGTGCCGCTGGAGCGGCTGCTCCGCGAGACGGTCGACCTGCCGGCCGAGGTCCCGTACCGGATCGAGAACGGCGCCAAGACCCTGGGCCAGGCCGAGATGTGGTTCGGCGCGGGCCGCGGGGCCCGCAGCGCGGTGGTCGTGCTCTTCGGCTCCGGCGTCGGCGCGTGCGTGGTGAACGATCCGCTGGGCCCCGGGCAGGCACTGGAGTGGGGCCACCTGACCGTACGGGTGCGGGGGCGCCGCTGCCGCTGCGGCGCTCAGGGCTGTCTGGAGGCGTACGCCGGAGCGGAGGCTCTGCTCGAACGCTGGCGCGAAGCGGGCGGCGAGCCACCGGCCGGCGCCGACGAGGAGACGGCCCTGACCTCGATGCTCGCGGCCGCGTACCCGGCGACGGACGGACCGGAGGCTCCGGCGGCTCGGGAATCCGGGCGGACGGGGCCGCCGGGGGTCGGGATGTACGGGGGTGGGACGCACAGCGTCGAGGGTGCCGGGGCCGGAGGCGCCGGGGGCGGGGGAACCGGGGGCGGGGGAACCGGGGTGGGCGCCCTGGGGACGTACCAGGTGTACGGGGTGTACGGGACCGATCCGTCCGGGGCGGCGGGGGCTGCCGGCGCGGGCGTCTCCGGGGCGGACCGGGACCGGAGTTCCGGCACCGGGGCAACCGGCGCGGGCGCTTCCGGGGCGCGTTCAGGGGGACCTGAGGCGCACGGCGGGGGCGGGTCCGGCGCGAGTCCGAAGGCGCCCGGGGCTCCTGACGCGGTACCGGACGCGGTCGCGCTCGCCGTCCTCGACGAGACCGCCGAGTACCTGGGCGCCGGGTTGGCCGACCTCATCAATCTCTTCCAGCCGGAGCGGATCCTCGTCGGCGGCTGGGCGGGGCTCCAGCTCGGCTCGCGGTTCCTGGCCACGGTGACGGCGTACGCCCGCGCGTACGCGCTCCGGCACCCCGGCGGCCGGACGCAGATCGCGCTCGGCACCCTCGGACCCGAGGCGGTCACCGTCGGGGCCGGACTGCTGCCGCTGGTCGACTTCTTCGCCCAGGGCGGCCGCCGCCCGGAGCGGGCCCCGAGCATCCCGGCGCCCGCCTGGCAGACGGCCCTGCGGGACCGGGCCTCCACCTGAGACCGGGCGCCCTTCCCGTCCGGCCGGGCGGGGGGCGTCGACCTGACCCGTTCACCATTCCGGCCGCGCGGGGCTGCGTCGACCTGATGCCAGGCACGGGGCGGGGCCGTGTCGGCGCCGCCCCCGTGCGCCGTTCCGGCCCGGCTGCCCCTGAGCCCGGCCGGGGCGCGCGGGAGGACGCCGCGCCGCGCGGGCCGACTGCCCGCTCGCGCCTCCGCGGCCTCCACGGGACCGCGGCTCCTCCCCCGGCGCCCGCCGCCCGTGGTGGGCCGTACGGCAACTCGCGTGGCGGGGACGGACGGGAGGGGTACCCGAGACGGGGCCCGGAGACCACGGCCTGGCCTCGGGGCGGTGAGGTGTGGGACGCTCGGGAGACACCAGCCTGGTCTGGTAGGAGACCCCGAGCCGCCCGCGCAGGCTGTCCACGGAGGGCCGGGACGCGGTTCGGGTGGTCTTGCTGGTCTGCGCATGACCCCACGTCATGCTCCTGGCACCCCGCGACCGGGGTGCGTCGGGCTCGACCCCTGAAGAGAGGGGTGAACCATGAGCGATCTCATCCTCACCACCCGCGAAGACGCTGACCGCATGGTCATCACCGTGTCCGGGGAGATGGACCTCGCGTCCTGCCCCACACTCGAAAGGGCCACCCGGGTGGCCCCTTCCAGCGGCACGCCGCTGTGCCTGGACATGTCCGGAGTCACCTTCATGGACTCCTCCGGACTGAACTTCCTCCTGATACTGCAGCGCCGTCTGCGGGAAGCCGGCAGTCCCCTCGTGCTCACCGGCCTGCAGGAGGGACCGAAGCGCGTCCTGGCCCTCACCGGTGCCGACGCGGTGCTCCTCCGCACGTGACCGTGGCGGGTGTGAAACGCCTCACGGCCCGGTCGACCTGATGGCCGTGATCGGAGGCGGTGACGCACCACCTGACGACGCGACAGCTCGCCTCACCGTTGCGGGTGTCCACGCGGCGGCGGACGGAACCGCGGCCCGGACGCCTCCTGCCGGACGGACCCCCGAGGGGCTCACGACCGGCTCGCCCGGTCGCCGGCGGCGACCGGAAGGGCAGCGGTCGGCAGGGTCCCGGGGCTCGGTCGGTCACGGTGCCGTCGCGTCAGGAACACCCCGCCCAGCACCACGATCATCCCCGTGACGGTCCGCAGGCTCAGCGGCTCACCGAGGAACAGCGCGCCGAGAGCCGTCGAGACGACGGGAAGCAGGTACCCGACGGTGGCGGCACTGGTGGCCCCCTCGGTGGCGATCAGGCGGTAGTTGAGGTGGAAGGTCAGCCCCGTGCAGAAGACGCCGAGGACCGTGACCGCCGCGAGTGCCTGGAGGTTGAACCCGGCCGTCGTGCCGCCGTCCGCCGGAAGCGCCAGTGCGCTGAGGCCGGCGGCGGCACTCAGCTGGGCGGCGGAGAGTGCGAGGCCCTCGGTGCCGGTGTCGGAGAGGACGCGCCCCATGTACGCGAAGGCCACCGCGTAGCTGGCGGCCGCGCCGAGCAGTGCCAGCGCACCCCAGCCGAAGGTTCCGCCGCCCGCGGCGGCGCCGCTGCCCTGCCACGGCGAGAAGATCAGCAGGACGCCCGCGAATCCCAGCAGCAGTCCGCCGAGCCGGAGCGGCTGACGCCCACGCTCCGTACCGAGGAAGATGCCGATCAACAGGGACCAGAGCGGGGTGGTCGCGTTGAGCACCCCGGCCAGCCCCGAGTCGACCGTCTGCACCCCCTGGGCCGCCAGGAAGAAGGGCAGCGTGTTGCAGAGGAAGGCCGCCACGACGAGGCGGAACCACGTCCGGCCGCCGCGGGGCAGCCGTTGGCCGGCGGCACGCGCGAGGAGGAGGAGCACCGCGGCCCCGAGGACGGAGCGCAGCACGGTGACGTGCAGCGGGGAGAGCCCGTGGCGCAGCGCGAGCTTGGTCCACAGGAAACTTGATCCCCACAGGAGGGCGAGGACGGCCATCCGCACCACGGGGCACCTGCCTTTCGTTCGTTCGGACGCGCCTGGGAGGCGGCAGGACGAACGCTGCCCGCCGGAACGCGACAGGACAAGTGAAAGGTTCTTCAGCACCCTTAAGATGGGCTACATGCTTGAGGTGCGACGTCTCCAGGTACTCCGCGCGGTGGTCGAAGGGGGTTCGGTCAGCGCAGCCGCCACCACCCTCGCCTGCACTCCCTCGGCCGTCAGTCAGCAGGTGGCGGCGCTGGAAAGGCAGGCGGGGACGGCACTGCTCGAACGCGCCGGACGGGGCGTTCGGCCGACGGCGGCCGGTCGTCTGCTGGCCGAACACGCCGCCGTCATCGAACAGCAGGTGGCGGAGGCCGGAGCCGCGCTCGGTGACCTGCTGGCGGGTCGGAGCGGTCATCTGACGGTGCGGTATTTCGCCACGGCGGGAGCGCATTTGGTGGCCCCCGCCGTCGCCGCCTTCCGCGCCCACCACCCGGGGGTACGTCTGGACCTCGGGATGACCGACCCGGAGGACCCCGTGCAGGAGGTGCTCCAGGGCCGGGCCGACGTCGCGGTGGTGGTACGGCGCCGAGGCGCGGCCCATCCCGGGCTGCGCCTCGTCCATCTGCTCGACGACCCGTACCGCGTCGTCCTTCCGAAGCGCCACCGGCTCGCGACCAGGCGCGTCGTCGACCTGGCCGACCTCGCCGAGGAGCCCTGGGTGGGCGGCGATCGGCCCGGCCCCTGCCTGGACATGGTCCTGGAGGCCTGCTCCGCGGCGGGCTTCCGTCCCGGGTTCGCGGTGGAGAGCGAGGACTACGCGACCGCGCAGGGCTTCGTCGCCGCGGGTCTCGGCGTCGCGCTGGTCCCGTTACTCGGACTGGCCGGGCAGCGCCACCCCGGTGTCGCCGTCAGGAAGGTACGCGCCCCCGAACCGGTCCGCGCGATCCACGCCGCCATCCGGGAGACCGCCGGAGGGCAGCCGCCGCTCGCGCGTCTGGTGGCCGCGCTCCGGGACACGGCGAGGGCGGTGCGGGACTGACGCCCCCGGCTCCGTGCGTCGGGCGCCGCACGGGGAGGGCATCACCTCGGCAGGTGCGTCCTGCTGGCGTCGCGTGACGACCGAGCTGACGGTTGGTCGGTGATCGGCGCACCCGTCGTCGTGCGCCGGGAACGACGGGCGGTGCCGGCTCGCCGTGCAGGCCGGGCGTCGGACGGTGGACCCGCGCCCGTCCCGGTCGTCGGCGCACTCCCCCGCATCCTCCACGTGTCGCACGCGGGCGACTGCGTCGGCGGTCCCTCGGTGGCGCGTCGTCAGCGCCCGTACTGACTGCGACAGAGGGCGGGAACTCCGTAGGGGACCCGGATGCGTTCGGCTTCGCGGCAGAGCCGGCGCATGTCGGCCGGCTCGGCGCCCGGCCGGGTCCGGGTGACGCGGTGCGGCTTCTTCGCCGTGGAGGTCCGGTGCGACCCCTTCGCCTGCTGGGGTGCCTTCGGCCGCACCTGCCGCCGGGTGGCACCGTTGCGCTTGGCGGAGTTGCGTCCGGCGGACTCGTTGCGCCCGGCGGACCCGGGGCGGGCGGCCCGCTCGGCGGCCGGCGCCCCGTGGGGCGTCCCGCCTCGCTCGGCCGGGGCACCCGGGCCACCGGGCACCGGGTCGGGGTCGGTCGTGTCGAGTGCTTCCCGCGGAGTGTCCTGCGTGGGTGCGGGCCAGTCGCGCGGGAGCGGAGCCGGGGGTCGGTCGTCGGCCGGAGCGAGGCCGGCAGGCGGCCGGGCCGGGCCTGTCGGCGGGACGCCGGGGACGGCGACGCAGCCGGTGACGGCGAGGAGCAGTCCCACGAGGAGGGCGGGTGCGGTGCGACGGGGGTGCATGGGCACCACGATCGCGGACCGCGGCTCCGACGGGGGTGAGACCTGCGGGCGATGCACCGTGACGAGTGATCAGGAAGCGTTCTCCGATGGGCCCCTCGGGGATGGACGGGCGCGCGGGCAGTTCGGGGAGGAGGACGTTTCGCACCGTGCGCCGGTAGGGAGGCGAAACCCCTTGCCTAATGGTCAAGAATCGTTGACCATTGCTCACATGGCTACCGACGATCTTCCAGAGACGTTTCACGTCACCTCTGACGAGCAGCTACGCGCCGTCTCCAATCTCACGCGCCACCGGATCATGGCCGTGCTCCGCTTCGAGCCGGCGACGATCACGCAGATCGCGGAACGGGTCGGACTCGCGAAGGGAAGCTCCAGCTATCACGTACGGCTGCTGGAACGGGCCGGCCTGGTGAAGGTGGTGCGGACCCGGAAGGTGCGGGGCGTCACCGAGCGGTACTACGCCATGGCAGCCCGGTCGATCGTGCTGCCGGAGACGGGGGCGGGACAGCCGGATGTGCTGATGCGGCACGCGGTGGCGGACCTGGAGGCGTCTCCGCCGGATGGCGAGCGGCATGTGGGGATGATGCATCTGCGGCTCACCGACGAGCAGTTCGCCGAGCTCGGGGCGCGCCTGGAGGCCCTCGCGCTGGAGTACCGGCAGCTGTCCGACCCGTCGCTGCCGGACGTGTCTCTCGCCTTCGCGCTGTTCCGGCCGGCCCCGCGCACGCAGGCGGAAGGGGACTCCAAGTGACCCAGGGGACCAGAAGGCTGCCGACCGGTTTCGGACGGCTGTGGACCGCGCAGACGGTCTCCTCGTTCGGTGACGGGGTGACGCACGCCGCGCTGCCGCTGCTCGCGTTGACGTTGACCCGGGACCCGATGGCACTCGCCGTCGTCACGGCCGCGGGGACGCTGCCGTGGCTGCTCTTCGGGGTGCTCGGCGGAGCGCTGGTGGACCGCTGGGACCGTCGGCGCACGATGTGGGTCGCGGACACGGCCCGGGCGGTGCTGCTCGCGATACCCGCCGGGGCGGCCGTGCTCGACGTGCTGAGCATCCCGCTCCTCGCGGCCGTCGCCTTCCTGCTCGGTGTCGGCGGGCTCTTCTTCGATACGGCCGCCACGGCCTACCTGCCGGATCTGCTGAGCCGGGATCCCGCGCTTCTGGAGCGGGCCAACTCCCGTCTGCGGGGCGCCCAGACGGCCATGTCCGGCTTCGCCGGACCGCCTGCGGGCAGCGCCCTGCTCGCAGGCGGACGCGCCGCTCCCCTGCTCACCGACGCCGTGTCGTTCCTGCTCTCGGCGCTGCTCGTACGCACGCTGCCCGCCATGCCCCGGCCCGTTCCGCAGCTCCACGAGTCGCTGCTCCGGCAGGCGCGGGCAGGGGCCTCGTACGTCTTCCGGGACCGGGTGCTGCTCGGTCTGGCGCTCCGTCCGGCGGTCGGGAACGTCGCCTTCCTCGCCGTGGAGACCGTCCTCGCCCTCTTCGCGCACGACCGTCTCGGCATCGACACCTACGGCTTCGGCCTGCTCCTCACCGCGGAGGCCACCGGCGGTCTGATCGGTGCGGGCATCGCCTCCCCGCTCGGGCGCCGACTCGGCACCGGGACCGCACTGACCTGCACAGCCGCCGTCGAAGGGCTGGCGATCCTGGTCCTGGCCGCTGCTCCGAACCCGTACGTGGCCGGGTCGGCGCTCGCCGTCTGCGGGGCCGGCATGGGCGCCACCATGGTGCTCGCCCCCTCCCTCCGGCAGGCGATCGTCCCCGCCCACCTGATGGGCCGGGTCGCCTCGACCTCCCGCATGCTGGCCATGTGCGCCGCCCCCCTCGGGGCCTTCCTGGGTGGCTGGCTGGCCACCGCCTACGACATCCGCACCCCGCTCTACGCCGCCGCCGCGCTCCTCCTGACGATGACGGCCGTCACGGCGTCCATGACCAGCAACCGCCGGGTCGAGGCGGCACTGGCCGCCGCGCGGACCGACGGTCCAGGCCGCCCGTCATCGTCCGTGGACCCCGAACGGGAGAAGGCATCCGACGTGTCGTGACGCCGCCCCCAGCCTCCCCTCCCTCGCTGGGCCGGGCCGACGTGGCGGCGTCCTGCCGGAGTGACCGCAGACGGCGGCAGCAGAGGAGGTACCCGCTGCCGCAAGGGGCGGCTGTCGTACCGAACGTAAGAGAGCCGGTCGGCAGTGACGCCTGAACTCCCGCACCGGCGAACGCGCCTGACGTGTCGCCAGCACCAGAGTCCTCGCGGCAGTGCGCAGCCTGTCACCCGAGCGGCGGGAGGCGAGGGCGTCCGACATGGCCAACCGGCGGCGACTGCGAAAACCGCTGTCCGCACACCGGAGCACAGTGATAGGGATCCGGTGTGGAGAAGACTCTTGAGTTCCCCGACCTGTTGCGACTGATCGATGAGCGGTCGACCGCCTTCCGCGCCGTGGTCGCCGCCGCGCCCCGTCTCGACGCAGCGGTGCCGAGCTGCCCTGGGTGGACGCTGTTCGATCTGGTGAAGCACCTGGGTGGGGGTGACCGTTTCTGGGCCGCCATCGTCGGCGCGGGGCCCGCCGACGCGCCCCCGGCCGAGGCCGTCGCCGCGCGCGCCGCTCTCGAAGTGCCGCAGGAGCGTGAGGCCCTGCTGGCCTGGCTGGACGCGTCGACGCAGCTTCTGCTGGGCGCTCTGCGCGCGGCGGGACCGGAGAGCGGTTGCTGGACGTGGTGGCCCGCCTCGCAGTCGCCGCAGACCGCCGGCGGCACCGCCCGGCACCGGGTCCAGGAGACCGCGGTGCACACCTACGACGCCCAGCTCGCCGGGGGCGTGCCGGAGCCACTGCCGCTCGAACCGGCGCTCGACGGTGTGGAGGAGTTCCTCTTCACCGTCTGCGCGGCGCCGAGCGCCTGGCCGCACAAGCCCACGGCCTTCGACTTCCACGCCGCCGAGGGCCGCTCCTGGCGCCTCACCGTCGACGGCGACGGCGCACGCGTCACCCGCATCCCCGCGCCCACCGCCGCGACCGGCGAGGACTCGGACGCAGCCGGTGCCGCCGTCCACGGCACGGCCAGTGAGCTGGTCCTCTACCTGTACGACCGGATCCAGGCCGATTCCCTGCACGTCGACGGAGACGCAGGGCTGCTCGACCTGCTGCGCGCCTGGGAGCCGGAGGAGAAGTAGGCCGTAGCGGGGGCCGGTCGGCCGCGCCTCCAGCCGGTGGGACCCGCCCCTTCGCCGCTCGTCGGTCGCGGTCCCGGGCTCGACCGCGCGAGGCGGCGTGGCGTCCGTCCCGTCTCACCGTGCCCCCAGGGAGTACGTGCGGTGCTCGGTGGGCGTCATCCCGTAGGCCTCGCGGAACGCCCGGCTGAAACCGGTGGGGCTCGGGAAGCCCCAGCGGGCCGCGATCACGTGGACGGGCGAGCTGCTCAGTTCCCGGCATGCCAGGTCGGCACGGGCGCGTTCCAGCCGGCTTCGGCGGATGTGGGCCGCGACGGTCAGCGGCTGGTCGGCGTAGAGGTTGTACAGCTGGCGCAGGGACATGTTGTGGCGGTCGGCGATCATCTGGGGAGTCAGCCCCGGGTCGCCGAGGTTGTTCTCGACGAAGCGATAAATCCGCTGCAGTGTCTCCTGCGCACGGGCCTCGGCAGGCGCCTCGCCGGCGTCACCGAGCTGCCGGGCGAGAAAGGCGGTGGCCAGGTCCAGAGCCACGGACCCCATCCCGTTCAGCTCCTCGGGACGACAGCCCGGGCCGTACGACAGCAGGGACTTCAGGAATTCGGCGAGGATCACCCCTGACCCCTCGTCCGCGGCCAGGCTCTGCGCGAGGAGGCCGTCCAGACGGTCCGGTCGCAGCGGCAGGGCCTGACGGGGGATCTGCAGGACCACCGACTCGATCTGGCCGCCGGTGCATTCCCCCTCACTCGGCCGTGAGGTGTCGGTCAGCACGAGTCCTCCCGCGACCACCGATTCGTTGCGCAGCTGGGAGATCCGCAGGGAACCTCGCGTGATGAGCGCCAGCTGCAGGTGCTCGGGATCGCCGCGCCGGACGTGAGCCGAGGTGCGGCGGGAGAGCACCGGCGAGGAGGCCACGGCGGACAGCCGCACCACGCCGAGGTCCAGATACGTGATGCCCGCCCGGAAGTCGGCCGCGTGCCGCGTACTGAGCATGATGGGCATCACCTCGGTGGACACCGCTTCACAGAACCAGTCGAACCTGTCCTCACTCGCCCCGACAGCACCGGACGCGGCAAGCAGCTCCATGAGACCCCCGTATCTCGACCCAGCAGCGCGCCGGCCCTGTCCCGGGGGCCGCACCGCCGTGCTCCGCCCTCCCGCGCCGTGATCATTATCAAGTACCCGCTTTCGCACGCATGCCCTGTCCGTCGCCGCGGTCACCGGTGAAACGGCGATCGTGGCCTTCGACGTCGTGCCAGGGGTCCCCGCGTGGGCCCCTGGCACGACGTCGAGCTCCGCGGGGCGAAGGGCATCCGGGGCGCAACCGCTCCGGCGCCGCCCTGTCGATCCCTCAGGTGGGGGTCGGCTCCGTCGCGTCGTGGGCCGTGGACAGGGGCTCGGCGATGTCCTCCAGCGAGCGGCGCTCCGCCTTCACCGCGAGGAAGGCCGCCACGAGGCCGGCCGCGCACATCAGGCCCGCGCCGATCTCGAAGGCGAGGACCGTCTGCGACGGGACGCCGGATTCGGTGAGGCTCGCGAAGATCAGGGGGCCGCTGATGCCGCCGGCCGCCGTACCGATCGCGTAGAATAAGGCGATGGCCATGGCCCGGGTCTCCATCGGGAAGATCTCCGAGACGGTGAGGTACGCGCTCGACGCCCCGGCGGAGGCGAAGAACAGCACGACGCACCAGCAGGCCGTGAGCGTCGTGGCGCTGAGGACGCCGCTGCCGAAGAGCCACGCGGTGCCGAAGAGCAGCAGGCCGGACAGCAGGTAGGTCGACGAGATCATGATGCGGCGGCCGACCGTGTCGAAGAGCCTGCCGAGCAGCAGCGGGCCGAGGAAGTTGCCGGCGGCGATGACGGCGAAGTAATAGCCCGTGTTTCCCGTCGGCACGTCGAAGAACGTGGTCAGGATCGTGCCGAAGCCGAAGGTGATGGCGTTGTAGAGGAACGCCTGGCCGATGAAGAGCGACAGGCCGAGGAAGGCGCGGCGCGGATAGCGGCGGAAGACCGTCTTCGCGATCAGTCCGAAGCCGATGCCCCGCCGCTGGTGGATGGTGATCTCACCGGCGGGCTCCGGCAGCGGACGGCCCTGCTCCTGCTCCACCTCGCGTTCGACGGAGGAGACCAGTCGCTCCGCCTCTTCGCCGTGACCGTGGATGAACTGCCATCGTGGGCTCTCCGGCACATGCCGTCGCACCAGGAGGATCACCAGGCCGAGGACCACGCCGAGGGCGAAGCTGAGCCGCCAGCCCACGTCGGCGGCGAAGATGTCCGTGTCGAGCATGACGATCGAGAGCAGGGCCCCACCGATCGCTCCGAGCCAGTAGCTGCCGTTGATGATGAGGTCGACCCGGCCCCGGTACAGGGACGGGATCAGTTCGTCGATCGCCGAGTTGATGGCCGCGTACTCCCCGCCGATGCCGAAGCCGGTGAGGAAACGGAAGAGGAAGAACCACCAGGATTCCATCGACAGCGCGGTGAGTGCGGTGGCTCCGAGATAGACGGCCAGCGTCACCATGAAGAGCTTCTTGCGGCCGTACCGGTCGGTCAGCCACCCGAAGAACAGGGCGCCGGAACAGGCACCCGCGACGTACAGTGCGGCGGCCGTTCCGGTCACCTGGGCGGCGGTGATGTCCAGGCCGCTGCCGTCCTCGGCGAGGCGGCCGGCGATGTTGCCGACGATCGTGACCTCGAGGCCGTCCAGGATCCATACGGTTCCGAGGCCGATCACGATCATCCAGTGCCAGCGCGACCAGGGCAGACGATCCAGCCGGGCCGGTACGGCCGTGGTCACGGTTCCTGTGGCTGCGGACTCGGGGGCCCGCCTCGATGCTTCCGTCATGACTCCCTCTCCGTCGGGCGGCCTTGTGCGAGTGCCCCGCCCGGGGGCGCTCATGCGTTCGCGGCGCAGGACGCCGTCTCCAGCATGTGACCGCTGACGGGCACCAGCACGGCGGCCACCCGCCGTCCGGAGCACTCACACGCAGCCGTCCGCGCGGGCCGCCGTGGGGCCGTCCCGGACCGGACCAGGTCACCGGCGCCCGGCCCCCTCTTTCGGCGGGACGTTCCCGACCGCGTGTGACCGGACGTCAAGCGCCGGGAGGGGGGCCGGCCCCGGGCGAGCCGGCATCCGCGGCTGAGCCGGCGGTGGCGGCGGCCAGCACGGCGGCGCAGATCCTCGCCACGTCGGCGTCCGGGGTGATGTACGGCGGCATCGTGTAGACCAGATCTCCGAACGGGCGCAGCCACACGCCCTCCCGGGCGGCGGCCCGTGTCGCCGTCGCCATCGCGACGGGGTCGAGGCGGTGTTCCAGCTGCACGACCCCGATGGCACCGAGGACGCGTACGTCCCGCACACCGGGCAGGCCGGCCGCGGGTGCCAGCCCTTCGCGCAGTCGGGTCTCGATCCGTCTGATCTCTCGCTGCCAGTCCTGATCCAGCAGGAGGTTCAGCGAGGCGTCGGCGATCGCGGCCGCGAGCGGGTTGGCCATGAAGGTCGGCCCGTGGGCGAGTACCGGAACGTCGCCGCGCGAGATCCCCTCCGCGATGCGCGTCGTGCACAGGGTCGCCGCCATGCTGAGGTAACCGCCGGTCAGAGCCTTGCCGACGCACAGCACATCGGGCGAGACACCGGCGTGCTCCGTCGCGAAGAGCGCGCCCGTCCGGCCGAAGCCCGTGGCGATCTCGTCGAGGATCAGCAGTACGCCGTGTTCGTCGCACGCCTCCCGCAGGGCCGTCAGGTAGGCCGGCGCGTGGAAGCGCATGCCGCCCGCGTTCTGTACCACGGGCTCGACGATCACTGCCGCCAGCTCGTGGGCGTGCGCGGCGATCGTCTCCCGGAGGTGGGCCGTGTACGCCGGGTCCGGCGCGGCGTCGAAGCCGGAGGGGGGCGCCTGGGCGAAGACCTGCTGCGGCAGGGCGCCGGACCACAGGGCGTGCATGCCGCCGTCCGGGTCGCACACCGACATCGGCTGCCAGGTGTCGCCGTGGTAGCCGCCGCGCCAGGTGAGCAGCCGCCTCTTGAGCGGCCGGCCGACGGAACGCCAGTACTGCAGGCACATCTTGATCGCGACCTCGACCGAGACGGAGCCGGAGTCCGAGAAGAAGACGTGCCGGAGCGGCTCCGGTGTGATCTCCACCAGCCGGGCGGCCAGCCGGACCGCGGGCTCGTGCGTCAGCCCGCCGAACATCACGTGACTCATCCGGTCCAGCTGGGCCCGCGCCGCCTCGTTGAGCACCGGGTGGTTGTACCCGTGGATCGCCGACCACCACGAGGACATGCCGTCGACCAACTCGTGCGTACCGCCGCCGGGTTCGGCGATCCGCAGGCGTACGCCGGCGGCGGAGTGGACGAGCAGGGGGGCGGCCTGCCCCGGCATGGGGCTGTAGGGATGCCAAACGTGCTGCCTGTCCAGGGCGAGCAGCAGGTCGGGGCCGAGGGTTTCAGACACGGGTCACCGCGTCCGTCCCCGCCGGTGCGGCGAGGTCACCGGCCGCCGCGACGGCGGCCGGGCCGGGTGGGCCGGCGTGCGACGGACGGGGCCGCGCGCCGGGGCGGCGGTCGTGACGCCGGACGTGGACGGACATCAGGAACTCCGTCGGTCGGCGACCGGTCGGACGCCGTGCCGGTCTTCCGGGCGTGGGGCGGACCGGGCGCGCAGGAACACCTGACGCAGCATCTCCGAGGTGTCGTAGGCGTTGGTCAGGGCCGGTGCCTCGATGCTGTGGTCGACTGCGGGGTGGGGATCCATGTCACCTGTCTCTGTCGGGGGCCGGGCGGGCGTCGTGCTGACGCGATGGCGGGCGCCGGGTCCGCCGGCTGTCCGTGGTCGCGGGAACTCCGGCGGACCCAGGCGGCGTTCGGCGCGGTCGTGTCGAGCGGGTAAGCGGGTCGCGGGTCGAGCGGGGGTGGAGCGGGTCACGGCCTGGCGGCCGCTCCGGTAGCCGCGCGTCGGGAGTGAGCTGCGCGCCTGAGCGCATAGACACTGTCTACCAGGGTACGTAGACGATGTCTACCAACCGATCCGGCGTGTCGGTGCCCGGCGTCCGGCGCGCCGCGGCGGTCCGGCGCCCGGCGCCGGAGCGGTCCAGGCGCCCTTGGAGGGATCCGTCGGTTCTTCTCACATGTGACGAGATGCCCAAGGGGACATCCGGGTGGATGTCCCCTCGGGGCGCAACCGGCCCGCGCTCCGCCGCCGTCGTCCCGGGCAGTCAAGCGACAACCAGGAGGCACTCATGACTGGAACGCACGCTTTCGCATCGACCCCCAGCGTCATGATGGATCTCGACCCCTACCGCTTCCCCGCCGCATTCCTCGACGACCTGCAGGACGAGACGCCGACCACCACGACCGACTCCCTCTCCGGCCCCTGCACCCTGCCCGCACCCGCAAGCCGCCCCACCGACCAGCTGAAGCCCGCCGACCGCCGTCGGATCGAACTCAACGCCGCCCTCACCACAGCGGGAATCGCCCCCTCCCCCGGCGACCGCGACGCCATCGAAGCGCTCTGCACGCTCGACGACACCACCCACACGGCACTCCGGCGATGGCTCACCCACCTCGACAGCGCCCTCTGACCCGCCAGGCGCACGACATCGCCGGCTGCGGGTCACCTCCCCGGCTCCGTCAGCCCCGGGCCCGAGCGCACGGCGAGGCGGACGGGTAACCGGACCTGCGGCGAAGCGTCGTGAAGGGGCGGATCTGGTCTTCCGGGAGTACCGCGGCAGGGCGGCTCGCTCAGCGTCTCCGTGCCCCGTCCGTCTGCGTGATGGAATGGGCGTCGATACGGCTCGGCAGACGCGGGCCGCGAGGACGAGAACACGGGGAGGGCGCGGGTGCGATGACGAGCCCGCAGGAGTCTCGAGCCGCATCCCCGGGTCCGGGGCCCCTGCGCACCCGTGCCCTGACCCGCGAGGCCTCGCGGGCCCGGCGGCTCCTGGCCGCCGGGCAGTGGCGTCCCGCCGCGGCCGACTCCGCAGCGGCGGCCGCCGTCCTGGCCCGGCTCTCCGCCCCGCTCCCCGTCCGGCGGGCGGCGCCGGCGAGGACGTCGGCCACGGACCGGGACCGGCGACTCCAACGCCTTCTGCGCACGACCCTGCACCACCTCGACGCAGGCGCGGTCAGCCCGCCCGCGGCCGCCCTCCTGGCCGGCGTCGCCCGCGCCTTCCTGCCGTGGCACACCGTCCCCAACCCTCCCCTCGCGGCGGCGGCCCCGGGATACGGGCTCGCCGCGGCACCGGCAGACGGCCCCGCGGTGCCGGCCACGGACGCGGCCGAGGCTCTGCTCCCCGGCCTGATCGCGCTGTTCGCGACCCTGTCCGCGGCGAGCCCACCCGGGACCGTCCCGCTCACACCTCCCGTCGCGTGCTGGCGGGTCCGGCACGACGGCCGCTTCCGCCACTACGCCCGACCCGCGCCGGGGGTGTGGACGGCCGAGACGGTCGGTTGCGGGGCCTGCGGGGCGACGACGGGCCCCTGGACGGTGACCTGCGACTGGCGCACGATGACACTCGGCTGTCCCTGCGGGAAGGTCACCCACGACCACGGTCTCGCCTTCTCCGAAGTCTGGCTTCTCCTGCCCGACCGGTGATCGCCCGTTCCGCCGCAGGCCGGCACGACGGCGCTCGGCCGACCGGTGCCCGACGCTCGCTCCCGGAGCGTTCACCACATGGCCGGAACACCTTCCTCGACCCGAGCGCGAAGTCGCCGCCCCGTCCGTTCTGTAGGGTGCGACCAGCAATGCGGCGGGATGACGACTGGGGGGCGCCGTGAGCGATGTGAAGGCCGATCAGATACCTGCCGTGCGACCGTGGCACGCCTTTGCCGTGGGCTCGGCACTGGCACTCGTCGCGCTGTGCGAGCGGGTTCAGGGGTTCAGGTCCGGTCACCAGTACGTGCTGTGCCACGCGTCGCCGGCTCTGGACCGTCTCACCCTGACGGCGCTCGCGCTCGTAGCGGGCGCCCTCCTCGCGGCCGTCGTCGGCGCCGCCACCGCAACCCTGCGAGGCAAACCCTCCCGGCCCGCGTTTCTCATCATCTGCATGCTGGCCGCCCTCGCCTTCGTGATCACAGCCGACGGCGTCGACGCACACGGCGAACGGCAGGCGGCTGCCCTGGCGGCCGCCCCCTTCAGCGAGATCAGCTGCGACTACGCCCCACAGGTCTACACCGCCACCCCCGGCTGGTTCACCTGGTGATCCGAGGAAGGCGGTTGGGGAGCCGGGGCGGGAGCCCGGCCTCCAGGGGCGGAGAGGCGCGCCCGGGCCGCGGCCCGCACCTCATCCTCCACCGCGTCATCGCGCCGTCCGCCGATCCGGCTCACGGCCTCCGGTTGCAGGTCTGCCGGAGCGACCACCCATTTCGGGTGCGTGCCGGTCGCCGAGCGGCACACGGCGCATCGGGCGCGAGCGTCCCGCGCCGGTCATCAGCCCCTCGGACCGGCTGTACGCGCGCTCGCGGGACGGGCTCACGACTCCTCGATCGCGGTGTCCCGGGAGAGCAGCGCCGTCCTCCTCCTGCGGTACACCACCAGTCCGCCCACCGCGAGGAGGAGGGCTGCCACGGCGGACACGCCGAGGGCCGTCTGCTCGGCGAAGAGCCGGGCCAGCACCTCGAACACGCCGAGCCCCGCGGTCGCGTAGAGCAGCGCCCAGGCCGCTCCGCCCAGGAACAGGGCGGGGAGGTAGCGCGGCAACGGCATGCGCATGCTGCCGGCGAGGAAGTTCGCGGCGGTCTGGAAACCGACGGTCAGGAAGGAGACGGCCACGACCGGCGCGCCCCATCGCTGGATCGCCTTCTCGGCGCGCCGGAAGGTCACCGAGGAGATGCGCGCGGCGAACCTGCTGCGCCGGGCGCCGGCACCGGCGAGCCACCCCACGGCGAACGTCCCGCCGGCACGCAGCAGGACGATGGCATAGAGGGCTCCGGCCGTGAGCACGATCTTGTTCACGACGCCCCGCCCTGAGCCGCGCGCACGCATGCGCGACGCCTGTCACGCGGACGGGCGTCCCGCCCCGCGGGCGCACGACGCGCGCAAGCCCGGTCACCGTCGCTCACCCGCACCCCGCCTCTGCCCGGCCCGTCCCATGGGTCATCGCCCGCGGCAAGGCCACGGGACACGAATCCACCCGCCCGCACAGCAGGCAAGGCAACCCTAACCGAACGCGGATCCGGGGGTACAGGGCGCCCGGCCGTGGAGGGACGCCCGGTGCGGTCCCGCGCGCGCCGCGAAGGCGACGTCGCCCTCCCCCTGCGCCCGCCCGGGGAGCGGCTGCCCCGCGGACCGTTCGCCTCTCCTCAGGACAGGGCGCGCCACGCCCCGACCAGGGCCTCGCGGAAGGCGCCGACCTGCTCGGCGCTCATGTCGGCGACCATGCGCTCCTCGAGCGCGCGGGCCGGTCCGGCGTACTCGGCGAGCAGTCGCCGCCCCGGGTCGGCGAGGCGGATGAGGCGTTCGCGCCGGTTGCCGGGGTGGGGCTCCCGGCGGACCAGACCGCGGCTCTCCAGCGCCCGGACCATGTCCGCCATGGACTGGGCGGTGACGAAGGAGTCGCGGGCGAGTTGTGCGGCGGAGATGCCGTCGTGCCGCTCCAGCACCGTGAGGGCCGTGTACTGCAGCGCCGTGATCCCGGCGGGCTTGAGCAGCTCGTCGAGCCGGGCGCGTACCGCCAGCTCCGTCCTCTTGAGCAGATAGAGCAGCGACGTGCTCACGGGCGTCCTCCTCTGGGGGCGGTCTGCGCGGGTGGCTCGCAGAGCCCCCGCAGGCGCCACCGCGACGGCGGCACTTCCCTCACCCTAGGCCATTGACAGGAATCCTGTTGATCCACACACTGGCGTTCATCAGGATTCCTGTCGATCCCGGCGACGTGCCGGTGCTCTCGGCGTCTCCTCCTCCCCCTTACGCGAGGTACCTCTCATGGATCTTCAGGGCAAGGTCGCCGTCGTCACCGGCAGCGGCCGCGGTCTCGGACTGGCCTACGCGCAGGCCCTCGCGGCGGCCGGCGCCGCCGTGGTCGTCAACGACGTCGACCGGGCCGCCGTCGACGCCGCCGTGGACTCGATCACGTCCGAGGGCGGTACGGCCACCGGCGTGGTCGCGGCCGTCGGCGGCAGCGAGGCGGCCCGGCAACTGGTGGACGCGGCGGTCGAGGAGTTCGGGCGTCTCGACGTGCTCGTCACCAACGCCGGCATCCTGCGCGACCGCGTCCTGTGGAAGATGACCGACGACGACTTCGACGACGTCGTCCGCGTCCACCTTCGCGGCACCTTCACCTGCGCCCGCGCGGCGGCCGTCCGGATGCGCGAACAGGGCACCGGCGGCCGGCTCGTCCTCATCTCCTCGCCCGCCGGACAGCGGGGGAACTTCGGCCAGACCAACTACGCCGCCGCCAAGGCCGGCATCGTCGCCATGGCCCGCACCTGGGCCATGGAACTGGGTCGCGCCGGCATCACCGTCAACGCCGTCGTGCCCGTCGCCGCCACCGAGATGACCAAGACCGTCCCCGCGTTCGCGCCGGTCATCGAGGAGTCCGAGCGCACCGGCAAGCCGCTCCCGGACTGGCTGCGCAAGGACGAGGGCCTCGGCACCGTCGAGGACGTCGCCGCGCTGATCACCTTCCTGGCCTCGGACGACTCCGCCGGAGTGACCGGACAGGCCATCGGCATCGGCGGAGACCGGCTGGCCCTGTGGGCGCACCCCCAGGAGAAGGCGGTCGCCTTCGCCGACGGCGGATGGAGCGCCGACGCCATCGCCGCCGAGTGGCCCGGCGGCGTCGGGGCCGAGCCCGAGACCTACGGCATCCCCGCACCTCATGCCCCGGAGGCGTGACATGGCCGGCCTCGCGCTCGACCTCGACCGCATCACCGCCATCGACATGCACACGCACGCGGAGGTCTCCAAGGACGGCCACGGTGCGCTGAGCCCGGAGCTGTTCGGCGCCTCCGAGAAGTACTTCAAGGCCCACGGCCACCGGCAGCCGACCATCGACGAGATGGCCGCCCACTACCGGGAGCGCCACATGGCGGCGGTGGTCTTCACCGTCGACGCCGAGCACGCGACGGGCCATCCGCGGATCTCCAACGAGGAGATCGCCGAAAGCTGCGCCGCCCATGCCGACGCACTGATCCCCTTCGCGAGCATCGACCCGCACAAGGGCCGGGCGGGAGTGCGCGAGGCACGGCGGCTGGTGGAGGAGTACGGCGTGCGCGGCTTCAAGTTCCACCCCAGCATCCAGGCGTTCTCGCCGAACGACCCGCTCGCCTACCCGCTGTACGAGGCCATCGAGGAACTCGGCGTCCCCGCCCTGTTCCACACCGGCCAGACCGGCATCGGTGCCGGCGTCCCGGGCGGCGGAGGCATCCGGCTGAAGTACTCCGATCCCCTGCTGGTCGACGACGTCGCCGTCGACTTCCCCGAACTGCGGATCATTCTCGCGCACCCGTCCTTCCCCTGGCAGGACGAGGCCCTGGCGGTGGCCACCCACAAGCCGTACGTGTACATCGACCTGTCCGGATGGGCGCCGAAGTACTTCCCGCCGCAGCTCGTCCGCTACGCCGACACCCTGCTCAAGGACAAGGTCCTCTTCGGGTCCGACTACCCGGTCATCACTCCCGACCGGTGGCTCGCCGACTTCGGGAGACTGGACATCAGGCCCGAGGTCCGACCGAAGATCCTCAAGGAGAACGCCGCCCGCCTGCTCGGCCTCCTCACCGACTGAAGGAACCGCTCGTGTTGAACCAAGGCATCGGCTCCTGGCCCGCGCGCCGGGCCCGCAAGACCCCCGACCGGATCGCCGTCGTCCACGAAGGCCGCACATGGACCTACCGCGAACTGCACGAGCGGGTGCTGCGCCTCGCCCACGCCCTGCGCGCGCTGGGCGCGGCACGGGGAGACCGGATCGCCTACCTCGGAGCCAACCATCCGACGTTCCTGGAGACGCTCTTCGCCGCCGGAGCGCTGGGGACGGCCTTCGTCCCGCTCAACACCCGGCTCGCGGCGCCGGAACTGGCGTTCAACCTGGCCGACTCGGGCAGCGTCGTCCTCGTCCACGCGCCCGAGCACACCGAGGCGGCGCGAGCGGCGGCGGCCGAGGCGGGCGTACGGCACCGGATCGTGCTCGCCGGTCCCGGCGGGGACGGAGCACTCGGATACGAGGAACTCCTCGCGGACGCCGGGACCGGTCCCCTGGACGAGGCCGTGGCGCCCGAGGACCCGTGCATGATCATGTACACCTCCGGCACCACGGGGCGCCCCAAGGGCGCCGTCCTCTCCCACGCCAACATCACCTGGAACAGTGTCAACGTCCTCGTCGACACCGATCTCGCCCACGACGAGGTGACCCTCGTCGTGGCCCCGCTGTTCCACACCGGCAGCCTCAACATGACCTGCCTGCCGACCCTGCTCAAGGGCGGCCGGGTGGTCCTCCTCGGCGCCTTCGACGCCGGGCGGGTCCTGGACCTGGTCGAGGAGCTGCGCGTGACGTACATGTTCGGCGTCCCCACCATGTACGACGCCATGGCCGCCCAGCCCCGGTGGGAGTCGGCGGACCTGTCCAGCCTGCGCACCCTCAACTGCGGCGGTGCGCCCGTCCCCACCCGCACCATCGCCGCGTACCTGGACCGTGGCCTCGCCTTCAGCCAGGGCTACGGGATGACCGAGGCCTCCCCCGGCGTGCTCTTCCTGGACCGGGAGCAGACCGCGGCCAAGGCCGGCTCCGCCGGCGTGCCGCACTTCTTCACGGACACCCGCGTGGTGCTTCCGGACGGCCGTGAGGCCGGGCCCGGGGAACGGGGCGAGATCCTGGTCCAGGGCCCCCACGTCATGACCGGTTACTGGCGACGGCCCGAGGCCACCGAGGACGCCTTCGCCGGCGAGGACGACGGCCGGGACGGTGCCGAAGCCGTTCGGGGCGGGCGCTGGCTGCGCACCGGCGACATCGCGCGGCTGGACGAGGACGGCTACGCGTACATCGTCGACCGCGTCAAGGACATGTTCGTCTCGGGCGGCGAGAACGTGTACCCGGCCGAGGTGGAGGACGCGCTCCTCACCCATCCCGGCGTCGCCGCGTGCGCCGTCATCGGCGTACCCGACCCCGTGTGGGGCGAGGTGGGCCGCGCCGTCGTCGTCCTCCGGCCCGGCAGCCAGGCCGACGGGGACGAGCTCCTCGGGCACCTGCAGGGCCGACTCGCCAAGTACAAGATCCCCAAGTCCCTGGTGCTGACCGGGGACCTGCCCCGCACGGCCTCGGGGAAGATCGTCAAGGCCGCCGTGCGCGACGCGTACGCGGACGGTCCGGACGCCCGTCCGTCCGCCTGACAGTGATCCGACATTCCCTCTCGCGGGCGGCGTCCGCCGCTGTCGCGCCATCGGAAGGATGCGCCATGCCCACCACCGCCCACGGCCTCGACGAGCTCAAGGCCCTCACCGGAGCCGACCTCGGACGTACCGGCTGGCTCGACATCACCCAGGAGCGGGTGAACACCTTCGCCGACGCCACCGGCGACCACCAGTGGATCCACACGGATCCGGAGAAGGCCAAGGACGGGCCCTTCGGGCGCCCGATCGCCCACGGCTACCTCACCCTCTCGCTCATCATCCCGCTCTTCGGCGAGCTGCTGGAGATCACCGGCACCACGATGAGCGTCAACTACGGCCTGGAGAAAGTCCGTTTCCCCCGTCCCGTGCCGGTCGGCGCGAAGATCCGCCTGCACGGGGCCGTCGGCGCGGTGGAGGAGGTGAAGGGCAACGGCGTCCAGATGCCGCTGACCTTCACCGTGGAGGTCGAGGGCAGCGACAAGCCGGCCTGCGTAGCCGAGGCGGTCTACCGCCACTACGCCTGACGGGGCCGGCGCGCACCGCAGCACCGCCCCGCTGCCCCTGACCGACCCTCACGACGGCCCGCCGACGCGGAGAACCCTGTGGGCCCGTAAGGGTCGGTACCCGGCACAGGGTCCTTGCTTCGGCGGGGCCGCCCGCAGCGCGTCGCGACGATGTCCGCGTGAGGGGGGCGTCCAGACGCCCCCCTCACGGACACGTCCTAGCTCAGCGTCTTCAGAGCGGCCGCGTCGTAGGGGCTCAGCTCGTCGACGCGCCCGGCCAGGACCTTGGAGGCCCACTCCGGGTCCTGGAGGAGGGCCCGGCCGACGGCGACCATGTCGAACTCGTCCCGCTCCAGTCGGTCGAGGAGGTTGTCGAGGCTGCCCAGCTCGGCACCCTGGCCCGCGAAGGCGTGGATGAAGTCGCCGTCGAGGCCGACCGAGCCGACGGTGATCGTGGGCCTGCCCGTGAGCTTCTTGGTCCAGCCGGCCAGATTCAGGTCCGAGCCCTCGAACTCCGGGATCCAGTACCGACGGGTGGAGGCGTGGAAGGCGTCGACGCCGGCCGCGGCGAGCGGGGCCAGGATCGCCTCCAGCTCCTCCGGGGTCTCGGCGAGCCGCGCGTCGTAGGCCTCCTGCTTCCACTGCGAGTAGCGGAAGATCACCGGGAAGTCGGGCGACACGGCAGCCCGGACCGCGGCCACGATCTCGGCCACGAACTTCGTGCGGGCCACAGCGTCGCCACCGTAGGCGTCCGTGCGGCGGTTCGTCCGCTCCCACAGGAACTGGTCGAGCAGGTAGCCGTGGGCGCCGTGGAGCTCCACGCCGTCGAAGCCGATGCGCTCGGCGGCCGCCGCCGCCTCGACGAAGGCGCCCACGACGTCGTCCAGGTCACGCAGGGTCATCGCCTTGCCGCCACCCTCGGTGCCGTCGACGCGGATCCCGGAGGGGCCCACGGCGGGGGCGTCGGCGTACGGCGCCTGGCCCTGCTTGCGCACCATGCCGATGTGCCACAGCTGCGGCACGATCGTGCCGCCCTCCGCGTGCACGGCCTTCGCGACCTCCGCCCAGCCCGCGAGCTGCTCCTCGCCGTGGAACCTCGGCACCCGGTCGCTCTGCCCGGCCGAGTCGTGGCCGACGTAGGTCCCCTCGGTGACGATCAGGCCGACTCCGGCGGCCGCACGGCGGGCGTAGTACGACCGCACGTCCTCACCGGGAACGCCACCGGGGGAGAACATGCGCGTCATCGGGGCCATCACGATGCGGTTCGGGATCGTCAGGCCGTTCAGCGCGACGGGCCGGGACAGGATCTCGGCCGCACGGGAGGCGGGGGAAGCGGTGACGGTCACGGGGACGCTCCTCTTGCTACTGCTCGACAACCTTGACGCTTGAACACTTCATGCAACGAAAAGAAGGTAGGGGTAGATATTTCAGATAGTCAAGCTTCTCGGGTGGGAGCGGCACCCCGGGCGTCCGGGCGGAGCTCCTCGCACGCTCCGCCCGGAGCGGCCCCCTCCTCCGCCCGCCGCCCGACCGAGGACGCCGGCGACGGTCACGGTGGGTACGGGAAGCGGCCGCTCGCCTCCCGCGACGGGGACCGCTCCGGCCGCATTCCGTAACGGGCGGGCCAGGTCCTCATGGCACATCAGGGAACCGGACCCGGCTCCCCCCACCCTCACCGGGTGAAGATCACGAACTAGTCTTCGCACCATGGCCCTGCGACCTGACGAGTTCTACGATCACGCGCTCGCCGCGGCGGATGACGAGCATCGGCTCCCGCTCGCACGCATGACGGGGTGGACCATCAGCCCGTTCGAAGCGGACGGACTGCGCGTCTCGCCCCTGCGCCCCCCGGTTCTGCCCGAGCCCCCGCGACACGGCGAGGACCCGTCGAACTGCGACGCGTGCCGTGACCGGGACGACGGCATCTGGTTCAACGACGGTTGGCGACTCACCCGGATCCCCGGCGTCGGCGTGCCGCTGGTGCTCATGCTGCACCCGATCGAGCACTACGACATGGCCGACCTGCCCGACGACCTGGCGGCCGAACTGGGGGTCCTGTCCACGCACATCGTCCGCCACCTGCAGGCCCTGCCGCACATCTCGCGGGCCCACGTCTACCGCATCGGGGACGGAGGCGCACACCTGCACATCTGGTTCTTCGCCCGGCCCGAGGGGCAGACCCAGCTGTACGGGTCGTGGCTGCCCGTCTGGGACGACCTGCTGCCGGAGTACCCGGCCGAAGTCGCGGAGGCGGACGCGGTGATCGTGGCGGACGCGTTGATCGCCTCCGTCGGCGGGCGTCGTTCCGCTGCCAGCGCATCGCCGCGCGACTGAATCACGACGGACGCCCACCGCGATCCCGGCCCAGCGACGGTGCTGACGAGCAGTCACCTGCCCGGGGGCCCGGTGAAGTCCGATCAGGCCCACGCAGCCTGCGGAGCGCCGTGGCCGCCGGCGGGACGACCTCCCCGTGCGCGACGGTCCGGCGCCGCGCCGGACCTCGGCCCGCCTCGTCCCTCGGATGCGGCCGGCCGAGGTCGCACGCGGCCCCGGCCGGCCGCTCCGGGATCAGCGGGGTGTGCCGGCCGGCTCGGAGGCCCCAGGGCGCTCCGGTAGGGCGTGCAGGCGAACGGCGGCCGGGCCGTGGGGGCTGTGCCGGGCCGCCCAGGCTTCGAGGGCGGTGCGGCAGGCGTGGTCGAGGTGGTGGACCTGGGAGAGGTCCAGTTCGACCGGCCGGTCGTGGGGCAGCGCCTCCAGAGCGTCGAGTATCTTCGGCAGGCGCAGGAAGGTGACCGTACCGGACAGCCGGACCACGACCGGTCCGTCACCGTCGTCGGTGCGGTCGATGCGCAGGTGCGAGGCGTCCCAGGCGGCCTTCGCCACGGAGAGGACGAGGCCGATCAGCACGCCCTCGAACATGTTGACCGCCACGATCGACACCGCCGTCACCACCAGGACGAGGGCCTCGCCGCGGTGGGTGCGCCAGAGGGTGGCGACCGCCCGGAACGGGATCAGCTTCCAGCCTGCGTGGACGAGGATGCCGGCGAGTGCCGCGAGGGGCACGGAGGAGAGGGTGGCCGGCAGGAGGGCGGCGAAGAGCAGCAGCCACACGCCGTGCATCACCCGGGACGCCTTGGTGCGGGCACCCGCCTGCACGTTGGCCGAGCTGCGCACGATCACGGCGGTCATGGGCAGGGCGCCGAGCAGGCCGCAGACGGTGTTGCCGACTCCCTGGGCGACGAGTTCCCGGTCGTACTGGGTGCGCGGGCCCGCGTGCAGCCGGTCGACCGCCGCGGCGCTGAACAGCGATTCGGCCGAGGCGATCAGCGCGAACGCCAGCACGGTGCCGAGGAGCGCCAGGTCGGCGAGGGCGGAGAGCGAGTCCGTGCCGGGCAGGCGTACCGCGTCGAGGACGCCGCTCACCCGTACCGTGGCGACCGGCAGGTCGAACAGCCAGGTCGCCCCGGCGGCGAGCAGGACCGCGACCAGTGCGCCCGGAACGGCCCGGGCGGCGCGGGGCAGCAGCCGCCAGGTCACCAGGACGAGGACGGTGCCGGCGGCGACGGCCAGGGAGACGAGGGCGGCGGTGCTGTCCAGGGCCCTGACGAGGGCGGCGGGCAGCCCCGCGAGCTTGGCGAGACCGGAGGAGGGGGCGGGGATGCCGGCGGCGGCGTACAGCTGTCCCGCGATGATGACGAGACCGATGCCGGCCAGCATGCCCTCCACGACGGAAAGCGAGATGGCCCGGAACCAGCGCCCCCACCTCAGCACGCCCATGGCGATCTGCAGGAGCCCGGCGAGGAGCACGATGATGCCGAGGGCGGGCAGGCCGAAGGCGCGGACCGCCTCGAAGACGAGCACGGTCAGGCCGGCGGCCGGTCCGGACACCTGGAGGCTGCTGCCGCGCATCAGGCCGGTGACGACGCCGCCGACGATGCCGGTGATCAGGCCGAGTTCGGCCGGCACGCCGGACGCGACGGCCACACCGATGCACAGCGGGAGCGCGACGAGGAAGACGACGAGCGAGGCGGCGAAGTCCTGCCGGAGGTGGGAGAAGCGGGCGAGGGAGCGGGGGACGCGGGAGAGGGAAGTCGGCACGCGGATCTCCCCTTTCACAGGGTCTCGAAGGAGTCGGTCAGAGGGCGGTACGCGCTGACGGCGCCGGTGTGCACCTCGTAGTACCAGCCGTGCAGTCGCAGCCCGCCGTTTGCCAGGCCGCGCTCCACGCAGGGGTAGGAGCGCAGCCGGAGCAGCTGGGCGAGGACGTGGCCGCGTACGGCGTCGGCGACGGCCGGATCGTCGGGGCGGCCGGGTGCGCCGTCGGGGGCCGCGTGGGCGAGCCAGTCCCGGACGGCGGGTACGGCGCTGAGGTCGTCGCCGCGGACGAGGGCGCCGACGGCACCGCAGTGGGAGTGGCCGCAGACCACGACGTCGCGTACGCCCAGGACTTCGACGGCGTACTCGATGGTGGCGGTCTCACCGGCGGGGGCCGTGCCGGCGTACGGGGGGACGATGCCGCCCGCCGTCCGCAGTTCGAAGAGTTCTCCGGGGCGGGCGCCGGTGATGAGTGCGGGAACGACCCGGGAGTCGGAGCAGGTGATGAAGAGGGCGGCGGGTGACTGGCCCTGGGCGAGCGGGGCGAACTCCTCAGGGCGCTGTCCGAATCGGCGGGCGTTGTCGATGAGGGGCTGCATGCGTGTATTCCTCCTGGCGCGCCGTCGCGGCGCGTCGGGCTGACAGGACGGCTCTTCGCTTGGGTCCTGCCTGTCAGCGGCGAAACACCTGGAGTGCGGAGGGTGCGTGGGTGTGCGTGCGCGCGGCGTCGGCGTCGTTCGCGTGGTGCCGTCTCGCGCGCGTCCCGCCGTCAGCGGCCGGCCGTGGCTCCGGAAGGGCCGGTGCGGGCGGGAGTTCGGTGAGGGGCGGATGGCCCGGGGCGGTGCGACGCGGGATGGTGCGACGTCGTCCGTGGCGGCCGGCGGTGGCGCGGCCGGTGGCGGCGGTGAGTTCGCCGTCGTTCGAGGGGACGGTCTCGTACGGACCGGGGACGGCGGCCAGGACACGGGGCGGTGGAGCGGCGGTTCGTGGCCCGGCCCCGGCCGAGGGGCTCCCGCTGCCGCAGGTCACGGCGAGGAGGAGGGCGAGGAAGAGGGTGAGGACGAGGGTGCGCGCCGAGGCGGCTCGGGGTGTCGCGGTGGTGTGCCCGGCGGGCCTCATGAGCACTCCCCTCCCCCGGGTCGCACGGATGTCAGAATTCACCAAAGCACGTTCAAGTCGAGGTCAATGAACAGTAATACGCGCACGTGATGTCACCCGCGTAACACCCGGGCGACAAGACCGGTTTCCGACGGGAACCAGCCGCAAGTTGACGCGATCGACTACGGGATCGGCGCCCGGGGCGCGTCCGGGCAGGGGGCTCGAACGTCCTCCACCGCCCGCGCACGGCAGCACGACGGGGCGCGGACCGGCGCATACTCCGGGCGGGGGCCGGGGGAACCACGGGACGACGCGCGCGCCGCGGGCCGGAGGCCGGGGGGCCGATCCGGACGACGCGCGGCGCGCGTACGGCCGCCCCGTCGTCGCTCAGTGCCACTCCCAGCGCAGTGCCCGGAAGCCGGGCCCCGGGTTCTCGAAGACCGCGTGCACGCGTCCGGCGGCGCTGATCCAGACCGGCTCCGCCGACAGGGGCTCCCCGCTGACCGCGGCACTGGCGCAGCGCCGGCAGCGCACCGGCACGGCGTCCGGGTGGAAGGCGACCTCCAGGGTGTAGAGGAGGGCGGGGGCGTGGAACCCACGCCCGCACTCCTCGGCGCGGCGTCCCTTGTCGGGGAACCGCAGGGTGTACTCGATCAGCGTCGTCCCTCCCTCGGACAGCGTGCGGTCCAGGAACAGTTCGGCGACCACCAGCGGCACGCTACGGTCCGAGCGCAGCCGCCCCAGGCGCGCGTTGCGCACGTCGGCGAACTCCGGCAGGGCTCCGTCGGGGTCCTCGCCCCGGAGGATCACCACGCAGCGGTCCACCCCGTCCCGGATCGCCTTCAGCGTCAGGCGGGTGGTCAGCCGTGCTCCGGCGCCCTGCGCGTCGAGCTCGTAGCTGTCGTGCGCGGCGACCCGGACGAGGCCGTCGTCCGTGCTGCCCAGCTCGGCCAGCAGCTCCGGGAGGCTGACGAACTCCCGCCACAGGTGTTCCGTCTCCACCACCTCGTCGTCCCGTTGGACCCAGCGGCCCCGGGGGCGGCGCGGGCCGAGCAACGAGACCAGCCCGTCGGTGGGGACGCCCAACAGCTCTTCGAGGAGGCGGACCGCCCGCCGCGACTGGGGGCGTTCGGGGCGGCTGCGGCCACGCCGCCAGTAGCTGAGCGTGGTCACGCTGATCTCCACGCCGCGCTCGGCGAGTCGGTGCTGGATCCGTTCGAGACTGAGTCCGCTGGCCCGCACGGCGGTGTCCAGGGCGGCCTCGAAGGGGCCGGTGCGGAGCACGTCGCGCAGTTCGGCCGCGCCTTCTCTTCGCCGTACGGTCTTCAGCTCCTGCAGCCGTGGGACCTCGGCCGTCCGCTCGAACCGGGTGGTTCCACCGGTGTTCACCAGTCTCTCGCCTCCTGCACCGACGTCGCGTGCCTGGGGATGGAGGCGCTGCCTGGAACAGCGCACTCGTGGGGGGATGGATGCGCCGGCGGGAATCGGCACATCCGTGGGGGGATGCAGCGGGGCCACAGGCTAGCCACGACCTGACCGGATATCGACGAGACGTAAGACACTCTGTGAACAGTTTTGACCAAAGCTCAGGGCGGGGGCGGGGCCCCAGCCGGGGGCGGAACCGGCCACCGGCCTCTTCACAGCGCCCGCAATTAAACAGAGTTGGGGCTCGTTGACCCGGCTTCCCCACGGCGGCCACGATCCGGGCCCATGAAGAGAACCGTTCTTGCCGCATCGATCTCGCTGGCCGTCAGCGGCCTGCTCATAGCCGGCATGGGATCCCCCGCCGCCGCTGCCCCCACGGCCCGGCCCCACCCGCCCAGGGCCGACAGGAACCAGGCCGTCCAGGACGCCCGTGCCTCGATCGCCGCCCACCCCGGCGCCGTGCGGGCGAGCTCCGACGACACCTTCGCGTCGGCCTCCGTCCTGGTCGACCAGGACGGCACGCGGCATGTGCACATGACGCGTCAGTACCGCGGCCTGCCCGTGCTCGGCGGCGACGTCGTCGTGCACTCCGCGCCCAACGGGGCCTTCCGCGAGAGCACGCTGACGCTCAAGGACAGCCTCTCCCTCGCGGTGACGCCCAAGGTCGCCGCCGGGCGGGCGGAGAGCCTGGCGCAGAAGCAGTTCCGGGGCAAGCGCGCCCGGACGACCAGCAAGCTCGTCGTGGACGCCCTCTCCGGCACGCCGCGGCTGGCGTGGCAGGTGACCGTCGACGGCACCGCCCCCGACCAGTCGCCCAGCCACTTCAACGTGCTCGTGGACGCGATGACCGGCAAGGTCGGGCAGACGTGGAACGCCTTCCACACCGCCGACGGCACCGGCCACGGCTACCAGGTGGGCGACGTCCCGCTGACCACCACCGCGGTCTCCGGCGGCTACCAGCTCAAGGACGGCACCCGCGGCAACGGGGAGACCCGTGACGCGCAGAACCTGACCGCCACCAACGACAGCCCGCCGGCCGGCTGGGGCAAGGCGTTCACCGACACCGACAACGTGTGGGGCAACGGCACGCTCACCGATCGCGCCACCGTCGCGGCGGACGCCCACTTCGGCATCCAGGCGACCTGGGACTACTACAAGAACGTGCACGGCCGCAACGGCATCAAGAACGACGGCGTCGGCGCGCGCTCCTTCGTGCACTACGGCAACAACTACGCCAACGCCGGCTGGGACGACACCAGCTTCAGCATGATCTACGGCGACGGCGCCCCCGGCGACAAGCCGTTCACCGAGCTCGACGTCGCGGGTCACGAGATGAGCCACGGCGTCACCTCCGCCACCGCCGGCCTGAACTACTTCGGCGACGCGGGCGGTCTGAACGAGGCGACCAGCGACATCTTCGGCACCCTGGTGGAGTTCAACGCCAACAGCGCGGCGGACGCTCCCGACTACCTCATCGGCGAGAAGATCAGCTCCACGCCGCTGCGGTACATGGACGACCCGAAGAAGGACGGCGTCTCCCAGAGCTGCTGGACCACCGGCACCAAGAACCTCGACCCGCACTACTCGTCCGGAGTCGGCAACCACTTCTTCTACCTGCTGGCCGTCGGTTCCGGCTCCTCCCAGTGGGGCAACAGCCCGACCTGTGACGGCGGCACGGTCACCGGCGTCGGCAACTCCGCCGCGGGCAAGATCTGGTACCGCGCGCTCACCACGTACATGACCTCGGGCACCACCTACCCGGAGGCCCGCACCGCGAGCATCAAGGCCGCGATCGACCTGTACGGCGCGAGCAGCAGCCAGTGCGCCGCCGTGGAGAAGGCGTGGAGCGGTGTCGCCGTCGTCCCGACCTCCACCACCTGCGGTGGCGGCACCACCCCGCCGAGCGGCACCAACCTGCTCGCCAACCCGGGCTTCGAGTCCGGCGCGGTCAACTGGACCGCCAGCAGCGGTGTGATCACCAACGACGCCGGCGCCAACCCGCGCTCCGGCTCGTACTACGCCTGGCTGGACGGCTACGGCAGCGCGCACACCGACACCCTGTCCCAGTCGGTGACCGTCCCGGCCACCGCGACGGCGCCCAAGCTCAGCTTCTACCTGGCGATCGACACCAAGGAGTCGGGCACCACGCCGTACGACACCCTGAAGGCGCAGGTCGTCTCGGGCACCACCACCACGACCCTGGCGACGTACTCCAACGCCACGCCCGGCGGCTACACCCAGCGGACGCTCGACCTCTCGGCGTTCAAGGGCAAGACGGTCACGATCAAGTTCACCGGCACCGAGGACTCGTCCGCGGCCACCAGCTTCCTGATCGACGACACCGCGGTCACCACCGGCTGAGCCTCCCCACAGGCTCCGCGGGTGTGCCGGGACGGGCCCGGCCGGCGACGACCGGCCGGGCCCGCCGCATGAAGTCCGACGGGGGCGCGGCACCGGAGGACGCCCGGCCGTCGGTGGCACGCGCGTCAGTTCAGGGCCGCTCCCGGGGCCACGTGGAAGCGGGTCGCGTCCGGGACCGTGCGGCGGTCGTGCGGCTCCAGCATGTCCCTGCGCTCGAACCATTCGGTCAGCCGCGTACGGGCCTGCTCGTCGCGTCTCCGGGCACGGTCGTCCGCCCCGTCGGTCTCCGCGGGCGAGACCTCGCGGAGCAGGACGCGGATCGGTGTGGTGTCGTCCTCCGGCAGGTGGAGGGCCAGGACGGAGAAGGCCGTGCCCGGGGGGAACACCACCTCCGGTTCGGCGTCGGTCCCGCTGAAGACGGACGTCCGGCGGCCGGTGGTGGACCAGATCCCGAACTCCACCGCGCCGGCCAGTTCCGCGTCGCACGCCGGGACGGCCGCCACCGGCGCGGGTTCGACGATCACCGTGCCCGGCACGTAACGGTCCAACGGCACCCGCTCCACCGGGGCCGCCAGCATCACCGCCCCGTAATGCCCCGGCAGGCGGCGCAGCCCCGATTCCAGACAGCGCAGCAGCGGTGTGCAGGGGCCGGGCGCGGCCGCACGGGCGGCCGCGGCCAGCCCCGCCCGCGAGCCCAGGTCGGGGGCGTCCGCCTGGTACAGCGCGATGGCGACCAGGTCCGGCTTCAGGCCGTCCTGCGCCAGGGAGCGCAGCGACGGCAGGCGGGAGGCCAGCAACTCCGCCTTGCTCGCGAGGATGTGGTACTTCTCGCCCAGGAGTTCCCGGAGGGCGGCTCGGTCGTCCGGTCCGCTGCGACCGCCCGGCACCGACGGGGCGACGGACACCGACGGGGCGACGGAGGAATCCGGCGGCGCGGGCTCGGGCGTCTCCCGTACCAGGGGCGCCGGCGCCTCCGACGGCGGACTCGGGACCGGTGCCGGGGTCGCGGTCGGCGTCGGGCGCGGGGTCGGGGTCGGGGCCGGCTCCGGGGGCGTGCCGGGCGGTTCGCTCGCGGTCGGGGGCGCGAGCGGTCCGGTACGCGGCGCGGAGGCGGGCTCGGTACCCGCCTCCGACTCCGCTGCCGGCGCCGCATGCGCGTTCGTCGAGCCCAGCCAGCGCAGGTTCAGCTCGCCCGCCCAGGAGCGGGGCCGCTCCTCGTCGGACGCGTCGCCGTGGAGCAGCAGTCCGTACGGTTCCGTCGCGCCCAGGTCCGGCAGCACGGCCGGCACCCCGGACAGAGCCCGCCGGACCTCGGGGCCGAGGGGCCGCTCCCCGTCACCCACGACCAGGACCGGGCCGGCCGGGTCGGGGGGCAGCGTGCGGGGACGGGCGTCGGTCACGCCGTCCGCCGGGCGCAGCCAGACTCCCGCCGGGACGAGTTCGAGCACCCAGCCCGCCAGGTCCGCGCACGCGTAGCGGGCGGGGCCCGTCGCCTCCGGTCCCGACGGCCGCAGCCAGGCGGACGGCACCACGCGGTGGTGCGCGGGCGAGGCGGCGAGTTCGAGCAGGAGCGGCTGCCAGGTGGGCGCGCCCCGTCCGTCGAGGAAGGTGGTGGCATGCGCGTCGGGCGTCCGTACGGGGAGGCCGATCGCCGCCCGCACCGTACGGTCGAGGCGGTCGGCGAGGGACGCCGCCATGGCGACGAGTTCGGACGGCGCGGCCCACGGCGCGGCCAGCAGGAGGTGCCGCGCGTCCGCCGCGTACGCCGGCACCCGGTCCAGGAGTTCCGCGGCGGGCAGTGCGGGACGGCCGGGTGATCCGACGCCCAGGAGGAAGGTGTCCGGGCCGACGCCGATCAGCGGGTCGACCGCCTCGGGCGCTCCTCCCAGCCACACTCCGCCCGGCACGGTTCGGCTGCTCTCCGACCGCTCCTCCCCCGGGTCCTCCGTGAGCGGCTGCCCCGGCGCAAATGACGGTTCCTCCGAGGCCCGGCCTTCGGCGCGGCTCCGAATCGGTGCGCACCGGATCCGGACTCCGCCACGACGGGAACGGGTGGGGCCGGCGGCGGGAGCGGTTCCCCCGTCTCCTGTTCCCCCGTCTCCTGTTCCCCCGTCTCCTGTTCCCCCGTCTCCCGTTTCCCCTCTTCCTGCTCCCCGACCCGTTCGGCCGGCTGTTCCGCTGCCCGCTCCTCTTCCTGCCGCTCCTCCGGCTCCTCTTCAAGCTGCTCCGGCCGCTCCGGCCGCTCAAGCGGCTGCGCTTCCTGCGGCGGCCATCCCGGACCCAGCTCGACCGGCTCCTCCCCCGGTCCCGCCAGCCACCAGGCGCCCGGTACCGCGAGTCGCAGCGTGCCGTCGGGCTCGACGCTGACCGCTGCGTCCGGGGCGACCACCGGGAAGTCCGCCGTCGCGGCGACCGCCTGCACCGGGCGTCGGCCGCCCGGGCCCTGCGCGGCGAGGCCCGAGGCGGCGAGGACCAGACGGTTCGCGCCGCGTTCTGCGGCCAGGGCCACCAGGTCCGGGAGGGCGTGACGGAGGACCGGTGCCGCGTCGGGTGCCGCGGCCAGCACCAGGAGCGCACCGGGCAGCGGGGGCAGACCGCTCAGGACGGGTGTCAGCGCGGCGGCCGTCTCCTCGGGGGCGATCAGCAGGTGCGGGCCGACGGGATGCGTGCCCGATCGGGCGGCGGTGGCGGGGGCGGTCATCCGGCGTGTCCGTTCTGCGGGGCCCGGCCGTCGGGGTCGAGCAGCGGGGTCTGGAGCTGCACGGTGCGGCGGCGGGTGATGTGCAGCGCGCGTCCGGTGGGCAGCACCTTCGGCTTGGTGCCACCGAAGAGGTAGCCCTCGGTCGGCGGGCAGGAGAGCAGCACGGCCGGGGTGTTGACGTCCTGGAGCCTGCGCAGGAGCGGGTCGGACAGGCCGCGGCCGGCGCCGTTGGCGGAGCGGGCGACGATGACGTGCAGGCCGATCTCCGCGCCCTGGGCCAGGTGGTCGAGGACGGCGGCGAAGGGGTGGGCCGACATCGAGCCGCTGACCAGGTCGTAGTCGTCGACGAGTACGAAGAGTTCCGGGCCGCTCCACCAGTCGCGCAGCCGCAGCCGGTCCGGCGTGATGTCGGCGGCCGGGACGCGGTTGGCGATCGCCTTGCCCGCGCCGGTGATCATCTGGCGCAGCGGGTCCGCGGAGACCGCGTAGCCGAGGCGGTATTCCTCGGGCACGGTCTCGTACATCTCCCGGCGGAAGTCGACCAGCATCAGGCGGCCCCGGTCGGGGGTGTAGGCACGCATGATCTGGGTGGCGATGTGCTTGAGCAGGTTGGTCTTGCCGGTCTCGCTGTCGCCGACGACGATCAGGTGCGGGTCCTGGGAGAAGTCGTGCCACAGCGGCTGGACGTCGTTCTCCTCCAGACCGAGGGGGATCCGCAGGGAGCCGTGGGGCTCGGGGAGGTCGGCGGCGTCGAGGACGAGGGGAAGCATCCGGACCTCGGGGGCGCGCGGGCCGGTCCAGTGGTCGGCGACGACGTCGACGAGGTCGGCGACGCCCTCGCCGAGGTCGTGGACGGTGCCGATGCCGTCCATGCGGGGCAGTGCGCACAGGAAGTGCATCTGGTCGGCGGTGAGCCCGCGGCCGGGGATCTTGGGGACCTTCGCCGCTGCCCGCATGTTGACGACCGAGTCCACGGCGTCGCCCAGGCGGAGTTCGAAGCGGGTCTGGAGCTGGTCGCGGAGGGCTCCGGTGATCTCGCCCCAGCGGGTGGTGCCGATGACCAGATGGACGCCGTAGTTGAGACCGCGCTGGGAGAGGAGGGTGAGGGGCTGGACCAGGTCCATGAAGTCCTGGCGCAGGGTGTTCCAGCCGTCGACGACCAGGAACACGTCTCCGTGTGGGTCGTCGGGGAGTTCGCCTGCCGCCTTCCTGCGGCGGAAGGCGGTGACGGAGTCGATGCCGAGTTCGGCGAAGTACTTCTCGCGGCGGGTGATGACCGCGTTGACCTCGGCGATGGTCCGGACGACCCGGTCGGGATCGTGCCGGCCGGTGACCCCGCCGACGTGCGGCAGGCCGCGCAGGCCGGACAGCGCGCCACCGCCGAAGTCCAGGCAGTAGAACTGCACTTCGGCCGGGGTGTGGGTGAGCGCGAGCGCCGTCATCAGGGTGCGGATGAGGGTGGACTTGCCGGACTGGGGCGCGCCGGCGATGCCGATGTGGCCGTCGGCTCCGCCCAGGTCGGCCACGAGCAGGTCACGGACCTGCTGGAAGGGCTTGTCGACGACGCCGACGGGGACCTTGAGGGTGCCGCGGGTCTCGCCCTCGGCGGTGAAGCCGTGGTCGGGGTCGGGGCCGATCGGGGGCAGCAGTTCGTCCAGGGTCGGCGGCACGTCGAGGGGCGGCAGCCACACCTGGTAGGCGGGCGGTCCGGCGTCGACGAGGCGTTCGGCGGCGATGTCGAGGAGCGTCCCGGTCTCCTCGGCCGCCGGCTCCTCCTCCGGGTCGGGGGTCGCGGGCAGCACGCGCGGGGCCACGTACTCGGTGCCGAGGGCGACGACCTGGCCCTCGATGACCGAACGGCGTGCGGCCGGGCGGCGCTTGGGCCGGTAGCTGCCGGAGACGTAGGCGGCCTTGAAGCGGGTGAGGGTGGAGATGTCGCTGCGCAGGTAGCCGTTGCCGGGCTGGGAGGGGAGCTGGTAGGCGTCGGGGACGCCCAGGACGCCCCGGGACTCCATGGCGGAGAAGGTGCGCAGGCCGATCCGGTACGACAGGTGGGACTCCAGCTGGTGCACGCGTCCTTCGTCGAGGCGCTGGGAGGCGAGCAGCAGATGGACGCCGAGGGAGCGGCCGAGGCGCCCGATCATGACGAAGAGGTCCATGAAGTCGCGGTGGGCCGCGAGCAGTTCGGAGAACTCGTCGACGACGACGAAGAGCGTGGGCAGCGGGTCCAGCGGGGTGCCGTTGGCTCGCGCGGTCTCGTACTCCAGGAGGGAGGCGTAGTTCCCGGCGGCGCGCAGCAGTTCCTGGCGGCGGATCATCTCGCCGTGGAGCGCGTCGCGCATGCGGTCGACCAGGTCGGCCTCGTCGGCGAGGTTGGTGATGACGGCGGAGGTGTGGGGCAGGCGGTCCAGGCCGAGGAAGGTGGCGCCGCCCTTGAAGTCGACGAGGACGAAGTTGAGGATCTCCGAGGAGTGGGTCAGGGCCAGGGCCAGGACGAGGGTGCGCAGCAGTTCGGACTTGCCGGAGCCGGTGGCGCCGATCAGCATGCCGTGCGGGCCCATGCCGCCCTGGGCGGATTCCTTGATGTCGAGGTCGATGGGCGTGCCGTCGGGGCCGAGGCCGAGGGGGACCCGGAGCTTGTTGGACTGGTTGCGCCGCGCCCACTGTTCCTTGACGTCGAAGCGGTGCAGGTCGGGGATGCCCAGCAGGCCGGCCAGGTCGAAGTCGGTCTCCAGGGGTTCGCCGGAGTCGAGGCTGTCGCCGAGGCGGTACGGGGCCATGGCGGCGGCCAGCCGGGTGGCGGCGACGGGGGTGAGAGCGTCGGGGACGCCGAGCGGGGTGATCTGGTCCTTGCGGTTGCGGTCGGCGCCGACCATCTCCAGGGCGGAGGGGCCGTCGGGCGTGCTGGTGACGCGCAGCCGGAGGGTGAGCCTGCCGTGCTTCCACTCCAGGGCGGAGCCGACGTCGACGACGGTGGCGTTGCGGTAGCCGCCGAGCGCGGCCCGGTGGGGGGAGGTGAAGGCGGCTCCGTCGAGGACGACGACGGTGTACGGCTCCTCGCGGCCGGGCGTGGCGTCGGGCTCGAAGGGCGGCCGGGCACCGAACTCCTCGCCGAGCAGTTGTTCCAGTTCGCCGATGGTGCCGGCGACGAGCCGCAGCGGCCCGGCGCCGTCGGTCTCGTGGGGGTGCAGGGCGTGCGGGAGCCACTTGGTCCACTCCCAGTGCCGGCGCCGGTCGGGGGCGGCGACGACCGCGACGCGCAGTTCGTCGGGGGCGTGGAAGGTGGTCAGCTGGGCGAGGACGGCCCGGACCAGGGCGCGGGACCGGTCGTCGTCGGCACCGGTCCCGGCCTCGGCCGTGGGGGTGGCGCCGTCGCCGTCCGCGTCGGTGCGGATCAGCACGTGGGCGAAGCCGCGCAGGTGGATGGCGACGGGCTGGTCGGCGACGGAACCGTACGCGTGGATGAAGCGGCGCAGCGCGTGGGCGCCGAGCGGTTCGAGGTCCTCGACCGGTTTGGTGGCGAGGGGGGCGAGGCGCACCGCGAGGCGCTGGGAGCCGCGCGCGATCCGCACGTCGCTGAAGTCCGGGTGGGAGGAGCGCCGTTCCCACAGGCGCGAGGTCCGCACCAGGAAGGGCAGTTCCGCCGGGTCGGGGTGGCGCCAGGCCAGGGCCTCCTGCTGGCGGAGGATCTCCTTGCGCACCTGCCGCCGCATCTGGGCCAGGTAGCGCAGGTAGTCGCGGCGCTCGCCGGTCAGTTCCTGCTTGCGGTCGGCGTTGCCGCGCATGATCTGGGTGACGACCATGCCGATGGCGGAGACCGCCATGGTGCCCATGGCGATGTACGTCATCATGCCGCCGTTGGGCCGCAGGAAGATGAAGACCATGGACAGCGAGGACAGCGCCATGGGCACCATGGTGATGATGCTGCCCATGCCGTTCTGCTTCTCCGGCAGGCCGGGGGGCTCCTGGAGCTGGATCTCGCCGTCGGGCATCTCGGGGCCCGGCCGCCGCGGCGGGCGGTTGACTTGCACCACGCTCAACGAACTTCGCTCCTCACGCCTGGCTTCCGCCGGGCGGCCGACTCTCTGCGGTTTCCTCGTCAGTCGGGAACGGACGGGTGGTACCGGGCGGTTCAGTCGGTCCGTACGGTGGCTGCGGAGCCGCCCCGGGTGAACCCGGCGGCCGTGAGATGCGTTGACCGCTGCGGCAGGGAGGGAGCGGAGGAAGGGGTGAGGCGTGCGCGCTCACGGACGCCCGCCGGGTCACGGGTCCGGCCGGTCGCCGGGCCGGGCCGGGCGGTGTGCGCACGCCCGTCGGGGCGGTGTCGGGGGGAGAGCGGTGTACGGGGACGAGGACGACGAGGCGTACGAGGTGGGGGCGCTGCTGCGCACGTGGCTGCCGGGGGTGAGCCCGGAGGAGGCGGATCCGCTCGGCGGGGCCGTGGCGGGGCTGGACGTGCCCGAGGCCACCGCGGTGGAGGTGGCGGGCGTGCTCGCCGGGCTGCTCGGGCCCGCGGCCCGGGACGAGGCTCCGGGGCCGGAGGCGCTGTCGGTCGCGCGCGTGTTCGTGGTCGACGAGCATCCGTCGGCGGCGGGCTGGAGCGAGGGCGAGCGGCGGTCGGTGGCCGAGCTGGCCGCCGTGCTCGTGGCGCGGTACGGCGAGGAGGGTGTCGAGGCGCTGGTGCGGGAGTTGCGGGGCGAGCGGCACGAGGGCGGCTGAACCGGGCGCCCGGGCGCTTCCGTTCCCCTGTCCGCCGAGGGCGTTCCGGCCTCGGCTGGACAGCAGGAAGGACACGCGGGCAGTGAGCGGTAGCGCGGTGGCGGGGCTGTGCCGGTTGAGGTTCCACGGGCCGCACAAGGTGGTCGAGCTCTCCGTACCGGCCGACGTCCCCCTGGCGGACCTGTTGCCGACCGTCGTCGGCTACTCCGGGGACGATCTGGACGAGAAGGCCGTCGAGGCGGGCGGTTGGGTGCTCCAGCGGCTCGGCGAGGAGCCGCTGGACGAGGAGCGGACCGCCGAGGCCCTGGGACTGCGCGACGGCGAACGGCTCTACCTGCGGATGCGCCGCGAGGCGCTGCCGGAGGTGCACTTCGACGACATCGTCGACGGCGTCGCGGCGGGGCTGGAGCGGCGCGGCGACGGCTGGCACCCGGCCCTGACCCACCACCTGGCGCTCGGCGTCGCGATGCTGGCGCTGGCGGGCGGTCTCGTCCTCCTGGCGCTCTCCGGAGGGCTCGGCTCGCTGCGGGTGGTCGCGGCGGCGGGCACCGGGGTCCTCCTGCTGCTCGGCGCGGGCAGCGCCGCGCGGGCGGTGGGGGACGCCGGGGCCGGTACGGCGCTCGGCGCCGCGGCGGTGCCCTATCTGGCGCTGGCCGGGGCGCTGCTGCCGGCCGGGGAGAGCGACCTGACGGCCGCCCGGCTGCTCGCGGGCGGTTCGGCGGCGGCCGGCGGGTCGGTCCTGGCGCTCGCGTCCGTGGCCTGTTCGGCGCCCCTGTTCCTCGGGCTGCTCGTCGGCGCGGTCGCCGCGTCCGCGGCGGGGGCACTCGTCCTGGCGGGGCTCTCCGCCTCGGAGACGGCGGGGGCGCTGGCCGTGCTCGTGGTGGCGTCCGGGGCGTTGCTGCCCGGTTTCGCCTTCCGGCTGTCCGGGCTGAGGCTGCCCGCGCTGCCGCGCCGGGCCGAGGAGCTGCAGGAGGACATCGATCCCTATCCGGCGCAGGAGGTCGTGGACCGCAGCGCGGTGGCCGACGCCTATCTGACGGCCTTCCACGGGGTGAGCGGCGCGCTGTGCGCCGCCTGCCTCACGCTGATGGCACCCGCGCCGGGCTGGGCGCCCGCGGCACTCGCGGCCGTGCTCTCGCTGCTGCTGATCCTGCACGTCCGGGAGGTCGGCTCGCGGTGGCAGCGGCTGGCCCTGATCCTGCCGGGGGTGTACGGGCTCACCCTGCTCGCGGCCGGAGGGGCGCTCTCCCTCGGGCCGACGGGCCGGCTCGGCCTGCTGACGGGCCTGGTGGCCGCGGCCGCGGCGCTCGCGATCTTCTCGTGGACGGTGCCGGGCCGCCGGCTGCTGCCGTACTGGGGCCGGGCCGCCGACCTGCTGCACAGTGCGCTGGCGCTGAGCCTGATCCCGCTGGCGCTGACCGAGGCCGGGCTCTTCGCGTGGGTGCGCGGGCTCACCGGCTGAGCGGCGCTTCCCGGCACACCCCCGTCCACCGACGTCCCCTTCCCACCCAGGAGTTCACATGCAGTCCAGGCGCGACCAGGTGCAGGCCCACCTGTTCGTGATGAGCAGGCTCGGGGCCGGGATGGTGCGGGGCGAGCCCGACGCGCTGGACCTCCCGACCCGGCGGACCACCCGAGGGGTGCGGACCGGACTGTTCATCGCCGTGATCATCGCCCTGGTCACCGGCCTGTACGGGGCGGTCAAGCCGGGCGGCGCGACGGGCTGGGCCAAGCCGGGAACCCTGGTGGTCGTCAAGGAGACGGGCGCCCGGTACCTGTTCGTCGGCGGGGAGTTGCGGCCGGTGCTCAACCAGGCCAGCGCCCGGCTCGTGGCCGGGGAGAAGATGACCGTGACGCAGGTCGGCCTGAACTCGCTCGGGACCGTACCGCGGGGCGGGCCGGTGGGCATCGTGGGCGCTCCGGACGGGCTCCCCGCCGCGTCCGCGCTGGCCCGGGACGACTGGCTGGTGTGCGGCCTGGCGGAGGCCGCGGCGACGACCGGTCGGCCGGGCCCGGTGGTCTCCGTGGCCGTCGGCGCGGCGGGGGCGGGCCGGGCGCTGGGGCCCGGGCAGGCGGTCCTCGTGGCGGCCTCGGACGGCAGCGCCCATGTGCTGTGGCAGGGCAGGCGGCTGCGCCTGGGCGCGGGCGCGGGGACGGCGCTGGGCTACGGCACGGCCACTCCGTTCCCGGTGGCGTCGTCCTATCTGAACTCCCTTCCCGCGGGCCCCGATCTGGCCCTGCCGGAGATCGCGGGGCGCGGCGAGCCCGGTCCCGCGCTGGCCGGGCGGGAGACCCGGATCGGCCGCCTCTTCACGGGCCCGGGCGGCGAGCCGTACGTGCTGACCCGGAAGGGCCTGGCGGCACTGGACCGCACCCGTTTCGAGCTGCTGCGCGGCGACCCGCGCACGCAGCGGGAGGCGTATGCGGGAGCGCCGGCGGTCGCCGTGGCGGTGGGCGCCGCGGATCTGGCCGCTCACCCGGCACCGGCCGGGACCCTGCCGGGGGCGGGGCTTCCGGCGGAGCCGCCGGAGCTGGTGGTGCCGGGCGCCGGGCAGGGCGTGTGCACGGCGGTGCGCCCCGCGGCGGACGGCGGCCCCGGGACTCTGGTGACCGTCGCCGACGCGGCGGCGGTCGCGGGCCGGCCGGTGACGCCCCAGCCCGGGGTGACGGCGGCGTGCGGCGCGGCGGACCTGGTCTCCGTACGGCCGGGGGGCGGCGCGCTGGTGCGCGCGCTGTCCGGGGCGGGCGCGGCCGGGACGACGTATCTGGTCGCCGACAACGGTGTGAAGTACCCGCTGCCGACGCCGGAGTCCGCGAAGACCCTCGGCTACGCCGGCGCGGCGCCGTCCGGGGTGCCCGCGACGCTGCTGACCCTGCTGCCGTCCGGACCGGCCCTGGACCCGGCGGCGCTGGCAGCGGCCGGGGTGGTCGAGCCGGCCGTGGGCCTGCGGGCGCCGGCCTGCAGCGCGGCGGAGCGGCGGGACGCGCGGGGCTGACTGCCGCTGCCCGCGGTGAACCCCCGCTCGTGAACGGGCCGTTCACCCTGCCGGGAACCCACGACCCGACGATCGAAGGAGATCAGGTGACCACTCCCCACGACACCCTCAAGGTTTCGTCAGCGGTACTCACACAGACCCTCAACGAACTGGAGGGGCACCTTCAGACGATGGAGCGGTCCTACACCCAGTCCGAGGACATCGCCCAGCAGGTCTTCGACAGCATGAAGTCGGCCGCCGGCACCAAGTTCATCGCGAAGATCGAGAACTGGCAGCGCGGCTATCGCACGGTGATGGCCGAGTACAAGGACCTCCTGGACGCCGTCGGCGTCACCAGCAAGGTCATGGCGGACACCTCGGGCGAGGCGGAGGCCAACATGGACCTGTGGAGCGGCGACGTCTACGACGTCCTCAGCAGGTGACGCCGACGGAGCGTCCCGTCCCCCGACTCCTCCCCCTTCTTCCCCTTCTGTGTAAGGAACGCGCATGAGCGACATGTCGATGGAGATCAAGCACGGCGTGCTCGAGGACGCCAACGCCCAGATGGTGCAGGTCGCCGCCGCCATGGACGCGGCACTGGACACGATCCTGAAGCGCCTCGACGCCATCAAGGCCGAGTTCACCGGTGAGGCGGCCAAGGAGTTCGACGAGTTCCAGCGTGCCGTCGGCATGCTGGACGCCGATCTGTCGGGCCAGTTCAAGACGGGCGCGGACCTGCTCGCGGACGCGCACGGCATCATCCGCAACGGTGACCGCAAGAGCGCCTTCCTCTTCCAGCGCTGAGTCCCTCTCACGAGCCCGGCGCGCCCGCCCTTCGCCGGCCGGGCGGCGCCGGGCTCCGTCGTCCCCCGGCCGCTGCTGAACCCCGGGGCCCGGTGCCCCCGTTCTCCGTGCCGGACGGCCCGGACGACGTACGACCGAGACTTCGGCAGGAGAGCACTGATGGGAAACCCGACCGGCAACGACCCGAACGGCGGGACGGTCACGTCGATCACGGACGACGTGCTGCGCGACTACGCGTTCAAGTTCAACACGCTGCTCACGGACTTCCAGGACCCGTCCGTGATGGCGCTGCTCTCCTGGGAGAAGGGCGTCGGGAACAGCAAGCTCCTGCCGGGCAACGTCAAGGAGCTGGTGAGCGCCCTGTCCGTGCAGGAGGGGTTCGCGTCGCTGTGCAAGGAGCTGAACAGCGCGCTGGACGCGTTCCGCAGGATCGCCAAGTCGGCCAACCTCGACCTGATGTTCGTCAAGGAGACCTTCCAGAACTCGGACGACGAGTCCGTCGACGTCACCGAGATGTGGGAGATCCTCAACGACATCCAGCGCGGCTCCGGCCCGGGCACCGGGTCCGGCACCGGCTCCTCCACCTCGGCCGGCAACTAGCCCCGGCGCCGACGCCTCCGGAAGGGATTCCCGCGCACCCCATGGCAACCTTCACCTGGGAACAGGCCATCAAGGTCCTTCTTCCCGACACCAACGCGCTGACGAACCGCGAGGCGGTGACGGCCGAGAAGTGGCGGTCGTCGGACACCGCCCACATCGAGATCGTGGGCGGCGACGGCAAGGCCCTCTCCGAGAGGTTCGACGTCTCGCACGTCATCCCCCTCACGCAGAACGACTACGCGAACGGCGACCAGCAGTACTCGTGCGTCATCGGGTTCAACCTGGACTGGACGAACGTCCTGGACAGCCCCAAGTCCAAGTTCAACCTGTTCCACAGCGACGCCAACAAGGTCCTGACGGAACTGGTGTTCTCGACGACCCGCAATTCGGGAGCCGTCAGTTTCGCCTCCTTCGACGCCGCCGCCGACGTGGTCCACGGCGCCCACGCGTGGCTGGCGAAGTGGGTCCCGATCATCAAGCGGTGGGAGGAGAACGTCGACGCCGACGAGAGCGAGTGGAAGGGCAGCGCGGCGGGCGCCTTCCGGAAGTTCCTCGACGTCATCTCCACGGAGATGAGCAAGGTCCAGCTCGACCTCGCCCAGCCGCAGCCCGTGAAGGGCGCCACCGGCTATCCCGACACCTTCGACTTCTCCCAGAAGAGCGGCTACGAGACGCTCATCGCCGACGCCAAGAAGGAGCTCAACGACTCCCTCTACCAGCTCTACCTCGCGCTCGAACAGTGGTGGTGGCCGCCGAACACGAAGGAGATGAACCCGAAGACCAGCCCCGTGTGGCGCATGCGTGACGCACTCGCCGAGGTCATGTCGGGAGCGACGTGCACCTTCACCTGGAAGGTGCAGACCAGCGGCGGCGAGAACGCCCCGACCTCCTACTACCCCGTGGACCCCAAGGTGGTCGACAAGGGCGGCTCCGACGTCAGTCAGAAGTTCTGGCTGGACGGCGTCGAGCTCGCCGCCAAGAAGAAGTGGCTGGAGAACCTGCAGCCGCTCGACACCGCGGCGCAGACGTACATGAGCAAGGTGGACACGGCGTACCTCGCCCTCGGAGGGGCGCTGCGCGAGGGCATCTACCAGCCCCGGCTCCAGCTGCCCACCGGCGGCGGCGCGGGCCCGGGCCCGGAGGCTCCCCCCGGCGGCGGGACCGGCACGGGCGGCGGTGCCGGAGCGGGCACGGGCGGCATCGGCGGAGGGACCGGCGGCGGCGCAGGCGGCGGCAACCCCTTCGACAAGGGCAAGGGAGGCAACGGCACGGGCGGTCCGAAGACCGGTCTCCCCGACACCCTGCCCGGCACGGGGAGCGGCGGCGGACCGGGGTCCCCGCCGCCCACCGGCCGGCCCGGGTCCGGTTCGTCGGGGGGTGCCCCGCTGCTCGACCGGAACGGCAAACCCGTCGTGGGCGCGGACGGCAAGCCCGTCGTCCTCCCGCCGGGCTCCCGCATCGGCAAAGACGGCAAGGTCTACGACGCGAACGGCAAGCCGGTCCTGGGCTCGAACGGCAAACAGCTCGTCGCTCCGCCCGGTGCCAAGGTGGGGCAGCAGCAGCCTCCCGAGGAGACGCCGGGCAAGGGCCTGCCGGGGTCCCACTACGACCAGATCCGGCTCCCCGAGGGTGCGAAGGTCCTCCCGGACGGCACCGTGCTCGACGCCAGGGGCAAGCCACTGCTCGACTCCAACGGCAACCCGTACGCGCTGCCCAAGGGAGCCACGCTCAAGGACGGTGTCGTCGTCGACGCGAGCGGCAAGCCCCTCAGCCGCGCGTACCAGCTGCTCACGAACGCCGAGCACGCCCTCGGCTCCCGGCCCACGCCGCACCCCTCGACCAGTGGCGGCCCCGGCGGCACCCACGCCAGGCTGCCGGACCACCTCGGCAGCGGCGGCACGGGGAGCGGCCCGAAGAGCTTCACCGGCACGGCGACCGGCGGCACCACCACGTTCGGCGACCGGGCGGCGCGCTCCGTCGGCGGGCCCCCGCCCGGCACCGCCACCACCTCGGCCGGCGGGGACACCGGCGGCCGGCAGGGGGCCGGCGGCACGGGGACCGGCACCGGGAGCGGTACGGGAGGCACCCAGTCCGCGCCGCCCCCGATGATGCCGCCGATGAGCCCCGGTGCGGCCGGCGGAGGCCAGCCCAACCAGGGCAAGGACCGTCAGCGCACCACCTGGCTCACCGAGGACGAGGACACCTGGGGCACCGACACCGGGTCCGTCAGCGGGGTCATCGGCCGCTGACACCGCGCCCAGCCACACCCCTTCCCTCCCTCACGAAAGGCGGCCCATGGCCATCGACTTCGACGGCATCCTCAAGGACGCGATGTCCGCCCTGCACGATCAGCGGGACAGGATGCTCGCGGCCAAACGCGAACTGGACGCGGCGACGGCGTCCGTCACCTCCAAGGACCACATGGTGTCCGTGACCGTCGGTCCGCAGGGCCAGGTGGTCTCGATGACCTTCCACACCAAGGCGTACCAGTCGATGGCGCCGGCCGAACTGGCCGCGGCCCTCGTCGGCGTCCTGAACGAGGCGCGGGCCGCGATGGGCAGCCAGGTCATCGAACACATCAAGGGATTCCAGGACTTCGGCGGGCACCTGCGCAGCGTCACCGGTCTCGCCGGCACCCCCGTCGAGATGGACGAGCTCCTCAAGCCGCTGCGTGCGATGGCCCCGTCCTTCGGCCTGGAGGAGACCCTGGGCGAACTGAAGGAGTCCAGGCAGGAGGAGTTCGCGGCCGAGGAGGAGACCGCGACCGGCCGCGGCTCCGAACAGAGGGTCCGGCAGGAGGAGTTCGCCGCCGAGGCCGAGAGCCGCATCCCCACCGGCAGGCAGGAGGAGTTCAGTGGCTGACGACCTCAAGGTCCTGAGCGACCTCAAGAACAAGTTCGCGCACTTCGACGACTACCAGCGCTGCCTCACGGACCTCGGCCGGGCGATCGTCGAGATCAACCGGATCAACAAGGGATCCGCGGGGCAGGACGAGATCGGCAAGACGTACCACCAGCAGGTCGACCGGCCGACCGAGAACCTGACCGAGACCCTGGAGTACGTCACCAAGCGGCTGGGGATGGTCGTGGACGCCGGGAACCGGACGTCCGACATCATGGCCGACTCGGACGAGGAGGCCGGATCCCGGTCGGCCGGCTTCTGAGGGCGACGGCGCCGAGGCCGTGGCGGCCGTGCGGCGGCACCAGCCCGATGTCGGCCGCCCGGCCCGGACGGGCGGACGCTGCCGACAGCCGGGCGCGGGCCGCCGAGCCGGACGGGACGCCCCTGAGCCGGCCGGGCACCCCTGCGCCCCCGGGCGGACACGGCCGAGCCGGGACGGATCCCGCCGGGGCCGAGCCGGACGCGACCGAGCCGGGACGGATCCCGCCGGGGCCGAGCCGGACGCGACCGAGCCGGGTCGGACGCCGCTGGGCCGGGCGGCCCGGCCGCCCGGCCCGCGTCCGCGCGGTCACGCCCCCCGTTGAACCGCGCGGACGCTGCTCCCCGTTCCTCCGGGCACAGCCGTCGGCCCGATCAGAGGACCTCCACACCATGGCCATCAACCCGCCGGAAGGGATCGCCGACTTCCTCGCGTTCGTGTCGGGCATGGAGTGGCCCGAGGCCGACGAGGACCTCATGCGGCGGGTGTCGGAACACTACGGTGCCGTCGCGCGGGACCTGGAGACGCTGTCCGGCTACGTCATCGAGCTGATCCCGATCGTCAAGAACGACTTCGACGGCGAGGCGGCCGCCTCGTTCCTGCTCGCCATGAACGACCTGACCGGCCGGACGGCGGGCGCGAACCAGCTGGAGCAGACCGCGGAGCTGTCCCGTCAGCTGTCCGAGGTGGCGCTGAAGGTCGCCAACCAGGTCGAGTACACGAAGATCATGGCGATCCTCCAGCTCGTGCAGCTGCTCGCCGAGATCCTGTTCGCCACGCTCTTCTCCGTCTTCACCTTCGGCTCGGTGTGGGGCCCGGTGTCGGCGCTGTTCGCGGCGACGCGCGAGGGTCTCCACCAGCTCTTCCGGTGGCTGCTCCAGACGATCATCAGCCAGACCTTCATCGGCATCGTCGGCGGCGTCTTCCAGGACACGGTGATCCAGCTCTACCAGCTCGGCGCGGGTCACACCACGAGCTGGAACACGGAGTCCCTGGTCGACTCCATCAAGCAGGGCGCGCTGAGCGGCGTGGTCGCCGGCCCGCTGGAGATCCTCTCCCACTACGGCGGCAAGCTGCTCGGCAGGCTCCTCGGCGGGAAGACCCCCGGCTCGATCATCAGCAAGCGGGTCGACGACGTGCTGAACAAGGTCGACGACAAGCTGGACGGCATCACGCCGAACCCGAAGCCCGACGTCCCGGCGGGCGGGGCGGGGGCGAAGGCGAAGCTGGACGACCTCGCGTCCAAGTCGGACAAGGACCTGCCGCCGGTCCCGCACGACAAGGCGCCGAACGGGGTGACTCCTCCCCCGGTCCCGCCGAAGACCGTCGGCGACGGCCTCGCGTCGCCGCCCGCCACCGGAGCGCGGAAGCCGGAGGCGCCGGCCGGCGCCACGGTGAAGGACACGCCGACCGCGCCGACGACGGGGACGAAGGGGAATCCCGCCGCGGGGCCGGGGAGCACTGCGACCACGGGCAAGGGCGACGTACCCCCCGTGCACAAGACCGGTGCCCCGACCGCGGGCAAGGGCGACATGCCCACCGTGCACAAGGACGCCGTCCCCACCACGGGCAAGGGCGACGCTCCGGCGGGGGGCAGGACGGACGCCCCCGCTCCGGAGAAGGCCGACGTCCCGGCCGCGCAGAAGACGGAGACCGTCGGCGGGAACGAGGCGCCCGGCAGGACCGCTGCAGGGGACACACCCGGCACGGCGGCGCCCGCCAAGGCCCCCGACGCGTCGGCGGCCGGCCGTACCGCGGGAGACGCGGGAACCCCGCTGGACGAGCTCCTCGCCACCCCGGAGGCACGGTCGGCCTTCGCCAAGGACGTCGGCGAACTCCTCGGCGGCGTCAGCCGCAATCTGGAGACGGGATTCCTGCGCTTCGGCGAGGGCACCATCGCGGACTCGTTCTCCAAGAAGATGGGCGACGTCTTCACCGAGCACCTCGGGCGGGCGGGTGCCCGCGAGGCGGGCGAGGCGTTCGGCGAGATGCTGACCCGCAAGTGGGTCCGGCTCGGCGCGGACCACACCGAACTGCCCGAGCTCCTCACCAAGGCGCTGGGGGACTTCGGCCGGCTGGCGCCGCTCAGGAACCTCGCCGACTCGATGCCGAACCTGTTCGCCCGCTCCGAGCACAGCAACGCCCTCGCCCGCATCTTCAAGCAGGAGAACCCGCTCCAGGGCAGCCCGATGTACCAGCTCGGCGGAGCCGTCGCGTCCCTCCTCAACGAGGGTACGAACGAGATGCTGAGCGAGGGTTTCTACAACCTGATCTTCGGCGACGGGACGTTCAAGGTCAGCGGCGGTCCGTTCGCCTCCGGAGTGGCCATGGGCGCGCTGAGCGCCGGACTGCACCGGGCGTTCGAACCCATCACGGTGCGATACCAGAACTGGGTCCTCAGCCACCAGCACGCCGAGAATCCTCACGACAGCAAGTACTTCGGGCTGCTGCACCCCATCAACATCGCCTCGTTCGTGGCGAACATGACGGGCAACCCCGCGCCGTGGCCGGTCCCCCGCCCCACCTCGGAGGTGCAGGACCCGAGCTTCGTCCGTGACATGAAGGACATGGTGAAGTGGGTCTTCTCCCACCCCATCACCGGCACCCCCTTCTTCGCCGACCTGCCCCAGCGGCCGGACGTCACGGTCGAGAGCGACGGCGACGGCGCGTTCACGCCGCTCGACCTGGACCTCGGTCCGTCGTTCGGTGACGAGATCGCCACGGACCCGCTGTTCCGGACCGCGCCGGACGGCGGCGTGTCCACGGGCGACGGCGCGAAGCAGGAAGACGCGGAGGGCTCGGCCACGGTCCCCGAGCCGGCCCGGACCACCGTCTCGTCGGACCTCTCCTCCCTGCTGGGGGACGGCACGGAGAGCCGGGTCCCGGATCCGACGGCACCGAACCCGAACCCGGCCGCGGCCCGCCCCGTCACCCAGAGCGGCGGCGACCGGTTCACCGCACCCGTACCGCAGGAGAGCGATTCCGCACCGCGCGCGGAGGCGCCCGCGCAGACCGAGACGCCGGGCCGCCGGCCCCACCCGCTCCAGGCCGAGAAGGACCGGGCCGCGGCCGAGGGACTCGACTACCTCCTCCCCTATGACAGCGCGGACGACGACCCCACGCTCCCCCACGACCCCGCCGGCCCGGTCCCCGACGACCCCGCCGGCCCGGGCGGCGACGACGCCGCCGATGGCAGGTCAGGCCTCGACGCCGACCGCGGTGAAAGCGGAGGCGACGGCACCACCGCGCCGTCCGAAGCCCCGGTCCGGGACATCCCCTCCGGCATCGCCGTCGGCGTCCTCACCCCCGCCCAGACCACCGCCCTCCAGGCCTTTCCCCGGCGCCCCGGCGTCTTCGTCATCGGCATGCACACCGACCCCCGCACCCCGCACGACCCCGACGCCGTCCTCAAGGCCCTCACCGACGCCCACGACGAAGGCCGGCTCAACGACATCACCGAGATCCGGTTCACCGCCTGCAGCCTCGCCGCGCCCGTGCACGAGCACACCGTCAGAACCGTCATGAGCGGCCTGTGGAAACACCGCGCCGCGAAGGGCACGACGGCTCCGGACCCGCTCACGGCCCGTGCCGCCGACGCCCCCGTCTGGTACGTACCCACGACCGGCGGCGACACGGCGGCCGGCCACCTGCTCACCGCCCGGCACATCGGCCTCACGCCGGACGGGAGGATCGCCGTCGTCGACGAGGGCGCCTGGCACGTGTACGGCGACGGCGGCGACCCGGACCACACGCCCGTCCGGACGACCCCCGAGGCCGACGCCCTCCCGGACGACGCGGTCCGCTTCCTCTTCCGTACGCCCGCGGTCGACGCGGAACACCCGGACGCCGTCAAGTTCGGCCCGGGCGGGTCGAACCCGTCCGGCAACGGCGAGGGATCCAGCACCCGTCCGCGTCCGGGCTCCCGTACCCACACCGACTCGGGCACCCCGCCGGACCAGGCGCCGCCCGGCGAGGGCCCGCCCGGCTGGGCCCGGGACGCCTCGATCGAGGACCAGGTCCGGATCCGCTACCTGCAGGCCTCGGAGACGTACGAGAGGCGTCTGGCGGCCCACCTGTCCCAGCTGACGGAGGTCCGGGAGCTCGCACGGGTGCTGTCCCAAACCCTCTGGAGCAAGCTCAAGGACAGGCCCAGGGTCCACGAGGAGCTGGGCACGAAGAGCATCGAGATGCCCGGCGCCGTGGGCGCCGACCGGGAGGCGTTGAAACGCGTCGTGAACGAGGGCAACCTCCGCGAGCGCATGACCCTGTTCTTCAACTCCATCTCGTCGCTGGCCCTCCCCCAGAGGATCCAGCAGAATCCGAGCTACCCGGGCTCCCTCACCCAGGAACGTCCGCAGCGGCACGCGAACCCCGACCTCGACACCTACCGGACTGCCGAGAAGAGGATCCCCGAGCTGCGGAGGACGGGAGCGGACCCCCGGGAGCTCCAGCGGCTCAACGACCAGTGGCAGGCGCTCGATTCCGTCCTGAGACCCTTCCGGGAAGCGGACGCCGTGCCCTCCCTGAGCGCGACGGAGCGGCGGCTCGCCCTCAATTCCAGCGGGAAGCTGCGGTGGATCCCGGGCGGAAGCCGCTTCACCCTCGACATGAGCAGCGCGCTGCAGCGGGAGAGCGAAGCACGGGGACGCCTGGTCACGGCCGGTACGTCGGGCTCGGGCTACTCCTTCCACCGGTACGCCCAGCTGATGGCCGACCGCTGGGGAATCGCCGTCGACCACCGGACGCTGCGGCTCGCCGTCATCGCGACCTTCGTCGGACAGGGCCATCACTCCCTGCCCGAGGTGCTCGCGGGCTCGTCCGCCTTCGCCGAGACCCTGGGGCATCTGTATCCCGGGCGGGACGACATCGCCTCCCTGCGGATGCCCGCCCCCGGCGACGCCCCGGGCCGGGACCACTACCGTCTCCTCGGTCTGCTGCCCGAGGAGGACCTGCGCGCCCATGTCGCGGAGCGCGGGCTGTTCCCCGACGAGATCGCCGAGGAGTACCGGCAGCAGCTGTTCCGGGAGTTCGCGGCCCGGGAGGCGGCGGCCGACCCCGACGCCATGGACGTCGACGTCGAGGAACCGGGGACGCCGGCGGACGCCGGCACCGGCACGAAGCGCTCCCGTGAGGGCGAGGACGACCGGAACAGGAAGTACCGGCGCGACGACGGCAGTCCCGCCGTCCCCGAGGACTCGCCCCACAGCCTGCCGGGACGCCTCCGGCCCGAGGAGGTCGCCCCGGCGGTCCGGCCGATCGCCGTGGAGCGGTGGGCGGCGTGGTCGTGGACCCCCGGCCGGCAGGACGTGCCGCCGCCCGCCCGGGTCCGTACCGAACGCTTCGACCCGGCGGCGGACCCGGACGTCACGGGCCCGTTCCCGGGCACGTCGGACCGCCGGAACGACGACGGGACGCTCGCGGGCCGGCGTACGCTGATCAGCGCCGACGTCCAGCGCTTCACCGTGCCCCCGGACGGGGACGGCACGCCGGGCGGGGCCGTGCGGCTGGTGCAGGTCACGCTTCCGGTGGCCGTCGACGACCACTCCTCGGCAGCGGATGTCGCCGCCCTGCGGGACCGGCTCCAAAAGCTCCTCGACACCCATGTGAACCTGGGCTTCCGGCTCCCCCGCAGCGGGGACCAGCTCCACATGGACGTACGGCTCGACCCCAGGCCCGTGCCCAAGGACGGGGTCAAGGGGGACGACTGGGTCACCGTCAGCCGGGACGCCGGACCCGGCGTCAGGTCCGACCAGCTGCACTTCCGGCTGCACGCCGACGACGCGGATCCCGACGTGCGCGACCGTGACGACGCCATGCTGCTCCACGAACTGCTGCACTACGCGGGGCTGCCCGACCGCTACCACGACGCCGAGACGCTGTTCCGGCACAGGCCCGGCCAGGCCGACGCGTCCGGGGTCATGGCGACGGCCCTGCTGCCCGACGGCACTCTGCCCCTGCGCTACCTGGCGGCCGTCGAGGACGTCACGGAGTCCGGCTCCGTCCTGCACGACAACGACGGTCCCGGCGCCTGGACCGCACCGCTGACCATGCCCGTACGGGACATCCCGGCCGGGATCGCCGTCGGCGCCCTCTCCGCCGCCCGCAGCAGCGCCCTGTCGGCGCTCCCCCCGCGCCGCGGGGTCTTCGTCGTCGGCATGCACACCGACCCCCGCACCCCCCACGACCCCGACGCCGTCCTCAAGGCCCTCACCGACGCCCACGACGAAGGCCGGCTCGACGGCGTCACCGAGATCCGGTTCACCGGCTGCGACCTGGCCACCCCGGTCCACGAGCACACCGTGAGGACCGTCATGAGCGGCCTGTGGAAGCACCGCGCCGCGAAGGGCACGGAGACCGGGCCGCTCACCGCCCTCGCCGCCGACGCCCCCGTCTGGTACGTGCCCGGCGGCGACGGGCTGTTCACGGCGCGACACGTGGGCGTCACCGCCGACGGCAGGGTCACCGTCTTCGGCGACGGCGCGGACTGGCACCGCTACGACGACACCGGCGCGCCCGACCACACCGCCGCGAGCTCCCCCGTCGGGGACGACGGGGCCCCCGCCGACGCCGTGCGCACCGCGCGCCCCGACGACCCCGCGCACGGGGACGCGGTCCGGTTCGGCGAGGAGGACGGGGAGTCGGAGTCCTCCTCGTTCAGCATGACCTCGGCCGGCCTCGTCCCCCGGCAGTGGACCGTCGACTTCGGCAAGGGCGAGAAGACGCTCACCGAGGCGGGCCGGACGGTCGTGCGGAGCCTCGCGCGGGAGCTGTTCCCCGAGCTGGTCCGCCGCGCCTACGGCCCGTCCCGTGACCCGCTGGAGATCCGGGTCGCCGCGGGCGGCAACAACCGCCTCCCGGGAGCCGCCGAGGGAGTGGGAGCGGACCGCGCCCACGCCGTCGCCGGCGCGCTGGCGACGGAGATCAGGAAGCTGGCCACGGAGCGGAACCTTCCGGAGGTGGAGCCGCTGGCCGTGTTCACCGTGACGACCCGCGGCCGGGACCTCGCGGGGTCCGACCGGACGGGCGACGCGTCCCCCTCGGTGCTGCGCCGCCGGGGCACGGTCCTGGCCGAACTCCAGCCGCTCCCGAGGGTCCTCGAACGGTCCGCCACGATGAACCTCGCCGAACTGGCGGTGTTCCGGCAGCTGGCGGACCTCACGGACTCCCGGCGCATGACGTTCTCGCTCGACGAGCTGGTCGGTTCGCGCGTCTACCAGAGCTCCGGGGCGACGCCCCTGGAGGAACACAACGTGGTCTTCCGGCTGGAGACTGAGGGAGCGGACCGGAGCACCCGGCGGGACTGGGCCGCGGGCCTGGTGACGTTCACTCCAGACACGCGCGTCGAGGTGGTCTCGTTCGAGCGCACGGACTCCGGACGCAGCCTGGTGACCCTGCGCGAGGTGCGTCCCGACGACCGCGAGGACCGGCCGCTCGAAGAGCCCGCGCGGGCCACCCCGGCCATCGGTCTTCCGGGCGTCGGCTACGCGGGGCCGAGCCGTCCCTTCGACTCCACCCTGGTCCACCACAAGGACGAGGGCCGCTACGGGTTCCGGAAGGCGCTCTACATCCACCGCGGCGAGGTGGAGGTGGAGATGACCGAGAGGGGGCCGCACGTCCGCTTCTACACCGCGGTCACCAACCAGACGCCGCTCACGATCGACAGGGAGTCGGGAAGCGTCACCGCCGAGTACAAGGACATCCAGCAGGACCCGGAGACCGGCGAGGTCGTCCTGTCCACCGGCCCGAACATGGGGGGCACCCTGTGGACCGGCATCGGCACGCCCGCGCGGGCCGTCGCCTGGGCGATGAAGTACAAGGCGGAGAACCCGGACGCGAACCGGCCGCTCATCCGCTCCTACCTCGTCCCGCTGCACGTCTACCGCGAGATCACCTCGACGGCGGTCCCGGAGGGCGACGTCAACGCGCTCGGCGACCCCTACCGCGGCAGCGAGTCGCTGGTGCCCCAGGGACTGCGCGAGCCGCTCGCCGTGCCGACGACCCCCGAGGGCGTGGCGTACCGGAAGCGAGCGGAGGCGCAGGGGAAGGGCTCCGCCCCCGATCCGATCGAGGGCCCCACCCCCCTCGCCGACCGGAGCATCAACACCGATCAGCCCGGCGAGCGCAACCAGTTCGGCATCCGGGGCAGCCACCTCACCCTGCTGCGCGAGAGCATCCTCCCGAAGTCCCTCATCACGTACTACGAGCGGAGCGACCTGCAGGACCTGACACAGGAGGAGGAGGGCTCGGCGTTCCCCAGGAACGGCCGGACGCTCCACGTCGACGAGCTGCGCGACCGTCTCGGCATCCCCCGCGTCGACGCGCCCCAGCTGAAGTCCGACTACAACCCCTGGGTCCAGAACAGGAAGCACGTCAACAGCGCCGACAAGCTGCGGAACATCTCCCACCAGCTGCGGCAGTTCTACGCCACCTGGCAGCAGTCACGGCAGCAGCCGGCCGACCGCAGGCCGAGCCTCCTCCTGGACCCGGACGCGACCGTGCTGACGTACGAGAAGCGGCTGGGCTTCCTGGAGAGGTTCCTCAAGGAGCACAACCGGTACCTGCGGGACGAGCACGGCGCCGAGCTCTCCTTCGCGTTCCTCCACGTGCCCGACCGCGACACCGTGGCCCCCGCCGATCTCGCCGCCAGGGAGACCGTGGAGAAGTTCATGGTCGACACGGTCCTGACCTGGGCCTCCCACGCCGAGATCGGCTACCTCCTCTCCCGTCAGCACCAGGAGGTCAAGGGCGACCGGAACGTCACCGACGCGCCGCTGATCCACGACTTCGACGAGATGCGGCGGCACCGGAAGGAGGACGTCCACCTCCAGCTCCAGGTGGGCACGGACCTCACCGAGCTCTGGCGGCAGGGCGAGCCGGCCCACCGGCTGATCAACCGCCTGATCCGGGACTACCCCGAACTCTCGCTCCTGTACGGGGAGATCTGCGCGCCGAGCGAGAGGTACACCTTCTTCCAGCACGCGCAGATGGTCCTCGGCCAGTACCTCAAGCTCGCCCACCGCGACAGGGACGACACCCGGCGCGTGGTGCCCGTGGACGCGATCGTCAAGGCGATCCTCTTCCACGACATCGAGAAGGCGAACTCGAAGGTGATGTACGGGGACGACAAGGACCCGGACCAGGAGCCGGATCCGGAGGAGAAGAAGCCCAAGAAGGCTCCCAAGAGGAAGGAGCAGCACGACGACGAGGCCGAGCACCGCGGGGCCGTCGACCTCATGAGCCGCTACCGCCACCTGTGGGGCGACGTCGACGGCGACGAGGATCTGGCGCGCGCCTACCGGGCGGCCGTCATGATGGTCGACTCCGACCCCTTCGGCTTCTACTACCGGAAGAAGCACCACACCAAGGACGCCGCCAACCGCGACGCGACGTTCCACTGGATCGTCGAGGCGTACCTGCGGCTGCGGGGAAGGCCGCTGATCACCTCCGACGGCACCACGCGCCGGCTGGCCACGCTGGACGACGCGGACGCCGAGGGCATCCGGAGGCTGTTCCACGAGTTCCACCAGTACTACCAGGCGGACTTCTCCTCCTACACGAGGTACGGCAGGTACAGCGACTACGAGGCACCGGAGAGGACGAGGCGGGGCGAGACCCTGAGCGAGGAGAACCCGGGGGCGTTCGAGGCCGCTCCCCGGGAGCCGGCCGGCGAGGCCGTCGGCAAGGAGACGTTCACCCAGCAGTTCGTCTCCGACGCGGGCCAGGAGCCCCTGGACCCGGAGAACCGCTACGGCACCGGGCCCCGCATGGCCGAGACCTCCCCGGTGGGCGAGCGGCACGGTCTGCGGTTCGTCTTCGACACGAAGTACGAGACCATGTACGCCGAGATCGCGAAGATGTTCGCGACGGACGAGGACGTCAGAGCCAACTTCCGGCGCGTCGGCGGCGAGCGGATGCGCTCCGACGCGAAGGCGCTCGGTGACGAGGCGAACGCGAAGGCGGAGACGCCCCCGCCCGACGCGCCCGGCGGGGACGGTGGCACAGCGCCGACGGACCGGAACGCGAACGAGGACGCGCCCGTCGACCCGCTCGACGACGGGGACGACTACGTGCTGGGGATCATGGCGCTCGGAAACGGCGAGGCTCCCGCACCCACCACCCCGCGGTCCTCCGCCGAGCGGATCGACCAGCTCGTCGTCTCGCTCACCGGCTCCCACGAGGGCAACGGCACCCACCATCTCCTCGACCCCGACACCGACCCGGCCGAGGCGGACCGGATCCGCGGCGCCGTCGGCCGGTTCCCCCGCGACGACCGGTTCTTCACGCTCGCCGGTCACATCGCGGGGACCGACGGCGCGCCGACCTGGCGCGGGCAGCGGGTCAGCGCCGGGGAGCTGGCCGTCGTGCTGTCCCGGCTCGCCGACGACGGGGTGTGGGACACCGCCAGGCCGCTGCGGTTCGCCGCCTGCGGTCTGGGCGAGAACACGGAGCGGTCGTACGTGGCCGACACGCTGCGCGCGCTGCGGGAGCTGCGCCCCGATCTGCCGCTCACCGCGTACGCGCCCCGGTCCACCCTGTGGTTCGTGCCGTCGGTGACCGGCCCGTTCACGACGGACACCACCGGCCCCGGCCACACGGCCGTGGCCCGGAAGGTCGTCTGGGGCTCCGACGGCACGCCCCGCCTCGTCCCCGACCACTGGGTCGAACTGACCCTGCCCGTGGGCAGGGACGCCACCGTCCGGACCACCCTCCTCGACGGTCACATGCCGCCCGACGGCCGGCTGTCGCCCGACGGCCGGCCCGCGACGACTCCCGCGCCCGACGGCTACCGGGCCGACGGCGACGACACGTCCGAGGACCTCTCCGAGGCCGTGCCGTTCGGTCCGGCCGACGACGGCGGGGACGAGCACGGGACCCCGCGGGACGACCGGCACCGGGACCCCGGCCGGCCGCCGGCCGCCGTCGTCCTGCCGTCGGTGGACTGGTCGTTCTGATCCTCCCGCCCCGCGTCTGAACCGGGCCCGGTGCCCCGTACGTTTCCCCGGGGGCGTACGGCCGCCGGGCCGCCCCGATCCAGGACAGGACCCCGTCATGACCGACCCCGAGAACCGGCCGGAGTTCCGGCTCGCCTCCGTCTTCGACCACGCGGACCCGGTGACGGGTCCGGGCTTCGCCGCCGACCATCCGGTGGTCGAGGACCCCGAGCTGCTCGCCCTGCTGCTGGAACGGCTGGCGGCCGGGACACCCGTGCTCGCGACGCCGGTGCTGATGGACGACGTGCTGGACCCCTCCCGGGCGGCGGAGGTGCCGCTCACCTTCCGTACGGACGGCCGGTGGGTGTGGACGGACACCGTCGCGTACTACCTGGAGCACTACGCGCTCGCCCCTGATCCCGGGCTGGCCGCCCACCTGAGCGCCCCCGGCTACGCCGCCCCGGGCCCCCTCGGGCAGGACGTCGTGGAGCGGGCCGCCGCCTTTCTCCTGACCCCGGCGCCGGAGGGGACGGAGGTCCACCCGCTGGGCTGACCGCGCACGGTGAACCACTGGACGCCGCCGGTCCGTTCGTACGTGCGCGGAGGGTTCGCGACGACCGAGGGACCGAGGGGAATGACCGTGGACGACAACGAGGTGCGGGCCGGGAACGCCGCCGGGCAGGCCGTGTCCGCCATCAGCCTGCCGGCGGTCGCCTGGCAGCAGGCGGGCGACGAACCGGCCCGGAAGCCGGAGGGCGGGCCGCAGGGCGAGCCCGACGGCAGTCCTGGAGGGAAGGCCGGACAGGGGACCCGGGGAGAGTCCGGGAGCGGGCCGGTGGAGGGTGCCGTGGCTCCGGGGCCGGCCCCGGTGACCGCCGCGGAGCCGGAGTCCCCGGCGGCGCCTTCGGCCGTGGCCTCCGGCGCCGCCCCGGCCGTACCCGCCCCCGGCGGCGGGACGGGTACCGGAACGGATTCCGCGGCCGAGGCCGGAGCCCGTGCCGGAGCAGGCACCGGTGACGACTCCGGCGGTGAGGACGCACCGGTCGGCGCCCCCGCGAGCGGGGCGCACGGGGCGCAGGCGGCCTCCGACGCCGACGGTCTCGCCACGGAGGCCGCCTCTGCCGCACCGGCCGCCCGGTCCTGGTCACGGCCCGGCCGGCGCCTCCCGAAGCCGGTGATCGCGGCGGCGGCCACCTCCGGGGTGGTCCTGATGGGCGTTCCGCTGCTGCTCTCGCAGCTGGGCGGCGGCGGTTCAGGGCCGGGTTCCGTGCCGCCGCCGCGCCCCACCGGGTACAACCAGGCCGACGGCGGGCCCGGCGGCTTCGTGCCGAGGGCCGATGCGCCGGAGAAGGGCTCCCCGCTGCCCGGCACCGCCCGTCCGGGAGCCCCGGCCGGTACGGGGAAGGGCTCCTCGGCCGCCGGGAAGGGCCCCCTGTCCACCGGCCTGGCGGGCGCCGGAGCCGGCATCGGAGCCGGAGTGGGCGTCGGTGCCCCTGCCGGTCCGGCGCCCGCCTCCCCCGCACACGCCACCGCCCCCTCTGCGCCCCGGGAGACCGCCGGCCCCCCGCGGAAGCCGGCCACCCAGGTGCCCCCGGCCCCTCCGGCGAAACAGCAGTACACGGCCGTGGCGGGGCCCAACTGCGCGGGCGCGGGCGCGACCTTCACCTCCAGCGGCTGGTATACGGACGACAAGGAGGGCTGGCAGAAGTACGGCTCCGGCGGCTACGCGAGCGGCGGCTGCAACGGCGGCTTCTTCTCGCTGCCGATGTCCGGGAAGACCGGCTCCGACGCCGGCAGCGCCCTGCGCTGGACCTTCCGCACCGGCGCCGTCACCTCCGGCACCTGCCAGGTCTCGGTGCACATCCCCTCCCACACCGACATCAAGGCGGTCGGCGGCAAGCCGTCGTACTACACGGTCCACGCGGGAACCACCGGCAACGACCCGATCCTGCGGTCCTTCACCCTCGACCAGCAGTCCGTGCGCGGCCAGTGGGTGAACGCCGGCAGCGTCCGCATCACCGGCGGCGTGCTGACGGTGAAACTCCACGACCGGGGCCTCGACTGGTCCGGCTCGCAGAAGACCTACGCCCACCACGCGGGCGACGCCGCCCGCGTCCAGTGCACCTCCGCCTGAAGCGGCCCGGCCGTCCCCGGCCCGCTCCTGAGGCCGTCTCCGCGGCCCCCCCACGAAGGGAACATCCACGCATGTCGCGCCATGTGCTGACCGTGAGCGCCGAGGCGCAGGGCGACCGCCCGCCCGGCGGCGGCTCCTACCGCACGATCGGGGCGGCCCTGGAGGCCGCACGCAGCGGTGCGGTGATCTCGGTGCGTCCGGGGCGGTACGAGGAGAACCTGGTCATCACCAAGATGGTGACGATCACCGCCGAGGACCCGCACGGGACCGTGCGGATCGTGCCGCCCCGGGGGACGGTGGTGCAGGTGGTGGCGGAGGCCGTCCAGCTCACGGGTCTGGTGCTGCAGGGGCAGGACGACGAACTGCCCGCCGTGGACGTGCCGCGCGGGCAGGCGGCGCTCCAGGACTGCGAGGTGGTGGGCAACGCCTGGACGGCCGTGCTCACCCGGCAGCAGGGCTCGCTGGCGATGCGCGGCTGCCGGGTGACCAACCCCGGCGGCGCGGGGATCGTGGAGACGTCCACCGGCACCAGCGTGATCGACGGCTGCGTCGTGGAGCACCTGGGCACCTCGGCGGTGGTCATCGGCGAGCGGGCCAACCCGACCTTCCGCAACTGCGTGCTGCGCGACGCCCGGGGCAACGGGGTGTGCGCCAACGGCGAGGGCCGGGGGCTGATCGAGGACTGCGAGATCTCGGCCACCGACAAGCCCGCCATCGCCCTGGAGGAGAACAGTGCCACCCGGGTGGTGCGGACCTCGGTGCGGGACTGCCTGTTGGGCGTGTACATCAGTTCCCAGGAGCGGGTGGTCCTCGAGGAGTGCTCGGTGTCCGCCACGAAGGTGCACGGGATCGCGCTCGCCGAGGGTACCGACCCGTTGCTGACCCGCTGCCGGGTCTCCCGGACGAAGGGCAACGGCATCCATGTGACGGGGCGTTCGCGCGGTTCCTTCGAGGCGTGCGAGGTCACCGCCGCCGAAGGCGCCGGCATCTGGGTGGAGGAGTCCTCGGGCCCGTCGTTCAAGGGGTGTTCGGTGCGGGACCCGAGGGGGGCCGGGGTCCAGCTGACCGGGGACAGCGCGCCGGACTTCGACCGTCTGGAGGTGCGCGGCGGCGCGGCGGCGGGGGTGCGGGTGCTGGAGGGGGCGAACCCGATGCTGCGACGGCTGGACGTGTCGGACGTGGCAGGGGCCGGGGTGGAGGTGACCCGGGGCGGCCGGGGCCGCCTGGAGGGTTCGGCGATCTCCGCGACCGGGCAGACCGGTGTGCGGATCGCCGACGGCGGCGACGCGTACGTCGGCACGACCACCATCCGGGACACCGGCGCGGCCGGCGTGTCGGTCGGCGCGGGCGGGGTGGCCACGCTGCGGGACTGCGAGGTCACGGGCTCGCCGCAGGAGGGCGTGCTCGTCGAGGACGGCGGGGAGCTGACCGCGGCCCGCACCCGGACGCGGTCCTGCCGGCGGTACGGCTTCCGGATCGCGGAGGGCGGGCGGGCCACGCTGAACCGGTGCGAGGCGGTGGACAACACCGGCGACGGCATCCGCATCGACTCCACGGAGGCGGTACGGGTGCACGACTGCGCGGCCTCGGGGAACGGGGGTTCGGGGCTGCGCCGGCTCAGGCCGTCGGCGCGGCTCGCGGTGGAGAACCTGACGAGCGCGGAGAACGGTCTGCCGGACTCGTACGGGGAGACGGCGGCCGCCGACGGGTCGGGGGCGCCGGCCGGCGGGCCGCGCGGCGAGGAGGACGCGGACCGTGCGGGCGCCCCGGACGGCGCCTCCGGCGCCGAGGCGGGGGCGCCCGCCGCGTCCCGCAGGCCGGACGGACCACTGGAGGCGCTGAACGCGCTGGTCGGCCTGGACGGGGTGAAGGAGCAGGTCGCGACCCTGGTCAACCTCAACAAGCTGGCCAGGCGCCGGGAGCTGGCGGGGATGCCCGCGCTGCCGATGAGCCGCCACCTGATCTTCGCCGGGCCCCCCGGCACCGGCAAGACGACGGTGGCGCGGCTCTACGGTTCGATCCTCGCCGAGCTGGACGTGCTGCCCTCGGGGCATCTCGTGGAGGTGGCCCGGGCGGATCTGGTGGCGTCGATCATCGGCGGGACGGCGATCAAGACGACGGAGGTGTTCCAGCAGGCTCTGGGCGGCGTGCTGTTCATCGACGAGGCGTACACGCTGTCGCAGGGGACCGGTGGCAGCGGACCGGACTTCGGCCGGGAGGCCATCGACACGCTGGTGAAGCTGATGGAGGACCACCGCGACGAGGTCGTGGTCATCGTCGCCGGATACTCGGAGGAGATGCGGGGCTTCCTCGACTCCAACCCCGGTCTGGCATCCCGGTTCAGCCGTACGGTGGAGTTCGAGAACTACGGGGACGACGAGCTGACCACGATCGTGGCGATGTCCGCCGCCTCGCACGGCTACCAGCTCGCCGACGGCACCCGCGAGGCGCTGAGGCTGCACTTCGAGACCATGCCCAAGGGCGCCGACTTCGGCAACGGCCGCGCCGCACGCAAGGTGTTCGAGGAGATGGTGGACCGGCAGGCGTCCCGGCTGGCCGGGCTGCCCGAGATCGGCAACACCGATCTGGCGCTGCTCACACCGGAGGACGTGGGGGTGACCGCCGCTGCCGCAGCCGCGGCGGCGTCCGGCGAACCGGTGGAACGCAGGACGGAACTCCTCGACGAGCTGCGGGCGATGATCGGCCTGCCCGCCGCCAAGGAGCAGGTCGAGGACCTGGTCAATCTGATCAAGCAGGTCAACCGGCGTAAGGAGGCCGGGCTGCCGACGGCCGCGATCAGCCACCATGTGGTGTTCTCCGGCCCGCCCGGCACGGGAAAGACGACCGTGGCCCGGCTGTACGGGCAGTTGCTCGCCGAGCTCGGCGTACTGCCGGGCGGCCAGCTGGTGGAGACGGCGCGGGCCGATCTGGTCGGCCGGTTCGTCGGCCACACCGCTCAGTTGACGAAGGACGCCTTCGACCGGGCGCGCGGTGGTGTGCTGTTCATCGACGAGGCCTACACCCTGACGCCACGCGGCGGCACCGGCAACGACTTCGGGCAGGAGGCGGTGGACACCCTCATGAAGCTGATGGAGGACCACCGCGACGAGGTCGTGGTGATCGTCGCCGGTTACGCCGACGAGATGCAGGGCTTCCTCGACTCCAACCCGGGCCTGGCCTCACGCTTCTCCCGCTCCGTCGTCTTCGGGCACTACACCGACGAGGAACTGGTGCAGATCGTCGAGGCGTTGTCCGACAAGAGCGGCTACGTGTGCCCGCCCGAGACCCTGTCGGCGCTCGGCGAGCTGTTCGCGACGGTGCCGCGCGACCGCAACTTCGGCAACGGTCGCTTCGCCCGCCAGATCCTGGAGACGATGATCACCCGGCAGGCCGGGCGGCTCAGCAGGCTCGACGTCGACGACGTGGCAGAGCTGAGCCTGCTGCTGCCGCAGGACGTGCCCTGGGACCGGGTGCCGGACGGTGTCGCGTGAGCCGGTGGGCCCGCGGCGGGGCCGCGGCCCTCGCGGCGACCCTGTGGTGCGGGATCCTGACCCCGCTGCCGGCGAGCGCGGCGTCCCTGCCCGCCCCGGAGGGCGGCAGGCGCTCCTCCCGGAGCGGGACCGTGGCGGAGGCCGCGGCGGACGCCGGATCGGGGACGGGGACGCGGTCCGCGCACGGGAGCGGGATCCGAGCGGAGGCCGGGACCGGGGTCGGCGGGACGTGGACCGCGCGCGCGACCGGCGTCGGGGCCTGGACCGCGCACGGAAGCGGGACGGCCGACGGGGCTGCGGCCGGGGCGGCGACCGGGACGCCGGACACGGATCCCGCCTCGCTGCCCGCCATCACGCAACGGCTCTCCGACGACACCTGCCGCAAGGCGTCGGACCGCAAGGTCACCGGACTGCCGTGGCCGCAGGCCCAGCTGCGCCCGGAGGCGGTCTGGCCGCTGACCGAGGGGGCCGGGGTGACGGTGGCCGTGGTGGGTTCGGGGGTGGACGACGCCGCCGGGCTGCTCGGCGACCGGTTGAAGCGGACGCCGCGACGGTTCGACGCCGGCCCGGCCGCTGACTGCGCCGGTCACGGCACCTTCACCGCCGGTCTGATCGCGGCGGCCCGGACCCCGGGGACGGGCTTCGCGGGGATCGCGCCTCGGGCGCGGATCCTCGACGTCCCGGTCACCGACCGGCGGGGGAACACCACCCCCGGACTCCTCGCCGAGGGCATCCGGGCCGCGGTCGGCGGCGGCGCCCGGGTGATCGCCGTCGTGGCGGTGACGGGTTCGGACAGCCCGGCGCTGAGGAGCGCCGTGCGGTACGCGGTCGCCGAGGGGGCGGTCGTGTTCGCCCCGGCCGCACCGGACGGAGCGAAGGACGTGGCCTATCCGGCGGCTCATCCGGAGGTGGTGTCGGTGGCGGCGACCGGCCCGGGCGGGCGGACGTCCGGGCAGGTTCCCGCGGGCCGGGTGGACCTGACGGCGCCGGGAGAGGCGCTGACGGGCCCCGGGCCGGGGGGAAGGGGCAGTTTCACGGCCTCCGGCCCGAGTTGTGCGACCGCGCTGGTGGCCGGGACGGCGGCCCTCGTCCTGGGCAGCCGGCCGGAACTGAGCGCGCGGGCCCTGGTGCACCGGCTGCGTTCCACGACGTCGGGTCCGGGCGAACCGTTCCCGGACCGGGTACGGGGCTACGGCTCCGTCGACCCGATCGCCGCCGTCACGGCCGTCCTGCCCGAGGAGCGGAGCGGTGCGGCTGCCCCGGGCGGGCGCGTCGCGGCGCCCGGGGTGGCGATGCCGGCCGCGCCGGGGCCGTCCGCCGCCGGGGCCGCCTGGTGGGTGGCGGCCGGTTCCCTCGCGGTGGCGGCGGGAGTGGCCGGGGCCGCGGCCGTGGTGCCGCGCGGCCGCCGACGCCGGTGGCGACCGGGCAGCTACCGTGCCCCGGAGACGGGGAGCGGGAGCGGCCGGGAGCCGGCCTGAGGCGTCGACCGCCGCACCGACCGTGCGCTCCCGCCGCCGCCCGGCCGCGATCGCCCCTCCCCGCGCGCGGCCTCGCCGCCTGCCGCGCACGAAGTGCGTTAGCGGCGCGTTACCGCACGAGCCGCGATCAGACCCGGGGCATTAGCGGAGCATTAGTCACGGCTGCCAACGTCGTCCCCGACCAGTCCGACGAGCCCGGAGCCGTCGGCAGATCGATGCCGCCGTCCACCGCCTCGGAGTGGTCGACACGGGCGGCGGGGGAGGAACGACCCTGGTGGGAACGCACGAACACGGCGCCGGCGGCACGGTCCGCGAGAGGACGGGACGGAGCTCCCACGCGGAGGCACGGCCCCGCCCGACCATGGACCGCGACACCCTGGCGGAGCTTCACCGGCTGCACGCCTCCGCCCTGCTGCGCGCTCTGCTCCGCCTGACCAGCGGGGACCGGGGCAAGGCGGAGGACATGCTTCAGGAAACGTTTCTGCGGGCGTGGCAGAACCCGCAGGCGCTGACCCGGGGCCCGGAGCACGGCCGCCCCTGGCTCTTCACCGTCGCGCGCCGGATCGCCATCGACCACTTCCGCGCCCTGTCCGCCCGGGTGAAGGAGCTGGGCGACGAGACGCCGGAGGACCGCGCGGCCCCGGACGACCCGTTCGAGGAGGTCGTGACCGCCTACGCCGTCGACGACGCGCTCGCCGAACTGCCGCGCCACCAACGGGAGGTGCTGGTGGAACTGCACCTCAACGACCGCTCGACCGCGGACGCCGCCGCGGTGCTCGGGATCCCCCCGGGGACCGTCAAGTCCCGCAACTTCTACGCGGTCCGGGCCCTGCGCCCCGTCCTGGAGCGGCACGGCCTCGCTCCGGCGTGACCGCCCGGCCCGTGCCGTCTGAACCGGCCGCCCCCGTCGGGCCGTTCCTCCGGTCGACCGACGAGAGGGGGCCGAGGTGGTCACCGTCGTAGCCAGGAACGACATGGACGCGCCCAAGCACTGGACGGACGCGCCCGACTACAGCCCCGAGCACTGGCGCGCGAGGCGCGGCGAAGTCCTCCCGGGGACACCGGCAAAGACCCCCGCCGGGGGGCCGTCCGAGCCGCCCGCCGAAGCCGTACGGGCGGAGCCCGCGGTGGAGACCCCGGCTCCTGCCGAGCCGGATTCCGCGGAGCCCGTATCTCCCGGTCCCCCTTCCCGGCCTGCCGTCCCGACAGCTCCCGTACCCGCGCCGGTGGCTGCCGAGTCGGCGCGCGAGAGCACTCCTGAGACGGAGGCGGCGGCAGGGGCGGCGCGTCTCGCCGCGGCCCGGTCCGGGCCGGGGACGGAGCCCGGGACCGGGACCGGGGCCACCGCCGAGACCAGTACCGCGGCCGAGACAAGCCCGCCGGCCGGGAGCGAGACCGGCACCGGGGCCGAGGCCGGGACCACCGCCGAGACCAGTACCGCGGCCGGGACCGAGACCGAGGCCAGCACCGCGGCCGGGACCGAGGGCGGGGCCGGAACCACCACCCAGACCAGCACCACGGCCGAGGCCGAGACCGAGGCCGGAACCACCACCCAGACCAGCACCACGGCCGAGGCCGGCACCACAGCCGAGGCCGGCACCACAGCCGAGGCCGGCACCACGGCCGAGGCCGGCACCACGGCCGGGGCCGGCACCACGGCCGCCGTGGAGGCCGCAGAGCCGCCCCCGATGTTCCTCCCCCCGGCCCCGGCCGGGCCCGCCGGGCCGACCGGTCCGGCCGGGCGCGCGCCGGGAGTTCGGCCGGCTCGGCGCGCTCCTCGTCCGCTGTTCCGGATCGGGCGGCGCGGGGTGCCGGGCGGCGTCCCGGACGCCCTCCGGATCCCCCTGCTGCGCAGCCACCGGATCGCCGTGATCGGTCTGGACGGCGGGGCCGGGAAGACGACCGTCACCCTCGCGCTCGGCGCGGTGCTGGCACGGGAGCGGGCGGACCGAATCGTCGCATGGGACGCCGGCCCCGACTCGGGCGCCCTGGGCCGCCGGGTGCAGCGGCAGTCCGGCGCCACCGTGCGCGACCTGGTGGCCGCGCTCCCCCGGCTGCGCACCTACATGGACATCCGGGCCTTCACCTCTCAGACCCCGGACGGCCTGGAGGTCCTGGCGCACGACCCGGACCCGCTGGACCCGCGGCCGCTCGGCGAGCGGGACCACCGGCAGGTCGTCGACCTCCTCGGCGGCCAGTACCCGATCGTCCTCACCGACTCCGGGACCGGCCTCCCGCTCGACAGTCTGCGCGCGGTCCTTGAGCTGTCGGACCAGCTGGTCGTCGCGGCCACACCGGGCGCGGCCGGGACGAGCGGCGCCGGCCTCCTCTTCGACCGGCTGTCCGCCCTCGGCCACGAGGAGAAGGCGCGCCGGGCGGTGACGGTTCTCTCCGGTGTGCGCTCCTCCCCGGGGCGACCGGCCGGGACGGACGAGGCCGTGGCCCAGGTGCGGGAGCGCTGCCGGGCCGTGGTGACCGTCCCGTACGACCCCCATCTCGCCCGGGGCGCCGAGGTCGACCCGGCGTGGATGCGGGGCCGGACCAGGGCCGCGTACTACGAGCTGGCGGCGCTCGTCGCCCAGAACTTCGCCCGCGGCTGACGCCGCCTTCCCCTTCACCGTCCCCCGAGAACCCTGGAGAGCACCCATGGCCTGGTACGAAGGCCCCTGCCGGATCACCGTCACCGGTCTCGACGCCGACTGGCCGCAGCGTGCAGTCGTCACCGTGTCCGGCGCACGCGGGGCGCGGATCGAGATCCCCGGGGAGGTGGGGGCGGTCCGGCACGTGGACGCACCGGGCTGGCACCTGGAGGTGGAGCACCTGTACGAGGGCCGGTGGCAGCCCAACGTCCGTGCGATCAGGAGCCGCTGGGAGACGGTGGGCGGGGTCCGCACCCAGACGATCACCAGCAAGGACGTGGACCGGCCCGGGGGGAACCGGCACGAGCGCAATCTGGTGCTGCGCCTGGAGCGGGTCGGCGAGGAGGCCGAGCGCCCGCGCGAGACGGTCCGTGAGGCGCCGGCGCGGGCGGTCACCCAGTCGACGGCGGACACCCCCGCCCGCCGCACGGCCGCCGGGCCCGCCTCCGGCCCGGCTCGCTCCTCCTCCGGCTCCGCCTTCGGCGTGCCGTCCACGGCCTCCGGGGGCGGCACGACATCGACGACATCGACGAGCAGCAGCAGCCCCTGGTAGAGCCGGTCGCGGCGATCCCTCTCCCCTGAGCCGACCCGGTCCGCCGGGAATCGGCAGGACGCGGAGCGGTGCCCCTGTCTACCGTGACCGGGGAAAGGACGTGGACATGGCACTGACGAAGAAGGGATCCCGCCTCATCACCGTGGACGGCACCACCTACCGCTGGCGCCTGCGCGGACGTCCGACCTACGCGCAGGGACTCGCCCAGTCGTCTCTCACCTACGCGGTCGAGCGCGCGGACGATCCGGGCGCCACGCTGGTGGTCACCACCGACCGGCCCCATCCGGGCAACTGGTGGGGTGCCCCGAGCGCCCCGGTCCTGCCCTCCCAGGTGGCCGACACCGTCCGCGCCGCTCTCGCCCGGGGCTGGACACCAGGGAACCCCGGCTCGCCCTTCCCCCTGGACCGGTCGGGCGAGGGGGCCCTGCGCCCCGGCGGAACCGGGGCGCAGGCGCCCGGCCCCATGGCGTCACAGCCCTCCCGCGGGCCCTGGGTAGAGTGAGCGGGCTCCGCGAGGCCGGAGCCGTGACGCACAAGGGGTGGGGAAATGGCGAAGCACCGGCTGTCCAGAAAGGGCCGCTACACGGCCCTGGCGACGACGGGTGTCGTCGTCGTGGCCGGCGCCGGGATCGCGGCGCAGACGTCCATGGCGGCGTCGGCGTGGCCGGCCCAGAGGACTTACACGGGCCGGGCGTTCGACGCCTGCACGGCGCCCTCCCTCTCCGCGATGAAGGCGTGGAAGAAGGACGGCTACTACGGCGGCGTCGCGGTCTACGTCGGCGGCAAGAACCGTGGCTGCGCCCAGCCCAACCTGACCCGGTCCTGGGTGAAGTCGGTCGACGCCCTCGGCTGGCGCACCATCCCCCTCTACGTCGGAGCCCAGCCGCCCTGCCAGAAGAGCGGGAACAAGGAGCGGTTCACCGCGGCCACCGCTGCCTCGGTCGGGGCGAGCAACGCCCATGACGCGGTCGCCAAGGCCGCGGCGCTCGGCATGAAGGCCGGCAGCCCCGTCTACCTCAACATGGAGCCGTACGACACCGCCGACAAGGCGTGCAACGACGCGACCCTCGACTACGTGCGTTCCTTCACGAGGACGCTGCGCGCCAAGACCTACCGCGCCGGCCTCTACGGCTTCAGCAGCTCCAGCGCCAAGGCGGTCGCCACCGCCGGGAACCGCACGGACCTGCCGGGCAACCTCTGGTACGCCCTGTGGGACGCCCAGGAGACCACGACCAGGGACTGGCCCTGGGATCCGAAGCTGTACACCGACCACAGCCGCGGCCACCAGTACAAGGCCAACAGCAAGGAGACCCGCGGCGGCTACACCATCACCGTCGACCGCAACGCCTGGGACGCGCCCGTCGCCGTCATCGGCTGACCGGCGCGCGGGCGGTTCGCCCGGTGCGCCGACCGGAGCGGGCCTTCCACGGCCCGGCAGGACCGGTCCGCGTGTCATGGTGGCCGCCGCCGGCCGGAAGGCCGACGCCGCGCGATCAGCGCCGACGTTCCGGCTCGCCCCTCACGCCGCCGTCGGGACCCCGGTCCCGGTGCCCATCGCGGGAAGCGGCCGCCAGCGGACCGGGACGTCGCGCATGACGAGGACCGAGTCGAGCCGCGCGCTGCCCGGCGGGAAACGGTCGGGGTCGTCGAAGTAGCTGGACCGGGCGGCGGTGAGCCGGCCGGGCAGGATGCGCCAGGCGTCGGTCTGCAGCTCCATGCCGTCCAGGGAACAGCCGGAACGGGTCGCGGACCAGCCCTTGCTCCCCCCGCGGAAGAAGGCGGAGGCCTCGGCGAGGTCGGCGAAGAGCTCACTGCCCTCCAGGTGTTCGGTGACGTCCGCGGTGACGTCGACCCTGGTGGACCCGTCGCGGGTCGCGTAGGCGACGTGCAGCGTGCCGGGGGTCTCCCGCGTCTCGAAGTCGGCGTGACCGTGTTCGCCCGGGAAGATCCGGCCGCCGGCCCAGCGGTTGACGAGCGAGCCGGTGTCGCGGCGCGGAATGTAGACACCGGTCTCGACGCCGTCCGGCCCGTCCCATTCCACGGCGATGCGATGCGCGGCGTTCTCGCTCCGCAGCCCGACGGCGGCCGGGGCCCAGGCGGGCCGAACCGAACCGAGCCGGAGGAGACAGATCCCGGCTGCGGCGTGCCCCCGCACGATCTGCGGGCGCAGCGTCGCGGGGAGCAGTGGCGCGACGATCTCGGGCGCGACCCGGTAGTTGACCAGCAGACGCCGTTCGATGACGGAGGCGAGGCGAGGGGGTCTCATGCGGTGCTCTCCTCCTCCCGGTCGCTGCGAGCGGTGTCGGTACGCCACTTCGTGTGACGCAGCACGATCTGTTCGGGACACACCGCGCTGAGGAAGCGCCCCACGCTCGTGGCCAGCCGGTCCTCGACGAGGGAGTACAGGATCCTGTTCCCGTCCCGCCGCTCGGCGACGAGCCCCGCGCTCCTGAGCACGCCCAGGTGGCGGGAGATGGACGGGGCGCTGATGGCGAAGCGGCCCGCGATCTCGCCGGCGGCGAGCTCACCGCCACGGAGGTCTTCGAGGATCTGCCGCCGGGTGGGATCGGCGAGGGCGCGGAACACCCCGGCGTCGTCTGCTGACTCGGTCATGCGCGATATTTAGCATATTAGCTAAACAGCTAACAAGCTCCGGCGGCGTGCCGACGGCGTCCTCGGAGACGGCCCGGTTGCGCGGAGGGCGAGCGGGGTAGAGTCGGCCCACCGACACCGGGGCAGCGCAGACCCTCCTGAAGGCGGGTGGTCCGCCGCCCGCCGGGAAGCGCGTGCCCGACCGGGACCGCGCGACCTGGTGGACTCCACCACCCGGGCCGCGGACCATACTGGTCGGGCCCTGATCACCCACTGAACGGTTCCATGGCCAAGAACAGCACTCCTTCGACCACCGTCCCCGACACCGCGTGGCTCGGGCGTGGGCGCCACCTCGGTCCCGACGCCGAGCAGGACGTCCGGCGCAATCTGATCGCCCTCAAGGCCGCCCGGGTGATCGACGACTTCCTGGACCTCGACCCCGTCGAGGCGGCCCGTTCCACCGACCTCTTCCCCCGGGACGAGTCCGCCGACCCCGGCCCGTCGGCCCGCCGGCTCTTCGAGGCCCGCTGGCGCGTCGCCGACGGCGTCACCGTGCGCGCGCAACTGACCACCTACGAGCCCGAGTCCCGCCGCGCCGACGGCGAAGGCGTCAGCTGGGTCCTCGCCGCGGAGGCCGAGCGGGCGTGGGAAGCCGGCTGGCCCTCACCCGCCACCGTCTTCTGGCCCGACAGCGACCAGGTCGCCTGGGACCACGAGAAGGTGCCGGGCGTGCGCCTGCGGACGGCGAACCACCTGCCGAAGGAAGACGACAAGGTGCGGCGCCTGCTGCGGGACTGCACCCGGCAGAGCTGGTACGTCCACGTCGTGGTGCACGAGGCGATGACGCCGGACACACTGGGCCGGAGGCCGATCACGGCGTTCCTGCCACCGAGCCTGCGACACCGGGTGGTCGAGCACCGGGCCACCCCGGAGCAGGCGCTGATCGCCGACTTCGCGATGAAGCGTGAGCTGGGCGTGGGGCTGCCGCGCGGCGGCGCCGTCGTCCTGCCGCTGACGCCGCAGGTCCCCGGCTACGAAGCGGAGCGCTTCACGGTGCGCGACGTCTTCCTCGACGGCACCGAACCGACCGAACTCCTGGCGAAGATCGTGGAGTTCGCCTCCCTGCCGCAGCCCCTGCCGGCCGACGCGGAGCCGGTCCTGACCCGGCTGCGCCAAGGCTGGCACCTGCTCACCCCGGACGAGGAACTCGTCCACGCACGGGAGATGGTCACCAGGTACGCCAAGTCGCTGGAAGCCATGACGGCCTCCTGCAACCTGTACCGGGAGGCGGCCGAATCGGCGCTCGCCGCGCTGGCCGAGGCGACGAGCGGCACCGGCACGCCCCCGATGCCCGTCCCGGCTGTGGCGAAGCCCGACACCTCGCCGCTGAAGTCCCTCACGAAGAGCCTCGGCCTCTTCCGGAACCCGAACCGCTAGCGCCCTCTGCCCACGACCTGCGCCCCTCCCCGGAAGGACGTGCCCCGTGGACAGAGGCCGCGGCCGCGCCTGCGACGCCGCGAGGCCGCCCACGCTGCGGCGGGGGCCGGCACACGGCCTCCCCCGACTCGCCGAGTACGGCGTGGCGCCGCCCGGCAGCGGACGGATGGCGCCACCCGGAGCGGGCCGGCCGTCCGATGAATCGCGCCGCCGGACGATACGTGTTCCGCTTGTTCAGGTATGCCCAGATAGGCGAACGGCCTGACGAGAGGGATGCGGATGACCGAGGAGGCTCAAGCCCGCGGCACGAGGGACGGATACGCACCGCAGGCGGGCGGCCGTGAGGCGCGCGAGGTCGACCTGCGGCGCGTCGGGATCGACCCGGACTTCTGGTACCCCGTGGCCCGCTCCGCGGGCCTGCGCAGGAACAAGGTCCGCGCGGCCGCCTTCGCGGGCCGACGCATCGCGCTCTACCGCAGCGCCGGCGGGACCGCGTACGCCTTGGAGGACCGCTGTGCCCACCGGCAGGTGCCGTTGAGCATGGGGGTGGTGGACGGCGAGGTTCTGCGCTGCTGCTACCACGCCTGGGCCTACCGCGGGAACGGGCGCATCTCGCAGATCCCCTACCTGCCCAGGGGTGCCGAACGTCCGCCCCGGGGGGTGCTCTCCTACCCCGTGCGCGAGCGGTACGGACTCGTCTTCGTCTTCCCCGGCGACCCCGCCCGCGCCGACACCACGCCCCTGCCGGTGCTCCCCGAAGCGGAGTCGGCCCGGCACCGGACCATGATGTTCTCGCGCACCGTCCGCTGCCACTACTCGTTCCTGCACGAGAACCTGCTCGACATGAACCACCAGTTCCTGCACAGGGGCGTCCTGGGCCGGATCCAGCCCAAGCTCCTCGGGTACGACACCGGCCCGCGCTCCGTGGAGGCCAGGTACCTCTTCGTCCCCTCCGGTGGCCGGAAGGACCGCGGAGCGGGTCTGCTGTCGGCGGAAGGAGTCGGCGGCGCTTCGAGGCCCGACGTCGTCACCATCCGCACCGAGTACCCCTACCAGACCCTCCGGAACGTCCCCGAGTCGTCGGACACGGCCGCGTTCTCCCTGTGGGCCGCGTACGTTCCCGAGGACCTGGAGCAGCGGGTCAGCCGCGTCTTCGGGCTGCTCATGATCGCCAAGCCCGCCCTGCCCGGGGCCCTTCCGCTGGCCTGGCCGCTGATCCGGCGCTTCACGGAGCGGGTGTTCGCCCAGGACAGGATGGCGGTCGAGGCCGAGCAGCGGGCCTGGGACGAGCAGGGGGCCGACTGGAACCAGGAGGTCTTCCCGCTCATCCTCGACGTGCGGGACGTCCTGCGGAGGAACGGCATCCCGCTCCGTACCGCACTCGGCTCCGCGGTCTGCCCGGACGCGGACCTGTGCGCCGACGCCGACGGCCGGACGCGCGGGTGAGCGGAGCCGTGGAGGAAGGCGTGCGTGTCGGGTCGGCGTGACTCCGGATGCCCGGTGACGGGTTTCGGGCCGGCGGCCTCCGGTTGTCCCTGACGGAGCGACGCCGCGAGCACGGACGGGCCGCACCCCCCTGGCAGGTCTTCGCTGAGCATGGCGCCGACCTGGGGTCATCGCCGTGGGCACGCCCCGTCGGGCATGGCTCGCGTGACGCCGGGTAGGTCACGGAGGGTCATGTCTCCGGTAGCAGGTTCCGCACGGTAGGTGGAAGGTAGGCATGCGCGACGAAAGGGCAGAGCGATGACCGAAGGCCGACCCGCGACGACGACCGATTCCGGCGCCCCGGTGGAGAGTGACGAGCATTCGCTGACCGTGGGTCCGGGCGGACCGATTCTTCTCCAGGACGCCTACCTGATCGAGCAGATGGCGCAGTTCAACCGGGAGCGGATCCCGGAACGCCAGCCCCACGCCAAGGGCAGCGGCGCGTTCGGCCGCTTCGAGGTCACCCACGACGTCAGCCGGTACACCCGGGCGGCCCTCTTCCAGCCGGGCGCCCGCACCGATCTGGTGGCCAGGTTCTCCACCGTCGCGGGCGAGCGGGGCAGCCCGGACACATGGCGGGACCCGCGCGGCTTCGCGGTGAAGTTCTACACGCCCGAGGGCAACTACGACATGGTCGGCAACAACACGCCCGTGTTCTTCGTGAAGGACCCGATGAAGTTCCAGCACTTCATCCGGTCCCAGAAGCGCCGGGCGGACAGCAACCTCCGCGACCACGACATGCAGTGGGACTTCTGGACCCTGTCTCCGGAGTCCGCGCACCAGGTCACCTGGCTGATGGGCGACCGCGGCATCCCCCGGTCGTGGCGCCACATGAACGGCTACACCTCCCACACGTACATGTGGATCAACGCGTCCGGCGAGCGTTTCTGGGTGAAGTACCACTTCAAGACCGACCAGGGCGTCGAGTTCCTCACCCAGGACGAGGCGGACCGGATGGCGGGGGCGGACGCGGACTTCCACGTCCGGGACCTGTTCGAGCACATCCGGGACGGCGACTTCCCCTCGTGGACGCTGCACGTGCAGGTCATGCCGTACGAGGACGCGGCCGGGTACCGCTTCAACCCCTTCGACCTCACCAAGGTCTGGCCGCACGGCGACTACCCGCTCATCCCCGTCGGCCGGATGACGCTGGACCGCAACCCGACCGACAACCACGCCGAGATCGAGCAGGCCGCCTTCCAGCCGAACAACTTCGTCCCCGGCATCGGGCCCAGCCCGGACCGGATGCTGCTGGCGCGGCTCTTCTCCTACGCGGACGCGCACCGGGCCCGGCTCGGCACCAACTACCAGCAGCTTCCGGTGAACGCCCCCGTCGTCGACGTCCACACGTATTCCAAGGACGGCGCGATGGCGTACCGGAAGACCTCCGATCCGGTCTACGCACCCAACTCCAAGGGCGGACCGGCGGCCGACACCGAGCGCTACGGGACCCCGCCCGGCTGGGCGGCCGACGGGGAGATCACCCGTGCGGCGTACGTCTCCCACCCCGAGGACGACGACTGGGGGCAGCCCGGCACCCTCGTCCGCGAGGTCCTGGACGACGCGGCCCGCGACCGGCTCGTGGACAACGTGGTCGGCCACCTGCTCGACGGCGTGAGCGAACCCGTGCTGGAGCGCGCCTTCGCGTACTGGGCCAACATCGACACGGCCCTCGGCAAGCGCATCGCGGAGGGCGTCCGCGCCCGGCAGAGCGCGTAGATCCCGGACGGTGGATGCGCGACAGGGGCCCGGCTGATGCCGGGCCCCTGTCTTTCGTAGCGGGGACAGGATTTGAACCTGCGACCTCTGGGTTATGAGCCCAGCGAGCTACCGAGCTGCTCCACCCCGCGTCGGTGGTCCCACCATACACGGCGGACGGCGCGAGGTGCTCGGCAGGCTCCGGCGGGTCAGCCGCGAACGATGTTCTCGGCCTGCGGGCCCTTCTGGCCCTGGGTGACGTCGAAGGTGACCGTCTCTCCCTCGACCAGCTCCCGGTACCCGTTGCCCGAGATGTTGGAGTAGTGGGCGAAGACGTCCGGGCCGCCGTCCTGGGCGATGAAACCAAAGCCCTTCTCGGCGTTGAACCACTTCACGGTGCCGCTGGCCATACTGCCTGTCCTTCAGTTCATGCCGGGCGAGCCGGCAGGGGTGAGTAACGGGGTCTTCCCACCGCGGGAAGGCGCCCGGCGTCCGTTCTACCCCATCCAGGGCCCCGTCATTCGATCATCCGTCCAGGAAGTCGGAGACGGGATGCGACCGGTCGGCTCGGGGAGCCGCGGCCGGTTCCTCCGGCCGGGTCGCGGTGACCCCGCGCCCCTTCGCGAGCCGCGCCACCAGCAGACAGTAGGCCGGGGCCGACACGAGCTCCGCCACGAGCGCCTGCCACGGTGCGTCCGCGGCGGTGCCGGTGTCCGCCAGCTGCCCCAGGACCAGCGCGACGACGTATGCCAGCACGTTGTTGGCCGTGTGCAGCGCGATGACCGCCTCCAGCCCGCCGGTGCGGTCGACGAGCCACCCCCACCACAGGGAGGAGTACAGCAGCAGCAGGAAGCCGCTCCACCCGCCGAACCCGTGCGCGAGCGCGAAGAGCACCGAGGCCACGACCACACCGGGCCAGGGCGAGCGCAGGAAGCCGCCGAAGAACTGCGGCAGCCAGCCACGGAACACGAACTCCTCGGCCGCGGCCTGGAAGGGCACCAGGACGAGGAAGACCGCCAGGCCCCCCACGAGCCGGGCCGCGCCGGGGGTTTCGCCGGCGAAGGCCCCGTCCCCGTCGGCGAGCCGTTCCCACAGCATCAGCGCGCCCATGTTCAGGGCCGTGACGGCGAACGCGAGCCCGGCGCAGAGTCCGAGCCAGCGCCATCGCAGCCGGCCCGTCACCGAGGCCAGCGTCCCCGCCGGCCGGCTACCGCACCACCGCACGCCCAGCATCACCGCGGGGATGCCGATCGCCAGCGACAGCAGCCCGAGCGCCTCGTCGGCCAGGGGATCGGCCAGCAGGCGTTCACTTCCGTCGGGCGCCGACCGGACTCCCGAGACGGCCGCGACAGCCATGCCGAACAGGACGACGGAGAGAGTGCCGGCGGCCAGCAGGCCGATCACCGCGAAGAACTCGCCGATCCGCCGCCACGCCCCCTGCCGCCCGTTCCGCGACTGCTCGCCGTACCGCGAGCCCTGCGGCGCGGAGACGACCCCGCGGGCAGCGGCCCACTCCTCCGCACCGTGCCACGGCGGCAACGGGACCCCGTACGGCGGACCGCCGGGCGGCGCACCCCATCCGTGAGCCGCGGCATGCGGCGGACCGGGCCAGGCCGGTGATCCGGCCCCGCCGGGATGTCCCGGCCCGGGCCGGGGCGCGGCCCACGGGTCCGGGTGAGGCGGCTCCGCGGAGGGCTCGGTCCGCCCACCGCCCGGTCCGTCCTCGGCCATCCGGCCCGCCCCTGGTCTCTCGGCCACCCCAAGCCCCTCCCCCGCGCCTCACCCGGCGTTCCACGCACGTCCGGGCGCACCACCGACAACCCGGAACCCTAATCGATCACCCAAACCGGACAGCCGCCGGATCGGGCGCACCCGAGCGCCCGTGGACAACGTCGGCGCGACGCCCGGGGGTTCGGCCTGCCGGTCACGCCAGGGCACGCAGAGCACAGCATGCGTGCACGCCACGCACACCCACCGGGCGCCGGTCCCGCCTAGATTCGCCTCCGGAGACACCGCCCCTGGCGTGAACGGATCCGCGGGGCACACGCCAGGCGATTCCGGACACCGTCGGCGGCGACGGTCGTGACGGCCGTGTCCCCGTGCTCCTCGCGTCGCCGCGAGCGGGCGTCCCGGTTCCCGTGCATGAGGAAGATATGAGCCTGCGCAAGAAGGTTGCCACCACCGTCGGGGCCTCGGCCCTCGCCCTCGTCGGCGTACTCGGGTCCGCCGGCCCGTCGTCGGCCGCGTCGAACGGCCAGCAGATCCACTTCCACGACAGCAGCGGCGCCGTCTACGCGATCCGTATCCAGGGCCCCAACCAGAACGGTGACGTGGCATCGGGATGCTTCAGCACGCCGGGCAGGGACACCTGGGTCGGCGGCTGGTGGTGGAAGGGAGAGGTCACCGTCACCTTCTACAAGGGCAGTTCCTGCTCCTTCGCCACCTACTACGGAGAGACGAACGCCTGGGTGCCGGCCTCGCAGAGCGGCGACTGGACGTCCGTCTACTCCTGAACCGGCGCGCCACGGGCAGGGTGACGGGTGCCCGGGGCGTACCGCAACGCACACCCGTCATCGAAGGCAGGCGAAGGCCGTGCGCAGGGGACACGGCCTTCCCTCCAAGGGGGAATCAATGATCGCAAGGATCAGGGCGAGCAGAACGGCCGGGCGCCTGATGGCGCTGGTCACGGCGAGCGTGGCGGTGATCGCCGGCAGCCTGGTGGTGGCGCAGCCGGCCGCCGCGGCCTCGTGGGGCAGCGGATCGCTGTGGAACTACCAGACGGGGCTCTGCCTGGACGGCAACGGCGGTGCGGGTCCCGGTTCCGCTGTCATCCAGTGGGAGTGCAACGCCGGTTCGAACCAGTTCTGGTACGCGAGCACGGACTCCCGAGGGCGCCCGAGGATCGTCAATTCCACGAACAACCTGTGCCTGGACCGGCACGACGACACCAGGATGGGCGCGAAGCTGATCCTTTGGTACTGCAACGACTCCTGGAACCAGGTCTTCGCGTTCAGCGGAGGAACCGGCTACCTCGTGAACACTCCGATCGACCAGGTGGTGGACGTGCCGGGAGGCACGGGCGTCTGGGGCACCCAGATGATCATGTGGGAGCGGAACAACGGCGACAACCAGTTGTGGGTGCAGCACCTCTGGTAGGACCACGCCCGCCCCACGACGCGCTGTCAGGCGCACGACGGCGGACGAGGCGGCGCCCCCGGGCATCCGGGGGCGCCGCCTCTCCTTTTCGCAGGCCGGGGTAACCGGCCCCGGGGGCGTACGCCCCTTGCGGACGCGTCGGCGCGCGTCCTGCCGGGGCCCGGGAAGCCTGCCGGAGGACCGTTCGCCGGCTCGGCCCCGCGGTGACGGTCGTGACGCTAGCTGCTGGGCGCGCCGGTGTCGGGCACGCGCACGGCCAGGAGGACGACGTCGTCGTCGTTGTCCTGCGGGCGGACGTCTTCGATGAGCCGCTCGCAGACGACTCCCAGACTGTGGTGCGCCAGCGCGGCGGCGTGGCGGCGGAGCCGTGCGAGGCCCGGTTCGATGCCGCGGGAGCGGGACTCGATGAGTCCGTCGGTGTACAGCAGCAGGGTCGATCCCGGTGCCAGGTGGACGGAGTCCCGGCCCCGGGCGACGTGCACGCCGGTGCCGAGGAGCAGGCTCCGCGGGGTGCGCAGGAAGGCGGCGCGGCCGTCGCGGGTGATCAGCAGGGGCGGCGGGTGGCCGGCGTTGGTCCATTCCCAGGTCCAGCCGGCCTGCGGAGTGGAGGTGAGGCGGCCCAGGATGAGGGTGGCCGTGGACATGCCGGGAGTGCGGGCCATCACCTGGTCGAGCCGGCCGACGGCACTGGGCGGGTGCGGCTCGGACCATGCCAGGGCACGGAGCATGTTGCGCAGTTGCGCCATGCGGGCGGCCGCCTCGAGGTCGTGGCCGGCGACGTCGCCGACGGCCAGGCCGGTGGTGTCGTCGGGGAGCGTGAACGCGTCGTACCAGTCACCGCCGACCTGGGAGGCGTCGGGCGCGGGCAGGTAGCTCGCGTGGAGTTCGATCCCCGGCACGTCGGGCAGCCGGGGCAGCAGGTGGCGCTGCATGGTCTCGGAGATCCGGCGCTGGCGCTGGTAGAGGCGTGAGTTCGAGATGGCCAGTCCGGCCCGGCGGGTGATGTCCTCCAGCAGCGACAGGTCGCTGGTGGTGAACGGCACGGGATTGTCGCCGCGCCCCAGGGTCAGGGCGCCGAGGACTTCGCGGGGACCCCGGATCGGGGCGATGACGGCCGAGTGCATATGGGTCGCGAGGAACAGCTCGCGCTGGACGACGGCGATACCGGAGTCGGGCGCGCCCTGGTAGACCTCGGGCCCGGCCAGGGAGGCGCCGCTGCCCCGCAGGGCCCGTGAGAGCGGAAGCGGTGACTGCGCCGTCACGGCGGGGATCGGGCCCTCCAGGTCGGGGTGGCGGGTGAGGCGGCCGTCATGGTGCTGCACCACGTGCGTGCGCCGGATGTCGCCCCCGTCGGCGATCAGGTCCACGACCATCCAGTCGGCCAGCCGGGGAAGGACCAGCTGCGCCAGCCGGTCGACCGTCTCCAGCTCGTTCAGCGTCTCCGACAGGGAGGTGGTGGTCTCGGCGAGCAGGGCGAGACGGTGGAGCTCGGGCATCGTGCCCTCGGCCGCCGGCGGCACGTCGACGGAGCCGGGGTGGAAGAGCACCAGAGTGCCGGGGCCGCTCCCGGTGGGGAAGGGGGTGGCGGTCCAGCGGACCGGCAGCAGCAGGCCGTCGCCGCGGAGGAAGGACAGGCCTCCGCCGCTGCACGCGGCGCGGGAGAGAACCGCGTCCATGAGCGGGCACAGCGCCCGGGGGCCGATGTGTCCTTCGGCGTCGCGGTGCAACAGGTCGTGGTGGTCTCGGCCGAGCGCGGCCGCCCGGGTGAGGCGCAGCAGCGTCAGGCCGTAGTCGTTGACCGAGACGATCCGCCCGGTCTCGTCCACCACGTAGCCGCCGAGGTCGCCGAGAGCGGGGACCGCTCTGGACAGCGCGGTCGACGCCGAGTCCTGCCGTTGCATGCGGTCGCACCCTTCGCCTGGAGGTCGTACGGTTCGGCAGTCTTTCCAGTAGATCACGCGGCTCCTCGCGACGGAGCCGCTGCACCGCCACCCCGGGATCGGGCCCTGCCGAGTCCGCCCTCACCCGCCGGACCACCTGCTCGCTGGCGGCACCGGTAAACGCAGGGTGCGGGGTGCGGCGCGCCGATACGAGACGGTCACGGAGGTTCCGGGGGTGGCGGCCGGGGCCTCGCCGGCCGCCCGTCGCCCCGCCCGGGTGAGCCCGTCGACGGATGGTGCCGGGGAACCCCCGCAGGGGCGGCAGCACGGCCCCGGGGTCGAGGCGGCGGCCCGGGTGGCAGGCGCGCCGGACGCCGCCGGGACACGGGCCGCGCTCCCGCGTGGGGCCGGCGCGGGCCCGGACGGGCTCGGGTCGGTGGCGGCAGGCACCCGTCGCGACCTCGACGAGGGATCGGACCAGGGGCTTGGTGTCGCCTGCGTTGCGAGCCCCGACCACCCGGCTCGGCGCCGTCTCGGCCGGCGGTACGAACCCGGCCAGGCGGCGCTCGTCCGGTCGGAGGACCCGGATCCGCCCAGGGGTCAGACGTGCTGCTCCGGGGGCGTGCTCGGGTCGTAGCCGGTGACCGCCCGGGCGTAGGCGGAGAGCGCGGCGACGACCTCGTCGCGGGTGCGGCGGCCCGCGAGCACGTCCATCTGGTAGCCGTCCTCCATGGCCACGAAGTTGGCGGCCAGCAGCCGGGGCGGGTCCTGGAGCGTGAAGTGGCCCTGGGCGCCGCCGAGGACGAGGGTCTCGGCGTAGACCGCGATCTGACGCTCGGTCAGGGCAGAATCCAGTGCGGCGGCCCGGGCATCGCGCAGGCAGCGCGGCCAGTACTCGAAGAGCAGCCGGGTCAGGGCGTCGTCGGGGCCGGTGGCCACGCCCTTCTCGATGCACGCCGCGAGCTTGAGCCGGGCGTCGGCGAAGGCGTCGGCCGCGGCCTCGCGCTCCTGCCCGTAGCGGGCGATGGCCTGCTGGTAGGTCTGGTGGACCAGGGCGTCCAGGTCCCCGTAGTACAGCACGGCCGCCGGGGTGACGCCGGCCTCGTCGGCGATGTCGCGCAGCCGCAGGCCCTCCAGGCCGCGGGCGAGGAGGGCGCGCTGGACCGCTTCCGCGAGCTCGGCCCTCCGGGCCTCCTTGCCGCTCCTGCCACCCGGCTTCCTGGTCGCCATGCGCTTCCTCCACCCTCACATTCCTATACGTCGGTTCAAATGATAGCCCCCAGCTCTTGACGCTTTGCAGACCGCTCTCTTAAATCTGCGTTTAACAAACTTCCCGTCCCCAGGAGTCGTCATGACGACGCACCCGGACGAGACAGGCAAGGGGCTGCGCCGCGGCTCCGTCGGCCTGCTCGCCGCCGTCTCACTCGGCCTGTCCTCCGTAGCCCCGGCCTACAGCATCACCGTCACCCTCGGCTTCGTCGCCCTGGCCGTCGGCGATCTCGCCCCCGCGGCACTGCTCCTCGGCTTCGTGCCGATCCTGCTCACCGCCTTCGCCTTCCGCGAGCTCAACCGCGAGATGCCGGACTGCGGCACCACGTTCGTCTGGACCACGCGCGCCTTCGGCCCGGTCTCCGGCTGGTTCGCCGGCGGCTGGGTGCCGCAGACGGCGACGCTCGTCGCCATGGCGGCGCTCGCCCAGGTCAGCGCCGCCGAACTGCTCGACCTGCTCGGACCCGACGGCGCGGCGGACCGTCCGGGGGCCGTCGCCGCCGTCGGGGTGCTCGTCCTCGGCCTGCTCACCTGGCTCGCCCGCCGTGGTCTCAGACTCGCGGCCGGCGTCCAGTACGTCCTCCTCGGCCTCCAGCTCCTGGCCCTCTTCGGCTTCGGTGTCGCCGCGCTCGCCCGGCCGGGGGCCGCCACCCCCTCCGCCGCCTGGCTGAACCCGCTGGCCGTCGACGGCTTCGGGCCGCTGGCCCAGGCCGTCCTGCTCTGCCTGTACATCTACTGGGGCTGGGACGCGCTCATCACCACCAACGAGGAGAGCCGCGACAGCGAACGCCAGCCCGGGCAGGCCGCACTCATCTCCACCCTCGTCCTGCTCGCCACCTATCTCTTCACCGGCTTCGCCGCCCTGTCCTTCGCGGGCACCGGCGACAGCGGCCCGGGCCTCGGCAACCCGGACAACGCGGCCGACGTGCTCGCCGCGCTCGCACCGCCGGTCCTCGGCGACCCGCTCGCCAACCTCATGCGTCTCGCCGTCTGCGTCTCCGCGGCCGCGGCCCTGCTCACCTGCCTGGTCAGCAGCCCCCGCGGGGCCCTGTCGATGGCCGCCCACGGGGCCCTGCCGGCCGCCTTCGCCCGGGTGCACCCCCGCCACCGCACCCCGTCCTTCGGCACCGTCGTCTTCGGGTCGGCGGCCGCCGCCCTGCTCGTCCTGCTGACCCTGGTCTCGCGCGACTTCCTCGGCGACGCCATTCTCTGCATCGGGCTGCTCATCGCCTGCTACTACGGCACCACCGCCCTGGCCTGCGTCTGGTACTTCCGCAAGCGGCTGCGCGGCTCACCGCGCGATCTGGTGCTGCGGGGCGTGCTTCCGCTCCTCGGCGGACTGATGATGCTCGCCGCCTTCGCCCGCTCCGCCCACGACATGGTCGACCCCGCATACGGCAGCACGTCCTTCCACGGCGTCGGCGGGGTCTTCCTGCTCGGCGCGGGCTCGATGGCCGCCGGAGCGGTCGCCGTCCTGGCGGCCAGGGCACGCTTCACCCGCTTCTTCCGCACCGGGCGCGCCGACGTGGCCGCCCGGCTCGTCACCACTGAGGACTGATCCATGCGCACACTCGCCGTCGCCGCCCTGCAGACCGCCCCCGTTCCGTACGACCTGGAGGCGACCTGGCAGCGCTACGCCGACCAGGTCCGGGCCACCCGTTCCCATTTCCCCCACGTCCAGCTGGTCGTCGTACCCGAGCTGCTGCTCGCCGCGGAAGGCCCGCTCCTCGGGTCCGCCCCCGCGGGCTGGATGGAGAAGACCGCCGAATCCGTGCCCGGGCCCACGACGGACCGGGTGTGCGCCCTGGCCAGGGAGACCGGACTGTGGCTGGTCCCCGGCACCGTCTACGAGCGGGCCGACGACGGCCGCGTCCACAACACCGCCGTGGCCGTCTCGCCGGAAGGCGAGATCGTGGCCCGCTACCGCAAGGTGTTCCCCTGGCAGCCGTACGAACGGACCGCACCGGGGCAGGAGTTCACCGTCTTCGAGGTTCCCGGCGTCGGCCGGATCGGCCTCGCGATCTGTTACGACGGTTCCTTTCCCGAGACGGTCCGCCAACTGGCCTGGCTCGGCGCGGAGATCGTCGTGCAGCCCACCCTCACCACCACGCGTGACCGGGAGATGGAGCTGGTGTGCGCCCGCGCCAACGCCTGGACGAACCAGGTGTACGTCGTCAACGTGAACGCCGCCGACCCGGCGGGCGTCGGCACCAGCGCGATCGTCGACCCCGAGGGCATCGTCCGTCAGCAGGCCGGCACCGGCGAGGAGGTGCTGGTCGACGTCCTCGACCTCGACACCGTCACCCGTGTCCGCAGGTACGGCTCCGCCGGCCTCAACCGCCCCTGGGCCCAGCTCGCCCGCCACGGCGGCGACATACCGCTGCCCATGTACGGCGGCACCTTCCGTACCCCGCACTGGCTCACCGACGCCCCCTGAGACACGACGGAACCCGCGGCGCGGCCCGGGCGCGGCACGGCCGGCAGTGCCGCGCCCGGGCCGCGCGCGTCACGGCGGCGGCGCGAGGGGGCGCCCCTTCCGCACCGATCGCGTGGTCGGCCGTGACCGCCCGGGGCTGAGCCGTCAGCCGCCGACGTGGATCCCGGGGCGCCGCTCCGGGTCGGGTTCGTTCCTGCGGATGATCTCGCGGGTGACCGGCGCCGTGTCCCCGCGACCGAGGAGGAAGTAGCGGAGCATGTGCTTCAAGGGGCTGCCCTCGGCCCAGGCGAAGTAGCAGTGCGGCTGGACGCCCGTGTGGTCCCGCAGGGCGAGCAGGATCGCCGCGATCGCGTTCGGGGCGGCCGGTGCCTCGGCCCGCAGGATGCGGAATCCGTCGACCTCGACGCCGCAGACGATCAGGTCCTCGCTGAAGTCCGAAGGATCGACCACGTGGATCTCCAGGAACAGCACGTCGGCCCGGCCCGGGACCGGGTTGCTGCCCCGCTGCTCACGCTCCTTGTCCCGGTACTCGGCCCCGTCGCCCGCCTGGCGGCGGTTGGCGACGATGTTGATGGCGCCATCGTGGGCCAGGGTGTCGTCGACGAAGCGACGGGCGTCCGCGTCGAAGACGATGCGGTCGGCACGCAGCTCCGTGGTGCGTGACACCCGGGAGACGAGCGACACCAGGAGGATGCCGGCGATGAAGAAGCCGGAGATGGTGATGCCGTCGGGCTTGTCGACGATGTTGTACACGAGGGCGTAGAGAAGGACCGTCGTGAGCAGCGCGAACCCCAGGGCGACCGGCTTGCGGCCGTGCCGGGCGACGGACAGGGTGACCGCGAAGGCGCCGGAGACCATCATGGCCAGGATGCCGGTCGCGTAGGCGCCCGCCTGCGCGTCGACGTCGGCGTCGAAGGCGACGGTGATCAGGATGCACAGGGCGGTGTACACGAGGACGACGGGCCGGACCGCCCGGCCCCACTCCGGGGCCATGCCGTATTCGGGCAGGTAGCGGGGGACGATGTTGATCAGCCCCGCCATGGCGGACGCGCCGGCGAACCACAGGATCAGAATGGTGCTGATGTCGTAGACGGTGCCGAACGCCTCACCGACGTGCTCGTGCGCCAGCCAGGCCAGTGCGCGGCCGACGGCCGCGCCGCCCGGCTCGAACTCCTCCGGGGGGATGAGAACGGTGGTGACGAAGCTGGAGGCCATCAGGTAGACGCTCATGACGAGCGCCGCGGTGGTCAGCAGTCTGCGGGTGTGACGGATGCGGGAGTGCAGTCGCTCCTCGTCGTCGGCCCCGCTGCTCGACACCAGGGGCATCATGCTGACGCCGGTCTCGAAGCCCGACAGCCCGAGCACGAGCAGCGGGAAGGCCAGCAGCGCCGGTGTCATCAGGTCGCCCAGGCCGGCTCCGTTCCCGGCGAGCGCGTCCGTCCAGGTGGAGAGGGCGCCGGGGGTGGTGAAGACCTGGACCGCGCCGACGGCGATGACGACGGCGTTGAGTGCGAGGAAGACGGCGACCAGGGGGATCGCCACGCCGACGGCCTCGCTGAACCCGAGGAGGAAGACGCCCCCCAGGACCACGAGCAGGGCGACGGTGAGCAGCACCTCGTGACCGTGCAGGGCCTCGGGGAAGAAGGGGTTCTCGACGACGTGGACGGACGCGTCCGCCGCGGACAGGGTGATCGTGATGATCCATGACGTCGCGACGAAGCCGAGCAGGACCAGGACGAAGAGCTTTCCCCACCAGAAGGGCAGCAGATCCTCCAGCATCGCGACGGATCCGGCTCCGTACGGACTCGCCTTGGCCACCCGCCGGTACATGGGAAGCATGCCGCACAGGGTCAGCGCCACGATCAGCAGCGTCGCCAGCGGGGAGACGGCGCCTGCCGCCAGGGCGGCGATGGCCGGGACGTACGCGAGGCTCGAGAAGTAGTCGACCCCGGTCAGGCACATCACCTTCCACCACGCCTGTGTCTGCGCCTCCCCCGTCGTCCCCTTGCCCGCCCCGGGTCCGACGCGCTGCACCTGGTGACGGAGCATCCACCGTGCCAGCGGCCCGGTCGGCCGCGTCCGCAGGGCCCGTCCCTCCGCCACTTCGGGCATGCCCGCCCGCGGCGCCTTCGTCGCCTCACCCATGGAACGCTTCCCTCCTGACCCCGCCTCAAGGTCCCGTGCGGCCGTCGTGTGTCGTGCGCCGTGCCCCGGCAGGGTGCTCACAGGAAGTGCCGGATCGGTGTGACGGCGGCTTCCTTGACGCGCTGGACTGCCGCGCGACGTCGCCACCGCGCGAGGTCGATGTCCACGCTCCGCTCCAGGTCGGCGTCGTAGTCCCGGTCGAGCGCGGCGGTGAAGTCCTCGTCGAGGACGGCCAGCATGACCTCTTCGTCGTGTTCCATGGACCGGCGGTTGAAGTTGGTCGACCCGATGAGCGCGGCGACCGAGTCCACGGTGATGATCTTGGCGTGCATCATCGTCGGCTGGTACTGGCGGATGTGCACGCCGGCTTCGAGCAGGCGTCTGTAGTGCTGCTGGCCGGCGAGCTGGCAGGCCCGCTGGTCGGTGTGCGGCCCGGGGAGCAGGATCTCCACGCGTACGCCGCGGGCGGCCGTCCGGCACAGCAGGTCGATGAAGTAGCGGTCGGGGGCGAAGTAGGCGGTGGCGAGCCGGAACCGTTCCTCCGCGGAGGTCAGCATGACGCGGACGAGGGTCTCCAGGTCCTGCCAGCCGATGCTGGCCGAGCCGCGCACGACCTGTACCACGGAGTCTCCCGCCCGGGGGTGCTCGGTGAAGCGGTCGCGGTCGTCGAACAGCTCGGCATGGCACTCGGCCCAGTTCTGAGCGAACGCGGCCGCGATGCCGTCCACGGCGGGACCGCGCACCTGGACGTGGGTGTCACGCCACTCGCCGGAATCGCGGGCGTCACCGCACCATTCCTCGGCGATGCCGACGCCTCCGGTGAAGGCGGTCTGCTCGTCGACGACGAGTGCCTTGCGGTGGCAGCGGTGGTTCTGCTTGAACGGCGACAGCCACACGGGTTTGCGGAACCAGGCCACCTGGACGCCGGCCTCCTCCATGAGGTCGAGGAGTCCTTCCTCGATCGTCTTGGCCCCGAAGCCGTCGAGCAACAGCCGCACCCGCACGCCCGCGCGGGCCCGCTCGGCGAGCGCGACGGCGAAGTCACGGGCGATCTGGCCGCGCCAGTACACGAACGTCATCATGTCGATCGTGTGGCGGGCCGCCCCGATCGCCCCGAGCATCGCGGGGAAGATCTGGTCGCCGTTCCGCAGGGGAATCAGCTCGTTGCCCTCGGTGGCGGCGATACCGATGAGCCGCTCCAGCCTGCGGCGCATGCGCTGCTTGCGCGCGGCCAGATCGGGGCCGGGGGCGCGCTCGGCGGTGGCGGGGAGGTCTGAGCCGGTGGTGCGACCGGCGGTGGCGGGGAGGCCGGCCGTGGGGGCCTGATCGGCGGCTGCGGTGGAATCGGCCGCGGGGGCGCGCTCGGCGGTGGCGGTGCGCTCGGCAGGGGCGCGGCCGGCGGTGGCGCGGTGGTCGGGGCCGGCGGGGTGGTCGGGCCCAGTGGTGGGATCGAGGCCGGTGGGGTGTTCGGCGCCGGTGCCGTGTTCGGCGGAGTCGGCTGGTACGTCGTTCAGGAGCATGCGGTGTCCCCCCGGACCTCGATAGACGATGACGGGCTGCTGGGCGAGCCCGGCCTACCATGTGCCCCTTCGACCTCGCCCCATTCCTGCGCCGTACTCCGACGGAAAGCGGAGGTCGGACGTGTTTCCCGGTTGCCGGGCCGCTCAGCCGCGTTCCCGTACGGAGCGGCTTCGGGGGCGGTTTCCGCGCGTTCCGCGCGCGACGGGACCGGGGGGCCGCGAGTCGACACGCGCGCGGTCGTCAGCGCGGCCGGAACTCCGACGTGAGCGCACCCGTCACTTCGCGCCCGGCAGCTCGGTGACGCCGGAGCTCACTCGCACTTCGCAGGTGTGAGGTGAGGAGGCGAGGGCAGGCGGCGGGGCGAGCGCGCGACCCGCCCGCTCCAGCCGTCGCCTGTGGCTCCCCCCTTCCCGCAGGCGGCGCTGCTGTTTTCCGCCGCCTGCGGGAAGGGGGCCGCCCGGGGCGGCGCCCTGCCGTCGTCCCGGAAACGGAGCCGTGGCCGCGTCTACCGGACGACGACGTTGTGGGCCGGAATGATCGTGGGCCGTACGTCGGCGTGGCCGAGGTCGGCCAGGACCGGGCCGAAGGCCTTCGCGTGGGTTTCGAGGGCCTCCACGCTCTCCCAGACCTCGGTCACCCGGAATCCTCCGTCCACCGGCCCTGCCGCGTGGGAAAGGAGACCCGGATTCGGCAGGTCCGCGAACTTCGTGAAACCCTGCCCGTCGGTCACCCGGTCGATCACTGCGTCATAAAGCTCCTGTCCGGCGTCGGGGAAGTCGAAGGTGACGATGATGGCCATGCAGATGCCCCTGTCTCGGTACGCCGCGCGACCGCGGCAACGCCGGGCATCCTAGCCTTACGTAATCGACTGACCCCTATGGGTGACGGTCAGGCTGTTCGGCACGGGAGCCCGCGCACGACGCTTCGGTGGCCCTCCCGGGAGGGAGCACACCGTTCCGCGACCCCCTTGCCCCGGCGCACGGGCCCCATCGCCCCGTTCCGGAACGCCCCGGGGCGGTACCCCCGAGCGGCCCGGCGCCGGGAGGCGGCTGCCGGTCGAGGGCGGCCCGGCGACCGGCAGGACGTCGAGGCGGGCCCGATGCAACGCATCCATCGGTACATCAGGGGTATCCGCCCACAATGACCACGCCTCCTGCGACCCAGCCGATTCCGGAGCATCTCGCGCAGGGGCATGTCCGATGGCCGTCGCGCGCACGTCGCCCGACACGCCGCCGTCCCGGCCCTCGGCCGCACAGGTACGCGGAGTGGCGAGACCTGGCCGGGCCGGCCGCGGGCGTGACGGCCGCCGCCGCGGGCGCGCCGCACGGGCGCCCGCGGATCGAGAGAGAGGACGAGACATGAACACGCCGGAGAAGAGGCACAACGAGGTCGGCGAACGGACGCGGGAGCGTTCGGCAGCACAGCGGAACATCCCGGTACCGACGCCGAAGGATGTGCGCGCGAAGGCGGAGAAGGGCGGGGAGGACACGCCGCCTACGGACGACGAGAAGGCCTCGTGATCAGCTGACCGGCCCGAGATCTCGCGAAGACCGGGTGGTGCGACGGCATGGCGCATCGGGAGTCCGGAGGCCCCGCCGTCCGGGGCCGCCGCGCTCCCGGGCAGTCCGGCGAGAGGTTCAGCGCGGATGAGATGACCGCGCTGATCGCGCCCGCTGTCGCTGCCGGCCGGCCTGCCACCGGGCACGGACGGGCGGTCCGGACCTGCCCTCGGACCGGACCGCCCGCAGCGGGGTGCTGCTACTCGTCGCCAGGCCGCGTGGCCGGCCGGAAGTTGATGCGTTCCCTGACGACGGGGAAGCCGGCCTTGGCGAAGTTGGCGGCCATGGGGAAGTTGCCCTGGTCCGTCGCTCCGCTCACGAACTCCGCTCCTTGTTCGACGAGGAGGTGCGTGCACTCCGCGAGGAGGTCGTAGGCGTAGCCGTGACCGCGCTGTTCCGGGACGACTCCGATGAAGCCGACGGTCGGGCCGGAGGGATTGTGGGCGGGGATGTGGATGCCGGCCAGGTCGCCCTCGGATGTGCGCGCGACCTGCCACCACTCGCGGGGGGAGGGACACCAGTGGAAGAAGTCGAGTTCTTCCTGGGCGGCCTGGTCGATGCCGCCCTCCTCGATGGCCCTGAGCGCGTGGGCGTCCAGAGTGACGGAGTGGATGCGGCGCAACGCGTCGAAGAAAACGGTGTCGTCGGGTTCGGCGCTGAAGCGCAGGCGTCCGGGCCGCTCGGGCAGACCCCGCTCCGGGGTCCAGCGGTACAGGAAGCGTTCCACCAGGAGTTCGTACCCGGCGGCTCGTGCGGCGGCGAAGCGCGTCTCGGCGCCGGCCCGCAGTTCGGGCTGGTCCCGCCAGCCGCCGGGCAGGTTGATCTCGAGTTCGACCTGCCAGGGAGCGGAGCGCAGGAGTTCGGCTCCGGCCTCCTCCTCGCCTTCGGCCACGTCGAACCAGTTGATGTTGACGGGCTCCGAGTCGTCGGGGCCGCCCCACCACGCGCCGCGCGCGACGACCTCGCCGTCGCGAAGGACGATGCGCTTCCAGTCGGGGCGGAACCGGGTACGCCGATGGCTTTCACGGGCGCCCAGCGGGTCGGGGAGTGCGTCGAAGAGATGGGCGTCGCTCGCGGAGAGCGTACGGATGACCAGATCGGTCATGGATCCTCCGGGATACAGGCTGTGTGGAGCGCTCCCGGTCAGAACTCGCGAACCACGCCGGGACAGCGGAAGAGGGAGCGCTGGAAAGGTGTGAACCGCACGGCACTCGCCTCCTTCCGTTCGTCTCAGGGCGTGGAGCCACACGGTACGTGATCTTCCGCGGGTCCGTCCACGGATTTCCGCGGCCCTTGAAAGAGAACCAGACGGGCCCCACGGCGGGCCCTACGAGCGGGCCGTCCCGTCCGGCACCGGCGTGGCCTGGTGGTAGAAGAGCCGGAACTCTCCGGCGGCGTCACGGCGCCAGATCGACGAACGGCGGGCGTGGCGCTCCTCGATGCGGGTCTCGTAGGTGAGGTGGACGATCCCGGGGGCGATGACCGTGCCCTCGAAGCGCTCCGCGGTGATGGGGGTGCTGTTCTCGGCTCCGCCGTGCAGCGTGGGCAGGGCGGCGATCATCTCCGCACGCGTCCACCGCCGCCCGGAGGCGCCGACCTCGACGAAATCGGGGTCGAAGAGGACTTCGGCGAGGGGGCCGGAGAGGCGGACGGAGAGGTCGTGCAGGCTCCGTTCCCGGGCGATCACCTCGGTGACGTCCGGATGCCGCGGGAGGGCCTCGGGCGCGTGCCGGTCGTTCTGGATCATGGCGACATGATGCCCGGTGTTGACCGCTCCCGGCAGCAGTGCTGGAGTCGGCACGTGGACAGCATCCCCGCCAACCGGCGGCTCTGGAACCAGATCAGCAGCGCCTACCAGGACAGGCATGACCCGCGCATCGGTGCCGCGCCCCGCCTGTGGGGCATGTACTCCGTTCCCGACGCCCACCTGCGCGCCCTGGGCGATGTCACCGGTCAGCGCGTCCTGGAACTCGGCTGTGGCGCCGGCCAGTGGTCCAGGGCGCTCGCCGCCGAGGGCGCCACCGTGGTCGGGCTCGACCTGTCCGAAGCCCAACTCGCGGCGGCGGCCGCCTCGATGGGAGCAGCCCGGTACCCTCTGGTGCAAGGCGCCGCGGAACGACTCCCGTTCGCTGCCGCCAGCTTCGACCTGGTGTTCTGCGACTTCGGTGGGCTCAGCTGGGCGCCGCCGCACCTGGCCGTACCGGAGGCCGCACGCGTCCTGGCCCGAGGCGGGCGGCTGGTGTTCAACGTCGCCAGCCCGTGGTTCGAAGCCTGCTACGACGAAGCCGCCGGCCGTGTGACCACGACGCTGCAGCAGGACTATTTCGGGCTGAACGGCATCGCCGAAGGCGACGGCGCGACGAGCTATCAGCTCACCTACGGCGACTGGGTCAGGGTCCTGCGCGGCGCAGGACTCGTCATCGACGACCTCATCGAGACGCGACCCGAGGTCGGAACGCTCAACGGCTACAACGAAACCGACCCACCCGACTGGGCCCACCGCTGGCCCGCGGAACTGCTCTGGGTCACCCACAAACTGTGAGTCCGCCTTGTCGATCAATGGTCGACCAGAAGTCGGTGTTGGGGTTTTCCCTCCCCCGAGCAGAACCCCATCCGAGGACCTCCCGCGGACGTGGAGGTGATCCCGCTGCCGCCCGCGAGCCCGGCGCAGACGGCGGCAACTGCGCGATGCGCCCGCCCGCACGGCGACAGGATCCGCTCATCCCTTGCCACCGACCCAGCCCACCGCCGGACGAAGGGGCGCTCCTAGGCGTCGGCGAACCAGGAGCGGCCCTGGGCCCAGTGGGAGACCCACCCCGTGAATCCCGGGACGCCGGGCATGACCGGGTCGGGCGACTGGGTGCCGAAGGGCATCGCGCCCTCGCCGGCGATCTGCCAGACGTGCCCGCGCTGTGGGCCGGTGACGACGAGGTGCCAGTACATGCCGCACCCGTCCGTGCCCAGCAGCAGTGAGCCGTGATCAAACACGGGGGCCACCCGGGCCTCGAACTCCTCATTCGACAACGCCTCCTCGTCTTCCTCGGCCTCCCACAGCCATGCCGCCGTGAGCGGAAAGGTCGCGGAGAGCACGCGCTCAGGGCGGTCCGCGCCCCAGTCCAGGGGGGTTTCTGCCAGGGGCAGCAAGCCGTAGTAGGGCGGTCCGGCGCGCAGCCCGTCGCAGACCTCCGCCACGAACGTGCGGTACGGCTCGGGAAGCACGATGCCGTGCTCCGCCTCGAAGGAGTGCACCGCCTCCCAACCCGCCGGCGGCGCCGCCCCGGGACGGGACGCGCAGATCTCGCGCAGGGCTGCCAGCTCGGCCGGGTCGCAGTTTTCCGTGTTCATGCCGGTCATCATGCAAGATCCTGAAGGGCCGGCACAGGGTGCCCGGCGGGTCGTACCGCTCGTCCGGAAAGATCGGTTCCCCGTGGTCGAACGTGAAGGACATGGCGACGCAGCGCAGGCCCGAAGGTCCTTGAGCCAGGGCTCGGGGATCGTCTGCCTGCTGCGGTCCTGGCTGTGGCCCCTCATCGGGGTGCGGCGCAGGGCCACACGCGAATTTCATAGCGCTCGGGAGCGACGGCGTCCTCGGCTTCGAGCCGCCGAACCGTCACCTCGTACTCGCCCCCGTCCGGCAGCAGCAGGACGGGGCCCGGCTCCCTGCCCTCCACGTTGACGAGCGCAAGTTCTCTGTCGGGCACCGCGATACGACACCTGCCCACCAGGGCGCCGCATCCGTCGTGCGCGGGCTCCTCCCAGAACGACAGCGCGACCGAGACGCGCGTCGCGGACCTCGATGCAGGAATGCCGATCGCCGCTCCGTTGCCCTTCAGTGAGTCGCCTTCGGGGACGGCGCTCACGATCTCGGCGCCGTCGCCGGCAACGAGCCAGAACTGGCCGTGCGTCACGTGGAATGCATCGAACACCACGTCCCAGGGTTGCTCGTCAGGAAAGAGACTTGCTGCCACGAGGGAGGTGTCGGGATCCATGTTCGCCACGGTAGCGGGTGGGCGCGGAGTCGACCGTCCGCGTCCGCGATCCGTCGATGTCATCCCGAGGCCTGATACCCCTGGGCACGGCCCGGGTCGATCCGGCTCGCCCCAAGCGGCCGGTACCCAAGCGGTCCCATGCACTCCGCTCCGTCGATGGCGACCGCGGCGGCTACCGCCCGAGGGGTTCGACCAGTCGCGTGCACGAATCCGGGGGCCCGCTCCTCCCGGGACGGGGCCCTGCGGACGTGCTCGATGCGCTCCGCGAGGGCGTGGGAGTGCGGGCGGGCCTGCACCGGTCGCGGGGCGTTCGGTCGGACCGGTGTGGTTCCGCGCCGTGACGGGACGCCCGCCCGTCCGTGCGTGCGTGACGAACCGGACGGGCGCCCTTCAGCCGCGCACGTCACCGTGAGATGCTCGCCGCGATCCCGTCGAGCAGGAAGTCGAGGCCGATCCGGAAGGTGTCGTCGGCGTCCAGGTGGGCGGCGTCCCGCACCACGGTGGCCAGCGCGGGGAAGCGGCCGGTGGCGAAGGTCCGCTCCAGATAGGGCCCGAGCGAGGCCTGCCAGTGCCGCTCGTCCATGCCCGAAGCGCGCTCGGCCCGCCGTTCGGCGATCTCCCGGCGCACCGTGCCGATCACGTACGCGTCGACCGCGCCGACCACCGGCATCGCGGCGTCCACATCGACGCCGTCCAGCGCGGCCATCACCGCCTCTCCCCTGGCCAGCGCGTGCGGCCCGAGTTGCGGTCGGCCACCGAGCAGGTCGGCGAGCCATTCGTGCTCATGGGCCGCCTGACGGGTGGTCACCGCGAGCGAACGCAGCATCTCCCGCCAGCCGTCTCCGACCGGCCGGATCTCGGCGTGGATCGCGTCGACCATCAGGTCGAGCAACTCCTCCTTGCTCGCGATGTAGCCGTACAGCCGCATCGGCCCGACACCCAGTGCGGCGGCGACCTTGCGGAGCGACACCGCCTCAAGGCCGTCCGCGTCGGCCAGCCGGATCGCCGCTCGCACGATCCGGTCCCTGCTCAACGATGCCGGGGCGGGCCGATTCGGCGGCTCCGGCCTCTCCCATACCAACATGCCGCTACGGTACATCGCATCGGACCGATACAGTGTATCGACCAGTACGCCGTATCGAGAGGACCCCACCATGACCATCGCCATCGTCGGAGCCGGCCTCGGCGGCCTGGCGCTCGCCCGTGTCCTGCACGTGAACGGCATCGACGCCGTCGTGTACGAACGGGAGTCGTCACGCACCGCGCGCGGCCAGGGCGGCATGCTCGACATCCACTCCGGACAGTGGGCACTGCGCGTGGCCGGTCTGATCGACCGGTTCCACGTCATCGCCCGGGGCGAGGGCCAGGACATGCGGCTTCTCCAGCCGGACGGCACGCTGTTGCTTCAGGAGGACACTCCCGACGACGCTCCGCTCGACCGGCCCGAGGTCGACCGCGCCGACCTGCGCGATCTGCTCCTGGACTCCCTCCCCGAAGGCACGGTGCGCTGGGGGTACGCGTTCGCGTCCGCCGCCCACGGCCTCCTGCGTTTCAGCGACGGCCGCACCGCTCCGTACGACCTGCTCGTCGGCGCCGACGGCGCGCACTCCCGCGTCCGACCGCTGCTCACCGACGCCCGCCCCCTCCACACCGGCCAGAACGTGGTGGAGGTCGGCATCCCCGACATCGACCGCACGTACCCCGACCTCGCGGCGATGGTCGGACGGGGCACCTACTGGGTGCTCGGCGACGGAATATCCCTGGCGGCGCAGCGCAACGGCGACGGACGCGTCCGCATCGGCATCAGCTTCTACAACACCGCCGAGGACTGGTTCGACACCAGCGGGATCCCGTTCGACGACCCGGCCGCCGCCCGGGCGCGCCTGATCGAACTGCTCCCCGGCTGGCACCCACGGTTCACCGCGCTGATCGCGGCCTGCGACGACACGGTGGTCCCCCGGCAGATCACCACCCTCCCGGTCGGCCTGACCTGGCCGTCCGCACCGGACGTCACGCTGCTCGGCGACGCCGCGCACCTGATGCCGCCGGTGGGAGAGGGCGCCAACATGGCGCTCCTCGACGGCGCCCGGCTCGGCCTCGCACTGGCCGCCCACCCGGACGACTTCCCGGCGGCCGTCAAGGAGTACGAGCGCGAGATGTTCGAACGCACCGGCGCTGCCGCCCGCATGTCCGCGGACATGCAGGAACTGCTGACGTCACCGGACGCCGCCCAGCGGATGCTCGCGTTCTTCCAGCCCGGCTGACGCAGCCGGATACGGCGACCCGGCGAGCAGCAGCCCTGTCCCACCGGTCACCACGTGCCACACGGGCGTCACGGAGGCGGCGGACGTCGCCTTGCCGCCGCAGCGCGATCCACCGAGCGATCCGGATCGCCCTGCGGGAGCCGGTGCGCCTGACCGTTCACCGGCCGCATCCCTCCGGCGGGATGGGCGGCGTGCCGCGAGCACGCACCGTCGCCGCCCGGGTGTCCGGAACCGCGAGGCCGGCCGGGCACCGTCGGCGTCGCCACGGCCGCCGTCTCCCTACACTTCCCGACGTGACCACTGTCGCGCTGGCCGTCACCGACGGCATGCTGCACTTCGAACTGTCCCTGGCGATCGAGGTCTTCGGCTCCGACCTGACCCACATCGTGGGCCCCTGGTACGACTTCGCGCTCTGCGGGCCGAGCGCCGTGCAGGTCGGGCGCTTCCGGTTGGAGCCCGATCATGGTCTCGAGCACCTCGAACGAGCCGACACGGTGATCGTGCCCCTACGTGCCGCCTCCGGCGGCGACGGCCTTCCCGCCCGCGTCGACGACGGGCGGATCGCCCGGGCCGAGGCGCAGCTGGGCTTCGCGCTGCACCCCCTTCTCGCCCGCCTGTACGGCGAGGTCGCCGACGGCGGCTTCGGCCCGGACTACCAGCTGTTGCCGCTGCTCGCCCCGGACAACGGCGTGGTCGCCGAGTTCCTCGCGCGCCGGAAGGCCTCCCTCGGTGCGGAGCACCCGGAGTGGCCGGACGGCGTCGTGCCGATCCTGACCTGGGGCTGCGGGATGTATGCCGCCGTCGACTGCTTCAGCGAGGACGGTCAGGTGCTGCTCTTCGAGCCGAACCCGTACAGCGGCGGATCGTGGGCGGAGTGCTGGTTCCTCGACTCCCCCGGCCTGGCGGCGTGGCTGGAGACGTGGCTCTCGGGAGCGGGGTGGTTCGAAGAGGACGCCTACGAGCGGGACGACGTGAGCGAGCCGACGCCCTGGGAGCAGGCCGCGAGCCGCCTGTCCTTCGCCCGGTAGCCGGGTACGGAGGCCGGGTGGAGCCGTGCCGCCGGCCTGGCGGGCGCGGTCGTCAGCTGTGGGCGGTCACGGGGCCGCACAGCTGGTTCCCCGGTTCGGCCGGGTCGTCGCTGGTCCAGAACTGGAGCCACAGCTCCGTGAACTCGGGGCGGCTCAGGTACCCGTCCTCGTCCTGGTCGAGCCGCCTGAAGACATCGGCGACGTCCACGCTCTCACCGTGCCATGTGTCGACCAGCCGCTGGTGCTCGGAGGGCGAGATGCGTCCGTCGCCGTTCTCGTCGACGGCGTCGAAGACGGTCTCGGCGGTCGCGGCGACGACCTCGCGCATCGTCGGCAGCAGGTCCACCATGGCGAGGATCTCGTCCAGATCCACCCTGCCGTCCCGGTCCGTGTCCACATGGGCGGCGAGGTGGTCCCACCAGCCGAGCATGACCGCGTCCACACGGGCCGCGAGTTCGGATCCCGGTGTCACACCGGGCAGGCCATGCCAGCGTGCCGCGAGTGCCTGGAAGTCGCGCTGGTCGAGGTAGCCGTTGCCGTCCGCGTCGAACGCGCGGAACATGCTGACGAGCTTGTCACGCTGGAACTCACTTGCCACGTTCTGCCTTTCCGCCGGGTTCCGGTCCTCTGCGATCCTGCCCGTGGGCGGTCGCGCCCCAACGGCGCCCGGCAGCGCGAGGAGTCTCGCGCAGCCCCCGTACGCGCCCTTCTCGCTCCGTGCCGGAAGAGCTCGCGTCACGGGGACCGCCTGGGGGGCCGGGCGCAGCCCGCCCGCTAACCCGGCCCCCGACGCCCGTTGGCGCGGCCCGCCGGCCCCCGCCCACCGTGGAGCGCTCCGCCACGGCGTCGGTCAACGGCCGAACGCCGACGCCCCGATGGAGAATCCCGTACCGAGGAGCACGAAGAGCCCGCCGAGCGCGACGGCGAGCCACCACATCCCGGGCTTCTCGGCCGGCAGCGTCCAGCGCGACGGCTCGGCCGGGTCGTAACGGACCTCGACCCTGGTGCCGGGAGAAGGCGTCCTGTTCCTGGGCCGGGCGATGTTCGCCTTGGTCTCCATGGCCTGGCCGTCGGCCGTGGCCCAGGCTATGACCGGGTAGTAGACCGTGGTGCCGGAGCTGCGGACGGTGACCGTGTGGTCCGAGCCGTGGCCCTCCAGCTTCGTCGGCTCGAGACGGATCACCAGGCCCTGGGCACGCTCTCCCTCGCGGACCAGCCGTCGGATCTCCCGGATTCTGCGGTAGGCCGCTGCGGCGACAAGTGCGCCCACCGGGGTGAAGACCGACGCCATCAGCCAGAGAACCTGCGAAGGGGACATACGGACTTCTCGATTCAGCCGCGCAGGGCGACGGCAGGGGTAGGGGTGGATACCGCTCGGACGTGACGACTCAGCCGTCGTCGGCCGCCTCACCGTTCGGCTGCGGCAGGCCCGCACAGGGGCGCTTCCGATGCCGTACGCCGGCGGGGCGGGACCCCGACCGTAGCCGACCGCCCCGCAGGCCTCTCCCGAGAGGGGGTGCGCCCCACGGCGCCGGACCGGTCCCCCCGTGCCCCCAGCGGCATCACGCAGCGGACCGGTGGGTCCGATCACGGTCCGGAGCTGGAAACGGGCAGGGGATTGGTCGTGTCGAAGTAGACCCGGTCCTCGCTCTCGTCGAGGTAGAAGGTGCCGGCATATCTCCTGCCCGTCACCTCGTCGTCGAAGGACGGGCTCCGGACCCAGCGGGCGCTCTCCGGCAGATACGGCAGGAGCGGTTCCGGCGGCGCGCTCGGCGTCGCGGACCGGAATCGCCACTGCGGTGCCCCCGCGAGGGCCCTGACACCGCCCGTCCGCATCCGGGCGAATCCCACCACACGGACGTCGGTGGGGCCGGGGACGGAGCCCCTCCCCTCGGCGCCCAGGACCGTGCCGAGCCAGTGGGCGTCGGAGAGCGGACCGAGGGCGGCGAAACGACGTTCCAGTGGTTCGGAGTCCGTCCGGACCGTGCTGTCCTCCCAGCTGTTCGACGGCGACGTACACGCCCCGAGTACCGCCGCCAGGCCGAGTGCGAGTGCGCCCCGCCGCCCGAAGTCCGCCACGCCGTTCATGTGCCCCCGCCCCGCTGCCCCCCGAACCGAACCCTGTGATCGTAGCGGCACGCCCGGCGGGGCTTCCCTCTGCCCGATCGGGCATGAGCGGAGCCTCCGCCGCTCGGGGGGATGGACAGCGGAGGCTCCACGAACACTTCTTCCGGCAGAGCGTTCCGGATGCGGCCTGACGAGTTTTCATACGCAGGGGACACTTGCTCCCGTGGCGGGACTCGGGAAACTCAGGCGTCCGGCTCCGCCCGGCGGCCGTCAGCATCTCCACCCCCGCCACGCGGTCGTCACCGTCTCGACCCCGCGCCGCGGTCGTCGGGATCTCCGCCTCCTCCCCCGGTCGTCAGGGCCCCCGCCTGCGCCCCTCGGCGATCGGCCCGATCACGTACTCCTCCACCGCCCGGGCGGGATCCAGACCGGGCGGCATCGGCGGCGGGCCGCCCGTCACCGCGCGGTCGGCGAATCCACCGTCGAGGTGGGGCATGCGTACGTGCACCACGGAGACACCGCGACCGCGTCGCTCCCGCCGGACCACGTCCAGCCAGGCCGCGAGCGCCGTCTTCGCCGCCGTGTAGTCGGCCGTTCCGCGCATCGGCCGGTCGACGATGCGCCCGGTCACGACCACGACGGCGCCCGCCGGCTCCAGGACCGGCAGGGCGCCGCGTACGACGGCCATGGGTGCGAGGGCGTTGACCGTCATGAGGTGCTCCGCCGCGGTGTCGGTCACCTCCTCGGCCAGGCCGAAACCGGCGACACCGATGGCGACCACCGTCGTGTCGAGGCCCCCAAGGGCCGTCGCCGCCCACGGCGCGAGCGCGGCGCAGCCGTCGAGGTCGTAGGCGTCGAAGGTGCGGTACGGGCGGTCGCCCAGCAGCTTCGACCGCTCGGCCAGCAGCTGCGCGTCGCGCCCGGCCAGCGCCACGGACACACCTGCGCGCACCAGCATGTGCGCGGCGAGACCGCCGATCATGCCGGTCGCGCCCACGACGAGCGCCTTGTGTCCGGGCATCTCGGATACCTCCTGGGCAGCGACGGGAACCGTCCGGTCAGCGGTCACGTGAACCTCCCGCGCATGGAGTAGAGACCCTGGGCAGCGGCCTCGAGTGAGTCGGTGGAGCCACGGACGAGGCAGCGGCTCAGTCGCCGTGGCCCGGTCCGCCACTGCCGAATCCGCCGCTGGAGATGCCGCGCCACTTGCGCTTCTCCTCACTCTGCGGTTCGGGGTCGGCCTCGCCCGAACTCGTGAGGTTGTAGGGCATCAGCCGGTGCTCGCCGTCCGTCGCCGGCATCTCGGAGGGCTTTCGGTACTCGACCACCTCGCCGGGCAGTTGATCCGTGTCGGGCCGGTGGGGATGCGACTCCGGCTCCGGCGGGGGAAGCTCCTTGTTCTTGACCCGGATCCCCAGCGCGAAGGCGCCGATCAGAACGGCGACCACCAGCAGTCCGCCGAGCACCTGGGCCAGTCCGGACTGCCAGACGCCGGCCGCGGTGACCTGCTCTCCCAGAGTGTGCGTGTGCATGGACGTACCTCGCTCGTCTCTCCCGGTCGGCCGAAGCCGTGTCGGGGTTCGGCAACGTCATCTGTCCTTCCGTCCGCCCGTCTCGGGCGGATGCACGAGGGCGGAGTGCCCGGCCCGGCCGGTGCTCCCGGGGGCCGCGTCCGGCCAGGCGGACAGCCGCGCGAGGGGGTCCCGCGTGGTGCGCGGCATCCGGCTCGGGAGCCTCGCTCAATAAGGCGTTGGCGAACCGCGGAAGCCTTGCTAGCCTCCGGGAGGCCGTGCGAGAGAACGAGGAGGTGGTACCCGTGAACGCTGTATCGACATGGGTGCTCCCCTCCGGAGTCACGGTCGGGCGGTAGGTCGTCCGGGAGCGCCGCTCATGAGCACTCCCGAAAGGCACGACCATGCACGTCACTTCCGAAGAGCGCCTCGACGACGGCCTCCTCGAGTGCAGCTTCACCCTCGGCGAGATTCCCGGCACCCTGTGGACGAGGCCCGGATCCGCACCGGCCCCGCTGGTCCTGATGGCTCACAACAACGGCCTGCCCAAGTCGGATCCCCGGCTGGTCGCCCGGGCCCGGTACACCGCGGCGCGTGGCTACGCGGTGGCCACCATCGACGCCGCCGGCTGCGGTGACCGGCCCCGTTCCGCCGCCGACGAGCAGGCGCGCGCCGACCTGCGCCGCGCGATGCGGGCCGGCGAGCCGGTCGACGAGATCTTCGAGTCCTTCATCGGCCCGCTGGTCGAGAACGCGGTCCCGGAATGGCGGACCACCCTGGACGCCCTCCTCGAACTGCCCGGGATCGGCGGACCGGTCGGGTACTCGGGCGGGTGGGCCGCGCTCGGCATCCGGCTGGCGGTGGTCGAGCCGCGCATCGCGGCCGCGAGCTTCTTCGCCGGGGGGTTCGTGCCCCGAGCCCAGCGCGAGGAGGCCCGGCAGGTCACCGTCCCGCTGCTGTTCCTGCTGCAGTGGGACGACGAGGGGAACCCCCGGCAGAGGGCCCTGGACCTCTTCGACTCCTTCGGCAGCAGGGAGAAGACGCTGCACGCCAATCCCGGTGGACACACCGGCACCCCCTCCTTCGAGCTGGAGGACGGCTGCCGGTTCCTGGACCGACACCTGAAGTGACGCCGGGCCGCCCGGCCGACAGCTGAGGCAGCCGGCTGAGCAGCCGGGCGGACGCGGGTCTGGTCCCACACGGGGCCGCCGTCGGGGACAGGTGTGAGGCTCCTCGACGGCGGCTACGGAAAGGGGGCACCGGCCTGACCGGGCCGGTGCCCCGACCGTCGCCGATGGCGGCGGCCTTCGCCCACAGCCGGGCCGCGCCACCCACGGTCCCACCGCACTCCGGGCCACACCGGCACTCCGGGCTTCGGAGCCGCGTCAGCGCTGCTTCAGAGGCCGGCGATGCGGAAGGCGAAGAAGAGCGCGACGATGACGGCGCCCGCGACGATGAGGGAGACCCACATCATGGGGTGGTCCCAGATGCCGCCGTCCGGCCTCTCGGGGTGGGCCGATGAGGTCGAGCCCTCCACGGGCGGTGTTTCCTGGGGCGGTACGCGCCTGTCGGCCATGACGCCTCCTGTGTGCGCGGGCGGGATGTGCTGTGCCTACTCGCTCAAACGTCCCTCCTCGCACCCGCCGCTGCCACCTGCGTCGTTGGTGCAGCGAAACCTCGGCGATCGGGGGCCGCACGGCGGCAGCCGCGGCGAAGGGGCACGGGCCCCTTGGGGCCGCAGGTGACGGACGCACGGCGTGGCGTGGCATGGCCGGGCCAGACGTCCCGCCGCCCACCCCCTGCCCTCGCCTTCGCCGGATCCCCGACCGCCAGGCCCCGGAGCCCTCGGCCTTGGCAGGGGGTGCACACTTGTTTACCCTTGGGGTGAACAGCTGTACACCCCCGCCCTCCCCTGCCCGCGCACCGCCTCTGGAGCACGATGACCTCCGCGATCTCCGCGCCCGGAACGCCGCCCGGCCGAGCCCGTTCCCGGCTCGTCGTTCCCGTCCTCGCCTTCTGCGGCGTGGTCGTCGCCGTCATGCAGACGCTCGTCGTGCCCCTCCTGCCGCACGTGCCCGAGCTGACCGGGTCGAGCGCGGGCGCCGCGGGGTGGCTCGTGACGGTCACCCTCCTCACCGGCGCGGTGTTCACGCCCGTGCTCGGCCGGGTCGGCGACATGTACGGCAAGCGTCGGGTCCTGCTCGCCTCGCTCGGCGTGCTCACCCTCGGCTCCGTACTCTGTGCGGTCAGCTCCGACATCGGCGTGCTGATCGCCGGACGGGCCCTCCAGGGCGCGGCTCTCGCGGTGATCCCGCTCGGCATCAGCATCATCCGCGACGAGCTCCCCGCCGAGCGCGTACTGCCGTCGATCGCGCTCATGAGCTCCACCCTCGGCATCGGCGCGGCGATCGGCCTGCCCGTGGCCGCCGTCGTGACGGAGAACTTCGACTGGCACACCATGTTCTGGGCCTCCGCCGCGCTCGGACTGCTCGACGTGCTGCTCGTGCTGTGGATCGTGCCGGAGTCACCCGTGCGCTCGAAGGGACGCTTCGACGTGCTCGGCACACTGGGCCTGGCCGGACTGCTGGTCGGCGTGCTCCTGGCGATCACGCAGGGCTCGGGCTGGGGCTGGACCTCCGGGCCGACGCTGGGCCTGCTCGGCGGCTCGGTCGCCGTGGGCCTGCTCTGGGGCCGGTACGAGCTGCGCACCCGGTCCCCGATCATGGACCTGAGGGTGTCCGCCCGGCCCGCCGTACTGCTCACCAACATCGCGGCGCTGTTCATCGGCTTCTCGTTCTACGCCAACTCCCTGGTCACCGCGCAGCTCGTGCAGGAGCCCACCAGCACCGGCTACGGTCTCGGCGCGTCCATCGTCGTCAGCGGACTCTGCCTGCTGCCCGGCGGACTCGCGATGGTGGCCCTGTCCCCCCTCTCGGCCCGGATCTCGGCCACGTACGGGCCACGGACAGCGCTTGCCGTCGCGGCCGTCATCATGACCCTCGGCTACCTGGTGCGCTTCTTCACGAGCCACAGTCTGTGGCTGATCGTCGCGGGCGCCACCGTGGTCGCGTGCGGCACCGCCATCGCCTACTCCGCGCTGCCCGCCCTCGTCATGCGGGCCGTGCCGGTGAGCGAGACCGGATCGGCCAACGGCCTCAACACCCTGATGCGTTCCGTGGGCCAGGCCTGCTGCAGCGCCGTGGTCACCGCCGTACTGGCCCGCGTGACCTTCGTGGCGGACGGCCGCACCGCGCCGACGCTCCACGCCTATCTGCTGATCTTCCTGATCGCGGCCGGAGCGGCCCTCGCCGCCCTCGTCGCGACCCTGCTCCTGCCCTCCGACCGCCCCGGCCGGGACACGCCGCACGACGGCGGCGGGGAGGGCGGTACGGTCGCGGTGTCACCGCCCACCAGCGCCGCCCGAGGGAACGCATGAGCACCGCCGACGACCCGACCGCCCGAGCCGCCGGGAGGGGCCCGGACCGGGCAGCCCTCGGGTACACCTCTCATGACCCGACGCCCGGCGCTGAACCGGGTGGGGAGACCGGGCGCGACGCCATCATCCGGGCCGCACGGCGGGCGTTCACCCTCAAGCCGTACGCCGAGGTCACCATGCGCGGCATCGCCGCGGCCGCCGGGGTGAGCCCGTCCTTGATCGTCAAACGGTTCGGCAGCAAGGAGGCGCTGTTCAACACGGTCGTCGATTTCCGCCCGGCCGCTGCCGAGCTCCTCGCCGCCCCACTCCCCGGGCTCGGCAGGCACCTGGTCCTGACGATGGTCGACCTCCGTGACCGGCTCCGCGGCGACCCGCTGCTGCGCGTCGTCTTCTCCCTGGGCATCGAGGACGAACGCACCCTGCTGCGTTCCCGCTTCCGCGAGCAGGTCACCGACCGGCTCACCGGCATCCTCCCGGGACCCGACGCGGCCCTGCGCGCCGAACTGGTCGCCGGCCAACTCCTCGGCCTGGGGGCCACCCTGAGCCTCCACCGCCCCGACGGCGCGACCGCCCGCACCACCGCCGAACGGCTCGCCGACCTCTACGCCCCCGGTATCCAGCGCCTCGTCGACGGGAGCTGAGGCGGGACGCGGGCGGACTCGCGGTCGCACGGTCCCGCAGGCCCGCGGAGCCCCCGGCCGCGTTCCACCCGGGGGCGGTACCGGGGCGGGTGCCGCGGAGTGCCGGGGCGCGACGCTGCCTGCCCACCCCAGCGCCCTCCCGCCCGCCAGATCGACAGGCGTCGGGGGCCTGTCCCACCACGGCGCCGCCCGGCACGCTCCCCGGTCAGTCCAGGATGGTGGCGACGCCCCGGCGCCGCAGGTCGTCCAGTCCCTCCCGCATGGCCTGGATCTTCTCCTCGGAGTGCCCGAGCCACCCCTTCAGCTCCGACACCACGCGCACGGGCTCCCGCGTGCGGTAGGAGCGGGTGGGATTGCCCGGGAACTTCTTGTCCGTGACGTTGGGGTCGTCCTCCAGGTCTCCGGTGGGTTCCACCACGTAGATGCGTCCCGGACCGTCGCCCGCCGCCAGTTCGGCGCCCCAGGCGGCCGCGTCCAGGGTCTCGGAGACGTAGATGTGCCGGGACACCCGCCCTTCCTCGAAGTTGGAGGCGTGGCCCGCTCTCAACAGGTCTCCCGGGACGAGGTGGGCCTTCGTCCCGTGCAGGAGGGTTCCCGCCTCGTACACCTGGAAGGGGACGGGTTCACCGGTCATGGCTGCTCCGTGGGTCGTCGGGTTCGGGAGTCCGAGTGTGCCCGATGTGACGGCCCGGCACTACGCCACGCCCCCGGCGTGACGCGCGCGCCCCTCGTCGGCGGGCGCCTCGGCCTGCGCGGCACTCCCGGTCACGGCGCCGACCTCGCCGGGGGCGCGGGTGTCGGTGTCGTCATCGGTGTCGGTGCCGGTGTCGCCGGCGAGCCTTTCCAGGTCCGTCGTCAGTGAGGCCAGCCAGGACACGGTCGCGTAGTACGCGCGCGGTGCGTCCGGCGGGTCGGCGGCCATGGTGGCGAAGGCCGTGGGGGCATGGAGCGGCGCCGGTGTCACCGTGGTGTCCCCCGTCGGGTCCATGCGCGCGGAGGCCAGCAGCATGGCCGCCGCGACCCGGTCGCCGGTGCGGATGACCGCTTCCGAGGCGTCCCGACCCAGCGGCGGGACCACGACCGGCTCGGGCGGTACGAGAAGCCGGTCGGCGCCCCAGAGCGTGTGGTGCCCGGCGATGAGCGCGGCCTGCCAGTCCTGGCGGGCCGGCCGCGGGGCGGCGGGCCCTCGGGGCTCGCTCTGATACTGCGCGTACGCCGACTCCGCGAGGACCAGGGCGTGTTGCAGGGAACGGTGCCCCGGCGCCGTGATCACGGGCACGCGCCGCCCGCCCGCCGCGATCTGGGCCGTCGTGGCCACCACGATCTCCGCGGCGATCCGCAGCAGTACCGCCACGGACCGCCGCAGCTCGTCATGGGCACCCCGCGGCCAGGCCAGCAGTCCGAAGACCGCGCCGATCGCGCTGCCGGTGAGCACGTCGAGCAGCCGGAACTCGGCGAGCTGCCAGGTGGCCGGCGCCAGCTGCGCGAAGACCAGGGCGACCACCACGGTGAACAGCGCCTGCGCCCATCCGACGCCCTTCACGGGCCCGAGGGTGAAGGTGACCAGCATCAGCGGCGGCAGGGCCACCGCGTACACCTCGATGTCGGTGCCGACGAGTGCCAGCAGCGTCGCCGCGACCAGGGCGCCGACGAGGGTGCCGGTCAGCGCCTTCCGCTCCGTCGTGCGGGTCTCCCGCACCGTCGTACGGGTCAGTGTCAGCGTGGCCAGCAGCACCCAGAAGCCGTGCGGGAGCGTGTCGATGCCCGCGATCAGCCGGGCGGCCGCCAGGGCGAGACCGATCCGCACGGCGTTCTGGAAGAACACCGAACGGCCGCCCACGTGACCGGACAGACGCCGCCACCACAGCCGGGGGGCCCGTTCCCGCGCGTACCAGAAGCGCCCGGGTGCCGGTGCGTCGGCCGCCCGGCCCCGTACGGCGATGTCTGCCGCCGTGGACATCGCGAGCGCCGCGTCCGCCACCTCGAGCAGCGCCGCGTTCCTGCGCAGCCCGGCGGGAGAGCCGTCCTCCGCCTCCGCCAGAGCCTGGCGCGCCTGCCGGAGGCCGTCGTGCGCCCGTCCGTCGGGGGCTCGGCCGCGCAGCCGGGCGGCGGCCTCCCGCGCAGCCTCCGCGACCGCTCGCAACGGGTCCGGATCCTTCGCCGACGCGCTCTCCGCCCCCCCGGCCGCCCCGCCTCCCCCGGCAGCGACTTCGCGCTCCGCGCCCCGAGGCGGTGGCGGCAACACGGTAAGGCGGCCGATCAGGGTGCGCGTCGCCAGGCCGGTGTGGGCCAGTGCCCTCTGCCGTACCCCCGCTCCGGCCGGCCGTTCCGCCTCGGGCACCTGGGAGGAACGGAGCCCGTCGCTCAAGGCCCGGGCGGTGCGCAGGGTGGCTTCCGGAAGCCTGTAGGGAGCGGTGCGCAGCCGGTCCGCGCAGCCGGCGGCTCCGTCGGCGGCCCGTGCGGCCCGTTCGCGGTAGGACAGGGCACCCGGCTCGGGCAGCAGGGTCGACTCCGCGATGGTCAGCAGCGCGAGTCCGAAGGTCGCCCCTGCCAGTCGTTCGCCGAGTGAACCGGGGTCGTACGGGGGAAAGGACGGCAGGATGTACATGAGCTGCAGCCCCGTGGCCGCGCCCGCGAAGCGCGGTCCGCCCACGGCCGTGAACGCCAGCGCGAACCCGACGACCAGCATCCCGGCGACCGCGCTCCAGGTCCGCACCGACAGGTAGGTGCCGAGCGTGATCAGCACCCAGCACACCGGCACCACGCACACCAGCAGCAGCGCGCGCTGCCGCCCGGAGCCGGGGAGGTGGGACAGCCCGGCCATCGCGATCGCCGCGAACAGCGCGTACGTCGCGCCGACCGCCAGGTCGAATCCGTAGAGCAGCACGTAGAACCCGGCCCCGGCGGCGATCGTGACGCGCAGAGCCCTGCGCGCCGCCGCCCGGTAGGCGGGCGACGGAGGTCGTGGGAACGCGCCACCCATGCCCCCAGGATCACCCGCCGGGCCGCACCCGGCACGACGGGACCGGCCCGCGCGGTCACGGGAGCGGCGAGCGGGGACGGAGGGCGGTGATGGCGATCGGTGGCGGGGAGCGGGGGCGGGGAGCCGACGCCCCCGGCCTGACGGCACCCGCGCCGGCCCTCGGCCTCCCCCGTGCGGGGGAACGCGGCACGGGGGTAGCCCGCCGCCCGGCTCGGGAGGCAGTCTGGTGCGCATGAACGCATTGCGAGGTGCGGACGTCGTCCTGCGTCCGTCCGGCCCCGACGACGTCCCCGCCCTGGCCGCCATCCGGGCCACCCCCGAGGTCCGGGCGCGGTGGCGCGGCGGGGACGATCTGACGGCGGAGGTGGCCTCCGGCCTGGAGGACCCGGCCACCCACTGCTACACGGTCCTCCACGACGACCGGATCGTCGGCATGGTCCAGTGGTACGCGGAGGAGGAGCCGGACTACCGGCACGCGGGGATCGACCTCTTCCTCGACCCCTCGGTGCACGGCAAGGGCCTCGGCACCGACACCGTCCGCACCCTCGCCCGCCATCTGGTCGACGACGTCGGCCACCACCGGCTCGTCATCGACCCGGCGGCCGACAACGTCGCCGCGATCCGCTGTTACGAGAAGGCCGGCTTCCGGCCCGTCGGCGTGATGCGGCGGTACGAGCGGGGCTCGGACGGCAGCTGGCACGACGGGCTGCTCATGGATCTGCTGGCGTCCGAGCTGGTGCGGTGATACCGGCGGGTCCGGTCGGCCGGCGCGGGTCCGGCCGACGCGTCCGGCTCGCGCGGCTCAGGGCCGGGCGGTGTCGGGGACCCGGCGGTGCCACCACCGGCGGCGGGTCCGCGGGTGAACGGCCCGGCCGAGGCGCCGACCGATGAGGACGTAGCCGATCAGCGCGCCCGTGGTGTTGAGCAGGACGTCGTCGATGTCGAAGGCCCGGCCGGTCACGAGGGCACCCTGGACCAGCTCCACGAGCAGCATGGTGCAGACGGTGACGAGCGCCACCCGGACGAAGCCCCGGGTCCTGCGGGACAGCAGCGGGAGCAGCAGGCCGAACGGCACCCCGAGGGCCACGTTGCCGCCGAGCTGCTTGACGGTCTCCACGAAGGCCGGCTGCTGGAGGTACGCCTGGATGGACCGGCCGGGCGTCAGGTTGCTGTGGGTGAGAGGGACGGAAGCGGGCGACTCCCCCAGCGTGAGCTTCGCCAGCACCGCGGCGAAGACCACCATGCCCGCGAGGGCCAGCAGGGCGACCAGCACCCGCACCACCCGGCCGGGGCCGCTGCGGGCCGGGCGCCGCCCGGCTTCGGGCACCGTCGGCTCGGCCGCGGCCGGCTCCTTCGCGACCGGTCTGCGGGCGGCCGTCCCGCCGAGTAGCTTCCCGGCGAGGAGCCTTCTGGCGAGGAGTCTTCTGCCGAACGGCTTCCCGGTGCCCGCCGCCGGTGTGTCCCGCGGCGCTCCGGCCGGGGCCGGGTGGGTCGAGGCCGCTTCCCCGACGGGCTTGCGCGCGCCCGTCGTCGCCCGGCTCCGCGAGTCTCTCCAGCCGATCATGGGTCACTCCCCCAGCTCTGGTCCGATGGCCGACGGAGCCCGGATACCCCGGCCGGGCCCGCGTATGCCCGGGTGTCAAAGAGCCCACCACAGGCGCAACATGGACACGTCGAGCGTCAACAGGCCCCACACCCGGCCGAGTTGGGCATGAGTCGCGGCGCTCCGGGCAACAGGCGCCCATGGGAGAAGACACCGCGAGAAGACGCTCGTTCCTCAGAGGAAACCCGGAGCGCTCGGGCCGGAGGTGGCCCGTCGGCGCCGTGGTGCTGCTCGTCCTGGCCGTGGCCCTGATGGTGGCGGGCCAGGTCCTGCGGCTGCCGGGGCTGGACGTGTTCGGGACCGAGGTGAAGGACCGTTCCGGGCCCGCCGTCCTGAAGTCCGTCCAGGACATGAACCGGTACGAGGGTGCGGCCGGCACCTATCAGGTCGTGGTCGACCTGGAGCAGGACGCCCGGTTCCTGCCGGACGCCATCCGCGGCACCCGCACGCTCTACGTGGCGACCGGCAGCGTCACCGCGTACGTGGAGCTCGGCGGGGTCAAGAAGGACGCCGTCACCGTCGACGCGAAGCGGACCACGGCGACCCTGCGTCTGCCGCACGCCCGCCTGGCCTCGCCCGCCCTCGACCCCGAGCGGTCCTACGCCGTCTCCAAGCAGCGCGGGCTGCTGGACCGGCTCGGTGACCTCTTCTCGGACAACCCGGCGAGCGAACGGGCGGTCAACGTCCTGGCCGCCCGGCACATCGGCGAGGCGGCCCGGGAGTCGGACCTGACGTCGCGGGCCGAACGGAACACGACCGCCATGCTGCAGGGACTCCTGCGCGCCCTCGGATTCGAACAGGTGACGGTCACCTACGTCTGAGCGGGGAGCGGAAGGGCCGACGGTCCCTCAGCTCGCCCTGCCCGCTGTCGAGGCGAGGCTTCCGGCCGGAGAGCCCGGACGTCAGGCGCGCGGCAGCCGGGGACTGTCCGCGTCCTCGCCGGGAGTGGGACCGTCGGGGCCGGCCGCCTCGGACCGTTCCGTGAGGTGCTCGTACGTGCCCGTGATGAGGAGCATCCTGTCCAGGAAGGCCGGCCGGTTCTCCAGGTACAGCCGCACTCCGGCCGCCGCGGTGTACCGGTGGAGGGCCAGCAGCGCGGAGAGGCCCATCGAGTCGCACAGGGTCAAGCGGGTGCAGTCGAGCCGTATGTCCGCGGGCTCCCGGGACGTGGAGAGGTGCGCGCGGGCGATGTCCAGCAGTTCGTCGGTGGCGTCCCAGGCGAGGTCGCCGGCGAGCTCCGCGTACAGGACGCCGTCCACACCGGTGGTGGCCTTGAGCTCGAAGATGTTGTCGGAGAAAGTCGTCATGCGTGGGTTCCGGGGTCGGGCGGGCGGGGGACACGGGTGAGGGCTCGGCGTCCGGCGGCGAGGTGGGCCCGGGCGCGGGGGAAGTCACGCTGCGCGTCGGCGAGGAGGTCGAGCGCGACGAGCAGCGCACCGGCGGGGACGCCGCGGGCCCGGAGGATCCCGGCCGTCCAGGTGAGGAAGCCGGTGAACAGCTCGGCGTCGTCGGTGTAGAGGGAGGCGGCGAGGAAGTCGACGATGTGGGCGATGTCCTCGGCGGTCCGCTCCCGTTGCGGGTCGGTGTACGCGGACATCTCCGGGACCCGGTCCTCCAGGCCGCTGAGGACGTCGCGGACGAGCTGGACCCGGGTGCGGGTGACGAGGGTGTATTCCTGGTCGAGCAGATGGGGCAGGTCGTGCTCGGAGGCGGGCAGCGGTTTCTCCGGGCGCCGCAGGCCGCCGGCCAGGAGGGTGGCGGCGGCGCGGGCATCGGGTGCCCATCCGTCGGCTCCGAGCAGGCGGGCGTATCTGCCGTCGGGGCCGAAGGCGGCTCCACCGACGAGCACGGGCAGTCCGACGGCCTGGACCGCGGTGATGGCGGCGTGGGCCGTCGGGAGGCGGACGGGCAGGGACGAGGAGAGTGCGACGACGTCCGTGCCGGTCTGGTGGAGATGGGCGATCAGGTGCGGAGTGGGGACCTGGGCTCCGAGGTAGTCGACGTCGAAGCCGCGGCCGCGCAGGACCTCCGCGAGGAGGCGCGCGGGCAGGGCGTGCCATTCTCCGTCGACGCAGGCGATGGTGACGCGGCGCCGGGGAGCTCCGTCCTGCCGCCGGCCGGGCGGCCCGCCGGCGCGGTGGGACGCGGTGCGGTGGGCCAGGGCGGCGATGACGCGGTCCTGGATGGCGGTCGCGGCGTGCTCCTGGGCCACGCCGAGACGACCGGCGGCCCATTCCCGGCCGACGCGGGCCTGTACGGGGCCGATGACGTCGAGGAGGACGTCCTCCAGCGGGGTCCCCGTGTCGCAGGCCTCGAAGACCGCGGCGGCGGCCGCTTCCTCGTCCCTCGCGCCCAGGGCCGCCCACAGCCGCTCGCGGACGTCGGCGAGGCCGGTGAGCGGGATCGTGGTGTGCGTGGTCATGCGGTGTACCTGCCCCGGGTGTGACCGTTCACCGCGGTGAGAAGAGTGGTGTGCGGTGCGGTGATCGCGACGACGGCCATGTCGTCGTGGGGACCGGTGCCCACCCAGTTGCCGGCGAGCATCTGCATGCGCTCGACGATGGCCTCCGCGGGGAGTCCGACACACTCGGCCAGGGCGGTCCGCAGCCGGTCCTCGCCGAACATGGACGAGCCGAGCGGTCCGCCGCGGGCCTCCGTGATGCCGTCCGTGTAGAGGAGGCACGTCTCTCCGGGCGCCAGGTGCACGGTCGCGGACCGGGAGGTGACCTCGGGGAGCGCGCCGACCAGGGTGCCGCGGGTGTCGGCCCCCTCGACCTCCCCCGTGGCGCGCAGGATCAGCGGCTCCGGGTGGCCGGCGCTGGTCAGCCGCACCCGCACGCTGCCGCCGGAACGCCTCACGGAGGCCAGGACCAGCGTGGCGAAACGGGTGTGCCGGGTGGTCAGGAGAGCACCGTTGAGCAGCGTCAGCACGTTCTGGTGGTCGCCCGCGAGAGGCCGCAGCGCCTGGAGGGTGCTGCGGATCCTTCCCGTCAGCACGGCGGCGTCGAGCCCCTTGCCGCACACGTCCCCCAGGACCGCGAGCGACTCCTGGTCGGCGTCGGCACCGGCGTGGACGTCGTAGAAGTCGCCGCCGATCCGTTCGGTGTCCTGGGAGGCGCGGTAGCCCCCGGCGAAGTCCACCCCGTGCACGTGGTGCAGTTGCGGCGGGAGCAGTTCGGCGATCAGCGCGCGGGTGACGCGCGCCTGTTCCGCGTACAGCCGGGCGGCCGAGAGTGCGGATCCCGCGCGGGCGGCGAAGAGCCGGGCGAAGAGCTCCTCCGATGCGTCGAAGGCCGTGTGGCCGGTGCGCCGCAGCAGGATCAGCACGCCCGCGGGCACGCCGTGGCCGGGCAGGGGGGTGATGGCGACGGATCCGGGGGTTCCCCCGAAGCCCTCGGGTACGGCCCACTCCGGGAGTTCCGCCGGATCGATCCACCGGGCGGGCACCGGGGGAAAGCCCTGAAGGGCCTCGGCGAGGCCGGTCACCGCGGTGGGGTCCATCGCCACCTGGCGGCGGGTGATCCGCTCCCCTATGGCGGTGACCACGCAGTAGCGGTTCCTCACCGGTGGCGCGATGACCAGTGCCGCGTCGGCGAGGTGGGCCCCGGCGAGCTGGGCGGCCTTCTCGAGGCAGCGGTCCGGGTTCAGCGACGCCAGCAGCTGCGTGGAGGCCTCCGCCAGGAGCGCGGTGCGTTCCTGCTCGGTCCGCAGCGCCTCCTCGGCGGCGACCAGGTCCGAGTCGTCGACCAGCCACCATGCGACGTCGCCGTGTCCCGACCGGGTGGGATGGGCCCTCAGGAACCGGCCCTGGTGGTGCCCCCGCAGTGCGGGGCCCCCCGTCCTGGCGGGGTTCTCGGTGGCCCGCGTCCTCTGCCGGCCGGGGAGCGCCAGTCGTCGGTGCGCGTCGGCCAGCCAGGCGGGGGCGACCTCGTCGAGCCACGAACCGACGCCCATCGCCGGGAAGAGACCCGCGGCGGCGGCGTTGAACTCCACGACGCCGCCCTCGCGGTCCGCCACGACCGCGGGATGGGGCGAGCGGAGCCACGAGGTGCTGACGGCCGCGGGTCTGCCCTCCGACCGGCCCGACTCCTCTTCGAAAACAGTCATATGGGTGGCCTGCTGGTGTCGGCCCGCCGCCTTCCGCTCGTCGATGCAGCTCGTCCTCCCACCTTTCCTCAGGGCACGCCGCACATCAAGCGAACTCCCCACTTCCGGTACATGCCGGGCCACTTCCTGCCCGTACCCTCACCTTCCGGGCACACCGGCTTCACATGAAGCCCGCGGAACGGGGCCGTCGGCACCGCGGTCCGCCCCGGCACCTGCGAACTCCGGGCGGAAGGGGGCGTTTCGGCGGGGCATTCGCGGTCATGCGGGAGTCGACCCCGTGACGCCGAGGACAGGGACGAAGGACACCTCCGGGAACCGACGCTCACGAGGCGGTCGCGCGCGGTCCCGCCCCCGGTCTCCCGGGGGCGGGACCGCGCTTCGGTCGAGCCGTACACCAACCGGGGAAGGGGGCCGCATGGCGGCGAGCGGTGAGAGGGAGAGGGCCTTGCTCGATGGAGGTCCGGTGACGCTCGGGCGGGATGTGGCGCTCGCCGTCGGGCTCGCGGCCACGGTCGTCGGAGGAGTGGTGCTGTTCCTCAGGACGGCACGGGCCGCGGGCGTTCACCCGCCCATGGTCCTGGTCGTGCTGCTCCTGGTCCTCGGTCTCGGGGTGGCGATGGCGCGGTGGAGCATAGCCCCGGCACGCAGCGGGAGGATCAGGAGGATGCGGCGGACGGGCCGTCGCGGGGACGGGGGCGGATTCGCGCCCGTCGAGGGGAGCGTGCCGGCCGAGGGCGGCGCGGCCGAGGTTCCCGTCGTGGACGGGGAGGCACTGGACCACATCGGCGCCGACGCCGACGGGTTCGAGCACACCGTCGCGGCGCTGTGCGTCCGGGACGGCTGCGCCGCGGTGGAGGTGGTCGGCGGTGCGGGTGACCTGGGCGCCGACGTGCTGGCGACGACGGCCGACGGCCGGCGGGTCGTGCTGCAGTGCAAGCGGTACGCCCCGGATCATCGCGTCGGCTCCCCGGACCTGCAGCGCTTCGGCGGCACCTGCTACACCGTGCACGGCGCCGATGTGGCGGTCCTGGTGACGACGAGTTCGTTCACCGACCCGGCCCTGGAGTACGCGGCCTCGTGCGGAATCCTGTGCGTGGACGGCACGGCACTGGACGCGTGGACCGCTTCGGCGTCCCCGGCCCCCTGGGACGCGCTGCCCCTGGAGTCGGACACGGCTCCGGTGTGACGGCGAGGGCCGCTGCGACGGCGGCAGGGGCCGGGGCGACCGCAGACTGCCGGGTTGACCGCGGCCCCGGGGTGACCGCAGGCGCCGGAGTCACCGCCGGCCCCCAGGAGCCCCGCGGCGCCGAGGGTGACCACCGGAGGCTGTTGTGGCGGCCGGCCCCGGACGGCCGCCGGCCCAGGGACACAGACCGGCCCCGGCGTGACCGCCGGGGCCGGAGTGTTCCTGGGCGCGATCAGACCTCGCGCCACTTCGCCTGGCCGAAGGAGAAGAACCCGAACAGGACGAGGCAGACGGCCACCGCGAGCAGCAGCCAGGGCCCCGCCGGGGTCTGTGCGAAGGAACGGATCGTGTCGTCCATGCCCTTGGCCTCGTTCGGGTCGAACGCCATCGCCGCCTTGAGACCGGAGACGCCGAGCGCGGCGAGGACGAGACCGCGTCCTATGCCGCCCGCCACACCGGTCACGTCCATGAAGCGACGCTGGTTGGCCGTCAGCCGGCCCCAGGCGAGGTGGTCCCGGTACTTCCGCAGGACCGCCCTGCCCGCTATCCACAGCCCGGCCGCGAGAACGCCCACGGCGATCGCGCCGGCCCACCAGCGGCCCCCGGGCAGTTCGAGCAGGCGTGCCGTGACGTCCCGGCTCTGCCGGTCGGTGGAGCCCGCGCCACTCCCGCGCTCCCCCACCGCGAACGAGAGGACGAGGAAGGCGGAAGCGGCGTAGAAGACGGCGCGGCCGGCTGACGCGGCGCGCTTGTGCGCCTTGTGCCCCTTGGGGCCGGCCGCGCCGACGGCCGCCTCGGAGAGCCGCCACAGCGCCATCCCGGCGAGGCCCACGCCCAGGGACCAGAGGAGGAAGGCCCCGAACGGGGCGGCGGCGACCTGCCCGAGGGCCCCTCCCCGGTCGGCCTGCTCGCCCGAACCCGTGAGGCCGACCCGTACGGCCAGCGCTCCGACGAGCAGGTACAGCACGCCACGGGCCGCGAATCCGGCCCGGGCACCCGCCCGTACGGCCTCACCGCGGGCCCCCTTTCCGGTCCCTGCCATGTACGTCCCCGTTCTGGCTGTGGTCATAGCGCTCGCTCCTCTCGGTCGACCCTCCAGGTGCCCCGTCAATCCCGAACGAATCCCGGCCGCTCCGTTTCGACCGCGGACGGGCGGTGACACGAACGGAGACACATCGCGACTCGAGCACGAGGAGGACCCCATGGGCAGCTGGCGCGCGGCCGCGGCCTGCCAGGACGTCGACCCCGATCTGTTCTTCCCGGTGGGGGCGGGTCCCTCCGCCCTCTCCCAGGCCGAGGAGGCGAAGGAGATCTGCCGGACCTGCCCGGTCCGCGAGGAGTGCCTGCGCTGGGCCATGGACGATTCCCGTCAGGTGACGGGCGTGTGGGGCGGCCTGACGGAGAACGAACGCCGCTCCCTGCACCGGCGGTTGCGCCGCAGGGCGGACGAGCGGCGGTGACGGCCGTACCGCGGCAGCGGGTCGCCGTCCCGGGACTGCCGCGTCGGCTCCCACCCCCCGCCCGGGCGGGCGCCGGTCTCCCCGGCGCCCGCCCCCTAGGACAGGAGGGAGAGGCGAGCCCGGACCCGCTTTCCGGCCGGGTGCGGCTCGACGGTCACGCTCTCGCAGACCGCGACGATGATCTCCACGCCGTGCTGCCCGATACGGCTCGGGTCGTGTCCACGGGGCACGGGGGCGGCCGCCGTGCCGTCGAACACCGAGATCTCCAGGACGTCCTCGTGCACCTCCAGCAGCAGCCGGCAGGGGCCGGGGGCGTGCCGGACGGCGTTGGTCACCAGTTCGCTGACGACCAGCTTGGCGAGGTCGACACGGTCGGGCGTCACCGGTCCGTAGCGGACGGCCGGCACGGCGGACAGGAAGTCGGAGGTGAAGGCGCGGGCGGACGCGATCGCGCCCCCGTCGGTCTCGTCGTAGGCGGCGCTCGCCGACAGCAGGGGCTCCTGTGCGGCCCGTTCCGCGGACATCGCGTCCCTCATGGCCCTGGTACTCCCCTCGTCCGTCGTGATGGGCGCCGCAGGCACCTCGTACTCGCCCTTCCCCCCTTTACGCTTCCCACACCGCCCACAACGAGGATCACACCCGCAACCCTCCGGTCAGCCGAACGCGGGCGGTGCGGGGTCACCCGTGCCGCGGTCCCTGTCCGTGCCGGGTCGCTCCGGCTGCTGACCGCGCCAGTCGAGGCAGAGGACGAGGACCGCGTCCGAGACGTCTCTCGGCATCTCCCGCAGCGCCCGTACGACGGCTCCGGGCACGTCCGCGCAGCTCAGGGGGCCGGCCGGCGCCAGGGCCCGGGCCACGGGACCGTCCGGCGCCTCGGTCGCCCCGCCGGGCGGGCTCTCGCCCTGCTCGCAGGCGACGAAGACGACCCGGTCGCCGGGCAGCAGGCGCAGGTGCTGCGTGGTGTAGACGGTGTCCTCGAACATGCCGAGAGGCAGCTGGCGGTCGAGTTCGATGCGTTCGCTCACGCCCCCGCGCGTGCGCCACACCGTCGGCGAGCCGGCGTCGACCACCTCGACGTCGCCCGTGGCCAGGGTGATCTTCAGCAGGAGGGCGGCGAGCGTGCTCCTGCCGCGGTACTGCCCGTAGAGCGCCTGGTCGGTGAGGCTGGCCTGTCCCACCAGGTCGAGTCCGGCGCGCCGGGCGTTGCGAATGGCGTTGACGGCGAGGGCGCCGGCGAGGGCGGCCGGGGTGCCGGGGCCGGCGCCGTTGGCGACGACCAGGAGGAGTTCGTCCTCGGTCACGCTCCAGTCCAGGACGTGCCCTCCGGACGTGTACGCCGGTTCCCAGTGGGCGTGCAGATCGAACGCGGGGCCGGCGCAGGCCCGGCCCGGCAGGGTGTCCCACTGCATCTCCCCGGCGACGCTGAGGGCGCGGGTCCTGCGGGTGCTGCGGTAGAGGTCGGTGTGGCGGTCGGCGACGCGCAGGGCGTGCCCGAGGCTCTCGGCGACGCGGCCGAGGCTCTCCGTCGCCTCCGGGGTGGCGCGGTCCGCGGGCAGCACGACGACGAGGACGCCGAACCGCTCGCCGCGGACCGTGACGGGAAGGTATGCGGTCGCCGTGGGCCCGTCATCACGGAAAAGATATGGTTGCTGGGTGCGGAACGTGCGACCGGCGGTCCCTGTGTCCACGGGCCCGTGCCGCACCACGGCGGGCGTCTGCACGGGCTCCACGGCGCGCAGGGACGTATGCCCGTAGTCGATGAGCAGCAGGTCGGCGGAGGACGCGGCGTACTGCTGCGTGAGACTGACACGGAGGGAGTCCAGCAGGAGGTGTGGTGCCGCCCCGCGCAGTGCGCTCTCCACCGTCACGTGTCGATCCACCGAGTTCGTACCGCCTTCTGGAGAGATGTGGAGATGACCGGTCCGTCGGAAGGCCGACGTCCTCGGCCCCGGACGCCCGAGGAGTGTCGGCAGGCATGAAGAACAACCCCGCCCCGTCCCCGCGGGAACCGCAGCAGACGACCGAGGCGGCCCGGGAGCTGATCGAGCTTCTGGAGGTGCTGTGGGAGCGCGGCCGGGACATGGTGTCGCCGACGCCGGTGTCGGCGAGTCAGCTGCGCGTGCTCTACAGCGTGGACCGCGAGGAGGGCATCAGCCTGCGCACCCTGGGTGAGCTGCTCGGGTCCGCGCCGCCGTCGGTGAGCCGCATGTGCGACCGGCTGGAGGCGCTGGGCTTCGTCCAGCGGCTGCCGAGTCCCGTCAGCCGCAGGCAGTTGGAGCTGCACCTGACCGCGCGCGGCAAGGCGTACCTGCGGGACCTCAGGGCCCAGCGCGAGGAGGCCCTGCTGGCGGTGATCGCCGCCATGTCGCCGACGAGCCGCAAGGCGCTGCTGCGGGGGCTCACCGGATTCCACGAGGCACTGGGCGAGGGCGCGCCCGCGGCCCCGTCACGCCCTGACACGCCGCTGAAGGACGTCAGCTCGGCCTGATCCCCGCGCGCCGCCTGCTCCGGCCGGCCGCACAGCCCATGTCCTCATTGCCGCCCTCTGGGTCGTCGTCGATGCGTCCACCGGGTGTGGGCCGGGCACGACCGGGCCCACACCACGTGTTGCACCAAGGATACAGTTGTCACACGGCAACTGTTGACGGGGTGCCATGCCAGTCGAGACAGACCACGAGGGCGTCGTCCTCCAGCGGGCTGGTGCCGTGGTAGGTGGCGAGCTCGCGCAGCACCGCCTGCGGTACGTGGGTGGGCGGCAGCAGCCGCGTCCCGCTGAGCGCCCGGGCCAGCGCCCGCTCCCCGTAGCTCTCCCCGGCGGGCGAGACGGCGGCGTACACCCCGTCGCTGCCGAACAGCAGGCGGTCCCCCGGGCGCGCGGTGAACCTCTCGGTGACGTAGACGGTCTCCTCGAACATGCCGAGCGGCAACTGCGCCTCGAAGGAGACGGACTCGACGGCGTTGCCCCGCAGCCGCCACAGCCGGGGCGAACCGGCGTCCACCACCTCCGCCTCGCCCGTGGCGAGGTCGAAGCACATCAGGAGGGCCGACACGTAGGCGCCGCCGCGGTACTGCGCGTACACGGCCTGGTCGGCCAGGGCGGCCTGGTCCGCGAGGCCGAGACCGGCCCGGCGGGCGTTCCGGAGCGCGTTGATCGCGAGATTCGTCAGGAGCGCGGCCTCGATGCCCTCGCCCATGCCGTTGGTCACGGTCAGGGTCAGCCGGCCGTCGGAGACCGACCAGTCGTAGTTGTCCCCGAAGATCGCGTAGGCCGGTTCGAGATGCGCGCCCAGGGCGAACTCCGGCCGGGCGCACGCGCGACCGGGCAGGAGCTGCCACTGCATCTCGGCCGCCAGCGTCAGCCGCGCCGCCCGCCGCGCCAGGACGTAGAGGTCGGTGTCACGCTCGGCCACCAGGATCTCGTGACCGAGGCTCTCGCACACGTGGCCCAGCTCGGGCAGCAGGGCACCCACGTCGGCCCCCGGCGGCAGGCCGACGGTGAGCACGCCCAGCCGGTCCCCGCGGACCGTGACGGGAAGGTGGACCAGGAGCGGGTCCGTCCCCTGGACGACGTACGGCTCCTGGGCGCCGAAGGCGCGCCCCTGCGGACTGTCGTGGATCTGGACCGACACCGCGGCCCCGGGTGTGCGCTCGACGAGCTGGAGCGTCCGCATCCCGTAGTCGGCCAGCCGGAGCTCCACCCCCCGGGCATCGCAGTACGCCCGCAGGGCGTCCTCGACGACGGCCACCAGACGGTGCGGCGCTGCCCTGCGGAGCGCCTGCTCGACGTCGGCGATCTCGTGCACGTTCTCCCGCTTCCTTCCTCCCTGGGTGCGGTCCCCTGCGCGGGGCCGCGAAGTCTTCGTCTAGCTTGCGTCGCCGGCGGCGGCGAGGGCCTCCGGGACGCCGGCGTGGGGCGGGACCGTCGTCGTCAGTCCGGTGATGTCCAGGATGCGTCGCACCGCTGGTGTCGGCGCGGCGAGGTACAGGTCGCCCCCGGCGTCGCGCGCCTTCTGGACCGCCCTGATCAGCACGTTCAGCCCGGACGAGTCCATGAAGTCCAGTGCGGACAGGTCGAGGACGAGGTGCCCCCGGCCCTGCCGGAACTGCTCCGTGAGGTGGGCGCCGAGCAGGTCGGCGGTCTCCATGTCGAGTTCACCTCCCACGGCCAGCACCGCTGTGCGGTCGTCGCGGATCACGACGTCGACGTCCAGGTTCGGTTCTCTCTCGGACATGTTCCTGCTTTCCACTGGGGGGTGGGGGACGAACGGGGGGAACGGGCGGGGGACGGGCGGTCGCGGATCAGGTCACCTGGACACCGACGACGCACGTGTCGTCGTCCGTGTCCGACTTGCTGCGCGCCAGCAGCAGGTCCAGGCGGCGTTCGAGGCTGTCCGCGGGCATGCCGGCGACGGCCAGCAGCTGGGTGACGGATTCCTGAACGGAGGTGTCCCGTCGTTCGACGAGACCGTCGGTGTACATCAGGACGGTGTCGTCCGGTTCGAGCCGGATCTCCGCCTCCTCGTACTCGGCCTCGGCGAGAGCACCCAGCAGCATCCCCTTGAGGAGCGGGAGGTCGGCGGCCTCGCCGGCCCGTACGAGCACGGGCGGAAGGTGTCCCGCCCGGGCCCAGCGCAGCGTCCGGGCCTCGGGGTCGAAGAGGCCGCAGATCGCGGTGGCCGTGACGTGGGCGGTCAGGTGGTGGGCGACGCCGTTGAGCCAGGCCAGCAGCTGTCCCGGGCCGGCGCCCGTGACGGCGAGGCCGCGCAGGGCGTTGCGCAGGACGACCATCCCGGTGGCGGCCTCCACCCCGTGACCCGCGACGTCCCCGACGCACAGGAGCACCTTCTTGGACGGCAGCACGACGGCGTCGTACCAGTCGCCGCCGACCAGGGACTCCGACTCCGCCGGGCGGTAGCGCACGGCGACGTCGAGTCCCGGGGCGTCCAGCGGGGGCTTGGCCGGCGGCATGATGGCGTGCTGGAGCTGGAGGGTGAGCCGGTTGCGTTCCTCCGCCTCCTCCTCGGTGGCGGCCAGACGGTCGCGGGTGGCCGTGAGGGCGACCTCGGTCCAGTGCTGCGCCGAGATGTCCTGGAAGGCGCCCCGGATCGCCTGGAGTCCGCCGTCGGCGCCCAGGGTCGGTTCGGCGATCACTCGGATGTGCCGGACGACGCCGTCGTGACGCAGCAGCCGGAAGGCCATGGAGCCCGCCCGCCGCTGGTGCAGCACGGACTGCAGGAAACGCCGGATGGTGCCGGAGTCGTCGGGGTGGGCGTGGGCGGCGAGGTCGCGCAGGGAGACGGCCGGTTCCGTCACCTGCCGGCCGAAGAGCTCGAAGAGCTGGGCGTTCCAGGTGATCTCGCCGGTGAGGACGTCCTCGTCGAAGGCGCCGATCCGGCCGAGCCGCTGGGCGTGCTGCAGCAGATTCGCCAGGCGGGCCGCCTCGTCCTCGACGCGCCAGACGAGCAGGACGCTGTCTCCGTGCCGGCTGATGCTGATGTCGGCGAGTGACGAGAGCGGCACCTGGTCCACGAGGGCGGTCAGCCGGGTGCGCCGGGAGCGGAAGGGCTCCCCCGTGGCATAGACCCGCTCGATCCGCTCGAAGAGCTCCCTCTCGCCCGCCGTCCCGGGGTACGCCTCCAGGAGCAGGGCTCCTTCGACGGCGCTGCGGGGCCGGCCGGCCGGGTCCTGGAAGTGCGGGTTCGCGTGCCGGATGCGGAAGTCGGCCAGCCGCCCCGTCTCGTCCAGGTGGGGGGCCAGGACGAGGACCGGGTCGTAGAGCCCGTCGGCGAGCTCGGCCAGCTCCAGCGCTCCGTGCCCGGAGGCGACGGGGGAGCGCGTCGGCTCGGCGGGCGCGGAGCGGGCCTCCAGCGTGTGGGCGCACAGTTCGGCGAGGGCCTCGATCTGGCGCTCCACGGCCTGGGGCTGCGGCTCCAGCGGCCGGGCCCAGCAGATCTCCAGCACGCCGTGGATCCGGCCGCCGGTCCCGGCGGGGACGACGACCCGGCCCCCCTCGGGGTGGCGGGCGCGTCCGATCGAGGGGACGCCGGCGGCGGCCAGGGACGGGTACCAGACCGTCCTGCGGTCGGTGAGGGCGTGGCGGGCCGCGGTGCTCACACCGGGCGGCACGTAGTGCCAGCGTGCCGCCTCGTCGGAGCCGAAACCGGCGTGGCCGCACAGGGTCAGCGACGCGTCCGGGCCGGTGGTCCAGATCGCCACGGCGACGGCGCCCAGGGGTTCGAGCGCGTGCGCCAGCAGCGACTCGGCGACGGACTGCGTGTCGCTCGCGCTGAGCGCCGCGCTCTCGGCCGTACGCAGCCGGACGGCGACCGAGGCGTCGGCCCGGGCGACCGGGCCGGGAGAGCCGGGCTCGCCGACGGTGGTCCTGACGAACTCGCCGGCGGCCTCGGCGACCCGGTCACGGGCCGCCTGGTTGATGATGTCCGCGGCCAACTCCAGCTGGGAGAGTCCGGCCCGCTCGGCGAGTTCGGCGAGCTGCCGCGCCGCCTGGGCGGGGCCGCAGCCGAGGCGCTCGACGATGACTCCCTTGGCGAGCTCGACCAGGGCACGGCCCTCGGCCGCCGCGTGCGCGGCGCGCACCTCCCCGCGCAGCCGTTCCACGGTGGCGGCCAGCCGGCCGAGCGCGAGGCGGTCCTGCGTCGACACCCGGTCGCCTTCGGCGGCAGCGGGGCGGGGAACGCTCGCCAGGGGCACCTCGGGCAGCGGAGCGTCTTCCCCGGGGGTGCCGGAGGACGCGTCCGCGCCCCGGAGGTGGGGACCACTCACTTCGACGACTCCAGGGGTAGGGCGGCCGTGGGGCCGCCGGACGAAGGGGAACAGGGCGTGCCGGGCAGGCGCGGGGCCCGCCGCGGGGTGCGGTACGGGCCGGCGGGGAGGACGGTCACGGAGTTACCCGTCGTTCAGCCAGCGGCCGACGCAGGCGATGAGTTCGTCGGCGTCGACGGGCTTGGTCACGTAGTCGCTGGCCCCCGAGGCGATGCTCTTCTCCCGGTCGCCCGGCATGGCCTTGGCGGTGACCGCGATGACCGGCAGGTCCGCGTACTGCGGCATCTCCCTGATCTGTGCGGTCGCGGTGTAGCCGTCCATCTCCGGCATCATGACATCCATCAGGACGAGGTCGACCGCCGGCTGCGCGAGCAGCGTCTCGATCCCCTTCCGGCCGTTCTCGGCGTGCAGCACCCTGATGCCGTGCAGCTCCAGGATGCCGCTGAGGGCGTAGAGGTTGCGGGCGTCGTCGTCGACGACGAGAACGGTACGGCCGTGCAGCGCCGTGTCGATGGTCTGCGGCGCCGGGCCCTGGTGCTCGCCCCGGACCAGGGGCACGACGTCGCCGGGCTGCTCCGCGGACAGGTGCAGGGCGATCCGCTCACGCAGTTCGTCGAGGCTGGAGAGGAGCTCCAGCGGCCGCCGGCGGGCGAGCTCCTGCAGGGCACGCTCCTGGTCGGCGGCGAGGCGCCGGTTGTTGTGGGCGAGGACGGGAACGGTGCGCAGGGCCTCGTCCCCGTCCACGGCGTCGAGGAAGCGCAGGGCGTCGCCGTCCGCCATGTCGACGTCGAGCACGACGCAGTGGAAGGCCTGGGTGGCCAGCGCGGTGGCGGCCTCCTGCGGGCCGACGACCGCGATCAGTTCGACGTCCCCCCGGTCGGCGCGGCCGCCGTCGGCGGCGAGCTCGGTGACGGCGTTCTCGGCGACGAGGGCGAGGAGTCCGCGCGGGCGCTCCTCGATCACCAGGATCCGCCGCGTCGGCCGGACGGACGGTGCACCGGCCCAGCCGAGGGGGGCGGGGGTGCCGCCTTCGGGCGCCGTGTCCGGAGGGGCCACGGTGGCCTCCGCCGTCCCCGCGGTGAGCGCGGGCTGTTCCGTGAAGTCGGGGCGGGTGACGGGCAGGTAGAAGGTGAAGGTGCTGCCCTCGCCGGGCACGCTGTCGACCGTGAGGGCGCCGCCGAGCAGGTAGGCGATCTCGCGGCTGATGGAGAGCCCGAGGCCCGTGCCGCCGTACTTCCGGTTGGTCGTTCCGTCGGCCTGCTGGAAGGCGCCGAAGATGGCCTCCAGGTTCTCGGGCGCGATGCCGATGCCGGTGTCCGTGACGCGGAAGGCGACGACGGGACCGCCGCGGTGGACCGTCGCCGGAAGCTCGTCGTCGGCGGCCGGTTCGATGCGCAGTTCGACGCTGCCCTGCTCGGTGAACTTGACGGCGTTGGACAGCAGGTTCCGCAGCACCTGCCGGAGCCGCGCGTCGTCGGTGATCAGGTCGACGGGGACGCCTGCGGAGGTCGACACCGTGAAGGTGAGGCTCTTCTGCGAGGTGAGCGGGCGGAAGGTGGCCTCGACGTAGTCGAGAAGCCGGCGCAGCGCCACGCGCTCGGGGTTGAGGTCCATCTTCCCGGCCTCCACCTTGGACAGGTCGAGGATGTCGTTGATCAGTTGCAGCAGGTCCGACCCGGCCGAATGGATGATGCCGGCGTACTCGACCTGCTTCGCCGTGAGGTTGCGGGTCGGGTTCTGGGCGAGCAGCTGGGCCAGGATCAGGAGGCTGTTGAGCGGGGTGCGCAGCTCGTGGCTCATGTTGGCCAGGAACTCGGACTTGTACTTCGAGGCCAGGGCCAGCTGCTGCGCGCGGTCCTCGAGCTCCTGACGGGCCTGCTCGATCTGGAGGTTCTTGGCCTCGATGTCGCGGTTCTGCGTCGCGAGCAGGGCCGCCTTCTCCTCCAGTTCGGCGTTGGAGCGCTGGAGTTCGTCCTGCTGCACCTGGAGTTCCTCGGTGCGCGAGCGCAGTTCGCCGGCCAGCCGCTGGGACTCGTCCAGCAGTTCGTCCGTACGGGCGTTGGCGACGATGGTGCTGACGTTGACGCCGACGGTCTCCATGAGCTGCTCCAGGAAGTCCCGGTGCACGGAGGTGAAGCGGCTGAAGGACATCAGCTCGATGACGCCGAGGACCTGGTCCTCGACGACGATGGGCAGCACCATCAGGCTGCCCCGGGCCGTCCGGCCGAGCCCCGAGGAGATCGCGACGTAGTCGGCGGGGACGTCCTCGGCGGCGATGGTGCGCCGGCTGCGGGCGGCCTGCCCGACCAGCGACTCCCCCAGCCGGAACCGGTCCCGTCCCTGTTCGCCGGCGGGGCGCCCGTAGGACCCGACGAGCCCGAGTTCGATGCCGTCCGCCCCCTCCTCCGCCAGGTAGAACGCGCCGTACTGGGCGGACACGAGGGGGGTCAGTTCGTCCATGACGAGTTCGGCGACGACGGCAAGGTCGCGGTGGCCCTGCATCAGCGCGGAGATCCGGGCCAGGCTGGACTTCAGCCAGTCCTGCTGCTGGTTGGCCCGGGTGGTCTCGCGCAGCGAGCCGACCATGGCGTTGATGTTGTCCTTGAGCTCGGCCACCTCGCCCGAGGCCTCGACGGTGATCGAACGGGTCAGGTCGCCCTCGGCGACCGCGCTCGCGACCTCGGCGATGGCGCGGACCTGGCGGGTGAGGTTGCCGGCGAGCTCGTTGACGTTCTCGGTCAGCCGCTTCCAGGTGCCGGAGACGCCCTCCACCTCGGCCTGACCACCGAGCCGGCCCTCGCTCCCGACCTCGCGGGCGACGCGCGTCACCTCGGCGGCGAACGAGGACAGCTGGTCGACCATCGTGTTGATGGTCGTCTTCAGCTCCAGGATCTCGCCGCGGGCGTCGACGTCGATCTTCTTGGAGAGGTCGCCGTTGGCGACGGCGGTGGTGACCTGGGCGATGTTCCGGACCTGTCCGGTCAGGTTGTTCGCCATGGAGTTGACGTTGTCGGTGAGGTCCTTCCAGGTGCCGGCCACGTTCGGCACCCGGGCCTGGCCGCCGAGGCGGCCCTCGGTGCCCACCTCCCGGGCGACGCGGGTCACCTCGTCGGCGAAGGCCGACAGGGTGTCCACCATCGTGTTGATGGTGTCGGCGAGGGCCGCGACCTCGCCCTTGGCCTCCACGGTGATCCGGCGGGAGAGGTCGCCGCGGGCGACCGCCGTGGCGACCTGGGCGATCGAACGCACCTGTCCGGTGAGGTTCGACGCCATCACGTTGACGTTGTCGGTGAGGTCCTTCCAGGTGCCCGAGGCTCCCCGGACGGTGGCCTGACCGCCCAGGTTGCCCTCGGTGCCCACCTCGCGGGCCACCCGGGTCACCTCGTCGGCGAAGGCCGACAACTGGTCGACCATCGTGTTGATGGTCGTCTTCAGCTCAAGGATCTCGCCCCGGGCGTCCACGTCGACCTTCTTCGACAGGTCACCGGTGGCCACCGCGGTGGCCACGTGGGCGATGGCCCTGACCTGGGCGGTGAGGTTCCCGGCCATGGAGTTGACGGAGTCGGTCAGGTCGCGCCAGGTGCCGGACACGCCCTTGACGTCGGCCTGGCCGCCGAGGATGCCCTCCGTGCCCACGTCGCGGGCCATGCGCGTGACCTCGTCGGCGAAGGAGGAGAGCTGGTCGACCATCGTGTTGATGGTGTTCTTGAGCTCCAGGATCTCGCCGCGGGCGTCCACGTCGATCTTCTGGGAGAGGTCGCCCTTGGCGACCGCGGTGGCCACCTGGGCGATGTCCCGGACCTGGGTGGTGAGGTTCCCGGCCATCGCGTTGACCGAGTCGGTCAGGTCCGCCCAGGTGCCGGAGACCCCGGGGACCACGGCCTGCCCGCCCAGGGTGCCCTCCGTGCCGACCTCACGGGCGACGCGCGTCACCTCCGAGGTGAACAGGGAGAGCTGGTCGACCATCCCGTTGAACACACTGGAGATCTCGCCCATCAGCCCGCCCGCCTCGTCGGGCAGACGGGTGCCGAAGTCGCCGTCCCGCACGGCGGTGAGACCGGCCAGGAGCTGCCGGAGCTCCGGCTCTCCCACCGCGGCCGGCCCCGGCCGCCCATCGGTCGCGGAGCCCTTGATCGTCGTCTCAGACATGCCCATCCTCGTTCGCCATCAGGCATCCGCACACGGTCCATACGGGTACGGTCACGCGTCGGAACCGTCCGCCTTCCCGTACGGTTCCGCAGCTCAGACCGTTGCCGTACGGCAATTATGACGACAGTACTCCCTCGTGATCGACAAGAGGAGGGCGATGCCGCGTCATGCGGCCGGAAGACGACGTCGTCAACGTCACAGACGAGGCCTCGGAGCGCGCCGGAGCCGCCCCGCGGACCCGCCCGGTTCCGGTGCCCGCCGCGCCCCGGAACCGGGGGTGTACGGGGCGGGAGCCGGGGTACACGCCGCGTCAGACCGGGCGGTCGGCGCCCTGACGACGAGGGGACTCCCAACGTGTTGATGGCTCATCCCGCGGTCCTGCGGAATCTCATCGAGCAGTACGAGACGCTCGAGGTCCTCCGTGCGCAGGACGGTAGCGCCGAGGTGCGCAAGCGCATGGACGACCTCGCCTACACGCTGTGTGTCTGCACGGGTACGCGCGACGTGGACGCGGCGCTGATCGCCGCCCGCCACCGCCTGCCGGGCGCCCGCCCGGAGGACGACTCGGTCCTGACCGCCTGAGAGACACGAACGGGCCCGGCACGCTCCCCTCGGAGCGTGCCGGGCCCGTTCGTGCCATGGGTGGGACGTCCGTTCCCGGCCCCGTGGCCGGGGCAGGGCGTCCCACGGGGAACGCCCTGCGCCCGCGGCCGGGATCCGGCGGCGGGCGCAGGGCGTCTCGTACGGTGCGGGGTCTCGCGCGCGGGCGGGGGCGTGCCGCGCCCGCGGGACGCGGCGCCGCCTACCAGCGGTACCAGCGGCCCGTGCTCCCCTTCGGCCGGGCCACGAAGCCGATCAGCCACACGACGAGCACGATCACGGCTATCCACCAGAGCGCCTTGACCGCGAAGCCGACGCCGAAGAGCAGCAGAGCGAGAAGCAGAACGAGCAGCAGGGGGACCATGTGCGTCAACCTCCGGAAGAGTGGTGAAAGGAAACGGATCAACGGGCCGGATCGGCCCCTGGGGAGAGAGAAACCTCACCCGTGTCTCAGGAGCGGCGTCCGAGGAGTCGGGCCAGCGGGCCGCGGCTGCGTCGCCCCGCCCGGTGTCCGAGCGCGTACGCACCGGTGAGCGCGGCCGTCGCGCTCACGGCGGCGCCGCCCGTCACCCCCTTGTGCGTGCGCACGGCGGTCCACAGCGCTCCGCCGGCGCCACGCGCCACATGCCCGGCGGTACGGGCCTGCTCGGCGAACGGGGCCGGAAGGGCACGCAGCGCCCCCGTGGCCGCCGGACCGGACGCGGCCGGCTCCGTGGTGCCGGCCTGCTCCGCCCGTACGGCGCGGTCCGCCCGTACGGCGCGGTCCGCACCGTGGGACGGGCCGGCGGCCTCGGGCACGGAGTGCGGGCCGGCCCGGCGGGGCGGATTCTGGTCGCTGTTGTCGGAAGCACTCATGGCTGTCGTCTGGCCGCGCTCGCCGACGGCAAACCCCGTCCTTCGCACCGAAGCGAAATTTCCCGGCGCACCTCCCCGGTGTTCCGGGGCTCCGTGGCACCCGGAATCCCCGGGCCCGGCGGACCGCGGGCGCACGGCCCACGAACCCGCTTGGCCCGGCCGATCCGGGACAGACGGCCGTGCATGGTGACGATTCTTCTCGCGGCCCTTCCGGCCCTGACCGCCCTCGCCACCGGCCTCCTGGCCGTCGTGGTGTCCCCCTGGTGGTGGTGCGCGGCCGGCCCCGCCCTCCTGCTCGCCGCCGTCGCGCTGCGCGACCTGCGCCAGCGGCGCCACTCCGTACTCCGTAACTACCCGCTGCTGGGACACCTGCGGTACGCCATGGAGGCGCTCCGTCCCGAGGTGCAGCAGTACTTCGTCGAGCGGAACGTCGACGGCGTGCCCTTCGACCGCGACACCCGCTCCATCGTCTACGAGCGGGCGAAGGGAACGGATGCCGAGGACCCCTTCGGAACGGAGCTGGAGCTGGACCGCACCGGCACCGAGTACCTCGTCCCGTCGATGGCTCCGCGCCCGGTGCCGACCGGACAGCCCCGGGTCCGGATCGGCGGCCCGGGCTGTACCAGGCCCTACGACATGGCCCTGCTCAACGTGTCGGCGATGAGTTTCGGCGCCCTGTCGGACCGGGCGATCCGGGCCCTGAACGAGGGCGCCCGGCGCGGCGGCTTCGCCCACGACACCGGCGAGGGCGGGATATCGCCGCATCATCTGGCTCCCGGTGGCGACCTCGTGTGGGAGATCGGCACGGGATACTTCGGCTGCCGCACCGACGACGGCGGCTTCGACCCGCGGCTGTTCACCGAGAAGGCCGCTCTCGACCAGGTCGCCTGTGTGCTGCTGAAGATCAGTCAGGGAGCCAAACCGGGTATCGGGGGCGTGCTGCCCGGCTCCAAGGTCGGCCGGGAGATCGCCTCGGTCCGGGGCGTTCCGCCGGGCCGCACCGTGATCTCGCCGCCGTACCACCGGGTCTACCGGACCCCGCGGGAGCTCGTCCGCTTCCTGGACCGGATGCGGGAACTGGCCGGGGGCAAGCCGGTCGGGTTCAAGCTGTGCGTGGGCTCGCGCCGCGAGTTCCTCGCCGTCTGCAAGGCGATGCTGGAGGAGGACGTCACGCCCGACTTCATCGTCGTGGACGGGGCCGAGGGCGGCACCGGGGCGGCACCGCTGGAGTTCGCGGACACCGTCGGGCTCCCCCTCACCGAAGGTCTGACGACGGTCCACCGGGCGCTCGTCGGCGCGGGGCTGCGCGACCGGATCCGGATCGGCGCCTCCGGCAAGGTCGCCACCGGCAGCGACATCGTCAAGCGGCTGATCCAGGGCGCCGACTACACCAACTCCGCCCGGGCCATGATGTTCGCGCTCGGCTGCATCCAGGCCCAGCGCTGCCACACCAACACCTGTCCCGTCGGTGTCGCGACCCAGGACCCGCGGCGCGCCCGGGCCCTGGACGTCGAGGACAAGGCACGGCGCGTCCAGCGCTTCCAGGAGGCGACCGTGAAGAGCGCCCTGCAGATCATGGCCGCCATGGGCGTCGAGCGCCCCGGCGATCTGGCGCCCGGGATGCTCCTGCGCCGGGTCGGCCCGGACGACGTCCGGTCCCATGCCGACCTGTACACACCGCTCGCTCACGGGGCACTCCTCTCCTCCGCCTCGGTTCCGGACGCGTGGGCGGCCGACTGGAAGGCGGCTCATCCGGACCGGTTCGCCCTCGGGTGAAGCGGTCGAGGCCGGGCGACCGGGCTGCCCCTCGGGTGGTCCGGATCGCCCGGGCCCGGAAGATCCCGGTCGAACCGGGGTGGCCCGGTTGACCCTCGGCCGAGCCGGGAGTGGTGGAGGGCTGCACCCCTTGGGCCGGTGGCCGGCCACGGCCGGCGGGCCCGTTGCCGAGCCGACCGGAAAGCCCTCGGCCCGGGACGGAGCCTGTGTGCTCCGTCCCGGGCCGAGGGCCGCGGGCGCGTACGGCGCCGTCCCGCTAGAACGGGCCGCCGACGCGGTAGTACGCCATCAGGTCCTCGCGGTACTGCCGGTCGGCGAGGTGCTTGTCCGAGTGGAACTCGGGTGCGTCCTTCACCTGTTCCTTGGTCAGGGCGAGGTGGACCGTGTTCTCCTCGAGGTCGACGCGGGTCACGGCGCTCGCCGGGATCAGCACCTCCTTGCCGAAGATCCAGACTCCGGTGTCCACGACCAGGTAGGCGTCGTCGACCTCGTCGGAGTGCTTGTCCACCTTTCCGATGTGGCCGTCGGCCGCCTCGACCCGCCATCCGGTGAGGTCGGTGCCCGCCAGGTGGCCGGACTCCGTGCCGTAGCTCCAGAAGTGGTCGGTCATTGCTGTCACTCCTCTGCTCGTTCGTGTCGTATGCGTATCGGACCGGAAACGCGGCTGCCTCAGAGCAGGTCGCGTCGGTCGTCCTGGGTGACCGTGGGGGCCACGGGCGGGACGACCATCCGACGGCGGCGGAGAACACTGGTGTAGACGGCTGTGCCGATGATGCCGACCGCCATCAGGATGATGCCGACCAGATCGAGGTCGATTCCCTGGAGTTCCCAGTCGGACGCGAAAGTGAGAATGGCGCCGACGGCGATCAGGATGATGAACAGTCCCAGACCCATGATTGCTCCCTCCCATGCGGGTTGGTCAGCGTCCGGGTACCCGGGCATCCGGAATTCACGCGACCCGATTTCGGACCGTCGGCGTCCGCCCGATTCCTGTTTCCCGTTCCGCGCAGGGATGTTCATGGCCCGACGGGGCACGCGTGAGCCGCGGGCCCCGCGCACGCCGCCGGGCGGCGCGCCCCGCCCCAGGGCCGGCACCACATGGCCGAAGGACGACCCCCAGGGAGAACCGATGCAGGTCGAGGAGTGGCCCGACGACCCGGAACTCCGGCTGACGGCTCACGACGTGTCCGGCCGCTACCGGCTCGACGGCCTGCTGGGGCGCGGCGGCGCGGCCGACGTCTACGAGGCGCTGGACCTGCGACTGCGGCGCCCCGTGGCGGTGAAGCTGTTCCGTCCCGCCGACCCCGGCCGGCCGGACGAGCGGTGCGAGGAACAGTGCGACGAGGAGGGCCGCCTCCTGGCGCGTATGCAGCACCCCGGGCTGGTGACCCTCTACGACTCGGGCCACGACGCGGGCCGCCCCTACCTGGTGATGCAGCTCGTGCGGGGGACGACCCTGGGCCGCCGGCTCGCCCGGTCCACCCTCACCCCCGCCGAGACCTGCCGCATGGGCGCGACCCTCGCCTCGGCCCTCACCCACGTGCACGCCCGCGGTGTCGTCCATCGCGACGTCAAGCCGTCCAACATACTTCTGGACCGCGCGGACGCCCCGCACCTCGCCGACTTCGGCATATCCCGCCGCCTCGACGCGGCCACCGGACCCGCTCCCGGCTCCGGGGCCGACGCCGGCGGCAGGCTCACGGGGACCGCGTCCTACATGGCGCCTGAGCAGGCACTGGGCCGGCACACGGGTCCTGCCGCCGATGTGTACAGCCTCGGTCTGGTGCTCCTCGAAGCCCTCAAAGGGGAAGCCGAGTACGGAGGACCGCCGTTGGAGGCCGCGCTCGCGCACCTGGAGCGCCCGCCGGTGGTCCCGCCCGGCCTCCCGGCCGGACTCGCCGGTCTGCTGACGGCGATGACCGCACAGGCGCCCACCGCCCGGCCGGACGCCCGGGCCTGTGCCCGGGCCCTGGGCGACCCGCGGACCGCGGGCTCCCCATCCCACCGCGCGACCACGTCACCGCGTCGCGGCCCGGTCCGGAAACACTCCGAGGTCAGCGGCCGCGCACGGGCGGTGGCCGCGACGGTGGCCACGCTCGGACTCACGCTGGCCGGCTCGTGGGGCAGCACCCCCACCGGCGGCGAGGCGGCCGCGGCCCGGCCGGCCGGCCGGGCCGCCGTCGACCACCGGGCGGGATCCGTGGACCACCCGCGGCCCGCCGCCGGGGTGCCCTCCGCCCCGCGTCCGGGTGAGCCTCGCGGACACGCCTGACCCGCGTCGGGAGCGACGCCTGCGTACGGCAGCGCGCCCGGCCGTGGCGGTCCGTTCCTCCGGGCCGCCGCGTCACGAGGGCGTCGGCGCGGCCCAGTTCGGGTCACGGCCGCTCAGGCCGACGGTGCGGTCCAGCAGCGGGGCGTGTTCCGGGACGCGCACCACGGTGCCGAAGATGCCACCGCCGTTGCCCTGCTCCTCGGCCGCGGCCAGCAGGAAGGCGTGCGAGGCGCGCAGCGCGGCCTGGTCGGGGACGTACTCCTGGCCGGTGGCGCGGGCCAGGTCCCACCCGTGGATCACCAGTTCGTCGGCGGCCACGATCCCCGTGACACCGCCGGGCAGATCGACGCCGCCCGCGCGGGTCATCCCGGTCCAGGCCCCCGGATCCCTCCAGGCCTCGGCCAGGTCCTGGAGCAGACGCGGCAGTTCCGTGCGCCAGTCGGCGGGCAGGAGGGGCTCGGCGGCATCGGGCGCGGTGTCCGTCGTGGGGCCCAGGTCCTTGCGCGCGGCGTCACGGAAGGCCACGGACAGGCCCACCAGATGGCCCAGCAGGTCACCCACCGCGTACGCGGGGCACGGGGTCCGGTCGGCGAGGCGCGCGTCCGGAACGCCCGCCGCGAGACGCGCCACGACCAGCGCCTGCGGTCCGAGGTCGAGACCGGTCATGTCTGTCATCTGCCACTCCTTGGAGACGAGGGATCCGAAGGGTGGACCGGCGGCGGGGCGGGAACTCATCGCCGTGCGGCCGGCAGATTTCTGCCGGACGGACTCCTCCGGCGGGTGGCCCGGCCGGGGCGCGGGCCTTGGTGACGGGTAACCGGTGCCGGGGCGGGGACGCGGGGCGCGGGCCCGCCGGGCCGGGACGCGGGTGGTGCGGCCGGCACGCGAGGACCCCGCCCGGGCAGGCGGCCGAAGGTGTGCGCGACGCGAAGGCTTCACCTCCCGCCGGGCCGCAGGAATGCCCCCCAGGGTTTCGGAGCAGACGCAAAAGGGTCAATGCCGCACCCGAGGGGCCGAAGCCGGGCGCCGGGCGTGATCGGCCGGGCGCGGACGGGAACCCCTGACCCGGCGCCCGGGACCACTCCCCCGCGGCCGTCCCCTCCGCAGGAAAGGACCTACGACATGAGCGCAGCGCCCACCACCGTCACGCTCGGACCGGACAGCGACCTCGCCGAGGTCTTCGAACTCGCACAGCAGCTCAGGGTCGACTCGGTGCGCGCCAGCACGGCGGCGGGCTCCGGCCATCCCACCTCCAGCCTGTCCGCGGCCGATCTGATGGCGGTCCTGATGACCCGCCATCTGCGCTACGACTGGGCGGCCCCGGACAACCCGGCCGGCGACCACCTGATCTTCTCCAAGGGACACGCCTCGCCGCTGCTGTACGCGATGTTCAAGGCCGCCGGCGCGATCGACGACGACGAGCTGATGACCACCTACCGGCGCTTCGGCCACCGACTCCAGGGGCATCCCACCCCCGCCCTGCCCTGGGTGGACCTGGCCACCGGCTCCCTCGGCCAGGGCATCGCCTACGGGGTCGGGATCGCGCTCGCCGGCCGCGAGCTGGAGCAGCAGCCGTACCGGGTGTGGGTGCTGTGCGGCGACAGCGAGATGGCCGAGGGCTCGGTGTGGGAGGCCCTCGACAAGGCCGGGCATCACCGGCTGGGCAACTTCGTCGCCCTCGTCGACGTGAACCGTCTCGGTCAGAGCGGCCCCACCGAGCTGGAGTGGGACACCGACGCCTACGCCCGGCGCGTCGAGGCCTTCGGCTGCCGGGCACTGGTGGTCGACGGCCACGACCTGGCGGAGGTCGACCGGGCGCTGACCGTGGCCGCGGACGGCACGGCCCCCACCGTCGTGGTCGCCAGGACCGTCAAGGGCCGCGGCGTGTCCGAGGTCGCCGACAAGAACGGCTGGCACGGGAAGCCACTGCCGAAGGACATGGCCGAGCGGGCCGTCGCCGAACTGGGCGGCGTCCGCCACCTGGCCGTGGACGGCCCCAGGCCGCCGGCCGCCGGGGGCATCCCCGTCGGCGCCGGCAAGAGCGGTCCGGTGGAACTGCCGCGCTACGAGGTCGGGGACGAGGTCGCGACGCGGGTGGCCTTCGGTGCCGCCCTCGCCGCGCTCGGCGCCCGGCCCGAGGTGGTCGCCCTCGACGCCGAGGTCGGCAACTCCACGCACAGCGAGGACTTCGGGAAGGCGCATCCGGAGCGGTTCTTTCAGACGTACATCGCCGAACAGCAGATGATCGCCGACGCCGTCGGCATGGCCGTACGCGGCTTCCGCCCGTACGCCACGACCTTCGCCGCGTTCCTCACCCGGGCCCACGACTTCATCCGCATGGCCGCGGTCTCGCAGATCACCATGTCCCTGTGCGGGACGCACAGCGGCGTCGAGATCGGCGCCGACGGCCCTTCGCAGATGGGCGTCGAGGACCTCGCCATGATGCGTGCCGTGCTGGGCTCCACCGTGCTCTACCCCAGCGACGCCACCTCCGCGGCGGCCCTGACCGCCGCCATGGCGGACCTCGACGGCATCTCGTACCTGCGCACCACCCGCGGCGCGTATCCCGTGCTGTACGCCGCCGGCGAGAGCTTCCCGGTGGGCGGCTCCAAGACCTTGCGGCACGGCGAGCACGATCGGGTCACGCTCCTCGGCGCGGGCGTCACGCTGCACGAGTGCCTCGCCGCCGCCGAGGAACTGGCGGCCGACGGCATCCCGGCCCGCGTCGTCGACCTCTACTCCGTCAAGCCGGTCGACACCGACACCCTCGTGCGGGCCGCCCGCGAGACCGGTGCCCTCGTCGTCGCCGAGGACCACCATCCCGAGGGCGGGATCGGCGAGGCGGTGCTGTCCGCGCTGGCCCCCGGCGGCCATCAGCCGGCCTTCGCCCACCTCGCGGTCACCGGCCTGCCGGGCTCCGGCACGACCGCCGAACTCCTCGACGCGGCGGGCATCTCCCGCACCCACATCGCGCGCGCCGCCCGCAAGCTGCTCGACCGGTAGCGAGCCGCAGGACGCCGTGGCACCGGTGGCGGTCCCGTCCGAGCGCGTGTCTCCACGGAAAGGGGACGAGGCCGCCACGAGGGGACGAGGGTTTCCTCGTGGCTGCCTCCGAAGCGGCCCCGGCCCCACCCGGATCGCCGGGGTGGTGGCCCGGAGGCGGCGGCGGGCGCAGAATCGAGCTGTAGCGGTGGATACCGGGCGGCCGACGGTTTCGTCCCGGACCCCGTTCCGGAGGACGGATATGAGCACGACCGAGAAGTGGAAAGCCGCTGCCGAGCAGCTGGTGGGCAAAGCCGTCAGGAAGACGGCCCATGCGCTGGGAAGGGACAAGACGGCACTCAAGGGGGCCGGACTGCAGGCCCGCGGCAAGGCCCGGCACTGGAAGGAAAAGGCCAAGGACGCCTTCAAACGCTGAGCCGACGGTGATGCGGATGTCACTCGCGGCGCGAAGGATCCCGTTTCCCGGACGACGCGTTTCCCGAGGTTTGGACGGCGGTGTTCGGCGCATACGGAGGACTGACAGGATTCATGCGCGGGAAAGAGGTGCACCGTGGGCATCATCGGTTGGATTCTGGTGGGCCTGATAGCCGGAATGATCGCGAAGCTTCTGATGCCGGGAAAGGACCCCGGCGGCATCATCATCACCATTCTGATCGGTATCGCGGGAGGGCTCCTGGGCGGGTGGCTCGGGAAGGTCATCTTCCACGTCGACTCCATCGACGGCTTCTTCGAACTCTCCACCTGGGTCGCCGCCATCGTCGGCTCGCTCATCCTGCTGGCCGCGTACCGCATGGTCGCCGGTTCCAGACACCGTCACTGACGGGCTTCTCACGCGGCTCTGCCCGGCGCCCTCCGCGCCGGGCAGAGCCGCGTCGTCGTGCCGCCGGGGATTCGGCCCGGCCGCCCCCGCCGTGTTTTCCTTGGTGGGAACCCCATCGAAGAAGGCATGGCACCCATGAACCGCTCGGCCGCCCGTACGGGAGATCTCTCCGGCCTCGCCGATCTCACCGGCAACACCGGCACCCCGTCGCTCCCGGCCGCGGAGCGCTTCGACGACATGGAGCTGCCCCCGGCGGTCCTGACGACGCTGGCCGCCCAGGGCGTCACCACCCCGTTCCCGATCCAGGCCGCCACGCTGCCCAGCGCCCTCGCGGGCCGCGACGTCCTGGGCCGGGGGCGTACCGGGTCGGGCAAGACGCTCGCCTTCGGGCTCGCGCTCCTCGCCCGCACGGCCGGCCGGCGTGCCGACGCCAAGAAGCCCCTCGCCCTGGTCCTCGTGCCGACGCGCGAGCTGGCCCAGCAGGTGGCCGAGGCCCTCACGCCGTACGCCCAGGCGCTGAAGCTGCGCCTGGCCACCGTCGTCGGCGGCCTCCAGTCCGGCCGTCAGGCGACCGAGCTGCGGGCCGGGGCCGAGGTCCTCGTCGCCACGCCGGGCCGCCTCAGGGACCTCGTCGAGCGCAGGGACTGCCGCCTGGACCAGGTGGAGATCGCGGTCCTCGACGAGGCCGACCAGATGGCCGACATGGGCTTCCTGCCGCAGGTGACCGAGCTGCTCGACCAGGTGCGACCCGGCGGGCAGCGGATGCTGTTCTCGGCGACGCTCGACCAGGACGTCGAGGGGCTGGTCCGCCGCTACCTCCAGGACCCGGTGATCCACGCCGCCGACCTCACCGACGAGGGCGCGTCCAAGGTCGAGCACCACGTGCTCCACGTCCAGGGTTCCGACAAGTTCGCCACCGCCACGGAGATCGCCGCCCGCGACGGGCGCGTGATCATGTTCCTGGACACGAAGCACGCCGTCGACCGCTTCACCCGGCAGCTCGTCGGCAGCGGCGTACGGGCGGCGGCGCTGCACGGCGGCAAGTCCCAGCCCCAGCGCACCGACACCCTGGAGCGGTTCCGGACGGGGGCCGTCACCGTCCTCGTGGCGACGAACGTCGCCGCCCGCGGGATCCACGTCGACGACCTCGACCTCGTCGTCAACGTCGACCCGCCCACCGACCCGAAGGACTACCTCCACCGCGGCGGACGTACGGCACGGGCGGGAGCCTCCGGAAGCATCGTCACCCTCGCCCTGCCCGACCAGCGCCGCGACATGACGCGGCTCCTCACGGAGGCGGGCATCCGGCCCCGGATCACCAAGGTCCGTCCGGGCGATGCCGAACTGCGGCGCATCACCGGCGCCCGTACGCCCGCCACCACCCCTGGCGACGGCGGGTCCGCCGCTGCGGGCGGGGACCGGCGCGGCGCCACGTTCCGCGGGATGGGGACGGTCCCGGGAAAGCCCGGCCGCGCGAAGAACGAGTCCCGCAAGTCCGCCGAGGCCCGGCGCACGGCCGAGGCCCGCAGGGCGGCCCGCGTCCGGCGCGGCGGCGCGCAGGCGTAGGCGCCGCCGGCTCCGCCGTCCGTCCCCCGCGGAGTCACGCTCCGGCCGGCGCGCGGCCGCGGAGGCAGCCCGCCGGTTCCGGCCTCCGGCGTCCCCAGCGGGATCAGGTGCGTACGGCCGGAGGACGTCGACCCGGCTCCGTGGGTCAGGCTTCGGCGCCGGCCGTGATGCGCACGCACTCGCGTACGACCTCGCCCAGGTCGCAGCCGCCGCGGTGGAGGTCGCGCTGACGCTGCGCGCCGCCTCCCTGGGCGAGAAGAGCGGCCATCGCGCGATGGGCCCCGTCGCGGTCTCCGCAGGCGCGCAGGGCCGCGTCCGTGTGCTCCAGCAGGGCGTCCAGGGCCACATCGGCGGGCGTCTCGCGCATGGTGCGCGGGTCGAGGAGCGGCCCCCGGAGCCCCGAGCGAGCCGCCCGCCACGACGCCAGCCGCAGCAGGGTCGCCGGGATCCGGGTGGGTGGTTCCCCCGCTCGCCAGGCGCGCGCGGCCGTCTCCACCAGCCCCCGGGCCAGAGTCGCCACCAGCACGGTGGTGTCCGCCTCCAGGCAGACGTCCGCGACACGGATCTCGACGGTCGGGTACGTGTGGGAGAGCCGGGCGTCGAAGTAGACCATGCCCGGGTCGCGGAGGACCCCGGTCGCGAGCATGTCGCGCACCCGGTCGTGGTAGCCCTCAGCGCTGCCGAACGGCTCGTACGGTCCGGCCGAGGGCAGCCGGTTCCAGACCCGGCTGCGGTAACTGCTGTATCCGCTGTCCTGGCCGCCCCAGAAGGGCGAGTTGCCGCTGATCGCGTTCAGGAGGGAGAGCCAGGGCCCGATCCGGTCGAGCACGGCGACGCCCTCCTCGTCGGACTCCACGGAGACATGGACGTGGCACCCGCAGGTGAGCTGCTCCTGTGTCGTGAGGGCGAACTGCTCGGCCATCCACAGGTACCGGCGGCCGAAGTTCCGCGAGGGATCCACCGGGAGCGGCGAGGTGGCGAGGGCCGCGACCCGGGCGCCGGCCTCCTTGGCGTAGCGGGCCGCGTCGCCGCGCCGGCGGACGATCTCCGCCCGCAGTTCGCGCATGTCGCTCACGGGGCGGGTGGCGAACTCCAGCTGTTCCTGGTGCAGCTCCTTCTCGAAGCCACCTTCCGGCTCCGCGTCGCCGCCGCCGCGCGCGCCCTCGTTCCGGGCGCCTTCCGCAGCCGCCAGCACGGCCGCCGACACCGCGAGCGGTTCCCCGGTCGTGGCGCTGACGAGCAGCAGTTCCTCTTCGACTCCTACGGTGCGCATCCGTGCTCCTGTACGGCACTCGGCACACTGAAAGGCGCCGGTCGGTCGGTCTGCCGGTCATACTCCTGCCCGGAACGGTCCGGCTCATGCTCGCGTGCCGGCCGGCCGCGACGGCGGCGCCTCGCCGACGGCACGGCCGCCGGCATCCGCTCGCCGTCCTCCTCCGCTCGCCGTCCTCCTCCCGCACCCCGCGTCCGACGGCCGGCGCGCGGCCGTCACCGCTCGCGGAGGGCGGGCAGCAGAGTGGATTCGGCCCAGCGGATGAAGGGCAGCTGCCGGGCGCCGCCGATCTGGACGAGGGCGAGGTCGGTGAACCCGGCCTCCTCGTACGCGCGCACGGCCTTCAGGACCGCGTCGACGTCGTCCCCGCAGGGAATGGCGGCGGCGACGTCTTCGGGGCGGACGTGCCGGGTGGCCTGGGCGAAACCGGTCGGCAGGGGCAGTTCGGCGTTCAACGGCCAGCCGCCGAGGGCCCAGCGGAACTGTTCGTGGGCGCGGGCGACCGCCGCGTCGCGGTCGGTGTCGTAGCTGAGGGGGAGTTGGCCGATGCGGGGCTTGCCCGCGCCCCCGTGGCGGTCGAAGGCGTCGAGGAGTTCCGCCTCGGGCTCGGTGGCGATGAGAAGGTCGGCGTGGCGGCCCGCGATCTCGCAGGAACGGGGGCCGGAGACCGCGATGCCCAGGGGCGGCGTGGGGTCGGGGAGGTCCCAGAGGCGGGCGTTCTCGACCTGGAAGTGGCGGCCGCGCCGGGTGACGTATCCCCCGTCGAACAGTTCGCGGATGATGACGACGGCCTCCTCCAGCATTTCGAGCCGGACGCCCGCGGAGGGCCATCCCGCCCCGACGATGTGCTCGTTGAGGTTCTCTCCGGAGCCCAGGCCGAGCCGGAACCGGCCCTCGGACAGGAGCTGGAGGGTGGCCGCCTTCTGCGCGATCACGGCGGGGTGGTAGCGGAAGGTCGGACAGGTCACGAAGGTCGTCAGCGGAATGCGGGAGGTGGCCTGGGCGGCCGCCCCGAGAACGCTCCACGCGTACGGCGCGTGCCCCTGCTCCTCGAGCCAGGGGAAGGAGTGGTCCGAGACGACGGAGAAGTCGAACCCCGCCTTCTCGGCCGCGACCACGTGCTCGACCAGCTCCCGGGGTCCCGCCTGCTCGGTCATCATCGTGTAGCCGATGTTCATCATGACCGGCGCCTTGCCGCGACCGCCCTCCCATAAACGAGCCATTTTCTGCCATATCGGGCATCACGGAGGCACGTCGGCAGGCTCACCCGCCGACCCCCACCCCCTCGGCGGCCGCGCGCCCGGACTGCGGGCGCGCGGCCGCCCGAGGTGCGGCTCCCCGGGAGACGTGAACGCGCGTCAGCGCATGCCCGGCTCACCGGGCTCCGGCGGGAGCTCCCACGTGTCGGGGGCGGGACGGGGCCCTGTCCGGCCGGTCGTACCGCCGCCCGTCGTGTCCCCACCCCGCGTCCCGGCGGCGGACGTTCCACCGGAGGTCATGCCACCCGAGGTCATGTCCCCCGGGGTCATCTCGCCCGAGGGGCTGATGCGGCCGCGCCACTCGCCGGTCTCGTGCCCGCGCTCCTCGATGAACCCCTTGAACCGCTTGAGGTCGCCCTTGACGCGGCGGTCCAGGAAGCCCAGGGCGTCGCCGGCCTTCTCCGCCATGCCTTCCGGCTCCACGTCCATGGCGAGCCGGACCCGCGTGTGGTCCGGGTCGAGACGCTGGAAGGTGACGACCCCCTTCTGCCTGACGTCACCGCCCACGGCGCGCCAGGCGATGCGCTCGTCGGGGAGCTGGTCGATGATCTCGGTGTCGAACTCGCGCCGGACTCCCGCGACCTTGGTGCTCCAGTGGCAGTGACGGGCGTCGATCTGGCGGACGTCCTCCACACCTTCCATGAAGTTCGGGAAGTCCTCGAACTGGGTCCACTGGTTGTAGGCGCTCCGCACCGGAACGTCCACGTCGATCGTCTGCTCCACCATGCTCACGGTCATTCCTCCTTCATGCCGCTCAGGACAAAGCTGGATCGATGCGCGCGTACCCGTCGCGGTGCGACTCAATCTCGCAGCTGCCGTCACGAACGCCGGGCGTCCGCTCACTCTCCGCTGTCGCCGATGTGCGGGTCATCACGCCCCGTGTCAGGTTGGTGTGACGGGACAAGCCCGCACCGCAGAGGAGAGGTCGTCATGGGCGGCATGCAGGACAAGGAACAGCAGCCGGGGAAGGGCCGCGAGGAGCAGGTCCGTCCCCACGAGCCGGAACGTGAATCCCCTCGGCCGCCGCAGGGCGGCAAGGGCCCCGGTGAACTGCGCCGCCCCGAAGACGACAGGGAGCGGCCGCGCCGCGGGCGCGCCGAGGGGGAGCCGCGGGACGAGGCGCCGGACGAGACGTAGAGCGGGTCGCGGCCTTCCGGCCGCCGCGCGCCTGGCACCCGCACTCCAGCCGTCGCTCATTCGTGCACCTTGCACATCAGATGAGCGGTCCAGGCATGCGAGGCCCCCGGCGGGGCATTCGCACGGCAGACGGGCCGACGCCGATCACGGCGCGCTCGCCGGAGCACACGTCCATGAGCACGTAGGAGTCGCCGTGACCGTCCGGATCGGAGTGGAAGAAGAGTTCCACGTGATCGATGTCGAGACCGGGGAGCTCGTTCCACGAGCCGAAGACGTCCTCAGCCGGGTGGCCCGGCCCCCCGACAGCGGGCCCCATGACGGCTACGCCCGCGAGCTCCCGCAGTCCGTCGTGGAGTCCAACAGCGGGGTGCACACGTCCCTCGACGGCCTCTACGCCGACCTCTCCAGAACCCGCCGCCGGCTCGACGACAGCGCGTTCCGCCAGGGCCTCGGCATCGCCGCGGCGGGCACCGCCCCGCTGACCCGGCTCGGCACCGTCCCGCCGACCCCTGAACGCCGCTACCACCACATGACGGACGAGTACCGCCGGCTGGCGGACGAGCAGCTGATCTGCGGCGCGCAGGTGCACGTCGACGTGCCGGACCGGGACACCGCGGTGCGGGCGATGTGCGCCGCGGGGCCCTGGCTGCCGCCGCTTCTGGCCCTGTCCGCGAGTTCGCCCTTCTGGCTCGGCGCCGACACCGGCTACGCCAGCTGGCGCACCATGGTCTGGCAACGCTGGCCCACGTCCGGGCCGCCGGGATGCTTCGGCGGCGCCGCGGAGTACGACCGCGCCGTGGACGAACTGGTGCGTTCCGGCGTCATCAGCGACCCCGGGATGATCTACTACGACATCCGTCCGTCGGCCCATCTGCAGACCCTCGAACTACGTGTCTGCGACGCGTGTCCGCGGGTCGAGACCGTCGTCCTGATCGCCGCCCTGTTCCGGGCCCTCGTGGTCGACGCCTGCGCCCGCCTCCGCACGGCCGGCGGCACCCGGTGCGACGGCCGGCACGAGTGGTTGCGGGCGGCCACCTGGCGCGCCGCCCGGTCCGGTCTGGAAGGCGAACTCGTCGATCCGGCCACCCGCCGGGCCGCGCCCGCCCCCGAGGTCGTACGCGGCATGCTGAGGCGACTCCGCCACCCGCTGGAGGAGTACGGGGACTGGGCGACCGTGCTGACCCTGACCGAAGAGGCGCTGGCCCGTGGCAGCGCCGCCCATCGGCTGCGCAGGACGGTCGCGGCAGAGGACCTGCTCGCGGGCGTGGACGACCTCCTCGCCGCGACCCGGGGTGGCGCACCCGGCCCCGTCAGGGGTGACCGGGCGCGCCGGGCACGCCGGCCGGCGCCGCGCCCGGCGGGGCGGCAGAGCGGTGGCGGGCGCCTCGCGGCCCGGCCGGCCAGGGCGCGCGGCACGCGGCACGCGCCCGCCGACCCCGGCGTCGCCGACGACCCGGCCGACGAGCACAACGTGCGCGGGACCGGGCCGATCGCGTCGCCATGGCGACGCGGCGGCCCCGCTCCCGGGACGACCCCGGGCCGTCGCCCGGCGCCCGCCGTCCGGTCCGAAGGAGGCCCGGCGTGTGCGGTCTGAGTGGAGAGGTCCGCTTCGACGGAGGGCGGCCCGACCTCGCCGCCGTGGAACGCATGACCGCCCGGCTGGCGGCCCGTGGACCCGACGGCCGGGGTCTCTGGTCCGAAGGAGCCGTGGCTCTCGGACACCGCCGGCTGAAGATCATCGATCTGTCGGATCGCGCCGCGCAACCGATGACCGAAGACGAGGCGGGTCTCACCTGCGTCTTCAACGGCTGCGTCTACAACTACCGGGAACTGCGCGAGGAACTGCGGGGGCACGGCCACCGCTTCGGCACCACGTCGGACACCGAGGTCGTCCTCAAGGCGTACCGCCAGTGGGGCACCGGCTTCGTCCGGCATCTCGTGGGCATGTTCGCCGTGGCGTTGGTGGAGCACACCACCGGCAGGCTCGTCCTCGCCCGGGACCGGCTGGGCATCAAACCGCTCTACCTCGCGGCCCGTCCCGGACGGCTCAGGTTCGCCTCCACGCTCCCCGCCCTCCTCGCCGCGGGCGGGATCGACACCTCCCTCGACCCGGTCGCGCTGCACCACTACATGAGCTGGCAGTCGACGGTCCCCGCCCCGCGCACCGTCCTCGCCGGGGTGCGCAAGCTGCCGCCCGCCACCGTGCGGGTCGTGGAGGCGGACGGGACGCAGCACGACCACTCCTACTGGCAGCCCTCCTACACCCGGCGGACCGAGTACGCCGGGATGGGCGCCGAGGAGTGGCGCGACGCCGTCCTCGGGGCGCTGCGGACCGCCGTACGACGCCGGATGGTCGGTGACGTGCCGGTCGGCGTGCTGCTGTCCGGCGGACTGGACTCCAGCCTGATCGTCGCCCTGCTCGCCGAGGAAGGGCAGACCGACCTGCGGACCTTCAGCGTCGGCTTCGAGTCGGAGGCCGGGGAGGAGGGCGACGAGTTCCCCTACTCGGACCGGGTCGCCCGGTGCTTCGGAACCGACCACCACCAGCTGATCGTGCCCTCGGACCGGGTCTCCACCGCCCTGGACGGAGCCGTCGCCGCCATGAGCGAGCCGATGACCAGCCACGACGCGGTCGCCTTCCATCTCCTGTCGGAGCAGGTCTCCAAGGAGGTGAGCGTCGTGCAGAGCGGGCAGGGCGCCGACGAGGTCTTCGCCGGCTACCACTGGTACCCGGCCATGGCCGAGGTGCCCCGCGAGGCCGAGCCGGAGCGGTACGCCGAGGTCTACTTCGACCGGCGGCACGCCGAGCTGGCGAGGATCCTGCGGCCCGAGATGCTCCCCGGATCCGACCCGTCGACGGAGTACGTGCACCGGCACATGGCGATGCCCGGCGCCGAGACGGCCCTGGACGCCGCGCTGCGGACGGAGACGCACGTCATGCTCGTCGACGACCCGGTGAAGCGGGTCGACAACATGACCATGGACTGGGGGCTGGAGGCCCGCGAGCCCTTCCTCGACCACGAGCTCGTCGAGCTCGCGGCCGCCTGCCCGCCCGAGCTGAAGCTCGCCCAGGGCGGCAAGGGTGTCCTCAAGGACGCCGCGCGCACGCTCCTGCCCCACGACGTCGTCGACCGGCCCAAGGGCTACTTCCCGGTGCCGGCGATCCGCCACATGGCGGGCCCGGTACGACAGCGCGTGAGGGACGTGTTCGCCGCACCCGTCGCCCGTGGCCGCGGGGTGTTCCGGGACGAGTACATCGCCTCGCTCCTGGAGGCGCCGGATGGCCATCGCACGAACCGTGGGGCCAATGCCCTGTGGCAGGTAGCGTTGTTGGAGACATGGCTGCAGACGCACGGCATCCACTGACCGCGCCCGTCCTGCCCGGGGCGCCCGCGGCACTGCCCCTCGGCAGCGCCGTCGGGCCGCCGGACGACCGGCCGCGTGTCGGGGCGCACGCCTGCTGGTATCCGACGGCGGACCCGGCGGCCGAACACGTGGCGTTCATCTGCGACCGCGGTGGTGTGCCGCAACTGTGGACGGCGCCGGTGGACGGCGCCGAGGTCCGGCTGCTGGACGCCGCCCCGGACCACGTCACCGAGGTCTCCTGGTCGCCGGACGGGCGCTGGATCGCGTACACCGTCTCCCCCGGCGGCAGCGGTCACACCCGCGTGCTCTGCGTCCGCCCCGACGGCACCGACCGCCGGGTCCTGGCCGGCGCGGACCCGGGCTCCTCGGCGTACCTGGGCTGCTGGACCAGGGACGGCTCGGCGCTGGCCGTCACGATCGCGCAGCCGACGCCGGACCGGCCGGAGGACCTGCGCGCGCACCTTGCGGGGTCGGCGGACTGGACGGAACGCGACGGCCACGCCGCCATGCTCCGGGGCGGCGTGACCGCCGCGGACGGGGACGGCGGCCCCCCGGCCCGGGACCGGCTCACCGCCTATCTCGTCGATCCGGCGGCTGTCGGCGCGCCCGTCCTGCTGGCGGACGAGACCGAGGCCGCGACGCTGCGGGTGTGCGACATCAGCCCGGACGGTGGCCTTGTCCTGCTGCGCCGCGGGCCGCGCGGACGGCGGGAGGCGGTCGTCGTCCGGCTGGCCGACGGGACACCGGCCCGCGTGCTGCCCGTCGCCGACGGCGACCCGTGGATCGGCCGCTTCTCCCCGGACGCAGGCACCGTGTGGCTGCGCAGCGACCACGGACGCGAGTACGCGGCGCTGCTCGCCCTCGACCTGACCGGCGCGGGAGATCCCGCGAGCGACGTGCGCGTGGTGGCGTACCGGGAGGCCTGCGATCTGGAACTCCTCGCGTTCGTCGAACACGGCCGCCGGGCCGCACTCGCGTGGAACGTCCGGGGCGCCAGCGTCCTGGAGACCCGGCCGCTCACCGGCTCCGCGGCGGTTCCGCACGACGGCGCCGCGCCCGTCGCCCCGGCCCCCCGCCAGGTGGACCTGGACCACGAGGTGGTCACCCGGGTCACCCCGGCCGGAGCGCGGGGCATGCTCGTCGCCCTCTCGGGGTCCCAGCGGAGGCCCGGGGTGTGGCACCTGCCGGACGCGTCGCCCCCCGCCCGGACGCCGTGGTCGGCGCGTGACGCCGACACCGTGCCGCCGGGGCGCGCTCCCGTACGGCCGGTTCCCGTCCGCCCGACGGCCCGCGACGAGCTGCTCCTGGGCGGCTGGTACCACCGGGCCCCCGGCCGTGCCGCCGGCGAGCCGGCCCCCTGTGTGCTCCATCTGCACGGTGGCCCGGAGGAGCAGGAGCGTCCGGTCTTCGACCCGCTCTACCACGAGCTGCTCGGCCGCGGCCTCGACGTCTTCGCCCCGGACGTCCGCGGCTCCTCCGGCTGGGGCCGCACGTTTCGCGACGCGGACCTCGGCGCAGGGCGTTTCGCGGCGATCCAGGACGTGGCCGCCTGCGCCGCGCACGTGATCGAGGCGGGGCTCGCCGACCCCTTGCGGCTGGCCGTCATGGGCCACTCGTACGGCGGCTACCTCACGCTCGCCTCCGTGGTCTGGCACCCCGAGCTCTTCCGCACCGGGGTCACCGTGTGCGGCATGTCCGACTTCGCCACCTTCTTCGCCGGAACGGAGCCCTGGCTGGCCGATTCGGCGGCGCACAAGTACGGCCATCCGGTCCGCGACCGGGCCCTGCTGCGCGCGCTCTCGCCCATGAGCCGGATCGACGCCCTGCGGGTGCCTCTCCTCGCGATCCACGGCGAGCACGACACCAACGTCCCGCCGCGCGAGTCCGAGCAGATCGTCGCGGCCGCCCGGGCCCGCGGCCTCGAGGCGGAGCTGCTGTTGCTGCACGAGGAGGGCCACGACTTCCGCCGCGCGGAGAGCCGGCGCCTGTTCCGGCTGACCGCCGCGGACTGGATCCAGCGCCGCCTCGCCGCGTGACCGGGCTCGGGCGCGGCGGCGGCGGGGCGCGTCGCGGGCGCGGTCCGCGGGCGCGCGGGCGGCTTGAGGCGTGCCGGGCGCGTGGAGGGCCCGGACTGGGCGAGCGCGCAGCGGGCGCGTGGGCGGCTCGGGGCGCGGGCGACTGCATGCCGGGAGGTGTGCGGAGGGTCCGGGGCGCCGAGCGGGGTCGGTGTTCCCGGCCGGCGGTCGCACGCAAAGGACGCATCAGGGTGTCGGGGGCCCCTCGTGTGGAAGACGCGGAACGGGCAGAGCGTTCCGCACCGGTCGGAGGAGGCCCGACGTGTCACGGAGTCCCGAACCCCAGCAGGTGCACACCCGCATCGCACGGCAGGTGGCCGGCCGTGCGGAACGGCTCTGGGATCTCAGCCTCGCGCTGCACGGCGAACCGGAGACGGCCTACGAGGAACACCGGGCGGCGGAACGGCTCACCGGGGAACTGGAGCGGGAGGGCTTCCGGGTGGAGCGCGGGGTGGCCGGGCTGCCGACCGCCTTCGTCGGCCGCGCGGGACCGGAGACCCCGAGCCCTGAGCCGCCCGGCCGGCACGTGGCCCTGCTGATGGAGTACGACGCGCTGCCGCTGCTCGGGCACGCCTGTGGCCACAACCTGATCGCGACGGCCGGTCTGGGTGCCGCACTCGCGCTGCACAGCGTGCTCGGTGAGGTCGGCGGCAGCCTGACGGCCGTCGGGACGCCGGCGGAGGAGCGCGGCGGCGGCAAGGTCACGCTGGTGGAGGCGGGGGTGTTCGACGGGGTCGACGCGGCTCTGATGTTCCACCCGGGGGTCCACGACTGGGCGTGGGCGCCGCTGACGGCCAGTGCGCAGATCCGGGTGGGGTTCCACGGGCGCGCCGCCCACCCGACGGGCAATCCGACCGAGGGGATCGACGCCCTGGGCGCCCTCGTCCAGCTCTTCAACGCCCTGGGCGTCCTGAGCAGGCGTCTCCCCCAGGGATCGCACGTCCAGGGGATCGTGTCGGAGGGCGGCCGGGCGACCAACATCGTCCCCGCGTACGCGGAGAGCCTGTTCGGGCTGCGCGGGGCCACCACCGCGGCGCTGGAGGACTTGGTGGACGAGCTGGGCTCGTGCGCGCGGGGCGTCGCTCTGGCCACGCGCACGACGGTGGAGGTGACCGACGTCGGTGGCCGCTACGAGCACTTCCGGGACAGTGAGGTGCTCTCGGGTCTGTTCACCGGTCACCTCGCACGGACCGGCATCCGCTTGTCGGAGCCCGCCCCCGGGGTCTACGTGGGTTCCTCGGACATCGGCAACGTGAGCACCCGGGTCCCCGCGATCCATCCCTTCGTCGCGATCCTGGACGCGGAGGCGACCACCCACACGCCGCAGTTCGCGGAGGCCTCCGCGGGGCCCCGGGCGCGCCAGGTGATGCTGGCCGCCGCGGAGGCGCTGGCCTGCACGGCGGCCGACGTCCTGCTGCGCCAGGAGGTCGCGGAGATCGCCTGGGCGGGTCTCCGGAAGAAGGCCGCCGCAGGCCTGTGACGACACCGGCCGGCCGGTGGGACGGTCGCCGCTCGTCTGCGGGCACTCGTCGCCTTCCCTCGCGGCCGGAGGGCCGCACCCGGCGGTGTGGGGCGCGGCGCCTTTGCCCGCACCCGCCGCTCGCGCGTGCCGGGTTCCGCCTGTCCTTGCGGGCACGGGCGTGACCGAGCGCTTGACGGCGGCCGTGAACCGCCCGGAGGCGAAGGGCGGCGGACACGGCATAGCGGCATCCCGCGACCGGTGTCCCGCGCGTCCGGGCCGTCGGCCGCGGCGCCGCGCCCCACGACGCCGCGACAGCGGGGAGGCAGGGGCGGAACAGGCCCGGGACCGGCTGCCGGACGGCCTCGTACCGCGGACCCGCCGCCGGGGGATCCCGCCGGCTCGGACGGGGCTCCCGAGGGACGGGGCGCCGAGCCGTCGCCCCCGCCCCCGGCCCGGTCAGCAGCGGGAGGCCGGTCAGCACAGGGCGGTTGTCGCGCCCACGTCCCACGGACTCGGCCGCGATGTGCGCACCCGGACGTAGGATTCCCGGCGTGGACTACGACACGTTCCGCTGGGTGTTCCTCGTGCTGGCGGCCCTGCAACTGATCCCCCTCATAACCGCCTTACGACGCCTGCGGGGTACGGACCGCCCGGCCCGTACCGAAGCGCGACTGGACCTCCTCGACGCTCTGAGCGGCTTGGCGCTGACAACCGGCATCGGCCTGGGCAACATCGCGGTCGGGTGCGCCGGACTGGCCCTGCTCGCCGCGACCCGGCGAAGGCCGCCCGCTGGACCCGTGCCAGGAACCGCGCCCGGTCAGGCGCCCAGGGCGAAGGCTGACGCGTCCGGCGCCCGGCAGGACGCACCTCCGTCCTCAGGCGGGAGCGCCGTAGCGCGAGGGTGTCGGATCCGGCCCGCCCCGGCGCCCCTTCTGCCCTGCTTCGGCGGCGTGCCGGGGAGCCGGGCTTTCGGCGGAGTCGACCGAAACGGTCCAGGTGGTGTCGTCCGCGTCGCCGGCCGCCGCCCGCACCGCGACGAGAATGCGCTCCCAGGTGCCGTCCCCGGCCCACCTGATCAGCCGCTTGTGAGCGGTCTGGAACGGGCCGAGCTCGGCCGGCATGTCCCGCCAAGGTGAGCAGGTACGGTATTTCCACGCGATGGCCTCCAGGGTTCGGCGGTGATCGGCCCAACGCCGACCGTGGACCGGATCGGCCGGCATCAGCGGCTGGATCCGGTCCCACATCGCATCAGAAATCGCCAGACGGACGGACATACCCGGTCAAACGTCCGACCGATCAAAGAGACACGCGTCGATCACGCCTTCCGCAGGGGACGCCCTCTCGCCCTGCCCGCACGCCGGCACCGGACGGGGCGTCGATGTCGCACAACGAGGAGCGGGCGGGGCGCGTGACTCTTCGCAGCGAACCCCGAAGACGATGAAGGCCGCCGCCCTCCGCGGCTCCGTCTCGGACCGCCGCTGTGCGGGCGGACCGGCTACGCGGAGGTGTCGGCGTGGCGGAGTTCGGCGAGCAGCTCGCTCTGCCCGGCGAGCAGTTCCGTCAGGATGCGGCGTGCGGCGCGCAGCAGGTCCGCCACGTCGCCTCCGGCGAGGGCGTAGCTGACGGTGGCGCCGTCACGGATCGAGACGACGATGCCCGATCGCCGGAGCACGGCGAGCTGTTGGGAGAGGTTGGACGGCTCGATCTCGATCTCGTTCAGCAGCTCGCGGACAGGTACGGGGCCGTTCTGGAGCAGTTCCAGTACGCGGATACGAACGGGATGTCCCAGCATGCGGAAGAACTCCGCTTTCGCCTGGTACAGCGGCACCTGCATGCGACAACACTCCCACCCGGTTCGACCGTTCCGAGGGCCGGCAGGCGGAACCGCCGGCTGCTCGATGGCACCTCGATGTCCAGCTCCAGCAATCCTCCCGCCTCCGGCTCCGGCCCGCCCCCGACTGATCACATTCAGATGTGCCGAGTTGAAAACTCTTTCAAGTCGTGGGCATGCGGGAGCCGTAGGCAGGACGAAGGCTACAGCTCGAGCGACTCCTCGATGCGCCTCAACTGGTGCCTGGCCATGGCGAGGTTGGCCCGGCCCTTGTCGAGGACGAGGTACAGGAAGAGGCCGTTGCCGCCGCGGCCCCTGATCAGCCGGATGAGGTGGTACTGACTCCCGAGGGTGATCAGCACGTCCTCGATGTCCTCCTTGAGGTCCAGCATCTCCATGGTGCGGACCTTCGCGCGGATCACGTCGGTGTTGCCGGCCGCGGCCACCGACAGATCGAGGTCCTTGCCCCCGCCCAGGGTTCCGAGGGCCATGCCGCTCGTGTAGTCGACCAGGGCGACGCCCAGGCTGCCCTCGATCGAGGTCATCGCCTCTTTGAGAGATGTCTCCACACTCAACATCAGTACTCGCTCCCTCTGTTCTCGAAAGAACCCGGCCGCCCTCACAGCCCGGCCGGGTGACGACGGCAGACGCTACCCACTGGGTGTCAGAACTTCAGGAAGATCGGGAATCCGGCAGGAATCGATCCCCCATGCCCTAACATCGGCCACCGCGGAGCACCGGGCCCCTCAGCCGCGAGGGCGTCGTGGGCCAGGGGGAACGTCCCACCCCGTCCCGGGAAAGGCGCGACGGACGATGGCCGGTTGACGCGCACCCGTGGCGCCGCCCACGGACGCAGAACGAGGCGCGAGTTTCGACTGCGGTCCGGAGGCGGCCCTCGGCCGACGGAAGAGCGCGCTCCGACCGTGCGTTCACCCCATGCCGTACAAGCGGGACGCCGAAGAGGGCCGGGACGGGTCTACGCGCGTCCTGGTCGGGCTCGGTATATCGGAAAACACCACTCGCAACCGGCACGGTTGGAGCAATGGCCATAATCGTTGGCCAGGGCACGCAATTCATCCTGGGGCGGGAGAGAATTCCGGACGCACACCGTCCACTTAAGATCAAGAGGAAACATCCGTGCGACCAAGACTCTTCGGCACGGCAGCCTCCGTGGCCGCACTCGGACTCCTGGGCTCCCTCGTCACCGCCTGCGGCTCGTCCACCGGCGACGGAGGGACGACACTGCGCCTGGTGGCCGCCGAGTACGGTGACACCCCGGCGAACAGTTCCCGGGCGTACTGGGACAAGCTGACGGCCGCCTTCACCGCCGCTCACCCCGGCAAGAACATCGAGGTAACGCTCTACCCGTGGGCCGACGTCGACCGCGAGGTCACCCGCATGGTCCAGGAGGACAACGCCCCGGACGTGGCACTCATGGGTGCCTACTCCGATTTCGCGGCGCAGGGCCGCCTGTACGCCGCCGACGAGGTGCTGTCGGTCCGAGCCGAGGCGAGCTTCCTGCCTCCGCTCGCCGAGGCCGGCTCCATCGACAACACCCTGTACGGCCTGCCCTTCGTCGCCAGCAGCCGGCTGCTCTTCTACAACGAGGAGCTGTTCGACAAGGCCGGCGCGGAGCCGCCGAAGACCTGGTCCGACCTGAAAGCCGCCGCCAAGGCGCTGAAGAAGGAGGGCGTGCTCTATCCGTACGCCCTTCCGCTCGGCCCCGAGGAGGCGCATGCCGAGGCCATGATCTGGGAACTGAGCAACGGCGGCGGGTACACCGACAACAGCGGCGGGTACAGCATCGCGTCCGACCGGAACACGCAGACGTTCCAGTGGATCAAGAGCAACCTGGTCACGCCCGGACTGACCGGGCCGGTCCCGCCGGCCCAGCTCAACCGGCAGGACGCCTTCGCCGCCTTCCTGCGCGGCGACGTCGGCATGGTCAACGGCTACCCCTCGCTCCTCCACGAGGCCCGGGCGAAGGGCATCAGGGTCGGCACGCTGAGCATGCCGGTGTCGGACACGCTGGACGACGGCGAGACCCCGCCCGCGGCCGGCGTCGCCGACTGGATGATGGCGTTCCGGCACGACGACAACCGCAAACTGGTGGGAGAGTTCCTGGACTTCGTCTACGAGGACAAGAACCTCATCGAGTTCGCCGGGCGCTATCACCTGCTGCCCTCCACCTTCTCGGCCACCCAGGCCTCGCAGGACGGGGCGGCCGACCCCGACGTCGAGCAGTTCCTGACCGCACTGCGGGTCTCGCAGCTGTACCCGGTCAACGAACCGTCCTGGCTGCAGGTCAGCAACACGATCAAGCAGAACATCGGCAAGGCCGTCGCGCCGACCGCCGACCCCAAGACCGTGCTCCAGGACATCGCCCAGCAGGCGGACGACATCGCGAAGCGGAGCTAGGCCCTTCTTCGGACCAGGATCCGCGGGGGACGACCTCCTCCCCTCCCCCTCACCGGCTCCGTCCACCGTCGCGGAATCCCGCGTCAGCGGATTCCACCCCGTGGCCCACTCCCCCGCGCCACTCCGACCCACGGCGTCTACCGGACGCCCTCCCCGTCGCCCATGACGTGCCCACGAGGCCCACGGGGCGACGCCCCCCTCCGCCCGCAGCGCCAGTCCGCGCGGACGCAGACCGGTCCCTACGCCGCAGCCTGACCGACTCCGACGCCGTCCGCTCCCGGGTGTCGACGACGATCCCGCGCACGTGAGCGACGGCCCCGCGCCCGTCGCCGACCCCGCACTGGCAGCATGTGCGCATGACGCGCGACGATCTTGACACGCTGTTCGCCGTTCCCGCTCGCCCGTGACACCGAGACGTTCGTACGGCGGCTGCTGGAGGCCGTGTACCGGTTCACGGGCGCCTGTTGGGACGGGCACCCGGGCGAGGACGGGCGGTGTGACTTCCTGCGGGAGGTCGCCGCTCTCGAACTGCTCACGGTCGACGAGGAGTGTCCCGCGCAGGACGTCTGGGGGCATCTGTTCGCAGCCGTCGTCGAGCTCGGTCCGTGGGGGTTCTGACCTCGGACGTGGATCTCCGCGGCAGGCCACCGGCATCGAGCGCGAGCGTCGCCTCCCCTGGATCCGGCGGCTCTTGAGGCCCGGTCTCGCCCGCCGTCCGCGCCCTCCTGCCACCGGAGACCGCCGGAGTGGCCGGAGGTGCGCCGGGGGCCCGCACCGCATTGTCAGTGGCCCTCGTTAATCTCCCCTCATATCGCAGCTCAGGGGCTTCGTTCCCCTTGGTTCGGGCTGCGCTGACATCCCATGGACAGGCGGAGGGGCGCGGTTGATGGCGTGGCTGGCAGCGGGTGAGGGGTACGAGGTCACCCTCGAGGAGGGGCGCGTGGTCGCACGGCGCGCCGGGGGGCGGCAGTTGAAGACGCTCCCGAAGGCGGTGCGCGACAGTGCCGAGGTCGACAGGCTCAAGCAGCTCGCCGAGTGGCTGGACCGGCACGAGGCCTCCTGCGTGGCCCAGGTGGACGCCTGGATGGTGTCGTCGCTGCCGGTTCCGACCGAGCTGATCGCACGGGTGTGGCCCGACGAGGCATGGCAGGCCGCGCTCCGCGACATGGCCGTCGTCGGCGACGACCCGGACGAGGTCGGCTTCCTGCGGGACGTCACCGCGGACGGGGAACTCAAGGTGGTCGACCTGGACGGTGAGACCGTGCGTCTGTCGCCGCGCACGGTGACGCTCCCCCACCCCGTGCTCCTGCCGGACCTGGACGACGTGCGGGACTTCGCGGCCGACCTCGGCATCACCCAGAAGGTGGAGCAGATCCACCGGGCCACCTGGGCCCGGACGGACGGGCCGGACTCCGGGCGTCCCGGGACGGCGACGGAGGTACGGGACTACGCGGGCGGGAAGTTCGCCTCGCGGTTCGGTCTCGCCGCGCGCGCCACGGGCCTGGGCTACCGGGTGTCCGGCGGCTACGCGACGTGCAAGGTGCGCGACGGTGGCCGCAGCACGGAGGCGTCGGTGTGGATCGGCGAGCCGTACTGGGACGGGGAGTCGGAGACCGGCGCGCTGAGCTGGCACGACGAGGACGGCCGCGCGGTGCGGCTGAGCGAGGTCGGGCCGGTGGCCTGGTCCGAGGGGATGCGCATGGCCGCTGCGCTGTACGCCGGCCGCACGATCGAAGAGGGTGGGGACGCGTGACCGGCACGGGTGTGGACGACAACAGGGAGCTGCTCGCGGCGGGCGCGGTGCTGCCGGCCGACGCCCGGGGAGCGGGCCCTGCGGCGGTCGAGCTGACCGCGCGGACCTACCGCCACCCGGTGCTCGGTGCGGACCGGGTCGTCGTGCGGCTGGCGGCGGCCGAACTCGGCCCGGCCGAGGACCTCGCCGCCGGCTTCCTCGGACTCGAACTCCAGGGCGAGCCGGCCGTGGTGGGTCTCGGCCGGCGCCGCGAACTCGGCTTCCCCGAGTGGGTGCTGGTGCACCACCCGGAGGACGGGCACCACGCCCTGGCGGTCGTGCCGGAGCTGGACCGGCTGGCCCGGCAGGCCAAGAGCAAGCCCAAGGCGGCGCTGGACGCCTGCCACGAGCTGGCCGGACGGCTCGCCTCGGCCGTCCCGCACTTCCTTCCCGTCTTCTACGAGCAGGCGGCGCGGGTCTTCCTGGGCGTCGAGAACACCACGTACGCCGGGCAGTTGTTCGGCCGCGCCCGTGCGAGCGAGGCGCAGCACGGGCTGACGGTCGACGAGGACCGGCTGGACGCCGTGTTCCTGGAGTTCGCCCTGGCCGGCGCCCTGCCGGTGAAGGTCCTCGCCGCCTACGGCAAGGACCTGTCGGCCCGGCTCGCGCCCGTCGAGGCGTACGAGCGCTTCCGGCGCCTGTGCGTACGCCGGACGGCCGGCGGCCTCGCACCGTCCGCGCAGGCGGCGACGGAGCTGAAGCTGCTCGCCCGGGCCGCGGCCCTGTCCGGCAGTGAGGCGGAGCAGGACTACCTCGCCGAGATCCTGCCGCTGCCGGCCACCTTGCGGGCGGCCGCCGGCTGGTGGAAGTCGCACCGCGGCGCGCTGGTGGCGCTGGCCCGGCGCGTTCCGTCCGTGCGGGGCACGCTGCTGTCGATGACCCTGCCGGGGGACAACGGCGACATGGCCGAGCTGTGGCTCGGGGTGCTGTCGGAGTCCGGGGCCGACGCCGGTCTCACCGAGGCGGAGCTGCCGCAGGAGGAGCGGTGCTCCGACGGCGCGGCGGGCTGGCTGGAGCGCTTCCACGCCGCCCGGCACCGCGGTTGGGGTCCGCGTCCGACACCGTCTGCCCTGCTGGAGCTGGTGGAGCGGGCGGCCGGGCGGCTGCGTGCCGACCTGGCGGCGCGGCCCGAGGGCGAGCGGTTCCTGCGGATCGGTGTCGAGGACGTGAACCTGCTGGACCTCCTGCTCTCGCTGGAGATCCCGGTCGCCGACCCCGAGGAGACGTCCGGCCGCGGTCGGCGCGGCGACGCCCTGAACCTGTCGGACTGGGCGCGTGGCGAGGAACCGCGGGACCTGGTCGCGCTGGCGGCCGACCCGCGCTTCCGGCCCGCGTTCCGGCGCGGGGCGAACAGCTACAACAGCGCGTCCTCCGGTACGGACGTCATGCGGCGCCTGGCCGCCTCGCCGGGCGGGCGCCCCATGCTCGCCGAGTGGATGCGGGAGGTGGCCGTATCGTCGGTGGCGGCCGGGCTGCCCGGACTGCCGAGCGCGATCGCGCGGCTGTCGTGGCTGCCCTCCGAGGCCCTCACGCTCGCGCCGCAGGAGGTCGCGGCCGCGGCGGCGGCCGATCTCGGCGAGACCGTGGCCCGCACCCTGCGCGGCGGCCTGTGGGAGGAGCTGCGCTGGCCGGCGTGGGAGGAGGCGCTGTCGGAGCTGGCGCCCGGGCAGTACAGCACCGACGGTCTGACCGTCGTCGAGGCCTGGCCGTACCTGATCGTGGCCAACGCGACGCAGGCGCGCGTCATCGACGCGGACGGCACCCTTCTCGTCCACGACCTGCGGGTGCCCCCGGGGTCGGTGTGGCGGACCGGCTTCCACTACGTGGACGGTGCACTGCTGGTGTTCTGGAGCACGTACGGTCGCAGCGAACCGCAGGGCTACTGGCACACCGCGCCGGACACGGTGTTCGCTCTGGCCGGCACCGACTACTGGACCATGCGTTCGCAGCACCTCAGCCTGCAGCTGCCCGGCGGCGGACGCACCACCGGCGGCGGGGTGCTGCACAGCGGCGACACGAAGCTGCCCGGGGAGCGGGCGCTGGTGTCCGACGGCACGTCGTACTGGGTGTGGCAGAACGGTTCCGGGGAGGACCGGGGCGGCTGGCTGGAGTACGACCCCGTCGGCGGCGCCTACGGGCGGCGCTCCCAGCCCGGATTCCTCGCCGACGCGCTGCAGCGGCACGCGCCCGGCGCCGAACTGTCCGCCGGGTCGTCCTGGGTGCGGCCCGCCCCGATGGTGGAGGGCTCGGCCCAGGGCACGCCCGTGGACGGGCTCCTCGGTTGGCGTGTGGTGCGGCTCCCCGACGGCGGCCACCTCGGCGAGGACACCGCCGGACGGTCCGTCACCCTGCCCAAGGGCGCCGGCAAGCCGGTCGCCGCGCTGACGTTCCCCGGCGACCACCGGCCGCGGGCCCTGACCCAGCGGTGGCGCGAGCTGTCGCTCAGCGACCCGGACGGCGTGGTCACGACCACGGCCGAGTGCGACCACCGCAACGAGCTGTACGGGACCGCGGGTCAGGCCCTGCCGCCGCTGCCCTACCTGTTCATGCTGCGGGCGCGTGATCCGCAGGGGTCGGCGGCGCTGCGGGGCGTCGACGCGGAGGCGGCCGGCGTGCTGCTGAAGGCGGCCGCGCTGGCCGAACGGGCGGCGGACCTGCCCGAGTTGGTGAGCGCCGCACTGCCACAGGTCTCGGCGCCCGAGCTGATCGCCGGCGTGGTGAAGGTGCTGCGCTTCGCCGTGCGGCAGCAGAAGGCGCTGGACGGCGTGGCCGCGCGGCTCGACCCCGCCGCCGAGCCCGCGGAACCCCGCGTGCAGGGACCGAGCGACCAGGTGATCGGCAAGGCGCTGCACGGGATCGCCGGCACCGGCTACTACCGCTACGGCGCGGACAACGACACGACCCACCGTTATCTGGAGGCGCTGGCCGCCGTACGGGCGGACACCACGGCCGTCGCGCCGCCGGGCCGGCTGCACTTCGACCTGCCGTCGCTGCCGTACAGCGGGCTGCCCTTCGTCTCCCTCCTGGACGAGCCCGCCGCGATCGCCTACCGGGCCGTGGCGCCCGGCAGCGACCCGGCGCAGCGTGAGGCCCTGCTCGGCGTCCTCGGCCAGGTCGACGCGCTGGGGCTGGCCTCGACGGCGGTCTCGGCGGGGCACTGGCGACGGGTTCTGGTGCACCTGACGGCGCCTCACCTGCGTACTCCGGACGGCCAGGAGCGCAATGTCTCGCACCGCAGTGTGCTGCCTCTCGGCGGCGGCGCGGCGCTCGGCATCACCGAGCACACATCGAGCGTTCCCGACGGGCGGGAGTTCGGTGCGCTCTTCCACGACCCGAGCGGGCGCTTCGAGGTGCCCGGCCCGTACACGGTGCGCGGTGAGGCTCCGGTGGGCGACCGGGTGCGCGGTGCCGACTGGCTGACCGGCTTCCTGCGGGAGGCGCGCTCGCGTGCCGAGGCGCCCTTCCTGCCGGATGCCGCCGACGAGTTCAGCCGTCTCACCGGCGTGTCCGGGGCGCTGGCCCGGATCGTCCTCGTGGGCATGCCCGGCGTGGACAGCTGGGAGAAGAACTTCCTGCCGGCCGAGCTGCGCAAGGCCCTGGGCCTGAAGGTGGCCGAGGCGGGACACGCCCGTGACGAGCTGCGTGCGCTCACGGTCGAGGTGCGCCGGGCGGTGCTCGCAGCGCTCCTGCCCGAGGACCCGGCGCGGCTGTGGACCGAGGGGCCGGACGTGGCGTCGGCTGCGGCCATGTGGAACGAGAAGGTGGGGCGGCGCCGGCAGGTGCCCGACTGGCTGGCGGCGGAGGCTGCGCGCGCCGCGCGCAGCGGCTGGCCGGTCCACCGGGCGCTCCCGGCGCTGCTGGACCCGGCGTCGTCGCCGGAGCTCGGCGTCGACGTGGAGTGGCGCATCGAGGGCGACCACCCGGCTCCGGCGGCCCCCACCGAGGCGCCGTTCACCTCGTCGGTTCTGGCGGGCGCGATGAGTCTGGCGGCCTGGCTGGCCCACCGGCTGCCGGCCGGCGATCCGGTCCGGGCGGCGCTGCCGAGTGCTCTGACCGCCGTACGGCAGCGACTGGCGGCGCCCGGACTGCTGCTCTCCGCGGGGCATTACACGAGCCTCGCGGACTTCAGGAAGGTGGCCGGCGCGCCGACGGAGACGGCTCCCGACCACGAGCGGTACGGAGCGGTGCTCATGGCCACGCAGGACGGGCAGCCCCAGCCGGCCGTACGCCCCTCCCTGCTGGACTCGACCGGATCGGACCCGTATCTGGTGGCGCTGCGCGGCGCCGACCAGCAGCCGACGGGTGTCGAGACCGCCCTGCGGCGCGCGCACGACCCGGCGTTCGCACGCCTGCTGGCGGACCCGGGCGCGCCGGCGGCCGGCGAGCCGGACGCCGAGGGCATGTGGTGGCCGCAGGATCCGTCGCGCTCGGTGCCCGCGTTGGTGGCCGAGGTCGCCGGGGCGCACGGCCTGGGCGCCGACGCGGCGACGCTCTACCTGATGCTGCTGGCCATGCCCGACCCGACGGACCGCAACACCGCCCGGTGGACGGGGTGGAAGCCGGCCCGTCTCAAGGCGGCGCGGGCCGAACTGGCGGAGACCGAACTGGTGGTGTCGGCGGTACGGGCCAGGGCGGGGCGGGCACTCTTCCTGCCGGGAGCCTGGGCCGAGCAGGCGTCGCCGCTCCTGCCCGTCGAGCAGTGGAAGCTGCCGATGTACGGGGTGGTCACGGGCAACCGGCCGGCGCTGGGGGCACTGGTCCCGACCGAACCGGCCGCCGAGCTGTTCACCCGCGCGTGGCGGCGGATCCTCGACGGCGACGTCCCGCGCTTCGAGGAGCTGAAGGTCCGGCGTACGAGGCGCCGCCGCTGAGCCACGGCCGGTGAGGCGCCGCCACCCGAGCGCCGTCGCCCCGGCGGCGCCCCGGCGAGGCGGCGCCCCGCCGGTATCGCCTCCCCGGCGCGGATGCGGCACCGCCGAGCCGCATCCGTGCCGCCGGTCGCCCACCTCCCGTCGTCGGCACGGCGCGGCGCCCCCACCCCGGGTGCGCCGCGCCGCCCCCACCCCGTACGCCCGCATGTCGAACTCCTACGAAGGAAACCCCCATGACCGTCACCGAAGAGACCGCCCCCGTCCGGCAGGGCCGGCCGGCCGAGGAACGTCACGCCGCCGAGCTCGCCTTCCTCGCCGCACAGGACCCCGGCCCGCGTCCGCCCGGCTGGGCGCTCACGCCGCGCGCGGTCGTCACCTTCGTCTGCGGCAGCGACGGCAGGGAGCTGACCCTGCCGGAGCGTCGGCCGGACCTCCCGTCGAAGCTCGCGATCGCCCCGAAGTTCGTCGGCGAACGCGCCCTGGTCGAGCGCTGTGTGGTCACCCTCGCGGGAGAGCGCGGGCTGCTGCTCACCGGTGAGCCCGGTACGGCCAAGTCGATGCTGTCGGAGCTCCTCGCGGCCGCCGTGAGCGGCACCAGCGCGCTGACCGTGCAGGGGACGGCGGGCACCACCGAGGAGGCCTTCCGCTACGGCTGGAACTACGCCCTGCTGCTCGCCCAGGGCCCCACCCCGCAGGCGCTGGTCGACTCCCCCGTCCTCGCCGCGATGCGGGCCGGCCGTGTCGTGCGGGTCGAGGAGATCACACGCTGCCTGCCCGAGGTCCAGGACGCCCTCGTCTCCATCCTGTCGGACCGGCGGATCAGCGTGCCCGAACTGACCGCCACCGAGGACGCGGTCGTCCGTGCCACTCCCGGCTTCACCGTCATCGCCACCGCCAACCTGCGCGACCGGGGCGTCTCCGAGATGTCGGCCGCCCTGAAGCGCCGCTTCAACTTCGAGACCGTGGACCCGATCGCGGACGCCGACGCCGAAGCGGTCCTGATCCGCCGCCAGGCGGTCGCCGCCGTACAGCGCGCGGGCGCGGCCTTCGCCGTCGACGACGCCGTCCTGGACGCCCTCGTCACCGTCTTCCGCGACCTGCGTTCCGGTCGCTCCACCGAGGGCTGGGACGTGGAGCGGCCCGGCACGGTCATGTCCACCGCCGAGGCCGTTCAGGTGGCGGCCTCCCTGGGAGTCGCCGCCGCCTACCTGCCGGGCGGTGACGTGCTCGACCTGCTTCCGGGCCATCTGCTGGGCGTCGTCCGCAAGGACGACCCGGCCGACCACGCGCGGCTGCTGGGCTACTGGGACGGCCCGGTACGCCGCCGCGCCGAGAACGGCTCGGCGATGTGGCGCCGGCTCTGGGACCTGCGCGGGAGCCTGCGTTGACGGCCGTCGATCCACGAGCGGCGGTGGACGCGCTGGCCGCCTCGCGCACGCCGTACCTGCTGGGGGTGCGCCATCACAGCCCGGCTCTCGCCGCGGTGGTGCCCGCCCTGCTGGACGAGGCGCGGGCCGAGGTCGTCTGCGTCGAGCTGCCGGCCGACTTCCAGCCCTGGCTGGAACACCTCGCGGACCCCGAGACCGTGGCCCCGGTCGCCCTGGCCGGGGCGGGCGAGGCCGGACAGCTGTCGTTCTACCCCTTCGCGGACTTCTCGCCGGAACTCGCGGCGATCCGCTGGGCCGGGCGGCGCGGGGTGGAGGTCGTGTGCTGCGACCTTCCCCTCGGCCACCCGGGCTGGTCCGCCGAGGCCCCGGGTCCGGTGCGCGAGCCGGAGCGGAGCGAGCCCGCGAGCCCCGACGCCGGGGCGGCCGCGGGTGACGCGGGTGACGCGGGTGACGCGGGTGACGCGGGTGACGCGGGTGACGCGGGTGACGCGGGTGACGCGGGAGCCTCGCAGACGCCGGGCGTCCCGAAGGGGGGTCCGGGGGGCCTGGAGCCTTCGGGAGTGCCGGAGGTGCCCGCCCCGGGCCTGGACGACGGCCGGGGTGACGGCGACGGCCTCTCCTCAGGCCCCTTCGACGGGACCGCGCAGGGGCGCCGTTCGTACGCCGAGGCGCTCGCCGCCGCCGGGACCGGCCGTGACGGAGACGACCTGTGGGACCGGGCGGTGGAGGTCCTCGCTCCGGGGTGCACCCCGGAGGCGGTGCGCCGCGCCGCACTCGGCGTGGGCTGGGCCCTGCGCACCGATGGCGCCGTACCCGCCACCGACCTGGCGCGGGAGGAACGGATGCGGCAGGTGATCGCCTCCGCCGCGGCGGGCGGGCGGCGAGTGGCAGCCGTGGTCGGCGCCTTCCACGCGCCCGCCCTCCACGCCACCGCACCGCACACACCCGCACCCCAGACGCCGGCACTCACCGGGTCCGCGCCCCTCGCACCCGCCGTGGCGGATGCCGACGCGGGAGCTGCGTCGGGCACGGGCACGGGCTCCGGCTCCATCTCGGGCTCGGGCTCCGGCACGGGCACGGGCACGGGCACGGCCTCCGGCGCCGGCACGGGCACGGGCTCCAACTCGGGCACGGGCTCGGACTCGGGCTCCAACTCGGGCACGGGCTCGGACTCGGGCTCCGGCTCCGGCTCCGGCTCCGGTTCCGGTTCCGGTTCCGGCTCCGGCTCCGGCTCCCGCACGGCCTCCGACTCGGGGGCGGCCTCCGGCGGCGCTTCCGGGGCTGCTGCGCGCATCGCTCCTGCGGAGGACCGCGGTTCGGCCGTGACCTCGCTCGTCCCGTACTCCTTCGACCTGCTCGACTCCCGGTCCGGCTACCCCGCGGGCATCCGCGACCCGTTGTGGCAGCAGGCCGTGCTCACGGCCGCAGGCGACCCGGAACGGATCCGTGAGGCGGCCGCCGACGCGGTGACCGGCCTGTGCCGGGAGATGCGCCGCGCCGGTCACACCGCGGGGACCGGCGAGGCCGCCGAGACCCTCCGGCTGGCCTGCGACCTGGCCACCCTGCGCGGACTGCCGGCGCCCGGCCGCGGCGAACTGCTCGAGGCCGTCACCACCGTCCTCGGTCAGGGCGAGCCCCTGGGCCGGGGCCGGGCCCTGGCCCGAGCGCTGGAAGCCGTGTTCGTCGGTGGCGCACGCGGCCGGCTCGGCCCGCACACGCCCCGGTCCGGGCTCGGCCCCTCGGTGGAGGCCGAGCTCGAGGAGCTGCGGCTGCCCCGCCCGGACGACCCCGACCGCCGCGACCTGCGACTCGACCCGCTCCGTTCGCCGCTGGACGGCCGCCGCGAGGTGCTGCTCCAGCGCCTGCTCGTCATCGGGGCCTCCTACGGCGAACCCCTCGCCGTGGCGAGTACGGGCGAGGGCACGGCGCTCGGCACCAAATGGCGTGCGACGTGGACGCCGTCCGTACCGGCGCGCCTCGACCTCGCGGGCGTACGCGGCGTCACCGCGGCCCAGGCCGCGGCCGGCACGCTGACCGCGGCCGCGCGCCGCGACGCCGCCGAGGGCGGCCCCACCCCGGACCGGATCCTGGCCGGTCTGACCGCCGCGGCGCGCTGCGACCTGCCCGACCTGGTCGAGGCGCGGCTCCTCGAGGCCTCCGCGGTGCTGCCCCAGAGCGCCGATCTGCCCGTGCTCCTCCAGGCCCTGGACCTGTTGGAGGGGTTGCGGCGCGGTCACTACCCCGGCACGACGCAGGACACCCGCAGCACGGCCGGCGCGCTCTCGGAGGAGCTGCTGGAGGCGGCCGTCCGTTCCCTTCCCGGTCTCGCCGGGAGCGACAGCGTCGCCGATGCGGGGGCGCTGGTGGCGCTGGCGGACCGGGCGGCCGCACGTCATCTGGGCCTCCGGCTGGACCGGGCCCTCGCCGGGCTTTCCGCCGAGGGCTCCCCGCTCGTCCAGGGAGCCGCCCTGGCCGTGCGCGTGCTGCTCGACCTGGACGACGCGTCCGGCCTGGGCGAGCGCACGGCCGGCTGGATCGACGGGGCCACGACTCCCGACGCGCGCCGGGCGCTGACGAAGCGTCTCGCCGGAGTGCTCACCGCGGCAGGACCCCTGCTGCAGGCCTCACCGGACGCGCTCACCCCTCTCCTGGACCGGGTGGACGAGCTCGCCGACCGGGACTTCCTCGATCGACTGCCTGCCCTGCGCGGCGGCTTCGACACCCTGGCACCGGCCGCGCGCGACCGGCTGCTCACCACCGTGACGGAACGGCTCGGCGACCGGCTCGACCTGTCGCTCGACGCCCCACCGGAGCTGCTCGGCCTGTGGGCGGCGGCCGACGCGGCCGGATCGGCCGCGCTGAAGGCCCTCGGCCTGCCGGGCACGGACGCTGCAGACGGTCTCCGGCCCAAGGCGGCACCCGCCCCCGCCGATGATGGGCTCCATCCCGGGTCCGCGGACCCGGCGCCCACCGGTGAGGTCGCCGACGCGGCCTCGGCGGACACCGCGACCGCGGCCGGCGCCGACCGTCGGCTCGGCCGCACCGACCGCTGGCGGCTGCTCCTCGGCCGCCACAAGGACCGGCTCACGGGAGACGCGCGCCGCTACGCCCACGCGCTGGACGAGCTCTACGGCCGCGGTCGCGGCGAGGGCGCGCAGGACCTCGACGGGGGCGCGTCCGGTCAGGGCGGCGGCCAGGACCCGTCGTTCCCCACGGCGAGGGAGTGGGCGCAGGAGCTGGAGGCCCTCTTCGGCGCCGACGTACGCGAGGAGGTGCTCGCGGAGGCCGCCGACGCGGGCCGCACCGACGTACTCGCGCAGCTCGACCCGGCGGCGGTACGGCCTTCGGTGGAACTGCTCAGTTCGGTGCTGTCCCTGGCCGGCGGCCTGCCCGAGGCCCAACTGGCCCGACTGCGGCCGCTGGTGAAGCGACTCGTGGACGAGCTGGCCCGGGAGCTGGCCACCCGGCTGCGCCCGGCGCTCTCGGGCCTGGCCACCCCGCGCCCCACCCGGCGGCCCGGTGGGCGGCTCGACCTGGCGCGTACGCTGCGGGCCAATCTCGCCCACACCCGCCGCATGGAGGACGGCCGGCTCGTCGTCGTGCCGGAGCGCCCGCTGTTCAGCACCCGGGCGAACCGCGAGGCGGACTGGCGTCTGATCCTCGTGGTCGACGTCTCCGGCTCGATGGAGGCCTCGGTGATCTGGTCGGCGCTGACGGCCGCGGTGCTGGGCGGGGTGCCGACCCTGTCCACGCACTTCCTGGCCTTCTCCACGCAGGTGATCGACCTGACCGACCGGGTCGAGGATCCGTTGTCGCTGTTGCTGGAGGTCAAGGTCGGCGGCGGTACGCACATCGCGGCCGGTCTGGCGCACGCGCGTTCGCTGATCACCGTGCCGAGCCGCACGCTGGTCGTCGTGGTCAGCGACTTCGAGGAGGGCGCGCCGCTCGGCGGGCTGCTGGGCGAGGTACGCGCCCTGGCGTCCTCCGGCGCGCATCTGCTGGGCTGCGCGGCCCTCGACGACCGTGGAACACCGCGCTACTCGGTGGCGGTGGCACGCCAACTCGTCGCGGCCGGGATGCCGGTGGCGGCCCTCAGTCCGCTCGCCCTCGCCCGCTGGGTGGGCGACCGCCTCCGTGGAGAAGCCCGTTGAGCACCGAACTCCTGCCTCCTGTCGCGCCCGGTGTCGTTGCCGATGCCGTGGAGCAGCTCAGCGCGCGGCTCCGCAAGAAGCTCGACGCGGCGATCGCGGGCTGCGCCGGCCTCGCAGCGGCCGCGGCCGACGGATCGGTCGAGGTCTGCTTCGGCGAGGACGCGACGGTCACGCTGCGCCCCGGCCCGTCGGGCACCGTCACGAGCGCGGAACAGGCCCTGTGCACCTGCCTGTTGGCTCCGCGTTGCCTGCACCGTGCCGCCGTTCTGGGCGCGGCCCCCCTCGCCGACGGGGAGGGTGAGGCGGGCGGGGGCGAGGCCCCGGACACGGACGGAGCCGCCCCGTCGGGCTCAGCCGCGGGTACGGCCTCGGGTCCGGGCACGGGCGCGGGGGCTGTGACGGGATACGGGAAGGCGGAGGGTCCTCCCACCCCCGCGGGCAGTGTGGCGAGCACCGGGTCCGGGACGCCGGCCGGATCGTCCGCCGTGGCACCCGCGGGCGGCGGCCGTCCCCCGGCCGACGTGGCGCTGCCTCCGGGCGACGCCGGGGCGGCCGCGGCCGTCGCCCTCACCCCGGCGCAGGTCCGCGCCGCCGCGGCGCTGTGGGACGCCGCCGCCGAGGCCCTGTCCGCCGGAGTCGGCGCGGGTGGCGCGGTGGTGCAGGCCGAGCTGCTCCGCGCCGCCCACACCGCGCGGCTCGCCGGGCTGCCGCGCGCCGAGGCCGCCGCGCTGCGTGTGGTCAGGGGTCTGAGGGCCGCACGGGAGCGGAGCCAGGGGCAGCGCCTCGGCGACCTCGCAGAGGCCTTCCGCGAGCTGCTGGCCGGTGCCGCCCTGCTGGCCTCCGGATCGGCCGGGGCCGGTGCGGCGGGCTCCGCGCGCCGGGTCTACGAACAGGGCGGCAGCCTGCGGGTGTACGGCCTGTGCCGGGAGCCGGTGCTGTCCGCGACCGGGTACGCGGGCGTCTCGACCCATCTGATCGGCGCGGACGGCGCCGCGTACACGGTGTCCGACGTGCGGCCCGGCGGTCTCGCCCGGGTGAAGGGTGCGGGTTCGGCGTCCGTGGCGCTCGGCGGCGCCGTCCTGGACCACGCCGGGCTGGCGCGCGGGGGTCTGCGGATCGTCGGTGCGACCGTGTCCCCGGACGGGCGGCTCGGGGCGGGACGGGGCGTCGGCGCCACCCCGCTGCGCGGGGTGGACTGGTCCGAGGAGCCCGCCGCCGCCCTGTTCGCCCGGCCGGTGCAGGAGGCGATGGCCGCCGTGCTCGCCGAGGCCGGCGGGGCGGGTGACCCCGGCAGGGCGGCGACGGGGCTGCTGGGCTGCGACGTCGAGGTGATCGGTGCGGCCGGCGACAGCGTCGTCGTACGCGTCGCCGGGGAGGGGCCCGTGCTGCGGCTCCGCGCCGCACACCCCCACCCGGAGCTGCCGCACGCCGTCAACCTGCGCCGTATCGCCGAACACCCGGGCCTGGCGCTGCGCGTGCTCGGCCGTCCCGACCTGGACCGGGCGGCGACGCTCCGGCCGCTGGCGGTCGGACCGGTGCCGGCTGCGGCGGCCACCCTGCGGCTGCCGGAGGAGTGGAAGGGCCACGCCGACCTGGGCTACGACCGGCTCCAAGGGGAGCACTTTCCCCGCGCGACGGCGGGGGCCTCGGCCGGCGGGCCGGTGCCGGTCGGTCCCGACCCGCTGGCCGACGCGCCGCTGTGGCGGGTGCGGCGCCTGCTGGAGACGGGCGTCGCGGGCGGGCGGCGGGCCCTGGCGGAGTCGGGCCGCGGCACGGACGCGGCCTCGCTCGTCGCCCGGCTGACCCGGGCGGGCCTCGGCGGCGCGGCGCACCTCGCGCAGGCCCTGACGGCGGAGGCGGGCCGTCGCCCGCGTGACGCCTTCGGCCGCCTGACGGACGCCTCGGCCGACGGGTACACGCGCGCCTGGCTCGCCTCGGCCGTCCATCTGGCGGCCGCGGAGCGGGCGTTGGTGGCGGCGTCCTGGTCCTGAGCCGAGGCTGGGCCTGCTGCCAGGCGGCATCGCCGCGCGGCAGGCCCGGCTCCGGTGTCCCGGCCGGTGGCCCACGCCTGTCGGCAGCTCACGGGCCGCCCCGAGCGCCCGCGCCAGCCGCATCGGACGAGGGCTGACCGCGGCGAAGACGCCGGGTGCCCGACGTGCCCCGCGTGCGCCCAGGTCTCCCCCGCCCGCCGCCGGCCCGGCGATGCGCTGAGCGGCCCAGGGGGTGTCGCTCGTGCGCAGGCGCCGCCGCGAGCGACGCGGGCCCTCCCGCACGGTCACGGCCCCGCGCTCCTCCGTGTTCTGCGGTTCCGGTCGGCGGGCGCGATCTGAACCGGCGACGTCGCGGGGGCCGGCCTCAGCGCTGTTCGCCGGTGCCCTCGTGGAGCACGGCCGCCGCGATCTCCCGTACACGGTCCAGGGTGATTCCCGTGCGCTGTTCGACGGCGAGGGGATGGGCGGTGGGCTCCAGCTCGACGAAGGGGCGCTCCCCGACGGGCCGGGTGTGCACGTAAGTCTTCAGGTTGAGGGTGGTGGGCGAGTAGACCGGGAGGTCGGTGGTGAGCCAGCCGAAGTACGGCTCCTCCGCCTCACGTCCGGGCCGGTCCCACAGTTCCGCGGCACGGGAGAAGTTCTCGCGGCTGAGCGACACCCACACGCCCCACGAGAACACCTCGTCGCTGTCGACGACCGGTATCTCGATCAGGCCCTTCACGAAGTAGTGCTGCCCACCGACCACACACTGGTCCGAGGAGAGGACGCAGTCGTCGGCGCCGGCAAAGGCCGGATCCCACACCGCCGGAGCCTCCGCCGTGTAGTTCATCGGCAGCTCGGGGTGGTGGTTTCCACAGCACGTACAGGTGAATCCGAGGTCGCTGGTCATGGTGCCGGAGCATAATGACCGGCTCGGCGACCGCCTCGGGCGGGAACCCTTTCCGTCCGCGACCGGGCGGGCCCCCGCCTGACCGGGGCCCGGGCTCCGGGTGGTGCGGCGCGGTCGGCACACCGTCGAGCGCGTCGACGTCGACCGGTGCGAGGACGGGACCCCGAGCCCGACCGACGGCCGGCGGTGTTCCGGTCCGCGGGGCCCCGCCGGACGGGGCGAGAGCGGAGCCAGGAGACGGGTGGTCTCCCCACGCGATGCCGTCCAGGGTCCCCGGGCGGCACCCGTGCATTGTCAGACCCTCACGACATGATGCGTGCATGACCGCACCTCTCGCCGTTGAGGCGTCCCCTGCCCTGTCCACCAGCGCCGATCACGCCTCCGCACTCGGCCTGCTGCGTGAGGCGTCTCGTGCCTACTACGGCGGCGGGAACAGCCCCATGGACGACGCGACCTTCGACGCACTGCGCCGCGCCGTACTGGAGTGGGAGGCGGAGCACCCGAGCGAGACGGCCGGTTCGCCGACCGGGCTGGTCGCCGACGGGGCCGCCCCGGAAGGCGACGTCCCGCACACCTCCCGGCTGCTCAGCCTCGACAACGTGTTCAGCCCCGAGGAGCTGACCGGCTGGGCGGCGTCGCTGACGCGTCGCCTGGGACGCGAGGCCGAGGGCGGCTTCACGGTCGAACCGAAACTGGACGGCGCGGCCGTCGCCGCCCGCTACCGCGGCGGCCGGCTGGTGCAGATCATCACCCGCGGCGACGGCACCCACGGAGAGGACGTCAGCCACGTGATCGGCAGCATCGTCGGCCTGCCCGAGGTGCTGGCCGAGCCGGTGACCTTCGAGGCCCGCGGCGAGGTCCTCTTCACCCACGCGCAGTTCGAGGCCGCGAACGAGGTACGCGCCGCGCTCGGGGCGGCGCTGTTCGCCAACCCGCGCAACGGCGCGGCCGGGACGCTGCGGGCGAAGGACCGGCCCTACCGCCTGGAGATGACGTTCTGGGCGTACGGCGCGGTCGACCTGGACGCCGAATCGTTCCTGCCCGTCGGGGCGACGCACGCCGAGGTGCTGGCCACCGTCGCCGGGGCCGGCGTGCAGACCACGGCGGCGACCCCCGCAGGGCTGTGCGTGGTGGACACGATCGCCGAGGCCCAGGCGCGGGTGGAGGCCATCGCCGCGCTGCGCGCCGGGCTTCCTTTCGGTATCGACGGCGTGGTCGTCAAGGCCAACAGCGCCGCCGAGCAGGAAGCGGCCGGGCTGGGCAGCCGCTTCCCGTACTGGGCGATCGCGTACAAGCTCCCGGCCGTCGAGCGGCAGACCGTGCTGGAAGACGTGGTCTGGGAGGTCGGACGCACGGGTGTGCTCGCCCCGACCGCCGTCCTCACTCCGGTCGACCTCGACGGGTCGACGGTCGCGCGGGCCACACTGCACAACCCGGCCGACATCGCCCGCCGTGGCCTGCACATCGGGGACACCGTCACCGTCTACAAGGCCGGCGACATCATCCCCCGCGTCCAGGCCCCGGTCGTGGAGCTCCGTCCCGAAGGTGCCGTGCCGGTCCCGCTCCCCGACGCGTGCCCCCACTGCGGTGGCCCCATCGACAGGAGCCAGGAGCGGTGGCGGTGCGCGAAGGGCACCACGTGCGCGCTCGCCCCGCTGATCGGGTACGCCGCCGGCCGGGACATCCTCGACATCGACGGCCTGGGCAGGACCTACGTCAAGGCGCTGATCGACGCCGGGCTCGTCGGGGACGTGGCCGACCTGTTCGTCCTGACCGAGGAGCAGCTGACCGCCGCCTCGGGCAGCGCCAAGCGCGGTGCGAAGCTCGTCGAGCAGCTGGCCCTGGCCAGGACCCGTCCGCTCAGCCGCGTCTTCTGCGCACTCGGCATCCCGGGCACGGGCCGCAGCATGTCGCGGCGGATCGCCGCGCACTTCGGCACCATGGACGCGATCCGCCGGGCGACCGCTGAGGACATCCAGGCCGTCGAGGGCATGGGCCCCGAGAAGGCCCCCGTCGTGGTGGCGGAACTCGCCGCTCTCGCCCCGGTTGTCGACAAGCTGATCGCGGCGGGCGTCAACATGTCCGAACCCGGGCAGGCCGGCGTCGCCGCCCCGGCCCTGGGCGAGGGACCGCTGGCGGGCCGGACCGTCGTCGTCACGGGGAAGATGACCGGCCGCCTGGAAGGCTTCGGCCGTACCCGGATGAACGAGCTCATCGAGCGCGCCGGCGGCCGCGCCGGTAGCAGCGTCAACGCGAAGACCTCCTACCTGGTCGCCGCCTCCTCGCCCTCGGGCAAGCCGAGTTCGAAGGCCGCCGCCGCCGAGAAGCTCGGCGTCGAGGTCCTGACTCCGGAGGAGTTCGCCGACCTCGTCGCCGAGCACCTCGCCTGACGACGCGCCCGCGGCGCGCGGAAGGGCCCGCGCCCTCGCTGCCCTGCGGGCGGGCTCCGCCGGCTGGCTACTCGCCGGGGGAACGACCGGCCCGTGAAGGGCGAGCGGCTCACGGACCCTCGCGCCGGCCTGCGGGACCGCGAACGGCGAGGGGCCGTGGGCCGCTCGCGTGAGCGGCGCCGGATCTGGTCGACCCCTGGCGTCCGCGCCGTCTGCTCGTCCGATCCCGTCCTGCCCGGCGCGCATCTCACCGGGGGCGCCTCTCGTTGGTCACGCCGTACCAGTCGTGACCTTCGGAAGGTGGACCCATGAAGTCCAGGATTGTCGGTAGCGTGCTGTTGGCGGGGGCTGTGGCCCTCGGCACCGCCGGGGTGGCCGCGGCCGACGGCCCCGTCGACCGTGACGCACCGGCGCCGCGGCCCGCGGCGGCGGGCGACCTGTCGGACGTGCCCGCGGCGGCGACGCAGAGCGCGCCGGCTCTCGGTCAGCTGCCGCTGTCCGGCAACTCGCTCTCGCCGCTGGGCACTCTGCTCGGCTGACCTGCACCGCCCCTCGTCCGGGCCGACGCCGAGCCGACCGGCACGGCCGGCCCGGCACCGAGCCCGTCACGCTGTCCCGAGAGTCGTCACGCTGCGGGCGCTGGGCGTGTCGCTCCCCCGGGAGTACCGCGAGTTCCTCCTCCAAGATGGGCGCCGGCGGCGCCGGGCCTTCTTACGGGGTGTATCCGGTGCGGCTCGTCGAGGTCGCTGGCGGTGAGAGGGAGACGGAGCCGATCTGGCCGACCTGTCCCGGCTGGCCGAGCCGTTTCCTCGTGAGGGTGCCGATCCTGAGACCGTCCGGCCGCTGCCGGCCGAGCAGCCTGACGAGGACGACTTCGAGGAGATGGAGGACTTCGACGAGGCCGTCAAGGCATGGGAAGAGTGCTGGGAACCCGTGATGTGGTCGGCGGAACGCGCTGTCGGGGCGGTCCTGATCTCGACCCCCACGAGAGTCCGGCAGACGCGTACGCGTACCTGGGGCGGGCACCGCAACCGAGCCGGGTCGTGGCGTCGGCCGCGTGCCGGTCGGCAGACCGTCAACTCCGGGCAGTGGCCGTGGGTCCGGGCGGGACGGCACGCGCGGCCAGGACGGCCGCGACGAGGTAGGCGAGGGCGCCTGCGGCCATGCTGATCCGCACACCGGTGCCGTGGCCCGCGGTGGCGAGGAGGCTGCCGCCGAGTGCGACTCCGGTGGCACTGCCGATCTGCCGCGTCGTGTTGAACAGGGCGGAGGCCGCGCCCCCGTACGCGGGCGGCGCGGCGCCCATGACGGTGGTGGTCGTGCCGGTGAGCGCGAAGGAGGTGCCGAAGCCGGCTGCCGTCATGAAGAGGGCGAGCAGGGCGTAGGCGGTGGCGTTCCCGGCGAGCGCCCAGCCGCCCAGGCCCAGGGCTCCCAGCAGCATGCCGGCGACGACCAGGGGGCGGTGACCGGTGCGGGCGGCGAGCCGGCCCGACAGGACGGACGCGAACATGGTCACCGCCACGGCCGGGAAGAGCGCCAGTCCGGTCTCCAGGGCGCTGAAGCCACGCTGCTGCTGGAACTCCAGACTGGCCGTGAACACCATGCCGTAGAAGGCGAAGTTGAAGAGCAGGCCGATGACCGCGCCGCCGGCCAGGGGCCGCGAGCGCAGCAGTTCCAGCGGGAGGGCGGGCGAGCGGGCCGTCCTTTCGCGCAGCACGAAGGCCCCCGCGGACACGGCCGCCAGCGCCAGGCCGGCGATGACCGCCGGGTCGCCCCACCCCCGCCGGCCCGCTTCGTTGAGGGACGCCGTCAGCAGCGCCACCCCGGCGACGACGGCGCACTGCGCCGGCCCGTCCAGCGCCCGGCCGGGGTTCCGGGGCGAGGCGGCGACGTACCGGAGGGTGAGCAGCAGACAGGCCGTGCCGACGGGCAGGTTGATGACGAACACCCACCGCCAGCCCACCGTGGAGACGAGCAGCCCGCCCAGCAACGGTCCCGCCGAGGCCGCGATGCCGGCCATCGAGCCCCACAGCCCGAAGGCCCGAGAGCGTGCGGCCGGCGCCGGGTAGGTCTGCTGGAGCAGCGCGAGGGAACCGGGCACGATCAAGGCCGCGCCGAGGCCCTCCACCAGCCTGGCGGCCACCAGGGCGGGGGTGTCGGGTGCCAGCGCGCAGACGGCCGAGGACAGGGTGAAGACGACCACGCCCCAGCAGAAGACCCGGCGGTTGCCGAGCCGGTCGCCGAGCGCGCCGCCGGTCAGCAGGAACCCGGCGAAGACCAGCGTGTAGCCGTCGGTGATCCACTGGATGCCGGTCAGCGAGGCCGACAGGTCCCGGCCGATGACCGGCACGGCGACGTTGAGGATCGTGACGTCGAGGATCACCATGAAGTACCCGGCGCAGACGGCCGTCAGCGGCGCCCAGGCCCGCCCGCCGTCAGCCGGGCCCGGACGCTCCGGAGGCGCGGGCCCGACGTCTCCGGCCGACCTGCCGTACTCCACGAGCCGGCTCCTCTCCGTCCGCGTGGGGGGCGTCACGTCAGGAGGCACAGTAGGCCGCGCAACCGCCCGCGGCCGGGAGCCGCCCGGGAGCGGCCGGGTGGCATTTCCGCCCCGGGCTTCCACCGGGTCCCCGCGGATCTCCTTCCGGATCGCCGACCTGCTCGCCGGCGGACACGTCGGCCGGCTCTCCGGCCGGATCCCCCATCCGAACTCCCGCTCGATCTCCGACTCGGATCTCGGATCTCGGTTCTCGGTTCTCGGATCTCGGATCTCCGGGCCGACTCCCGGTGCGCATGCGTGAGTCTCCGGTGGGCCTCCGCGCAGGCTGCTGATCGGGCTTCGCCGCACGTCGCGTCGGGCGGGCCTTCCGACGGTCTGCCCCCGACCCGCCGTCGCGCGCGTCAGTGACCGCCCGACGCACCGCGCAGCCGAGCCACTTCCGCCAGGAGTGCGTCACGCCCGATGGCATCGGCACGGGTCGAGGGCACGGTGCAGGCGTATGCGCCGGCCACGGAGCCGTACAGGGCACAGGTGAGGACGGGCGCGCCGGAGAGCCAGGCGTACAGGAATCCGGCGACGAAGGCGTCGCCGGCGCCGTTGCTGTCGACGACGGGAGCGGGCGGACTGACGGCGGGGATGTGGACGAGCTCGGCCTCGGGCCCGGTGAGGAGGTGGGCGCCGGCGGCGCCGGACGTCCCGATGACCGCGGAGGCGCGGCCGCGCGCCGCGATGTCCCGCAGGGTGCCCTCGGGGTCGTCGAGGTTGCTGGTGGACAGGAACACGAGATCGGCGGCGAGGGCGAAGGGCTCGTGATAGGCGGCGCGTCCGTCCCAGTCGTGCAGGTCGGTCGAGAGCGTGACGCCCGAGTCGCGCAGCTCGGGCAGGGCGTGGGCGCAGGGCTGGGTGAGGGACACGTGGGCGTGTCCACTGCGGGCGGCGAGCGCCTTGACGGTCTGCGGGGGCAACCGGTCGTCGTCGTGGCCGCGGGTGGCGTCGTAGAGCGACAGCCTGCGGCCGTCGGGGCCGACGAGGTTCACGGCCCGCTTCGTCCCGGCGGGTTGGCGCACCTCGGTCAGTGGGATGCCCTGGTCCCGGTGGAAGGCGCGGACGAGGTCGCCCTCGGGATCGGCGCCGAGCATGTCCAGGTGATGGGTGCGCAGCCCGAGCCGGTGCAGCCCCAGGGCGACGAAGTCCCCGGTCTGTCCGGCCCGGGTCTCGATGCCGGGCCGGATCATGTGGCTGTCGGCGTACGGCAGGGGCAGTTCGGGGACGTACACGATGGTGTCGACCCCGGCGCCTCCGAGAACGAGGACGTCGATGTCGCTGTCGTCGCAGTCGGTGTCGTCGTGGTCGGCATCGTCGTGGTCGATGGTGACGTCGACGTAGTCGACTTCGGTGTAGTCAGCTTCGGTGCCGGCGACTTCGGCATGGTCGAGGTCGGTCTCGTCCGCATCGGCGTCGGATTCGCCTCCGATGCCGAGGCCGAGGTCCGTGTCGGTGGAGCCGTCGGGGTCGATGTCGGTGTCAATCTTTCTGTCGGCATCGATGTCGGCGTCGGTCTCGCCGGCGAAGTTGCCACCGTTGTCGAGGGCGCTGTCGCTGCTGCTCATGCCAGGCAGTCAAACAGCGGGCCTCGCGCCCCTGCAAGATCCTTCACCACCTTTCTGCAAGAGTAGGGGCCGGTGTGGACTCGCCGTCCGCAGGGCAGGAGGGACCAGATGGCACAGCTCAGTGGACCGGCCGCCCGGTACGCGGACGTGGCCAAGCGGTTGCGGCACGACCCCTTCGTCGTGCAGACGCTGCGCTCCACGGCCGCGGCGACGCTCTCCTACGTCGCCGCGCTCTGGCTCAGCAGCGAGTCTGCGCCCCTGACCGCGCCGCTGACCGCGCTGCTCGTCGTGCAGGTCACGCTCTACTCGACACTCACCACGAGCCTGCGACGGGTCAACGCCGTCGTCGTCGGCGTCCTCATCGCCATCGGGTTCAGCGCCATCGTCGGGCTGTCCTGGTGGAGTCTCGCCCTCGTGATCCTGGCCTCCCTCGTCGTCGGACGGTTCGTGCGGGTCGAGGAGTTCATTCCCGAGGTCGCCATCAGCGCGATGCTGGTGCTCGGGGTCACGCAGGTCGCCCACACCGCCTGGGACCGCGTCCTGGAGACGCTGATCGGGGCCGTCGTGGGGCTCCTGTTCAATCTGCTGCTCGCCCCGCCCGTGTGGGTGGACACCGCGGGCGACTCGATCGAGGACCTGGCGCGGCGCATGCGCAGGCTGCTGCTGGACGTGTCCGAGGAGTTCACCGGGGCGACCCCGGTGGAACGCGCCACGGCCCGGCTGTACGAGGCGCGGCGGCTCGACAACGACGTGGCCGACGTCGACGCCGCGCTCCGCACGGCCGAGGACAGCCTGCGGTTCAATCCGCGCGTCAAGGAGGGCCTGCTGCACCGCATCATGCTCCGCACCGGCCTCGACACCCTGGAGATCTGCGCCGTGGTGCTGCGCGTCCTGGCCCGCAGCGTCACCGACCTGGCGAAGGCGCGCGCCGGCGAGTCCCTGCTGCCGCGGCCGACAGCTCTCGTCCTGCAGGAGACGGCCCAGCACACCGCCGACGCCTTCGTCAGCTACGCCGTCCTCGTCACGGCCCCGGACAGCGGGGCCGCCGAGGCGGCCGAGACGCGCCTTGCGGGCGAACTGCGGGCCGCCCGCGCCCGCCGGGCCCACGCGGCCGAACTGCTCCTGGCCAGCGCCCTGCGGGAGCCCGGCCATTGGCAGCTCTACGGCTCCCTGCTCGCCGAGTTCGACCGCGTCCTCGACGAACTCGATCCCGAGCACCGGGGCCGCCGCCTCATGGAGGAACTCGACCGCCACGCGCGCGAGCGGCGCGACCGGCGACGCCGCCTGGCACCCGGGTCCGCCCGGGTGCCCGCGGAGCACTGACCTCGCCCGTACGGGTGGCGCCACGCGTGGGTCCTGCCCGGCCGGGTACACGACGGGCACCGGGGCCCGGAGCGTCCGGCGAGGCCCGCGAGAACTGCGGAGGTGGACATGGCCGCGAACGGCCACCGATCGGTGCCGCACACCGCCGACGCGCGGGTACAGGCATGGGGCTCGACGCGCGAGGCGTGTCTGGCGGAGGCGGTGCTCGGAGTGGTCGAGTGCTTCGCCGAGGTGTCGGGCGTCCGGCCCACCGCCGTGGACCGGCTGCTCCTGGAACCGGGAAGCGACGAGGACATGCTGGTCGAACTGCTCGACGAGATCGTGCTCGGGTTCGAGCTGGCGGGCCGCGTCCCGGTGGACGTGGAGGTGGAGACGGCCGACGACGGCGGCCTGGAAGTGCGGGCGGCGGTCGCCGCGCTCACGGACGTGGACGTCACCGGAGCCACGCCGAAAAGCGTCTCCTGGGAGGGACTCCGCATCGGGCCGGATGCGGAGGGCTGGTCGTGCACGGCGATCGTGGACGTCTGACGGTGGACGTCTGAGGCGGTCGTCCGCGTGTGGCGGTCTGAGGCGGTCTTCCGCGTGTGGACGCCGCGTGCCCACTCTCTCCATGGGGGGCGGTCCGACGCCTGAGCGTGAACGTGAACGTTGGCCTCGGCGAGGGGACACTCCGCATCGACGCCTGAAGGTGGACGCCCGCACAGGGAACCGTGAGCGAGCGTCCCCGACGCCTTCGCAGGGACGCCCCGGCCATGGAGCCGGTCACCCGGCTGCGTCACGCCTCCCGGCGGGCCGACACCAGGCCCGTCTCGTACGCGGCGATGACCGCCTGGGCCCTGTCGCGGACGGCGAGTTTGGCGAAGAGACCGGTGATGTGGTTCTTGACCGTGGAGGCGCTGACGCCGAGCCGGTCGGCGATCTCCGCGTTGTCCAGGCCGGTCGCGATGAGCCGCCACACCTCCCGTTCGCGCGGGGTGAGCCCGTCGGCGTTCGCGGGTGCCGGGGGTGCGAGGGAGTGCGCGGGCGCGGTGACGTGTCGGGAGATGAGACGTGTGAGGAGTCTGGGGGCCAGGATCGCCTCGCCGTCGCGGACCACGTGCAGTGCGGCGACCAGGTCCTCGGGCGAGATGTCCTTGGGCAGGAAGCCACAGGCCCCGGCACGCAGGGCGGCCACCACGTGCTCGTCCATGTCGAAGGTGCTCAGCGCGAGGACGCGGCAGGACGGGAGCTCCGCGGTGAGGCGCTCGGTGGCGGCGATGCCGTCGAGGACGGGCATGCGGATGTCCATGATGACCACGTCGGGCCGGTGCTCATGGGCCAGTCGCAGCGCCTCCGCCCCGTCGGCGGCCTCGGCGACGACCTCGAAGTCCGGTTCAGGAGCGAGCATCAGGGCGAGGCCGCGGCGGACGAGGGGCTGGTCGTCGGCGATGAGTACGGTCACGGGCGAGGTCACGCGTACGCCTCCTGGTGGTCGGCCGGCAGGGGCAGCCTGGCGCGTACGGTGAAGCCGCCGTCCCCGGGGCCGGCGTGCAGGGTGCCTCCGTGCAGCGCGACGCGTTCGCGCATGCCCATGAGGCCGTAGCCGGAGCCGCGCGCGGCAGGCTGACGGCCGGGGAGCCGGCCGTCGTCGGTGACGCTGACGCGCACGTCACGGGCGGCGTAGGTGAGGCGGACGTCCACCTTGGCGCCCTGGCCGGCGTACTTGCGCGCGTTGGTGAGGGCCTCCTGGACGATGCGGAAGACGGCGAGCGCGACGCTCGGCGGCAGCGTCCGCGGGTCCCCTTCGGTGGTGAGGGTGGTGGGAAGGCCCGCGCGGCGGCTGTCCTCGACGATGCGGTCGAGGTCGCCGATGCCGGGCTGCGGCGCGGTGGCCTCGCCCTCCTCGTTCTCGTCGCCCGCGCGCAGCACGTCGAGCAGGTGGCGCATCTCGTGCAGGGCGGTCCGGCCGGAGCCCTCCAGGGTGACGAGGGCCTCGCGGGCGGTCTCGGGCGACCGGTCGAGGTTGGCGCGGGCGCCGCCGGCGAGGAGCTGCATGGTGGTGAGGTGGTGGGCGACGATGTCGTGCAGTTCGCGTGCGATGCGGCGGCGTTCGTCGGCGACGGCCCGGTCGGCGAGCATGCGCCGGTGGGTCTCGGCGTTGCGCTGCCATCGGTCGACGGCGACGGCGGCGCCCGCGACGAGCAGCGCGGACGCGGCGTTGGCGACGAAGTCGAGGAGCGACGGCGCGGGCAGTACCGGATGCACGAACTGGAGCATCGCGACGCAGCCGGCGACGGCCAGGGCCCCGATGACGGCACGGTGGTGGCGTACGGCGGTGAAGAGCGCGACCACGGTGGCCGCGCCGTAATGCTGGCCCACAGCGCTGAACCAGTTGAGCGACAGGTTCATCATCAGAACCCCGGCGAGGACGCACAGCGGGGCGCGACGACGGGCGACGAGCAGCAGGGAGGCGCCGACCGCGACCAGGCAGCCGGCCACCGGCACGTGGCCCTGGTCCATCTGACTGGTGACGGTGAAGCCGACGAGGTCGACGGCGGCGGCGCCGACGGCGACGAGCCCGTCGTGCTGACTCCATACCCGGCATCCCGAAGAGCCCGGACGCGAGCCTTCGCCCCGCAGGTCGACCGTGCCCGGTATCCGGCCCGGGCGCGTTCCGCCGCGCCGCTTCATGTCGCCCCCTGTGCGGTTACCCGGGAATCGCACAGTGGCGTGCTGAGCTGCGGCTTGTCCGTCATGTGCCCCATTGTGTCAGCGCCGCGTGCGGCTCCGGACCGGGGCCGGGGTGAGCGGGGACTGGGAGCAGGCTCCCGGTCGGGGGACGGTGGGGGGCCGTGGTCCCAGGCGGATTCTCGTTCCCGGCGCCGAGGTCCGGGCCGATCACCGCTGATGTCCTGGACGGGTGCCGGGAGCCGCCCGGTACACGGCGCCCCTCGTACCTCGTACGCATCCCTCGTACGCACCCGTTGTACGCAACCGCGCCGGCCGTCGCTCGCCGAGCCGCACCGGAGGACTTCCGTGATTCGTGCCCTGACCGGATTCTCGACCCGCAAACCCTGGCGGGTGATCGCCTTGTGGGGCGTGCTCGGCATCCTCGTGTCCGTGCTGGGGCAGGCGCTGGTCTTCCGGGTGACGCAGACCGACAGCGCGGGCTTCCTGCCCTCGGAGTACGACGCGGCCGCGGCGCTGCGCGTCGCCGAGGACGAGTTCGGCGCGAGAGCCGACGCCGGTACCGTGACGGTGCTGGTGGCGCGGCGCGACGGCAGGCCGCTCGCGGACGCGGACCGGCGCCGGATGGGTGAGGTGGCGCGCGGCCTGAGTGCCGAACGCGTGGAGATGCCGCTGATCGAGGAGCGGATCCCGGGGCTGTCCAAGGACTACTCCCAGGTCCCCTCGGTCGTCCCGGCGATGACCGCGCCGGACGGGTCGTTCGCGCTGCTCAGCGCGCGCCTGCGGGGCAATACGACCGACCCGGGGATGCACGCCCTGTACCGGGCCTTCCACGACCGTGCCGAGCAGCAGTTCGGCGACGCGGGGCTGCGCACCGGGTTCACCGGGGGCGTGGCGGACGTGGTGGACCGCGCGGACGCGGAGAAGGGCACGCAGACGGTGGTGGGTCTGGTGATGGTCGGACTGATCGTGCTGATCAACGTGCTGGTGTTCCGCAGTGTCCTGGCCGCGTTCGTCCCGCTGTTCGCGGTGTCCGTGGTGGGCGGCGCGGCGGCCGGCACGGTCGTCGGGGCCGCCCTCCTGACGGGCTTCGACCTCGACCCGGGCACCCCGAGCCTCATCGGCACGGTCCTCATCGGCATAGGCGTCGACTACTTCCTCTTCCTGCTGTTCCGCTTCCGCGAGGAGCTGAGGAGGCAGCCGGAGGCAGACCACCGGGAGGTGGCCGCGTACGTCGCCGGCCGGGTCGGCACCGCGGTGACATCGGCCGCGCTGACGATCGTGGCGGCCTTCGCCACGCTGGGCGTGGCGACCTTCGGTCAGTTCCGCGTCCTCGGGCCTTCGGTGGCCGTGTCGGTGCTGGTGATGCTGGTCGCCAGCCTGACCCTGATGCCGGCTCTGCTCGCGGTGGCGGGGCGTCGGATGTTCTGGCCGTCGCGGAGCCTGAGCAAGCCCGAGCGGCCCGGTGCGGCCGGCCGCGTCGGAGAACTGGTGGCGCGTCGCCCGCTGCTCGTGCTCACGGCGTCGATCGTGCTGCTCGGCGCGCTCGCGGTCGGGGTGAAGGGCGTGCGCATGGACTTCGGCACCGGTGGGACCCCGCGGGAGACGGCGGCCGCGGCGACGGCGCGGGAGATCGCCCGGGCCCTGCCGCCGGGGGTCTCCGACCCGACGACGGTGTACGTCACCGCCGAGAGCGGCCGGACCCTGGACGCGGCCGCTCTGGGCGACCTGCCGAAGGCGCTGGCCCGGGTCGACGGCGTGGGCGAGGTCAGCAACCCCGTCTTCAACGCCGATCGCACCGCCGCCCGCCTGGACATGTACCTGAAGGCGGACGCGCAGAGCCGACACGCCCGCGACCTCGTGGCGGGCCCGGTGCGCGACGCCGTACGGAAGGCCACACCGGTCGGGCTGACGGCTCATGTGGGCGGCACGGCAGCCGTGTTCGCCGACGTGGCCAGGGCGGTCGACGAGGACCTGCGGACGGTGTTCCCGGTGGCCGCGGCGCTCATCGCGCTGATCCTGCTCGTGCTGTTGCGCAGCCTGCTGGCTCCGGTCGTCCTGATGCTCGCGGTCGGGCTGTGCTTCGCGGCGACGTTCGGGGCCTCCGCACTGGTCTTCCAGCACCTCGGCGGCGAGCCGGGCGTGAACTTCGTGCTGCCGCTGGTCCTGTTCCTGTTCGTGGTGGCCCTCGGCACCGACTACAACATCCTCATCAGCGACCGGCTGCGCGAGGAGATGGCCCGGCCGGGCACGGCGCGCGCGGCGGTGGCCCGCGCGGTACGGCACACGGCGCCGGCGATCTCCACGGCGGGCGTCGTCCTCGCCGCCTCGTTCGGCAGCCTGGCGGTGAACGCCGACCCCTCCACCCGCCAGATCGGTTTCGCCACGGCGCTGGGCATCCTGCTGTCGGCCTTCGTCCTGTCGCTGTTGCTGGTGCCTGCGGCCGCGGCACTGCTCGGGCGGGGCATCTGGTGGCCGGTGCGGCGGGGACACCGGTCGGACCCCGTCCCGGAGGACGTGCGGGAGGAGCGGGACCGGAAGCCGGAGTGGGACCGGCCGGGGCCGCCGTCGGGCCTGGAAGCGGGGACGGGCATGGAGTCGGGGACGAGCGTGGAATCGGGGACGAGGGCCGGTCGATAAGGCGCGGCCCTCCGCAGGCGGCGACTCCACGGGAGAGGAGAGGAGAGGAGGGGGACTTGAGAGGCGCCGCCTCGGCCCGGCGGCCCGTCAGGCCCCGCCGGCCCACGTCGGGAGGTCCGGCGCTCAGGGGCCTTCCGGTCTCGATGCGCGCCACGGACCGCCGACAAGCCGCTTCGTCGGCCAACCCCGTCGCCGGTTCAGCGCCTTCTTCCCCCGGGCGCCACGTCGTGCATGACGCGCCTTCCGTCGCCGTACGGCTGGGGCGGAGCAGCAGGCTGGGGCGGACCATCAGAGCCGCCCCTCCCCGCCGCGCGACCCGGGCACCGCACCACACGGCCGCCGGCCCGACGCAGGGACGGAGCCGGGCCGACTCCGGATCTTCCCGGCATTTCCGTACGCGCTCCTGGGCATGATCTCCCTCTCGCCTCATCCGAGGAGCCCGGCATGAGTCCGTTCCCTCCCTTCCCTGCTCGGGGTGTTCACCACCCGGACGACGAGTCGCTGCCGGCCGGAGGCGTCCTCGCTCAGCACCACGCCCTCGGCACCCGCACCGCGGTCGTCACCGCCACCTGGCCCGTGGACAGCCGCCGCGCGCCCGAACTCGGCGACGCCCCGGGCGTCCTGGTCACCGGGGCGCCGCGCCTGCTGGGTTACGGGGACGCCCGCGATCCCGAATCGGCTGCCGACCGGACCCGGCTCATGGACGACTGCTCCACCCGCCGTCCGGCCCCGGGCGATCCGCACCGGATCACCGTCTGACCTCCTGCAGAACCCTCACCCACGGGAGAACGATGACCCCGACCTCCATGCCCGACGACCCCTCGGGCCCGGCACCGACCGACGAGGAATACGGGGCGCTGCGCGCCTCGGCCGCCCTGTGGGCCGGCACCTCCGTGCTGATCACGAACGCGCTCGGGCAGGTCCTGGTCCAGCACGTCGACTACCTGGAAACCTGCCTGCTGCCGGGCGGGGCCGTCGACCGGGGCGAATCGCCCGCCCACGCGGCCTCTCGCGAGCTCCACGAGGAGTTGGGCGTCACCGCTGTCGTCGACCGCGGCCTCGGCGTCGACTGGGTGTCCCGCGAGACCATGGGCGCACCGCCGGCGCTACGGTTTCCCGGTGAGCTGCTGCACGTCTTCGACGGCGGCACCTGGGACGACGCACGGATCGGCGCCATCCGGCTCCCCGAGAGCGAGATCAAGGCGATCGACTTCGTCGAACCCGCCCGGCTGCCCGACCTGATGACGCCCCGCGATGCCCGCCGCGCGCTGTCCGCGCTCCGCGCCCGCGTCAACGGCGCCGGCGCGGTGATCCTGGAGAACGGCGTCCCGATCGCCCCGGGCGTCCTCGACCGCGCGGGCACCCTGAGCACCCCGCGGCCCCGGGACCACGCCGCCTTGCATCGTGGTCCCGTCCCCGCCGGTCTTCCCGTCGGCACCTGCTCGGGCTGGCTCTTCGCGCCCGACGGCCGAGTCCTGCTCCTGCTCGACCCGGACACGGGTCTCGCAGCACTGCCGGGCGGCCCGCCCACGCCGGCGGACGACGGCGACGTGGCCGCCACCCTGGTCCGCACCGCCGCCGAAGGCGCAGTCGCCCATTTGACCGATCCGGTCTACGTCGGCCATCTGGCAGAACCCGACGCCCCCTGCGCCCGCGTACGGTGGGCCGCCGCCCTCACCGGCCTCGGGCCCGCCGTGGAAGCCGGTTACCGCTGCCGGCGGGCCCTCGCCACGCCGGAACAGGCGGTACAGCTCTTCGACTGGGGACCGCAGACGGCCGACCAGCTCACCGCCGTCCACGAGGCCCGGCAGCGCCTCGGACTCCCCCGAGCCGCCCTCCAGGCCCTGACCGAACTCGCCCTCCCGGTCGCCTGGCCATCCACCGGCCCGCACCCCACCGTTCAAGGGTCTGGATGACCGGCGCTCTTCCACGGACCCGGCCACCCCAGCGACCGCGCGCGACGCACGCCCAGGCCGCCCGCACGCACCGCCGTCTCCTACCGAGGCGCGAGAACGCCGCCTGCCCCGTGAGAGGGCGCGATAAATCGGCTGCGCATCGGCTTCGGCGGTCTCTACGGTGACCCGGTGAAGAACGATCGACGTCTCCGGCGCCTCGTCACCGACCGGGGAATCTGGTACTGGTCGGTGCGCCAACGCCTGCGACCCGACTACGAGGACTGCCGCCTGACGTTGGCCTTGTTCCCGGACCCTGCGTGCCGGGGCGGACGGTCCGGACGCCGTCTGTCGCTCGTGTTCCGGCCCACACCGGACCGTGTCATCTCCCACTGCTACTTCGAGTCGGGCACGGCCGTCCGGCTGTCCGACCGTAACCATCTCAACCTCTATGAACCGGGGACGGTGCGAAGCCTTCTCGAGGCCGCCGCATCCGTCCTGGACACCGGGCCGGGGCAGAGGAACGTCCAGGTGGACGGCTGGACCTACTTCGACCAGGTCGTCGACTCTCCGGGCCACGGCCCGACGTGCGCACCCGCGCCGCGCGCCGTACCGTCGCAGTGACACCCCGATGGGTGTTTCTCCAGGCGGCCCCGCGTAATTCGCACGGCGCGGGGCCTGCCCGGATCCTCGCGAGCACGGGATGAGCGGTCAACACGCGCTGCGCGCGGCGTCCTCGAAGGCCTCGCGCGTCATCGCACCGCGGATGGTCAGCACGTGTCCCGGGGGTACCAGCGCCAGTTGTCCGGCGTCGAAGGTCACCACCCCGTTGTAGACGTAGGAGTCACTGGGGTCCGCGAACCCCAGCTCGTACTCGTGTCCCGGTTGCAGGGCCTGCCGGCCCCTGGTCTCCGCCGTCCACGACGCGGGCGGCGAGAAGAGGGGAAAGTCCGCTGCCTTGTGGATGCCTCCGGTCTCCCAGCCGGTCCACGGTTCCTCCATCGCGGACGCCTCCGCTTCGGACGCCTCGTCCGCCGTGCCGGCCCCCCGACCCTCGTCCGCCGTGCCGTCCGGGGCCTCTGACGGGAGCGTGCCCCGCAACCAGGGAGCGCGTACGCGGCCGTCCTCGTCGCATGTCCTCAGGAGCGCGTGCGGCGCCCCGTCCTCGTCCGCGTACACCGCGGCGAGCGGACGCACTTCGGGTGAGCAGGCCGCCGCCGACAGCACGATCGCGCCGACCAGCGTCACGAACGGCAAGGACCTCCCCCACTCCACCTTCCGCCGGCTCATCCGGCACCCCCTACCTCTGCTTCCGTCCGAGCGCGCAGTCTCGCACGCAACTCCTGCCGTCTGCGCTGCCGTTACCCGGCCTTGAGGTGAAGCCCGGACGAGCTCCGTCCTGCACCCGCACGATCGCGGCCGCTGCTGCCCGGACCGACCGCGGATCGCCCACACCCCAGGCATGGTCGAACCGGAGACGGTCAGGGGATCGGTGGCACCCGCTTGCATGCTGCGAGACGATGGTTCTGGGGCTCCAAGCAGACGACGCCGGGAGCGCAGCCATGAACACCAAGCCTGCCTGCGGGCCGGAACGCGACCCAGACTTCTTCGAAGAGGTCGACAAACTGTTCGCCAGGCACCCCGAGGCCGCGAGGCGCTACGCGGTGACCTGCCGAAGGCTGGAGCTCGACATCCTCAAGATCGACTTCAGGAAGCAGGTCGGGGTCACACGCGTCGACGACGGTCGCATCGTCACGGAGTTCGTCGATCGCGACACCGTCGAGGCCACACGCTCCGCGCACCACGCCTGCTGCGAGTGGCCACGGAACGACGACGGCAAGTGCAACAAGATCTGCCCGGAGTGAGGGGCCGGAGAACACCGCCCGGTCGTTCCGCGGTGCGGCGGCCGGACGGCGGCCGGATGAGGGTGCCGTCACGGCGCGCCGTGCGAGCGAGGACGCCTGAACGGTCTTCCGGGTCCAGGGCGAGGACGCGTTCCTCCGGTGAGGCACCGGGTCAGGGAATCACCCGGGTGCCCACCGGCCCGCTGCCCTAACGTAGGGGCGTGATCACTACGCCGTCACGGGTCGCACTGCACCCGCTCACCCTTTCCGACCAGGACGAGTTCTGCGCGCTCGTGCGGGCCAGTGCCGAGCTGCACCATCCGTGGATGCAGCTGCCGGCGGACGCGGAGGCGTTCCACGCCTGGATGCGCCGCTTCGACGACGGCACCAACCGAGGCTTTCTGATACGCGTCCGGGAGACCGGCGCAGCGGCCGGCATGGTCAACATCAATTCGATCATCAGGGGCCGCTATCAGGGCGCGTCCCTCGGGTACGCGGCCTTCGCCCCCTCCGCGGGGCGGGGTTACATGACCGAAGGGCTGGCCCTGACCCTGCGGCACGCCTTCGGCGACCTGCGGCTCCACCGGCTGGAGGCCAACATCCAGCCCGGGAACGAGGCGTCCCTGGCCGTGGTCCGGCGGCTGGGCTTCCGCTTCGAAGGGATCTCACCCGCCTACCTCTACATCGACGGTGGCTGGCGGGACCACGAGCGCTGGTCCATCACCGCCCCCGTCCCCTGGACACCCGACCCCTCCCTGCCGGCCGTCTGAGGCGCCCGTCGCTCGAAGGGAACGGGCAGTTGCCGGGCTCTGCCTGATGCGTCATCAGGCAGAGCCCCGACTGTCAGGCGCTCGGGCCGAGGGCTCGTGCGAGACGTCCGGCCGACGCCCGCGCCGTGTCCCCCCGGCAGGGGTGGGCGGCCGTCCTGGTCAGTTCGGTCGCGGCAGGGCGTCCTCGACGATCTCCCTGACGGCGGCCAGGGCTTCGGCGCGGTCCTCCGGGACCAGGCCGATGCGCGTGCGGCGGTCGAGGAGGTCCGACTCGTCGAGCGCGCCCTCGTGGCGGGTCGCCCAGAGGACTTCGGCGCCGGTGACGGGGTGGCCGGGCAGGAGGGGGGCGGCGAGGTCGGGGTGCCGTTCGGCGAGGGCCTGGACGGCCGCGGCCTCGGTACCGTAGCGCTGGACGAGGCGGCGGGGGGCGCGAAGGGCGGAGAGCGTGCGCGGGGTGGCGGCTCCCACGAGGGGGAGGGTGGCCGTGGGAGAGGGCCCCGCGGGCAGACCGTGGGTCGCGACCGCGGCGTCGACGGCGTCCTGGGCCATGCGCCGGTAGGTGGTGAGCTTGCCGCCCACGACCGTGGTCACCCCGACGGAGGACGTGAGGACGGCGTGGCGGCGGGAGATGTCGGCGGTGCGGGGGGCGGCGCCGGGCCGGGTGGGCGGGGTGTCCAGCAGGGGGCGCAGTCCCGCGAAGGCGCCGACGACGTCGTCGCGGCGGACGGGGACGTCCAGGACGGAGCCGAGGACGTCGAGGAGGAAGCCGATGTCGGTCTCGGGAACCTCGGGGACGTCGGGGATGTCGCCGTCCACGGGTTCGTCGGTGAGCCCGACGTAGACGCGGCCGTCGCCCTGGGGCAGGACGAGCACGAAGCGGTTGGTCTCACCGGGGATGGGGATGTGCAGGCCGGCCGGGAGCGGGCCGAGGTCTTCGGAACGCAGGACGAGGTGGGTGCCGCGGGAGGGGCGGATGCGTACGCCGTCGACGAGTTCCCCGGCCCAGACTCCGGAGGCGTTGATGACGGCGCGGGCGCGGATCTCGCCTTCCTCGCCGGTGAGTTCGTCGCGTATGCGGGCGCCGGTGGAGGTGAGGTCGAGGGCGCGGACGCGGGTGAGGATCCGGGCGCCCTGCGCCGCCGCGGTGCGGGCCAGGGCGGTGACCAGGCGGGCGTCGTCCGTCACGCGTCCGTCCCAGGACAGCAGGCTGCCGCGCAGGCCGTCGGCGCGCAGCGCGGGAGCGAGGTGGCGGGTCTCGGCGGTGGAGAGGCGACGCGGCGCGGGCAGCGTCGCGCGGGCGGTGCGGGCGGCCAGACGCAGGGTGTCGCCGGCGCGGAATCCGGCCCAGGCCAGGGCGGCCTGCGCACGGCTGACCATCGGGGTCAGGGGCAGGACGAACGGCTGGGCGCGTACGAGGTGGGGGGCGGTGCGCTCCATGAGGATGCCGCGTTCGACGGCGCTCTCGTGGGCGACGTCGAGCTGTCCGGAGGCGAGGTAGCGCAGCCCGCCGTGAATGAGCTTGGAGCTCCAGCGCGAGGTGCCGAAGGCGAGGTCGTGGGCGTCGATGGCGACCACGCTCAGGCCGCGGGCGGCGGCGTCGAGGGCGGCTCCCGCACCGGTGGCGCCCAGGCCGACGACCAGCACGTCGACGGTGCGGCCGTCGGTGGCGCGGGCGAGGTCGTCGGCGCGGCGGGCGGCGTTGAGCGAGGACCCCGACGCGGTCGGGGCGGTCGGGGCGCCGGTCGCCCGGGACGGCTTCGCCGCGTTCGCCCGGCCGGCGGATCGGGCTGTACCGGCCCGGGGAACCGGACCTGCCCCGCCGACCGGACCGGCCACGCCGTCCGGACGCGCCGGACCGGCCGTGCCGTCCTGACGTGCCGGGCCTCCCGGACCGGCCGAAGTGACCACGCTCTGCGCACGTGCCGGCCTTCCCGACCCGCCCGGACGTGCCGGGCTGGAACAGCCGGCTGCCATGGGACCGCTCGAGCTCGAAGATCCGGTTGCGGAGGCGCCGGTGGGGCTCGGGGAGCCGGCTGCGGTGGGGCTGGTCGGGCTCATGGGGTGAGGATCCTTTCCAGGATGGTGTGCAGCTCGGCGTAGAAGGCCGTGCAGTTCAGCTCGTCGTCGTCCTCGTCCGTCATGGTCCGCAGCGACAGGGCGAACGACTGGACGGTGAGCAGGACGGCGCGTGCCTGGCGTTCGGGGTGGGTGGTGCGGACCGAGCCGTCGGCGTGTCCTTCGCGGAGCGCGCCGGTCAGCAGTTCGAGCAGGGCGTCCTGGCTGGCACCGCGCCGGTCGAGCATGTACGGCAGGAGCAGCTCGGGGTCGACGTCGAGGATCTTGTGGAAGAGCGGGTGCGTCCGGAAGGCGCGTACGCCTGCCACCAGTCCGTCGACCATCCGGGTGCGGGTGGCGGTGTCGGTGCGGGGTGCGGGCATGGCGCCCGTCGCCACGTCGATCCACTCGCGGGTCATCAGGTCGCCGACGAGGGATCTCACGTCAGGCCAGCGCCGGTACAGCGTCATGCGGGAGACGCCGGCCCGGCGGGCGACGTCGGTCATCGTCGTACGGCGGACGCCGACGGCCATGACGCAGTCGCGTACGGCGTCGAGGACCGCGTCGTTGTCGGAGGAGCTCTGGCGAGCCGAGTGGTTGTGACGGTTGGGCGTCATGTGTAACAGTGTAACGCCCCTGGGGTTCCCCGGGGCGGCCACTTCCCCTCGACACGACCTCGGCATGGCGGGCCCGGCGCGCTCCGGCACGACATGACGGCCGGTCCACCGCAGCCCGACGCGGCATCACCGGGCCCGGCGCGACCGGGCCCGGTACGGCCATGGGGGACGGCCCGCCCGAGAGGTTCCTGGGGCCGCACCCCTCGAAACGACCGATGAGGACGACAGGCATGGACATGCTGTTCAACGGCTGGGGCGACCCGGCCAAGGCGACGCCGCTGCCCGAGGCCGTGACCGGCCTGCTGCGCGACTGGCTGGGCGTCAAGCCGCTCACCGCCGCGTCGTCCCGGCTGGAGGAGATCGCCCTCCCGCTGCCCGCGCTGGACGACGCCGCGCACCAGGCCCTGATCGCGGCCGTCGGCGGACGGGAGGACGGGGTGCGGGTGGATGCGGAGAGCCGGATCCGGCACACCCGCGGCAAGTCCACCCCGGACCTGGTACGCATGCGGAACGGCGACGTCGCCGACGACGCCCCGGCCGCCGTCGTCCTGCCGGCCGGCCACGACGAGGTGCTCGCCGTGCTCGGCGCCTGCGCCGCACACGGCCTGGCGCTCGTCCCGTTCGGCGGCGGCACCTCCGTCGTCGGCGGCCTCGCCCCCCGGGCGCAGGCCGGGTTCGTGGCCCTGGACCTGCGGCGGATGAACCAGCTGCTCGACATCGACCCCGTATCGCGCACCGCCACCCTGCAGCCGGGTCTCAGGGCGCCCGAGGCGGAAGCGCTGCTCGCCGGACACGGCTACACCCTGGGCCACTTCCCGCAGTCCTTCGAGTGGGCGACCATCGGCGGCTTCGCCGCGACCCGCTCCAGCGGCCAGGCCTCGGCCGGCTACGGCCGCTTCGACGAGATGGTCCTCGGCCTCACCCTCGCCACGCCCCAGGGCACCCTCGAGACGGGCCGCGTCCCCCGCTCGGCCGCCGGTCCCGACCTGCGCCAGCTGATGCTGGGCTCCGAGGGCGCCTTCGGCGTCATCACCGCGGTCACCGTCCGGATCCGCCCCGTGCCCCAGGTGCGGCGTTACGAGGGCTGGCGCTTCGCGTCCTTCTCCGAGGGTGCCGCCGCCCTGCGCACGCTCGCCCAGGACGGTCCGCGCCCGACCGTGCTCCGCCTCTCGGACGAGACCGAGACCCTCATCGGGCTCGCCCAGCCCGACGCCATCGGCGCCGCCGCCGGGTCCGGGGACGCACCGAACGCCGGCTGCCTCGCCATCGTCGGCTTCGAAGGCACCGAGGAGGACACCATGCAGCGCCGCGATGCCGCCGCCGCCGTCCTCACCGCCTGCGGAGGCACCTTCGCGGGCGACGAGCCGGGCGAGCGCTGGGCGCACGGGCGCTACTCCGCCCCGTACCTGCGCGACTCCCTCCTCGAGACCGGCGCCCTGGCCGAGACCCTGGAGACGGCCGCCTACTGGTCGCGCCTCCCCGGTCTGTACGCCGCCGTACGCGACGCGCTCACCCACACCCTCACCGAGGCCGGGACGCCGCCCCTGGTGATGTGCCACATCTCGCACGTGTACGAGAACGGCGCGTCCCTGTACTTCACCGTGGTCTCCGCCCAGGGCGACGAGCCCGTCGCGCACTGGACCCGCGCCAAGCACGCCGCGAACGACGCCATCATCGCGGCCGGTGGCACCATCACCCACCACCACGCCGTCGGGACCGACCACCGCGACTGGTACGAGCGCGAAGTCGGCGACCTCGGCATCGCCGCCCTCCGGGCGGTCAAGGACCGCCTCGACCCGGAGGGTCTGCTCAACCCGGGCGTCCTGCTGCCCACGGACTGACCCCGGACCCGGCGGGACGGGTCGCGCCGGTCGCGCGGACCGGGCTCCGGAGGGCGTGGCTCCGGCGGGCCCCGCCCAGCGGCCTCCGCTCCAACGGACCTGGCACCCTTCGCGGGCCCGGTACGGACGGGGCTCGCGAGGCTGACAGGGGCTCGGGGGCTCGGTCGGTGCGTGATCCGCAGGGCGGGGGCCGGCGCGGGGAACCTCGCGATCTTCCGGCCGGGCGGAAGCCCGGAGCGCGCGGGGACCCGGTCCCATCACCCGGGCCGGATCCCCGCCACACCCCTCCCCCGGCCCCCGAGCCGTCACGCATCCCCGACCGCCGGCCCCTCCGCCCGCTCTCCGTGGGCACCCGTCAGCCCACGAGGGCCGCCCTGCACGCCTGTACACACCCACCCACCGCCCGGCACCACCCCCTTCGCCCGGAGGCATCTGATGCGACAGTTCACGGCCGTCGTCAACCCCACCGCGGGCAGCGCCACCGGCGCAGCGGCCCTGCTGAAGGTCGCCCGGCTGCTGCGGGAGGCCGGCGCCGCCCTGGACACCGAGTACAGCCGCAGTCTCGCCCACGCCCGCGAACTCGCCCTGCAGGCCGCCGAGCGCGGACGGGTCGTACTCGCCGTCGGCGGCGACGGCATGGCCGGCGGCATCGGCGGCGCGCTCAGCGGCACCGGAGCGCTGTTCGGACTCGTACCGGCCGGTCGCGGCAACGACTTCGCCCGGGCCCTGGAGCTGCCCGACGAACCGGAACAGCTCGCCCGTCTGCTCCTCGAGGGCGAGCCGCGTCCCGTCGACACCATCGAGGTCACGTCCGCCGTCCACGACCGGACCGTCGTGCTGGGCAGCCTCTACGCGGGCATCGACGCGCTCGCCAACCGCCACGCGAACCAGGCCCGCCTGCTGCGCGGCACGGCGTCCTACTACGCGGGGGCCCTGCGCGCGATCACCACCTGGCGCCCGACCCGCTACCGCGTGACCGTCGACGGTCACGAACACGCCTACACCGGATACACCGTGGTGGCCGCCAACTCCGGCTATTACGGCTCGGCCCGCCACATCGCCCCGGGTGCCCGCCTCGACGACGGCCTGCTGGACATCGTCATGATCCACGACGCCCCGCGCCGCCTCTTCTTCTCCCTGATGCAGGAGCTCGACAGCGGCCGCCACATCCACCGCCCCCAAGTGCGCGTCGTCCAGGGCAAGGAGGTGCGCATCGAGGCCGACCGCCCCGTCCCGTACGGCGCCGACGGCGAGGTCGAAGCCACCCTTCCGCTCACCGCCCGCGTACTCCCGGGAGCCCTCCAGGTCCTCCACTGACCGATCCGAGGGCCGGCCACATCCAGCTCGACTGCCGTCGATTGCGGTCCCTCGCCGTTGGTCGCGGTTGATCTCCGTCGATTGCGGTCGATCGCCGTCGGCTTGGACGGCATCGGACATCCGTCCGGCGTCGCACCGGGCGCCCTCGGCCGGGGCCCGGCCCCTCGTCGAGGCCGCGCCCCGGCAGGGGCCGCCGCCGTGTGCAGGCCGGGCCCGGCGGGCCCCACCGTCCCACCGGGCCCGCACCCGACAAGGTCCGCCGCCTCGCCGCCCTCGGGTCGCGCGCGTCAGTCCGCCCAGATGCGCGCGTAGCAGCGTCCGCCGCCCGGCGCACCGGCGTCGTGGAAGGGGTTCCTGCCGTGCAGCACGGCGGAGTTGTTCACCAGCAGAAGGTCGCCTCGACGCAGCGGCAGGCTCAGCACCACGGCCGGATCGTGCAGCAGGGCGTCCATCGCGTCCAGGGCATCAGCCCGCGCCGGGCTGAAAGGGGTGCCGGTCTCGTCCTGGCCGCGGCGGATCCAGTAACGGTTGTAGTGCACCCGTGGCGTTCCGCCGTCGAGGCGGAAGACCGGGCGGACGCGATCGAAGTCCGGGCCGCGGCCGAAGCGGAAGTCCCCGGAGAGCTCGCGGAGGGCTTCCGGCCGCTCGGTTGCCAGGTGGTCGCGGAGGGCCGGGCCGCTGGCCAGGAGGGACTCTCCGCCCTCGGACGCCGGCCGGATGCACAGGAGTGCCAGAAGCCGGGGCGGGCGGGGGCGCTCGCCGCGGTCCGTGTGCGGGAGGAGGAGCCGGTCGTCCCCGTCGGGGGTGGCCGGGGCGTCCGTGTCCGGCGTTCGCGGGACGGCGGGGGCCGTCGCCGCGGTCAGCAGCTCGCCCGCCGACCGTTGGAGGCGCAGGCCCACCGGGGCACACACCTGGCCGACGATCCGCGCGCACCGTTCGACGCACTGCCGCTCGGTAAGCCCCCCGAGCTGCAGACCGGGGACCAGGACGAAGCCCGTGCCCTGCCAGAGTCGGCCATGGACGGCCCCCACCCAGGCTTCGTCCGGCTGCCCGTCCGGCGGCGGAAGAAGCCACTCCCCCTTCTTCAGCGTGGCCGGAACCCAGCTCAACGGCGCCTCCGGCATGCGGAGTTCGGTCATCGCGGCGCTCCTCCGTCCCCCCGACCGCTCCTGCCGGCGGCCTCCCTCACAGACTGGCGGCGCCGAAGCCCCTTCAAACCGCGGGCTGCGGGCCGTTCCCTGGCGCGGCGAGGCCTCCCAGCGAGGACGGCGCAGGAGACGCCTCAGCTCTGCAGGGCATCCTTCACGAAGACGATCCCGTCGCTCCCCGCCAGATGGGCCGGGTCGAACGAGGCGTATCCGAACCACGGTGACACCCGGCGCCGGGGGGTCGTGTCGCCGAGGGCGGTGGCGAGTCGGGCGGCGTCGACGACGTGGTGCGCGTCGGGGAGCTCGTACAGGAGTCCTTCGATGGTGTCCGGCGGCGGGGTGTCCACTCCCTGGTGCCGGATGGTGCCGAGCGCGGTGGCGACGAAGGCGTACCCGTCCCCGAGGCGGCTGCTCACCAGCGCGCCCGCGCTCCACCACTCGAGCGGCTTCCCGCCCATCCGCATCGTGCTCTTCTCCCGCTGGAGGTGGGAGTTGTGGGCGTGGACGAGTGCGGGGCCGCGGGCGGCGAGGGCGAGGAGGTTGCGGGCCATCATCTCGTCACGGACGCCCACCAGGCGCGTCAGTCGCGCGGGCGAGGTGTCGGCCATCCAGTGGTGATAGCGCAGCAGACCGGTGGCGGTGCGCCCGTACAGGCTCGCCCGGTCCCAGTCCTCGCGTGAGGTCGCCGCGATCAGGCCGGGCGCCTGCTCGTCGAGCAGGGCCGCCATGTCGTCGGCGAGCAGCCGCAGGCGACCGGCGTCGGCAGACCGCCCGACCGACCGGCCGGGGTCCGTCATCGCGGCGGGCTCGGTCCACCGTTCGTCGTCCCCGAGCAGCCGGTCGAGGGTGTCGGCCGTGCAGGGGAGCAGGTCCGCGTCCCCCCAGGTCGACAGGTAGCCGTGCAGCGCCGTCAGAGCCTGCCGGGGGGCGGCCGCGCCGGTGATCTCCAGGGGCCCGTCGAAGCCGGCGAAGCGGACCCGCTCGGGGGCGGGGCGGCCCTCGTTGTAGGCGCGCATCCAGCGCACGAGCTCGCGGTTGGCCGAGGAGGCGCCCCAGCCGTGGCTGAATCCACGCTCCATGGCCTCGTCGAGAGTGCCCGTTCCCGACGTGACGTAGTCGTCCACGACCAGGCCCATCAGGCAGTCGCTCTCGATCGCGATCGTCCGGTAGCCCTCCTGCGCGACGAGCTGCCGGAAGAGCTCGTTGCGGACGTCGAGCAGGGTGTCCTCGCCGTGGGTCGGCTCGCCCAGGGCGAGCAGCCGGGGCCGGGTCCGGAGCACCCCCATCAGGGCGGCAGCGTCGACGGCATGGGCGGTGTCCTTGATGTGAGTCGCCATGCCTTCAACGCTATCGTTGAACCTCCGGTGGAAACTTTCTCGTGATGGCGGCGGCAGCATGCGGCAAAACCTTCAAACGGGCGGACGCCTGCGGCCGGTCGATCTGGCACGCCGGCACGGCCTGTCCACGCAGGCGGTCAGGAACTACGAGGAGGCCGGCATCCTCCCGCCCGCCGGTCGCACACCCCACGGCTACCGCACCTACACCCCGCTGCACGCGGCCGCGCTGCGCGCCTTTCTCGCCCTCGTACCCGGCCACGGCCACCGGACCGCGACGTCGATCATGCGGGCCGTGAACCAGGGCACCCTGGAGGAGGCGTTCCGCCTCATCGACGAGAGCCACGCGCAACTCCTCGACGACCGGCGAACCCTGCGCGCCGTGGAGAACGCCCTGCGCGACCTGGCGGCGGAGCCGGCGCCCGGGCACGGCTCGGAGATCGTGGCGGAGCCCGGACCCGTCACGGGGTCGGGACGCGGGTCGGGACCCGAACCGGTCGCGGCGGCGGGGTCGGGTGGAACGTTCATCGGGCCGCTCGCCCGGAAGCTCGGAGTCGGACCCGCGACGCTCCGCAAGTGGGAGAACGCTGGGCTGGTGCGCCCGACCCGCGACCCGCTGACCGGATACCGCGTCTACGACGAGGCCGACGTACGCGACGCCCGCCTGACTCACCAGCTCCGGCGCGGTGGCTACCTGCTGGAGCAGATCGCCCCGCTCATCACTCAGGTACGGGCGGCCGGCGGACTCGAGCCGCTCCAGGCCGCCCTGTCCGACTGGCACGGGCGCCTGTCGGCCCGCGGGCGCACCTTGCTGGCCGGAGCCGCTCAGCTGGAGGCGTATCTCGACGAACGCGAAGGCTCCGACGGAACCGCCCGGGTCGTTCAGGACCCCGACGACGCTTCCGGCGGAGTCGCAGACGTGGGGGCAGCCGCCACTGACTCCCGGGCCGGCGCCGAGGCCTGGGCCGGGATGCGGGGCGGGCCGCCGAAGCGGACCGGGACGCCCGGCGAGTAGAGCACGCTGACCGGCCCGCCGGGCGGGCGGATCAGCCCGGCCGCGGCCAGCAGGTCCTCGTCGTACGACAGCAGCTCGGCGCGGTGGAGCGGCCAGCGGGGATGCGCGTTGGGAAGGTACAGCGGACGCCCGAAGCAGGTGCTGTGCATGCCCCAGCGGGCGGTGAGGAAGTGTTCGAGGTCGGTGGGCTCCGCGATGCGCTCCCCGACCCGCACGGAGAGGGCACTACGAGCGCCCCGCGGTCCCGGCCAGCGCCGGTGGCTGCTGTACGTGAGGGTGTCGCCGTCCCGTCGGACGGCCATCTTCGACCAGACGTACGGGATACGGAACGCCCAGCGGCCGATCGCCACGGGGATGAGCCGGGAGGCGTCGAGCGAGCGGAAGACCACGCCTCGGCGCCCGTGCTCGTCGACGGAATAGAGCCGGACGTTCGTCTCCGGGAAACTGCCGAGGTACGGAATGCCCGGCAGGCGGAACCAGCCGACGCGGTGCATCCGGAAGGCGACGAGGCCGACGTACGTGACCCCCGCGTGGGTGTCAGGCACGGTCCCGGCCGGGAGCAGCGGCGCCACGTCCGCAGGATCGAAGGCCCAGTGCAGAAACGCCAGGTCGAGCCACGACTGGGTGAGCAGCGCGGGCTTCGCCTCGTGCCGGGGATCGGCGGTTATGGGTTCGGGTCGGGGTACGGCGCCGGGCGCCGGCGGCACGACTCGCGAGGGGGGCGGCTGCATCGCAGCAGTATGACAACCCGCGCGGAAGCGGCGCCGCACCCCGAGGCTCCGATTGCCAGCCCGGCCGGGGGACGGCCGAGTCCGGGGCCGGACCCGCCGGGCCCGGAGACGGGACAGCCTTGCCCGCGGTCGGCCGAATCCGGGGACGGACTTTCCCGGGTCCGGGGACGGACCTTCCCGGGTCCGGAGGCGGGGCAGCCTCGTGCCCGCGGCTGTCCGGGGACGGAGTGCGGCCGAGCCCGGGCACGGAGGCAGACGAGTCCCGTGGTCACGGAGGCGGCCTGGCCCGTGCCCGGGCCCGGCGAGCCCGGGTGGTCCCTCGGCTGATGGCGTTGGGGGGGGGCGTCACCCTCCGCGAGCAGCCCGGCCTCGCGGCGTGGCGGAAGCCGGTGCGGGCGTGATGGCCTCCCGGCCCGCCCCGCCGGCGTCTCTCCGGGCCGGTCCCGGTCACCGGCGCCGGGTCCCGTCGGCGGCACGGGCGATTGCCCGGGTGGTTGCGTACCCTGGCCGCATGCGCACGCGGCCCACCTTGAGCTGGACCCCCACCGAGGACCTGCCGCCGGGTACCACGGACCTGGGGCCGGTCGCCGACGCGCTCGGCGCCGGCAGAGTGCTGGTGCTGAGCGGCGCCGGGATCTCCACCGAGTCCGGCATCCCCGACTACCGGGGCGAGGGCGGCAGCCTGAGCCGGCACACCCCGATGACCTACCAGGACTTCATCGGCGGCGTACAGGCCCGCCGCCGGTACTGGGCGCGCAGCCACCTCGGCTGGCGCACCTTCGGCCGGGCGCGGCCGAACGCCGGGCACGGGGCCGTGGCCGCGTTCGGCCGGAGCGGTCTGCTGGCCGGTGTGATCACCCAGAACGTCGACGGGCTGCACCAGGCCGCCGGCACCGAGCGCGTCGTGGAACTCCACGGGAGTCTGGGCCGGGTCGTCTGTCTGTCCTGCCAGGCCGTCATCACGCGGCACGAACTCGCCGGGCGACTGGAACAGGCCAACCGGGGCTTCGAACCGGTGGCCGCCGGCATCAACCCCGACGGTGACGCCGACCTCACCGACGAGCAGGTAGGGGACTTCCAGGTGGTGCCCTGTGCGGCGTGCGGCGGCATCCTGAAGCCCGACGTCGTGTTCTTCGGCGAATCCGTCCCCCCGCAGCGGGTCGAGCACTGCCGCACGCTGGTACGCGAGGCGAGCTCGGTGCTGGTGCTCGGCTCCTCCCTGACGGTGATGTCCGGGCTGCGGTTCGTCCGTCAGGCGGCCGAGGCCGGCAAGCCGGTGTTCATCATCAACCGGGACCCGACGCGAGGCGACCGGCACGCCGTCAGCCGCGTCGCGCTCCCCCTCGGCCTGGCCCTCACCGGCCTGGCCGACCGTCTGGACGTCCCTCTCGACACCCCGTCGGCCTCCTGACCCCGTCACCCTGACCCCGTCGGCCCTCCTGACCCCGGCCCCCTGACCCCGGCGGCCTCCCGCAGGCACTACCGCGGCCGCCGCGTCCGGGTACGGGCCCCGGAGCACGATCCGGCCCCTGATGCGACAGCGGCCCTCCGACTCCCTCTCCCCTCTCCCTCCTCCCCCTTCTCCGCCCCCATGGGTGAGTTCCGGCGCCGCCCCCATGGGTGGGCTCCGGCGCCGCTCCCGTGGCCGAGGTCGACTGTCAGTGGTGGGTGAGACGGTAGGGGTACCGATTCGGAAAGAGGGGGAGCTACCCGTGTCCGGAAGCCAGAACTACATCAACCACGTTGCCCTCGTGCTGGATGCCAGCTCGTCCATGTCCCACCTGAGCGGCAAGGTCGTCGAGGTCGCCGATCGCCAGATCGAGTATCTCGCCCGCCGCTCGCGGGAGTTGGACCAGGAGACCCGCGTCACGGTGTACGTCTTCGCCGACAAGGTGGAGTGCGTCGTCTACGACAAGGACGTGCTGCGGATGCCGTCGCTGAAGCAGCTGTACCGGGCCGGCGGGATGACCGCGCTGCTGGCGGCCGCACTCAAGTCGCAGCGCGAGCTCGCCGAGACGGCCCAACTGTACGGGGACCACAGCTTCCTGACGTTCGTGCTGACCGACGGCCAGGAGAACGCGAGCCACCGCTGCCCCGACGCCCCCAGCAAGAAGCCGCGGGAGCTCGTCGAGGCCGTGGCCGGGATGTTCGAGACGCAGCAGGACAACTGGACGGTCGCCGTCCTCGTGCCGGACCAGATGGGCAAGCGCGAAGCGATGCAGTGCGGATTCCCGAAGGACAACATCGCCATCTGGGACGCCACGAGCACGCAGGGCCTGGAGGAGGCCGGGCAGGTCATCCAGGAGGCCACCGAGAAGTTCATGGTGGGACGTACGAAGGGCATCCGCGGGTCCCGGGCCGTGTTCTCCGTGGGCGCGGAGGCCGTCAACAAGGACACCATCAAGGCGGCCGGACTCACCCCGGCGGATCCGTCCGCCTACCAGTTGGTCCCGGTGACGCGTGACGTGGCGATCCGCGAGTGGGTCGTCGAATCCGGTCACACGTACCGCACCGGCTGCGCGTTCTACGAGCTGAGCAAGTCCGAGAAGATCCAGGCACGCAAGCAGATCGCGGTGCTCGAGAAGAAGACGGACCGTGTGTACACCGGACCGGAGGCCCGCGCCCTGCTCGGCCTGCCGGACGTCGAGGTCCGCGTCAAGCCCGACCACAACGACGATTTCACCATCTTCGTCCAGAGCACGAGCGTGAACCGCAAGCTCGTGCCCCAGACCCGGCTGCTGATGATGATCTGACGCCTAGGAACCCGGGTCCGGGCGTCCGCAGGCATCGCCGCCCCGACGCCCGGCCCCGGAGTCGCCGACGAGGAGGACGAGGCATGCCGTGGACGCGGCCTCGTCGCCGGGCGGTATCTCCCGGGCGCGGGCTCCGCGGAACAGGTTCTCACCGGGGTGCGGCGGGGGAGGAAGGCGTGAGGGGAAGGCGACACCGGGGGCGACGCCGATGATGTTCGGTCACGCGGACGAGTGGTGGGTGCTGCTGACGGCCCGGGCGCGGCGTCACGGCGTGCCGCCGGGGGCGGGCCTGTGTGGGTACACCTGGTCTGCACGCGACGGGCGAGACAGGGCCGGGCACGCGGCGGGCCCGGGCGGCCCTCGCGCCGGGTTTCACCGGCGACCCGCACGCGGGCCTGCCGGGCAGCTACGGTCTCCGGGTGACCGAACTCGACTCCTTGAGCGCCACCAGCAGGGCCTACGACGCCGTCGCATCGACCTACGCGGAGATGTTCCACGACACCCTGGACGAACGCCCCTTGGAGCGTGCCCTGCTCGGCGCCTTCGCGGAACTGGTCCGGGCGAGCGGCGGCAACGTCGCGGATCTCGGCTGCGGACCGGGCCACATCACCGCCCACCTCCATGGGCTCGGCCTGAACGCCTTCGGTGTCGACGCCTCCCCCGTGATGGTCGGGCTCGCTCGCGAGGCCAACCCGGAGCTGAGGTTCGAGATCGGCTCGATGGGCGCGCTGGACATCGGCGACGGCACTCTCGGCGGGGTGCTCTCCCGCTGGTCCGTCATCCACACGCCACCCCAGGACCTGCCCGTCGTGGTGAGCGAGATGGCCAGGGTCCTGGCTCCCGGCGGCCACCTGCTGATCGAGTTCCCCGCGACCGACGGGCCGCACCACGAGACGCAGGCCTACGACCACACGGTGGTGACGGCCTATCGCTGGTGCCCCGACCGCCTCGCCGGTCTTCTGCGCGCCCATGGCCTGCAGGAGTCGGCCCGGCTGGTGATCGAGCCGAAGCCGACCGACAAGCGGCAGTTCCGAGAGGTCCAACTCCTCGCGTACAAGGCGTCGTAGCCGGACAAGCCCTCCCCCGGACCGCCGCCCCGGCCGTCCGGCCGCCGGGTTCGGACCACCTCCCGGCGGGGACGGGGATCTCCCGCCGGGAGGCCCCGCCGTCGCCCCCGGCAGCACGGCCGCGCATCCGACGAGAGCTCCGCGGCTCATCGGTCGGCGGCCTGCTGCCACCGTGCAGCGCAGCCGGCCGCGCGAGGGGTTTCTCGCCGCGCCGGCAGGTCTGCCGTGTCGCGCTCAGGGCCGACCGGTCCCGTCGGGCCTGTACGGTGGCAGGCCTTCGGGGGCCGGGTCCTCGCTGAGCAGCGGCCGGAGGGCACCGATGACGGCGCCGATGCAGACGTCGCGCAACTGGGTGCGCGTACAGGTCTCGTGGGTGAGCCAGTCGACGCACAGCACCTGGACGAAGACCAGCCAGCTCTTCAGGACGCCGGACACGGCCTCGCGGGCGCTCTCGTCCGCGAGGGGCAGCACGGCCAGCAGACGTGCGCGGAGCGCGTCCAGTTCGTCCGTCATGATCGTCTGGATCACCGGATCGCCCGCGAGGACCCGGTTCGCGGTGAGCACGGCGTTGCGGTTGGCCACGAAGTAGTCGAGATGGACGTCCATGCCCTGGGTGAGCTGGTCGACGAGGGAGTCGGCGGGGTCGAACCGCGTCTCGGCGAGCAGTCGGTCCGCCGCCTGCTGGTAGACGGCCGCGAAGAGGGCCTGCTTGCTCGGGAAGTGACGGTACAGCAGGGCCCGGGAGACGCCGGCCCGCTCCGCGACCTCTTCCATCAGCACGTCCACGTAGGGGTGCGCGGCGAAGAGGCGTGCGCCGACGGCGAGGAGCTGGGCGCGGCGTTCGGCGGGAGTGAGTCGCTGGCGGGGAGGCACGACCGCATTCTAGTTGACATGTGTCTACCGGCGCGCCAACGTAGTAGACGCATGTCAACCAGACACGTGCGAGGGCGGGCACCCCGGCCGTCCGGACCGCAACCCCCGGGAGGGGCCATGGGCAAGGCTCTGCGCGCACTCACTCTGCTGATGGGCTGGGCCTGCGTGGCGATCGGCCTGCTCCACGTGGCACTCGGCAACGCGGCGATTACCGGCGCCGAGTCCGCCGGCGCGACCGTCGACAGCTGGGGCCGGTTCATGGGGGCGAGCTTCGTCGGCTATGGCCTGTCCTGGCTCTGGGCCGCACGACAGCGTCCGATCCCCGCCCAGGCCGTGCGATGGCTCGCCGGCGTCTTCCTCCTGGGCGGCGTGGGCCGGCTGATCTCGCTCGCCGTGGAGGGCGAGCCGCACGGGTTCCAGATCGCCCTGACCGTGATCGAACTCGTCCTGCCGCCGGCCTTCTTCCTGCTGGCCGGCGCCGAGGAACGGGCCCTGCACGGGAACGTGGCGGGCGCGTCCGGCGCCGTCGGGCCATGAGCACAGCGACGCCGACCGTCGGCGCGTGCGCATCGAACTGATATCCCGCCCCTGAGGTGACGCAGCAGCTCGGCTGCACCCCGCCGGCAGCGCCGGCGCCCACCCGGCGCTCGTGCCATTCCCTGAGGACGCCGGGATGCTCGCCGTCGAGTAGCAGAACACCCTCCTCGCGCCGGTCGTCGGCCGAGGCGACCGCACCGAGACGGTCGGCACCGCGCTCCGGCGCTGACCCACCCTGAACGTCGGGCTTCCCCGGCCACCCTTCGGACGCGACGCTCGCCGACTCCCCGGCGGCCGCCCTACGGGCCGCCCGCAACCCGTGCACGGACAGCTCTTCACGTAGACGCCGTAGACGCCGTAGACGCCGATACAAGCCGATCCACGCTGCCGGCGGCGGTCGTCACCAGTCCACGTGCGCGCCGATCCATGCCGCCATCCCGTCCTCGTCGCCTGCGGGCGGCAGTTCGGGGCCGCAGGCGAGAGGGGTGCACGACAGCTGAAGGTGCGTGAGGTAGCCGTAAGGGCCGTTGTCGGGTGCCGGACCCAGGACGACCGCGTGGCCGGCGGTGCGCCAGACGCGTTGCGTCAGCCGCGGTCCGGCCGCCAGGGCCTCCGAGGAGAGCACCGTACGTTCCGGGGACGCGCCGAGGTGGTCACCGACCATCTGCGCGGCCTGCGCGAGGAGGTCTTCGCAGTCCCGGGCCGTAGCGGGGCGTCGGCCGCTCCACCCGGGCAGCTTCTGCCACGCGTCGAGGAGGCCGTTCAGCCAGGACGCGTTGGCCAGGCTCTCATCGTGCGGGTCCACCGGGTACAGCTCGCCGAAGACGAGGAAGGCACGTGCGTCCGGGTCGCCGAACGGGCTGAGGGTTTCACTGCACATCACATGCCCGTGAGCCGTGCGGTAGGAGTCGCAGACGAGCCGGTCCTCCCCCTCCCAGCCTCTCCGCCGCACCTCTTCGCCGACCGCGTCCTCGTCGTCTTCCGGGACGGGCGGCGCGGCCGGCAGGCCCAGGAACTCGGCGACGGCTTCCACCGTCAGGGGGCGATGGGCGAGGGCATGGACGGTCATGCCGCTCACCCTAGACGCCGACCGCGATCGTCCGGCTGCCGGTGGGCGACGCCCGCGATCGCATCGGATCCGGACAGTCTGACGGGGTGGGGGCCACCACACGCCATTCGTCACCTCGAAAGATCATCCACCTGATGATCACTTCCTCCGCAAGATTTTCACGTCCGGACGGCTTTCCGTGCCGGGACAGCAAGATCACCTTCGTTCAAGTCTGGACTTTTCGGGGTAAGTTGTCCGGTTCACGACCAACCGGATCTCGCCGATTTCCGCTGAGCCCGCACGCCCCCGTACTGATGTGAGCTGCCGGGGGCATATGACCAATCCCCCGGCCGCACAGACCACTAGGGGGTTTCCATGTCCAGCATCACCCGCCGCAAGGTGCTCGGTGTCGCCGCAGGCGCCGCCGGGGCCGCCGCGGGCCTCGCACTCGCCGGGTCCGCCGTCGCCGCTCCGCTCTCCGCCGGCCCGGCCGCGGCCGCCGCTCCGGCGGAGTTCGACGAGGTCTATCTGGGGCGCCGCATCAAGGGCGGCCCCTCGCACGGCGGCGGTCATCACGGGGGGCACCACGGGGGCGGCTACTCCGTCACGATCGACGGCGAGGAACTGCACGTCATGCAGAACGCCGACGGCACCTGGATCAGCGTGATCAACCACTACGAGCCCGCCGCGACGCCCAAGGCGATTGCCCGCGCGGCCGTCCGCGAACTGCAGGGCGCCCCGCTCGTACCGCTCACCCTCGCCTGATCCGACCCAGGAGCCGCACCACCATGACCGTACGCAAGAACCAGGCCACGCTCACCGCCGACGAGAAGCGCCGCTTCGTGAACGCGCTGCTCGAGCTCAAGCGGACCGGCCGCTACGACACCTTCGTCACCACGCACAACGCCTTCATCATGAGCGACACCGACACCAGCGACCGCGTGGGGCACCGCTCGCCGTCGTTCCTGCCCTGGCACCGGCGCTTCCTCATAGAATTCGAGCAGGCGCTGCAGTCCGTGGACAGCGCCGTCACCCTCCCGTACTGGGACTGGACGGCCGACCGCACCTCCCGTTCCTCGCTCTGGGCCCCCGACTTCCTCGGCGGCACCGGGCGGGCCCGCGACGGCCAGGTCCTCGACGGGGCCTTCGCACGGACCGGGAACCGCTGGACCGTCAACGTCCGCGTCGACGGCCGTGACTACCTCCGCCGCGACCTGGGCGCCGGCGGGCGGCAGTTGCCCACCCGGGCCGAGGTGGACTCCGTCCTCGCCATGGAGACGTACGACACGGCTCCCTGGAACAGTTCCTCGGACGGCTTCCGCAACCACCTGGAGGGCTGGCGCGGGGTGAACCTCCACAACCGCGTCCACGTCTGGGTCGGTGGCCAGATGGCCACCGGCGTCTCTCCGAACGACCCGGTGTTCTGGCTGCACCACGCCTTCATCGACAAGCTGTGGGCCGACTGGCAGGCGCGCCACCCCCGGTCGACCTACCTGCCGGCCGCGGGCACGCCCAACGTCGTCGACCTCAACGACACCATGCGCCCGTGGGGTGACGTGACACCGGCCGACATGCTCGACCACACCCGCCACTACACCTTCGACACCGCCGCCTGAGCCGACGGCTCCTGCTCGTCGGGGCGCTTCGCACGCCCCGACGAGCCGTGCCGGACTCCTCACCTGCCCGCACCCCGGTTCGCCCCTTCGGCCGGCCGTGCCCCCGCCGCCCAAGCGGCGCCGCGCGCCTGTCCACCCTCCGCGGGGCCGGCCGGGCGCAGTCCGCTTCTCACCGCGCGCAGGAGCGGGCACATGTGCGCGTGGCGCGGCCTCGATGAGTTACGCCGCCGCCCCCTGGATCTCCTGGCCTTTCCGTTCCGGGCGGACAAGGGCACCGCCACTCCCCGGCGCACACTCACCATGCGCCGAACCGCGACGAACCCGAGTCCGTCGCCGCCTCGATCCGCCGTCAACTGGCGCACAACGTGACGCAAGTTGAACCGGCCCGCCGAACGACGTCACACCCGCCGACCGCGCCTGCCGCGACGGAGCGCCCGGCGGGCCAGTGTCCTGCTGCCGTTGAAGAAGTCGTTGAAGCGGTCCAGCCCCGAGACGGCTCGGAGGACGAACGGCTGCATCAGCAGCGACATCGCCGGTGAGTACTTCGAGGCGTCCGACCAGATGCCGGCGAGGTCCTCCGGCATTTCGCCGTCGACGATGTAGTCGGCGAGTTGGTGGGCCACGTACGGCACCTGACAGAGGCCGTGGCCGTTGCAGGCCATCGAGTAGAAGACGTTGTCGCCCACCTGCCCGGCGACGGCCAGCCAGTCCGGGCTGATGCCGATCCAACCGCCCCAGGCCCGCTCGATGGCCACGTCGGACGGCGACGGGAACCGGTTGGCCAGATCCTTCCCCATGTCCTGCACGACACGCGGGTCCGGGAGGCGGTCCGGGAGCGGGTAGGTCTGGCCTCGCTGCGCTTGGCGGACCCCGCAGACGATGGTGTTGCGCTCGGTGAGCCGGTAGTGGGTCATCAACTGGTGCTGGGTGATGATGCCGGATCGGCTGGTCCAGTCCAGCGCGGCGAGCCGCTCCGGCGCGATGGGTTCCGACTCGATCTCGATGACGTACAGCGGCGTCGCGTTCTTGGGCGTGATGTCCCACTCGCCGCCGTAGACGCTGGTTGCGAGCACCACCTTGTCGGCCCGCACGGTGCCGTGCGGTGTCGTGATCTCGACGGTGCTGCCCGTCCGCCGGACATCACTCACCCGCGTCTGCTCGAAGACCTCGGCGGAGGAAACGAGCAGCGCGCGGCGCACACCACGAGCGAGCTTGCCCGGGTTCAGCATCCCGCCGATGGATTCCCGCATTCCGCCCACGAAGCCGGCGGGAAGGCCGAGCTCTTCTCGGCTGCCGACGGTCCCGTGCCCACCGAAGGCGCGCAGGATCGCCGCCTGGGTGCGCACCCTGAGCATCATGAGGGGTGAGACCGCACCCCACACCAGGCCGTTCGCGACGTAGTCGCAGTCGATGTCGTGCGTCTTCATGAGGTCTTCCACGTAGCGGCCCGCGTGCTCCGCCAGTCTGGCCATGATCGGCATCTTCTTCGGGGACTGGAGGGTGAGCATCCGGAGGTCGCCACCCGGCGCCCCGGCGATCTGGCCGCCGTTGCGCGAGGCCGAGCCGTAGCCGCAGAACTCGGCCTCCAGCAGGACCACGTCCTGGTCGCGCTCCGCGAGGCGCAGGGCGACAGCCATGCCACCCATGCCGCCGCCGATGACGGCGATGTCGCAGGTGAGGTCGCCGTTCAGCGCGGGCTGCACGTCGTCCGGCGGGTCGATCCAGCCAGTGAAGTCGCTGTATTTCGTGCCGTCGGTCCTCATGCTGCCCTGATTTCCTTTGGGGAGGGTATGTCCTGTTTCACGCACCGCGTCAAGGCATGCTCGGCATCAACCTCGCCCGCGGCGTCGACGCGTACCTCACTGTCGCCCGCCACGGCCGCGGCCAGAACGACACCGAGCACCTGCTTTCCCTGAGGACGGTGCACGGCGCACAGGCCGGCCGCGTCCTCGCGCTCATGCGCTGACCGAGTGGGGCGCTGCCTCACCGAGGTCCCACCCCACTCGGTCAGCGGGGAAACGCCCTCACGGCTGAGGCGTGAGACGCCGTCGAGGGGTGCGAAGTGGTGCTCATGGGATCGGGACTCCCCGGGATCGGTCCGGCCGGCTGTTTCGGCCGAGAGCTCCCCGATAAGCCGCTGGGGCCAGCCGTGACATGCCACGCGATCCCGTTCAGGACCCTGCGGTCGTCCAGCCGCTTCCGCCCCCGCAACGGCTCGGGCTGTCACAGCCGGCCCGGGCCCTCGCCCTCCCGCGGCAGCCATTCCCGGACCGAAGGAGCTCGGTCAAGGAGCCGCCTGACCTGCAACCCCTCTTCGCGTGAGGTCACCTTCGGCAGCGGGGTGAAGTCGTCGGGAATCACATCCAGCAGGCTCAGCAGACGTTCTCCCGTACGCAGAGTGATCAGCACGACCCAGCGCGTCTTTCCGTCAGGAGTTCTCAGGCCACCCCGCCGGACGGGGGAGACCGGCGAGGCCGTGGTGCTCGTCACGACGGGGGCGTGGCGAGCGGAACGAAGCGTCGCACGGCCGGCGAATCGCCCCGGGGGCGGGGACACCTGAGGTGCGGTCACCGGCCGTGCGAAGCCCTCGTGGCCGACGAGCGGGCGTTCGCCTGCGGTGCTGTCCCCCGGCTGATCAGGTGGTGCGGCGGCGGGCCCGGATGGCGATGACCGCCGTGTCACAGATCATCGCCACGGCCCCGAGGACCACGAGCGGCCAGGTGGCGTCCGGCGGAATGTACTCCCAGGTGACGCCGGCGGTGATGCCTGTGGCGAGGGCTACGCCGGTGCCGGACGGGTAGCGCAGCGGGATGGTGAGCTGTCGGCCGGGTCCGGGTTCCGGTCCGGCGGCGGCCGTGGGATCCTGTACGGACATCTGGTGCTCTCCTTTGCGGTGGTGCCGGGTGGTTCCGCCGCTCCCACGGTTCCTAGGCCGAGAGGGGAGCGGCGGACTGCTGTGTGGGACGAGGAGGACCGCCCGCGTGCCTGTCATGTCCGGCCGAGTTTTGCGCTGAGCGACCGAACCCCTATCACTCCGGCGCGAAGGCTCGTGTTGATCACGTAGCGGCAGCGGAAGAGGAAGGGCCTGGTCCGTACGTCGTACCAGTCCGCCGCGTACTCCCGCTCGTAGCGCTCCGGGTTTCCGGTGAGCATCGCCACGAGGGAAAGCGTGCGGGGCAGTGAGCGGTTCGTTCCGTGCTTCTGTGCGGCCAGGGTGGCTCCGACGGCCCAGGCCGTGAAGGTGATGGCGCTCGTGTAGCGGAGGATCGCGCCCCAGGGGCCCAGCTCGTCGAACTCGGCGTTCCATTCTTCCCGGTATCGCCTCGCGTGCTCGTATCCGGCCAGGAGCAAGATCGGAAGCACGCAGATCGCGACGAGCGGTCCCCAGCGGTGTTCGTGCTTCTCCACGATCACCCTCCGATCCCGCCGGTGGACGGGCGGAGTCGCGCGGAGGTGGCCCCTCCGTTGTAGGCCTGCGCGAGGGCGAGGCGGGCGGTTTCCGCACCGTCCGGGGTGAAGCGGTAGTAGCGCCGGGCGGGTCGAGGCGGGTCGGTCTTCTCGATCTCGCTCGGGTCCTCCCAGTAGGACTCGAGCCATCCGGCGTTCTCGAGGCGGGCGAGGATCGGGTGGATCGTACCGGGGGCCAGTCCTGCGGCGTCGGAGAGCTCAAGGCCGTAACGGGCCTTCGCGGGCGTCTCCAGGAGGGTCCGCAGCACCAGTTGAGTCTGGAGCGTCATGCGCGGAGACTTAGCCATGCTCAAACTCTAATATGGCGGCGACCTGCAAGGCAATACGCAGAGTTGAGTGCCCGTCACCCAGGATGCCCACCACGGACCGGAGGTACGGGCATCGATGCCGGTCACCGGCGGTTCCTGCCCTGCGGTCCCGTTCTCACGTTCGATGGCGACGTCGCGGTGGCCATCGGCGCCCGGGCGGCGACGATGCCCCCTCTTCCGCGACGGCGGCGGCCGGCAGGGCGTGGGGGCGCCGGCTGGTGCGGAGCTCGCGCGGAGCATGACGGGGGGAAGCGCACCGGGGGTACATGCCTGGAGCCTTGCATCGCGGAACGGCCGAGCCGGGTCTACAACGCCGCAGGAGCCGGGGCGTCGACGCACACCGGGGGCTCCCGGTCCGCGACTTCGGTCGATCGCTCCGGCGCGCTCACGGCATCTCGCCGGGCGCGCACCGGACTTCGGCGCTTCGAAGGGGCGAGCAGCGGCACACCCGAGCCCCGGGGCACCAGGCCGCCACGCTCGGCACGGACGGCCGCGCCGTCGACTGACGCCGAGTCGCCCGATCGGCCTGAGGCCGATCGCGGAACGCCTCCGTGGCGCATCCGCGAGGGGGCGGCGAGGCGGTCCGCCTCTTCGGTGACGGCGGGGAGACGACGAGAGCGGAAACGCCGGGGCGGGACACGGTCCGGTCACCTGCCACAGGGCCGGGACGACGAGCCGTGCGGCGATCATGCCGTGCCGCGCAGTGCCCCCTTCTCGCGCCGCAGGCCGGTCGACAGTCACCGACCGCCCGGGCCACCGACCGGCCGATGCCCGGCATTCGCGCCGGTCACCCCAGGTCAATATACCCCCACCCGTATTTTGCGTCCGCGTACTGGATACCCATGGGGGTATTTGACATCGCCGGGAAGACCCCCTTACCGTCGAATGCGTAAATACCCATGGGGGTATCGAGACGGCGCGAGTGAGCCGAGCGCTCCAGCCGGACCGCAGGCAACAGCCGCACGGGATGCACCGGTTGCCGTGCCGCGCCGGCCGGACCGGTCGCGTGGGCATCTCCGCCCCGTCTCCGCCCCCCGCATCCGCTCGGATGCGCGCCCCTACCCCGTCGAAGGTTTCGTCGTGTTCTTCACCCAGTACTACCTCGACTGCCTCTCCCAGGCGTCGTACCTGATCGCCGACCGGACGACGGGGCAGGCCGTCGTCGTCGACCCCCGCCGTGACGTCTCCGCCTACCTGGCCGACGCCCAGGCGCACGGATTCACCGTGGTCGGCGTGATCAACACCCACTTCCACGCGGACTTCGTCGCCGGGCACCTGGAACTGGCCGATCGCACGGGCGCGTGGATCGGCTACGGCCGCCGGGCCGAGACCGAGTACCCGATCCGGAAGCTGGCCGAGGGCGAGCGGATCGCGCTCGGGGACGTCACCCTGCAGATCATGGAGACGCCCGGGCACACCCCGGAGTCGATCAGCGTCCTCGTCTACGAGCACGCCGAGGACACCGTCCCGTACGGCGTCCTGACCGGCGACGCGCTGTTCATCGGCGACGTCGGCCGCCCCGACCTGCTCGCCTCGGTGGGCGTGACCGCCGGGGAACTCGGCGCGATGCTGCACGACAGCGTCCAGAACAAGCTCATGGGCCTGCCCGACGAGGTCCGGGTCTTCCCGGCCCACGGCGCGGGTTCCGCCTGCGGAAAGAGCCTCTCCACCGCCAGGCAGTCCACCATCGGCGAGCAGCGCGCCACCAACTACGCCTGCGCCCCGATGGGCCGCGAGGAGTTCGTCGCACTCGTCACCGCAGGCCAGCCGGCCGCTCCCGGGTACTTCGCGTACGACGCCCAGCTGAACCGCAAGGACCGCGCCCTGTACGACGCCACGGCCGCGGCGCGGTCGCTCTCCCCCGCCGAGTTCGCCGAGCTGAGGCGCTCCGGCGCGGTGGTGGTCGACGCGCGGTCGCCGCAGGAGTTCGCCGGCGGCCACCTGCGCGGCGCGGTCAACGTCCCGGTCGAGGGCCGGTTCGCCGAGCAGGCGGGCACCGTGCTCGACCCTGCCGACCGGCTGCTCGTCATCGCGCCGGAGAACCGGGAGGAGGAGACGGTCACCCGCCTCGCCCGGATCGGCCTCGACCGCACGTTGGGCTACCTGCGTAACCCCGAGAAGGCCCTGGAGGCGCTGGCCGACGAGGTCACCCCCGCGAGCCGCCTCACCGCCGCGCAGCTGCGTGCCGCGCTGCGCGGCGATCGGCCGCCGCTCGTCATCGACGTGCGGAGTTGCGGCGAGCGGGGCGAGAACGGCTTCATCGACGGCGCCCTGCACATCGCACTGAGCGAACTGCCGGCCCGCACGGACGAGCTCCCCGCCGACCGCCCGCTGGTCGTGCACTGCGCCGGCGGCCACCGCTCCTCCATCGCGGCGAGCCTGCTGCGGCACCGCGGCTTCGGGGACGTCTCCGACGTCCTGGGCGGCTACGCCGCATGGGCGCTCACGGCCGAGCCGTCCCAGCCGTGACGCGGCTCTGACCCGCCTGGCACCCCGCGGACGCCCTTGCGGCACCCGTCCGAGGGCGGCCGGCCCCGCCCCCGCGGATCCACCAGGGCCTCACCCGAGCAGGAATATACCCCCCGGGGTACCTCTCGGTGCGGGGGCCGGCTTCAGCCCGCCCCTCGCACCTTCCCCCTCACCCCTTCCCCCCTCCCCGTTCCCCTTCCGGAAATCGCCCGCCCCGGAAATCCCCCTCCCGAAAATCTCCCCTCCCTTCCAGAGACAGGAGCACTGCATGTCCGAGCACTCCACCCAGACCGCGTCGATCTCTCCCGCCGCCCTCCATCGACTCGTCGAGGAGGGGCACGCACCGCGCATGCTGGACGTGCGCACTCCGGCCGAGTTCCGCACCGCGCACATCCCCGGCTCGTACAACGTGCCCCTCGCGACCCTGCGCGAGCACCGGGCCGAGCTGCTGTCCCACCTCGACGAGGAGGTGGTGCTGGTCTGCCGCTCCGGCGCCCGCGCCGAGCAGGCCCGGCAGGCGCTGACGGAGGCGGGCCTGCCGAACCTCCGCGTCCTCGAGGGCGGCATGAACGCCTGGGAGGCGACCGGAGCACCCGCGAACAGGGGCGACGAGCGGTGGGACATGGAGCGACAGGTCCGGCTCGTCGCGGGATCCCTCGTGCTGGTCACGGGACTGGTGGGCGTGTTCGTGCCCGGCGCACACCTGATCGGCACGGCCGTCGGCGCCGGTCTGACGTACGCGGCGATCAGCAACTCCTGCGCCATGGGAGTGCTGCTGTCCAAGCTCCCCTACAACCGCGGCCCGCGCACCGACATCCGCACCGTGATCGCGGAGCTGCAGGGCGACCTGCGGGCCAAGCCGTGATCGTCCTGATCGTCGCCGCGTCCCTGCTGATCGGGGTCAGTCTGGGCGTCCTGGGAGGCGGCGGATCGATCCTGACCGTCCCCCTCCTGGTCTATCTCGCCGGACTGGACACCAAGGAAGCCGTCGCGACGTCCCTGTTCGTCGTCGGGGTCACGAGTCTGGCCGCGCTGGTCCCGCACGCGCGCGCCCGTCGTGTGCACTGGCGCACGGGAGCGGCCTTCGGCGCGTTCAGCATGGTCGGCGCGTACGGCGGCGGGCGGATCGCGGAGCACGTCCCCGGTACGGCGCTCCTCGTCGCGTTCGGCGTCATGATGCTCGCCACGGCGACGGCGATGCTGCGCCGCCCACGTGGGCCTGCCGGGCCGGGGCCGCAGTGTCGGCCGGCCTCGCCGGTGCGCATCGCCGTCCTCGGCGTGGGTGCCGGTGCCGTCACGGGCCTGGTGGGATCGGGCGGTGGATTCCTCGTCGTACCGGCGCTCGCGATCCTGGGCGGGCTGCCGATCGGCATCGCCGTCGGCACCTCGTTGCTCGTCATCGCGATGAACTCCTTCGCCGGTCTGGCCGGACACCTGTCGGGCGTGCACCTCGACTGGGGCCTCGCCCTCACCGTGACGGCGGCGGCCGTCGTGGGCAGCGTCGTCGGTGCGCGGTTTTTCGCCCGGCGGATTCCCCAGGAGGCGATGCGCAGGGCGTTCGGCTGGTTCGTCGTCGTGATGGGTGCCCTCGTGCTCGCCCAGCAGCTCGGCGGCGGCTTCTGGGGGAACCCGGCGGTGTGGGGCGGGCTCGGCGGAACCGCCCTGGCGGTCGGCGGCTGCACCCTCGTCGGAAGGCGCCGGGCCGGCGGCCCGCCGCACGGTACGGGCGCAGGGCGCACCGAGCCGGTCGCGGAACGCTGAAATATACCCGGCGGGGTATTCTATTGGGGACGACGACCAGGTAGACGGAACGTGGGGGCGATCGGAGGAGGATCTCCGTGCAGGTGGAAGCAGACGTCGTACGACCCGTCCTGAACCGGCTGCGCCGGGCGCAGGGACAGCTGGCGGCCGTCATCGCGATGATCGAGGCGGGACGCGACTGCAAGGACGTCGTCACCCAGCTCGCCGCGGTGTCACGCGCGCTGGACCGGGCAGGCTTCAAGATCGTGGCCAGCGGCATGCGCCAGTGCCTCAGCGAGAGCGCCGCCGGGGACCCTCCCATGTCGGAGGAGGAACTGGAGAAGCTCTTCCTGACCCTCGCCTGATGCCCGCCCGATCCGCACCGCAGGGGGCGGGAGGCGCGGATCAGGACGGCAGAGCGGGAGGCGGCGCCCGGCACGGGCGCCATCGGGCCGGCCGCAGTCCCGCCGCCCGCGTGCGGCGGGTGAGCGGGCTCCGTCCGGAGACACGCTCGGCGCGCACACCGCCCCGGCCCTGAGAGACCATGCTTGGCAGAGGGCGACAACGCTGACGTCTTCCGTCCCACGCGAGATCCCGGTGCCTCGACGGGAACGGGACGGGCGACACCGAGGGAGGCTGACGTGGCACCTGAGCGCTTCGGACTCACGGAGGTGCTGGCTGCGGCGGAGGAGGTCGCGCCGGGCGGCTCCCTCCACGTCGTGGCACGCGACCTGCGCGAACGCTTCGCGGCACGCTCGGTGTCCTTCCTGATCGTCGACATCGTCGGTCAGTTCATGGTGAGGGTCAGCCGGGAGGAGGCGAGCGCCCAGCAGCAGCGCCGGGCCTCGGCCGAGCAGGTCCCCCTCGCGGGCAGCGCCTACGAGGAGGTGCTGCGCAGCCAGGAGGTGCTCTGGCTGCGAGACGCCGATCAGGGCTACCGCGTGCTCGCACCGGTCACCAACCGCGGAGACACCATTGGCGTGCTCGAACTGTCCCTGGCGGAGCTCGGGAAGGGGGTGCTGGAGCACGTCGCGGAAGCCGCACACGCACTGGCGTACCTCGTCGTGACCGACCGGCGCTTCACCGACCTCTACCACTGGGGCCGGCGCACCACACAGGTGAGTCTGGCCGCCGAGATCCAGCGCCAGCTCCTGCCCTCGGCATCCTGCTGCGAGGCCGCCCAGTTCGCCCTCGCCTGCGCCCTGATCCCCGCCGACAGCATCGCCGGCGACACCTACGACTACACGGTGGACGACGACGTGCTGCACGTGTCCGTCACGGACGCCATGGGACACGACATCGACGCCTCACTGATGGCCACGCTCCTGGTCAGCGCCTCCCGACGCGCCCGCCGGGCCGGGGCCGACCTGGCCGAACAGGCCCAGAGCACCCATCGGGCCCTCCTCGACCACGGCCATGACTTCGCCACCGGCCAGCTGATCCGGATCGCCCTCGACGGCAGCGGAGCCCAGCTCGTCAACGCCGGCCACCCCCGGCCGCTCCGCATGCGCGACGGCAAGGTCGAGGAACTCCGCCCGGTGGTCAACCTGCCCTTCGGATTCCCCGAACAAGGCGTCTACCAGGTGCAGGACCTCGACCTGCGCCCGGGCGACCGCCTCGTGCTCTACACCGACGGGATGCAGGAGCGTCGCGCCGCGTCCGTCGACCTGTCCGCACTCCTCCACGCCACCGCGCGCGAACATCCGCGCACGGTCGTCCGCGCCCTCACGGCAGCCGTGTCCGTCGCCTGCGACCGGCACCTCCTTGACGACGCCACCGTCCTGTGCCTGGACTGGCACGGCCCCCGAGCCGGGCCTCGACACGCCCACGCCGGGGCCGACACCTGACCGACGCGGCGTTCGGCCGGCGGTCCGGGCAGTTGCGCGCGAAGGGCCGTCGCGGGTCAGGGCCTGCCGGGCCGACCGGGGCGCCGCATGCCTTCGCGGACGGTCTGGGTCTGGTGGGCGGTCCGGGCCGCCCGGACGCCCTCGCGGGCGGTCTGGGGCCTGCCCGACCATCCCGGCCGTGCGGGAAGTCTGGGCCTTCGCGGGCCGTCCCGGGCGGGCTGGGGGTTGGCGGGCAGTCCATGCGCTCCGGGCTGCCACGGACCGCCCCGGCCGTGCAATCCGTACAGGCCGTCATCGGCCGATACGGGCCCTCAGGGACGCACCGGACCGTCGATGGACGACTCCGTCGATGGACGGAGTCGTCCATGAGTCGTCCTGAGTCGTCCCTGGACGAAGTGCGCGGGGCCGAGGGTGCGGTGCCACGCCCTTTCCGGACCGTTCGGGGCCCCAGGAGAAGGCCGCGGGTGTTACGTCCCCTCGGGCTTCTCCAGGTCCGGGTTCCGCGCTTCGCGTGCGGCCAACTCGGCCGCCCGGCGCGCCTTGGCCAGGGCGGCCTCCGCGCCCTTCACCGCCTTCCCCGCGCTCGCGGTGGCGGCCTTGGCCTCGTGCGCGGCGCCGCGGGCCTGCGCCAGCTCGTGCTCCAGGGCCGCCAGGCGGTCGGTCGCCGCCGTCTCGTGCGCCTCCGCACTCCGGCGAGCGGTCCGCGCCTCGGCGAGCTCCTGTTCCCGCCGACGTACCTCGTCCTCGGCGGCCTTCGCCCGGGCGCGGGCGAGCGCCCGGTCCTGCCGCGGCTCCGGGGCGGACGGTGCGGCCCGCTTCCGGCGGGCGGGCGGGGAGGCCGGGGCCACGGCCGTGAAGTCGACCGCGGCCTCGGGCACCCTCACCAGGCGTCCGCGCACCCACGTCTCGGCGGTCTCGGGGTCGGCGAGCACGCTGCGGAGGGTCTGGTCGATCTCGTGGAGCACCGTGTCGCCGACGGTCTGGCCCTCGTCGCGGGCCAGCCCGGCGGCGGTCCGGGTGAGGGCTCCGACCAGCTGGTTGCGCTGCCGGCTCGCTGCGCTCAGCTGCTCCGCGTCGAGCGTGCGGTGGGCCTCGCGGAGGGTCTCGCCGATCTCCAGGAAGCGTCGGGCCTCCTCCGGCCTCCGCCGGGCCAGCAGGTTCGCCGCCCATGCCGCGACCGTCGGCCGCCGCAGCGCGGACACGACCTTCGCCGCTTCCTTGTCCCCCGCCTTGCGCGCCTCGGCGGCGTACGCGTCCCGCGCCGCCACGAACTCGGTCGGCTTGAGTCCGTACAGCTCGTCGGCGACTTCCTCGACATCCACCGCTCCACTCTGCGGGGCCGGCGACGGCGGTGGCGGTGTGGAGCGCCGGATGCCCGTTCCGCTCACCCGCACGGGCGGCGGCCGCCCGCGCGGCTCCGCGCCGTGGGGCGGTGCGCCCTTCCACCGCGGTGTGTCCGAGCGACGAGGCGGGCGGTGTCGGGCTTTCCGGCCCCTGGGCCGACGGTCCCCCGTCGGCCGGGAAACACGGACCACGCCGACCGGCTGGTGACCGGCGGGCGGTGACGACTCCGGCGGGAAGCCGGAGGGTCACCGATCCCGCCCTGACGACCGATGAAGCCGGCAGGCGGGTCGAATCCGTTCTCGGTTACGGCCTCGCCGATCGACGCGACGCGGTGCGTCGCTGCGCGTCCACCTGTCCCTGGAGGCCGCGCCGCGCTGACACCGCCCGAACCCGTACCCGTAGGCCGCCGGCGTCCGCGCGGATACGGCCGCCCGGCGCCAGGCGGCCACGTCACGGGAGCGCGCGCCGAACGCCTGCCACGCCCGGAAGGGGAGCCCGAAGCCGGCGGCGTGATCTGGGCGAGCGCCTTGGCGGACGTGCCGAGAGCCGGGGGCCAGACCGGGGCGTCGGCGTCCTTCCGCCCCTCCCGACCCTCGCGGGCCATCCGTACGCCACGGTGGCCCGCGCAAGGGCGGATCGCCGCGCCCTGCCGGTACCCACTCTCGGGCCCGGGGCGCAGTCGGCGACCTCGTACGCCGCCCGGTCCACCCCGAAGGCACTCGGCGGAGGCGGCCGTGGCCGGCGGTCCCGTACGACTCCGCCGGCCACGACCACCATGGCCACCACCGGCGGGACGGCCGGCGTCTCCAGGAGTCGACCGGCGGCGAGCTCGGCGGTCATGAGGAGCACGGTGGTCGTGGTGAGCAGGTACTCGACCCCGTGGGCAGGCGGTCGTTTCCGCTGCCCCGTGCTCAGCCGCCCACGTGGGCGCACCCCGGGCACGCGAGGCCGCGGCGCCCGGTGCAGCGGCTTCACGTAGCGTGGAGGTGTCCGGGTGCCGCAGCAGAGCAGTGATCGGACGGTGGTGCCGCATGAAGCACTCCCAGCGAGTCCGCTGGGCCGTCGCGGCCGTCGCGGCCGTGGCCGCTGCGGTGATCGGCGTGCTGGTGGGGTCCTCCTCTCCCGCCGGCGTGGACACCGGCAGATCCGTCGCCCCCGCGCCGTCGCGATCGTCCCGGCCGCCCTCCCCCGAGCCCCCGGCCGGCACCGTCCCCCCACCCCGCCCCGCCCTGGCGCAGCAGGCGACGCCCCCGGTCGCGCCGACGCCCCCTTCTCCTCCCGCCCCACCCACCACGCCGGCCGCCCGGCTCGCAACGGCCGAACTGGACATCCCCTCCATAGGTCTCGCGCAGCTGCGCGTCGTGCCGTACGAGGGGACGACGGACGACCGGGCCGGGACACGGATACAGGACCGCGGCGTGGCGGCGAGCCCCTACGGGGAGCGGGGCGGCGTCGGGCCGGGCGAGGTCGGGAACTACCTCGTGACGGCGCACCGGCTCTCCGCGGGCGGACCGTTGAACAAGCTGCCGGCCATGCGTGAGGGCGACCGGATCTACGTGACGGCGAACGGCCAGGTGTACGAGTACCGCGTCGTCGACACGCGGACGACCTCCTTCCGGTCCGCGCGCTCGCTGGCCGAGCAGCGGGCCGCCGTGCCCGGTGCGCCAGGCGAGCGGCCCACCCGGGCGATGATCACGCTGTCGACCTGCGCGACGCCGGAGGACAACGCCAAGGGCAACTTCTGGCGCGACGCCCAGGGGAACCCCGAGCATCGGATCGACAAGATCGGGGTGCTCGTGTCGGCCCGGCCGGCGACGCAGCCCTCAGGACAGGGACCTGGCTAGATCCGGCCCCGACCCCGGCCCCTGCTCCCGCCCGCACCCCTGCCCCGCCACGGCCTCTGCCTCTGCCTCTGCCGCTGCCTCCGCCTCCGCCTCCGCCAAGCCGCCACCCTCACCATCACCATCACGGCCACCGCCACGACCCCGGCCCCGGCAACCGCCCACCACCGCGACGCGATTACCTCCCCCTGCCTCTACCCCGCTAGCGAAAATAAAGCGCGCGTGCAATTATCTGCATGTGTTCACGCTGCACCGTGGCGCCGATCTTCGGCGCCTCCCTTGTGAACCCACCGCCACGACGCGCCCCAAGGAGTCCGGGATGAGTTCCCTCTTCGCCCCCTTCACCCTCAGGTCCCTCACCTTCCCGAATCGGGTCTGGATGGCGGCGATGTGCCAGTACAGCGCCGCCCCGGACGGCGACGCGATCGGCGCCCCGACCGACTGGCACTTCGCGCACCTCGCCGCGCGGGCGACCGGCGGGACCGGGCTGATCATCACCGAGGCCACCGCCGTCAGCCCCGAGGGGCGGATCAGCCCGTACGACCTCGGCATCTGGAACGACACCCAGGTCGCGGCGTTCCGGCGCATCACCGAGTTCCTCACGTCGCAGGGCACCCGGGCCGGCATCCAGCTCGCGCACGCCGGGCGCAAGGCGTCGACCGAGCGCACCTGGGTCGACCGCGGGCGTCCGCTCGCCCCCGACGAGACGCACGGCTGGACGCCGGTCGGCCCGAGCGCCGTCGCCTTCTCCGAGGAGTCGACCGTCCCCGACGAGCTCTCCCAGGAGCGCATCCGCGCGATCGTGAAGGAGTTCGGGGACGCCGCCGAGCGTGCGCTCGCGGCGGGCTTCGAGGTGGCCGAGATCCACGGCGCCCACGGCTACCTGGTCCATCAGTTCCTCTCCCCGTACAGCAACCACCGCACCGACGAGTACGGCGGCTCCTTCGAGGGCCGGAGCCGGTTCGCCCTGGAGGTCGTCGACGCCGTTCGCGCGGTGTGGCCCGAGGAGCTGCCCGTCTTCTTCCGCATCTCCGCCACCGACTGGCTCAGCGAGAACCCGGGTGACGGCCGCGAGGGCTGGACCGCCGACGACACCGTCCGGTTCGCCAAGGAGCTGCAGGCCCGCGGCGTGGACCTGCTGGACGTCTCCACCGGCGGCAACGTCCCCGACGCCAAGATCGAGGCCGGTCCGCACTACCAGGTCCCGTTCGCCGAGCGGGTCCGGAACGAGACGGGACTGCCGGTGGCGGCCGTCGGCCTGATCACCGAGCCGGCCCGCGCCGAGGCCGTGGTCGCCTCCGGCCAGGCCGACGCGGTCCTCCTCGGTCGCGAGCTGCTCCGCAACCCGTACTGGGCCCGCCAGGCGGCGGAGGAGCTCGGCGCCGAGGTCGCCGGACCCGTGCAGTACCACCGCGCATGACGCTCGGAGGCGCGTCCCGGGGCCCTCGCCCCGGGACCCGCCTCCGCCGTCTCACCCCCGCCCCGGGACGCGCCTCCGCCGTCTCGCCCCCCACCGGGACGCGCCCACCTCATGACGCCCCCGGCCCCTGGATGCGCCCGCGTCGTCCCACCCCCCCCACCCCCTCGCGCCCTCCCTCCCCCTCCCGCCCACCTCTCCACGACCCCGGACAGGTGGGCCGGGGGCCCTGATCCGGACCACGCCTCGCCGCCTCCCCTGCCCCACCCACGGCACGCGCCTCACGGACGGTCAGTTTCCGAGAAGCCCCGGGCCGCCCCTTCTCCCTAGCATGGGAGCCATGACGGAGACGAAGAAGACCGCGGCGCAAACCGCCCCGCAGGCCACCGGCGAGGCCCCGGCGAAGACCGCGAAGCGCACCGCCCGGACCGACACCGCCGCCGACAGCTTCACCGCCGAGGAGCGGAGCGCGATGAAGGAGCGCGCCAAGGAGCTCAAGGCGGCCTCGCGGCGCACTTCGAGCGCGGACAAGGCCGCCGCCGCGGAGGCCGATCTGCTCGCCAAGATCGCGGAGATGCCGGAGGCGGACCGCGCCCTCGCCGAGAAGGTGCACGCCATCGTCAAGGAGAGCGCGCCGTCGCTCGCCCCCAAGCTCTGGTACGGCATGCCGGCGTACGCGCGCGACGGTAAGGTCGTCTGCTTCTTCCAGAGCGCCGACAAGTTCAAGTCCCGTTACGCGACACTCGGGTTCAACGATCCGGCGCAGCTCGACGACGGTGCCATGTGGCCCACCGCCTTCGCCCTCACCGCCCTCACTCCCGAGATCGAGGCGCGCATCGGCGCCCTGGTCAGGACCGCGGCGGGCTGACGGGGCGGGCTTGCCGCGGCCGGCCGCCCGACTGCCTCTTGGGAGCGCTCTCAAGGCTCGATATCCTGGGCGGGCCCACCGGACCCGACACCGCGGCGCAGCCGACCGCACCGCCGCACCATCCGAGGAGTCCCGCCTTGACCGAGCCGAGCACGGGGTCCCGCCCCACGCTGGAAGCAGTCGCCGCGCGTGCCGGCGTGTCACGGGCCACCGCCTCCCGGGTCGTCAACGGCGGTGCGGGGGTGCGCGCCCCGCTGGTCGAGAAGGTGCGACTGGCGGTCGAGGAGCTGGGGTACGTGCCGAACCAGGCGGCACGCACGCTGGTGACCCGGCGCAACGGGGCGGTGGCCGTGATCATCGCGGAACCCGAGTTCCGGATCTTCTCCGACCCCTTCTTCGAGCAGCAGGTGCGGGGCATCAGCCGTGAACTCGCCGCGCACGACTCGCAGCTCGTGCTGCTCTGGGTCGAGGGGCCCGAGGACCACGAGCGGATCGCGCGGTATCTGGGCGGCGGTCATGTCGACGGTGCGCTGGCGTTCTCCCTGCACAACGACGGCGAGCTGGCGGCGCTGATCCGCCGGGCGAGGATCCCGACGGTGTTCGGCGGCAGGTCGGCGGCGGGGCAGGACGTCGCGGTGCCGTACGTCGACTGTGACAACCGCGGCGGTGCCCGCGCGGCCGTGCGCCATCTGGTGTCGCTCGGGCGGCGGCGGATCGCGCACCTCGCCGGCCCGCGGGACCTGATGGCCGCGCTCGACCGGCTCGACGGCTACCGCGACGTGCTGGCGGACGCCGATCCGGCGCTCGTCGTCCCGGGCGACTTCACCGAGGCGAGCGGCGCCCGGGCCATGGCCGAACTCCTCGACCGCTGCCCGGACGTGGACGGGGTCTTCGCCTCGAACGACCTCATGGCCTCGGGCGCCCTGCGGACGCTGCGGGAGCGCGGCGTACGCGTTCCCGAGGACGTCGCGGTCGTCGGGTTCGACGACATGCCCTCCGTGGTGCGGGACTGCGAGCCGGCGCTGACCACCGTGCGCCAGGACATCGAGGGCATGGGCAGGCTGATGGTGAGGCTCCTGATGCGGGTGCTGGACGAGGCGGGGGACGGGACGGACGGCGGCGCGACGCCCGAGTCGATCGTCACTCCCACCGCGCTGGTCCGGCGGGCCTCGGCCTGACGTCCGGCCGCGCCCCCGCCGAGGGGTGTGGCGGCCGTCGCGCGGGTGCGCGACGGCCGCCCTGGGGACTGCTCGGCGGGATGGTCAGCTGTACGGGATGACCACGACCGAGGTGTTCGTGCCCGTCTGGAGCTGTGACGCGCCGTTGCCGATCGCGCTCCACACCTCCAGGCGTACCGTGCCGTTCACGAGGTCGCCGAGGGTGCCGGTGGCCGAGCGCAGGCCGCGGGTGTGGGCGTACTCCTCCCAGCCGGAGACCGGGTCGGTGGCGAAGTACTGGTAGGTCTCCGTCCGGTCGAAGGTGCCGTCGCCCGTGAGGTCGTAGCTGATCCTGGCCTGCTGGCCGAGGCCGACGACGGTGCCCGCGTCCATCTGGAGGCGGAAGGCGGTGGCCGCGCCGGGGGTGAGGGTGCCGTGGACACCGCGGATCTCGTAGACGAGCGGCTTGTACGGGGTGCCGTCGTGGTTGGCGCCGTCCGCGGAGGGGACCGTGTCGCTCGCCGCGGTGCCGCCCGTGGCGGTGGTCAGCGCGCCGCCGGAGCGCAGCTGGAAGGTGTTGCCCGTCGGCGGCACGGGGTCGGGGCCGGAGCCGCCGGTTCCGGTGCCGGTGGCGGTCGAACGGGCGGGCACCGTGAGGGTCTTGCCGTCGGAGAAGGTGACGGTGCGGGCCGTGCTGCCGTAGTTGTGGGCGGCGTAGGTGCGGGTCGTGCCCTTGGTGAAGACGGCCGAGGTGGGCAGGTCGCCGGTGACGGTGGCGTCGGGGGCACCGAGGGCGTCGAGGGCGCTGATCCAGTGGTAGGTGTGGGCCTTGGACTCGCCGGCCTCGGGAGTGTAGGCGGCGTTCCCCGCGTCCCACTTGGCCTTGGCCGCGGCGGGGTCGGCGAGTGACTGGAACTCCCACAGGATGTCGCGCCATTCGACGGCGGGGCCGCCGTTCTCGCGTTCCATCTCGGCGATGTTGCGGCGGACGGCGTCCTTGCGGGCGGCGAGGTGGAGCGAGCCGCCGCCGGTCACGGGCAGCACGTTGATGCCGTGGATCTCCTCGGGGTTGGCCGTCCACCAGGTGGAGTAGGCGGCGCCGCTCCCCCAGACCATGCCGACGGTGTCATGGCCGAAGGAGCCCGGGAAGACCTGCTGGTCGGCGTCGAACCAGTACTGGGCGATCGACTCCGCCTCGGTGGTGAGGAGGTAGGTGCCGAGGTCGCGCAGCGTGGTGTCGCCGGTGGCCGAACCCCAGAGGACGAGGGCGGCGCTGAGGTTGGTCGACTCGGAGGACGATTCCTGGTTGTTGCCGGCGGCGAAGCCCTGGTGGCCGGAGGCCCAGCTGTGTCCCGCGTAGACGTCGAAGCCGCGCAGGAAGGGGAAGGCGGCGTCGGTGCGGGCGGGGTTGGCGGTGTCGCGGATCAGGGTCCTGACCATGCCGCCCCAGGCGGAGTCGGCGGCCCAGGCCGGGTCGTACTGGGCGACGACCGCCGCGGCGTAGACGTAGTAGCCGTAGTGGAAGTGGTGGTCGTTGAGCTCGGTGTCGCTGCCGTAGGAGGCGGGGTAGCCGATGAGGGTCTTCCAGGCGGGGTCGTACGAGAACTCGTTGGCGCCGCCGGCCGTGAGCCAGTCCTGGAGTCGCCCCTTCGTCAGGCCGAGCAGCTTGTCGCGGGTCGCGGTCGCGCCGATCCGGTCGGCGATCGGGACGAGCTGGGCGAGCTTGCCGAGGGCCTTGCCGGTCCAGTAGGTGTCGACGGCGCCGGAGAAGGGGTCGGAGGAGTTCGCGACCTCGTCGAGGTAGGCGCGGAGCCGGGCCGGGTCGGTGCCGCCGGCCCCGGGCAGGGCGGGCAGCACGGCCGAAGCGGGCTGGGTGGTGGTGAAGGAGGCCGCCTCACGGACCTTCATGGTGCCGCGGGGCGACACGTACGTGTAGCCGGTGAGGGCGTCGGCGGTGTGGAGCCACTGGTGGCGGTAGAGCGCCTGGAGCGTGCCGCGTTCGGTGCCCTCCTTGGCCTCGGTGGTGAGGGTGTAGGTGGCGCGGACGGTGCCGCCGGTGTAGCTCCAGTTGACGGTGGAGCCGGTGACGAAGCTGAAGGCGTACTTGCGGAAGGTGGCGAGGGCGTCGGTGGAGGGCAGGACGGCGACGGAGAAGTAGTCCTTGCCGCCGAGACCCGCGGTGATGCTGCTCCCGGCGACGGTCCAGTCGGTGCCGGCCGGGGCGAACAGGGCGTAGTGGTGACCGGCGACGGTGATGCCGAGGACGTTGCCCTGGTCGGCGAAGACGGTGGGTGCGGCGGCGGTGGTGATCTGGGCGTTGCCGCCGGTGCCCTTGGCGTACACGAAGGGGCTGCCGTGGCCGATGGTGGTGCGCAGGGTGCGGGTGCCGTCGGACCAGTAGGGGGTGACGGTCCAGTCGGACCAGGCGTCGGCCTTGGTGTCGGGCGAGTTGAGGCCGCTGAGGCCGATGGTGAGGTCGCGCTTGTGGGCGTACTCGTACTGGCGCCCGTCGCCGACGATCTGCGGGCTCGTGGGGTAGCCGACGTCGAGGCCGCCGGCGGTGGCCTGGTAGGTGAGGGGGTGGCCGTACATGGGGGTCGAGTACGGGTTGTCCCCGTAGCGCTGGAAGGCCAGTGAGGACCACCAGTCGTTGGTGGGGACCGGCTTGCCCTGGGCGGCCGGGGTCACCTTGGGGGTGACGGGCGTGCCGGTGTTGGTGGTGGGTCCTGAGGTCCCTGCGGGGCGGCTGTCGGAATAGCTCCCGGAGCCCACGGGGATGGTGGCGGCGGCCGCCGGGGACGCGGCCGGGACGAGGCCGACGGCGGCCAGGGCCGTGGCCATGACCAGCGCGGCGGCCGGTCTGTTGCGGGGGGCGGGCATGGACGGCACCTCGTGTCACTCGTGTCATCACGACGGATTGGGGTGTGTCTGCGCGTGATCCGGAGCGTGAGAGCGCTCTCAGATGCTGGGGAACGTAAAACTCCTGAAACTTCGCTGTCAAGAGATCACGCAACGGGCCGAGTTGGGTGCAGCTCACACGGACTCGGCCGCGAATCCAAGCCGTTACGCCTTCGAGTCTTGACGGGAAGGACACCTGGCGGGCACGCTCCAGTCGCATCGTTGAGAGCGCTCTCAAGCTGTGGTCCGCGTCTCTCCTCGACGTACTTCTCTCTCCGCTCCGAAGCCAAGGGAGGCTTCCATGCCCATCGCCCGAGCCGCCAAGAGGGCCGTCGTCCGTCTGGGGGCGGTCGCGCTGGCCGGGGCCCTGCTCGCCGCCTGCGGAGGCTCGTCGGACGGGACCTCGTCCGACAGTGCGGGCGGCGACGTCACCGTCACCGTCGATCTCTTCGGCTCCTTCGGCTACAAGGAGGCCGGGCTCTACGCGGAGTACGAGAAGCTCCACCCCGGCGTGAAGATCAAGCAGACCGACACCGAGGACGAGGCGGACTACTGGAAGTCGCTGCAGACCCGGCTCGCCGGCGGTGGCGGCCTCGCCGACATCCAGGCCGTGGAGGTCGGCCGCATCGCCTCGGTCACGCAGGAGCAGGCGGAACGGTTCGAGGACCTCCGGACGTACGGTGCAGACAAGCTCAAGAGCCGCTTCGCCGAGGCCAAGTGGGCGGCGGGCACCGGACGCGACGGTGAGGTCCTCGCCCTCGGCACCGACGTCGGCCCCGAGGCCCTGTGCTACCGCACCGACCTCTTCCGGCAGGCCGGGCTGCCCACGGACCGCGAGGAACTCGCCAAGAAGTGGACGACCTGGGACGGCTATCTGGAGCTCGGCAAGCAGTACAAGGCGAAGGCCCCGGCGAACAGCGCCTGGATCGACACCGTCGGCAGCCTGTACTCGATCATGATCGGTCAGGAGAAGGAGCGTTACTACGACGCCTCCGGCAAGCTGATCTGGGAGACGAACCCGGCCCTGAAGACCGCCTGGGACACCTCGGTCCGAGCGGCGCAGGACGGACTGAGCGCCAAGCTCGACCAGTGGTCGCCGCAGTGGAACCAGGCCTTCGCCGCCGGTTCCTTCGCCACCCTCCCCTGCCCGGCGTGGATGCTCGGCTACATCAAGGGCCAGGCCGGTGACGCCGGCAAGGGCAAGTGGGACGTCGCGACGCTGCCCGGCGGCGCCGGCAACTGGGGCGGCTCGTATCTCGCGGTCCCGAAGGCCGCCCGCCACAAGAAGGAGGCCTACGAGCTGATCGAGTGGCTCACCGCCCCCGAGCAGCAGGCCCGGCTCTTCGAGAAGAACGGCAACTTCCCCTCGGCCACCGGCGCCATCGACAAGGCCGCCGGCGCCAAGGACCCGTACTTCTCCGACGCCCCCATCGGGCGCATCTTCGGCGACGCCGCGAAGGCCGCCCCGGTGCAGGTGCTCGGCTCCCACGACCAGAACATCGCCCAGCAGATCACCAATGCGCTGAGCGAGGTCGAGCGCAAGGGAACAGCGCCGGAGAAGGCGTGGGAGAACGCGCGGAAGGGTGTCGCCAACACGATGGGCTGATGCCGCGGGGCGGCGCCCCGGCGCCGCCTTCGCGTCTCCGCCCCCCCTCCGGGCCGGCACCTCGTCGACCCGGAGACTCCTCCCCCGCCCCGGCACCGACTCACCCCAAGGGCCGCCCGTGACCCTCGTCTCGCCCGCGAAGCCGATCGCACCGCCCCGACCGCCCGCGCTCCGGCGCGCGTGGCGGAAGGCATCGCCGTACGCCTACATCGCCCCCTTCTTCACGCTCTTCGCCGCGTTCGGGCTCTTCCCGCTGGTCTACACGGCGTTCGTCTCGCTCTACCGGGTCGAACTGCAGACCCCCGGCGACATGGAGTGGCGGGGCCTCGACAACTACACCGCACTGTTCACCGACGAGTTCTTCTGGACCTCCCTGCGCAACACGTTCACCATCGGGGTGCTCTCCACGGTCCCGCAGCTGCTCATGGCCCTGGGCCTGGCGCACCTGCTCAACTACCGGCTGCGCGGCCGCACCTTCTTCCGCACGGCGATGCTGCTGCCGTACGCGACCTCCGTCGCCGCGGCGACCCTGGTCTTCGCCCAGCTCTTCGGCCGCGACTTCGGGCTGGTCAACTACGCGCTCGGGCTGGTCGGCATCGACCCGGTGGACTGGCAGACGGGCACGGTCGCCTCGCAGGTCGCCGTGTCCAGCATCGTCGTCTGGCGCTGGACGGGCTACAACGCGCTGATCTACCTGGCGGGCATGCAGTCCATCCCGCACGAGCTGTACGAGGCGGCGGAGATGGACGGGGCGTCCCGGTGGCGGCAGTTCTTCCACGTGACGCTGCCGGGTCTGCGCCCGACGATCACCTTCACGGTCGTCGTGTCCACGATCGGCGCGACCCAGCTCTTCGGTGAGCCGCTGCTCTTCGAAGGTTCGGTCTCGGGCGGCATCGCGCACCAGTACCAGACACTCGGCCTGTACCTGTACGAACAGGGCTGGGGCTTCTTCCACCTGGGGCGCGCGGCCGCGATCGCCTGGGTCATGTTCCTGCTCATCCTGATCGTCGTCGGCGCCAACGCCCTGCTCGTACGACGTCGTTCGTCCAAGGAGGCCGGCCGATGACCGCGCTCGCCGACGCACCGGTGGACCACCCGGCGGACACGGGGTCCACCGCGCCTGCGGGGCGCCGCCACCGGTCCCGCGCGGGCCGCACGATGCGGGGCGGGAAGCTCGCGTACGCGTTCCTCACCGTCGCGGTGCTCGTCTCCGCGTTCCCGTTCTACTGGACGATCGTCGCGGCCAGCCGCTCCAACGCCGAACTGGCGCAGGTGCCGCCCGCGCTCCTGCCCGGCCGGCACCTCATGCGCAACTTCGAGGCGGTGATGGAGGAGGCCGACATCGGCAAGGCGCTGATCAACTCGCTCATCGTCTCCGGCTCCATCACCGTGGGCACGGTGCTGTGCTGCACGCTCGCCGGCTTCGCCTTCGCCAAGCTGCGGTTCCGGGGGCGAGGCGCCCTGCTCGCGGTCACGGTCGGCACGATGATGATCCCGCCCCAGCTGGGCGTGATCCCGCTCTTCATGCTCATCGCCGAACTGCAGTGGGCCAACCAGCTCCAGGCGGTGATCCTGCCCGGCCTGGTCTCCGCCTTCGGCGTCTTCTTCATGCGCCAGTACCTCGTGCAGTCGCTCCCGGACGAGCTGATCGAGGCGGCCCGGGTCGACGGCGCGTCCACCGCCCGGATCTTCTGGTCGATCGTGGTCCCGATCGCCCGGCCCGGGATGGCGGTGCTGGGTCTGCTGACCTTCATGGCCGCCTGGAACGACTTCTTCTGGCCCATCGTCGCCCTCAGCTCCTCCGAGCCGACGGTGCAGGTCGCCCTGCGCCAGCTCGGCGGCGGATACGTCCACGACCAGTCCGTGATCATGGCCGGCACCCTGCTCGGCACCCTGCCGGTCCTGCTCGTCTTCGGCCTCCTGGGCCGCCAGATCGTGGGCGGGATCATGCAGGGCGCGGTGAAGGGCTGAGCCGGAATCGGGGCCCTGGCCGGGGCCCGGGGGGCCGGTGCCCGGGGCCGGTGCCCGGGGCCGGCGCCCGGGGCTACGGGCTCCGGACCCTGGGGACCCGGGCTCGCACCTTCCGGCTCCGGGGTCCGGGATCCGGGCCCCACGGCTCGGATTTCGAGCTGCGGGCTCGCGCCTCCGGGCGGCAGGCTCGGCCTCGATCTCCGGGCTCGGACTCGGGGCCCCGGTTCAACGCCTCGGCTCGCCGGCTGCCGTGTCCGGTCTCCTTGGCCTGGCCCGGTTCCTGGGGCCTGACTCCGGGCTCCTGGGGCCTGGCTCTTGGCTCCTGGCTCCTGGCTCCCGAGGCCGATATCCACGTCCGACCGCCGACGGCCGATCTCCGTCCTCCCCCTCCGCACGTCCCTCGACGACGTCTCGACTCCAGGGAGTTCCCTCCTCATGACCGCGCTCGATCCACTCCCCGCACCCGACACCACGACCGCGCTCCGCTTCCCGGCCGGGTTCCGCTGGGGCACCGCCACGGCCGCCTACCAGATCGAGGGAGCCGCCCGCGAGCACGGCCGGACCCCCTCGATCTGGGACACCTTCAGCCGGCTGCCCGGCAAGGTCCGCAACGGCGACACCGGAGACATCGCCGCCGACCACTACCACCGCGTGAGCGAGGACATCGCGCTCATGCGGGAGCTCGGCGTGACCGACTACCGCTTCTCCGTCTCCTGGCCGCGGGTGCAGCCGACGGGCCGCGGGCCGGCGGTGCGCCGGGGGCTCGACTTCTACCGGCGGCTCGCGGACCAGCTGCGGGAGGCCGGGATCCGGCCGGTGGCGACCCTCTACCACTGGGACCTCCCGCAGGAGCTGGAGGACGCGGGCGGCTGGCCGCAGCGCGAGACGGCCCTGCGCTTCGCCGAGTACGCGGCCGTCACGGCCGAGGCGCTGGGCGACCGGGTGACGACGTGGACGACCCTCAACGAGCCGTGGTGCGCCGCCTTCCTCGGGTACGGCAGCGGTGTCCACGCACCGGGCCGTACGAGCGCGCTCGCGTCGCTGCGCGCCGCCCATCACTTCAACCTGGCGCACGGCCTGGCCACCGGCGCGCTCCGCGCGGCCCTGCCAGGAGACTCCGCCGAGGTGTCCCTCACCCTCAATCTCCACGCGGTACGGGCCCACACGGACGCGCCGGAGGACCTGGACGCGGTGCGCCGGATCGACGCGGTCGGCAACCGGGTGTTCCTCGACCCGGTCTTCCGCGGCGTCCTGCCGGAGGACCTGGTCCGGGACACCGCCTCGGTGACGGACTGGTCCTTCGTCCGGGACGGGGACCTGGAGACGGCGTCGGCGCCGATCGACTCGCTGGGCATCAACTACTACTCCCCCACCGTGGTCGCGGCAGGCACCTCCCCGGCCGACGGCCGGGCTCCGGAGCCGTCGCCCTGGGCGGGCGCCGAGCGGCACGTGCGCTTCCTGCCGGCGCCCGGACCGCGGACCGCGATGGACTGGCCGGTGGACGCCGACGGGCTGCACGAGCTGCTCGTCCGGTTGCGCGACGAGCTGCCCGGCGTACCGCTGATGATCACCGAGAACGGCGCGGCGTACGACGACTACGCCGACCCCGAGGGCCGGGTCCGTGACCCGGAGCGGGTCGCGTACCTGCGCTCGCACCTGGCAGCCGTGCACCGGGCCATCGAGGACGGCGCCGACGTCCGCGGCTATTTCCTCTGGTCGCTGCTCGACAACTTCGAGTGGGCGTACGGCTACAGCAAGCGCTTCGGCATCGTGCACGTCGACTTCGCGACCCAGCGCCGTACGTTCAAGGACAGCGCGCGCTGGTATGCCGAGGTCATCGCGCGGGGTGGGCTCGACTCGTAGGGCGTCCGGCCGGCGCCGGCGCCCTCTGGATCAGGCGTTCGGCGGTTCGCCGCGGCGGGTGATCCGGTGCGCAGGGGCGCCACCCTGTGCACCGGCCGCGCGTTGGGGTTGCCAAGACGCCGCGTGCAGTGACGGTTCTGCACGCTGGGCCTGCGGTTTTACGGTCACCTGACATGACCACTGAGGCGTGCGGCAGCCGCGACGGGAAGCAAGGGCTACATCGTGTGGGAGTACTCGATTGCGGGGACGTGGGCCGACGGCGCGGAGGCGGCTTCGGACGCCCGGGTACGGGACGCCGACGACCCGCCCGTAAGAGGAACGGCCGGCCCGTCGGTACGGGGAACGGACGGCCCGCCGGTGCACACTGCCGGCGGTCCGCCGGCGCATGGCGCGGGCGACCCGTCGGCGCGGGCCTCGGAGGGTCCGCCGGTGGACACCGCGGGCGGCCTGGTCGGCCGAGGGCGGGAGCTGGCGGAGTTGCGGGCGGCCCTCGGCACGCACCGCCTGGTGTGCGTGACGGGAGCGGCCGGGGTCGGCAAGAGCCGGCTCGCCGTGGCCGTCGCCACCTCCCCCGCCGAAGGCGCGGGGCAGGCGACCGTGCGGGTGCGGTGGCACGACGCCGTGCCCGTGGGGCCGCGTGCGCTGTCCGCGCGGGTCGCGCGCGCCCTCACGGCCGCCGCGGGTGCGCCGCCCGGTACGCACGGCACGGACGTCGCCGCGGCGGCGTGCGCCGTCGCCGGGACCGACGGGCTGCTGCTGGTCCTGGACGACATCGACCCCGTGCACACCGAGTGCGTGGGCCTGGTGCAACGCCTCCTGCCGGCGGTGCCCGGGCTGCGGGTCCTGGTGACCGCGCGCCGGCCGCTCGGGCTCGGCGACGAACGGGTGCTGCCGCTGGCACCGCTGGCGGTCGAGCCCCCGGCGGACGGAACGGGGCCGGCCGCGGCCGTCGCGCTCCTCCTGTCCGCGGCGGGCGGCGGGGCACCGGTCGCGGAGGCGGACCTGCCCGAGCTCACGCGTGTGTGCAGGCTCCTCGAAGGGGTGCCGCTGGCGATCGAGTTGGCCGCGGGGCAGCTGGGCGACCGGACGGTGCGGGACCTCGCCGCCCGGCTGGAGGTCGACCAGTGCTGGCTGGCGGGCCGGGGACCCGTACTCCGGCGGCACCGTTCGCTGCGTGCTGCTCTCGGCGCCGTTCACGCGCTGTGCGCGCCGGTGGTACGGCGGGTCTGGCAGCGCGCCGGTGCCTTCGCCGGCTCGTTCACCGAGGCCGCGGCGGTCTTCGTCTGCGCGGGAGCCGGGGTCGAGCCGGATCAGGTGCCGTCCTGCCTGGCCCTGCTGTGCGCGGTGGGAGTCCTGGAGGCGCTGGGCGAGCCGGGTGGGCTGCGCCTGCCCCGCTACCGCATGGCACGGGCCGCGCGCGACTTCGGCGCCGAACGCTGCGAGCAGGCCGGGGAGATGCCGTCCGCGCTGGCCCGCCACGCGGTCCACTACCGGGGTGTGGCGGCCGTCGCCGAGACGCTGTGGCACATGGGGCTCCAGCGCCAGGCGGCCCGGGTCGTCATGGACGAACACGACGACCTCATGGCCCTGGTGCACCGCGCGACGGCTCCCCGACCGCTCCCGGCATCCGCCTGCGCCCGGGCGACGGGGTCCGCCGAGGGCGGCGACGCCGCGGAGGCCGCGCTGGAGACCGTGCTCCACCTGTGGTTCTGGTGGGCGGCGTACGAGCGCGGCGCGGAGGGCAGCGCCCTGCTGCTGCGTCTGCTGCCGCTCCTCCCCGCCGACAGCCCACTCGTGCCGCGCAGCCGCTGGCTGGCGGCCTGGCTGACCGCCGCGCACGACCCGGCCACCGCCCGCCACCAGCTGGAACTCGCCTGGCCCGCGGCGGTCATGGCGGGGGACGACGCGCTCGTGGGCCGCATCGCGCATGTGCACGGCACCCTGGCGTGGCAGCGGCGCGACCTGGACGCGGCCGCCGCGTACTACCGGCAGGCGGCCGACTGCATCCCGGGGGCGGCTTCCGGCGGCCCGCCGCCGGGTGTCAGTCTCGCCGCGCTGGCGGTCGTCCAGTCTCACACCGCCCCCGACACGGCCGTGCGGACCGCGCACCACGCCCTGGCCCAGGAGGGCAATCGCGACGATCCGTGGGCGGCCGCCCTCGCCCACTACGCCTGCGCCTTCGCCGACCACCGCGCGGGCCGCGCCGGCCGCGCCTGGGTCCGGGCCCACCACGCCCTCACCCGGCTCGCCGCGCACCCGGAGGAGGCGCCCCAGCCCCGTACCGCCCTCCAGCGGCTCATCGACCACCTCGAACAGACCCACTTCGACGCCGGCCCGCCGACCAGGACCCCGCGGCCGTCGGTGCCCCCGCCGCGGTCCACGGCGAAGCCGCCGGCCGAGGAGACGACAGCGGCGCGGGGATGACAGCGGAGCCGGAGCGAGGCGCGGGCCGAAGCGCGCGGACGGGCGCGCGTCGGCGAACACGCGTCGTCCCAGGGCGCGTACGAAGGTGATGACGGGCGCACGCGCAGAGGCGGGCGCCGGTTGAGCGTGATCAGGCCGAATGGACCCACCCGTTCCGGCGGTTTGGCCGAACTACGCATAGACCAGATAGATGCCTGAGGCATGTAGTGGAGATGGCGTGCACGCCAGACCACCGGAACCGACGATCCGCCGTCTGCGAGGTCCGCATGACCGAAACCGTGGCGTTTCCCCAGAGCCGATCCTGTCCCTACCACCCGCCGACCGCCTACGACCCCCTGCGCGAGGACCGCCCGCTGGCGCGGGTGACCCTGTGGGACGGGCGGGAGGTGTGGTTCGTGACCGGCCATCAGGCCGCCCGCGCGCTGCTCTCGGACCAGCGGCTGTCCACCGACTCCACGCGTGCGGACTTCCCGCTCCCGACCGAGCGCGCCGCCGCCGTACGGCGGCGCCGTCGTGCCGCGCTGCTCGGGTGGGACGACCCGGAGCACAACGTGCAGCGCCGCATGCTGATCCCGAGCTTCTCGCTCAAGCGCACCGAGGGCCTGCGGCCGCGCATCCAGGCGACCGTGGACCGGCTCCTCGACGCGGTCGAGGCGGCGGGGCCGCCGGCCGAGCTGGTGCGCGCGTTCGCGCTGCCGGTGCCCTCGATCGTGATCTGCGACCTCCTCGGCGTGCCGTACGAGGACCACGACTTCTTCGAGGAGCAGTCCCGGCGGCTGCTGCGCGGCCCCACGGCCGAGGACACCGAGGACGCCCTGGCCCGGTTGGAGGGCTACCTCGGCGATCTCATCGACCTCAAGCGGCGGAAGCCCGGGGAGGGCGTCCTCGACGACCTCGTCGCCCGCGGACTCCAGGAAGGCGGGCCCGATCGCGAGGAGTTGGTGCAGCTGGCGTCCATCCTGCTGATCGCCGGGCACGAGACCACGGCCAACATGATCTCCCTCGGCACCTACACCCTGCTGCGCCACCCCGAGCGTCTGGCGGAGCTGCGGGCCGATCCCGCGCTGGTGCCCGCGGCCGTGGAGGAGCTGCTGCGGTTCCTGTCGATCGCCGACGGCATGCTGCGGGTGGCCCGCGAGGACGTGGCGGTGGGCGACACGGTGATCCGCGCGGGCGAGGGCGTGGTGTTCTCCACGTCCGTCATCAACCGCGACGGCGCCGTCTACCCCGAGCCGGACTCCCTGGACTGGGCGCGATCGGCGCGGCACCACGTGGCGTTCGGCTTCGGCATCCACCAGTGCCTGGGGCAGAACCTGGCCCGCGCGGAGCTGGAGATCGCGCTCGGGACCCTGCTGCGCAGGCTGCCCGGGCTGCGGCTCGCCGCGCCCGCCGAGGAGATCCCCTTCAAACCGGGCGACACGATCCAGGGGATGCTCGAACTGCCCGTCGCGTGGTGAGTCACGTGTCGTCGACGCCTCGGCGCCTCCGCCGAGACCTTCCGAGGTGACCTCCCACGAAAGGAAACGGCCGATGCACATCTCCATCGACACCGGCGTCTGTATCGGCGCCGGACAGTGCGCCCTGGTCTCCCCCGCCGTCTTCACCCAGGACGACGACGGATTCAGCACCCTGGTCCCGGGCCACGAGGACGGCGCCGGCAGTCCCCTGGTCCGGGAGGCCGTCCGCGCCTGCCCCGTACAGGCCATCTCGCTCCGGGAGTAGCCGTGGACCATCGGGGGCGTGTCCGAGACGCCGCCCGGGGCGGGGCTCGGCCTGCCGCAGGTTGCGGGCGCGCTGAGTTCCGGCATGACCGAGCGGGCCGCGCAGAGGGCGGTCGCCACGCCCGCGGACGTGCGGGAGATGCGGGTCAGCCAGGGCGGTGGAGCGTTCACCGCCGCGTACGAAGGTCCTGGGCTGCTCGCGTGCGGCGACGTCGCCGACCGTGAGGACCGCGCCGCCCACGACCGGCCCGGTCTCGCGGCGCTGGTCCTGCGCCGGTGCGCCGGCCGACGGAACCGTCCGCCGTACCGGTGGTCATCGGCGACGTCGACGTGTGCGGCTACCCGCAGGCCGACGGCCGGGCGCGCTGACGGGCCGCCCGCTCCCGTCGGTGACGGTGCCCCGTGCGGCGTCACCGGCCCCCTGCCTGGCGCAGGTACGGCCGCCGGCGGTGTGAGCGCGGCCCCAGCGTCGGCGATGGGCCGGGGTCCGTAAGGGCAGAGTCCCCGGCGCACCGCGGCGATGTCGGGGCGCGGCGGGCCGTGCGGGTCCGGCCTCAGGCGATGTGCCCGTCGCGTATCACCCCACGGGCCACCTTCCTGGCCGCGTCCTCCAACTCGGCGTCCACGGCAGCGGCGCGCGCCGCGTCCAGGACGACGCCGGGCGGGACGCGTTCGCCCCGGGTCACGTGGCGGCGTCGCAGATGGGTGGGCGGGTGGGTGGCGTCGACACTGTGGCCCCGCAGTTCGGCGACCCGGCGGAGGCGCTCGTACTCCCGCTCCGGTACGGCGGCGACCTGGACCGCGAGGCGTTCCCAGAGTCCCTCGGCCGGGTCCTCGCGGCGGGCGGTCCGGCCGATCCGGGTGCGGGCGGCGACGCTCTCGCGCTGGAGCACGGCCTCGGCGCTGCCGGCGACGAGGAGCCGGTCCATCAGGCCGGCCGCGGCGTCCACCCCGGCCGCGCGGGCGGCGGAGGTGTCCGCGAGGTACTCGGCTCGCTGAGAGGCGCGCAGGGTCGCCTGGTCGAGCAGCAGGGTCATGCCGTGGACGGCGAGTCGCGGGAGGGCCGTGAGCAGGTTGGCGAACTGGTCCATGATCGTCTCCCCGGAGTTCGGGGCGAGCATGTACCGCCAGGTGTCGAGGGACCGCAGCGCGCTGCCGACGAGGACGCCGTGGCGGGTGTCGCCGTGGGCGTAATGGCCGAACTCGTGGCCCAGCAGGGCGACCCGCTCCTGACGGTCCAGGACGGACCACAGACCGAGGCCGAGGGTGAGCGCACGGCGCTGCCGGAGGCCGTAGGTCCACACGGAGGCGTTCGCGTCCGCGTCGACGAGCACGACGTCGACGCCCCGGGTTCCGACCGCTCCGGCGACCTCGTCGAGGAGCGCGAACAGCTGCGGAGCGTCGGTCCGTTCGAGCACGGGAGCGTCGTCCCGGCCCGTGGCGAGGCTGCCGAACCGGGGACGCAGCGTGACGGCGAGGGCCAGGCACAGGGCGCCCACCGCGGGCTGGAAGCCCTCGCCCCAGCGTCCGATGAGCAGCCAGAGGCCCAGCACCGCGAGGACGACGGTGCTCCCGTGCACGAGCACGGCGAGGACGGCCGCGAGCAGGCCGGCGGCTCCTGACGTACCGGCGCCGGCGGCCGGAGCGGAGGTCGGAGCGGAGGTCGGGCGCGGGTTCATGGGCTCGGCCGGGGCCGGGACCGGAGCGGACTCGCGCCCGAGGTCGGCGAAGAGCTGCTCGCCGTACCGGTGCGCCAGGGTCCGCCGCAGACGGTCTGTTCGACCGCCCGTGTCCTCGTGCGCGTCGCTTCCCGGGTCGACGTTCCAGCCGCACCCGGCGCACCACACGACGAACCGGCGGTCGCCGGGTATCCGCTCGCCGCATGCGGGACAGTCCTGCTGCCCCACCTCGTCCGCCCCCGTCGTCCGCAGCGCCGGTCCCGGAGCCTCGCCGGCTCCGTTCGCGCCCGACCCGGCGACATCTTCGGCCGTCTCCGCCATCCCCGCCCCTCCCTCCGTGCGTGTGTCGCAGTGGGCACCCTAGATGCCCGAACGCCCGTGTGACCAGGGAGTTTCACGATGCGGCCGGCCAACCGTCGAGGTGGACCGATCTCGCGGACGTCGCTCCGGGCACAGGGCGCACAGCGCAGGAGAGCGGGGCCCGGGTCGTGGGTCGCGCCAGAGGACGCGTCGGCCGGCTCCACTTGCTGGCCGCCACCTCGCACCGCTATCTTGCATTGCATGGTTCCTGGTGAAGCAATGAACGAGGCAGGGGGCAGGGTCCCCAGCCAGCTCCGCAAAGGCGTTCTGGAGCACTGCGTTCTGGCGCTGCTCAGGGACAGGCCGCGGTACGGCGTGGAGCTGCTCGCCGAGCTGTCGGCGGTCAGCGTGATGACGACCAGTCAGGGGACGATCTATCCCCTGCTGTCCCGGCTGCGCCGGGAAGGGCTTGTCGACACCGAGCTCCGCGAGTCCCCGAGCGGGCCGCCGCGCCGCTACTACACGCTCACCGCCGTCGGCCGGGCGGCACTGGCCGAGTTCACCCGGGCGTGGCCGCTGTTCCGGGACGCCGTCGACCACTTTCTCAACGATCCGCAGGGGGAACACGCATGAACACCATCGACCACCCGCTCGTGGCCGAGTACCTCGACGCCGTGGCGCGCGAGACGGCCGAACTGCCGGTGGAGCGCCGGGCCGAACTCCTGGCCGACCTGCGCGAGCACATCGAGGTCAGTGGCGCCGGGGACGACCAGCGGCTCCGCGAGGTCCTGGCCGAGCTCGGCGAACCCCGCACGGTGGCCGCCTCCGCGCTCGCCGAGGAGCCTCAGGCCGGGCGGCCGCCCGTGCCCCTGACCCCGACGGCGCCCGAGCGCCCGACGCGCGCCCGCCTGACCGTGGGACTGCTCGCCGTGGCGGGTCTGCTGGTCCTGTTCAACGCGTTCGCCGGCGGGGTGGCCCTGATCGCGGGCCTCGCGCTGCTGTGGACCTCCCCGCACTGGGACAACCGCCACAAGGTCATCGGTACGGTCACCGCCGCCGCCGTCCCTCTGCTCCTGCTCTTCGCCGCCGTGCTGCTGGCCGCGACGCGCCTCGGCCCGGTCGAGCTCCTCGTCGTCCTGGGCGTCTCCGTCGCCGTCCCGGCCTTCGGCGCGATCACCCTGCTCCGCGCGCTGCGCCGCTGACCCCCGCCGTCGCGAGGAGGAGAAGGCCCCGTATGCGCCGAGCCCCCGGGGGCTCGGTGCATACGGGGCCTGTCGGCGTGGCCGGCCGCCTAGAAGGTGAGGTTCCAGGCGTCGATCCGGCCCGTGTCCTGGGACGCGACGTCCTGGACGCGGAGCTTCCACGTGCCGTTGGCGACCTCGGAGGAGGCGTTGACCGTGTACGTCTTGACGACGTCGTCGGCGCTGTCGCTGTTCGCGAAGTCCTCCAGCGGGTACACGGTGCCGTCCGGAGCGACGAGGGAGAGCACCAGGTCGCCGCGGTAGGTGTGCTTGATGTCGACGCCGACCTTGAGGGTGGCCGGGGCGTTGCCCGTGACGCCGGAGACCGCGATGGGGCTCTCGACGGTGGCGTTGTCGACGACGGCGACGTCGGTGAGGTTCTCGAAGTACCGTCCGGTGGGCGGCGGGGTCGTGCCGCTGACGGCCTTCAGGGCGTCGACCTGCCCCTCGCCGAAGAAGCCGTTCTTCGTCGCGGTGCCCGTGCAACGGCTGTCGGACGGGCAGGCCTTGTCCGTCGCCTGGGTACCGAGCGCCGCCCGGATGTCGGCCGGGGTGTAGGCCGGGTTGGCGCTCGCGATGAGCGCGGCGACGCCGGTGACGTGCGGCGAGGCCATCGACGTACCGCTCATCGAGCCGTACTTGCCGCCCGGGAGCGTGGAGTAGACGCCGGTGGCACCGTCGCCGCCGGGCGCGGTGACGTCGATGACGCCGTTGCCGAAGTTGGAGTACGAGGCCTTCGCGCCACCGCTGGCCTGCGCCGAGACCGTCACGACGCCCGGCAGCTCGGTCGGGATGTCGATGCAGGCGTTGGTGATGGTACGGGTGGTGGGCGTCGAGTCGTTGGGGCTCTCGGAGTCGGTCGTCTTGTTCGCCAGGTCGTAGTTCGAGTTCCCGGCGGCGGCGACCTGCAGGGAGCCCTTCGACTCGGCGTACGCCTGGGCGCGGCGGACGCCCTCGATGATGGCGGCCTGGTCGATGTTGTCCGGGCAGTTGAACTGCCACGGGTCGGTGTAGTAGCTGTTGTTGGTGACCTTGAAGCCGTGGTCACCCGCCCACATGAAGCCGCAGACGGTGTTCTCCGCGAAGAACAGGCTGCTGGTGGGCTCGGCGATGCGCACGGAGGAGATCTTCACTCCTGGGGCGACGCCGATGACGCCCTTGCCGTTCTTGGCGGCGGCGATCGTGCCGGCGACGTGCGTGCCGTGGCTGCCGACGTCGCGCCAGGCGCCGGCGCGGGTGTCGGCCTTGCCGTAGGCGCAGGAGACGGAGTCGGCGGCGTTGAAGTTCGGGGCGATGTCCTGGTGCTGGTCGTCGACGCCGGTGTCCAGGACGCCGACCTTGACCGCGGCCGAGCCGGTGGTGACGGCCCAGGCCTGGTCGGCCTTGATCTGGGTCATGTCCCAGCGGTTGGACTCGGTCAGCGTCGTGGTCGACTGCGACGGGTTCGCCGGCAGCGCCGGGTTGTACGCGTCGGCGGGGACGTCGGAGGTGCGGGTCGCGCCGACCTGCTGGACGCCGGCGACACCGCGCATGGTGGCGGCGAAGGAGGCGGAGGTCGAGTGCGCGACGACGACGCCGATGGCGTCGTAGGAGGCGAAGACCGTGCCGCCGTTCGAGGCGACGGCGTTACGGACGGCGGTGGTGTCACCGGGCATCGTGATCACCAGGTACGCACGCGTACCGGCGGCCCAGGCGCCGGCGAGGGCGGGCGCGGTGCGGGCCGACGGGGCGGCGGGGGCCGCCTGGACCGGGGCCTTGGCCCGCGACAGGTCGCGCGCCTGGGGCTCGACCGTGGCCTGGGCGGGAGCGGCGATGGCGACGGTGGCGCCGACGACGGCGGCAGCCACGACCGGGAGTCTCAGCCGACTCGATATGTGGGAAAACAATGCGTCCTCCGATGGCCCGGAGGTGCTGGTGGCACCGGCCGGGCCCTGTGTTGTGTGGGGTGGACGCAAGATCCCAGGCGGCCAGGACCGGAGGAAAGGATTCTGCCCGCCATATCCCTTTCCGTTACCCATTGTTGATCTGACGGCACGCCACGTCGGGGACGAAGGAGTGCAGTTACGACATTCCGCGGCGGTATGGCCTGGTCAGGCCGTCGGGGGCGGGCCGGAGGAAAGCGGGGCGGGGATGGCGGGTGGGGGTGTGGGCCGGAGGGCGAGCGGGCGGGCGGGCGAAGCCGGATGGCGGGCGTGCCTCGGGGGCGACGGCGGCGCGGGCCGGTGGAGCGCCGTCGCAGGGCACTTCAGGGCGTGACCCCCATGACACAGAATGCCCCCATGAGACTTCCCGCTCCCCTTCACGTGGTCAACGAGGGGCTCGCGTTCCTCCTGGAACTGGCGGCACTCGCGGCACTCGCCTGGTGGGGCTGGCAGAGCGTCGAGAACATCGCGCTCCGTCTCATTCTGGCCGTCGTGGCCCCCGCGGCGGCCGCCGCCCTCTGGGGCCTCTTCGCCGCTCCGAAGGCACGGATACGCGTTCCGCTCGCGGGCGTCCTCGCCGTGAAGGCGCTGGTCTTCGGCGCCGCCGTGGCGGCCCTCCACGCCGTGGGCGTGCATGCCGGGGCCGTCGCGTTCGGCCTCGTGGCGGTCGTCAACACGGCGTTGGCGACGATGGACCGGCGAGCGGCCGTGCACCGCTGACTCGACGCCTCGGACACCCCCGCCGGCCCGGACGCCGCGACGCCCTGCCCCGCCGCCGTCGGGACGATGACCACCGCCCTGTCGCGGAGCTCCGCCACCGCGCGGCCATGTTCGAGCTGATCCGCGCCGCGTGGCCGGGCCGGGAGGACGGTCTTGCTGGGGATGCCGCCGCTCTTGTCGCCTCCGGTGCCGAAGGAGATCTTTTCAGATCGAGAACCCTGCGCGGCCTCCCGTACCCGTCCTCACGCCCATCCCCGAGCCCACTCGGGCGCCCAGACGGCAGCCGCAGGGCGATTTGCGGCCCCGGCGGCCAGGTGGGTGCGGAGGGCCGCGAGCGCGGGGTGGGGGTTGTCCCGGCGCCACAGGAGGGCGTGCGGGTACATGGGCACCGGGCCGGCGACCGGGATGCGGCGCAGGTCGTGGCCGGTGGGCCAGACCAGACGGGTCTGCGCGCCGACGAGGGTCGCGAGGGACGGCGTGTCGGCGATGACGTCCAGGAGCGCGTCGACGCCGAAATTGGGACCCGTGGACTCGATGGTCAGACCGAACGCGGCGGCCAGGTCCTCGTAGTACGCGGCCCACTCGGTGCCCGGCACGATTCCCGGGATCCAGATCCGGTGCCCCACGAGCCGCTCCGGGGTCAGCGAGGCGGCGCCCGCCAGGGCGTGTGCGGGGCCGGTCAGGAGGTCGTGCGGCTCGTCGTGAACGCGCTCCGCGAGGATGCCCTCGGGCAGGGGGTGGCCGGGAGCCGGGGCGGCGCGGAAGGAGGCGTCGATCGTGCCGGCCAGGAGGGCGGCATGTGCCTCCGCGACATCGAAGAGGTGCACGACGTCGAGCTCGGTGTCCGGGTGCGCCCGGTGGAAGTCACGCAGGAGCGCGGACGGGGCGAGCCGTGAGCCGATCACGTCGACGCGCAGGGCGCGCCGGCCGGGGCGGACGGAGGCGACGGCGCGGTCCGCCGCGGCCAGGAGCGCACGGGCGTGCGGCAGGAACGCCTGCCCGTCGAGGGTGAGCCGGGCCCCGCGCGGGGTGCGGGTGAAAAGGCGCACGCCGAGGTCCTTCTCCAGGGACGCGATGCGCTTGGAGACGGCCTGCTGGGTGATCGACAGGTCGACGGCGGCCAGGTGGAAACTTCCCGCGTCGGCGGTGGCGACGACGGTGCGCACGGCGTCGAGATCCATACGGGCCACTCTAGGGACACAACCACAGGTTGTGGGGGGACGGCACCCGGGTTGTTTGACCTGCAGCTCCTCCGGCCGCTTTGATTCCGCGGGTCAACGATCGGTGGGAAGGGTACGAGCGGGTGGCTCTGGGACGACGGTTCGGGTTGCTGTGGGCGGCGTACGGGGTGAGCGCGTTCGGGTCGTCGCTCGCCTTCAACGCGTTGCCGCTCCTCGCGATCCGCGAGCTGCACGCGGGGCCGACCCGGGTGGCGGCGCTGGCCTCGGTCGGCGCCGCTGTCGGCGCGGCGCTGGCGGTACCGCTGGGACCGTGGGTGGAGTTCCGGCGCAAGCGGCCGGTGATGATCGCGATGGACCTGTTGCGGTTCGGGGCGCTGGCGAGCGTCCCCGCCGCGTACGCGCTCGGGCTGCTCGGCTTCGCCCAGCTCCTGGTGGTGTCGGCGGTCGTGGCCGCGGCGGGCATCACGTTCGGCGCCGCCTCCGGCGCGTACCTCAAACGGCTGGTCGGGCCGGACGACCTGCTGACCGCGAACAGCCGCTTCGAGGGCACCACCTGGACGTCGATCCTCCTGGGCCCGCCGCTCGGCGGTGCGCTCGTGGGTGCCCTCGGCCCGGTGGTGACCGTGGCGGCGGACGCGCTGAGCTACCTGCTCTCGGCGCTGGGCATCCGCGCGATCGGCGGCCACGAGCCGCTCCCGGACCGGAAGGCAACGCCCTCTCCCGTGGGGGAGCGCTCACTCCGTGCAGCACGACGGGCCCCGACCGACCGGAGGCGCGGAGATTGGACCACGGACCCGGCCAGGGCCGTACCGGACCCCTCGCCCCCTCCCCCGCACCAGTCCGGCGCCGCGCCCGCGCCCGCGCCTGCGGCCGGCCCGCCTCGGCGGTCGCGGGAGGGCGGGCTGACGGAGGGGTGGCGGTTCATCCTGGGCGATCCGGTGCTGCGGCCGCTGTTCTTCCACACGATCCTCGTGAACGGGCTGATCCTCGCCCCGGAGCCGCTGCTCGCCGTCCTCCTCCTGGACCGGCTCGGTTTCGCCCCCTGGCAGTACGGGCTCGCCTTCGCGCTCCCCTGCGCGGGCGGTCTGCTCGGCTCGCGGATCGCGCGCCCCCTGGCGGCCCGGTTCGGGGCGCGGCGGGTCCTGCTGGCGAGCGGGTCGCTGCGGACGCTGTGGCCGATCGGGCTCGCGTGCGTCGGGCCCGGCGCGGCGGGTCTGGTGCTCGTCATGGTGATCGAGTTCGGGCTCATCGCCTGCACGGGGGTGTACAACCCGCTGTTCGCGACCCGGCGGCTGGAGCGGACCCCGCAGGAACGCACGGCCCGCACCCTGTCCGCGTGGACCGTCAGCGGCCGGGCCGTCATCGCGGCGCTCACCGCGGCCTGGGGGCTGCTCGCCGCCGCCGTGGGCCCGCGCACCGCCATCGCGGCAGCCGGGATCCTGCTGCTCGCGACCCCGCTGCTGCTGCCCTGGCGCGACAGGGATGGGACGCCGGCACGGGAGACGGCGGAGCGAGGGGCCACGGTCGCCTGACCCGGAGGAGGAAAACGCCGTGGAGGTCCCGGCTACGGCTCTGTCCGCCCCGGCGTCGGCTGCCCGACCCGAGGAGAACGCGGCCCGCCCCGGACACCACGGGAGCGACGTCACGCGCACCTCGTCGACCGGACCCGCGGCACGCACCTGTGCCCAAACCGGAGCGCGTGACGCCGATGGGCTCCGTGAACCGCTGTGCCACCCGTGTGCCGCTGACATCGGCTCGCCGACGGGATCAGAGGAAGCGTCGGCCGGGCGCCGGGGTGTGCGCCCTCCGGGAAGCGGGGCCCTCGGTCATCCTGTCCGGCGGCGGTCGCGGTGAAGCGCCGGTCCCGTCCTCGCCCGCCCCCGCTACCCGAGCGCCTCCACCGCGGCCAGCTCCTTCAGGGCAGCGGCGAGCGACTCCTCCGAGGCCGGGAGGAGCGGGAGGCGGACGTCCGGGGTGGCGATCCTGCCCTGGGCGTGGAGCACGGCCTTGAGGACGGTCGGGTTGGGCTCGGCGAAGAGGCGCGTCGAGAGGCGGGCGAGGTGGTGCCCGAGGGCGCGGGCGCGGCTCGGGGGGCCCGTGCGCCAGGCGTCGGCGAGGGCAGCGAAGCGGGCGGTCGCCAGGTGGGCGGAGGCGAGGATGCCGCCGGCCGCGCCGAGGGCGAGCAGCGGCGAGGCGTAGGTGTCGTCGCCGGCCAGGACGGCGAAGCCGGGCGGTACGTCGCCCAGGAGGTCGACGGTGTCCTCGTCGACGCCGCCCACGGCGTGCTTGACGGCCACGACTCCGGGGACGGCGGCCAGGGCCCGCAGGGTGGCGGCATCGAGCGGGCGGCCGGTGCGGTACGGGATGTGATAGACGATCAGCGGTACGGGGCTCTCGGCGGCCAGGCGCGCGAAGTGGGCGACCACGCCGGCCTGTGAGGGCCGTACGAACGCGGGCACGGGCACCAGCGCGGCACGGACCTCCGGCCGGCCGGCCAGCTCGGCGAGGTCCCGGGCGGCCTGCGCGGTGGCACCCCCGACCGCACCGACGACGAGCTGGGCGTCGCGCGCCCCGCACACCTCCGCGCAGGTGTCGACGACCGCGTGGCGCTCGTCGGGTTCCAGGGCACCCACCTCCCCCGTGGTGCCGAGCGCGACGAGTCCGGCGGCGCCCTCGTCGAGGGCGGCGTGTGCGAGACCCGCCAGTGCGTCGAGGTCGGGGCGGCCGTCGCGCGCGAAGGGGGTGACGAGCGGTACGTGAACCCCGTGCGGGGTGAAGTCCTGTGCCATGGAGTCGAGGGTGGGCGAGCCGAAGCCTTCAGGTCCAGTTCGCTTTTCCGATGCGAACCGTAAGCTGAGCTGATGCTCGATGTACGCCGTCTGCGCCTGCTGCGCGAACTCGCCCTGCGGGGCACCATCGCCGCGGTCGCCGAGGCGCTGTCCTTCACCCCGTCGGCGGTCTCCCAGCAGCTGGGCACCCTGGAGCGGGAGGCCGGGGTCGCGCTCCTCGAACGTTCCGGGCGCGGTGTGCGGCTGACGCCCGCCGGGGAGAACCTGGTCCGCCATGCGGAGGCCGTCCTCGAACGCCTGGAGCAGGCGGCGGCCGAACTCGCCGAGGCCCGGCACGGTCCGGCCGGGCCCCTGCGGATCGGGGCCTTCCCCACCGCGACCCGCACCCTCGTGCCGGGAGCGCTCGCCCGGCTCGCGGCCCGGCACCCCGCCCTGGAGCCGATGGTCTCCGAGACCGACCCGGCGGGGGTCGCGCACGCGCTCCGGGCCGGTGACCTGGACGTGGCGCTGATCCACGACTACGACCTCGTGCCCGCGCCCCTCGAGCCGGGGCTGGCGGCCGAGCCGCTGTGCGAGGAGGCGATGTACCTCGCCTCGCACGCCCCCGCGCCGGACGGCCTCGAAGGGCTGGCGCTCCTCGCGCACTGGCGGGACGCGCCGTGGATCATGTCCGCCCCGGACACGCTGTGCCGGCAGGTGACCGAACAGGTCTGCCGGGCCGCCGGGTTCGTGCCGCGGGTACGGCACCAGGTGGACGCGTTCGCGACCGTGCTCGCCTTCGTCGGCGCAGGCCAAGGATGCGCCGTTGTACCGGAGTTGGGGGCGACCTCCCCACCGCCCGGGGTGCTCCTGACCCCGCTGCCGGTCCGGCGCCGGACCCGCATCGCCTTCCGCAGCGGCGCCGGATCGCACCCGGCGGTGACGGCGCTCACCCGCGCCCTGAGGGAATCGGTGCCGGGCGGACTGGGTGACGCCTGAGCCGACGGCCCCGGCCCGCGGACCGGGCCGTACGAGCGGGCCGACCGGCGTCCACGCCGCCGGACGTCCGCCACGACCGCCCGCCCCCGACGCTAGGCCGGAGCCCCTTCACCCCGCACGGACTTCTCGAGAAGCGTGAACGACTTGGCCGTGCCTCCCGGCTGCGGCTTGCCCTCCTTGCGTCCGACGACCCGGTAACCGGCCTCAAGGTAGTAGGAGGTGAGGCGTTCGTTGCCGGCCAGGCAGTCCAGGCGCACCAACGACCGGCCCGCCTCGACCACGCGCCGCTCCGCAGCGCGCAGCAACTCCCGCCCGGTGCCGGGCGGAACGCTGCCGTGGTCGACCATCAGCCGGTGCACGTAGCCGGCGGTCGGCGGCTGCGGCCCCCAGGCGTCCTCGTCCTCCCACCACAGCTCCCAGGCCCCGACCACCCGGCCGTCCGCCTCCGCGAGCCAGACCTCCCCGCCGTCCATGATCCGCCGGAAGTGGTCCCGTCCCAGCTCACCGGGCCGCCACTGGCCGGTGACACCCTGGCCCAGCATCCAGCGGGCGGCGTCGTCCCGCAGACGCACCACGGCCGGGAGGTCGGCATCGCCCGCGAGACGGAAGCGCAGTTCGTTCACGCCGCGATCTTCGCACAAGCGTCCGCGGCTGTATCGGCCCGACCGTCGAGGTGCATCCCACGCGGGAGCGGACCGCCGCTGCCGCGGCGAGCGGGCTGCCACGGCAGGATGGTCCGTATGCGCCTACACCGACGCCCCCAGGATCAACACCTGTGGATCAAAGGCCCTTTGGAGACCGCCACTGAGGGGGAGACGCGGGTCTGTCTCGACTGCGCTACGCCCATCCGCTCGTACGTGCACCGAGCCCACCCGCCGGAGTCCGATGCGTACGAGCGGTGCATCGTGTTGGCCTGGTGCCCCGTCTGTCGGCTCTACACGGGGGACATGGTCCACGTTCCGCGGCGGCGCGTGCTCGTCGACGTTCTCGCCGGCCTGCCCGAGGACCGGAGGCGGCGCCTGCTCGGGGAGGAGGCGGGCCTGGTGGCCCACCTGGACCGGCACTTCCGAGACGCGGACGGCCGCGCCTGACCCGGGGCGCTCAGCGCGGCCTGCGGATCAGAGCAGATCTCCCTCGGCGAAGAGTTCCTCGATCCAGTAGGCGCTGGCCTCGTGGCAGTCGTCGGCCGGGGTGCCGGGGAAGAGGCGGAACCACGAGACGGCCCGTCCGATGGCGGCGAGGCGGACGGCGAGGGTCGCGGCACGCCGTAGGTCCGACAACGGGATGCCGAGGTCGGTCCACGGCTCCAGATACGTCTCGCGGACGCCGGCCACGGCCTCCGGCCCGTAGCGCTCGCGCACGTCCCGTGCCGGGACCAGGAGGCTGGAGAAGGGGTGGCCCACGGCCGCGTCGCCCCAGTCGAAGAAGGTGAAGCTCCCGGCGCCCGGGGCGAGGACCTGCCCGTCGTGCAGGTCGCAGTGGTCGAGCGAGTCGGGGATGCCCACGGCGTCGAGTTCGGCGCACCAGTCGAGCAGCCGCGGCCGCCCGGCCCGCAGGGAGCGGCGGGTGTCCGGGGCGAGGGTGGGATTGGTCTCGACGAGCCCGTCGAAGATGCCCGGCAGGTGCCGGGTCCGCGCGCTGGGCACACCGAGGCCGGTCATCCGGTCCGCGTACGGGATCAGGGCGCGCTGCATCCGCGCGTACTGCGCCACCGCCGCGAGCCAGTCCGCAGGCCCGGCACCGCCCGCGTCGAGGACGTTGCGGAAGAGCGGGCCGCCGTCGGGCAGGAGCGTCCAGCCGTGCCCGGGCTCGACCGCGAGCGGTGCGAGCACGTGCTCGGGGACCCACTCGGCGAGCGCCCCGCCGAGTGCGGCCTCGAATCCGGCGGCCGGCGCGCTCGCCTTGAACCACACGGCGTCCCGCCCGCCCTCGCCGGTCCGGAACCGTACGAGGATCGACCAGGGCCGCACCCGCGCCTCCCGGGGCCCGGTCTCGGCGAGCCCGTGCCGAGCCAGCTGCTGCTCCACCCAGCGGAGGGCGGCCTCGCGCCAGGCCGGTTCCTCCCAGGGCGTGACCGCGTCGGTGAACCGACCGCGATCGACGGTCAACGGGGGCTGGGTGTCGGGTCGCATCCGGCGATTGCACCACCAGGGTGCGGCGGAATGCATCTTCTTTATGGGGGCGGGTTCTTTTTGGGGGCGGGTTCTTGGTGCGGGGCGGGGCGGGGGCGGCGGGTGGCCCCAGGCGCGCGACGCACGGGTACGCGAAGACGCCGGGCAGGGTGGCCCCTGCCCGGCGTCGTGCTCCCGGTCGGCCCTCGGCGGGGCCGCGCCGTGCCGCCCGGCGCGCGGTGCTTCGCTCCTCGCGCCGGCGATCGGCGTGATCAGTCGCGCTCGGCCCGGGCGGCCTTCTCCGCCTCCTCCGCGCGCTTCTCCTTGATGCGGACGGACTCCTTGCGGACCTCGGCCTGCGTCTCGCGCTCCTTCCGGAGCCACTCCGGGTTCTCGGCCTTGAGGGCCTCGATCTGCTCGGTGGTCAGGGCCTCGGTGACTCCGCCGCGGGCGAGACCCGAGATGGAGACACCCAGCTTCGCCGCGACGACCGGGCGGGGGTGCGGACCGTCGCGGCGCAGGTCACGCAGCCACTCCGGCGGGTCGGTCTGAAGGGCGTTGAGCTCGGCGCGGGAGACGACACCCTCGCGGAAGTCGGCGGGGGTGGCATCGAGGTACACGCCCAGCTTCTTCGCCGCGGTGGCGGGCTTCATCGTCTGGGCGGTCTGGTGCTGCGTCATGCTGACAAGAATATCGGCCAGGTGCGCCGGTGCCGACCACGGCCGGTAATCTGGCCTGGTGACAGGCTCGGACGCATCCTCCTCCCCCGTTCCCTCCGCAGCTCCGCCCGAGGCGCCCTCGGCGGCGCCCTCCGCCGGGCCGTCGTTCCGGCTGGTCTACGTGCCCGGCGTGACGCCCTCGAAGTGGGTGCGGATCTGGCGGGAGCGCCTGCCCGACGTTCCGCTCGAGCTGGTGCAGGTGTCGGCGGCCGACGCGGAGGCACGGCTGAGGGAGCGCGGGGCGGACGCCGGTTTCGTGCGGCTCCCGGTGGACCGCACGGAGCTCAGCGCGATCCCGCTGTACACGGAGACGACCGTCGTCGTGGTCCCGAAGGACCACCTGGTGGCCGCCGCCGAGGAGGTGACCGTCGAGGACATCGCCGAGGAGATCGTGCTGCACCCGCTGGACGACACCCTGGACTGGGAGACGCCTCCGGGGCTTCCCGCCTTCGAGCGGCCGGCCACCACCGCCGACGCGGTCGAGCTGGTGGCGGCCGGGATCGGCCTGCTCGTCGTGCCGCAGTCCCTGGCCCGGCTCCACCACCGCAAGGACCTCACCTACCGGACGATCACCGGTACGCCGCAGTCCCAGGTCGCGCTGTCCTGGCCGGAGGACGCCACCACCGAGCTGGTGGAGGACTTCATCGGCATCGTGCGCGGGCGGACGGTGAACAGCTCACGGGGCCGCAAGCCGGACGAGAAGGCGACCAAGGCCGCGAAGGCTCCGCAGGGGGCGAAGGGCGGGCGTCCCGCGAAGCAAGGCCAGCAGCGTCAGGGCCAGGGGCAGAAGGCCCAGGGCTCCGGCGGGCGCGGGCGTCGTTCCGGCGGCGGCCCGGCCCCCAAGAGCGGTCGCACGGGCAAGCCGCGCCGCACGTCCTGAGGGCCGGCACACCCCGCGGCGCGCACACCCCGAGGCCACCGGCCCCGGGGCCGGCACACCCCGCGGCGCGCACACCCCGAGGCCACCGGGCCCAAAGCCGGGACACCCCCGGGGCCGGCAGCCAAGGCGACAGGCCCCGTGGCCGGCCCACCCCCGGGGCCGGGTGGGCCCGTGCCGCCGCCGCGTCACACGGCCGACCACCCTCCGTCCACGGGCAGCACGCCCCCGTTGATGTTGCTCGCCGCGTCCGAGGCCAGGAAGACGATCGCGGCGGCCCGGGTCTCCGCGTCGGCGGGCTGTCCCACGTGGCCGAGACAGGCGCCGAGGGCCGGCGGGCAGGCCGCCGCGGGGCCGGCGTCCAGCCGGATGCCGGTGATCGTGGCGCCCGGGGCGACCGCGTTCGTGCGGATGCCCCGGCGGCGGTGGGCGACGGCCGACGACCCGGCGGACAGGCTGTCCATGATCCCGGCGTTGTGGACGATGACCTCCACCGCGCCCAAGGCGTCCCGTGCGGTCCTGACGACCGTCGACGACACGCTGCTCGCTCGGGCCGCCGACGACCGTGGGCGCGTTCCGCAGGCCGCCGCCTCGGTACTGCAGGCTGCATATGCTGGAGCCGACCCCGGCCCGGCCCCGCCGACCGGACGAGCCCGACCGACCCGCCGGAACAGGAACCCGATGGACCACGCGAAGGACAAGCCCACGCATCTGATCGAGTTCGAGACCATGCTCCTCGGGCGTCACTCGCACCTGTACGCGCCCCGCTCCCGCGCGGCCGGCGGCAATCTCGACCGCAGCGCCTACGTCCTGCTCAGCCGGATCCGGATGGACGGCCCCCTGTCCATCAGCCAGCTCACCGAGGCGTTCGGCCTGGACACCTCGACGCTCAACCGGCAGACCGCGGCCATGCTGCGGGCCGGCGTCGTCGAGCGCATCCCCGACCCGGACGGCGGCATCGCCCGCAAGTTCCGCATCACCGAGGAGGGTGAGCGGCGTCTCGACGCGGACCGGGACTTCAACATCCGCGGCCTGGAGCGGGTGCTCGCCCACTGGACCCCCGAAGAGGTGGCCGACTTCGCCGCCGCCCTGCAGCGTTTCAACCGCGACATCGAACGACTCGACGGGCGCCCCTGGCCACGCCCCTGACCGCCGGAACCCCAGACCCGCACGACTCCGCAACGACCCGCCCGAGGCCACCCGACCCGGAGGAACCCGTCCATGCGCGTCGCCCTCTTCGTCACCTGCGTCAACGACGCCCTGTACCCGGCCACGGGGGTGGCCACCGTCCGGCTCCTCGAACGCCTCGGCGTCACCGTCGACTTCCCCGCCGCGCAGACCTGTTGCGGGCAGCCGCAGTTCAACACCGGCTATCGCGAACGGACCGCTCCCCTCGTGCGACGCACGGTCCGCGCCTTCGAGGGATACGAACACGTCGTCACTCCCTCCGGGTCGTGCGCGGCCATGGTCCGCCGGCACTACGCGCCGTTCGGCCCGGACGCCGCCGAACTCGGCCCGCGCACCTACGAGCTGACGGAGTTCCTGGTCGACGTCCTCGGCGTCACCGACGTCGGCGCCTTCTTCCCGCACCGGGTCACCTACCACCCCTCCTGCCACGGCCTGCGGCTCCTCGGCCTCGGCGACCGGCCGCGCCGGCTGCTGGAGGCGGTGAGGGGACTGGAGCTGGTCGAGCTGCCGGGGGCTGAGGAGTGCTGCGGCTTCGGCGGCACCTTCGCCGTGAAGAACCCGGACGTGTCGGCCGCCATGGGCGCCGACAAGGTCCGCAATGCCCTCTCCACGGGAGCGGAGGTGCTGTGCGGTGCGGACAACTCCTGTCTGATGCACCTGGGTGGCACGATGAGCCGGATGCAGGTGCTGCCGGAGATGCGGCCGGTGCATCTGGCGGAGATCCTGGCGAGCACCGAAGAGGAGCCCCTGGCATGAGCGGCACGTTCGTCGGAATGCCCGCCTTCCCCCGGGCCGCCCGCGAGGCGGTGCGGGACGAGCGCCTGCGCGGCAACCTCCGGCACGCCACCCACACCATCCGTGACAAGCGGGCCCGCGCGGTCGCCGAGCTCTCCGACTGGGCGGAGCTGCGCGAGGCCGGACGGCAGATCAAGGACCACACGCTCCGGAACCTCGACCGCTACCTCCTCCGGCTGGAGGAGGCCGTGACCACGGCCGGCGGCACCGTCCACTGGGCGGAGGACGCCGACGAGGCCAACCGGATCGTCGCCGGCCTGGTCAAGGCGACCGGCGAGACCGAGGTGGTCAAGGTCAAGTCCATGGCCACCCAGGAGATCGGCCTCAACGAGGCCCTGGAGGCGGAAGGCATCCGCGCCTACGAGACGGATCTCGCCGAGCTCATCGTGCAGCTCGGCCACGACCGGCCCTCCCACATCCTGGTCCCGGCGATCCACCGCAACCGGAGCGAGATCCGCGACGTCTTCCGCTCCGAGATGGGGAAATGGGGCCGCCCCGCACCCGAGGACCTCACCGACACCCCCGCCGAGCTGGCCGAGGCCGCCCGCCTGCACCTCCGCGAGAAGTTCCTGCGTGCCAAGGTCGGCATCTCCGGCGCCAACTTCATGGTCGCCGAGACCGGCACGCTCGTGGTCGTCGAGTCCGAGGGCAACGGCCGCATGTGCCTCACCCTGCCCGAGACCCTCATCTCCGTCGTCGGCATCGAGAAGGTCGTCCCCACATGGCGGGACCTGGAGGTCTTCCTGCAGACCCTCCCCCGCTCCTCGACCGCCGAGCGCATGAACCCGTACACGTCCATGTGGACCGGCACGACCGACGGCGACGGCCCGGAGACCTTCCACCTGGTGCTGCTCGACGCGGGCCGCACCGACGTCCTCGCCGACGCCACCGGCCGGCAGGCGCTGCGCTGCATCCGCTGCTCGGCCTGCCTGAACGTCTGCCCGGTGTACGAGCGGGCCGGCGGTCACGCGTACGGCTCGGTCTACCCCGGGCCCATCGGCGCGATCCTCACGCCTCAGCTGCGCGGTACGGCGAGCGAGGTCGACGCCTCACTGCCGTACGCCTCCTCGCTGTGCGGCGCCTGCTACGACGTGTGCCCCGTCGCGATCGACATTCCCGAGGTCCTGGTGCATCTCCGCGAACGCGTCGCCGGGCAGGGCGGTCCGGGCCACCGGCTCGAACGGGCGGCGATGACGGCCGCCGGATGGGTCCTCGACCGGCCCGCAGTGCTCGCCGCCGGGGAGCGCCTGGCGGCCCGCACCCGTGCGCTGCACCCGAAGAAGCCGCCCGGCGCCGGTGCCTGGACCGGGACGCGCGATCTGCCCGAGGTGCCGCAGGAGCCGTTCCGCGACTGGTGGAGGAGGAACCGCACGTGACCGCCGCCCCGCAGCCCGCCGTCCCCTCCTCGCGGGACCGGATCCTCGCCCGGATCCGCGCCGCCGTGGCCGGTGCGCCCGAGGCGCCCGAGGCGGAGCGCCGCTATCCGGACCGGCACGCGCCCGGCGACCCGGCGGCGCTCGTCGACCTCCTGCACGAGAACCTCGCCGACTACCGGGCGGTGGTCCGGCGCACGGACGCCGCCGGGCTCCCCGGGCTCATCGGCCGGGTGCTCGCGGAGCACGGGGCGCGCAGTGTCGCCGTACCGGCCGGGCTGCCCGACGCGTGGCTGTCGGGCCGGGCACGGGACGTCGGGCTCCGGCCCGACGACGGATCGCTGACGCCCGGCCGGCTGGACGGGACCGACGCCGTGGTGACGGGATGCGCCGTGGCCGTGGCCGAGACCGGGACGATCGTCCTCGACGGCGGGCCGGCCCAGGGCCGGCGCGCCCTCACCCTCGTGCCGGACCTGCACGTGTGTGTCGTGCGGGTGCCGGAGCAGGTCGTGGCCTCGGTACCGCTCGCACTGGCCCGTCTCGACCCGGCCAGGCCGCTCACCTGGATCTCCGGCCCCTCCGCCACGAGCGACATCGAGCTCGACCGGGTGGAGGGCGTGCACGGTCCGCGCCGGCTCGAGGTGGTCCTCGTCGACGGGGGGTGAGGGCCCGGGCCGGGTCCGTGCGGTTCCGCCCGGCCGGCGGGTCAGGACGGCCGGCGCTCCGGTGGCGGGGCGGTGCGCCCGGCGCTGGGATGAGGAGCATGGACGATCGTGCCGCCCCCTGGTGGGCCGTGTTCCCACCGGTCGCCGGGGCGGCGGTCATGGCGACCGGCATCCTCTCCGTCGGTCTGCATCTCGTCGGTCGGGAAGTCCTCTCGCTGCTGGCCTTCGGGCTGGCGGGGTCCCTGTGGATCCTGCTCGCGGGTGACTTCGCGGTCCTGCTGCTGGGTCGTCGACGGGAGTGGGAGGCGCGGGCGGACTCGCCGCCCGCGCTCACCGCCGTGGCGGCGACGACCATCCTGGGGGTGCGGTGCTCGGGCCTGGGGTGGGCGGCGGTGGCGCTGGTGCTGCTGGGGGTCGCCGCCGTCGCGTGGGTGGCACTCCTCCCGGGTGTGCTGCGGCATCTGGGCCACCGTATGCCGGGAGGCGTGTTCCTGATCTGCGTGGCGACCGAGGGGCTGGCGGTCCTGTCGGGCACGCTCGCGCCGCGCTACGGCCGCCCGCTCGCCTGGGCGGGTCTGGTGCTGCTCGTCCTGGGGCTCGTGCTGTACGTGGACGCCCTGGTCCGGTTCGACTTCCGGCAGGTGGTGACGGGGGCGGGCGACCAGTGGGTGGCGGGCGGCGCGCTCGCCATCTCGGCGCTCGGCGGCGCGAAGCTGCTGGCGACCGGGGTGTGGACGGGCGAGGTGCTGCGGACGGGCACCCTGGTCGCCCTCGGGCTCTCGCTGCTCGGGTACGCGGTGCTGCTCGCAGCCGAGGTGGCCCGGCCCCGTAGGGCCTACGACGTGCTGCGTTGGGCGACGGTCTTCCCGCTGGGGATGACCGCCGTCGCCTGTCTGTCCGTGTCGGACGCGGCGGGGATCGGGTGGCCGGACCCGCTCGGGCGGGTGCTGCTGGGGATCGCCGCCGCGGCCTGGCTGCTCACCGCGTTCGGGCTGGTGCGTCAGGCGTCGACCGGGAGGCCCGTGTAGTTCTCGGCGAGTTCGGCGGCGGCGTGCGGGGAGCGGGCGATCCGGTCGAGCTGGGACTGCTGCAGCCGGGTGTCGAAGGGCGACTGGTCCGGGTCGGCGTGGAGGGTGGTGGTCATGAGGTACGAGAAGTGCTCGGCCCGCCAGACCCGGCGCAGGCATGTGTCGGAGTAGGCGTCCAGGAGTTCGGTCGAGCCGGTCTTCGCGTGGTGGGCGAAGGCGCGGGCCAGGACGATGACGTCGGCGGCGGCCAGGTTCAGGCCCTTCGCCCCGGTCGGCGGGACGATGTGCGCCGCGTCCCCGGCGAGGAAGACACGGCCGTGGCGCATGGGCTCGGTGACGGAGCTGCGCATGGGCAGGACGGACTTCTGGGTGACGGTGCCGCGCGTGAGGCGCCATCCGGGTTCGGCGGTCAGCGCGAGGCGGGCGTCGAGTTCGTCCCAGACGCGCTCGTCGGGCCAGTCGGCGGGGTCGGTGCCGTTGGGGACCTGGAGGTAGAGCCGGCTGACGGAGGGCGAGCGCATGCTGGCGAGGGCGAAGCCGCGCTCGGAGTGGGCGTAGATCAGCTCGTCGTACACGGGCGGCGCCTCGGCGAGGATGCCGAGCCAGGAGTAGGGATAGGTGCGCTCGAAGGTGCGCCGCTCGGTGTCGGGCACGGCGTGCCGGGTGACCCCGTGGTAGCCGTCGCAGCCCACGACGTAGTCGCAGGTGAGGGTCTTCTCGCGGCCCTCGTGGGTGTAGCGGATCAGGGGGCGGTCGGTGTCGGCGCCCTCGACGGCGGTGACCTCGGCCTCGAAGTGCAGCGGGCCGCCTTCGGCGAGCTGGAGGGCCACGAGGTCCTTGACGACCTCGGTCTGGGCGTAGACCCAGACGCGCCGGCCGCCGGTGAGGGCGGGGAAGTCGATGCGGGTGGCGCGGCCGTCGTGGCGGAGCTCGATGCCGTCGTGCGGGAGTCCCTCGGCGTCGAGGCGGGCGCCCGCGCCGGCGGCGCGGAGGGCGTCGACGGTGGCCTGTTCGAGGATGCCGGCCCGTTGCCGCCGTTCGACGTAGTCGCGGTCGCGGCTCTCCAGGACGACGCTGTCGATGCCCGCCTGGTGCAGCAGGCGGGCCAGGAGCAGGCCGGAGGGGCCTCCGCCGATGATGCCGACGGTGGTGTGCATGGGGTCTCCTCGTCGCGTCGAACCGGGCGGTCCGGGCGCTGGGCGGTCGCGGAGCGGATCCGCAGGCGCGTCAGCGCGGATGGGGCCTTCAAGGCGTTCGCATAGTGAAGAGATTTTCACTATGCTGGGAGTCTGGTCGCGGGCGGGCCCGCCTGTCAACGGGGCGCCCGGCCCCGTTCGCTACGGTGGACCGAAGATCAGCGACGGAGAGCCGATGCCCCCTGCCTACGATGCGCCTGCCGAGACGCCGCCCGAGGCCGTGACCCCCCTGCTGCGCGGGGTCGGCGTGCTGCGCCGGCTCACCGATGCCGGCGGGCGGATGCCGGTCGGCGAACTCGAGCGGGCCACCGGGCTCGCCCGGTCCACGGTGGATCGCGTCACAGGCACGCTGGCACGCATGGGCTACGTGCGGATCGAGGGGCGCGACGTACTCCTCGCGCCGCGCCTCCTGGAGCTCGGCAACGCCTATCTGGCCTCCGTACGGCTGCCCGACCTGCTCGGCGGGCGGGCGGACGCGCTCGCCGACGAGCTGGACGAGTCGGTGTCAATCGCCGTCCCGGACGGGGACGGGATCCGCTTCGTGCACCAGGCCACCCGGCGCCGCGCGATGTCGGTGAGCTTCCGCATCGGCGACCTGCTCCCGGCCGAACGCACCGCCCCCGGAGCCCTGTTCGCCTCCGAGTGGGACGCGGCCGCGTGGGAGGGATGGCGGGCCCGGCGGGCCGCCGACCCGCAGGGCCGGGACTTCCCGGCCGCACCCTCCCGCGCCGCGGGCGCGGTGGACTTCGCCGAGCGGGCCGCCGAGGCGGGGACGGCCGGCTGGGCCCTCGACGACCAGCTGGTCGAGCCCGGACTCGTGGCCCTCGCGGTGCCGGTGCGCGGCGGCGACGGGCGGATCGCGTGTGCGCTGAGCACCGTGAGCCACACCAGCCGGCACGACGCCGCCGCGCTGCGGGAAGCGCTACTGCCACGGCTGCGGACGACGGCCGCCGCGATGGAACGCGTGCTGCGGGAGGCGCCGGCGGCGGCGCCGGCCGCGCCGAGCGGGCTCGCCGCGTGGACGGGCGCCTCGAAGCAGGAACTGGGCCGGGAGTTCGTGGAGTCGCTGGCGCGCGGGCTCACGGTCCTGACGGCCTTCGGCGAGGGCCGCGCCGCGCTGCCGCTGACGGCGGTCGCCGAGGCCACCGGGCTCGCCCGGGCCACCGCCCGGCGGGCCCTGATCACCCTCGAACACCTCGGCTGTGTGGCGGTGGAGGGGCGGGAGTTCCGCCTCACCCCCCGGGTGCTCTCCCTCGGCTTCGCGCCGCTGTCCCGGACCACGCTCACCCGGATCGCCCAGCCGCATCTCGCGGACCTGGCCGAGCGGGTACGGGAGTCCACGTCGCTGGCCGTGCTGGTCGGCGACGAGGTGCAGTACACGGGGCGGGTCGAGACCAGCCGCATCATGAACGTCCACATCACGATCGGGACCCGCTTCCCCGCGTACGCGACCTCCATGGGCCGCGTCCTGCTCGCCGGCCTGCCGCCCGAGGAGCGCGCGGCCCGCCTCGACGCCTCCGAGCCGCGCGCCCTCACCCCGTACACGGTGACCGGGCGCACCGAACTCGACGCGCTCCTCGACCGGGTCGGGCGCGAGGGGTACGCACTGGTCGACGAGGAGCTGGAGGAGGGCCTGCGGTCGATCGCGCTGCCGGTCCACGACCGTACGGGCCGCGTCGTCGCCGCCGTCAACGTGGCCCTGCACGCCAGCCGCAGGTCCGCGGAGGAGTGCGTGCGCGACGTCCTCCCGGAACTGGCGACGGCGATCTGCGGCATCGAGGCGGACCTGCACGTGACGGAACGCTTCGCCCGGGTTCCGGCGTACTGAGCGCGTTCCAGGACCGAGCGGTCGCCGGCGGGCGCCGCGTGCCGCCCGAGCGCGACGGGGCTCGGGCGGCACGCGGCCGACGCCGGGGACGGGCTCCGGCCGCCGAACCGCACGGCGGCCCGCTGTCCGGCGGGCTGCTGTCGGCAGGCTGCTCTGCGGCGGGCTGCTGTGCGTCAGCGACACACAGCCCCCGCAGGACCACGCACGGGCGCGTGCCGACGGGTCGCCGCCGACCGACACGCGGGGCCCGCACCACGTCGGCGGACCCCAGGGCTCAGGCCCCCGGTCCGGCCGCCCGGGGCCGGTCCTGTCCGCGGGAGTCGGCCTGGTCCTCCTCCCCCAGCACCCGTTGGGCCACGGCGAAGGCCGTGTTGGCCGCCGGGACTCCGCAGTAGACCGCGGTCTGGAGCAGGACCGCCGCGATCTCGTCGTCCGTCAGGCCGTTGCGGCGGGCCGCGCGCAGGTGCATCGCCAGTTCGTCGTGATGGCCGTGGGCGACCAGGGCGGTCAGGGTGATCAGGCTGCGCTCGCGCCGGGACAGCGTGGGGTCGGTCCAGACCTCGCCCCAGGCGTAGCGGGAGATGAAGTCCTGGAAGCGGGCGGTGAGCGGGGTCTGCCGGGCCTGGGCGCGGTCCACGTGGACGTCGCCGAGGACCTGACGGCGCACTGCCATGCCGCTTCGGGCGGGCGTGCCGGCGAGATGGGAGCGGAGGACGGCGAGCACGGCCTCCGGCTGTTCGGCGGGCGCGAGGTGGGAGGCGCCGGGGAGTTCGGTCAGCGCGGCGCCGGGGACGGCGTCGGCGATCTCCCGGAGGTGGGCGGGAGGGGTCGCCGGGTCCTCCCGGCCGGCGACGAGCAGGGTGGGCGCGGTGATGTCGGGGAGCCGGTCGCGCAGGTCGAAGGCGGCCAGCGCGTCGCAGCACGCGGCGTACGCCTCCGGGTCGGCGGCCCGGTGGTCGGCCACCAGGCGCGGCACGGTGAACCCCGGGGTGAACCAGCGGGCGTCGGCCGTCGCGGCCAGCTTCTCCAGTCCTTCGCGGCGGACGGTGGCGGCCCGGTCCTCCCAGGGGGCGGAGCCGCCGAAGTGGGCGGAGGAGCAGAGGACGGCGAGGCGGTCGACCCGCTGCGGGTGGTGCACCGCCAGGTGGAGTCCGACGGCGCCGCCGAGCGACACGCCCGCGTACGAGAAGCGGTCGGCGCCCAGGGTGTCGGCGAGGTCGAGGACCAGCCGGGCCAGATCGGCCACGGTGGCCCCCGCGCCGATCAGATCCGCGGGTGAACCGCCGTGCCCGGGCAGGTCCCAGCGGACGACCCGGTGGGTGACGGAGAGTTCGGGGGCGACGGCGTCCCAGAGGGCGGTCGAGGTGCCCAGCGAGGGGCCGAGGACGACGACCGGCGCCGTGGCGGGACCTTCGACGAGGTGGTGCGGGGTGCGGGGGCTCATCGTCGCTCCAGGGCTCGGTCGGTGAGGGGGCCGGCGCAGCCGGTGGCGCGGGCCGGGTCGGTCAGGGCGGCCAGGTCGAGCCCGGCCGACTCGGGCTGCTCGGCGAGGAGTTCGCCGAGCGATCGGCCCTCGGCCCGGCTGCGCGCGGTGAGTTCGGCGAGCCGGTCCCGGGCCCGGGCCCGGCCGAGCAGCGGGGTGAGCGCCACCGAGAGGCGTTCGGCGACGAGCAGTCCGCCGGTGGCGTCCAGGTGGGTCCGCATGGCCGCCGGGTCGACGCGGAGTCCTTCCGCGAGGGCTGCGGCGTGGTGGGCCGCACCGCCGACGAGCCTCAGCAGGTCGCGCAGCGGCTCCCACTCGGCGTGCCAGGTGCCGGCGGGCCGTTCGTCCTCGGCGGCGAGGCAGCCGTAGAGGCTCGCGGCGAGGTGCGGGGCCCGTCGCGTGGCGGAGGCGACGAGCGTGGCGCGCACCGGGTTCGCCTTGTGGGGCATGGCGGAGGACCCGCCGCCGGTCCCTTCGCCGACCTCGGCGATCTCGGTGCGGGACAGGACGAGGACGTCGGCTGCGATCTTGCCGAGCGCCCCGGCCGTGAAGGCGAGGACGCCCGCCAGGTCGGCCACGGGGGTGCGGAGCACGTGCCAGGGCAGGAGCGGTACGGCGAGGCCGAGTTCCCGGGCGTACGCGGCGGGCAGCCCGATCGCCTCCTCGGCGCCGCCGCCGAAGTCGGCGAAAGCGGCCAAGGTGCCCGCCGCGCCGCCGAGTTGGACGGGCAGTCCGTCGCGTACCCGCTCGATCCGGTCCCGTGCGTCGAGGACGAGCGAGCGCCAGCCCGCCGCCTTCAGGCCGAAGGTCGTGGGGACGGCGTGCTGGGTGAGGGTGCGGCCCGGCATCACGGTGTCCCGGTGGGCGGCGGCGAGGGCGGCGAGCGCCTGCTCCGACCGGGCGAGGGCGTCGAGGACGAGACCGAGGGTGCGGGCGGCCACCAGCATGGCGGCCGTGTCCAGGATGTCCTGGCTCGTGGCACCGCGGTGCACGTACGCACCCCACTCCCCCACGGCCTCGGTCAGGTCCGCGACCAGCGGGATGACGGGGTTGCCGCCGCCGCGCGCCCGCAGGGCCACCGACCGGACGTCGAGGCGCCCCGCCCGGGCCGCCTCGGTGACCGCTCGGGCCGCCTCCGCGGGCGCGGCGCCGGTGGCCGCCTGGGCGCGGGTCAGCCCGGCCTCCGCGTCCAGGAGTGCCTGGAGGAAGGCCGTGTCCCCGGTGGCGGCCTCGGCGGGCGAGCCCGCCCGTACGGGATCGAGCAGCCCGGCGTCGGGGCCGGCCGGTCCGGGGGCGTGGGCGGGCGGCCCGGCGTCAGGGGCGCGGGCGAGCGGCTCGGCGTCGGCGGGAGCGCGTCCGGCCCTGGCGGGGCCGGGCGTTGCCGGGCCGGGCGTCGCCGGGCCCGTGGGAGCGGGGCCGGGGGGAGCGGGGTCGGCGGGACCCGCGCCGGTCGCCTCGGTGCCGGGCGGAGTGCCGTCGGGCTCGGAGTCGGTCACGGGAACTCCAGGAACACCGTCTCGCCCTCACCCTGGAGCCGGATGTCGAAGCGATGGGTGCGGTACGGCTCCTCGGCGGCGATCAGGGTGCCGCGCCGGCCGGCCGGGATCCGGTCGAGCAGCGGGTCGGGTCCGCCGCCGAGGTAGGCGCGCGTGTAGAGGTGGTGGAGCAGACCGCGGGCGAACACGCAGACGCTGATGTACGGCCGGCCCGGGTTGCCGGGAGGAAGGGTGTGCAGCGCGTAGTGGCCGTCGGCGTCGGTGGCGACGCGGCCGAAGCCGGTGAATCCGGTGCCGGCCCGGCCGAGGTGGCCGCCGGTGACGGGGTCCCGGCGCAGCGAGCCGGGCGCACCGGCGAGGGAGCCGTCGGGCGCGGCCTGCCAGAATTCGAGCAGGGCGTCGGGAACGGGGGCGCCTGCGCCGTCGAGCACGTACCCGTGGAGGGTGAGGCGTTCGGGGTGTCCGTCGGGCGCGATGCGCTCGCCGCCGGGGAACGGCAGCGCGTAGCCGTAGAAGGGTCCGACGGTGTGGGACGGTGTGGGAAGCGGGGGCGTGGACTGCACGGCGGTCAGCGTCCTTCCTCGGTCCAGGTGGCGGCCGGTCCGTCGAGGACGATGTCCCAGGCGTAGCCGAGGGAGAACTCCGGTACGGACAGGCCGTGTTCGTAGCGAGCGACCAGTCGGTCCCGGGCGGCCGCGTCGGTGACCGAGCGGATTATCGGGTCGTGGGCGACGAGCGGGTCGCCGGGGAAGTACATCTGCGTGACGAGCCGTTGCGTGAAGGCCGTGCCGAAGACGGAGAAGTGGATGTGGGCGGGGCGCCAGGCGTTGGTGTGATTGCGCCAGGGGTAGGCGCCGGGCTTGATCGTCGTGAAGGAGTAGCGGCCCTGGTCGTCCGTCAGGGTGCGTCCGACGCCGGTGAAGTGGGGGTCGAGCGGTGCCGGGTGCCGGTCGCGCCGATGGGCGTACCTGCCCGACGCGTTGGCCTGCCAGATCTCGATCAGCTGGCCCCGCACCGGTCGGCCGGCCCGGTCGAGGAGGCGCCCGGCGACGGTGATCCGCTCACCGAGGGGTTCGCCGGTGTGCATCCGGGTGAGGTCGTTGTCGTGCTCGGTGACGTCGGTGACACCGAAGACGGGCCCGGCGAGCTCGACGGCCTCGGGGTCGCCGTCCACGGCGACCGGCGGGCGGCGGGGGTGCCGGAGCAGGGAGCTGCGGTACGGGGGGTAGTCCCGCGCCGGATGATGGCGGGGCGGGGCGCCGCCGGCCAGGGCCCTGTCGTAGACGTCCTGGAGGACGCGCATCTCGGCGTCGACGCGGTCCTGCGTGAGGTCGTTCACGAGAACTCCAGCGGGTCGGAGAGGGAGGGGCGGGGACGGAGGCGGTGTCGCGCCGCTGCCGGGTCCGGCACGGGTACTGCCGTCAGCTCCGGGCCGAGCACGGGCGCGGCCGTCCGCGCGACGACCTCCTCGGCCGTGACGCCGGGTGCCGTCTCGACGAGGACGAGCCCGTCCCGCGTGACGTCGAGGACGGCGAGGTCGGTGATGACCCGGTCGACGCAGGCGCGCCCGGTGAGCGGCAGGTCGCATTCCTCGACGATCTTCGGGGTGCCGTCCTTCGCGGTGTGGGTCATGACGACGATGACGGTGCGCGCGCCGTGGACGAGGTCCATGGCGCCGCCGATTCCGGTGACCAGGCGGCCGGGGACGGCCCAGTTGGCCAGGTCGCCGCGGGCGGAGACCTGCATGCCACCGAGGACGGCGACGTCGATGTGACCGCCGCGGATCATGCCGAAGGAGAGGGCGGAGTCGAAGTAGGAGGCGCCGGGCAGGACGGTGACGGTCTCCTTGCCGGCGTTGATGAGGTCGGGGTCGACCTCGCCCTCGGCCGGGTAGGGGCCCGTACCGAGGATGCCGTTCTCGGACTCGAGGACGACCTCGACGCCTGCGGGAAGGTGGTTCGGGATGAGGGTCGGCAGGCCGATGCCCAGGTTGACGTACTGCCCGTCGCGGAGTTCGAGGGCGGCGCGGGCGGCCATCTGTTCGCGGGTCCAGCTCATCGCGTGGTCCTCTTCTCTATCGCCTTGTCGGCGGCCTGCCCGGGGGTGAGGGCGAGGACGCGCTGCACGAAGATGCCGGGCAGGTGGACGTGGTCGGGGTCGAGTGCACCCGGCTCGACGAGCTCCTCGACCTCGGCGACGGTGATCCGCCCGGCCATGGCGGCCGGCGGGTTGAAGTTGCGGGCGGCGGCGTGGAAGACGAGGTTGCCGTGGCGGTCGCCCCTGGCCGCGCGGACGAGGGCGTAGTCGGTGCGGATGGCGTGCTCCAGGACGTGCGGGACGCCGTCGAAGTCCCGTACCTCCTTCGGCGGAGAGGCCAGCGCGACGCCGCCCTCGCCGTCGTAGCGCCAGGGCAGTCCGCCGTCGGCGACGAGGGTGCCGACGCCGGCGGGGGTGAAGAAGGCGGGGATGCCGCAGCCGCCGGCGCGCAGGCGTTCGGCGAGGGTGCCCTGCGGGATGAGTTCGACCTCCAGCTCGCCGGCGAGGTACTGGCGCGCGAACTCCTTGTTGGCACCGATGTACGAGCCGGTGACCCGGGCGATACGGCCCGCGGCGAGGAGCACCGCGAGACCGGAGTCCAGGGCGCCGCAGTTGTTGGAGACGACCTCCAGGCCCCCGACGCCCCGCTCGTGGACGGCCTGGATGAGGGCGTTCGGCACGCCGCTGAGGCCGAAGCCGCCCACCGCGAGCGACGCTCCGTCCGGGACGTCCGCCACCGCCTCCGCGGCGGTGGCGACCACCTTGTCCATGGGATAGCCCTTCGTTCCGAGCGAGAGGACGGACCCGGGGTGTCCGGACCGCCCGAGTGCGGTGACATGAAGAGTGGCTCGTGCATTAATCAGTGCACTGACCATTTTCGATGACGGGGTCATGCTGGCAGGCGTCCGCCCGGTCGTCAACGGGCTCCGACCGGACGCCATGGAGAGCGGTATCGTTCCGTGCACCGACGAAACCCCAGGAGGAGGCGCTCATGGCCGCGGTGGATCTGGCCACGCATCCCGGGCATCTGGCCCGGCGGCTGCAGCAGGCGCACCACCTGATGTGGACGACGATGGTCTCGGAGGAGATCACCTCCCCCCAGTTCGGCGTCCTGAACGCACTGACCGCCGAACCCGGCCTCGACCAGCGCACGGTGGGCGAGCGGGTGGCCCTCGACCGCTCGACGATCGCCGAGGTCGTCGGCCGCCTGATCCGGCGGGGCCTGCTGGACAAGGTGCGGGACCCCGCGGACGGGCGCCGTTTCCTGCTGCGCCTCACGCCCGAAGGGACGCGCGCGCACCGGAAACTGACGGTGCGCACGGCACGGATGAACCAGGTCTTCCTGGCCCCGCTCTCCGCCGAGGAGCAGGCCCTCTTCCTGTCCCTGCTCCGCCGGGTGTCGGATGCGGCGGAGGAGCTCCGGAACCCGGCGGATCCCCTCCCCGCCCCCTGAGACACCGGTCGCGGGTCCGGCGGAGTCACTCCCGTATGGCGGCCGCCGTCGCCGCCGGGGCTCCGGCGGGCGCGGCCGGACGGGCCGGACGTGCGGCGAACCGGGACCAGGACGACGGCGACGGAGCCGGCGATCCCGGCCACCGAAGAGCGCGAGGTCCCCGGCGAGGGCGGAGCCCGCGGAGCCCGCGGAGCCCGGGAAGCCCGGGAAGAAGAGGGCGATGCCGGCCGTCACCGTGCACCAATCGGCGCGGCGACGGTGGTCCAGCCGCCGATGACGCCGGCACGCGCGGGCGTGAGGCCCCGACCGGGGTCGTCGAGCGTGCACGGCAGCGCGGCGCCGTAGATGGGGGCGTCCATCCCGTCGAAGAAGACCGCCACCCAGCAGAGGGCGGGGACGGGCAGGACGGAGCGGAGGGCGTGGGGGCGGAGCGGAAGCGTTCGTCACGGGTTTCCCTGGTGACGCGGCTCGTGCGGCGGCTCTGGACGACCAGCCTGTTCGCCTGGTGAAACCCCTTTCACTCGATAGACGGCACGAGTGTCCGCACGGATCGGTCGAGTGTCAACGGTCGCCGCAGAAAACCGTTGGTGCACTGACGATCTCGCGACTGCGTGCGGGCGGGCGCGGGCACGCCGCACGGGGCGTGCCCGCCCCGCACGGCCCGGGGAGGGCCCGGTGCGAGCCCGACCGGCAGCGAACAGTCCGGGCGGGAGCGCCGGGCAGCACCGCCCTCGGGGTCAGCAGAGCAGCGTGGGGGTCGCGCGGTCGAGGACTCCGGAGATCCGCTGCCAGGTGTCCTCGTCCCGCTCGACCGGGTCGAGTTCACGGCCCGCGCCCGCGCCCCAGGCGGTCGCGAGGGCGACCGGGTCGACACCGTTCGCGGCGGCCCCGGCGAGCGCGGCCGCACCGAGGGCGACGAGTTCGGTGGCTGCGGGGACCACCAGGGGGCGGCCGGACAGGCGGCGGACGGTGTCGGTCCAGACCCGGCCCCGCGCACCGCCGCCGATCAGCCGCAGCGGCAGCTCGCGCACGGAGGGCGCGGCGGGGTCGAGGCCGCAAGCGGCGAGGAGTTCGTCGAGGGCCCGCAGCACGGTGAACACGGCACCCTCGTAGGCGGCGCCGAGCAGCCCCTGGGGGGTGGTGGCATGCCGCAGGCCGGTGAGCAGGCCGGTGGCGTGCGGCAGGTCGGGGGTGCGCTCGCCGTCGAGGTACGGCAGGAGGACGAGGCCGTCGCCGCGGGTGGCGTCCTCGCGTTCGAGGCCGAGGAGCGCGGCGATGCGGTCGACGGCGAGGGTGCAGTTGAGCGTGCACCCGAGCGGGAGGTGGACGCCGTCGGCGGCGGCGAAGCCGGCGATGCCGGGGCTGGCGGGGCGGGTGCGGGTGGTGGCGAAGACGGTGCCCGAGGTGCCGAGGCTGACGACCGGCCGGTCGAGGAGCCCGGTTCCGCCGAGGCCGAGTCCGACGGCCGCGGCCATGTTGTCGCCGGTGCCGGCGGCGACGGCGACGCCTGCCGGGAGGCCCAGCGCGTCGGCGGCCGCGGAGGTGAGGGTGCCGACCCGGGTGCCGGCGGTGCGGGCGACGGGCGGGAGGAGGGCGGGGTCGAGGCCGAGCAGGGAGAGCAACTCGGGGTCGTAGGCGGCGCGGCCGGTGTCGTACCAACAGGTGCCGGAGGCGTCGCCGGGGTCCGTGACGGCGGCGCCGCAGAGCCGCTCGGTGAGGAAGTCGTGCGGGAGCCGGACGGCGGCGGCACGGCTTACGGTGAGCGGTTCGGTCTCGCGCAGCCACTGCCATTTCGCGGCGGTCATGGCGGCCACCGGGACGGAGCCGGTGCGGGCCAGCCAGGCGTCGGGCCCGCCGAGTGCGCCCGTCAGCGCGGCGGCCTGCGGGGCGGAGCGGGTGTCGTTCCACAGGAGCGCGGGGCGCAGGGGGCGGTGGGCGGTGTCGAGGACGACGAGGCCGTGCTGCTGACCGGCCACGGCGATGCCGGTGACGGCCGAGGGCGGCACGGCGGCCTGCCGCAGGGCGTCCGCGACGGCGCGGACCAGCGCGGTCCACCACTCCTCGGGGTCGGTCTCGCGCGCCCCTTCCGTGCCCGTGACGGTGTGGGGCGCGCGGCCGAGGGCCAGCAGGGCGCCGGTCCCCGCGTCCACGAGCGCCGCCTTCGTGGACTGGGTGGAGCTGTCGACGCCGATCACCACCGGGCCTGTGGGCATGGGCCAGGTCTCCTTTCCCGGGTGCGGGCTCTGGCGCCCGGCCTCCCCTGACGGTATTAGTTATCTCAGAAAACAAATCTGGTGGCCAGCCTCACGAAGGAGCCGGACATGCCGCAGCATCTCCTCCCCACCCCCGCCGACCGCTTCACCTTCGGCCTCTGGACGGTCGGCTGGCAGGGGCGTGACCCCTTCGGCGACGCCACCCGGCCGGCCCTGGACCCGGTCGAGTCCGTCGAGCGCCTCGCCGGCCTCGGCGCGTACGGGGTCACCTTCCACGACGACGACCTGATCCCCTTCGGCACGGAGGAGGCCGAGCGCGCGCGGACGGTGAAGCGTTTCCGTGCGGCGCTCGACCGCACCGGCCTCACGGTGCCGATGGCCACGACGAACCTCTTCACGCACCCGGTCTTCAAGGACGGTGCCTTCACCGCCAACGACCGTGACGTGCGCCGCTTCGCGCTGCGCAAGACGATCCGCAACATCGACCTCGCCGTCGAGCTCGGCGCCTCCGTGTACGTGGCCTGGGGCGGCCGCGAGGGCGCCGAGTCGGGCGCCGCCAAGGACGTGCGGCTCGCGCTCGACCGGATGAAGGAGGCCTTCGACCTGCTCGGCCAGTACGTCACCGAGCAGGGCTACGAGCTGCGCTTCGCGATCGAGCCCAAGCCGAACGAGCCCCGCGGCGACATCCTGCTGCCGACGATCGGGCACGCCCTCGCGTTCATCGAGCGCCTGGAGCGGCCCGAGCTCGTGGGCGTCAACCCCGAGACGGGCCACGAGCAGATGGCCGGGCTCAACTTCCCGCACGGGATCGCCCAGGCGCTCTGGGCGGGCAAGCTCTTCCACATCGACCTCAACGGCCAGTCGGGCATCAAGTACGACCAGGACCTCCGGTTCGGCGCGGGCGATCTGCGCCAGGCCTTCTGGCTGGTCGACCTCCTGGAGACGGCCGGTTACGAGGGGCCGCGCCACTTCGACTTCAAGCCGGTGCGCACCGACGGCTTCGACGGGGTGTGGGAGTCGGCGAAGAACTGCATGCGCAACTACCTGATCCTCAAGGAGCGCGCCGCCGCGTTCCGGGCCGACCCCGAGGTCGCCGCCGCCCTGACCGCCTCCCGCCTCCACGAACTCGCCGCCCCGACCGCCGCCGACGGGCTCGCGGGCCTGCTCGCCGACCCGACGGCGTACGAGACCTTCGACGCGGGCGCGGCGGCCGAGCGCTCGATGGCGTTCGAGCGGCTCGACCAGCTCGCCCTGGAGCATCTGCTCGCGGTGCGCTGAGCCGCCCCGAGCGGACCGCCCGCGCGGTCGGCGCCGCGGCCCCGTTCAGCCGGCGAACGCCGCGCCCGGCAGGCCCTCCCCCATGTCGGGCAGGACGAGCAGGGACCCGCCGAGCGGCTCCCGGCCGGGGAGGTCGGTGCGTGCGGTCGTGACGTAGAGGTCCCGCAGACCGGGGCCGCCGAAGGCGCAGGCGGTCGGCCGGCGCACGGGCAGCGGGACGGTCCGCTCCAGCGCGCCGGCCGGTGTGTAGCGGTGCAGGCGCCCGCCGTCCCACAGGGCGATCCAGACGCAGCCCTCCGCGTCCACGGCGAGCCCGTCGGGGAAGCCCGCGCCGGGGTCGACGGTCGCGAAGGGGCGCCGCTCGACGACGCGGCCGTCCTCGACCCGAAGGGTGTCCACCCGCCGGGTCGGGCTGTCGACGTAGTACGCGAGGCCCGGGTCGGCCGGACTCCAGCCGATGCCGTTGCTGACCGTCACGCGGTCCAGGAGCCGGGTGACGCCGCCGTCGGGGGCGATGCGGAGGAGGCTGCCGCCGCCCTCCCCCTCGTCGTAGCGCATGGTGCCGGCCCACAGGCTGCCGTCGGGCGCGACGGCGGCGTCGTTGGCCCGGCGCCCGGGCACGGGGTCGTGGTGCAGCCAGCCGAAGCCGCCGTCGGCGTCGTAGCGTCCGACGCCGTCCCGGAGATTGACGACGAGTCCGCCGCCGGCCCGCGGCTTCGCGGCGCCGACGTGCTGTCCGACGTCCGTGACCTGGTGGGCGCCGTCGGCGGGGTCGTAGGAGTGGACGCGCGAGCCGAGGATGTCGACCCAGATCAGGCGGCGCGCGGCCGTGTCCCAGGTGGGCCCCTCGCCGAGGACGTCGTCCGCCGGTAAGGCGACCTCGACCCGGGTCACCGCGGGCCTCCCCGGTGGCCGAGGCGCAGCGACAGGTCGACCGCGCCCTTGGCGGCGAGCGCGGCGAGTTCGCCCTCGCGCTCCTCGCTCCAGCGGATGACGGGCACGGAGATCGAGAGGGCGGCCACGACCTGTCCGGAGCCGTCCCGTACGGGTGCGGCGACGCAGGAGACGTCGGGGTTGGACTCGCGGTGCTCGGTGGCGGTGCCGCGGGCGCGGATCGCGGCGAGTTCGGCGCGCAGCGCGGCCGGGTCGGTGATGCTGCGCGGGGTCATGGCGGTGAGTGCGCGGCCGGCGATGCGCGCGTCGAGCTCGGCCGCGGGCAGGGCGGCGAGCAGCATCTTGCCGACGGAGGTGCAGTGGGCCGGAAGGCGGCGTCCGGCGGCGGAGACCATGCGGACGGCGTGGGTGGAGTCGACCTTGGCGATGTAGATGACGTCGAGGTCCTCCAGCACGGCGACGTGGACGGTCTCGTCGCAGGTCTCGGCGATCTCCTGGGCGACGAGCCGGCCCTCGGCGGCGAGGTCGAGCTGTTCGGCGTAGCGGCTGCCGAGCTGATGGGTGCGGACGCCGAGGCGGTAGCGGCCCGGCTGCCCGGGGGCGGGGGTGAGGTAGTGGCGGGCCGCCAGGGTGGTGAGCAGTTCGTGGGTGGTGGTGCGTGGCAGCCCGAGTCTCCGGGTGATCTCCGGGGCGGAGAGCGTGTCGTCGCTCTGCAGGAACAGCTCGAGTATGTCGAAAGCTCTGGTCACCGCCGGTACGAGACGCCCCATGGCCGTCACCCCGCCCCTCTGTCCGTTCGATATCCCGACCATCGGCCGGCATGGCGAACTCAGGCTAGCCAGGCCGGTGTTCGCCGGGCAATGGCCGCGCACACCATTGACACGCCCGGGGCTGCTGCATACGGTCGCGCCACCATTTCGAACGTGTGACGAAATCTCGAACAACATGGGAGCAACTGCCGTGCGCATCACGGGAATCACCACTCATGTCGTCGGAACACCCTGGCGGAACCTCACGTACGTCCTCGTCCACACCGACGAGGGGCTGACCGGGGTCGGGGAGACCCGGATGCTCGGGCACACGGACGCCCTCCTCGGCTATCTCCGCGAGGCGGAGGTCAACCACATCGCCGGATCGGACCCGTTCGCGGTCGAGGACCTGGTCCGGCGCATGAAGTACGGGGACTTCGGGCGCGCCGGGGAGATCGTGATGTCCGGCATCGCGGTCGTCGAGACCGCCTGCTGGGACATCAAGGGCAAGGCGCTCGGCGTGCCCGTGTGGCAGCTGCTCGGCGGCCGGGTGACCGACCGCGTCAAGGCGTACGCGAACGGCTGGTACACCACCGAACGCACCCCGGAGGCCTACCACAAGGCCGCACGGGAGGTCGTGGCGCGGGGCTACCGCGCCCTGAAGATCGACCCGTTCGGCAACGGGCACCTCGAACTGGACGCCGAGCGGTCGCGGTACGCCGTCGCGCTGATCGAGGCCGTCCGGGACGCGATCGGTCCGGACACCGAGCTGATGGTGGAGATGCACGGACGCTTCTCCCCCGCCACCGCCGTACGACTGGCCCGCGAGCTCGCCCCGTTCCGGCCCGCATGGCTGGAGGAGCCGGTCCCGCCGGAGAACCTCAAGGCCCTGAAGAAGGTCGCCGACACGGTGGAACTGCCGATCGCGACCGGGGAACGCATCCACGACCGGATCGAGTTCCGTGAGCTCTTCGAGTCCCAGGCGGCGGACGTCATCCAGCCGGACCTGGGGCACATCGGCGGGATCCTGGAGGCCCGCAAGCTCGCCGCCACCGCCGAGACCCACTACGTGACGGTCGCCCCGCACAACGTCGGCGGCTCGGTGCTCACCGCCGCCTCGCTCCAACTCGGCGCCTGCACACCCAACTTCCGCATCCTGGAGCACTTCAACGACTTCGCGGACGCGGAGATCACCGGAATCGTGCGCGGGGCGCCCCGCGTGGACCCGGAGACCGGCTGCTTCGCCATCTCGCACGCCCCCGGGCTCGGCGTCGAACTGGACGTGGACGCCGCCGCCGAGTTCCCGCAACAGCGGGCCCGCTTCGACCTGTGGGCCGAGGGCTGGGAACGGCGGGCCCCGAAGTGAGCACGCCGCGCATCCCGGGCGCCCACGCTCCGAGCGCGACCGCCGGCACCGGCACCGCAGGCGTCGCCGGCCGCCCCGGTGTTCCGGACACGGAGGGCGTCGCGGCCGGCACTCCGGAGCCCGGGAGCGTCTCTGCGGGCTTTCCGGTCTCCGCGGGCGTTCCGGAGCCCTCGGCCGACGGTCCCGACCGCCCCCAGAGTGCCCCGGCAGGTGCCCCGGGAGCCCCCGGCCCGCACGGGGGCTCCCCCGTCACCGCCGCCGGCCCGGTGATCGCGACAGCCGCGCGAGCGGGGGTGAGCCGGGCCGTCGAGGTCCTCGCGCCCGGGCGGCACCGGCTCGTGGAGCGGGCGTTGCCCGAGCCCGGCCCCGGAGAGGTGCGCCTGCGGGTCGCCGCCGCGGGGATCTGTCTGAGCGACCGCGAGCTGTACACCGGTCACCGCGACCGCCGCTACGTCCGCTACCCCGTCGTACCCGGACACGAGTGGTCGGGCACCGTCGAGGCCGTGGGCCCCGGCGGTGACCCGGCGCTCGTCGGCCGCAAGGCCGTCGCGGAGGGTTTCCGCAGCTGCGGAAGCTGCGAGCGCTGCCGCTGTGGCGAGACCAGCCTGTGCGACGGCGGCTACGCGGAGACCGGCTTCACCGAGCCGGGCGCCTTCGCCGACCACGTCCTCGTCCCCGGCCGGCTCCTGCACCTCCTGCCGGACGGCGCCGACCTGCGCGGCGCAGCACTGCTGGAACCGGCGGCCGTGGTCGCCGCAGCCGTACGGGCGGGCCGCCCCCGCCCGGGCGAGCGCGTCGCGGTCGTCGGCGCCGGGACCCTCGGCATGCTCGCCGTCCAGCTGCTCGCCGCGTCCTCGCCCGCCGTCCTGGCCGTGGTCGAGCCCCGCGCCGGACGCGGGGAGCAGGCGCTGCGCATCGGGGCGACCGGTCTGCTGACGCCGAATGAGGCGGAGCGGGACGCGCGGGGGCGCTTCGACCTGGTGGTGGAGACCGCCGGGGCGCCGAGCACCGCCGCGTCCTCGTGTCTGCTCGCGCGCCGGGGCGGCCGGGTCGTCCTCACCGGGATGTTCACCCCGGGGGCCGCAGGCATCGATCCCGTCCATCTCTCGCTGAGCCAGCTGGAGGTGCGCAGTGTGTTCGGTGCGTCGTCCGCCGACTGGACCGAGGCGGTCCGCGCCTTCGGACTGGGCCTGATCGACCCGGGCCCGCTCATCAGCCACGAGTTCCCACTGGAGGGCTTCGCGGAGGCGCTGGCGCTGGTGGGCGGCGGCGATCCAGGAACCGGGAAGGTGCTGCTGCGCCCCTGACCGGCGCCGCCGGCGCGGTGAGGGCCGCACCGGCGCCTCGCCGGGTGGCCCCGGGGCCGCACGGCCGCTCGTGCCGCCCCGTCGTCACCTTCCCCGGGCCCTCCGCACACCCCCGCTCGCCCCGGCTCCCCTCGCTCGCCCCCGCTCGCCCACACTCGCGAACACCGTCCGAGATCTCGAACACCTCGCTCCGCCGGACCGCCCGCCCGCCCGCCGCTCAGCAGAGACGGAGGACCTCCCGTGTCCGCTCCACCCGCGCCATCCACTCCGCCCCGCCCGCCCGCTCCGCCGCTCCCCTCCGCCCCGCTCACTCCCCCCGCACCGGCCCGCCGCCCCGGCGCCGCCGCGCTGGACCTGATCGCCCATCCCCTGCCTCCCGTCCAGGACGCCGACTCCTCCCCGCACGCCTTCCCCGACGGCGGGACCTGGCGCACCGAGATCCCGTCCGTGGAGGGTCCCGAGGCGCTGGCCGAGGTGCTGAGGGAGAGCGCCCGGCTCGACGTTCCGGTGCACCGGATCAGCCAGGGCAGCGGGGTGTGGATGCTGACCGACGCGGAGATCGCCGAGATGGCCGGGGCCTGCGCCGAACGCTCCGTGGAGCTCTGCCTGTTCACCGGGCCGCGCGGCTCCTGGGACATCGGCGCCGCGACCCGGACCGACTCCGGCGGCGCCGGCCCGCGCGCCCGCGGTCACGACGCCCTGGCCGGGTGCGTCGAGGACGCGGTGCGCGCCGCCGGGCTCGGCGTGCGCTGTCTTCTCGTCGCCGACGAGGGCGTGTTGTGGACCCTGCACCGGCTGCGCGCGGCGGGCGGCCTGCCCGCCGACACCACGTTCAAGGTGTCCGCGCTGATCGGGCCGGTGAACCCCGCCTCGTACGCGGTGTACGAGCACTTGGGCGCCGACTCGCTCAACGTGCCGTCCGACCTGACCCTCGCGCACCTCACCGAGATCCGCCGGGCCAGCCGCGCTCCGATGGACCTGTACGTGGAGGCGCCGGACGACCTCGGCGGCCACGTCCGCATGTACGAGGCGGCCGAGCTCGTCCGGCGGGGCGCGCCGCTCTACCTGAAGTTCGGCCTGAGCCGGTCGGCCGGCCTCTACCCGTACGGGGCCCATCTGCGCGAGCACGCCCTCGCCACCGCGCGGGAGCGGGTGCGGCGGGGCCGGCTCGTCCTCGATCTGCTGGCCCGGCACGGCGCCGACGGGGGCATGTCCCCGCTCGGCTCCCGGCTGCCCGGCGAGCTCCGGCGTTTTCCCGTGACCGAAGGGAACTGACCCATGCGCACCCCCACCCTGCGCGCCGTCGCCGCGGCGGCGCTGCTCACCACGCTGGTCGCCGGCTGCGGCCAGGAGGCCCGCGGCGGCAGCCGCTACCGGCCCGATGCCGGAAAGGGAGGCACCATCGGGCTCGCCATGCCGACCAAGGCGTCCGAGCGCTGGATCGCGGACGGCGAGAACATGGCCGAGCAGTTCCGCAAGGCCGGCTACGAGACCGATCTGCAGTACGGCGACGACAAGGTCGAGAACCAGATCGCCCAGATCGAGAACATGATCACGAAGGGGCGCCGGCTCCTGGTGGTCGCGGCGATCGACGGCTCGGCGCTCACGGAGGTCCTCCAGCGCGCCCATGACGCGGGCATCCCCGTGATCTCGTACGACCGGCTCATCATGGGCACCGAGAACGTCGACTACTACGCCTCCTTCGACAACGAGCGGGTCGGGGTGCTCCAGGCCCGCTACATCGTGGAGCGCCTGAAGCTGGGCGCCCCGGCCAAGGGGGGCGGCAAGCCGTACGACATCGAGCTCTTCGCGGGCTCCCCCGACGACAACAACACCCGCTACTTCTGGAACGGCGCCATGAAGGTGCTCCAGCCGTACCTCGACAGCGGGCAGCTCGTCGTCCGGAGCGGGCAGACGCGGCTGAACCAGGCGACGACGCTGCGCTGGGACGGCGGCACCGCGCAGAAGCGGATGGACGACCTCATCAGCAGGAACTACGGCGAGGAGAGCGTCGATGCGGTCCTCTCCCCGTACGACGGGATCTCGATCGGGATCATCTCCGCGCTGCGGAGCGCCGGTTACGGCACGGCGGGCCATCCGCTGCCGGTGGTCACGGGGCAGGACGCGGAGCTCGCCTCGGTGAAGTCGATCATCCGCGGGGAGCAGACGCAGACCGTGTTCAAGGACACCCGGAAGCTCGCCGCGCGGGCGGTGGCGATGGGAGACGCGGTGCTCAACGGCCGCAAGCCCGAGGTCAACAACGTCAAGGACTACGACAACGGGAAGAAGACCGTGCCGGCGTACCTCCTCGACCCGGTGAGCATCGACCGCGCCAACACCCAGCTGCTCGTCCGCGAGGGGTACTTCACGGCGGGACAGCTGTCGTGAGCCGGCCACCCGTCCTGGAGATGCGGGGCATCACCAAGACCTTTCCGGGTGTCGCGGCGCTCGATGACGTGCGGCTGAGCGTCGGCGCCGGCGAGGTCCACGCACTGTGCGGGGAGAACGGGGCGGGCAAGTCGACCCTGATGAAGGTGCTCAGCGGAGTCCACCCGCACGGCAGCTACGAGGGCGAGATCCTCTTCGAGGGCAAGCCGCTGGCCCTGCGGGACATCCGGGACGGCGAGCGGCACGGCATCGTGATCATCCATCAGGAACTGGCGCTGGTGCCCCACCTGTCGATCGCCGAGAACATCTTCCTCGGCAACGAGCGTGCCCGGCGCGGGGTCGTCGACTGGCGGGCCACCATGCGGGAGGCGGCCACGCTCATGCGGCGCGTGGGCCTCCGCGCGCACCCGGGCACCCAGGTCTCGGAACTGGGCGTCGGCGGGCAGCAGTTGGTGGAGATCGCGAAGGCGCTCGCCAAGGAGGTCCGGCTGCTCATCCTCGACGAGCCGACGGCCGCGCTCAACGACGCCGACAGCGCGGCGCTGCTCGAACTCGTCCTGGAACTGCGCGCCCAGGGCATCGCCTGCGTGCTGATCTCCCACAAGCTGGGCGAGATCCGCCGGGTCGCCGACGCCGTGACCGTGCTCCGGGACGGGCGCACCGTCGAGACGCTGGTCGTCCGCGCGGCGCCGGACGCCGAGCCGGACGTGTCGGAGGACCGCATCATCCAGGGGATGGTGGGCAGGTCCCTCGACCGGCGCTTCCCCGAACGGACCGGGTACGCCGGCGAGGACGCCGGGCGGGAGGCGCTGCGGGTGCGCGGCTGGACGGTCCGCCACCCCGCCGACCGGCGGCGGACCGTCGTGGACGACGTCTCGCTGACCGTGGGCCGGGGCGAGATCGTCGGGATCGCGGGGCTGATGGGAGCGGGGCGTACCGAGCTCGCGATGTCGCTCTTCGGACGCTCCTACGGGCACCACGTGGCCGGCTCGGTGGCGGTGGACGGGCGGGCGGCGAGCCTGGCGAGCGTCCCGGAGGCGATCGCGGCGGGGCTCGCGTACGTCACGGAGGACCGCAAGCGGTACGGGCTCAATCTCGTCGACACGGTGCACCGCAACGTCTCGCTGGCCTCGCTGCACCGGATGGTGCGGCGCGGCACGGTCGACGAGCACGAGGAGCGGCGGGTCGCCGAGGGCTTCCGCCGGAGCCTCGGCATCCGGACGCCGTCCGTCCTGGAGGAGGTCGGGCGCCTGTCCGGCGGCAACCAGCAGAAGGTGGTGCTCGGGAGGTGGATCCACGCCGATCCCCGGGTGCTGATCCTCGACGAGCCGACCCGGGGTGTGGACGTCGGCGCCAAGTACGAGATCTACACGGTGATCGACCGGCTCGCCGCGGAGGGCCGGGCCGTGCTCCTCATCTCCTCGGAGCTGCCAGAACTCCTCGGGATGTGCGACCGGATCTACACGATGGCCGAGGGCCGGCTCACCGCCGAGGTCGCCCGCGCGGACGCCACCCAGGAAGTCCTGATGCGCCACATGACCCCGAGCGGCCCGACGGCGAAGCCGCACCCGGTCCCGCACCAGACATCACAACCGAACCCGAGCGGAAGCTGAGGCCCGACATGACCACCACGACGCCTACCGCACGGGACGCCCGGGCCGGGCGGCCGGACCGCCCGTCCGCGGGCGCGCTGCTGCTCACGGGGCTGCGGGCGAACATGCGGCAGTACGGCATGCTCGTCGCGCTCGCCTTCATCGTCGTGCTGTTCCAGATCTGGACCGACGGGACGCTGCTGCTGCCGAACAACGTCTCCAACCTGATCCAGCAGAACAGCTACATCCTCATCCTCGCCATGGGCATGATGATCGTGATCGTCGCCGGTCACATCGACCTGTCCGTGGGCTCGCTCGCCGCGTTCGTCGGCGCCCTCGCGGCGGTCCTCATGGTCCGCCACGACGTGCCGTGGATCCTGGCGCTCGCCCTCTCGCTGCTCGTGGGAGCGGCCGCGGGCGCCTGGCAGGGCTGGTTCGTGGCGTACCTCGGGATCCCGTCGTTCATCGTCACGCTCGCCGGGATGCTGCTGTTCCGCGGACTCACCCAGATCTTCCTGGAGGGCCGCTCGCTCGCGCCGTTCCCCGAGGGCTTCCAGAACATCGCCAAGGGCTTCCTGCCCGAGGTGGGACCCTACACGCAGTACCACAACCCGACGCTCCTGCTCGGTCTCGCCGCCCTCGTCACCCTGCTCGCCCGTGAGGTGCGGGACCGCCGGCGTCGGGCGGAGTACGAGCTCGACCCGCTGCCCACCGGGCTGTGGCTGCTCAAGTGCGCGGCGATCACGGCCGCCGTCGTGGCCTTCACCCTGACCCTCGCCAGCTTCCACGGCGTGCCGGTGGTCATGCTCGTCATGTGCGTGCTGCTCGTCGGCCTGGGCTACGTGATGCGCAACGCGGTGATCGGGCGTCATGTGTACGCGCTCGGCGGCAACAGGGCCGCGGCCACGCTGTCCGGGGTGAAGGACCGGCGGGTCACCTTCCTCGTGTTCGTCACCATGGGCGTGCTCGCCGCGCTCGCGGGCTGCGTCTACGCGGCCCGGCTCAACGCGGGCACCCCGCAGGCCGGCCTCAACTTCGAACTGGAGGCGATCGCCGCCGTGTTCATCGGCGGGGCGTCGATGAGCGGCGGCATCGGCCGGGTGACCGGCGCCGTGATCGGCGGGCTCGTCCTCGGCGTCCTCAACAACGGGATGTCGCTCGTCGGCATCGGCACGGACTACCAGCAGGTCATCAAGGGCCTGGTGCTGCTCGCGGCGGTCGGCTTCGACGTCTGGAACAAGCGCCGGGCAGGCCGCTAGGTGTATGGATCATGGACGTTGCTGCCCGGAGGGCAGGCGGGAGTCTGACGACAGGGCCTGGAAGGGCTCTCCCGCGGTCGGACCCGCAGCGGGCCAGGCCTCGCGGTCCACCAGGTCGAGGACGAGGGCGGCGATGTTCCACGCGTCGTCCACGCCCCGGTGGTGGCGCCCCTCCAGGGGAAGTCCGGCGATCTGCAGCGCGCCCGCCATGCCGGGCCGCTTGCGCAGGCCGTACGCCTGGGTGAAGACCGCCTTGGCGTTGGTGTGCCCGAGCTCCGTGGGCCGCCCGAAGGGATACGAGGCGCCGGTGGCCCGGCACTGGCGGTCGAACTGCCGGCGGTCGTAGTCGCCCCAGCTCGCCCAGGGCCGGCGCCGCGCGTCGTACGTGTCGGCGAGCAGCCGGCAGGCCTCGTCGAAGGCGACGCCCGCGGCGACCTCGGCCGGGGTGAGACCGGTCAGCTCGGTGCAGAAGGAGCTCACCTCGGAACGGGCGGGCCGGACCAGGACGCGGTGCCGGGAGACCCGGCGACGGGCCGCGAGGTCGACGACCGTGAGCCCGATCTCGATGATCTCGCTCACCTGGCCGGGCGGGGGCTGCCCTTCCCAGCAGGTGGCCTCCACGTCGACGACGTTCAGTAGTGCGGGTCCGCTGTCCATGGCGGCAGCGTAGGGAGGCGCGCAGCGCCGGGGCATCCGAATTTGCGCGGACCCCGGGGCGGGCTACGCCGCCGCGGTCACCCACGTTGACTTCATGGACAGGTGTCCATATATTCGAGACACCTGTCCATGAAATGGCGAGATCCTTCCCGGTTGCCGGCAACGGGGTCCCGCGCGACGCGAGGGAGCGACCGCACCGATGGAGACGACCGCGAACGTGCTGGTGGCCCTGGTGGCCGTCCTGCACCTGTACTTCATGGCCCTGGAGATGTTCCTGTGGCAACGCGCACCGGGACGCAAGCTCTCCGGGTTCGACGCGGACCTGGCCCGCGCCACCGCCCCGCTCGCCGCGAACCAGGGGCTCTACAACGGCTTCCTGGCGGCCGGCCTCGTCTGGGGGCTGTTCGCCGGGGATCCGACCGGCTTCCGGGTCCGGGTGTTCTTCCTCGTCTGCGTCGTGATCGCCGGCGTCTACGGCAGCCTCACCGCCAACCGCCGCATCCTGATCGCCCAGGCCCTGCCCGGCGCCCTCGCGCTCGGCGCCGTCCTGTCGGCCGGGTGAACGAGATGCCGGAGGATCCCCGCGCCGGGCGGACCCGGGCCCGGTTGCGCGAGGCCCTGTGGGAGGAGTGCGCCAACGGCCCGCTGGAGAAGGCCGGCGTCGCGGCCGTGGCGCGCCGGGCCGGAGTCGGCCGTGCCACGTTCTACGTGCACTACGCGGACCTGGAGGCGCTCGCCGTCGACGCCTGCGCCGAGATCGTCCGCGAGGCAGTGGACGCCCTGCACGCCTGGCGTGGCGTCGCCGACCCCGCCAACCCGCCGCCCGCCCTGGTCGCCTTCTTCGAAGGCCTGCCGCAACGCCGAGCCCTCTACGCCCAGTTGCTCCGGCCCGGCGGCGGCGGTCCGCTCGGTCAGGTCCTCCATCGCGACCTGCGCGCCCGCAGCCGGGCCGAGCGTGAACTGGCCGGCGCGCCGGAGCCGGAGCTGGTCGCCTCCGCGGTGGCCTCGGCCTTCGCCGGGGTGCTCGCCGACTGGCTGCACGGCATGATCGAGGGCACCCCCGCCGAGATCGCCGGGAGGGTCTGGCGGCTGCTGATCAGCCTGCACCGCACCCCGCTGCCCTGAGCTCGCCGCGCCGCACGGCGGCGTCGGAGCCCGGGAATGTCATGCCTCCGTCGACGGAGCCGGCGGAGGTCGTGCAAGATCGCGTCATGACCAACACCAGCAGACGTACCGTCCTCGCTTCCGTGGCCGCCGTGGCCGCCGGCCTGCCCACCCTCAACGCCGTCGTCGGCAACGGCGCGACACCCGCCGCCGCGGCCGACACGTTCGTCTCCAACACCAAGCTGTACAGCGACGGGACGTACAAGGAAGGGGTCGACTACATGCGCCGGTACCGCATCGGCGCCCCCGTGGTCACCGACAACGACCGTTATGCGAGCGTCCCCCTCAACAGCACGGCGGTGCTCGCGCCGCACGGCGGCGGCATCGAGGCCGGCACCAGCGAGCTGTGCATGGCCGTGGCCGGCTACACCCCCTTCGACTACGGCCTCGACGTCGATCCCTCTTCCGCAGCGGTGGCGGGCGAGGTGCAGCGCGATTTCTGGATGTTCGAGGCCCTGACGCATTCGAGCGACCAGCACGTCACCTCGACCCACTGCGACGACCCGGCCGCCCTCGCCGTCTGTGCGAACAACCTGTACGCGGTCTCCCTGCACGGCTACAGCGACACGGGGCAGCGAAAGGTCATCATCGGGGGGCGGGACGAGCGCCTCAAGCGCAACCTCGCCGCCTCCTTCGAGAACTGCGGCATCAGCCCCTACGTCGGCAACACCGACTGGAACGTGGTCGTCGAGGTTGCGGGGGCGGACGACCCCATCAACGGCGACGACCCCGCGAACATCATCAACCGGACGCGCACCGGCGGCGGCGCCCAGCTGGAGATGTCCACGGCGCTGCGCAGCGCGATGTTCGGCGACTTCTCGACCGGCTCCCAGCGCAGGAAGACCGCGGGCCGGCCGAGCACCGACAGCCCCTACGCGGACCGCCTCTGGAACGGCTTCGTCAAGGCCGTGCGCGACGCCATGAGGAACCACGAGCTCGGCCAGGACCCGCAGTACTACCCGAAGGCCTGAGCCTCACCCGTGCCGCGGCGGCTGTTCGACGCGGTGCACCGAACGGCCCGCCCCCCGGTCCGTGACGCGCTCACGTCGCCACCCCGCGCCCCGGACCCGCGCCGGGCGGCCGCCGACCCGCAGTGAGGGGACGGCGGCCGCCCGGCCGCGGCGGTCCGGAGCGCGGAGGTCCCGGCCCGGGAGGGCTCAGGCCGCCTCGGGACCGGCCAGCTGCTCCGCGAGCTCCTTCTCGCTCTCCTCGGAGAGCGAGGTCTTGAGCAGGGTCCCGCCGAAGGGCGCCATCGCGGCGGCGAACCGGTCCTCGGTGACCTTGGAGGCCATGATGACGACCGCCGAGTGGCCGGGGCTGAGCAGCTCCTGGACCTTCCCGCGGAACCTCCCGTCGACGCCCATCTGGTTCAGCTTGCCGATCAGGCCGCCGACAGCGGCGCCGACCACTCCCATGGCCGGCGTGAGGACGACCATGCCGAAGACCATGCCCCACAGGGCGCCGGCCGTGGCCGAGAGGGCCACCTCCTCGGTCCTGGCCGGAGTGTCCACATGGGTCTTGCCGTCCTCGTCCACCGTGACGACCGCCAGACCGGTCAGGTCGACGACGTGCGCGTCCTTCAGCTTCTGCACCTCCGCGAAGGCCTTGTCGGCGACCGACTGGTCCTCGTAGCCGATGACGATGAGCTCGGACATCCGTTTCTCCTTCACAGGGGGTGCCGGTGACTCGGCGCTCCGGGCCGGTACCGCGTCAGTAGCGCAGCACTCCGGCGATGCGCCCCCGGCCGTTCAGCGAGTCGTCGGGCACGAAGCGGACCTCCGCCCCGGTCTCGAGGGCCTGCTCGACGATCTCGTCGACCATGTCGTCCCTCGCGCCCGACTCCGCGGCCTCCGCGGGCTCCAGATGGCCGCCCGAGTCCCGGACGACCTCCCGGTAGTGCTCCTCCACGGCCAGCAGGCGCATCCGGCCGTCCTTCACGGCCTGCCACACCTCGTCGATGCCACCGGCGTACTCGCGCCGGCCCCGGGCCGCGTCGAGTTCGGCGACGACGGTGGCCGTCGCGGCGGCGTCGCGGGCGGTGCGGATCGGCTCGACGGCCTCCCACACGGCGGCGGCCGGCCCCGCGGCGAGTCCGCCGTGCTCGACGGTCAGGGTGGCCGGGCCCAGGGAGCCGAGGTCCGCCAGCAGCCCGAGCGCGGCGGACGATCCGGTCACGTAGAGCGGCCGGGGCTCGGAGGCCAGCACGACCCGCAGCCTCTCGTGCGCCTCGCGCAGGAACTGACGCGTGGCCTCGTCCTGGAAGGTGCTGGGGAGGTCGCCGATGCGTTCCTTGCGCTCCGCGTCCGGGTCCTCCAGGCTGCGGGTGAGCGGGAAGCCGTCCCCGGTGTGCTCGGTGGCCCGCTCGGAGCCGCCGTCCCACAGGGACACCCGGTCGGCGGCCACGGCCAGCACCCAGTACGGCTGCTCGGCGGCCTGCGCGGCGACGAGGTTCCGGGTGAGGAAGGTGTCCGCCAGGACCACGCGTTCCGGGACCTCGCGGGCCACCGACCAGACGTGCCGCTCTCCCGGGGCGACGAAGACGACCAGTCCGTCCTCGGCGTGCGCCAGGTCGATCTCCGCCTCGGCACGCCGCAGCTGGTCGAGGACGTCCGCCCGCTTCTCGCGCGAGACCGCCGGGTCCTCCTGGAGCGCCTTCTCCGCCTCGGCGATGAGCTTGCGCAGCCGGACGGGGTCCTGGGTGTTGTCCGGTTCGCGCCGGTGCGTCGGCATCACGAGGGAGAGGGCGGGGTACGGCCGGGGCTGCCGGAGCTTGGCGAGCGAGTCCGGGGTGAGAACGGGGTCCATGGGATGGCCTTCCTGGGCGGTGGCGGCGGTTCGGGTGCCCGGTGCGCCGCCGAGGGGGTCACGGGTGCCGCGGCGGCTACGGCGTGCCGGTGAGCTGCTCGGCCAGTTCCCTCTCGTCCGCGTCGCTGAGCGACGTCTTCAGGACGGTGCCTCCGTGCCGCTGCATGGCGGCCGCGAACTTGTCGTCGGTGACCTTCGACGCCATGATCACGACGGCTGCGGAGCCGGGCCTGAGCAGATCACCGACCTGGGCGCGGAACCGCTCGTCGACACCGGACTTGCTGAGCCTGCCCACGAGGCCGCCGAGCGCCGCCCCGGTCAGCAGGCCGAGCCCGGGGACCAGGAAGAGCACGCCGAAGATGGCGCCCCACAGGGCCCCGGAGGCGGCGGAGACCCCGATGACGCGGCTCGACGAGTCGACATGGGTCCGGCCGTCCTCGTCCACGGAGACGACCGCGAGGCCGTTGAGGTGGACGACGTGGTCCCGCTGCAGGTCCTGGACCGTGCCGAACGCCTCCTCGGCCACGCCGGGGGCGTCGTATCCGATCACGATGAGCTCCACCAACTGACGCCTCCTGCTCGGGCGCGCGCGCCACGGAGACCGAAGCCGCACGGTGCGCCGGCCCCTCGGGGTTCACAAGATCCCATGGTGCCCCGGCCGCCCCCTTCCCGCGACCGGGGCGGGCGGGGACGGGAAGAGGAGGCCGGGCGGACCCCGTGGGAGGGTCCGCCCGGCGTCGTCGCACGCGGAGCCGGCTCGCTTTCGCGGGGCGGCGGTTATTCGAGCAGCTCCGCGTACGAGCCCATGGCCAGGGCGATGTCCGCCTGGGCCCAGAACCGGTGGTAGGTGAAGACGGGGGCGGCGCCGCCCGCCAGATAGGCCTCGATCTTCGGCCAGGCGGGGTCGTTCCGGTAGAAGGAGCGGATCGAGGCGAAGGTGGACGTGGCGTTCACCGCGTCGCCGTTCGGCATGGTGCCGGTCCAGCCGCTCGGGACGTACACGGGGTCGTCGAAGCGGTTGTAGTCGGCACGGGTCTCCGGGACCGCGATGCCCAGCGCGTCCTGGTGGTGGTTCCACATGCCGTCGAGGAGTGCCTTGGCGACCCGCTTGGCCTCGGCGTGGCCGGACCTGGCCGCGTAGTAGGTCAGGGTCTTCGCGTAGGCGGCGGCCACGCCGACGTCGTCGGTGTAGTCGGCGACGGTGACGTGCAGCCCCTTGTTGGCGCCGGGGCTCGCGGCGTTCCAGGTGTCGGGTGCGCCGGACCACTGCAGGGTGGCGGGGATGCGGTAGGTGCCGTCGGGGTTGACGGTGGTCCGGGACAGCGCCCAGGCGACCCACTTGTCGAGCACGGTCCCGGCGGCCGGGTCTCCGGTCTGCTGGTAGTACTCGGCCACGCGCTCCATGGACCAGGCCTGGAAGCCGAACCACTGGTTGGACGGCGGGTCGTGGTAGACCGGCTTCTCGTCGTAGAACATGCCGTGGAAGGTCGGTGTGCCGGCCGGCGGGGTGGCGTAGCGGCCCTGCCAGCTGTTGGTGGCACCGCCCGCGATGGCCCCTTCGTCGGACTGCAGCCAGCGGTAGAACTCCAGCTGCCGGGTCAGACTGGTCGCCCAGTCGGCGGAACCGGTGGCCGACCTGGGCTTGAGCGGGGCGTAGGAGCTGAGGGCGTAGGCGGCGAGCGGGTTCTGGTACCCGCCGTGGGCGTGGCTGGAGCCGATGCGCCAGGCCCAGCCGGCCGAGGTGTCCGTGGCGCCGCCCCAGGCGTAGTACCAGGACATCAGGTAGTGGGAGCTGTCCTTGCCGCTCCCCGCCGGGCAGGCGGTGGGTCCGACGCAGCCGCCGATCTTCTTGAAGTACTTGTCGACCATGGCGTAGCGCAGGTAGTCACCCATCTTGGCGGCCTTGCCGACGGTCGTGGCGACCTGGGCGCCCTTGCCCTGCTGTCTGGCCCAGACGTCGGCCCAGTAGGCGGCCTGGACGGCGCGCGCGTCGGCGTCGGGGGCGTTGGTGAACTTCCACTGCCTGGCGTACGAGCTGTCGCCGGTGAACAGGTCCAGATAGCCGTTCCGGCCGCCGTAGGCGAAGCGGTCGCAGGTGGGGTGGGGGACGGTCTCCCAGACGGACTCCTGCGGACCGCGCTGGAAGGTGTTGACGTACGAGGGGCCGGTGGCGGTGGGGCCGGTCGAGCACTTCCCGGGTTCGTTGCCGTAGCCGTAGACGTTGTCGACGTCCTGGATCCAGTGCATGCCGTAGACGTCGTCGGTGCCGTACGCGCTCTTCAGCTCGGCGGCGAGCGGGTCGGCGCCGGCCGTGACGGCGGTGTCGAGCTTCGCCGGGTACTGCGAGGGCAGGTCCCACTCGGGCGCGTAGGTGGCGGGCTTGGCGGCGTTGTAGGAGGAGTTGGTGGGCTGGTCGGCGTGGGTGGGGATCATGTACTTCTCGAGGGTGTCCCACGCGCCGTTGAACTTGGACCAGTCGCCGGTGACCTTCCCGTACATGGCCTGGAGCCAGACGAGGTAGCTGTAGGCCTCCGAGGTGGTCTCGTGGCCGTGGTCGGGAGCCTCGACGATGAGGGTCTCGACGGAGTGGTACGGGATGCCCTCGGGCGAGAAGTAGCCGTTGGCCGGGTTGGTGATCTTCCCGTACAGGTCGAGGAAGCGGGCGTCGTAGGTGGAGTTCGCCGCCAGCTGGGCGACGGTGACCTCGGCCTTGGCATGGCCGGGGGCGGTCGCGGTGAAGACGGCTGTCCCGGTGCCGGTGGCCGCTGCGGCGACGGTCACCCTCTGGGCGGTGTTCCAGTTCGCCGGGGTGAAGGTGAGCGTGGCCGGGCTCGCGGTGAGGCCGGCCACGCCCGAGGTGCGGGCGATGCCCACCGTCACGTTCGCGGCGGGCTGCGTGGAGAGCTTGAGGTCGAAGGCGCCGCTCTCGCCCTGGCGTACCGAGAGCCGGGCGGGCGTGGCGACGAGCGCGGGGCCCGCGGCGACGGTGATGCCCACGGGCGTGGACTCGCCGGTGGCGCCGAGGGAGTCGTACGCCTTGGCGTAGAGGGAGTGGGCGCCGGCCGGGAGGGAGGTGGCGCCGAGGGTGAACGGCGCGGTGGTGTCGGTGCCGATGAGGCCGGTGTCGCTGTAGAACTCGACCCTGGCGACCGTGGCGCCGTCGGCGGCGGCGGCGGTGGCGGCGAGCGGGACGGCGTCGCCCTCGGTGTACACGGCGCCGGGCGCCGGGCTGGTGAGGACGGTCACGGGGGGCTGGTGGGCGCCTGTGCAGGGGGTTCCGTTGACGCTGAAGGAGGTCGGCGCGGTGTTGGTGCCGGTGTAGGCGAACTGGGCGCCGGTGGTGACGGCGGCGCCCGCGGCGACCGTGCCGTTCCAGGCGGCGTTGGTGACCGTGACGGTCCTGCCGGACTGGCTCCAGGTGCCGTTCCATCCGTTGCCGAGCTTCTGGTCGCCGGTGAGGGCGTAGCTCAGCGTCCAGCCGTCGAGGGCGGTGGTGGCGCGGTTGGTGACGGTGAGCTCGGCGGTGAAGCCGGAGCCCCAGTCGTTGGTCCGGTAGTCGACGCTGCACTGCACGGCGGCGGCCTGGGCGGGTGGTCCGACCGTCAGCAGGGCGGCCGGCAGGGCGAGTACGGCGGCCAGCGCGGTGAGGGGCCGGACCGGGGGGCGTGGGCCGTGGGGCCGGTGGGGGCGTGGTGGCATGCGGGTGGTTCTCCTCGCGGCTCGGAAGGTGGGGTGGTGCGAGGGCGAGTGGTCAAGCTCTGAACCAGTGGGAGCGCTCCCACTGTGCAGACCTGACGAGACGCCGTCAAGAGACGCGAAGAGTCGAAGGCAGCCGGTCCGAGAATTTGGCCAACTCCTCTTTTCCTTGGCGCCAGTTGCCGCTACGGTCTGCCCGACCAGTGGGAGCGGTTCCATCCAGTCGGCACGCCACCGGGGCGTGCCCTCGCTGTGAGGACTCGCTCATGCGACATCCCCCACGTCTGACGGCGCTGCTCGCGGGAGCGGCGCTCACGGCGGCGAGCACCGCTCTCGCCGTCTCGGGTACGGCCTCGGGAGCCGCGGCCGCACCCCTCTGCACCGTGCAGTACTCCGTCACCGGATCCTGGTCCGGCGGCTTCCAGGGCGCCGTGACCGTCACCAACAACGGTCCGGCCGTCAGCTCCTGGAGACTCGGTTTCGACTTCCCGGCCGGCCAGGTGCTCGGTCAGGGCTGGGGCGCCACGTGGTCCCAGTCGGGCGCGGCCGTCACCGCCGTGAACGAGAGCTGGAACGGCTCGCTCGCCACCGGGGCGGCGGCCACCACCGGCTTCCTCGCCTCGTGGTCGGGCAGCAACCCGGCGCCGAGCACGTTCACGCTCAACGGCATTGTCTGCGACCAGGACCCCGTCCCCTCACCGACCCCTACCCCCACCTCCCCGACCACTCCACCGACCACGCCTCCGACGACCCCGCCCACCCCACCGCCCACGACTCCCCCGACCACACCCCCGACCCCGGTCACCGGCGCGCCCCAGCTCGGCGTCACCGGCAACCGGCTGACCGACCAGAACGGCGCCACCCGTCGCCTGCTCGGCGTGAACCGCTCCGGCGGCGAGTTCATGTGCGTGCAGGGGTACGGCATCTTCGACGGCCCGGTCGACGACGCCTCCGTCCAGGCCGTCGCCGACTGGAAGGCCAACGCCGTCCGCATCCCGCTCAACGAGGAGTGCTGGCTCGGCCTCACCAACATCAAGCCCGAGTACCGCGGGGCGAACTACGTCTCCGCGGTCAGGGACCTGGTGGACCGGGTGATCGCGCACGGCATGACGCCGATCGTCGAGCTGCACTGGACGTACGGGCAGTACACCGGAAACTCGGCGGGCTGCGCCGACGTCCACGCGAGCTGCCAGAAGCCGATGCCCGACGCCCGGTACACGCCGGCGTTCTGGACCTCGGTCGCCGAGACCTTCAAGAACGACCGGCGGGTCGTGTTCGACCTCTTCAACGAGCCCTACCCGGACCGGGCCGCCCCCACCGCCGCGCAGGCCTGGACCTGCTGGCGCGACGGCGGGAACTGTCCCGGGATCGGCTACGAGGTCGCCGGCATGCAGGACCTGGTGGACGCGGTCCGCGCGACGGGAGCGCAGAACGTGCTCCTGGTCCCGGGCCTCGCGTACGCCAACGACCTGAGCCAGTGGCTCGCGCACGCCCCCGCCGACCCGGCGGGCCGTGTCGCCGCCGCCTGGCACGTCTACAACTTCAACACCTGCGCCGACGAGACGTGCTGGACGGGCACGCTCGCCCCGGTCGCCGCCCGGGTCCCCCTGGTGGCGGGCGAGATCGGCGAGAACACCTGCGGACACGCCTTCGTCGACCGCGTCATGAAGTGGTTCGACGAGCACGGGCTGTCCTACCTGGGCTGGACCTGGAACACCTGGAACTGCGCTTCCGGGCCGGCCCTGATCACCTCGTACGACGGCACTCCCACCTCATTCGGCATCGGGCTGCGCGACCACCTGCGCTCCCTGAACGCGAACTGAAAGGGCTACCCCTCCATGAGCCGCACCACCCTGCTCGCGGCCCTCGGCCTGATCACGGCGACGGGCGCCACCGCCACCGTGTTCGGCACGGCCGCCGCCGGCGCCGCCACCCCGGGCTGCCGGGTCGACTACCAGATCTCCAGCCAGTGGAACACCGGATTCGGCGCCAACGTCACCGTCACCAACACCGGCGACCCCGTGTCCGCCTGGACCCTGGAATGGTCCTACGGCGGCGACCAGAAGGTCACCCAGTCCTGGAACACCGCGCTGACCCAGTCCGGGGCCGCGGTCACCGCGAAGAACCTCTCCTACAACGGCACCCTCGCCACCGGCGCTTCGACCTCCTTCGGCTTCAACGGCTCCTACAGCGGAACCAACGCCGTGCCGGCGGTCTTCACGCTGAACGGCGTCGTGTGCAACGGCGCGACCACCCCGCCCACCACTCCCCCGACGACCCCGCCCACCACGCCTCCGACCACGCCCCCGCCCGGGACCAGGGCCGACAACCCCTACGCCGGGGCCAAGGTGTACGTGAACCCGGAGTGGTCCGCCAAGGCCGCCGCCGAACCGGGCGGCACCAAGGTGTCCCACCAGCCCACCGGCGTCTGGCTGGACCGGATCGCCGCCATCAACGGCTCCGCGACCTCCATGGGGCTGCGCGCCCACCTCGACGAGGCCCTGAGGCAGAAGGGGAACGGCGAGCTCGTCGTCCAGCTGGTGATCTACAACCTGCCCGGCCGTGACTGCGCCGCGCTCGCGTCCAACGGCGAGCTCGGCCCGACGGAGATCGACAAGTACAAGTCGCAGTACATCGACCCGATCGCGGCCGTCCTCGCCGATCCCGCCTACGCGGGCCTGCGGATCGTCACCACCGTCGAGATCGACTCGCTGCCCAACCTCGTCACCAACGTCTCCGGCCGCCCCACGGCGACCGCGAACTGCGACGTGATGAAGGCCAACGGCAACTACATCAAGGGCGTCGGCTACGCCCTGAACAAGCTGGGCGCGATCCCCAACGTCTACAACTACGTGGACGCCGGCCACCACGGCTGGCTCGGCTGGGACGACAACTTCGGCGCCTCCGCGGAGCTCTTCAAGACGGCCGCGACCGCCGAGGGCTCGACCGTCGCCAACGTCCAGGGCTTCATCGTCAACACCGCCAACTACAGCGCCCTCAAGGAGGACCACTTCACCATCAACGATTCCGTGAACGGGGTCTCGGTGCGCCAGTCGAAGTGGGTGGACTGGAACCGCTACACCGACGAGCTGTCGTACGCCCAGGCGATGCGCGAGAAGCTGGTCTCGATCGGCTTCGACTCGAAGATCGGCATGCTGATCGACACCTCCCGCAACGGCTGGGGCGGCGCGGCGCGGCCCACCGGACCCGGCGCTTCGACCAGCGTCGACACCTATGTGAACGGGGGCCGCTACGACCGGCGCATCCACCTCGGCAACTGGTGCAACCAGTCCGGTGCCGGTCTCGGCGAACGGCCCCAGGCGGCGCCGGCCGCGGGCATCGACGCGTACGTCTGGATGAAGCCGCCGGGCGAGTCCGACGGCGCGAGCAAGGAGATCCCGAACAACGAGGGCAAGGGCTTCGACCGCATGTGCGACCCGACGTACACGGGCAACGCCCGCAACGGCAACAGCATGTCGGGCGCCCTCCCGAACGCGCCGCTGTCGGGCCAGTGGTTCTCCGCCCAGTTCCAGGAGCTCCTGAAGAACGCGTACCCGGCGCTGTGACCGGCGCCTGAGCACGCCCGCGGGGCGGGCCGGACCCTCCGCGGTCCCGGCCCGCCCTCCGGCGTGCCCGGGCGGGGTCGGGCGTGCTCCCGCGGGCCCGGTGCGCTCCGGCGGGTCCGGTGCGCTCCGGGTCCGGCAGGTCCGGCGGGTCCGGGGCGCGGTCGACGAGTTCGCGCATCGCGCGCCGGCCCCCCCTCCTCGGTGAAGTCGCCGGTGGCGACGAGCAGGTCGTCGGGGGCCAGGCCAGCCGCCGCGACGCCCTCGCGGTAGCCGTCGAGGCGGGCCCGGGCCACGTCCATGTCGAGCGGTCCGGTGATCGTCGCGATCCGGCGTGCTCCCGCGGGTCCGGTGGCCTCCAGCGGGGCCGCCGCGCTCAGCCCTTCGCGCACCTCTCCTCGGGGGACCTCCCTGCTCGTCGCACGGCCCCAGACCGCCGGCCCGGGCCACGGGCTCCGCATCTCGACGGGGCCATAGGTCCCGGAGCCTGTCCCGGGGTCCGCGCCGGGCCGCTCCCCCGGCAGAACCGCGATGCCACCGGGCCTCCCTCTGCCGCGCCACGCCCCGGGCCGCGTAAATGCGTTGCCCCACCGGAGCGGGCGACGGAGCATGGGGCCGCTCAGCGCGATCCCGCTACCGACAGGCGCACAGGTGACTTCGTACGACGAACAACGCCGGACCTTCTCCGGGCCCGACGGCAGGCCGGTACTGACCTACGTCCCCGGTACCCGGGACGGGCACCCTTGGGCGGACCTGGCCGAGGTGGTCGGCCCTGATCCCGTGCCGGCCGTCCTCGGCGGCATGTCCGGATGGGCCGTGTCGGGCTCGGTGGAGCTCGGTGAGGCGCTGGTCCGGCACGGCGCGCGCACCCTGCGCCACGCCCACGGCATGCGCCGCGACCTGGTCGCCGACCCGCCCCCGGCCGAGTGGGCGTCCCTCGCCCTCCCGGACGGGCTGCGCCTCGCCCCGTGCGACCGCCCGGCCGCCGACCTGTTCCCGGCGTGGCGCGCCGCCTTCGCCCCCGGCCATCCGGACCACGACGAGGGCGGCGACGCGGACGTGCTCGGCACGCTCCTGGCCCCGCTCCTGGCCGGCGACCGCATCGGGCCGGTCCTCCCCTGCAGCACGCTGGCCGTCGACGCGGCGGACCGCGTCGTCGCCGGTGCCGTCGTCACGGACCGGGACGGCCTCCCGTGGATCGCGACCGTCTTCCGCGTGCCGGGCCCCGAGGGAGCGGGACTGGGCTCGGTGCTCCTGCGCCGCGTGCTGGCGGACGCGGCGGCCCGCGGCCTCCGGGAGATCGAACTGGTGGTGAGCGAGGGCAATCCCGCCCGCTCCCTCTACGAGAGGCTCGGCTTCACGCTCACCCGGACCTCCCTCACCGTCCTGGTCCCCTGACCGGGACGGCGTACGGCCGGAACGGGACGTCACCGGGAGGGAGGCGGCCCCCGCCGCCCTCACCGTGACATCGCCTCAGGACGAGTCCCGCACCACCAGCTCCGTGGGCAGCACGTGCCGCTGCACGTCCGGCGTCTCGGCCGGGGCGGCTATCCGGTCGAGCAGCATCCGCGCCATCGTGCGGCCCATCTCCTCGATGGGCTGCCGGACGCTGGTGAGCGGCGGGTCCATCAGGCGGGCCACGGCCGAGTCGTCGACGCCGACGAGGGCGACGTCCTCCGGGACGCGGCGGCCCGCCTCGCGCAGGACGCCCCGGGCACCGGCGGCCATGACGTCGGAGGCGGCGAAGACGGCGTCCAGGTCCGGGGCGCGGTCGACGAGTTCGCGCATCGCGCGCCGGCCGCCCTCCTCGGTGAAGTCGCCGGTGGCGACGAGCAGGTCGTCGGGGGCCAGGCCGGCCGCCGCGATGCCCTCGCGGTAGCCGTCGAGGCGGGCCCGGGCCACGTCCATGTCGAGCGGTCCGGTGATCGTCGCGATCCGGCGGCGGCCCCGCCCGGCGAGATGGGCGACGGCGGCGCGCCCGGCGCCCGCGTTGTCGGAGTCGACGTAGGCGGCGGACTCGTCGGCCGAACGGCGCCCGTTGAGGACGACCGGGAGACCGAGTTCACGCACCAGGTCGGGCAGCGGGTCGTCGGCGTGCACGGAGGCCAGCAGGACTCCGTCCACCCGCTGGGCCGCGAGGTACTGCTCGAAGCGCTGCCGCTCCCGCTCGGTGCGCACGAGGGTGAGCAGCAACTGCTTGTCGGCCTCGCCGAGCTCGGCACTGACGCCGCGGATGATGTCGAGGAAGTACGGCTCGGCGAAGAGGCGGGCCTCGGTCTCGGGGATGACGAGGGCGATCGCGTCGGTGCGGCTGCCGGCGAGCGCGCGGGCCGCCTGGTTGGGCACGTAGCCGAGTTCCTCGATGGCCCGGTCGACGGCCGCGCGGGCCTGTGCGCTCACCCGGGGCGAGCCGTTGATGACCCGGGACACGGTGCCCCGGCCGACCCCGGCCCGGGCCGCGACCTCTTCGAGCGTGGGCCTGCCGCTGTGCCGTCCGCCGTTCACGTCTCTCGTGCTCCCCTCGCCATGTGCCTCGTACTCTCCTCGTACGACCGCTCCGCGCGCCCGCGGCGATCAGGTCAAGATAGGCCACGCCCCCCGGCCCCGTCAGAACCGCCGTCCTTCGACGACCGAAGGGTGGGAGCGCTCCCACAGTAGCGGAACGCCGACGGCGACGAATTCGCGTTCATCTCTTGACACCCCCACCCGCAAGGCAGGAACCTTCCGGCATCGACGACGTGGGAGCGCTCCCATCGCTGACACCACCTTTTGGACGAGGAGAGTGGAATGCGTACTACCAGCAGCAGACCGGCGCCCGGCCGCACCCGCCGCACCGCACTGGCGGCGGTCGCGGCCCTGACGGCGGGCACGGCCCTGCTCACCGGCTGCAGTGACGGCGGCGACGGAGGGGACGCCGCCGGCGGCGGGACGATCACGCTGCGGGTCGGCACCTTCGGCTCCTTCGGCTACGACAACAAGACCGGCGCCAAGCTCTACGCCGAGTACGAGAAGACCCACCCGAACATCAAGATCGTCGAGTCCAACGTCGCCGACGGACAGAAGTACTGGGACACCCTCAAGCTGCGCCTCTCCCGCAACAGCGGCCTGGCCGACATCCAGGCGATCGAGGTCGGCTACATCGCCGAGGCGACCGGCTCCGCGATGGCCGGCAAGTGGGTCGACCTCTCCAAGAACGGGGGCGCGGACATCGGCGCCTTCCTGGACTGGAAGACGAAGCAGGCCACCACGGCCGACGGCAGCGTGATCGGTCTCGGCACCGACATCGGCCCCATGGCCATCTGCTACAACAAGGACCTGTTCGCCAAGGCCAAGCTGCCGACCGACCGCACCGAGGTCGGCAAGCTGTGGTCGGGCGACTGGGCGAAGTTCCTGGAGGTCGGCAAGACCTACCAGAAGAACGCCCCCGCCGGGACCTTCTTCCACGACTCCGGCAGCGGCCTCTTCAACGCCGTCGTCAACAGCGACCCGGAGCAGTACGCCAACACGAGCGGCGAACTCGCCTGGGAGACCAGCCCGGGTGTGAAGAAGGCCTGGAACACGGCCGTCGCGGCGGTGCAGGGCGGCCTGACCGCCAAGCTGCGCCAGTTCGACGAGAAGGGCACCTGGAACGCCGCCTTCAAGAACTCGAAGTTCGCCACGGTCGCCTGCCCGAGCTGGATGACCGGCATCATCAAGGACCAGGCCGGCGCCGCCAACCAGGGCAAGTGGGACATCGCCGCGCCTCCGGTCGCGGGCAACTGGGGCGGCTCCTTCCTGGCCGTGCCGAAGTCCGGAAAGCACACCAAGGAGGCCGCCGAGCTGGCCGCCTGGCTGACGGCTCCCGCGCAGCACGCCAAGGTGTTCGCGGTCAACGGCAACATCCCGTCCACCAAGGACACCCTCTCTTCGGCCGCCGTGGTCGGCGCCAAGCTGCCGTACTTCGGCGACACCCCGGTCGGCGAGATCTACGCGGCCGCCGCGGCCCACATCCGGCCGGCCCCGATCAGCCGCTGGGACGGACAGGTGAAGACCTTCCTCACCGACAACGGCATCCTCGACATCGAGCAGCGCGGCACCGACCCGGCCAAGGCCTGGGAGAACGTCAGGAAGCTGGTCGACGACAAGATCGACCAGTAGCGGGAGCGGGGGTGTCCCGCCGCGCCGGGCCGGCCGGCGGGACACCCCTGACCCACCGACCGCGCCACCCGTACGCACCGATCTGGAAGGACGCCCCCGTGGCCACCTCCGTACGGGCGAGGAACGGCGGCCCCCCGTCGCCCGACGCACCGCCCTCCCGCTCCCCGCGCCCCGGCACCCGCCGGCCGGACGGCCCGTCCGCCCGGCGCAGCAGGCTCTACCGCTGGGACCTGAAGGCGACGCCGTACGTCTTCGTCGCCCCCTTCTTCCTGACCTTCGCCGCCTTCGGCCTCTTCCCGCTGCTGTACACGGGCTGGCTCTCGCTCAACCGGGTGGAGCTCGGCGGCGATCCGCAGTGGAAGGGTCTGGAGAACTACACCGACCTGGCGGACAGCGACTTCTTCTGGAACGCGCTGGCCAACACCTTCACCATCGGCGTGATCTCCACCGTCCCGCAGCTGCTGATGGCGCTCGGGCTCGCGCACCTGCTCAACTACAAGCTGCGCGGCCGGGGTTTCTTCCGGGTCGCCGTCCTCGCCCCGTACGCGACCTCGATCGCGGCGGCGACGCTCGTCTTCACCCAGCTCTTCAACACCGACTACGGACTGATCAACTCCGCGCTGGGCCTGGTCGGTTTCGACCCGGTCGACTGGGAGTCGTCCAAGTGGCCCGCGCAGATCGCCATCTCGGTGATCGTGACCTGGCGCTGGACCGGCTACAACGCGCTGATCTACCTGGCCGCCATGCAGGCGGTGCCGCAGGACCTGTACGAGGCGGCCGCCCTCGACGGGGCCTCGCGCTGGCGCCAGTTCGTCAGCGTGACGATCCCGTCGATCCGCCCGACGATCCTGTTCACCGTCATCGTCTCGACCATCGGCGCCACCCAGCTCTTCGGCGAGCCGATGCTGTACGGCGGCAGCGTGGGAATCTCCGGCGGCAGCGGCAACCAATTCCAGACGCTGAGCCTGCTCATGTACGAGAAGGGCTGGGTCACCGGCGCGCTCGGCCAGGCCTCCGCCATCGCCTGGGTGATGCTGCTGCTCCTGCTCCTCATCGGCGGCCTGCAGGCGCTGATCTCCCGCGTGAACCGCAAGAAGCTGGGGGACTGACCCGGATGCGTACCCCTACCCCTGCCCGCCCCCGGGCCAGGTTCCGGCAGTCGGCCGGCCGGCAGCACCACGCCGGCCCCCTGACGTACGTCCTGCTCGGCGGCGCCGCACTGCTGTCTCTCTTCCCGCTCTACTGGAACCTCGTCGCCGCCTCGCACAGCGGCGATCGGGTGGTCACGGCCCCCGCGCCGCTCCTGCCCGGACCGCGGCTCCTCGACAACCTCTCCTTCGCCTGGAACCAGGTCGACATGGGCGAGGCGCTGGTCAACACGACGGTCGTGGCCGGGCTCGTGGCCCTGTCCACGGTGCTCTTCTCCACGCTCGCCGGCTTCGCCTTCGCCAAGCTGCCGTTCAAGGGCCGCAACATGCTGCTCATGCTCGTGGTCGCGACGATGACGATCCCGCCGCAGCTGAGCGTCATCCCGCTGTACCGGATCATCACGGACCTCGGCTGGGTCGACCAGCTGCAGTCGGTGGTCCTGCCCTCCCTGGTCGCCGCGTTCGGCGTGTTCTTCATGCGCCAGTACCTCGTCGAGGCCCTGCCGGTCGAACTGGTGGAGGCGGCCCGGATGGACGGCGCGCACTCGCTGCGGATCGTCTGGCACGTGGTCTTCCCGGTCGCCCGGCCCGCGATGGCGGTCCTGGGGATGCTGGTGTTCGTCCAGGCCTGGAACGACTTCTTCTGGCCGTTCATCGCGCTCACCCCCGACGGCAGCCCCACCCTCCAGGTGGCGCTCGCCGGCCTCGGTGCCGGCAACCACACCGTCGACCAGGCGGTGGTGCTCACCGGCGCGCTGATCTCGACCGTGCCGCTGCTGTTGGTGTTCGCCGTGCTCGGCAAGCACATCGTCGGCGGGATCACCGCGGGCGCCGTCAAGAGCTGACGGCACCCGCCCACCGCTCCGGCACGCCCTTCCCTCCTCGTCATCCACCCGTCTCTGCGTTGGGAGCGCTCTCTCATGACCGCGTCCGAAACCCGGCCGCTCACCGCCGTCCGCCGCTTTCCGTCCGGCTTCCTGTGGGGCGCGGCCACCGCCGCGTACCAGATCGAGGGGGCGGCGGCGGAGGACGGGCGCACACCGTCCATCTGGGACACCTTCTCGCACACCCCGGGCAAGGTGTTCCAGGGCCACACGGGCGACATCGCCGTCGACCACTACCACCGTTTCCGCGAGGACGTCCGGCTGATGTCCGAACTCGGCCTGAACGCCTACCGGTTCTCGGTGTCCTGGTCCCGGGTGCAGCCGACCGGCCGGGGTCCGGCCGTGCAGCAGGGCCTGGACTTCTACCGGCGCCTCGTCGACGAACTCCTGGAGGCCGGCATCGAACCGGCCCTCACGCTGTACCACTGGGACCTGCCGCAGGAGCTGGAGGACGCGGGCGGCTGGCCGGAGCGCGCGACGGCGGAGCGTTTCGCCGCGTACGCGGGGCTGGTCGCCGACGCCCTGGGCGACCGGGTGAGCCGGTGGACCACCCTCAACGAGCCCTGGTGCAGCGCCTTCCTGGGGTACGGCTCCGGGGTGCACGCCCCCGGCCGCACCGACCCGGTGGCCGCGCTGCGCGCCGCGCACCACCTCAACCTCGGCCACGGGCTCGCCGTGCAGGCACTGCGGTCGACGCTGCCGGCCGGGGCGAAGCTGGCGGTGTCGCTGAATCTGCACGAGGTGCGGCCGCTGACCGGCTCGGCGGAGGACCGGGAGGCCGCCCGGCGGATCGACACGGTCGGCAACGAGGTGTGGCTGGGGCCGATGCTGGACGGGCGCTATCCGCAGGAACTGTTCGCGGACACCGCGCACCTGACCGACTGGAGCTTCGTACGGCCCGGGGACGAGGCGACGGCCGGACAGCCGCTGGACTGGCTGGGCATCAACTACTACACGCCCACGGTCGTCTCGCGGGTCACGGAGGGCGAGGAGAAGCCGCAGGACGACGGCCACGGCAACAGCGCGTTCTCCCCCTGGCCCGGTGCCGACGACGTCGCCTTCCACCAGGCGGACGGACCGCGCACGGCGATGGGCTGGCCGGTGGACCCGTCGGGCCTCACGGACCTGCTGACCCGGGTCTCGGCGCGGTACCCCGGCCTCCCGCTGGTGGTCAGCGAGAACGGCGCGGCGTACGAGGACGAGGTCGGCGCCGACGGTTCGGTGCACGATCCCGAGCGGGCCGCCTACGTCCACGCGCACCTGGAGGCGGCCCACCGGGCCGTGGAGGAAGGGGCCTTGCTGCACGGCTACTTCCTGTGGTCGCTGCTGGACAACTTCGAGTGGGCGTACGGCTACGCGAAGCGGTTCGGTGCCGTGCACGTCGACTACGACACGCTGCGCCGCACGCCGAAGTCGAGCGCCCGCTGGTACGCCCGGGTGGCCCGGTCGGGCGAGCTGCACGCCCCCGGGGCGGACGCCTGACGGTCCGTCCGGGGGAGGTACGGTTCCCGGGCGGTCCGCCGACCGGGAACCGCGTCGTCACGGAGGAGTGCAGGAGACATGGCCGAGATCCACAGGACCACCATGACGCCGACCAAGCTGGAGCTGCTGGCGGCCTGGCTGCCGACGCGCCCCTGGTACCGGGGCGGTGCGCGGGCCGTGCCCGAGCTCGCCAAGGCGGGCGGTTTCCGGCTCGACGACCCGGAGGGGGAGGTGGGCATCGAGTTCATGGCGGTCGCGGACTCCTCCGGTGACGAGGTCCACGCCTACCTGGTGCCGATGACCTACCGCGCGGCGCCGCTGGAGGGCGCCGAGCACGCCCTGATCGGCACCTCGGAGCACGGGGTGCTCGGCACCCGATGGCTCTACGACGGGGCCCACGACCCGGTGCTGGTGACCCAGTTGACGGCACTGCTCGAAGGCCGGGCGGTGCCGCAGGCACAGAGCGTGTCGGACACCCCGGACCCGGCGGTCGAGGCGCGTTCCGACGGGCCGGGCACGTGGGACGCGGCGACCGCGGCGGTCGTGGAGGACGGGGCGCACGGCACCGACCTGCGGCTCGGCGCGGGCGCGCCGCTGCTGCGGCTGGCCCGGGTGCTCGACGCGAAGGCCACGGGACCGCGGGGTCACGTGGTCACCGGCTGGCACCTCCCGGACGGCGAGGAGCTGCGGGGGGCGTACGTCCTGGCCTTCGACCCGGCGGGCTGACGGATCCGGTCCGGCGGGTCGGTACGTGCACGACGGGCGGGCTCGCGCGACAGCCGGGCTTGCGGGACGCGGGGCTCGGGAGGCGTGCAGGCATCCGGGCCCGCCGGTCAGAAGACGGACAGGCCCGTGATCGTGGTGAAGCGGTCGAGGGCGGCGACGCCCGCGACCGAGTTCCCGCGCTCGTCCAGACCTGGGCTCCACACGCACAGCGTGCAGCGGCCCGGGACGACGGCGATGATGCCGCCGCCCACCCCGCTCTTGCCGGGCAGTCCCACCCGGTAGGCGAAGTCGCCGGCGGCGTCGTACGTGCCGCAGGTGAGCATGACCGCGTTGACCTGCTTGGCCTGGCTGCGGGTGAGCAGCCGGGAGCCGTCGGCGCGGATGCCGTGCCGGGCGAGGAAGCCGGTGGCGAGGGCGAGGTCGGCGCAGGAGGCCTCGACGGAGCACTGCCGGAAGTACTCGCGCAGCAGGGTGGGTACGGGGTTGACGATGTTGTCGTAGCTCGCCATGAAGTGGGCGAGGGCCGCGTTGCGGTCGCCGTGCGCCGTCTCGGAGGCGGCGACGTCACGGTCGAAGTCGAGATCCGGGTTGCCGCTCTCGGCACGCAGGAAGTCGAGAAGGACTCCGGAGGCGTCGCCGGTGATGCGGTGCAGCTGGTCGGTGACGACGAGGGCGCCGGCGTTGATGAAGGGGTTGCGCGGGATCCCGTTCTCGTACTCCAGCTGGACGAGCGAGTTGAACGGGTTGCCGGAGGGTTCGCGGCCGACGTGGTCCCACAGCGGTTCGCCCTTGCGGGCGAGGGCCAGGGCCAGGCTGAACACCTTGGTGACCGACTGGGTGGAGAAGGGCTGCTGCCAGTCCCCCACCCCGTACACCGTGCCGTCGAGCTCGGCGACGGCCATCCCGAAGCGCCGGGGATCGGCGGTGGCGAGCGCGGGGATGTAATCGGCGGGCCGGCCGCGTTCGACGAGGTCGGCGATCTCCTCGGCGATGCGGTCCAGAACGGGTTCGAACGTCAACAGCATGCGCACATCATGCGTCGGGCGGTTCCAAGGCGCTGTCGGCACCCCCTTCTCTTGCGCCCGCGCACACACGGGGCCGGTGGGATCACGGCGGGAGAGCCGCCCCGACCAGATGCTCCGGAGGTCACGGGCGTGACGAGTGGCGCCGCCGGGTCGTCCGGGTGAGGGTGTCCTGGGGGCAGAACCGGGGGCGAGGCCGAACGGGAGTGAGGTGAGCCGGGTGCCGTTGACCGCGGATGAGCCGGGAGCGCCCTGCTGGATGAATCTGGCGGCGCGCGATCTCGACGCGGCGGAGGAGTTCTACGGGGCCGTGCTCGGCTGGACCTTCCGGCGCGGCCCCCTGGGTGACGGCTTCTCCATCGGCGAGCGGGACGGGGTTCCGGTGGCCGGGATCGGCGAGGTGGTCGTCCGGATGGGCGTACCGGTCGCCTGGACGGTGTACTTCGCGGTGGCCGACGCGGACGCGGCGGTCGCGCGCATCCGGGAACGCGGCGGGACGGTCGGCGTGGGTCCGGTGCCCTTCCCGCCGCGCGGCCGGGCGGCGCTCGCCACCGACCTGGAGGGCGCCGCATTCGGGATCTGGGAAGGCCGCATCTCCTCCCGCTGGCGGCTCGGCGAGCACCACGCCCCCGCCTGGCTGGAGCTGCACACCCGCAACGCGTTCGACGCCGCGTTCTTCTACGGGGGCGTGCTGCAGTGGGTCGACGGGGGCACGGAACGCATCGAGGTCGCCTACGAGGACGAGCAGGTGGTCCTGCGCAGCCAGGGGGAGGCCGTCGCGCGGCTGAACAGCGGCCCCGCCGAGGCCGCCTCGACGCAGCCGCAGCTGCGCCCCCGCTGGCTGATCCACTTCCGGGTGCCCGACCTGGAGCGGGCGACCGCCGCGGTGCTGTCCCTGGGCGGCGCGCTGGTGCCCGAGGCGGACCACGGCTGGCGCGCCGTGGCGGGCCGGCGGGTGACGGTGCGCGATCCGCAGGGCGGCCTGTTCACGCTCGACGAGGCAACGGCGGACGACCCGGCCTGACCTTCTCGGTCCGGGGCTCCCGGCTGTGTGTCGGCCGCCGCGTCCGGCACTCGCCCGGCCGTGCCCGGGGCGTCCGTCCCGGAGACGTCCAGCCCGGGGACCCGGCGGCTGCCGAACGGCGGCCGCTTCCCGCCTGCGGGTCCGGGGCGGGAGATCGCCGAGTACGACCCGCGGGCCGCGCTCGCGGCGGCCGGGATCACTCCGCCGGGCGGCCGGGAGGGGTGAGCCCCAGCTCGCCGGCGGGGCGCGGGGCGAACCAGCTCTCGGTGGCCTGCTCCGTCACCTGGGCGAGGGTCGGCGGGGTCCAGCGCGGGTTCCGGTCCTTGTCGACGACCTGGGCGCGGATGCCCTCGACCAGATCCGAGGAGGCGAGGGCCGCGCAGGAGAGGCGGAACTCCATGTTCAGCGTCTCTTCGAGCGAGTCCAGGGCCCGGGCGCGGCGCACCGCGGCGAGGGCGGCCTTGAGGGCGGTGGGCGAGCGGGTGAGCAGGACGGTCGCGGTCTCCTTGGCCTCGGGCACGCCGGAGTCGGTGAGACGGTCCACGATGTCCTCGACCGTGTCTGCCGCGTAGCAGGCGTCGATCCAGGCGCGCCGCGCGGCGAGTGCGCCGTCGGGCGCCGGCCGGGCGAATCGGGCGACCGCGTCGGCGGCCGGCTCGGTGGTGAGGGCGGCGGCGAGCGCGGGCAGGTCGGCGGCGGGGACGAAGTGGTCCGCGAGGCCGGCGAGGATCGCGTCGGCCGCCGCGGCCGGCGTGCCGGTGAGGGCGAGGTGGGTGCCGAGTTCGCCGGGGGCGCGGCTCAGCAGGTGGGTGCCGCCGACGTCGGGGACGAAGCCGATGCCGGTCTCGGGCATGGCGACGCGCGAGCGCTCGGTGACGATGCGGACGGAGCCGTGTCCGGAGACGCCGACGCCGCCGCCCATCACGATGCCGTCCATGAAGGCCACGTAGGGCTTGGGATACCGGGCGATACGGGCGTTGAGCCGGTACTCGTCGCGCCAGAACTCCACGGACGCGGTGCCGCCGGCGCGGGCGTCGTCGTGGATGGCGCGGATGTCGCCTCCCGCGCACAGACCCCTCTCCCCCGCGCCGCGGAGGACGACGGTCGTGACGGCCGGGTCGTGCTCCCACGCGGTCAGCGCCTCGTCGATCCGGCGCACCATGCCGTGGGTGAGGGCGTTGATGGCCCGGGGCCGGTTCAGGGTGAGGAAGCCGGCGCGTCCCGCCGTGTGGACGAGGACCTCCGGCTCGGGGAGGCCGGTGGGTACCGACATGCTGCCTTCTTCCTTCCGGCGTGCCGGACCGGGGGTCCGGGCTGTCCCTGCAACGAAACGATCTTCCGTCCACCGTAGCTGCCGGGACCGCGCCCGCACAGGCCCTCAGTCCGCTACCGTACCCGCGGGTAACACAGTGGACCGAGGGGAGCGGGCATGGCACGGCAGCGGAATCTCGAGGAATCGGTACTGGTGGAGGCGGATCGCGGCACCTTGTACGGCCTGGTGTCGGACCTGCGGAACATGGGGCGCTGGAGTCCCGAGTGCCGTCGGGTCCTCACGGGGCGGGCGCCGGTGCGGGCCGGGAGCCGCTTCGTCGGGCTCAACCGGCGCGGCCCGTTCGTCTGGTTCACCACCGGCCGGATCACGGCGGCCCGCCCGGGCGAGGAGTTCGTCTTCGACGTGGGCGTCCTCGGGCTGCCGATCGCACGCTGGGGATACCGCTTCGAGGACGAGGGGACGGGGACGCGGGTGACGGAGACCTGGCAGGATCTGCGTACGGGAACAGGCTCGGGCTTCGCCGACCTGCTCGGTACGGTCTTCGCGGGCACCTCCCCGGAGCGGCGGATCGCCGTGAACCGGCACGGGATGCGCACCACGCTCGCGCGCCTCGCGCGCGCGGCCGCTCCGGCCGGCTGAGCACGTCGGTCGCGCTCCGTGGCGGCCTCCCGTTTCCCCTGCCGGTGGCGACGGGGGCAGCATGGAAGGAAGCCCCGGCTAGCAGGGCGGGAAGGAGCGCACCGTGACGCGAGGCGCGGACGGGTCCCCCGGTGGCACCCACGGGCGGCCCACCGGACTACGGAGCGTCGCGAGCCAGGTCTTCGCCCTGCAGGCGGTCATCGCGCTGCTGATCGTGGCCGCCGCCGCGCTCGCCCTCGTGCTGCAGGGCCAGTACGACAGTGAGCGGGACGCCCGCAACCGCTCCCTGGCCGTCGCCGAGACCCTCGCCCACGCGCCGGGGATCGAGGAGGCCCTGCGTTCCCCCGATCCGTCCTCGGTGCTGCAGTCCAAGGCCGAGGCGGCGCGCCGGCGCTCCGGGGTCGACTTCGTCGCGGTGCTCGCGCCGGACGGGGCCCGCTACACGGACTCCGACCCCTCGCTGATCGGCCAGCGGGCCCAGGGCGACATCGCCCGGGCCCGGGCCGGCGAGTCGTTCACCGAGATCTTCCACGGGGCGCCGAACGACGCCGTACGGGCGGTCGTTCCGGTCCGGGACGAGAAGGGGGCCGTCATCGGCATGGTGTCCAGCGGCGTCGAAGTGGCGACCGTCGGACACGCCGTGCAGGGCCGGCTGCCGCTGCTCCTCGGCGCGGCGGGGATAGGGCTCGCGATCGCCGTGGGCGGCGCCGCGCTGGTGAGCGGCAGGCTGCGGCGCCAGACCCACGGTCTGGGCCCGGCCGAGATGACCCGCCTCAAGGAGCACCACGAGGCCGTCCTCCACTCGGTCAAGGAGGGCGTGGTGATCATCGGGGGTGACGGACGTCTGCTGCTCGCCAACGACGAGGCACGGCGACTGCTCAAGCTGCCCGAGGACGCGGAGCAACGGCATGTGCGCGAGCTCGGGCTGGAGCCGCGCACGGCCGCCCTGCTGCTGTCCGGGCGGGCCGCGACGGACGAGGTGCACCCGGCCGGCGACCGGCTGCTCGCGCTGAACGTGCGGGCGACGGGCGACGGCGCCGCCGACGGCGGCTGCGTGATGACCATGCGCGACACGACCGAGCTGGCCGCGCTGACCGGCAGGGCCGAGGTGGCCCGGGGCAGGCTGCGGCTGCTGTACGAGGCGGGCACGCGGATCGGCACGACGCTGGACGTCGTACGGACGGCGGAGGAGCTGTCGGAGGTCGCCGTGCCGCGGTTCGCCGACGTCGTGACCGTGGAGCTGCTCGATCCGGTGGTGCGCGGCGACGAACCCTCGGGCGCGTTCACGGAGATGCGGCGGACGGCCCTCAGCGGGGTGAAGCAGGAGACGCCCCTGCAGCCGGTGGGCGATCTGATCCGGTTCGTGGTGCCGAGCACGCCGATGGCCTCGGCACTGGACGAGGGGCGCGCGGTGCTCCAGGCGGATCTGGCGGCGGCGGACGGCTGGCGGGCGCAGGACCCCGAGGGAGCGGCGCAGGCACTCGCGTACGGGCTGCACTCGCTGCTCACGGTGCCGCTGCTGGCCCGCGGCGTGGTGCTCGGCATGGCGAACTTCTGGCGCGGCCGGGAGACCCCGGAGCCGTTCGGCGAGGAGGACCTGTCCTTCGCGGAGGAGCTGGCGGCGCGTGCCGCGCTGGCGATCGACAACGCGCGGCGCTTCACCCGGGAGCACTCGATGGCGGTGGCGCTGCAGCGCAGCCTGCTGCCCCGGGTGCTGCCGGAACAGAGCGCGATGCAGGTCGCGTTCCGCTATCTGCCGGCGAAGGCGGGGGTCGGCGGCGACTGGTTCGACGTGATCCCGCTGCCGGGGGCACGGGTGGCGCTGGTCGTCGGGGACGTGGTGGGGCACGGGCTGCACGCGGCGGCGACCATGGGCCGGCTGCGGACGGCGGTGGCGAACTTCTCGACGCTCGACCTGCAGCCGGACGAGCTCCTGAGCCACCTGGACGAGTTGATCGACCGGCTCGGCGAGGAGCACGAGCCGGGCGGCGCCGGGGACGGCGGGGGCGGTGGGGACGGCGGGGCCGAGGGCACCACGGGCGCCACCTGTCTCTACGCCATCTACGACCCGACCACGGGTTCCTGCACGATGGCGAGCGCCGGACATCCGGGGCCCGCACTGGTCCGCCCGGACGGGAGCGTGGAGTTCCCCGCGGTGCCGGCCGGGCTGCCGCTGGGCCTCGGCCTCGGCGACCGCCCGTTCGCGTCCGCGCGCCTGAAGCTGGAGCCGGGCAGCAAGCTGGTGATGTTCACCGACGGGCTCCTGGAGGACCGGCACCGGGACTTCGACACCGGCCTCGAACTGCTGCGCAAGGCGCTGGCGCGTCCGGGCCGGTCGCCCGAGCAGGCCTGCGCGGACGTCATCGCGACGCTGCTGCAGCCGATGCCGAACGACGACATCGCCCTGCTGGTGGCGGGCGCCGACCGGATCCCGCCGGACCGGATCGCGGAGTGGGAGGTGCCGAGCGATCCGTCCGCCGTCTCACCGGTGCGCTCGGCGGCGGCGGCGCGGATCGCGGCGTGGGGGCTGGAGGAGGCCGGGTTCACGGCCGAACTGGTGCTCAGTGAGCTGATCACCAACGCGATCCGTTACGGGCGCCCGCCGGTGCGGGTGCGGCTCGTGTACGACCGGGTGCTGATCTGCGAGGTGTCGGACGGCAGCAGCACCTCGCCGCATCTGCGGCATGCGACGGACACCGACGAGGGCGGCCGCGGGCTCTTCCTGGTGGCGCAGTTCGCGCAGCGATGGGGCACCCGGTACGCGCGTCGCGGCAAGACGATCTGGGCCGAGCTGCCGATCGCCCCGGACCAGGCGAGCGGCAACGGTGCGGGGCCGGTGCCGGACCTGGACGCCCTGGAGGATCTGGCCTGGTGAGGGCGGCGGGTTAGGGTCGACGCGAGCGAGCGACCCCGGAGGAGCCCATGACCAGCCAGGCCGTCACCGGTGCCCTGCACCACGTGGAGATCTGGGTGCCCGACATCGGGCGGGCCACGGCCTCGTTCGGTCCGCTGCTCGAAGGGCTCGGCCACGAGCCGTTCCAGGAGTGGGAGCGGGGCCGGAGCTGGCGGCGGGGGGCCACGTATCTGGTGTTCGAGGAGTCGTCGGCACTGAGCGCGGACGCGCACGACCGGCTGCGTCCGGGCCTCAACCACCTGGCGTTCCATGTGGCGACGCGTGCGGAGATGGACCGTCTGGTCGAGGAGGCCGTGCGCGGCGGCTGGCGGCTGCTGTTCCCCGACCGTCATCCGCACGCGGGCGGGGAACGGAGCTGTGCCGCCTATCTGGAGAACGCGGACGGTTTCGAGCTCGAGCTGGTCGCGTCGGAGTGGTGACCGGCCGGCTCGGCCGAGGCCGTGCGCGGGGCGGTCGTGAGGGTGCACGGCGGCGTCGCCGGACATCTCCCGGGTGAAGACGCCGACCATGCGCGCGACCCCGGCCCCGAGCCGCAACCGGCGCCGGCCCCGGCCCTGACCGCACCCGGCGCCGGAAACCCCGCTCCACTGCGCCCGTAGTACTCTCCCCGGAGTACTCGTGACGGCCGAGGACGGGAGTGAAGAGGGTGGCGCGCAGGAACCCGGAGCGCAGGGCGGCGCTCGTCGACGCCGCGATCGAGGTGCTCGCCCGGGAGGGGGCGCGGGGCCTCACCTTCCGGGCCGTGGACACCGAGGCGGCCGTGCCGCCCGGCACCGCGTCGAACTACTTCGCCAACCGCGACGACCTGCTCACCCAGGCCGGCGCCCGCGTCTACGAGCGTCTGCAGCCCGGCGAGGAGGAGATCTCCCGCCAGCAGGCCGCACCTCCGGACCGGGAGACGTACAAGGAGCTGATGAAGGAGGTCGTCGGCCGGGTCAGCTCCTTCCGCACGGGCCATCTCGCCCTCCTCGAACTGCGCCTGGAGGCCACCCGGCGACCCGAGCTGCGCGCGGTCCTCACCGAGCGGGTGCGCGCCGACGTCGATGCCAACGTCACGTACCACGAGGCCTCCGGCCTGCCCGGTGACGCGACCGCCGTCAAGCTGCTGATCCTCGCCTTCAACTGGCTGATCACGGAGCAGCTCACGCTGCCGGGCGTGTTCTCGGAGGAGGAGCGGAACGCCCTGATCGAGGCCGCCGTGGACCGCGTCGTCGGCGGCGCCCAGACGTAGTCCGCCTCCGGTGCCGGGCTCCCGCCGCCGTCGCTCCGGTGACCGCGGTCCGTGTCGTCACAGCCACTGGGCGAACCAGGCCGCCGCGAGCGTGCCCACCTCCTCCAGGGCTCCCGGCTCCTCGAAGAGGTGGCCGGCGCCGGGGACGGTGACGAGCCGGTGCTCACAGCGCAGGCGCTGCCCGGCCCGGTGGTTGAGGTCGAGGACCGGGGCGTCCGCACCGCCGACGATCAGCAGGGTCGGGGCGGTGACCTCGGGCAGACGCTCGTCCGCGAGGTCGGGCCGGCCGCCCCGGGAGACGAGGGCGCCGACACCGCTGCCGGGTTCCGCCGCGGCCCACAGCGCGGCCGCCGCTCCCGTACTGGCCCCGAAGTAGCCGGTGCGCAGCCCGTCCGTGCCGGGCCGGCCGGCGAGCCAGGCGGCGGCCTGGCCCAGGCGCCCGGCCAGCAGCGGGGTGTCGAAGACGTTCGCCCGGTCGGCGGCCTCGTCCTCGGTGAGCAGGTCGAAGAGCAGTGTGCCGAGTCCCGCGCGGTTCAGGGTCCCGGCGACGGCGCGGTTGCGCGGGCTGTGCCGGCTGCTGCCGCTGCCGTGCGCGAACAGCACGACGCCGGTGGCCCCCTCGGGCACGGTGAGCCGTCCACCGACGGCGAGTTCCCGGAGCGGTATGCGGACCTCGGTGTCCTCCCCGCGTGCGCCGCGCCGCGGTCGCAGCAGGGCGACGACCTCCTCGTCGGGCGTCTGCGAGAAGTCCTGGTAGAACTGCCCGATGGCGTAGAAGGCCGCGGGGTCGTGCACGCAGTACGTCTCGTCCGCGGACGCACCGATCCGCGCCGTCCAGCCCTGCGGCGCGACCGGCACCGCGAGGACGATCCGGGCGGCGCCGCGGGCCCGGACGACCTGGCACGCGGCGAGCGCGGTGGCCCCGGTGGCGAAGCCGTCGTCCACGACGACCGCGGTGCGGCCGCCGATGTCGGCGGGCTCACGGGCGCCGCGGTAGCGCCGGGCGCGTTCCTCCAGGACGGCCCGTTCGCGGAGTTCGACCCGGGCGAGGTCCCGCTCCGAGACGCCGGTCCGGACGATGACGTCGTCGTTGAGGACGCGCACGCCGCCCTCGCCGATGGCACCCATCGCCAGCTCGGGCTGAGAGGGCACGCCCAGCTTCCTTACGAGACAGATGTCGAGCGGCGCGCCGAGCGCGTCGGCGACCTCGGCGGCGACGGGCACTCCCCCGCGGGGCAGCCCGAGAACGGTCACGTCCTGGCCCTTCAGCCCTTCGAGCCGGGCGGCGAGCTGCCTGCCCGCGTCGGTGCGGTCGGTGAAGTACATGTCCTGCTCGCCTTCCTGCCCGTCCGCGCGCGCCGGCCCCGGTGGGCCGTCACACCGGCCGGGCGGTCAGGGCCGGCCCGCCGTCGTCCCCCACGGGAGCGGTGGCGATCCGCATCCCGTAGGGGCGGCTGATCCGGCCGAGCACGTCGTGGAGCCACCGCAGGTCCTGCTCCGGGGCTCGTTCGAGGCGCAGGCGCCGGCTGCGCAGCGGCACGAGCCGCACCTCCGCCAGGCTGCCGTCCTCGTCGTGGACGGTGACGAAGTGGAGGAGACGCAGGTCGTCGCGGTAACGCTCCTGCCCGGTGATCCCCTCGTAGTCGTTGACGAGGTCGCCGCAGCCGTGCAGGACGAGCCTGCCCCGGTACACCTCCAGGGGCCGCGGATGGTGCGAGGAGTGCCCGTGCACGATGTCCGCCCCCGCGTCGACGAGGGCGTGACCGAGGGAGACCTCGGCGCGTCCGGGCGCGTAGCCCCAGTTGGACCCCCAGTGCACCGAGACCACGACGAGGTCGCCCGGACGGCGGCCTTCGCGCAGCCGGGCGGTGAGCCGGGTGGCGGCCCGGTCGCCTGGCCCGGCGGCGTAGTGGATCCCGCCGCGCCGCGCCGTGGCCGCCCAGTGGCGCGGCACCCCGCTGGACGCCAGGCCGAGAGCGTGGACGAGGAGCCGGCCGCCGCCGGGCAGGGGGACCGTCGCCGGGCGGCGGGCCTCCGCGGCGTCGCGCCCGGCGCCCGCGGTACGCAGGCCCGCTGCCCCGAGGGCGTCGAGCGTGTCGTCGAGGCCGCCCCGCCCGTAGTCGAGGACGTGGTTGTTGGCGAGGACGACGACATCGGGGCGTACGGCGGCGAGCGCGGGCAGGTTGGCCGGATCCATGCGGTAGTGGACGGCCTTGCCGGGGTCGGGCTCGCCCCGGCGGGTGACCGCGGTCTCCAGATTGACCACGCGGGCGTCCGGCCGCGCGTCGTCGACCAGTTCGAGGGCCTCGCCCCACGGGTAGGCGGGCGCCACGGCCCGGGGCACCGGTCCGGAGACGGCTTCGGCGAGGGCCACGTAGTCACGGGCGTCCCGCACCCATCGCTCGGGCAGGGCGGGATCGAGGGGATGGGGAAGGATCTGGTCGATTCCCCGGCCGAGCATCACGTCGCCGCAGAGGAACAGACCGGTCAGACCACCGCCGCCCATACACCCAGGGTAGTCCCGCGGACGTCATGCGTTCCGATGATCGTGATCGTTCCGGCGAAGGACGCGCGACGCGGGCCGGTCCGGCCAGGATGGACGGTCCGCGCACGGACGGTGCGCGGACCGGACCACGGAGAGGACCTCCTTTGATGCGCACGACGCGCACCGCACGCTCCAGCCGCTTAGGCCTCGGCCGACCGGCCCGTACGACGGCCGTGCTCTCGACCGCCCTGCTCGCCCTGTCCCTGGGCGTGCTGCCGGCCCAGGCCGCCGGCGCCGCGGGGGCGCCGGCCGGCCCGACGGCGGCCCGCCACCTGCCCGCGCTCGACCGCGCGGCCCTGCGCGCCTCGCTCGACGCCTTCCACACCGCCGGCATGTACGGAGCGTTCGCGGCGGTCCGCGACGGCTCCGAGCAGTGGCGGGGCGCCACCGGCCTCGCCGATCCGGCCACCGGACGGCCCATGGCCCCGGACTTCGAGCACCGGGTCGGCAGCATCACCAAGAGCTTCACGGCCGTCGCGATCCTCCAGCAGGTCGAGCGCCACCGGATCGACCTGGACGCGCCGGTCGCCCGCTACGTGCCCGACCTCGTACCGGGCGAGCGCGGCGAGCAGGTGACGGTCCGGATGCTGCTCAACCACACCAGCGGCATCGCCGACTACGTCCTGCCCGCCTTCCCCGGCCTGCTGCAGGACCCGGGGAAGACCCTGGACGAGAACCGGCTGCGGCACATCGAGCCGGAGGAACTGGTGCGCCTCGGCCTCGCCGCCCCGCCGGTCGCGCAGCGCGGCGAGTTCAGCTACGCCAACACCAACTTCGTCCTCGCGGGGCTGATCCTGGAGCGGGCCACCGGCCAGGACGCGGAGGCGTACATCACCCGCAACGTCATCCGCCGCGCCGGCCTGCGCCACACCTACTTCCCGGCCTCGGCGGCCCTGAAGGGCCCGCACCCGGGGATGTACGAGTCGTTCTTCGGCTTCATCGACCCGCCGCGCGACTACAGCGCGTACGACATGTCGTGGGCGAGCACGGCGGGCGCGCTGGTGTCGACGACCAGCGACCTGGACGCCTTCTACCGCAAGCTGCTCGGCGGCAAGCTCCTCGGCCCCGCCGCGCTGCGCGCGATGAAGACGACGGTCCCGGCGGCCGTGACCCCGGACGGCGAGTTGGTGATGCGCTACGGCCTCGGTCTCTACACCCTGAGGATGCCGAGCGGCTGGTACTGGGGGCACGACGGCGCGGTGTTCGGCGCGGGCACCTGGTCCCTCGCCACGGAGGACGGACGCCGGCAGGTCTCCGTCGCCTACAATCTGATGAAGTACCAGCGCCTCGACGAGCAGGGGCAGCCCCTGCCGGAGGCGATCACCCCGGCGCTCTACGCCTTCGTGGACGGCGCCCTGCGCGGGGGTGCACCGGCGGCCGTCCGGGGCCCGCGTTCCGCGGCCCCGCTGCCGGCGGCGGACCTCCCGCCGCTGGTCGACCGGCTGCCGACCGGGCATTAGGCAGGGGCCGGGTCCTTTAGCGGTCGGCCCGTGCCGCGCGGCGGATGGTGGCGTCCACGAGGGCGAGCGCCTCCGCCGCGGTCCGGCCCGGGGCCCGGTTCCAGGGGCCGATGAGCTGGTACCAGCCGCGCGAGCGGAGTTCTTCGAGCATCCACGCGCCGGCCTCGTTCATGGTGCCGGCGCTGCCGTAGCCGAGGCGGTGGGCGGCGAGCATCGCCCCGCAGACACAGCGCGCGCCCCGGGCGTCGCGGAGTCTGTACGGGGTGTTCTGCCAGCCCCATTCGGTCAGGACGCGCCGGGCGTGCGCGAGGTGCACCGAAGGGCGCACATCGGGCTGCCCGATACGGCGCCAGACGTGCAGCCGGTCCGGCAGCATCGCGCCGATCCGCCCCGGGAGCGCCCGCTCCTCGGTGCGGGGGGCGAGCGAGGCGAGCGCGTCGGAGACGAGCCGGTCCACCGGGACGGACAGCAGCGTCCGCCAGTCGGCCTCGTCCTCCCCCGCCGGCGGGGCGTCGGTCCACGCCGCCACGATCTCCTGCCAGGCCTCGCTGTCGAGCAGGGCGGCTGCCTCGTGGTCGAGCCCGTCGGGGGTGGTGGCTGCGGTGGTCATGCGGGCGACTCCACGACTCGATTCTTCCTGCTTTCGTAGGAATGTCGGCTTTGTCGTGCAGGAACTTGAGTCGTAGGCCCTTTCGACGGCACGTCAGGGCGTACGGTCGCCTCCGGACCCCCTCGTCACGAAGGAGCGCAACGCGCATGAGAATCGCGGTACTCGGCACGGGAGAGGTCGGCCGCCGGCTCGCGGGCAAGCTGGTCTCGCTCGGCCACGAGGTGACGCTCGGATCCAGGTCCGCGGATCACGCGGGCGCGACGGCGTGGGCCGCGGAGCACCGCGCCGCGCACGGCACCTTCGCCGCGGCCGCGTCCGGCGCCGAGCTGGTGGTGAACGCGACCGGCGGTCTGGTGTCGCTGGCCGCGCTCGAGGCGGCCGGCGCGGAGAACCTCAAGGGCAAGGTCCTCGTCGACGTGTCGAACCCGCTGGACTTCTCGGAGGGCATGCCGCCGAAGGTCCTGACGCCGGACGGCGGCAGCCTCGCCGAGCAGATCCAGCGCGCGTTCCCGGACGCGCGGGTGGTGAAGACGCTCAACACCATGACGAACACCGTCATGGTCGACCCCTCCCGCGTCCCGGGCGACCACGTCGTCTTCGTCTGCGGCGACGACGCCGAGGCCAAGTCCGCCGTGACCGGCCTGCTGCGGTCCTTCGGCTGGCCGGACGAGCGGATCCTCGACCTCGGCGACCTGACGGGGGCCCGGGCCACCGAACTGGTGCTGCCGCTGTGGCTGCGCCTGTTCGGGACCTTCGGCACCGCGGACTTCAACTTCGCGCTGCCGAGGGCCTGACCCGGATCAGACCTTCAGCACACCGCCCGACGTGCCCGTCAGGTGCTCGGGCGTGAGCAGCTCGGCGAGCCGCTCGGGCGGGAGCAGCCCCTTCTCCAGGGTGAGTTCGGCGACCGAGCGGCCGGTGGCGAGGGCCTCCTGCGCGATGGCGGTGGCCGCCGTGTACCCGAGGTGCGGGTTGAGCGCGGTGGCCAGGCCGATGGAGTTCTCGACGCTCGCGCGCAGCGTGTCGACGTTGGCGGTGATGCCGGTGACGCAGCGCTCCGCGAGCGTGAGACAGGCCGCCTTCAGGGACGTCAGGCTCTTCGACAGGGCGTGGAAGATGACCGGCTCGAAGGCGTTGAGCTGGAGCTGGCCGCCCTCGGCCGCCATCGTGATCGTCATGTCGTTGCCGATCACCTCGAAGGCGACCTGGTTGACGACCTCGGGGATGACCGGGTTGACCTTGCCCGGCATGATGCTCGAACCGGCCTGCACGGGCGGGAGGTTGATCTCGCCGAAGCCGGCGCGCGGACCGGACGAGAGCAGTCGCAGGTCGTTGCAGGTCTTGGAGAGCTTCACGGCGATCCGCTTGAGGACGCCGGACAGCTGCACGAAGGCCCCGCAGTCCTGGGTGGCCTCGACCAGGTTGACGGAGGTGACCAGCGGCAGGCCCGTGATGTCCGCGAGCCGGCGGCGGGCGGTCTCGGCGTAGCCGGGGGCGGCGTTGAGACCGGTGCCGATGGCGGTGGCACCGAGGTTGATCTCGTGGATCAGCTCGACGGCCTCGGCGAGACGCCCTCGGTCCTCCTCCAGCATCACGGCGTAGGTGGAGAACTCCTGGCCCAGCGTCATGGGCACGGCGTCCTGGAGCTGGGTGCGCCCCATCTTGACGACCGCGCCGAACTCGACGGCCTTCTCGGCGAACGCGTCCTGGAGCACGGCCATCGCACGCAGCAGCTCACGGGCGGCGCCGATGGCGGCGATGCGGATGGCGGTCGGGTAGACGTCGTTGGTGGACTGGCCGAGGTTGACGTCCTCGTTGGGGTGGAGCCGCGCGTAGTCGCCCTTGGCGTGGCCGAGGAGTTCGAGGGCGCGGTTGGCGACGACCTCGTTGGCGTTCATGTTGGTGGAGGTGCCGGCGCCGCCCTGGACGACGTCCACGACGAACTCGCCGTGCAGCGCGCCGCCCCGGATCTCCCGGCAGGCGGCCACGATCGCGCCGGCCTTCTCCGCGGGCAGCAGGCCGAGCTCCTCATTGGCGAGGGCGGCGGCCTCCTTCACGGCGGCGAGGGCCTCGATGAGCTGCGGGTAGACGGAGATCGGGGTGCCGGTGATGGCGAAGTTCTCGGTGGCGCGCAGGGTGTGCACGCCCCAGTACGCCTCGGCGGGGACGTCCCGGTCACCGAGCAGGTCGTGCTCGCGGCGGACGTTCTTCTGTTGTGCGGGGATCACGGTGAGGGTGCCTTACGCGTGGGGAGGGAGGGGGGAGGGGAGACGGAGGAGGATCCGGGGCCGCCCCGGACGGACGGCCCCGAGCCCTCGGGGACGACGACCAGGCCGGCATCGGGGAGGAGTCCGGTGCCCGGAGCGGCCGTGGTGGTGCCGGGCCGGGGCAGCGGCCTTTCCGGGCGAGGGGGAACGCGTGGGTGCGGACCCCACGCGGAGGCCCCGGACCCGCGGCGCGGGACTGGGGTCGGGCCCGCGGCGGGCGGGCGCCGTGACGCGCAGCGCACCCCACGGGGTGGACGACGTCCTGGCGCGAGCGGCCCCGGGGCGGACCCGCGAGCCGGGGCCGGGCAGGGGTGACGTCCGCGCCACCTGCCACGGATGGGCGGTCGTCCCGCGGGCGGGGCGGAACGGGCCTGCACGCCGAAGCCCTGCCAGGGGTGGGCGGTCGTTCCCCCCGGGCGGGGCGGAACGGGCCCGCACCCGGAGAACGCAGCGCCGGTGGGTCAGTGGGCGAGGGCCAGGGTGGGTTCGGGTCGCACCGGGCCCTGGAGGAGGTCGCGCAGCAGCGCGGTGCGACGCTCCGGCGACGTGTGGTCGGCGAGGAGCGCGGCCAGCAGCGCGATCCGGGCCTGCCCGGGACGCAGGGTCCCGGCCAGGACGGCACCGGCGGCGGCCAGGTCGACGGCGCCGCCGCCCGTGTAGACCTCGGCGACGGGGCCGGAGGCGACACGGGTGGACAGCACGACGTGGACACCCTGCTCGACGGCGCGGGCCACGGCCGCGGCCATCTCGGGGGTGGCGTTGCCGGCGCCGGTGCCGACCAGCACGATGCCCCGGGCGCCGGCGGCGAGGGACGCGTCGAAGAGGACCGGGTCGGCGTCGGAGTGGTGCATCACGATGTCGACGCGGGGCACGGGCCGCCCGTCACCGGGCAGCGGGAGCGGGACGGACCGCTCGGGCTCGCGCTCGACGTCGACCTGGCCGAAGCCGAGGCGGCCGAGCCGCTCGCCGGACGGGTCGGCGAAGGGGTCGGAGGCGAGCGTCTTGGTCTTCACGGTGCCACGGGCCGCGTGGACGAGGCCGTCGAAGACGACGAGCACGCCGAGGCCGTGGACGGTGGCCGCGACCTGGAGGGCGTCGTAGAGGTTGCCGGGACCGTCGCCGTCGCCCGTGCCGAAGGGGCGCTGGGCGCCGGTGAAGACCACCGGGCGCGGGTCGGAGTGGTGCAGGTCCAGGAAGAAGGCCGACTCCTCGAGGGTGTCGGTCCCGTGGGTGACGACGATGCCGTCGACGCCCGGGTCGGCGAGGGTCTCGTGGACGGTGCGCAGCAGGGTGAGCTGACGGCCGGTGGTCATCCGGGAGCTGTTCACGTTGAAGAGGTCGACGACCTCGACGTGCACGTTGTCGGGGACCGCGGCCGTCGCGACGACGTCGTCGCCCGACGCGTCCGCGGCGTATCCGCTGCCGGTCCACCGGCTGGCTATGGTGCCGCCGGTGCTGATGACCACGATGCGGCGCGGCCGGGCGTCGCGCGTCCACTTCATGATGATGCTGTCCTTCCTCGGGGTGCACGGCAACGATAGGTCAGCAGACACGCAACGCGATTGCGAAATCAGCCCGGAATCATGAATTCCGTGGTGGATGATTGCGTCATGGACCGTATCGATCTTCAGATCTTGCGTGAGCTTCAGCAGGATGGCCGTCTGAGCAACCAGGAGCTCGCCCAGCGCGTCGGACTGAGCCCCTCTCCCTGCATGCGCCGGGTGCGCCAGCTGGAACAGGACGGCGTGATCCAGGGCTATCGCGCGGTGATCGACCCCGGGGCGGTCGGGCGGGGCTTCGAGGTCCTGGTCTCGGTGGAGGTGAAGCGGGACCGGGAGACGGTGGAGGCCTTCGAGGAGGCCCTCCAGGACATCCCGGACGTGATCGAGGCCTACCGCCTCTTCGGCAGCCCCGGCTGCCTCCTGCGGATCGCGGTCGCGGACCTGGCGGCGTACGAGCGCCTGTGGATCGAGCGCCTGACGACGCTGGCGGGGGTCACCGAGGTGAACTCGCAGATCATCATGAAGCGGGTCAAGGAGCCGCGCGGCCTGCCGGTGGACCGCTGATCGTTCACGGGAAAGCCTGCTTCCGCGCGGATTGAGGCATTCCATGGGTGGGTTTTGGTCATGTACGGTTCAACCGCGCGTGACGTGAGCGTCCGATCCCCGACGTTCTACGCGCGCAGAGTGGGCGCCCGCACCGCACCGCCTTTCCGCCCTTCCGCCCCATCCCCCACGGAGGTCTGACGGATGCTCGGACTCAGAAGGTCCACCCGCCGTTTCGCCACCCTGACCGCCTGCGGAGCCCTGGTCGCCGCGGCGGCCTCCACCGCCCTCGGCTCGCCCGCGGCCGCCGCACCGGAGGGCACCGCCGCCACGCCCCTGCGCGTGCTCTTCGACAACTCCAAGGCGGAGACCGCCGGGAACGCCGACTGGATCATCGGCACCGGCCAGCCCGACCCCCTCACCCAGGACCCCACGCCCTCCGTCGAGACGGACTGGACCGGCGCCCTCTCGGCCTGGGGTGTGGCCCTGCAGAGGACCGGCCGGTACGCGCTGAAGACGGTCCCCTCGGGCGGCACGATCACCTACGGCACCACGTCCGCGACCGACCTGCAGAACTTCGACACCTTCGTGCTGCCCGAGCCCAACGTGCGGCTCGGCGCCGCCGAGAAGACCGCGATCATGAGGTTCGTCCAGAACGGCGGCGGGCTGTTCCTGATCTCGGACCACAGCGGCGCCGACCGCGACAACGACGGCTGGGACGCGGTCGAGGTCATCAACGACCTGATGGCCGACAACGGCGTGGACGACACCGACCCGTTCGGCTTCAGCGTCGACACCGGCACCGTCCAGACGGACGACCCGCGCGCCGTCGCCGACACCACCGACCCCGTGCTCAACGGCTCCTTCGGCAAGGTGACCGGCAGCATCATCCGCAGCGGCACCACCGTCACCCTCAAGCCCGCCGACAACCCGGCGGCGAAGGGCCTGGTCTACCGCACGGGCTCCTCCGGCACGACCGGCGCCTTCTTCGCGACCAGCACCTTCGGCAGCGGCCGCGTCGCCGTCTGGGGCGACAGCTCCCCGATCGACGACGGCACCGGCCAGTCAGGCAACACACTGTACGACGGCTGGAACGACCCCGCGGGCAGCAACGCGGCGCTGGCCCTCAACGCCACCGACTGGCTGTCCAAGGCGACGAGCGGCGGGAGCGGCGGCGGCACCTGCACCGCCGGCCAGCTGCTGGCCAACCCCGGCTTCGAGTCCGGCACCACGGCCTGGAGCGCCTCGTCCGGCGTGATCACCAACGACACCGGCCGTCCGGCCCGCACCGGCTCGTACAAGGCCTGGCTGAGCGGCTACGGCTCCGCCCACACCGACACGCTCTCCCAGACGGTCACGATCCCGGCGGGCTGCACCACCGCCGCCCTGTCCTTCTGGACGCGCATCGACACGGCCGAGACCACCACGACCACCGCGTACGACACGCTCAGGGTCCAGGTCCTGAACAGCGGCGGCACCGTCCTGTCCACCCTGGCCACGTACTCGAACCTCAACGCGTCCGGGAGCTACGTCCAGCGCTCCTTCGACCTGTCCGCCTACGCCGGGCAGACCGTGACGCTCAAGCTCACCGGCACGGAGGGCGCCACCCTCCAGACCTCCTTCGTGATCGACGACACCTCGCTCACCGTCGGCTGAACCCGCTCCCCCCACCTCAGAAGGGACACCCATGTCCGTAGCGCACAGACGCGGCTGGAAGACCTGGGCCGCGATATCCGCCGCCCTCACCGGCCTCGTCCTCCCCACCGTCGCCGCCTCCCCCGCGGACGCCACGACCACCGCGTACGACAGCACGTACTACAAGAACGCGGTGGGCAAGTCCGGCACGAGCCTCAAGTCCTCGCTGCACACCATCATCAGCAGCCAGAGCAAGATCTCGTACGACGCGGTCTGGAACGCGCTCAAGGTCACCGACCAGGATCCCGGCAACACCGCCAACGTGCTCCTCCTCTACAGCGGTGTCTCGCGCAGCAAGAACCTCAACGGCGGCGCCGTCGGCAACTGGAACCGCGAGCACGTGTGGGCCCAGTCGCACGGCGACTTCGGCACCTCGGCCGGCCCCGGAACCGACCTGCACCACCTGCGCGCCGCCGACGTCCAGGTCAACAGCACACGGGGCAACAAGGACTTCGACAACGGCGGCAGCGCCGTCAGCGGCGCCCCCGGCAGCTACACGGACTCCAACTCCTTCGAGCCGCGCGACGCCGACAAGGGCGACGTGGCCCGGATGATCCTCTACATGGCCGTCCGGTACGAAGGTGACGACGCCTGGCCGGACCTGGAGGCGAACGACTCCATCAACGGCAGCGTGCCCCTGCACGGCCGCCTCTCGGTCCTGAAGCAGTGGAACGAGCAGGACCCGCCGAGCGCCTTCGAGGAGCGCCGCAACGACGTCATCTACAACTCGTACCAGGGCAACCGCAACCCGTTCATCGACCACCCGGAGTGGGTCGAGGCGATCTGGTGACCCGGGCGTGAGGGCCGCCCGGGCTTCCCGCACCCGCGGGGAGCCCGGGCCGCCGGGGTCCCGGTGGCCGGCCCCGGGATGCGGCAGGTGAGGCGGGGAGGACCGTCAGCGGTGGCCCAGCACGTTGACCACCCGCCCGTTGGGATCACGGACGAAGAACCGCCGTACTCCCCACTCCTCGTCCTGCAGGGGGTGCACGATCTCCGCGCCGCTCTCCCGGACCGCCGCGTAGGCCGCGTCCACGTCGTCCACCTCGACGCTCATGTCGGGAGTGACCGGGGCGGTCCTGTCACCGGCCATGAAACTGATCTGCGCCGTCGGGCTGGACGGGGACGCGAGCGTCATGATCCAGCCGTGGTTCATGACCTCCTCGAAGCCGAGCAGGCCGTAGAACTCCCGGCTCTCCCGGGCAGCCTCCGACTGGACATTGGGTACGACACGGCGGACGGCCATCGGCAACTCCCGGGGGAAACGGATCGGCGTTGAGGCTCCCATGAGTACTACGCCGCACCGGCCGACGCACGCACCGTGCCGCATCGCCCCCGGACGCTACGACGGCTCGACCGGAAGCCGCACCGTGACGGACGGTCCGCCGCCGGGGCGGGGCGCCAGGCCGGGCGTGCCGTCGTGCGCGCGGACGATGCCGTGCACGAGGGCGAGGCCGAGGCCGGCATGCCCGTCGGTCCGCGCCCGTTCCGTTCGCGCCGTTCGGCGAGGGGGAGCAGGGAGGGATGTTGCGGTGGCGTATGCCATTCTCCCTACGCCCGCGATGCACGCGATCCCCTCACCGCCGCCGGGCCGCCGCGAGTGTCGCCCCGCCCGGGAGACGGCCCGGCCGGCGGACCGGAGGGCGGACCGTCAGGCAACCGGCCCAGCTCCGCGAGCGCCCGGGGCGAAGGCCTGGTGGGCTGTACGGGGAGAACTCCGGTGCCTTCACGCCCGGACCCCGGAGCGTATGAGGAGGATTCCGTGCCGGACTCGACGACGTCGTACGCCGACCTGCGCGCCCTGGTGATCAACTGCACCTTGAAACGTTCACCGGAGCGCAGCCACACACAAGGGCTGATCGACATCAGCACCGGGATCATGGAGCGCCAGGGTGTGCAGGTCGAGGTGCTCAGGGCGGTGGACATCGACATCGCGACCGGTGTCTGGCCTGACATGACGGAGCACGGGTGGGAGACCGACGAGTGGCCCGTCATCTACTCGAAGGTGATGGCCGCGGACATCCTCACCCTGGCCGGCCCGGTATGGCTGGGAGACAACTCCTCCGTCATGAAGCAGGTGATCGAGCGCCTGTACGCCTGCTCGTCGATCCTCAACGAGCAGGGCCAGTACGCCTACTACGGGCGGGTGGGCGGCTGCCTGATCACCGGCAACGAGGACGGCGCCAAGCACTGCGCGATGAACGTCCTCTACAGCCTCCAGCACCTCGGATACGTCATTCCGCCGCAGGCGGACGCCGGCTGGGTCGGCGAGGCCGGCCCGGGCCCGTCGTACCTCGACCCCGGTTCCGGCGGTCCGGACAACGACTTCACAAACCGCAACACGACCTTCATGACCTGGAACCAGCTCCACCTGGCGAGGATGCTCAAGGACGCCGGCGGCATCCCCGCCCACGGAAACCAGCGCTCCGAGTGGGACGCCGGCTGCCGGTTCGACTTCGAGAACCCCGAGCACCGCTGAGCACGGGCCGGAACGGTCGGAGGTCAGCCGGTCCTCCGCTCCGCCCCCTCGCGCGGTGCGGAACTCCCCGCGATCCCGTTCCGGACACCTTCTAGGACTCGGCGTCCTCTGCCTCGACCTGCTGCTGGACGGGTTCGTACACGCTCTCCCAGGTGTACGGGAAGTCATGCAGGTCCTTCACCATCCGGCGGAAGAGCTTCCGGTCGAAGTTGATCCCGTAGAGACCGCCGTCGATGGGGTGACTGTTGACGATGATCGTGGGCGTGCCCGGGCCCTTCGGATCGTCCCCGGTGTTCTCGTAGGCCTGCTCGGAGGCGGTGACGAAGGCCTGGTACCTCATCGTCCGGACAGCCCGGTCGAATGCCGCGTCGCGAAGTCCCGGCACCTGCTGCGCGAGCTCCAGCAGCCGCTCGGTGGTGAAGCCGCCGCCGGCTTCGACCTCCGTCTGGAACTTCCAGAGCACGGCGTGGTATTCGACGAACTTCCCCTTCTCCAGCGCGGCGCGCAGCGCGTTGACGGCCCGCTTCGAGCCGTCACCGCCGAGACGGATGTCCTTGAAGGAGGCGAGGGTGTACTGGGCCTTGATCTCTCCCTCGAGGAGGAGTTCCTCGAGTTCCCGGGCGCCGGTGCGCTCGTACTCCTCCACGACGGGACAGCGCGGGTCCTCGAACATCTCCACCGTCGAACGGGCCGCAGGATTGCCGACCCAGATCGTCGTCCCGTCCGCCGCCAGCCGCTCCGGCAGCATCTCGGCGGACGCGTAACCGACCGGCGCGGCCGGCAGGGCCTCCCCCGCCCCCGACTCGGCCGCGCACCCCGCCACGCCACCCATCAGGCCGACCGCGACGGCGGCACGGACCGTTCTGCTCATCATCGTCTTCATCGAACCCCGGTTCCTCCCCTGTGAACGGGCGGACTCTACGCGTCCGGTCCGACACCGGCACGACATTTTCGGCCCGGCCCGCGGGAGTCCCTTCCGGTGTCGGTGGTCTCGCGGTGTTCCCCCCTGGGCCGATGCGCCGCGTCCCCGGCCGTGCGACGCCCGTCACGATCCACTTGACGCCAACACAGGAGACACTTAGCTTCGCCTTACCTAACCTCCACTTTCACGCCAGTCGAAAGAATCGAGACATGCCGAGAACCCTGCCGCGTCCGTCCCGCGCCACCGCCGTCACGGCGGACGCGACGGTGCGCGAGGAGCCGCTGCGGGAGCTCACGCCCGGCTGGCACCTCACCCTCGCCGGCGTGCTCGCCGCGGGAGTCCTCGCGGCCTCCTGCTGGACCGCCGGGCATGTGCACGCGGACGTCACGCTGCAGACCACGGCCCGCTTCCTGCACGTGGCGAGCATGGTCGCGGGACTCGGATCCGTCCTCGCCGTCGACTGGTTCGCGGTGCTCTGGCTCACCGGCCGCCGGCCGCTCGCGGGCGTCCTGGACACGGCGTGCGCCCTGCAGACCCCGATCTGGGCGGGTCTCGGCGGACTGACGGTCTCGGGCCTCTTCCTGCGCCCCGACCTCCATTCCCCGCTCACCCTGGTCAAGCTCGGCCTCGTCCTCGCCGTCACCGTCAACGGCCTCTACGCCCATCGCCTCGGCCAGCTGCTCGGACGCTACCGGGAGGACGGCGGCGTGCCCCGCCGGCTGCTCGTCCGGTCGGGAGCCGCCGCCACGGTGAGCCAGGTCGGCTGGTGGGGCGCGACCGTCATCGGCTTCCTCAACAGCCAGAGCTGACCGGACGGGCCCGGAGCGGACGCCCGCTCAGGAGCCCCCGGTGGACCTGGTTTTGGTTTTCGGACGATCATCCCTACGATCCTCCGATGATCACGAGAAAACGGCTGGCGACCGGGGCCTGCGCGCTGCTCGCCGCCCTGGCCGTCGGGCTCCTCCCGACCAGCGCCGCCGCCGACGACGGACCGGCGGCCCCGGACTCCCCCAGGGAATCCCCCAAGGTCGAGCTGGTGCTCGACGTCAGCGGCTCGATGCGCGCCCGCGACATCGACGGACAGTCCCGCATGGCGGCCGCCAAGCAGGCCTTCAACGAGGTCCTGGACGCCGTCCCCCAGGAGGTGCGGCTCGGCATCCGCACCCTCGGCGCCGACTACCCCGGCCAGGACCGCAAGCGCGGCTGCAAGGACACCCGGGCGCTCTACCCGGTCGGTCCGCTGGACCGCACCGAGGCCAAGACCGCCGTCGCCACCCTCGCCCCCACCGGCTGGACCCCGATCGGCCCGGCCCTGCTGGGCGCGGCCGAGGACCTCAAGGGCGGCGAGGCCACCAAGCGGATCGTGCTCATCACGGACGGCGAGGACACCTGCGCCCCGCTCGACCCGTGCGAGGTGGCGCGTGACATCGCCGCCCAGGGAATACATCTGGTCATCGACACCCTCGGGCTCGTCCCGGACGTCAAGACCCGCCGTCAGCTGATGTGCATCGCCGAGGCCACCGGCGGCACCTACACCTCCGTGCACCGCACCGAGGAGCTCTCCGGCCGCGTACGACAGCTGGTCGACCGCGCCGCGGACCCGGTCGTCACGCCGATCGCCACCGAGGGCGCCGCGCGCTGCGCCGGCGCCCCGCAGCTCAAGCCGGGCCTCTACACCGACCGCCAGGTCTTCGGGCAGCACCGCTGGTACCGCGTCGACGTCCTGCCCGGCCAGGAGCTTCGCGCCTCGGTGAGCGTCTCCGCCGACCGTGCCGTCAACGAGGACTACGGGGTGCTGCTGCGCGCCGTCACCACGCACGGCCGGGAGATCGTCCGCGGCTCGGAGGCCGGGGACGGACGCACCGACGTGATCTCCACGGGGCTGCGCTACCCGAAGAAGGACGACGAGGACGCCCTCGACGACGACACGAAGAGCGCCGCCGAGACCGTCTGTCTCCAGATCAGCAACTCGTTCTCGGCTCCCCCGTCGGTGAAGACCACCCCGGGCATGCCGGTCGAGCTCGCTATCGACGTCGTCGACGGTCCCGACTCCGCCTCCGACGTCGCCTCCTTCGGCCTCGGCCGCGGCTGGTGGCTGCTCGGCGTCCTGGTGCTCGCCGGGTTCCTGGCCGGCCTGATCTGGGGCTGGCTGTCCCGCTGGCGCTTCGCTGTCTGGAGGACCCACTGATGCGTACCGTACGCAGCATGCTCGCCGCCGCCGCGCTCGCCGGCGCCGCCCTGCTCGGGCCGGCCGCCCCGGCCGGACTCGCCGACTCGGCGACCCCCACCCCGAGCGGCAGCGCGAGCGGCGCCGCGTCGGAGGCCGGGCCGACCGAGGCCGGCACGTCCTTCCGCACCGCCGCGTTCTTCAAGCAGGGTCAGCAGGCCACCGCGCAGGCTTCCACGGGTGACTACCTGTACTGGGTGTTCCCCGCCGACACCGGCGAGCGGCCGACCGTCACGGCGACCGTCACGCTCCCCGAGGCGGCACAGCGGCACGGCTCGTCCACGTGGCGGATGGACGTCTACGACGGTCTGCGCCGCCGGCAGCCGTGCATGTACGGCATGCAGTCGCGCCCCGCGGCCAAGGAGGCGGCGACCGTCGAGCTGGCGTGCACGCTGCGCCCGGTGCGGGCCGCCGCGGACGCCTGGTCCAACGACCCGCTGCCGGGCAGCTACTTCGTCCGGCTGACCGTGACCGGACTGCCCGAGGAGGACTCGGGCCAGCCGTTCTCGGCGCGCGTGGGCGCGACGTCGCGCGACACGGGCGGGGCGTACGCGACGGACGGCGCGCTCTCCGTCCCGCTGGTGCCCGGTGCCACGACGCCGGAGACGGTGGAGGCCCGCGCGCCCGAGGACGGCTGGTCCTCGGGCTGGTGGTCCGACCGCTGGCTGTGGACCGCCGCGGGAGGGGTGCTGGCCGCCCTCGCCGGCGTCGGCGGTTACGTCCTGACGCGCGGTTCGGGCCGCCCCTCGCGCGTCCCGCCCGCCGTCTGACGCCTGACCGGCTGTCCGGACGCACCGGCCCCCGCCGTACCCACGGCGGGGGCCGGTGCCGTGTCCGGCCGGATCCTCACGGCGCGCCGGGCCGTACCAGCCCCGTCTCGTACGCGTGGACGGCGGCCTGCGTGCGGTCGCGCAGGGACAGCTTGGCGAGGAGGCGGCTCACATACGTCTTCACGGTCTGCTCGGCGACCACGAGGCGCTCGGCTATCTCCGCGTTCGACAGGCCGTGCGCGATGAGGGTGAGCACCTCGGTCTCCCGCTCGGTCAGGGCGCCGAGCCGGTCCATGAGCGGGGCGCGGGGCGCGACGCTGAGCCGGGAGAACTCGGCGATCAGACGCTTGGTGACGTTGGGCGCGAGGAGCGCGTCGCCGCGGGCCACCACCCGTACCGCCTGGGCGAGTTCCTCGGCGGACGCGTCCTTGAGCAGGAATCCGGCGGCGCCCGCGCGCAGCGCCTCGTACACGTACTCGTCCAGGTCGAAGGTCGTGAGGACGAGCACCTTGACGGTGGCGTCGGCGGGCGCGGTGAGGACGCGGGTGGCCTCGATGCCGCCGGTGCCGGGCATGCGGATGTCCATCAGGACGACGTCGGGGGCGAGTTCGGCGGCCTTGGCGATCGCGTCGGCGCCGTCGACGGCCTGTCCGACGACCCGGATGCCGGGCTCGGCGTTGAGCAGGACCGTGAAGCCCTGCCGGACCATGACCTGGTCGTCCGCGATGAGAACCCTGATGTCGTCGCCGGTGCTTCCGTCGCTCATGAACCGTCCTCGGGGTGGGGCTGGGTGGGGAGAGGGGCGGGCAGGGTGGCGGTGACCTCCCAGCCGCCGTCGGGGGTCGGTCCCGCGGCGAGTTCACCGCCGAGCATGGCCGCGCGCTCGCGCATGCCGAGCAGGCCGTGCCCGGGCTCCCTCGCGGGACCGGTGGGCACCTGCGCCGGCCGGGTGCCGGCGGTGTTGGTGATGCGTACGGTCAGTCCGCCGCGGTGGTAGTGGGTCCGCACACCGGCGCGCGCGCCGGGCGCGTGGCGCATGGCGTTGCTCAGGCCCTCCTGCACGATGCGGTACGCCGAGAGTTCGGTGCCCGGGGAGAGCGGCCGGGGCGTGCCCTCGGTCTCGGCGGTCACGTCGAGACCGGCGGCGCGGACGTTGGCGAGGAGCTCGTCGAGCCGGTCCAGGGTGGGCTGGGGCGCATGTCGTACCCCCGCCGCGGCGTCGTCCGCGGAGCCGTCGCCGCGCAGCACACCGAGGACCCGCCGGAGTTCGGTGAGCGCGTCGACGGCGTTCTGCCGGATGCCGGCCAGGTTCTCCCGCAGCTCCGGGGAGGGGTCGGCGACCAGATGCGGGGCGACCTGGGCCTGGATCGAGATCACGGACATGTGGTGGGCGACGACGTCGTGGAGCTCCCGGGCGATCCGGCCACGCTCCTCCAGGAGGGCGCGCCGGGCGCGTTCCTCGGCGGTCAGCTCCTCCTGTTCGACGAGGCGGGTGCGCGAGACGCGGCTGGCGCGCAGGGAGCAGCCGACGACCACCGCGGTGACGAAGGCGACGGAGCCCTGGGGCAGGGTCGCCAGGTGCGGCACCGCCCGCGGGACGGTGGCGCCGGCGCCGGTGAGCAAGGTGAGGACGAGGGCGGCCACGGCGGCGGCGGGCCGCACCCGCAGGGAGAGCAACAGCAGCACCAGGGTGTGCAGGGCGATGCCCGCGCCGGACCACGGCCAGTGGGCCCCGAGGACCGAGGCGGTGAGGGCGGCGGAGCCGAGCAGGGCGCCGACGGACAGCCAGAGGGCGGCGGCCGGCCGGGAGAGGGCGAGAACGGGGGCGGCCCCCTGGCAGATGACGAGCAGCGTCAGGTCGGCGGGGGCCGGGTCCATGACGTTCTCGTAGAGGGCCATGTCCCACATGCCCAGGAGCACGGAGAGCAGCACGAGATGGGCGTGCGGCAGCCAGCTGAGCCAGCGGTTGCGCGGCAGCGGGTCGCGGCGCCCCGGCCCCAGGTCGGCGCGCAGGACGCCCGGGGCCGCGCGCAGGGCCGCCTCCCACCGTGCGGTGTCCGTCACCGTGCTCCCCCCGCTCAGGTGATCGTTCTGGCTCAGCCTAGGCACGTCGGGCCTCCGTCCTTCCGTCGGGCCCCGGCTTGCGGCTCGGCCCGGGCTTCGGCGCGTGGGCCGTCGCGGTGCGTTCGTGGCCGGTGCGTTCGTAGGCGGTGCGTTCGTAGGCGTGGAAGGCGGCACCGCAGATCAGCAGCGCACCGGCGAACAGGGGCAGCCAGCCGAGCCGGGCGAGGACCCAGGCGGAGCCGTCGGGGACGGTGTGCAGTCCGGTCAGCGGGGCGTGGCCGAGGAGGCCGGCGGTGAGGAGTCCGCCGGCGGTCACGGCGATCATCGCGGTCTGGTGCCAGAGGAAGACGGTCATCGCGCACAGGTTGAGCAGGGCCACCGCCGCCCAGGCGAGAGGCCGGCGCAGGGCGCGGCGGAGCGGCCCGAGCAGCAGGACCGCTCCTCCGGACTGGGCCAGGCCGAAGGTGACGGCGGCGAGCGTGGGCGGGTTGAGGTTGGAGACGGGCGCGCCGGGGACGCCGACCATGGAGCCGGGGTAGCCGGCGAACGCCACGAGCAGGCCGGTCGCGGCGGCGCCGCCGAGGAGCAGGGTCCAGGCGGCGGCCGGGGCGAGCGGGCCGCGGCGGGCGAGGAGGGCGCCGAGGCAGTACGGCACCAGCCAGCCGGCCGGCAGGTTGAGCCAGCCCAGCCACTCGGGTCCGTCGAGGCCGAAACGGATCAGGTCGACGTGGAGGACGACGGCGAGCGGCCACAGCGGATGGACGCGGGCGACGAGCGGGGTGGCGGCGGTGAGCGCGGCGAGGACGAGCAGGAACCAGAGCGGGGACAGGACGAGTCTGCCGAGCGTGTAGAGGCTCTGCCAGGGGACCCCGCAGCCGAGCATCACGGCGGACGCGAGGAGCCACACCCCGAGCAGCGGGAGGACCGGCCGGAACAGCCGGGCCAGGCGGGCGGCGACCCACCGGCCGTGGCCCTCGCCTCGGGCGCGGGCGGCTGCGTGGCCCCGGGCGGCGACGTGCCCGCCGACGAGGAAGAAGACCGCGAGGGTCTGGAACACCCAGGAGACCGGGGTGAATTCGGGCAGGTGGCCGAGAGGGCTCTCGACGTTCAGGGTGCCGCTGTCGACGACGAGGGCGGTGACCAGCCAGTGGCCGAGGACCACGCCGAGGATGGCGAAGGCCCGCAGCGCGTCGAGGGCTCGGTCGCGGCCGGGCGGGGTGGCGGCGACCATGCGGTCGGCGAGGTCACGCACGGTCCGGCTCCTGTCCGTCGACGATGCGGGCGAGGTTGCGCAGGGACACGGAACCGCGGGCCAGGTAGTCGCTGTGGCCGCCGTCGCCCGCGGCGAAGCGGCGGGCACCGAACTCCGGGTCCACCGGGTCGGCGCCGAAGCCGAGTTCGGTGCCGGGCAGCAGGGGGACGCGCACGTGGGGCACCGCGCCCACCCAGTCCCCGGAGGCCCGCCCGGCCCAGACGGTGGTCCGGGCGCCCAGGTCGGCGGCGGTGTCGAAGCCGGTGCCGGGGCTGCCGTAGAGGACGACGGCGGCCACGGGCAGGCGGGCCGCCGCCCGGGCGCACACCACGGAGCCGTAGGAGTGTCCGAGCAGGGTGATCCGCGCCCCGGGGCGGACCGCGCGCAGCTCCTGGACGAAGGAGCGGAGCGCGCGGGCGGCCTGTTCGGCGCGGCCGGGCGTGAGGGAGGCGGCGCTGCCCGTGGCGGGGGTGCGGTAGCCGAGCCAGGCGACGACGGCGGTGCGGGCCCCCGACTCCCGCAGGGTCTCCTGGAGGGCGACCGCACCGGCGCGGAACCGGCCGTAGCTGTCGAGCCCGGTGTCGGCGCCGGGGACGAGCACCGCGATCCGCTCGGCGTGCGCCAGGTCCCCGACGACCTCGGCGCTGCGGCCGCCGTCCCGCCCGTCGAAGAAGAGGAACCGGCGGCCCGGTGCCGCCATCGTGCGCAACGAGGCGGCCCGGCGGTGCGCCCCGTAGGCGTCGGCGAGCCGCTCGGCCGCCCGCAGCTCCTCCCGCCCGGCCGCGTACCGCGCGGCGAGCTCCCCGGCCAGCGCCGTGGGCTCGGCGGCGGTCAGCCGCGCGATGCCGGCGGGCGCGGGCGCGGGGACTCCCGCCGGCCGGGCGGCTCCCGCGACGGGCACCGCGACGGCGGCGGCGACGAGCGCGGCGAGCACGGTACGGCGGAGCCTGCCGGCGCGCCGCGGTCGGCGGCGGACGGGGGCGGGGGTGCGGCGGTCACCGCGCGCGAGGGCCATGGGGGTCCTTCCGATACGGAGTTCGTTCCGTTACGGAAGGTAGGAAGCGAGCCGTGTAGTCGGCGTCACGCGCAGGGGCCAACCTCGCGGGTAGCTCCCAGGTATGACGGGTAGTCGGTCGCAGAACGCGCCGCGACGCGGCCGTCGTTACGCGGGGACGGACTCCTCCCTAGGGATTCGATCGCCCCGCGCGATCCGGACGCTTCCCGTGTCCCCCGCGGCCCGTCCGCTCCGCAACGACGCTTCCCACGGCCGTCGGCGCGGGTCGAGGGTGAGGGCCGGTGCGGGTGTCGGTCGGCGGGGGTGAGCGTGCTCATGGTCTCTCCCGCATGGTCCGAAGGGCGTCGGGTCGTCACGCGCTGCCTGCGCACCTTCCGGCTCACCCCCGGTCCGCGGCCTCCGCCTCGTGTGCGGCCCCGGTCCCCCGGGTGGTGGCACCGCCCCCACCCGGCTCAGGAGCCGACATCCGGCCCGGGATCCGCGCCGGAACGATCGCGCCCGGCGAGCCCCGCCCGATCCCCCGGGCCGGCGCCCGTCAGCCGAGCGAGAGGGGAATCCGCACGCCCGCCTCGGTGAGGGCTGCCCGCTCCGCGGGGCTCGGCGCACGGCGGCCGGTGCCCACGAGCAGGGCGTCCGTGTCGGACATCGGGGCCGGGAACGGTGCGCCGGCGATCCGCTCGAGCAGCCCGCGCGCGGCTGCCAGGCCCTCCGCGGGCGGTCGCGGTGCGTGCGGCAGGTGGGCCACGAGGTCCAGGTGGTGCAGCGTCCACTCGACGACGTAGGCGGACAGGTAGTCGGCGACCGTGAGCACCTCGCCGCGCGTGCCGACCCGTCCGCCCGGTTCGGCGAGGACGGCCGCGCGCCCTGCGGCGGCGCCGACGTCGTCGAGGTGGAACGTCAGCAGTGCCGGGTCCCCGTACGCGGCGGCGAGCCGTACGGTCAGCGCGTCGAGCGGGTCCTCCCCGGTCGGCGGCGTGTCGGCGACCTCCCAATAGGTCGCGGCGTCGCGCGTGGGAGCGGTCTCGGCGGGCGTCGCGAGGGTGATCAGGACGTCCTGGGCGTCGATGACGAGGTGGCACACCAGATCGCGCACGAGCCAGCCGGCGCAACCCGAGGGCCGGGCGAAGTCCTCGTCGGCGAGGCCGGCGACGGCCGCGCGCAGTGCGGTCCACGAACGGGAGAAGTCGTCCACGCCCCGCAGGCTACCCACACCCGCGGGCCGGCCGGCCCGTTCCGGCCGCCTGACACGGGGAGTCCCCTCGGCCACGCACCCGCGGCGGTCCGTCCGGGAGCCTGCGGTGGTACGCCCGGGGCCAACGGTCATACGTCCGGCAGCCTCCGGCCGTGCGGGCCTCCCCCACACCACCCCGCGTGCTCGCCCGGCGCGCGGCCCTGCCGGCGGTCAGGTGCGGTCCTCGCGCTCGTACCGCAGCAGCACCACCCCGTTGGGGAAGTTGCGGGTGCGGTCGAGGCGGAGGCCGGCCGGTGTGTCGGTCGGCGTGAAGAGCGGGATGCCGCGTCCGACGAGGACCGGGTGGACGTAGAGCTGGTAGGCGTCGATCAGGTCCCGCTCGCGGAACGCGGCGGCGAGCGACGCGCCGCTGAGGGCGAGGTCGCCGTCGGCGGCGGCCGCGAGGGCGCGGACCTCTGCGGGGTCCACGCGGGGCACGACGGTGGTGTTCCAGTCGGCCCGGTCCACGGTCGTGGAGTACATGACCTTCGGGGTGGACCGCCAGATCTCGGCGAACTCCCGCATGGCGGGGGTGCTCTCCGGATCGGCGTCTGCGGTGGGCCAGAAGTCCGCCATCAGCATGTGGGTGCGCCGGCCGCTGACGAAGCCGCCCATGGCGGCGAGTTCCTCGTTGAAATGCCGGTGCAGCTCCTCGTCGACCCGGTGCCAGCCGATGTCGTGCTCCTCTCCCTCGATGTAGCCGTCGAGAGAGACGGACGTGAAGAGGACGATCTTTCCGGGCATGGGCGGCGCTCCCTCTCGTCGACCGGAGACCGCCCGGCGGGCCCGCTCACCCGACCCGGCCGGCGCCCTCCCTGCTGGCCTCACGGATACGGTTATAGGTCCCGCAACGGCGGATGTTGCGGATCCGGGCGGCGTCGGCCCCGTCGATCTCCCGCCCGGCCGCGTCAGCGCGCCGTGCGGCGGCCTCGGCGGTCATGCTCCGGCCGGGCCCGCAGGAGCTGCACGGGGCGACGCCGATGTCCGGCCACGCCTCCTGCACCGGGTGCAGCTCCCTGCCGACGGCGGCGGACAGCCCTCGGCTGTGGTCACCTCGTCGGGCGGCGGCGAGGTCCTTGACCCGCACGGAGCACGGAGTGAAGGCCCCCGTCTTCCCCTGCGGACCCGCCGAACCCCCACTGAGGGGGAATAGCGCCCCGTCCGGCCCGGTTGGCCAGTGCCGTGACGGCGATACGCGCCGCCGCTCGCTCGGCTCGGAAGGAACGACGATGAAGATCGGCATCATCGGGGCAGGCAACATCGGCGGCAATCTCACCCGTCGGCTCACCGCGCTCGGACACGAGGTGTCCGTCGCCAACTCACGTGGCCCCCAGACGCTCACCGGACTCGCGAAGGAGACCGGAGCGACCCCGGTCCCGGTCACGGAGGCCGCGCGGGGCGCGGAGGTCGTGATCGTGGCGGTCCCCCTGAAGGCCGTCCCCGAACTGCCGGCCGGGCTCTTCGACGGTGCCGCGGAGGGCTTCGCCGTCATCGACACCAACAACTACTATCCGCGCGAGCGAGACGGGCGGATCGCGGGCATCGAGGACGAGGGTCTGCCGGAGAGCCGCTGGACCGAGCGTCACCTCGGTCACCCGGTCGTGAAGGCCTTCAACGGCACGTACGCCGCCGACATCCTGGAACGCCCCCTGCCGGCGGGGGACCCCGAGCGGATCGCCCTCCCGGTCGCGGGCGACGACGAGGCGGCGAAGGCGACGGTCCGCGCCCTCATCGACGAACTCGGCTTCGACACCGTCGACGCGGGCGGCCTCGACGAGTCCTGGCGCCAGCAGCCGGACACCCCGGTCTACGGCCTGCGGGCCGGCGTGGAGGCCGTCACCGCGGCCCTGGCGGCGGCCTCCCCGGAGCGCCCCGCCGCCTTCCGCGGCTGACAGCCGCGGACCCGCGGCACGCCCCCCCCCCGCTGACGCGTCGGCATCGCGTCCGTGCGGGAGGCAGCTGGTCGGGCCGACGGAGGCGCACGGCGAACCCGTCGACGTCGCGTCCGTGCGGGAGGGCCGGAGACGCGGGGTGCGTCATGCCGGCGCCCGCGGCCGGGCCGGCCCGCCGGGGGGCCTCGGGCGACCTCCCCGCACCCCTCCCCTCGCGGGGACGCCGAGGACGCGGGCCGGGCGAGGGCGCCGGCGCCGGAACCGGCTCACCCGGTGCGGTACGGAGCGTGCACGCTCTCGGCGCCGGGCGGGAACGCGTCGCTCACATGAGGGACGGCCCGTTCCCTGCCCGCCCCTGGAGGCTCCACGACGGACGCCGGTACCGTGCCACGCCATGACCGAGTCCGCACGCCTCACCTCCACCCGTCGTTCCTACGACACCGTCGCGATCTCCTACGAACGTCTGCTCGCCGCCCAGTTGGCGGCGGAGCCGCTCGACCGGGCGGTGCTGGCCGCCTTCGCCGAGGAGGCGCGGGACGGTGAGGGCGGGCCGGTGGGGGATCTGGGATGCGGGACGGGGCGGGTGGCGGGGCATCTGCGGGAGCTCGGGGTCGACGTGTTCGGGATCGACCTGTCGCCCGGGATGGTCGCCGTGGCCCGGGAGGCGTATCCGCAGGTGCGCTTCGAGGTCGGTTCGATGACGGCGCTCGACCTGCCCGACCGCTCCCTCGGCGGGGCGCTGTCCTGGTACTCCACCGTCCACATGCCCCCGGAGGAGCTCACGGCCGTGTTCGCCGAATGCCACCGGGTCCTCGCGCCGGGCCGCCCGCTGCTCGTCGCCTTCAAGGTGGGGGACGAGCGGGTGCGCCTGGGTCGGGCCTACGGCCACGAGGTCGATCTGGACGTCTACCGCTACCCGGCGGAGCGGGTCGCCACGCTGCTGACCGAGGCCGGCTTCGTGGTGACCGCGCGCCTGGTGCGCGAGCCCGGTCCGTCGGAGGCGACCGCGCAGGGCTTTCTGACAGCACGCAGCGCGGACTGACCCCAGGCCCCGCGGGCCCGGGCGACGGCGCGGCCGCCGCAGTCGCGAAGCTGGGTGCGGGAGAGCCTGGCCCGCTGGCCGCCACCGGCGATCAGCGCGTTGACGGACGCCGTCGGGTCTCCGCCCACCGAGCGGGCGAGCAGCGCGCCGACCACGACCGGCAGCAGCGCCACGGCGAGCGCCGAACCGGTGGCGGTGGCGGTCGTCGTGACGAGCCGGAGGGGGCGGGGGCGCGTGGTGTCGTCGCTCATGACGACAGTTCATCAGCGGGCCGGGGGCACGGGTATCGGACGCCGTACTCAGTCTCCCGCGGCCGGGGTACTCAGTGCACCGAGTGCTCTCGGTGCGTCCGAGTGAGTCTCTCTCCGGGGGATCACCAAGCCGGCCGGCCGGGCCGGACCCTCCGACGGGTTCCGCTGAAACGATTCTTCGGTCACCCTCGGGAAGGCGGCCACCGCCCCACGACCCTGTTCCCCGCAGACCGGGAGGCCCTACGCCCGTGACCACGCACTCCGCACTCCCCGTCCTGGTGATCCAGCACGAGGCCGACGCAGGGCCCGGACTCGTCGCCGAACGCCTCCGCAAGGCCGGCGTCGACCCTCGGGTGTGCCACCCGTGGCAGGGCGAGCCGCTGCCCGCGTCGCTGGAGGGCTGGGCCGGCCTGATCGTCCTCGGCGGCTCGCCCAACTGCGAGGACGACACCGCCGCGCCGTGGCTGCCCCGGGTCAGGGCGCTGATCCGCGAGGCCGTCGACGCCCGGCTCCCGCTCCTCGGCATCTGCCTCGGCGCCCAGCTCATGGCCCACGCGCTCGGCGGCGAGGTCGCGCCGCGCGTCCGGGCGCCGGAGCTCGGCGCCGTACCGCTGCGCCGGCTGCCCGCGGCCGACGGCGACCGGGTGCTCGGCGCGGTGCCCGACGGGGCCCCGGCGGCACAGTGGCACTGGGACGACATCGCACTGCTGCCGCCCGGCGCGGTGCCGCTGCTGACGGGTGACCACTGTGCGCACCAGGCCTTCCGCGTGGGCGCGCGGGCCTGGGGCGTTCAGTTCCATCCCGAGGCCCTGACGGGCACGATCGCGGACTGGGCGGCGGCGGACGGCGCCCGGATCCGGGCCGAGGGCGGCGACCCGGAGGCCGCCGTCGAGTCCGTACGGGCGGCGGAACCGCTGCTGCGGACGCTGTGGGGAGACGTGACGGAGGCGTGGGCCGACGTCGTCCGGGAGAGCGTGCCCGTGCGCACGCCCGCCGCACGGGAGTGATGGGATGAGGGTGCGTACGCGCTCGCGTGCGCACGCCGTCCCCTTGAGGAGCAGTGCCGTCATGGCCGACTACCGGATCGAGACCGTCCGCACCGGTTACCGCACCTGGACCGCCCGCAACGACCGCGGCGCGGAGGTGCGGATCGCCGCCGCCGACGACGCGGACGCGCAGCCGTCCTTCACGCCCGTCGAGCTGCTGCTCGCGGCGATGGGCGGCTGCGGCGGCCTGGTGATCGACCGCACGGCACGCGCCGTCGACCATGACGACCTGCGGATCGTCGTCGAGAGCGTCGCGGGCCCGGAGGACGACGGCCGGATCGGGCGGATCAGGGTCAGTTACGAGTTCGAGCTGCCCGACAGCAATCCGCGAGCGGCCGACGTGTTCGCCCGCGGGGTACGGCTGACGCACGAGAAGTACTGCACGGTGAGCCGCACCGTCGAGCACGGCGCGGAGGTCGAGGCGGTGCTGCCCGACGGGTCGATCGGCTTCCGGGCCGGCGGCTGACCCGCCCGGCCGGATCCTCCCGGCGCCGTCTCTCCTCTCCGGGCGGCTACGCCCCGGCCTCGGCGTCCGTCCATGCCGGCGCCCGTCCCTCCCGGGCGTGCGCTCCTCCCGGCGCCTGCGCCCCGGCCCCCAAGGGCCGTGACGGGCGCCGGGCCCGCCGCGCCGGGCCACCCGGCCACCCGGCCGCTGCCGCGCGTGCCTGCTTCACCGAGGCGACGGATGGACCCGCGTCCCACCGGCGGACCCCTGCCCCAGTGACGCCGTGTCCCACCGGTGGACCCCCGTCCCACGGGTGAGCGGCCGCCGGCCCGGCCTACTCCTCGATGGCGCCGCCGATCCGGCGCAGATGCCGCCGGAAGGTGTACTCCGGGTCCCGCCCCCGCAGCTCCAGGTACTCCTCGAAGCGCGTCTGGTCGCGCAGGGTCTCCCCCGCCCTGATCCGCCGGGCCTGGTCCCGCTCGGTGCGGGAGATCCCCTCGGCGGTCTCGAGGACGGCGTCCACACGGTCGGCGGCCACGAACAGCACACCGTCGTCGTCGGCGAACACCGCGTCGACGGCAGAGACGAGGTGCTCGCCGAACCGTGCCGTGCGCAACGCCTCGGGCCCGCGCGGATCCAGGCGTACGGGACCGGGCGCAAGGGCCCCGTACGAGAAGACCGGCAGCCCGATCTCGACCAGCTCGGGCGTGTCGCGGTGGAGCCCCCAGATCACGACGCCCGCGAGGCCCGCTGCCCCGGCCTCGAGAACCGCCAGGTCGCCGACGCAGGCCTCGTCCCGGCGCCCCCCGTTGTCGATGACGAGCACGTCACCCGCCCCGGCGTGGGTGGTGAACGCCTCCAGGAACACGTCGACGCTTCCGTAGTGGCGCACCGGGAGCACCCGCCCGGCGAGGCGCCGCCCGGGGAGCACCGGCAGGATGCCGGCAGGCGCGGCCCGCAACGGTTCCCCGAGCCTCACGCAGGCGTCGGCGATCAGCGGGGTGGAGAGCTCGGTGAACCGCTTGAGCATGACTGCTCCCTTCGAACGGACTGAGGCGGTCCGGATGCTATCCGGGCCGGAACGTCAGAAAAGGTCCAATCCACGGCAGTTGGCCCGCGCCACCGCCTCGGGACACGCGGTACGTTCCGCTCGGAGAAGCGAAGCAGCCGGACCCGGCGCAGACCGCGAAGGGGAGCCAGACCGTGAAAGTGATCGCGCACCTCAGTGACCTCCACATCGGCCCCGCACCACGCAGTAGGCGGCGGGCCCGGGCCGCCGTGGACTACCTGGACTCCCTCGCTTACGACCTCGACGCGGTGATCGTCACCGGTGACGTCGCCGACAACGGCGAGGAGTCGGAGTACACCTGGGTCAAGGAGAACGTCCTCGGCTCCCGCCACCCGGTCCTCGCCTGTCCGGGCAACCACGACCGCAGGGACGCCTTCCGGCGCGTGCTGCTCGACGCGACGCCGCCCTCCCCGGAGGCCCCGGTGAACCAGGTGCTGCGCGGGGACGGGTTCGTCGTCGCGCTGTGCGACTCCTCGGTTCCGGGGAAGGACGAGGGCTTCCTGGAGGACGAGACGCTCGACTGGCTGGAGGCGGAACTGGCGCGGACGGCGGAGGGCACTCCGGTGCTCGTCGGCTTCCACCACCCGCCGGCGTCCCTGGGAATCCCCTTCGTAGACGGCATCCGCCAGTTCGGCGAGGACAGGCTCGCGGCCCTGGTCCGCCGTCACCCGTCGGTTGCCGCCCTCCTCTGCGGGCACGCCCACACCGCCGCCGCCACGACCTTCGCGGGCCGTCCGCTCCTCGTGGCGCCGGGCGTGGTGTCGACGTCGAAGCTGCCGTGGGAGCGAAGCGGGGACGCGGGCGACTACGTCTACCGCGACGAGATGGCACCGGCGCTCGCCTTCCACCTCCTCTCGGACGACGGGCGCCTGACGACCCATTACCGCAGCGTGCCGGCCGCCTGAGCCCGGGGCCCCACCACACGCCGACGGAGCCGCCGCCAGGCGGAACGGGGCCGCACCGCACGCCCACGGGGCCGCGGCCGGCATCCGCAGGGACCGGGTCTGCATCCGCCGGGACCGGGCCCGCATCCGCCGGGGCCGGGTCTGCATCCGCGCACGTCGGCGCCGACATCCGCCCGAGCCCGCGCCGGCATCCGCCCGAGCCCGCGTCGGCGGCGCCGGTCCGCCAGGGGCCGTGACCGGGTGCCGAGGGGCGTGCGGGCCCGTGGCTCAGCCGAGCCAGACGGTGCGGACCGCGGCCAGCGGGTCCTGCGCGGTGTGCGGCGTCTCGTCCCAGATCATGGTCGTCCGCGTCGCGGAGGTGTACGCGGGCCATTCCGCGCCCGGATCCTGGTCGGTGACGAAGGCCACCCAGGCGCGGTGCACCGCGTCGGCCAGGGCCTGGGGCGGGGTGTCCCCGGCGGCGGCCTCGACGCCTTCGGCGTCCAGCAGGTCGAAGGCGAAGGGCAGGTCGAGGCAGTGGTGGGCCTGGCCGTTGACGGCCGAGGCCCACTCGAACTGGTAGAGCCACGTGGGCTGTCCGCGCTCGGCCCGGGCATCGGCGACGGCCAGCGACGGGGCGCGGAAGGTCAGGTCGGTGAGCGCCTGCCCGAAGAGGCCCGAGGGGTCGGTGTCCGCGTACGTCTCCGTGAAGGCGGCGGCGCGGTCACCGGCCAGTCCGAGTCCGCCGAGCAGGACCGGCAGCGGCGGGCCGTCCGGAGCGGCGGCGGGAGAGGGGATCATGTTGGACTCCTGGGCGGTGAAGCCCAGCATCAGCGGGACCCCGGCGCCCGCCCCACCCGTCGTGAGCGCGTCCAGCACCGGCTCGGGGACCAGGTCTCCGTCGGCGAAGGGCGCGAGGGACAGCATCGGCGGCAGCCCCTCGCGGTCCGGGCCCGGCCGCCCGAGGCGGTCCTGCAGGTCGAGGAGTTCGTCGTCGCTGAGGTCCCGGAGGGCGGCGGCGGTGGCGGGCAGGCCGGTGCGGGCCGTGAAGAGGCGCGAGACGGCGCGGGCGACCTCGGGCCCGTCGGGCCGCGTCACGGCGCCCGAGACGGACAGGGCGCCTCGGAACAGCCCGCGCGCGGACGGTACGGCCAGCAGGGTCTGGACGGCGCCGCCACCCGCCGACTGGCCGGCGACGGTGACCTTGGCGGGGTCGCCGCCGAAGCGGGCGATGTTGTCCCTGACCCACTCCAGTGCGGCGACCCAGTCCCGGACGCCCCGGTTGTCGGGTGCGTCGTCGAGGTGGAGGAAGCCCTCGATGCCGAGCCGGTAGCCCAGCGAGACCAGCACCACGCCGTCGCGGTTGAACGCGGCACCGTCGTACCAGGGGCTGGCGGCGGATCCGGCGACATAGCCGCCGCCGTGGATCCAGACGAGGACCGGCAGGCCGGCCTCCGGGTCCGGCTCCGGGGTGAAGACGTTCAGGTTCAGCACCCCCTCGCCCGGTACGCAGGGCTCGGGGATCGTGGTGACGTCGGCGAACGGGCGGCGCTGGGCCGTGGGTCCGTACGCGGTGGCGTCCAGGGGCTCGGTCCACGGCTCCGGCGGTGCGGGGGAGGCGAACCGGAGGGGACCGACCGGCGGCTCGGCGTACGGGATGCCGAGGAAGCGGCAGCTTCCGTCGGTCCGCCGTTCCCCGCGGACCGGGCCGCGGGTGGTGCTGACGAGGGGGTTCTCCGGGGGCATGGGCGTGCCTTCCTGGCCTGGCCGGTGCGGCGGCGTGCGGTGCTCGGAGCAGAGTGACACGTGTAACCCAACCATGTCACCTCACCCTCCCGACCCGCCCGCCTCCACCAGAGTCACCCGGGCGCGGAGGCACCGCAGGGGGCGGGTCGGGGTGGTGGGGGACGGGACGCCGTCGGGCGTGGATGCGCCGATGCCGGTTCGCCACGTCACCGGCGGGGAAGGGAGGCGGTGTGAAGCTGACTCCCGACGCGACCCTCGGTGTCCTGGTGGTCGTGACCGGCGCCGTGCTCATGGCGGCCGGCGTGCTCTGGAAAGGGCGCGCGGTGCGTCCGCCGGCCCCCCGGCGGGCGCGGGCCCTCGCCTGGCAGGCGTATCTGCGCGCGCTGACCCGTTCCGCCGAGCTGGCGATCGCCTCGGCGCGGGACGCGGCGGGCCACGGCGAGCCGGCGATCGTGACCGTGGAGGACGTCGTACGGCTCGCGCACGTCCGGTTCGGTTACGAGGAGGTCGTCCGCGACCACGCCGCCGCCGCGCTCCGCAACGCCTACGAGCGCGGCGGGTGCGCTGCCGACACCGTGACGGACGCCTACAGCGCGATCCAGTAGCGCCGCTTGAGTCCGATCTCGGTCTGGCGGATGTCCTCCAGGACTCCCCCGTTGCGCTCGATGGTGCGCGCCGAGGCGGTGTTGGTGTCGTCGCAGGTCAGCAGGACGCGGTCGAGTCCGAGTGCGCGGGCCTCCGGCAGGACGGCGCCGAGCGCCCAAGTGGCGAGGCCACGGCGGCGGGCGGAGGGGCGGACGCTGTAGCCGATGTTGCCGCCCGCGCGCAGCAGGAAGTCGTTGAGCTCGTGGCGCAGGTCGATGGCGCCGAGATACGTGTCGTCCTCGACGATCCACCAGTGCGTGGCGTGGACCCGGCCCTCGGGCACGGGCCGGGTCCGGTCGGACTGTTCACGCAGGCGCCCGACCCAGGAGGCGAAGACCTCGGGGACGGCGAAGGCGTTCTGGGGGGCGAGCCACAGGCCGACTCCGTCCTGACCGCTGCCGGGGGGCCACTCGGCGTGGGCCTCCAGCCAGGAGGTGCGAAGTCGCTCGGTGGGGGTGATCAGCTGCGGCATGCGGCGACGATAACAGCGCCTCGCGCCTGCGTCCGGTGCCTGGGCGCCGACTGTCACCCGGCGGCGCGCGCCCTGTCGCCCGTCGGCGCGCGCCGGTGTCCGCTCACTCCCCGGTGCTGCCGTCGATCCGCTCGCGGAGCAGGTCGGCATGCTCGTTGTGGCGCGCGTATTCCTCGATCAGGTGGGCAAGCACGTGGCGCAGCGCGTACGTCTCCTCGCCGACGGTCCTCGTGACGTCGGGTGAGGGTGCGGCGTCCACGATCGTGCGGGCACGGGTGCACTCGTCCCGCCAGACGGCGAAGCCCTCGCAGACGTCGACGTCATCCACGTCGAAGTCGGCACGGTCCGTGGAGCCGGCCGGGGTCCGGGGGCTGCGGCTCCGCTCGCCGTTGACCACGTTGCGGAACCACCCCGCTCGACCTCGGCGCCCTGCCGCACCGGACCGGTGCCGCATCGTGCCGCAGGGCGCGCCCCACGCGTGACGATTCAGGCCGGTGGACAGGCCTCCCGAGCAGGCAGCGCCGTACCCCCCGGGGAGCCGGGGCGGCTCGGCTCCTTCGCGTGCCGACGATGTGCCGGCTACTTCGCGTAGTCGACGAATCCGACCCAGTCCAGCGCCACGCAGGCTTCGTCGCCCTCCACCCAGGCGTCGTGTCCCGGCTGGACCTCGTAGAACTGACCGGGGGTCAGGTCCGCGGACTCGCCGTCGTCCATGACCACCTTCATCCGGCCGCTGACGACGTAGCCGACATGGTGCGCCATGCACGAGTCGGTGCCGGCGAGCGGCTTCACGTGCTGCGACCACTTCCAGCCCGGTTCGAACACGGCGCGGCCCACGGCGCCGCTGCCCGTGGTGATGAGATCGAGTCGGCCCTTGCCCTCCTCGAAGGGACGGACCTCGTCCGCGGAGTCGAAGCTCCTGGAAACGATTCCGGTCATCGTCCGCCTCCCGGCGGTGGGAACGTGCGAACCCGAGTCCACTACCAGGCTACGCCGCAAGCCCCAGACGCACCTGGCCGTTCAACACCGTTGCACACGAAGATCGGCACGGGTTAGCGTGACCGTATGACTGCCGGGTCGGCCATGGGCCGTGATCGAGAGAGGCGCCCGGCCGTGGCGTGAGCGCCCCCGGCCGGTGGGCGCGGGGTCCGCCGCGGTCCTCCGTCCCGTACCTCGCGTACGGGAGGAGAAGACATCAGCGCCTGCCCTGCGAAAGGACCCCCTGTGGCCGTCGAGCTCAATCACACCGTCGTCCTCGCCCGTGACAAGCGGGTCTCCGCCGAGTTCCTGGCCGAGGTGCTCGGCCTGGAGGTCGGTGCGCCCTTCGGACCGTTCCTGCCCGTCGACACCGGCAACGGCGTCACCCTGGACTACTACGACGCGGAGGACACCGCGTTCACCCCCACCCACTACGCGTTCCTCGTGCCCGACGAGGAGTTCGACGCGATGATCGACCGCCTGGAGCGGATGCGCGTTCCGTACTTCGCGGACCCGCAGCACTCCGACCCGGGCCGGATCAACCGCCTGTTCGGCGGCCGCGGCGCCTACTTCGACGATCCTTCGGGCCACAACATGGAGATCATCACCAGGCCTTACACGCGGGCGCCGCGCCCGGCCGCGGCGCCCTGACGGTCCCGTCCCTCCGCGGCCCCGCGCATATCGATGCGGGGCCGCGGTTTCCCTTTCCCTGACGTTTTGCCGAACGCTTCGCGGAGTTGGCGATTCCGGGCATATCGCGGGCTGTTTTTCTGTACACATCCCTTATCGGACACATCTACACATAAAGGCCAGATAAGAGCACAATGAAACCGCGGCACGATGCCGCAAGCGCGGTCAGACGCAGCAAGACGCCAGAAGGAGGCGAGTCGTATGGCCGACGTCTCTCACCGTCCCGGCGATATCTCGGGACACCCGGACGCGGGAGAAATGCGTGAGCGTTATGCCCGCATGCTCCAGACCCGAGGTGTCGCGGCCGTAGAGGAACTGGTGATCATCGCCGGAATCTACGCCGCCGTGTCCGCATGGACGGTCCACTTCGCCGCCGCGAAGCCGGAGCTCGCGATCAGCAACCTCATCGTCGGCCTCGCGCTCGCCGGCCTGGGGCTGTGCATGTCGATGGCTCCGGAACGGTCCCAGGACCTGAACCTCGTGGTGCTGCTGATGGGTGTGTGGCTGATCGTCTCTCCGTGGGTGGTCTCCCGGGACGCCGGCACCGGCGCGATCCTCAGCAACGTCATCACGGGTGCCTGTGTCTGCCTCTTCGCCCTCACGGCGGGCGGACTGCTCATGAGCAAGAGAAGGACGTGACAGCGGAACCACTCTCGGACGGCGTCGCCCCCTCGCACAAGAGGGGACGACGCCGTTCACTTCTGTCCCGCCGGTGTCTGTGAACGGCCACTGCCAGGTAACGAATTGACCCACGCCGTTTCGGCCACATAAGTTCTGCGTAAGCCTAGCTCCACAGGGACAGGCTCCCGCTCTCAACCCAGTCCTTGGGGGGACAAAGTGAACTGGTACCTCGAAGCCTTCAAGAAGTACGCGGTGTTCAGCGGCCGGGCGCGCCGCAAGGAATTCTGGATGTTCCAGCTGTTCAACCTCCTCGCGTCGATCATCGCGTCCGTCATCGACGGCGCCCTGGGCATTCAGCTCCTCAGCCTCATCTACCTGCTCGCGGTGCTCGTCCCGAGCCTCGCGATCGCGGTGCGCCGTCTGCACGACACGGGCCGCTCCGGCTGGTGGCTGCTCATCGGCCTGATCCCGCTCGTGGGCGCCATCGTGCTCCTGGTCTTCTACTGCACCGAGGGCGACCAGGCCCCGAACGAGCACGGCACGAACCCGAAGCTGGCCGGCGCCTACTAAAGGCACCCGCCCCGACCGAGCCGCCCTACCCAAGCCGCTCGGCGCAGCTTTCCCCGAAGCCCCCGGAAGGTCCTCCTTCCGGGGGCTTCGCCCTTTCCGGACCGTCCGCATAGAGCCGCTCCGGCGCAATCGACGCCCTTGCCTTGTGCACGGTGGCGGAGGACCCGCCCCGACCGCCGCGCCTAGCCTCGCCGACACCAGGCGCGACAGTACGTACGAGGGGCGGTACCACCCGTGAACTGGCTCATCCACGACTACCGCGAGAGCGATCTCGCCGCGGTCGTCCATCTGATCGACACGACGGCCGAACTCGGCCAGGAGTCCGTGTTCTCGCTCGCCGAATGCATCGGCGCCCTCACCACCCGCCAGCCGGCCGTCGTCGCCGTCCACCAGGGCGTCCCGATCGGCGCCGCGCTCGCCTGCGTCGCGGGCGAACGGGCCTGGGTGATGCGCATCGCCATCTCCTCGGCGTGGCGCGGCCGAGGCCTGGCCAGCGCCCTGCTGGTCGAGCTGGAACGACGCCTGGTCGCCGCCCGGGTGGCACGGATCGCCTACGTGCTGCCCGAGGAGGAACTCCTCGGCGAGGGACTGCTCAACGCCGGATACACCCGCCAGCCGGCCGTCGCCTACTTCGAGAAGGTCGAACCGCTCCACGGCCCGGCCGCGAGCCTCCTCGACGACCTCGGTGGCCGCGTTCTGCCCACCGACCTGTGGGCCAGGGTGGCCGGCATGGAACGCGAGAAGGACCTGATCGAACGGCGGGTCGTGCTGCCGCTCGCCGAACCCGAGCGGGCCGCGCGCCACGGCGTGCGCCCGCCGCGCGCCATCGGGCTCTTCGGGCCGCCCGGCACCGGCAAGACCACCTTCGCCCGGGCCATCGCCTCGCGGCTCGGCTGGCCGTTCGTGGAGATCCTGCCCTCCCGCCTCGCCGACGAGGGCAATCTGGCGGCGGCTCTGCGCACCGCCTTCGCCCGTATCGCCGAACTCGACCAGGTGCTGGTCTTCATCGACGAGGTCGAGGAGATCGCCCCCGTACGCACCGAACCCGTGCAACCGGGCGGGATGCACGGGGTGACGAACGAACTGCTCAAGCTCATCCCGGGGTTCAGGGAGCGCGACGAACGACTGCTGGTCTGTGCCACGAACTCCATCCGCTCCCTCGACCCGGCCTTCCTGCGCCCCGGCCGCTTCGACTACCTCATCCCGATCGGTACGCCGGACAAGGCGGCGCGGTCGGCCATCTGGGCGCGCTACACCGGCGCCCGCCCGGACGTCGACGTGGACGCGCTGGTCGCCGCGAGCGATCTCCTCACCCCGGCCGACATCGAGCACGCGGCGCGGATCGCGGCGCAGAACTCCTTCGAGCGGGATCTGGGGACGGTCGGCGGCCAGGGCGTCGTCGGCGCGCCGGCGCCCGGCGCGACCACGGCGGACTACCTGGACGCGATCGGCCAGTGCAGGCCGACCGTGACCTCGGAGATGATCGAGCAGTTCGCGTCGGACATCACCACGCACGCGCGGTTCTGACCCGTCCGCTCCCCGCCCCGAAGGGGCCGAGGTCTCCGGGCCGTCCGTGCCCTCAGGTTGCGAGGCTTCCTCGCCTCGGGGGGACACCGCGGGGCGCCGCGCGGGACTCGGCGCGCGGGATCGGCGGGCGGCTGGAGCCTCATAGCGGGCGGTGGCGCCGCCTCGACGGTGTCGACGCATGCCGACCTGCGTGGAGCCCGCGCTCAGTGGCGCCGCGGGCGCCGCGTTCGGGTTCTGCGGCTGCTCCCCGCCCGAACGCGGCGCGCGACAATGCCGGTTCGTCCCGCCCGGTGCCCGGCGGTAGCTCTATCCTGGTCGCGATCTCGGCCGGCCAGGGAGGGATCTCAGCCGGCCAGGGAGGGAGCGTCCAATGGAGACGAGCGAATCGGTCGAGGGGCTCGCGGTGATCGCGTTCGTCGACGGACCGGAGCTGGAGACCTGGCTGGAGCGGCACCACGCGGACACGCCGGGCATCTGGCTGCTCCTGGGCAGGAGCGGATCGGACCTGAGCTCGCCCACGGCCGAGGACATCCTCGACGCCACGCTCGCCTTCGGCTGGATCACCGGCAAGCGCAAGGCACGCGACGAGCGGAGCTACGTCCAGAAGATCACCCCGCGCCGCCCGCGCAGCCTCTGGTCGCAGGTGAACGTGCGGCAGGTCGACGCGCTCCTCGCCGCCGGCCGGATGCGCGAGCCGGGCCTCGCGGAGGTGCGGGCGGCGCAGGCGGACGGACGCTGGGCGGCCGCGTACCCCTCCCAGAAGGACGCGACCGTCCCGGACGACCTGGCGGCGGCCCTGGCGGCCGCCCCGGGGGCGGCGGGCGCGTTCGAGGCCCTCGGGAAGACCGACCGGTACCTGATCATCCTCAGTCTGTGGCAGGCCCGGACGCCGAAGACGCGGGCGGCGCGGCTGGAGCGGGCGGTGGCGGCCCTGTCGTCCGCCGCCGCCCCGGAAGCGCCGTGATCGCCCCGGGTGTCAGCTCCGCCCGCGCCGGTAGAGCACCTGATGGGCGTCCCACTCGACGAAGGACTCCGCGTGGGTCATGCCCACGGCCTCCAGAAGGCGCCGGGAGCGCGTGTTGGCCTCCTGGGTGACGGCGACGACCGCCGGCACGTCCTCCAAGGCCCGTTCGACGACCGCGAGGACGGCCTCGCGGGCATAGCCGTGCCCCCAGTGCTCGGGGAGGAACTGGTACGACACCTCGGTCTCTCCGTGCCGGCCCGCCCGCTCCACGGTCACCAGGCCGAGAACGACTCCGTCGGAGACCCGCTCCACCGCGTGGAAGCCGGGCGCGCCGACGATGCGTCGCTGCCGGATGCGGATCACGGACTCGACCACAGGCCCGCCCAGATGCCGCCGCACCTCGGGATCGGTCCACAGCCGCGTCACTGCGGGAAGGTCCCGTTCACGCACGGCCCGCAGCACGAGCCGCTCGGTGACGAGGGGCTCGGCCGGAGTGGCCGGTGCCGGGGAAGGAGCCATACGTCGATGATGACAGGCCCCGGGCCGTACGACGGACGCCGGACGGCGGGGTGGCCCCGGCCCGCACCGACCTGCGACCCGCACCACGGACCGACCTGCGGATCGCCGTGCCGAACCGCAGGCGCGACCCGTGGCGCCTCCCTGCCGGTCGGATCAGGGTGCCCGGTCCCGACCCTCGTCGCCGCCTGCCTCCGGGCGCATGAGTTCCAGGTCCGCTCCCCACGCGTCCAGCACCGCGCCGTGCCCGGCCCGGCGGGCCTGCCCCTCGACCCGGGCGAAGAGCGCCCGCTGCGCGGAGGGGTCGCCCGTACGGGAGATGCGGTCGAGCGCGTCGCACAGCGCGCGGGTGTCCCACCCGGGCAGGGGGTGCCGGCCGAGCTCCCACTCGAGGTACTTGTTGTAGGGACGGGGGCGGCGGTCGAGCGCGAAGAGCAGCTCCAACAGGAACCGCACACTGTCGACCGCATCGAGTCGGGCAGCGAGCGCATGGCCGTCCCGAGCGTTCTTGACCGAGCGGTAGAGGGAGTTGGCGTAGGCGTCAAGCCACTCGCCGGCGTCCCGGAACGCTTCGCCCGCGTCGAGCCGCGCCTTGGCCGCCAGGATCCGGGCGATCTCCCCGTCGAGCCGGTCGAGCACGATCCGGGCGCGGGCCAGGGCGTAACGTTCGAAGCCCGGCATTCCGACGGCCCGGAACTCCTCCAGGGTCAGGATGACCAGGTCGAGCTCCGAGGTGCGGTGCCCGGCGTGGCGGGTGAGCGGCGTTGCCACGCCGTCGGCGAGGACGACGTAGAGGTCGTGGTCCGAGTGCGTGGTGGCCATGCCCTCGTGGGCCTGGGAGCCCTTGAGGACGAGCCCCACGACAGCCGGATCGGCGGAGGCGAGTTCGACGAACGCGGCGTAGGTGAGGGGCTGCCGAGCGGTCATGGCGTGCGCTCCGGTGGAGTGGTGGCGGACGGGCGTGGGGTCCTGGCCGAGGGGCTCAGGCCTTGTCGAGGAGGGCCCTCGCCTCGTCCCCTCCGAGGGATCCGCCGGTGGGTGGGCGACTCGGGCGGTGGCGGGTCCGTGGAGCCGCGGGAGGTGGCGACGCAGACACGGGAGCGTCCTCGTCGGCGGGGTCGTGCGTGCGGGCTCGCGAGACCGGCGGGGGACGACAGCTCGCACCACAGGACCTGCGAGGCCGGTTCGGCGCGGGCGTCCGCCATCTGATCAACCATCACGGTACGGACCGCGCCCCAGGCGGCCCGCAGGGCCACGACCCCGCGGTAGCCGGGGAGTTCATTGCGCCAGCCGCTTCTGGAGCGCGGCCAGCGCCCCGGCGCGCCGGCCCGGCACGGCACGGCGCAGTTCCACGAGCGCCGGACCGAGCGCGCGGGCGCGGGCCGGATCCCGGATCTGCTCCCACTGGTGGTGCGCCCGGTCCACCGCGCCCTCGACGTCCGGCTCGTCGGGCCCCTGCCGCAACCCGAGCCGGGCCTGCGCGGCGGCGATCCACAGCTCGCAGCTCCGCGCGGGCTCCCCCGCGAGGCGCGCCAGATCCGCCCGCACCTCCACCCAGTGCAGCGCCTCCCCCGACCGCGGCCCGTACCGCCGCAGGGCGTCGCTCTCCCAGGCCGCTGCCATCGCCGCCGCCTCTCCGTGCCGCCCGGCCATGGCCGCCGCGAGGATCGCCGGATGCGGATCCGCCTCGCTCCCGGGCCGCGGCGGCCCGTCAGACCCTGCGCCGGGCACCGGCCGCCGCGGCCCCTCCGGCACCGCCGCGCTCCCCGGGGCGTACGCGGGCCGCGGGGGCACCCGGACCGCCGGGGAGGGCGTGACGAGGGCGGGGCCGGGGACCCGGGCGGGCGTGGGCTTCGGCTCGTCGTCGGCCGCGGGGCCGTACTGCGGCATGCCCGCCGCCCGTTCCGGGGACGCCGCCGGTCCTTCGTGCGGATCCGACGGTGCGTGCGGCTCCGGCTGTGCCCGTGGCTCCGACTGCGGCTGCGGCTGCGGCACGGCGGTCGGTTGTGGCTGCGGCTGCGGCTCGGAGGCCGGCTCCGACTGCAGGCGCGGCTCGGCGGTCGGCTGCGGGTCGACGTGCTGCTCGGGCCGGGCCGAGGGGGCCGGTGCGGCGATTCTCTCGGGAGCCCCCTCGGGAGTCGATGCGCCTCGCGGCTCGGGCGCCGGCTCCGGTCCCGCCTCGGCGGCCGGCCCGGGCCCCGGTTCGGGGCGGGACTCGGAATCGGGCTCGGGCTCTGCCGGCGCCGCGGCGGGCACGGACTCGGACTCTGCCGGCGCCGCGGCGGGCACGGGCTCGGGCTCTGCCGGCGCCCCGGCGGGCACGGACTCGGGCACGGGCACGGGCACGGGCACGGGCTCGGACTCGGCGACGGAACCCTCGCCGACCGGCGCGGCCGAGGCGGGCGGCTCCTCGGTGGGCCGACGGGCCCCTTCGTCCCCGGTCTCCCGGCCGGCCGACGTCGGAGGTGACTCCGGTACGTCCGCCGTCCCTTGCCGCCCCTCGGTCGACGTCCCATCGGCCGGAGCAGCACCCAGCGCGGCAATGTCCGTAAACACGTCACCCGTTGGCGTGTCCTGCACTGGCGACGGCGACACGCGGGCCGATTCGGCCACCGGGGCCGGCACGGCGGACGGTTTCCAGTCGTCGTGAGGGTCCATGACCGCCGAAGCGGCGGCAGCCACCGAACGCGGCATCGCTTCCGCGCCGGTCGGAGCCTCGACGGCCCCCGCCGGGCGTACGGGCGTCGCTGTCACCGACGCCGTGCCCCCGGCCGCACCGGCGCGCTGGGCGCCCAGGCTCGCCGCCCGATGCGCGAGACCCGCCCGGCCGAGGCGGCGGGTCGGCGGGGAGTCCACGGGCGCCACCGCACCGAAGGGCTGGGGCAGGGGCCCCGGGGTGGCCGCGGCGTCCGCCGGGATCGACGGGGTGAGGAGAAGCGACTCCGTCTCGCTCGCCGCCGCCGCGGCTGCCGCCGCCTCCGCGTGGAGCGTGGGCAGCGGAGGGCGGGCGCCCGTGCGCCACAGGGTCGCGAAGTGCCGGAGGTAGTCGGGGGCGAAAAGGTCGCCGCGGCGGGGGAAGGGGGTGATGCGGGCGTAGAGGGGGACGGCCTGCCCGAGGCTCAGGACGTTGCGGTCGGCGGCGAGGCGCTGCCACAGGGCCGGGTCCGCGGCGAGGTCGGCGACGACCGTGGTCGTGCCCGGGCGGCGTGCCGCGAGCTCGGCGGCGAGCCAGTGCCAGGGAAGTCCGGTGTAGCGCAGGGTCGTCGGCGTGCTCCGGGCGAGCGCCAGGTGGGGCAGTTGCTGGCGCCGGTCGAGTTGGAGCTGGCCGGCGAGGTAGAGGGCGAGCGGGCCGGGGCTCGCCGCGGCCGAGCGCAGGCGGGTGAGGACGGTCTGCGGGTCGAGCGGGTCCGCCAGTTCGACGACCGTCGCCATGTCCGTGCCCGCGAGCACCCCGGCCTGGACCGCCGCGAGCGCGGGCAGCACGGACGCCGCGTCGATCGCCCGCCCCCGCCCGGCCGGTGCCGCAGCCAGCAGCAGCGCTGTACCCATTGTGTTCTCCGAGTCGCTCACCACAGCAGCACCGTAACCCGTGGCGGTGTGGCCGAATGTCGACTGGTCCCCTGGTGGGCCTTAGGCATATGCCATAAGCACCACCGTATCGAGTGTTGCCAAATCCCTTACAGGGTGTCCCGGGCTGTGCCAAAGTCGAACCCGGGCTTCACCTTCCAGACTTGGCCGCGCCACGTCGCCTGCATCGGAGTACGACATGCCGTCCCATCTCTTCGCGGACCGTCCCGCCCAGCCTCCCGAGCCCTGCACGGTGGACGCGCTGATCTCGCAGACGCGTCGGCTGCGCGGCGACGTGGACGCGGTGCGCCGGGACGCCGTCGTGGACGAGGACGACCCGCACAACCGGTGGCAGCGCGCGCTGTGCGATCTGGCCGTGCACCAGCTGGACGATCTCGACGAGCACCTGGGCCAGTTGAAGCAAGGACTGCCCGCCCCGTACGAGCCCGACTCGGCGGCCGCCTACGCCGAGTCCGCCGCCGAGACCGTGCCGGCGCCCCGGCTGACCGGTTCCCTGCTCTCCCGGGTCGGCAGCGCCGAGTGGGACCTGCTCACCGACGACGTGCACTGGTCCGACGAGCTGTTCCAGATCTTCGGCCGTCCCGAGGAGAGCGGCCCGATGTCACTCGACGAGCTGCCCTCGATGGTCTTCGCCGAGGACCAGCCCCTTCTCCAGGCGATGGTGACGGACTGCCTGATCGACGGAAAGCCGATCGACGGCGAGTTCCGGATCGTCCGCACCGACGGCCGGGTCCGCACCGTCCACATGACGGGCGAGCCGGTCCTCGACCCCGACGGTTGCACGGCGTCCATGTGGGCCGTGCTGCGCGACGTCAGCGAGTTGCGCCGCAGCGAGCGCGCGGTCCGGGAGAGCCGGGACACCCTCCGGCGCCACCAGCACATCGAGCACACCGAGCGGCGCGTCGCGGTCGAACTCCAGGAGGCCGTACTGCCGCCGTGGCGCGGCTCCCTCCGCTTCGCGCACGACGGCCCCGCCCCGCTCGACGTGGCCGGGCACTATCTGCCGGCCGCCACGACCGGTCTCATCGGCGGCGACTGGTACGACGCGCTGGCGCTCCCGGACGGGGACGCGCTGCTGACGGTGGGCGACCTGACCGGGCACGGCGTGTCGGCCACGTCGTCCATGGCGATGCTGCTGGGCGCGCTGCGCGGCATGGCCGTGGCCGGCATCAGGCCGGGCGCGCTGATGGGGCACCTCAACCAGCTCCTGGAGACCTCCGTCCAGCCTGCCCTGGGCAGTGCCATGTGCTGCCGCTACGACCCGGCGGCGCAGACGCTCAGCTGGGCGCAGGCCGGCCACCCCGCACCGCTGCTGTTCCGCGACGGGACGGGGCGCGCCCTGTCCCGTCCGGAGGGGGTGCTGCTCGGCGCCACGACCGGCGCGGCGTACGAGGAGGCCGAGACCCGCCTGCTCCCCGGCGACCTGCTGCTGCTGCACACCGACGGACTGACCAGGACCGACGACTGCATGGACGACAGCGGTACGGAGCGGCTGCTCGCCCTCGCGCCGCGCCTGTGCGCCGCCCGCGACGCCCAGGACGGGGTCCGTTCGGTGCTGGAGGAGTTCGGCGAGGGCCCGCGCGAGGACGACGCCTGCGTGATGGTGGTCCGGGTCGGCGCGTAAACCGTTCCGGCTGCGACGGTGGCTCCGTCACGGCCGGCCCGGGCTCAGGGCGGCACGCGGACGGGACGGCCCGCACGCGGTCGCGGCGCGCACGCGATCGACACGGCCGACGGGGTGTCCCCACCCGGGACCCCACACGGCCGTACCCGTAACCGCGCCACGCTCGGTGCGGCACACGCCGGTCCACACCGCACCGCGCCCATGGCAGCGACACGCCGTGGGAGGCGAGTCCGGTCGTTCGCGACACGCCCGACGCGACCGGCACGGCTCGCGGGCCGTGACATCAGGGGCGGACCCGTCGAGCCATGCGGTCCGCTCCGTCCGCTCCCTTCCCGCCGCCCGTGGCTCTCGGTTGACGCCCACCCGGCGCACCCGGACGGCACCGGGGCCCGGTTCCGGCGCCCGTCACGCCTCTCCGGTCCTGGGACGGTTCGCCGGCGCCTTCGGGAGCGCCGTCTCGATCTCCTCCCGCAGATCCTCGATCTTGCTGTAGCCCGCGTACTGGCCGGTGAGCCGGTACATCTGGCGCAGGCGGTCCCAGGTCCGGTGCGAGGAGGTGTCGCCCATGGACACGAGGGCGAGTCGCGCGTAGCGGTCGGCCTGCTCCGGGTCGTCGGCGATGAAACAGGCCGAGGCGAGCGAGATGTGGTCGAAGAGCTTGGAGCGGTCGTGGCCGTGCCGTCGGAGCTCCAGGGCGAGCTTGGCGTGACGCTGGGCCGGGACCGCGGCGGCCGGATCGTGCTCGGCGAGCGTGCGATAGGCGAGCGCCTGCATGCCGTGGAGGTCGGCCTCGTCGAAGTTCTGCATCCAACTCGGCTTCTCGCCGCCCTTGTCGGAGACGAAGAGGTCCTCGGCCTCGCCGAGGGTGCGGCGCATCGCCTGGCCGCGCCCCATCGACGCCTGCGCCCACGCCTCGATGGTCTGGAACATGGCCTGCGTGCGCGGGAGCAGCCGCTCCCCGGCGCCGGACTTGGCGAGCTTCATCAGATCGAGCGCCTCGTCGGGCCGGCCCAGATGGACCATCTGACGGGCGGCGCGGGAGAGCGCCTCGCCGGCGCGTGGCCGGTCGCCGCCCTCACGGGCAGCGTGGGCGGCGATGACGAAGTACTTCTGGGCGGTGGGTTCCAGCCCGACGTCATGGGACATCCAGCCGGCCAGGACGGCCAGGTTCGCGGCGACGCCCCACAGGCGCCGCTGGAGGTGGTCGGGGTGGTGGTAGGCGAGCATGCCGCCCACCTCGTTGAGCTGGCCCACGACCGCCTTGCGCTGCAGGCCGCCGCCGCGGGAGGCATCCCAGGCGCGGAAGACCTCGACGGAGCGTTCCAGGGCCTCGATCTCCTCCGACCCGATGGGGGCGGCCTCGTAACGGTCGTACCCAGCGGGGTCGGCGTGGAGGGGATCGACGGCGCTGGGGGCTGCGCCGGGGCGTGCGGGGTCGGTGTGGAGCCAGTCGTGCATGGCGCTGGTGAGTACGGAGCCGGCGGCAAGCGCGGCGCCCGCGCCCACCAGGCCGCGTCGGTTGAGCATGAGGTCCATTCCCGTGAATTCGGTGAGGACCGCTGCCGTACGTTCGGGCGCCCAGGGCAGCCCGTCAGGGTTGTCGGTGTTCCTGACGTCCCGCCGCTTGCCGGCGCGCCCGTGTCGTACGAACCCGAGGTCCTCGATGGTCACGACACGGCCGAGTCGCTCGGTGAACAGCGCTGCCAGCACCCGGGGCACGGGATCGCGCGGGGTCTCCCCCATGTCGATCCAGCGCCGCACCCGCGAGGTGTCGGTCGCCAGCTGCGGGTGGCCCATGGCCGCCGCCTGCCGGTTCACGAGTCTCGCGAGTTCGCCCTTGGACCAGCCGGCGAGGCCGAAGAGGTCTGCCAGGCGGGTGTTGGTCTGTCCGGTCACGTCTAAGCCCCCAGGTTCTCGGCTGAGTTGACAGTAACCCCCTGTCATAGGGCTGGCGACTATTCGCCAGGGTTCGCCAGGGTGCGCCCGATGTTCCGCCACCCGCGCCCGGGTGTCAGGTAGGAATGCGCCACCCCGCCCCGTCGACCGGCCCTCATTTTCCCCAGGGTGCGGTTCGGTCGGGCGGGCGGGGCGACGCACGCAACTCGTCGGCGCACGAAGGGATCTGTCACCTCCATGTACACAGCATCGTCCTCCGTGACCGCCCGGCCCCGACCGCTGATCCGCACCCTCCCGGGCGGTTCCGGACCGTACCTGGCCCCCGCTCCCACCCAGGGAGCCGTGCGGCCGAGGCGCTGGGCCGGGAGCACCGTCCAGCCGAGTGGAAGAATCGATCTGTCCGGCCCCCAGGGCGCGCAGCTGCGCATGGCGATCGCGTCCGTCCACCGGATCTGTCCGGAGTTCAACCCGGTGCAGGTGCTGCGACGCAGCGGACGTTCGGTGCTGATCGTCGGCACGACCGGAAGGACCACGGCGGTCGCGAAGTGTTTACTGGACCACTCCTCCGCGTGGGTCGAGCGGTTCAGGCACGAAATAGCGTCGTACCGCTCGTTCGTCCGACATCGTCCGCCGGTGCGCGCGCCGCGGCTGATCGCGGCGGACCCGGAGAACTGCACGCTGGTCATCGAGCGGATGCCGGGGCGGGCGGCGGCGCTGACCCGCCACCCCGTCGAGGCGCCGCCCCGCGCGGACGTCCGGGCCGCGCTCGGTGCGATCGCCCGGCTCAACGCCTGGCGTCCGCCGGCCGGGACCTTCGACGCGCCGCTCGACTACGGGGCGCGGATCGCGCGCTACCACGAGCTGGGGCTGTTCACCGACCGGGACCGGGACGACCTGCAGAAGCTGCTGCACGGGCTTGCGCAGGCGGGCGGCCGGCAGGGCATGGGGCAGTTCTGTCACGGTGACGCGCTGCTGTCCAACATGCTGCTGTCGCCGGCCGGTCCGGTGCTGGTCGACTGGGAGCACGCGGGCTGGTATCTGCCCGGGTACGACCTGGCGACCCTGTGGTCGGTCCTGGGCGACGCACCGCTGGCGCGGCGTCAGATCAGCCAGCTGGCGCAGCAGGCGGGCACGGCGTCCCGGGACGCGTTCCTGGTGAACCTGATGATCGTGCTGACCCGGGAGATTCGTACGTACGAGACGGCGGTGCAGCGCACGATGAGGGAGGCGCCGCCGGCCGGTTCGGTGCCGGTGCCCGCGGGTGCGGTGTCGCCCGGCGAGGAGCAGCGGTTGTTGCTGCGGCGGCTGCACGACGACTGCGCGATGGCTCGGCGAGCCGTGCGCGCGGCGGTCGGGACGCGCTGAGCGGGCCGACACGAGACGGGGGTGGCGCGCCGCGCGCCCGGTGCCGACACACCGGGCGCGCGGCGTTTCCGTGTGCGCCGGGGCGGGGTGGTCGGCAGGAGTCGCCTCCCTCGCGCGAGCGCACGGGACCGCTTCCCTCAGGAGGCAGGTGCGGCCCGGCTCCCTCGGGGGCCGAGCGGGGAAGCCCGACGCTGTGTGGCGACAGCTTCGGGCCTCGACGCCCCACTGATGGCCGTGTTCGCGAGAACCGGCTCTGGCGCGCGTTCAGCCTTCGGCGTCGGGCGGTTCGTCAACGGGGGCGAGGGTGACCTGGGCGGTCCATGACCAGGGCTCCTGGGGCTGGTCCCACCTCACCTCGACGTCCACGCCATGGAAGAGGCGCGCGAGTTCCCTCACCCTCCGCGCCGCAGCTGCCCGCGCGTCGTGCGGGTCGGTGTCGATCGGCACGTCCAGCCGGCCGCAGAGATTTCCGCGTCCGGTGAGGACGCTGGTGCGCCAGCCTTCCGGCGTCGCAAGCAGAAGGATCCCTGTCGGAACGCCCCAGGCGGGCTGCTCCCTCTTCTCTTTCTTGCGTCTCACCATGCCGCCCATCCAACATCATCGCGCCGAGGAATTGCGGCGCAGCGGGCGGTCGGCCTCGGTCTCGTCGCCGCACCGGGCCTGCTGCCCGGGACGCCGGTGTGTGGAATCCGGCCGCGGCACCCTTATTGGTCTACTCCACTGACGCACCGCAGGCGGGCGCGCCGTCCGCGCGAAACTCGTCTGACATGGGAAATCGCCTGCGTGGAGGGGTGATTGACGGATGGTCCGGGAGCCGCTACCCCTGTACGGGTTCGGTCCCGCACGCCCCCGCTCCCCCACCCGTTCCTGGAGGCTGCCTTGCTCCGTTCCACGTCCCTCAGACGTGTCGCACCCGTCGCCCTGCTCCTCCCCCTGCTGTTCGGCGCGCCGACCGGTTGGGCGCCGGCCACCGCCGACGAGCCCGTGGCGGGTTCGCTGCAGCGGCAGTTCGCGGTGGCGGCCGAGCGGCACGGCGTCCCGCAGAGCGTGCTGCTCGCCGTGTCGTACCTCCAGTCGCGCTGGGACACCCACGGCGGTGCGCCGAGCGTGACCGGCGGCTACGGCCCGATGCACCTGACCGATGCGGTGACCGCGCTCGCTGAGGCGCCGCACCATGCGCAGGGGGCGGAGGACGCCCGTGGTGACGACGCGCGGCCGCCGCGGCCGGCCCCCGAGACCCGGGCCTCGCCGCCGGCCGTCGCACCGCCGCCCCGGCTGCGGACGCTGGAGCGTGCGGCCGAGCTGTCCGGCCGGTCCGCCGAGGAGCTCCGGACGAGCACGGCGGCGAACATCGAGGGCGGCGCGGCGCTGCTGGCCGCCGCGCAGCGGGAGGCGGGGCTGCCGGCGAGCACCGATCCGGCCGCCTGGTACGGGGCGGTGGCGCGCTACTCGGGTGCGGACGACTCGGGGACCGCGACGGCCTACGCGGACGACGTCTTCGACGTGATCCGCACCGGCGAGTCTCGGACCACGGACAGCGGGCAGCAGGTCACCCTCGCGGCCGATCCGGGCGTGGCCCCGGCGCGCGGCCAGGCGGCCGCGCTCGGGCTGCGGGCGCCCGCGAGGGGCCCGGTGGAGTGCCCGCCGTCGGTGGCGTGCGAGTGGATCCCGGCCCCGTACGAGGAGTTCGGGGACGGCGACTACGGCAACCACGACCTGGGGGACCGGCCGGGCTCGCAGTCGGTGGACTACATCGTGATCCACGACACCGAGGCGAGCTGGGACACCACCCTGCGGCTGGTGCAGGACCCGACGTACGTGTCGTGGCAGTACTCGCTGCGCTCCTCGGACGGGCACATCGCACAGCACCTGTCGCTCAAGGACGTGGGCTGGCACGCGGGTAACTGGTTCGTGAACGCCAAGTCGGTGGGCCTGGAGCACGAGGGCTTCCTCACCTCCCCGGACTCCTGGTACACGGAGGCGATGTACCGGAGCTCCGCCCGGCTGGTGCGCCATCTGGCGAAGCGGTACGGCATCCCGCTGGACCGGCAGCACATCCTGGGCCACGACAACGTGCCGGGGACGGTCACGTCGACGATCAAGGGCATGCACACGGACCCCGGGCCGTACTGGGACTGGGCGCACTACTTCCAGCTGCTGGGTCGCCCGATCACGCCGAGCGCGGGGCCGGACGCCGGGGTGGTGACGATCCGTCCGGACTACGCGGCGCACCAGCCGGTGTACACGGGCTGCGTGACCGCCGGGGAGGCGTGTGCGCCGCACGGGAGCGGGGCCGTGCGCCTGCACACCGCGCCGAGCGCGGACGCGCCGCTGGTGCAGGACATCGGGCTCCGGCCGGGCGGGCAGGCTTCGACGACCGGGGTCAACGACACGGGGGCGCGGGCCTCCACCGGCCAGAGCTTCGCGGTGGCCGAGCGGCAGGGCGACTGGACGGCGATCTGGTACCTCGGGCAGCGGGCGTGGTTCCACAACCCGAAACAGGAGCCGACGGCGGTGAACGCGCGGGGGCAGGTGCTCACGCCGAGGGACGGCGTGGCGTCGGTTCCGGTGTACGGGCGGGCCTATCCGGAGGCCTCGGCCTATCCGGCCGGCGTCCCGGTGCAGGCGGTGTCCCCCCTGCCGTACAAGCTCCTCGCGGGGCAGCGGTACGTGGTGGGCGGCCGCACACCGGGCGAGTACTTCTACGCACCGACGTTCGACGTCACGGGGCACACGGTCGTGCGCGGCCAGGAGGAGTACTACGAGATCCAGTTCGGCCATCGGGTGGCCTTTGTGAAGGCCGCTGACGTGCGGGTTTCCCGGGCCTGAGCAGGGCCTGGCCGGAATCCGCCCGATCGGCGGGGGTGCCTGACGGGCAGCCGTCCGTCGGACACCCCCGCCGATCCGTATGACTATTGCGATCTTCGCGTGAGCGCCGGATCGACGGGTAATGCTCGGCCGGACGACAGCCCCGCTCACCGGAAGGCCTCCTCGGCATGGCTCAGCCCTTCGTTCTGCCGGATTTCTACGTCCCGTATCCGGCGCGGCTCAACCCCCATGTGGAGGCTGCCCGCACGCACACGCGGGACTGGGCGCGGGACATGGGGATGCTGGAGGGCTCCGGGATCTGGGAGGAGGCGGACCTCCGGTCCCACGACTACGCGCTGCTCTGCGCGTACACCCACCCCGACTGCGACGAGGAGGCCCTGTCCCTCGTCACCGACTGGTACACGTGGGTCTTCTTCTTCGACGACCACTTCCTGGAGACCTTCAAGCGGTCCCGGGACCGCAAGGGCGGCAAGGCGTACCTCGACCGGCTCCCCCTCTTCATGCCGGCCGACCCGGCGGCGGGCATGCCCGAGCCGGTCAACCCGGTCGAGGCCGGTCTGGCCGATCTGTGGCGGCGCACCGTTCCGGCGATGTCGGAGGCCTGGCGGGTGCGGTTCGCCGAGGCGACCCGACATCTGCTGTACGAGTCGCTGTGGGAGCTCGACAACATCCACGCGGGGCGGGTCGCCAACCCGGTCGAGTACATCGAGATGCGCCGCAAGGTGGGCGGGGCCCCCTGGTCGGCGGGGCTGGTCGAGTACGCGGCGGGCGCCGAGGTTCCCGCACAGGTGGCGTACGCCCGGCCGCTGCGCGTGCTGCGGGACGCGTTCTCGGACGCGGTCCACCTGCGCAACGACCTCTTCTCGTACCAGCGCGAGGTGGAGGAGGAGGGCGAGAACAGCAACGGCGTGCTGGTCCTGGAGAAGTTCCTCGGGTGCACGACGCAGGAGGCGGCGAACGCCGTCAACGACCTGCTGACCTCACGGCTGCAGCAGTTCGAGAACACCGCGCTCACCGAAGTGCCCGCACTCTGCGTCGAGAAGGGGCTCGGACCGGTGGAGGCGGCGGCGATCGCCGCGTACACCAAGGGCCTCCAGGACTGGCAGTCCGGCGGCCACGAGTGGCATCTGCGCTCCAGCCGGTACATGAACGAGGGTCTGGTGAAGAGGACTTCACCCTTCGACGGCCCGATCGGCGTCTCCGCGCTCGACATCAGGAACCTCTTCGGCCGGCCCGCCGCGAGCCGGCTGCGGACGGTCACTCACCAGCCGCACCGGAGCGTCGGGGCCCTACTCCTGCCGGAGTTCGACCTGCCGTACCCGCTGTCCCTCAGCCCGCACCACCCCGAGGCGCTCCGGGCCTCGCTCGACTGGGCGCAGGGAATGGGGCTCCTCGACGACATCTGGGACCGGCCGACGGCCGAGGGCTTCGACCTGGCGCTCTGCTCGGCGGGGCTCGATCCGGATGCCACCCTCGAGGAACTGACGCTCAGCACCCTGTGGCTGACCTGGGGAACCTACGCCGACGACTACTACCCCTACGTCTTCGGGCGGCCACGGAACCTGCTCGGTGCCCGGTCGCAGACCGAGCGGCTCAAGACCTGCCTGCCGGTGGAGGATCCGTCCGCCGGTGCGGCGGCCGCGTCGAACCCGCTGGAGCGGGCGCTCGCCGACGTGTGGGCACGGACGGCGGAGCCGATGCGCCTCGCAGCCCGGACCCAGCTGCGGGCGGCCCTCGACGCGATGCTGGACAGCTGGATGTGGGAGCTGCACAACACGGCCCAGCACCGGGTGCCCGACCCGGTCGACTACATCGAGATGCGCCGCAGCACCTTCGGGTCCGAGCTGACGATGCTGCTGTCCCGGCTGCGACGGGCGGAGGTGCTTCCGCCGGAGATCCATGAGACCGGCACGGTCCGCGCCCTGGAGGGCTCGGTCATGGACTACGCCACGCTGATGAACGACCTCTTCTCGTACCGGAAGGAGATCGAGGTCGAGGGCGAGCTGCACAACGCCGTACTGGTGTTGCAGACGTTCTTCGACTGCGACCAGCCGACCGCGACGGCGATGGTCGACGACCTGATGCACGGACGACTCCGCCAGTACGAGCACGTGAAGAGGCACGAAGTTCCTCTCCTCTATGCGGACTTCGGGATCGACGCGCGGGGTCGGGCGGTCTTCGAGTCGTATCTGCGGGAGCTGGAGGACTGGCTGGCCGGCATCCTCAACTGGCACCGGAACGTGCGTCGTTACGGTGTCGAGGACGCCCGCAGGAACAGCACCACGGCGCTGGCGCGCGGCGGCCCCAGGGGACTCGGGACCTCGGCGGCACGGATCACGGCGACGTTCGGCGTGCCGGTGCCCTAGGGTCTGTCTTTCGGATCAGGCCGGATCAGGGAGCGTCGTCCGGTGCGTGCAGCTGCAAGGCGGAGGAGGGAGCCATGGCGGAGCCCTGGCGACCGACGACAACGCCGCAGACGCGCGTGCCAGACCCCGCGAGCCCGGCATGATCCGAAAGACAGGCCCTAGCCGGACGCGACAGGCCCCCGGCAGCGTCCGGGGCCTGTCGTTCCTGTGTTACGGGCGCAGCCCGCGCAGCTGGTCGAGCTCGCGGCGGTCGCGCTTGGTGGGGCGGCCGGCGCCGCGCTCGCGCACACCGGCGACGGCCACGTGCTCGCGGGGCGGCGGGGGCGGGCTGTTGTCGACGTAGGCCTCGGCGGCCGCGGGCGGGCCGACCCGCTTGGTGAGCAGCTCCTTCACCTCGACGATCCGCTCCCGGCCGCCGTGGAAGACGCGTACCTCGTCGCCCGGCTTCACGGGCTGCGCGGGCTTGGCACGGTCCCCGTTGACCTTCACGTGCCCGGCCCGGCAGGCCGCGGCGGCCTGGGAGCGGGTCTTGGTGAGCCGGACCGCCCAGATCCAGCTGTCCACGCGTGCGCTCATCGGCCCCCGCCTCCCGGTCAGCCCTGCTGGAACAGCTCGGCGGGCAGCGGCTTGAGCAGCGCGTACAGATCGTCGGTGATGGGCCGGTCCCAACTGGCGATGGTCACCAGGACGTTGTCGCTGCGGTCGAACTGGACGCAGGAGATGCGGCTCTCCGAGAGCTTGATGCGGCGCACGATCAGCAGGTTGTCGCCCTGCATCACCGGGACGTCCTCACGGTCGAGGACCTCGACCGGCTCGTCGTTCTCCAGGGCGGCGAGCAGCTGGGCCACCTCGAAGGGAACCTGCCCGTCGGCGAGCTCACGCGCCGGGGAGCCCTCCGGGAGGTTGCCGATGATCATCGCGGGCCCGCGGCCGCCGAACAGGTCGTAGCGCAGGAACACGCCCTGGCAGCTGCCGTCGGGGGCCGGGAGCAGGCCGGCACCGAGATTGCCGGGCCAGTCCCCGGGGTCCATGGCCAGGACGTCGAAGTCCGGACCCGCGGGAGTGGCGGCGCTGCGGCGGCGGAGGAAGGACATACCGCCATGGTACGTGCCCGGGCGCGCGGTGCGGCGCGCCGGGGCGACGTCAGGCGCCCTCGCCGCGAAGTGCCTGCGCGAGCCCGGCGCGGTCGGTGCCCAGCTTGCGGTACACCGCCGAGAGCAGACGGGTGGCGGTGGCGCGGTCGACGCCGAGCACCTCGGCCGGGTCCTCTCCGCGGGCGGCGAGCTCGGCGGCGCTCCGCTCACGCGCGGTGAGCGTGTCGGTGCCGGCGGCCAGCAGCGCGCGGGGCCGCAGACCGGCGGCGGCGAGCTCGCCGCGGGCGTCCTCGACCAGCCTGTCCGCGCCGCAGCTCTGCGCGGTCTCCAGGCCGCGGTAAAGGTGCTCGGCCGCCTCGTTCGTGCGGCCCGCCCGGCGCAGCGCGATGCCGAGGGCGACCAGGGAGCGGGCCAGCTCATAGGCGGCGGGCGAGCGGTCGAGCCAGTCGACGGACTCCTCCAGGAGCTTGACCCGCTCGGTGTCCGGGGAGACCTCGGCGGTGACGCGGAGCGCCTGGCCGATCGCGGAGGGCGCGCCGTACTGGCGGGCGCGGGCCACGGCGGCGAGCGCCGTCTCGCGGGCTCGTTCGGGGGTCTCGCACGCCTCGGCGAGCGCGAGGTGCGACTGCCAGGGGCACCAGGCGGGGTTGCGCATGCCGCGGGGGTCGAGACGACGGCCGACGGCGGCGAGCTCGGCGGCGGCCTCCTCGGTGCGGCCGGTGGCGAGGAGCAGTTCGGCGTGGACGGTCTGGGAGTCGGGGAAGGTCACGGCGGCCGGGAACGGCTCGCCGAAGTCGTGGGTGCGGGCCACCCGCTCGGCCTCCTCCGTCCGGCCCCGGGCGAGCAGCACCTCGATCATCACTCCGGTGGCGTACCACAGCGCGGGGGTCCGGGGGCCGACGCGCTCGGCGAGCCGCAGGCCCGCACGCACGAAGTCCTCGGCCTCGACGAGCCGGCCGCGGCGGTAGCGGATGTACCCGAGGAGGGTGTACGCGAAGGAGAGGTGGGCGCCGCGCCAGCCCTGGCGCTCGAACTCGGCGGTGCCGGCGGCGAAGAGCTCCTCGGCGCGGCCGGGCCGGTCGGCGTAGAGGAAGGTGAGGGCGACGAGGACGGGGACCTCGAAGCCGCGGCTCTCGTCGGCCCAGCTCAGGCCGCCCTTCAGGGCACGCTCGGCGTGTCCGACGGCGACGGCGGAGGGCTCGGCGCGGACCGTGGCGTCCCAGGCGCGCAGGCCGATGATGTACCGCTCCGTGAGGTCGCGGCCGGTGAGCCGGTCGGCCAGGCGGGTGAGGCGCCGGGAGCGGGCCGGGGAGTCGGGCTCGTCGGCGCGGAAGGCGTCCCACATGAACTTCTCGGACTGCATGCGCAGCCTGCTGCGGGCGTCGGTGGTGAGCCGCGACTCCCGGCCGAGGAGCTCGGAGGCCTCGACGAGCCGGTCGCTGTGGGCGAGGACCTGGGAGAGCCGGTAGACGATGCCGTGCCGGAGGGCGGGCTCGGTGACCGGCTCCTCCAGGGCGGCGCGCAGGTGGTTGACCGTGGTGGCGGGCTCGGTGAGCAGGGACGCCGAGCCGAGCTCGAAGAGCACGGCGGCCCGCTCGTCGTGGTCGGGAGGCTCGCGCAGGGCGCGGGCGAGATAGCGGCGGGCGGTGTCGGGGGCGCCGGCGCGCAGCGTCTCCTGGGCTGCGGCACGCAGGTTCTGCACCACCCAGGGGTCGCCCTCGGGATGGGTCTCGACGAGGTGACGGGCGGCGGCGGTGGGGCCGAGGCCGGCGTCGACGACGCACCAGGCCGCCTGGCCGTGCAGGGCCACCCGGGTGGCGGCCGGGATGGCGTCGTAGACGGCGGTGGCGATGAGGGGGTGGACGAATTCGAGGGTGTCGGTCTCCTCGTCGGGCGCCTCGGCCAGGACGCGGGCCCGGCGCAGCAGTCCCGCGCTGCGGGCGACCTCCTCGCCGCCGAGTCCGGCGACGGCGCCGGCGAGCTGCGGGGAGATCTCGGTGCCGAGGACGGCGCAGGCCCAGGCGAGACGCACGGTGGCGGTGCCGAGCCGTTCGATCTGCGCGATCAGCCCGCTGCCCTTCACCGCGGCGGCGAGATCGCGCAGGGTGTGGGCGCGGTCGGCGACGGGCTCCAGGCCCCGGTCGCGGATCCTGGCGGCGAGCTCGACGGCCTCGAAGGGGTTGCCGGAGGTGACGGCCCAGCACTCGCGGCAGAAGGCGTCGTCGGCGTGCGCGCCGACCCGGTCGCGCACGAGCCGGGCGATCGCGGTCGAGGTCAGGGGCTCCAGGCCGAGCGGCCGCTGGCCGGACCGGCGCCCGGTGAACTCCTCACCCGACTCGGGGAGTTCGTCCGGGCGGTAGGCGACGACGAGCAGCATCGGCAGCTCCTCGGCGCGCGGGGAGAAGGCGGAGAGCCAGCCGAGGGATTCGGGGTCGGCCCAGTGCGCGTCGTCGAGGACGACGACGAGCGGGGCGCGGCGTACCGCGAGGTGGGTGAGCACCCAGTCGAGCCCGTCGCGCAGTCCCTGCGGGTCCGGCGGCGCGCCCTCGGCGGCGGTGCACAGGCCGAGCGCGGGGCCGACGATGTCGTACCAGCTGCCGAGTCGCTCCCGGAGCTCCGTGCGGGAGGCGGCCGCGAGCTGCGGCTGCAGCAGCTGCCGCGCCACGTGGAAGGCGACCCGCTGTTCCTGGTCGCCGCCCCGCGCGGACAGCACCGTGCAGCCCTTGGCGGCGGCCCGGCGGCGGATCTCGGCGAGCAGGGTGGTCTTCCCCAGCCCGGCGGGCGCGGCGTAGGCGAGCACTCCGCCGCGGCGGACCTGGCCGGCACTCCGGCCGGCTTCGGTTCCGGCCGCGGCGCCCGTCACGGCCCCGAGGTCCCGCACCACGCGCAGCAGGGGTGCGCCGGGGGCCTGGCGGGGCCGGGGGACGCGGGCGGGCCGGCCGGCGCGGTCCGGGTCGGTGCCCGGGCCGGTCGGGGGGAGCTGCTCGGCGCCGGGCCCGAAGAGAGCCCCGTGGCGCGCACCGCCGGAGCGGGCCGCGGCGTCCTCGAGGTCCGCGGTGTCGGCGTCGGAGCCGTCGGCCCCGGCCGCGCCCCGGCTCTCCGCCGTACGGTCCGCGGCCCCCACCGCCCCGTCGGCCTCGGCGTCGCCCCGGTACGGGGGCGCCTCCGTGCCATGCCCGGTCAGGAGGTTCAACGCCTCCTCGGCCGCCGCGAGTTCGGCCTCGCGTTCGATGAGGCCGAAGCCTCGGCCGGCCGGTCCGCCGGTCTGTGCCGCCATGGTTCACCCCACCCCACGCTGGGGGCGCACTCCCGGCGCACAAGGGGTACGTCCGGGGCGGTGGCCCCACGAAACCCCCAGCGTACGCCGCGCGGCACCCCCGAGGAGGAAGATTGTGCAGGTCGTGTGAACAAGCCTCAGAATCGCCCGGCGAGCGCCGCCAGCACGCCCAAGGCCTCCTCCGCGCGCGCGTGTTCCACGAAGAGGTGGTCGTGGTGGAATCCGGCCACGACGTTGCAGCTGAGCCCGGCGTCGGCGAGGGCTCCCGCGACGGCCGCCGTGAGGCCGACGGCATCGAGTGCCGAGTGGACCCTGAGGGTGATCCAGCCGGCCACGTAGTCGTACGCCAGTGAGGCCGCGTCGGCGTCCTCCTGGCGTACGACCATCGTCAGACCCTCGGTCTCGGCGACGGTGACGACGGGCGCGAGGCCCGCCGGGACGGGTCCGTCCACGGTGGTGAAGACGTAGCGGCCCGGACGGAGTTCCGGTCGCATCCCGGCGAGCAGCCGGGTCAGATCACGCTCTGCTGTCATGATCGCCACCCTAGGTCCTGTCCGGGGGCGGCCGGCGGAACGCGCCCGCCCGCCCCTCCTCAGGTGAGGTCGAACTCGCCGTCCCGCGCGTTCACCACGAACGCCCGCCACTCCGCGGGGGTGAACACGATCGACGGCGCCTCGGGGCGACGCCCGTTGCGCATCGCGATGAAGCCCTCCACGAACGCGATCTCGACGTCCCCCACGCCCTGGCTGCCGGAGCGCCAGTCCGCCTGCGACAGGTCGAGGTCCGGAAGATCCTGCCCCGACCAGGCGTGCTGGGTCATGGTGCTGTTCGCCACGTCCGTGCTCCTCTCGCGTCTCCCCGAGCATCACGCGTCACGCTGTGCTGCTCGTCCGGGCCTCAGCGTAGCGACCGGTCCGGGGCACGGACAGACCTCAGGCAGTGGGTGGCCGGTCCCCGACGAGCCACATGGAGAAGAACTGCGCGCCCCCTCCGTACGCGTGCCCGAGCGCCGTACGCGCCCCCTCCACCTGGTGCTCGCCGGCCTGCCCTCGTACCTGAAGGGCCGCCTCCGCGAAGCGGATCATGCCGGAGGCGCCGATGGGGTTGGTCGAGAGCACCCCGCCGGACGGGTTCACCGGCAGGTCGCCGCCGATCTCGGTGACGCCCGCCTCCGTCAGCTTCCAGCCCTCGCCCTCCTCCGCGAAGCCGAGGTTCTCCAGCCACATCGGCTCGTACCAGGAGAACGGCACGTACATCTCGACGGCGTCGATCTGCCGGCGCGGATCGGTGATCCCGGCCTGCCGGTAGACGTCGGCGGCGCAGTCGCGTCCGGCCTGCGGGGAGACGAAGTCCTTGCCGGCGAAGAGCGTGGGCTCGCTGCGCATCGCGCCGCCGAGCATCCAGGCCGGCGGCCGGGGTGAACGGGCGGCGCCCGCGCGGTCGGTGAGGATCATCGCGCAGGCCCCGTCGGAGGAGGGGCAGGTCTCCGAGTAGCGGATCGGGTCCCACAGCATCGGCGAGGACCGCACCTTCTCCAGGGTGATGTCGTGCTCGTGGAGATGGGCGTACGGGTTCTTGAGCGCGTTGCGGCGGTCCTTGTAGGCGACGAGGGAGCCGATCGCGTCGGGCGCGCCGGTGCGGTGCATGTAGGCGCGTACGTGCGGGGCGAAGAAGCCGCCCGCGCCGGCGAGCAGCGGCTGCTGGAAGGGGATGGGCAGCGAGAGGCCCCACATGGCGTTGGACTCGGACTGCTTCTCGAAGGCGAGGGTGAGGACGGTCTGGTGCACCCGGGCGGCGACGAGGTTCGCGGCGACGAGGGCCGTGGAGCCGCCGACCGAGCCGGCGGTGTGGACCCGGAGCATCGGCTTGCCGACCGCGCCGAGGGCGTCGGCGAGATAGAGCTCCGGCATCATCACGCCCTCGAAGAAGTCGGGGGCCTTGCCGATGACGACGGCGTCGACGTCCGCCCAGCTCAACTCGGCGTCCTCCAGGGCGCGCTGGGCCGCCTCACGGACGAGACCGGCGAGCGAGACGTCGTGGCGGGCGGCGACGTGCTTCGTCTGGCCGATGCCGACGATCGCGACGCACTCCTTCGAAGTCGCGGCCTTACTCATGCGAGTCCCCTTCCAGGACGGCGACCAGGTTCTGCTGGAGGCAGGGCCCGGAGGTGGCGTGGGCGAGGGCCCGGTGCGAGGCGCCCCGGTGGATGCGGGCGGCGGCCTCGCCGAGCCGGATGAGGCCCGCGGCCATCACGGGATTGGCGGCGAGGGCTCCGCCCGACGGATTGACGCGGACGGAGTCGCCGAGGCCGAGGGCCTTGCGCAGGACGACCTCCTGGGAGGTGAACGGCGCGTGCAGTTCGGCGGTGTCGATCGGCCGGCCGGCCGGCTCGAAGGCGCCGGCGCGCTCGGCGGCGAGGCGGGTGGAGGGCGAGTCCGTGAGGTCGCGCACGCCGAGCGAGTGCGCCTCGATGCGGTGGTCCATGCCGGTGATCCAGGCGGGCCGGGCGCACAGTTCGCGTGCCCGGTCGCCCGCGGCGAGGATCACGGCGGCGGCGCCGTCCCCGACGGGCGGGCAGTCGCCGGTGCGGAGCGGGGCGACGAGGTGCTCGCCCTGCGGCCGCGCCCCGGGCAGCTGGGCGTGCGGATTGGCGGCCGCGTCCTGGCGGCTGCGGGCCGCGACGGCGGCGAGCCCGGCCTCGTCGGTGTCGCCCGCGTCGATCAGGGCCTGCGCCTGGAGGGCGGCGAGGGCGACGGAGTCGGGCCACAGGGGGGCGACGTAGTACGGGTCGAGCTGGCGGGTCAGCACATCGCGTACGGAGCCGGGCGAGGACTTCCCGTAGGAGTACACGAGCGCCGTGTCGGCCTCGCCGGTGAGCAGCTTCACCCACGCCTCGTACAGCGCCCAGGCGCCGTCCATCTCCACGTGGGACTCGGAGATGGGCGGCCAGGCGCCGACGCCGTCGAGGGCCATGGTGAAGGAGAACGCACGGCCGGCGAGGTAGTCGGAGGAGCCGGAGCAGGTGAAGCCGATGTCGGAGGTCCTGAGGCCGGTCTGCCGCAGCACCTCGTGGAGGACCGGCATCACCATCTCGACCTCGGACAGGTCGTCGGTGCGGCGGGTGTGGTCGGTCTGGGCGAAGGCGACGATGGCGACGTCCCTGCGTGCTGCGGTCACAGGAGCTCCTTGAACGTGTCGTGGTCGGCGTCCGGCTCTCCGCTGGGGCGGTAGTGGTCGGGGTAGCGGCCGCCCTCGCTCCACACGGGCTCGACGCGCAGCCCCATGCGGACCTGGTCGTACGGGATCCCGGCGATCCGGCCGTGCAGGGCGAGTCCGGCGCCGTCGAGGGCGATGTGGGCGTAGACGTACGGGACCTCGATGTCGAGGTTCTTCGCCTTGATGTTGACGATGCAGAAGGTGGTGACGGTGCCGCGCGGGCCGACCTCGACGCGCTCGGTGGTGGCGACCCCGCAGGTGGGGCAGGCGCCGCGGGGCGGCACGTACACCTTGGCGCAGGACGGGCAGCGCTCCCCGACGGTGCGGCGTTCGGCGAGGGAGCGCAGGTAGCCGGTCTGGGCGCGGCCGGGGGTGTAGGTGTAGTCGAGACGGGCGGCGGCGACGATGCCCGTGACCGGGTCGGCGAAGTCCCCGTCGTGCGGACGGGGTTCGGCCGGCGCGTCCTCTCCGGCCGTGGCCGGCTCGAAGCAGGCGATGTCGGTGATGGCGCCGTGCCGTTCGGCGGCCCAGCGGATCCGGACGCGCATGCCGGTGCGCACGGCCCCGGGCCCGGGGGCGTCGAGGGCGTGCAGCAGGGCGGTGTCGGCGCCGTCGAGGCGGACGAGCACCCAGGCGAAGGGGGATGCGAGGGGCTGTCCGCGGCGGGGCTCCGGGTTCCAGGCCCACGTGGTGACGGTGCCGGTCTCGCCGACCTCGACGAGGTCGCGCAGTTCGGCGGCGGTCTCGGGGTCGTACTCGACGGGTGGCACGAGTACGCGTCCGGCCTCGGTGCGCACGCCGAGCGGGACGCGCTCGCGCAGGCCGGTGAGGAAGGCGGACTGGACGGGGCTGAGGGAACGGGTGAAGGGGAACTCGACGACGAGCGGGGCGCGCAGGGTTTCGGGGGCGTCGGTCATGCTGGCTCCTGACTGGGTGGGCGGGGGCGGATGCGCCCGCGGCGGACCGTTCGGCGGGTCACTCCCGGCGGTAGACCGGGGTGCGTTTCTCGGCGAAGGCGGTCGCGCCTTCCTTGGCGTCCGCGGTGGCGAAGACCGGCCACCCCCGCCGGAGCTCCGCGGCCAGCCCCTCCTGCTCGGTCATCTCGGCGGTCTCGTAGACGGAGGCCTTGACGGCCTCGACGGCGAGCGGCCCGCAGGCGTTGATCCGCTCCGCGATCTCCAGGGCCGCCTCCAGGGCGGTGCCGTCCGGGACGACACGGCCGACCAGACCGATGGCCGCGGCCTCCTCCGCGGTGTAGGGGCGGCCGGTGAGGAGCATTTCGAGGGCGTGGGTGCGCGGGATCTGGCGGGGCAGCCGGACGGTGGAGCCGCCGATCGGGAAGAGGCCGCGCCGGACCTCGAAGAGGCCGAAGGTGGCGGTGGCCCCGGCCACCCGGATGTCGGTGCCCTGGAGGATCTCGGTGCCGCCGGCGACGCAGTATCCCTCGACGGCGGCGAGGACCGGCTTGCGCGGGCGGTGGTGCCGCAGCATGGCCTTCCAGTGCAGGTCGGGGTCGGCGGTCATGCGGTCCCTATACCGGTCCCCCGCCATGCCCTTGCCGGCGAGCGCCTTGAGGTCCATGCCCGCGCAGAAGGAGCCGCCGGCGCCGGTGAGGACGACCGAGCGGATCGTGTCGTCGGCGTCGGCGGCCAGCCAGCCGTCGTAGAGCCCGACCAGCATCGGCAGCGAGAGCGCGTTCCTGGCCTCGGGCCGGTTCAGGGTGAGGACCAGCGTGGCGCCCTCGCGCCGTACGTCGAGGTGTTCGGTGCCGAGGTGTTCGGTGCCGGGGTGGTCCGTTCCGGGGTGGTCCGTTCCGGGGTGGTCCGTGCAGGCGTTCTCGGTCCCGGGGTGTTCCGCGCCGCCCTTCGCCGGCACCTCCGCCGACCCGGCTGTCTCCGCCTTCTCTGCCGCTGCTGCCGCATCCGACGCGTCAGCCGCGTCCGCCGTGTCTGCCATGTCCGCCGTCTCCCGACTCCCGGCTCCATTTCTGGAACAGGTTGCAGGAGTGGCGGATCCAGTTCAATAGTTTTCTGACAGTCAGTCAGATTCTTCTGTGCGGGCCCTTCCCACCTCCGCCCGTCGGCGCTCTAATGACCGCCCAGTGACCGACGGGTTCCGTCCGGGCCAGGATCAGGAGGAACGGTGGAGTACAACCTTGCCGACCTGTTCGAATCGGTCGTCGACGTGGTCCCGGACCGCGAGGCGCTGGTGTACGTCGACCACCCCGGCACCGGGGCCGAGCGCCGGCTCACCTACGCCGAGCTCGACAGCGCCGCCAACCGGCTCGCCCATCACCTCCTGGACGCGGGCCTGCGCCCCGGCGAGCACCTCGGCCTCCACCTGTACAACGGCGTCGAGTACCTGCAGACCGTGCTGGCCTGCCTGAAGGCCCGGCTCGTCCCGGTCAACGTCAACTACCGCTACGTGAAAGAGGAGTTGGTCTACCTCTACCGCGACGCCGATCTGGCCGCCCTCGTCTTCGACGCCGAGTTCGGCGAGCGGGTCGCGGCGGCACTGCCGCAGACGGAGAAGCTGCGGCACCTCGTGCGGGTGGGGACCCCGTCCGAGGGCGCGCCGCCCGTTCCGGGCTGCGTGGCGTTCACCGAGGCGGAGGCGGCCGGCTCGGCGGATCGCGGCTTCGCACCGCGCTCGCCCGACGACCTCTTCATCATCTACACCGGCGGCACCACGGGCATGCCGAAGGGCGTGATGTGGCGCCAGGAGGACCTGTTCTTCGCCGGACTGTTCGGGGGTGACCCGAGCGGCGAGCCGGTCAAGCGTCCGGAGGAGCTCGCCGAACGGGTGGCGGCGGGCGGTGCGGGGCTCACCTTCTTCCCCACTCCCCCGCTGATGCACGGCACCTCCACGCTGACCTCGTTCATCGCCTTCAACTACGGTCAGCGGGTGGTGATCCACCGCAAGTACGTGCCCGCCGAGGTCCTGCGCACCATCGAGAAGGAGAAGGTGTCGAGCGTCTCGCTGGTCGGCGACGCGATGCTGCGCCCCCTCGTCGACGCCCTCCACGGACCGCTCAAGGACACGGACCTGTCGTCGCTGTTCAGCCTCTCCTCGTCCGGCGCGATCATGTCGGACACCGTGCGCGCCCAGTTCCAGGCCCTCGCCCCGAACGTGCTGCTGCTCAACAACTTCGGCTCGTCGGAGTCCGGTTCCAACGGGCGGGCCACCGACGACTCCGGCCCCGCCAAGGGCTTCCGGCTGCACGTCAACGAACGCACCCAGGTCGTCGACCCGGCCACCCACGAGCCCGTGGGCGTCGGCGAGATCGGCCGGCTCGCCCAGCGCGGCCACGTGCCGCTCGGGTACTACAACGACCGGGCCAAGACCGCCGAGACCTTCTTCCAGAAGGGCGACGAGCGCTGGGTCCTGCTCGGCGACATGGCCACCGTCGACGAACAGGGCATCGTCACCGTCCTCGGGCGCGGCTCGCAGTGCATCAACACCGGCGGCGAGAAGGTGTATCCGGAGGAGGTCGAGCAGGCGCTCAAGTCCCACCCGGACGTGTACGACGCCCTCGTCGCCGGCGTGCCGGACGCGAAGTGGGGCAGTCACGTGGCGGCCGTCGTCCAACTACGGCACGGCGCAGCCCCGTTGGACCTGGCGGCGATCCAGTCGCACTGCCGTACCCGGCTCGCCGGCTACAAGGTGCCGCGCCAGCTCGTGCTCGCCGACGCCATCCAGCGCTCCCCGAGCGGCAAGGCGGACTACCGCTGGGCCCGGTCGGTGGCGGTGGAGGCGGACGCGGGAGCGGGAGCGGGGTCCTGACAGGGGCCGGAACCGCGGCAGGCACCGAAGCCCGAGGGGATCCCGACCCGGGCGGACCACGGAGGGGTGACAACGCAGGGGCGGGCGCCCCAGCACGGCGCGGCAGCCGCGTTCACCGAGGGCGCGATACGGTGGGACGTCCGTCCCGAACAGCGAAGGAAGCCGTTTCACCGTGTCCGAGACCCGTCCGTCCGCGTCCCCGGCCGAGCTCCCTCAGGCCGAGCTGCGCGGCGACTGCGCGAACTGCTTCGGGCTGTGCTGCGTGGCCCTCCCCTTCGCCAGGTCCGCGGACTTCGCGGTGGACAAGTCCTCGGGCGAGCCCTGCCGGAACCTCCAGGAGGACTTCCGCTGCGGCATCCACACCCGGCTGCGGGACAGCGGCTTTCCGGGCTGCACGGTCTACGACTGCTTCGGCGCCGGCCAGCGTGTCTCCCAGGTCACGTTCGGCGGGGTGTCCTGGCGGGAGGCCCCGGACACCGCCCGGCAGATGTACGAGGTGTTCCCCGTGATGCGCCAGCTGCACGAGCTGCTGCGCTATCTCACGGAGGCCAGGGCGCTGGCCGCGACCCGTCCCGTCCACCGTGACCTCGACCGGGCCCTGGCCCGGGTGACGGCCCTGACCGACGGCTCGGCGGCCGAGCTGGAGAAGCTGGACGTCGCTCCCGTGCGGGCCGAGGTGAACCCGCTGCTGCTCAGGAGCAGCTCGCTGGTCCGGGCGGCGGCGGGCGGCAGGGCGAAGAACAAGCGCGGCGCCGATCTGATCGGGGCCCGGCTGCGCGGGGCGAAGCTGCGGGGCGCCGATCTGCGCGGGGCGCTGCTCATCGCGGCGGACCTGAGCGGGGCGGACCTGTCGCTCGCCGACCTGATCGGCGCCGACCTGCGGGACGCCGACCTGTCGGGCGCGGACCTGACCGGCGCCCTCTTCCTCACCCAGCCGCAGCTGAACGCGGCCCGGGGCGACGCCACCACCCGCCTGCCCGCCGGCTTCGAGCGCCCGGGGCACTGGGCCCGCCAGTAGGGCGCGTCCCGTCCCTTCCACCGGGCGCCGCGGAGACGTGGCCCCGGAGGTCCGCACGTCCGAGAGGCCGGCAGCGGCACGGTCCGCCCCGGCGGCTGATCACCGCGGCCTACGAGAGCTCGTACTGGTACGGGGTGGTCGTGGTGAGTTCGGCGAAGCCCAGGCGGGCGAGGATCGGGCGGCTGGTCGGTGCGGCGTCGACCTGGACGTAGCGGTAGCCGCGCTCCGCGGCGATCCGGGCGCGGTGGGCTACCAGAGCGCGGTAGAGGCCCCTGCCCCGCCAGGCCTCGACGGTGCCGCCGCCGTACAGCCCCGCGAAGTCGGTGTCCCGCGGCAGGTCGAGGCGGGCCGCGCTGACCGGGACGCCCTCGGCGAGGGCGACGACGGCGGCGACGGTTCCGGGCGCGTCGGCGAGCTGGTCGAGGAGACGGCGGCCCAGGTGGGAGCTGTCCGTCCCGAAGGCGCGGTCGTGCACCTCGACCACCATCCGGACGCCGGCCTCGTCGGTGACGGCCCGCAGCTCCACCCCCTCCGGCAGTCCCTCGTGCGACGGCAGGGCGGTCGCCTCGGCGACCATCAGGCTCTCCTGCTCCTCGGCGGTGAACCCGGCGGCGAGGAGGCGTGCGGGGAGGTCGGCCGGCCCGTCGTGGCCGTACAGCTTCCATTCGAAGGAGCGGCCGGCGGCGCGGAAGTGGCGGATCTGGGCGGCGATGGCCGCGTCGGCGTCGTCCCGGCCGAGGCCGGACCAGAGGATGCCGTTCCAGCCGTGCGCGGGCCCGGTCTGGCGGACGACGAGTCCGTCGCGTTCGACGCGGGCGCCTGGTCCGTCCGGGCGGGCACCCAGGCGGAGCTGGCGGTCGTGCTGGAGGCGCAGGGCGGTGAGGTCCATGGCAGCCACCCCAGCACCCGCCGTGGTGCGGGCGCCACCGGATTTCGGTGGGCGCACGCCGGGCCCGTGGGCAGGGCGGCACGGGGTCCGCGTCGCGTCGGCCCGCTCGCTCCGTGGGTGCGCCACGAGGATCGGCCCCACCCGAAGGTGTGATCTTCCGCGCGCGCCGCCCGGCGGCGGGAACGACATCGACGTGGACGGCCCGGCCGGGGTGCCGGGCCGCCTGTCCGCCCGGCCGCGATCCTGTCGGGCCCGGTCCCGTCCGGACGTCGCACGCGCTCCGCCGGGCGGACGAGTCGAGAAAACCTGCCCCGACCTCTTGCCAAGCCCGGGGTGGGGACGGATTTACTGGCCTCGCGAAGATCTACCGAATGATCGGTCGTCCGTTTTACGCCGGTCGGCCGGGCGGTACGGGCGTGAGGGCTGGGAGTGACGCATGACTGATCTGCTGGACGCGGGCGAGCGGCTGGGCCGCGACGAGCTGGAGGCCCTCCAGCTGGAGCGGCTGCGTGCGACCCTGCGGCACGCCTACGACAACGTGGCGTTCTACCGGCGGTCCTTCGACGCGGCGGGGATCCGGCCGGAGGACTGCCGCACCCTCGCCGACCTGGCCCGCTTCCCCTTCACCGCCAAGACGGATCTGCGCGAGCACTACCCGTTCGGGATGTTCGCCGTGGAGCAGTCGGAGATCCGCCGCATCCACGCCTCCAGCGGCACGACAGGGCGGCCCACGGTCGTCGGCTACACCCAGCGGGACCTGGACACCTGGGCGGACGTGGTCGCCCGCTCGATCCGCGCGGCCGGCGGCCGGCCCGGGCACAAGGTGCACGTGGCCTACGGGTACGGGCTGTTCACCGGCGGCCTGGGCGCGCACTACGGGGCCGAGCGGCTCGGCTGCACGGTCATCCCCGCCTCCGGCGGCATGACCGCCCGCCAGGTGCAGCTGATCCAGGACTTCCGGCCCGAGATCATCATGGTCACGCCCTCGTACATGCTGACCCTGCTCGACGAGTTCGAGCGCCAGGGCGTCGACCCGCGCGGCACCTCCCTCAAGGTCGGCATCTTCGGCGCCGAGCCCTGGACGGAGGAGATGCGCCGCGAGATCGAGGAGCGCTTCGCCATCGACGCCGTCGACATCTACGGTCTCTCCGAGGTGATGGGCCCGGGCGTGGCCCAGGAGTGCGTGGAGACCAAGGACGGGCTGCACATCTGGGAGGACCACTTCTACCCGGAGATCGTGGACCCGGTCACGGGCGAGGTGCTGCCGGACGGTGCGGAGGGCGAACTGGTCTTCACCTCCCTGACCAAGGAGGCCATGCCGGTGGTGCGCTACCGCACCCGTGACCTGACCCGGCTGCTGCCGGGGACGGCCCGGGTGTTCCGGCGCATGGAGAAGATCACCGGCCGCAGCGACGACATGGTGATCCTGCGCGGGGTGAATCTCTTCCCCACCCAGATCGAGGAGATCGTGCTGCGCACCCCCGGGGTGGCCCCGCACTTCCAGCTCCGGCTGACCCGCGAGGGCCGGCTGGACGCCCTGACGGTGCGCGCGGAGGCCCGCCCCGACGCGACGCCCGGGGAACGCGACGACGCCGCGCGGGCGATCGTCAAGGCGGTCAAGGACGGGATCGGGGTGTCGGTCGCGGTCGAGGTGGTGGACCCGGACACCCTGGAGCGCTCGGTGGGCAAGATCAGGCGCATCGTCGACCTGAGGTGACCTCCGGGACGAGCGCCGAGCAGGGTGGCTGCGTAGCCTGGGGGTAGGAGGTGGTTGCGATGCTGTCGGACTCTCCTGTGGCCGCGATCATTCCGGCCAACGATCTGGCCAGGGCCAAGCGCTTCTACACCGAGACCCTCGGCCTGACCCTGACCCGGGAAGCGCCCGAGGACACCCGGCTCGAGTCCGGTGGGACGATCGTGGGTCTCTACGAGACCCCGTACGGCGGCCAGGCCCAGCACACGCTGGCGAGCTTCAAGGTCGACGACCTCGACGCGTCGATGTCGGAGCTCAAGGCGAAGGGCGTGACCTTCGAGGACTACGACCTGCCGGGCCTCAAGACGGTGGACGGCGTGGTCGAGACGGACAACATGCGCGGGTGCTGGTTCAAGGACAGTGAGGGAAACGTCCTCTGTCTGGTGCAGGACCGTTAGGACCGGCGGCCGAAGCGGTCCCGCAGCTCGCGCTTGAGGATCTTTCCGCTGGCGTTGCGGGGCAGCGTCTCGACCAGGAACACCCGCTTCGGGGCCTTGAAGTGGGCGAGCCTCTCGCGCGCGTGCGCGAGGATTTCGTCCTCGGTGACCTCGTGGCGCGGCACGACGAACGCGGTGACGGCCTCGATCCAGCGGTCGTCGGGCAGACCGACGACCGCGGTCTCGGCGACCGCGGGATGGGTGTAGAGGGCGTCCTCGACCTGCCGTGAGGCGACGAGGACGCCCCCGGAGTTGATGACGTCCTTGACCCGGTCGACCACCGTGAAGTAGCCCTCGGCGTCGCGGACGGCGAGGTCGCCGGAGCGGAACCAGCCGTCCCGGAAGGCCTCCTCGGTCTCTTCCGGCCTGTCCCAGTAGCCGCAGCACAACTGCGGTGAACGGTAGACGACTTCGCCGGGGGTGCCGTCGGGGACGTCCTTGCCGTGCTCGTCGACGACCCGGGCCTCGACGTGGCGGACGGGTCGGCCGCAGGAGTCCATCCGGCCCTCGTGCTCGTCGGGCCCGAGGACGGTGGCGAGGGGGCCGATCTCCGACTGGCCGAAGCAGTTGTAGAAGCGCAGACCGGGCAGGCGGGCGCGCAGCCCCTCCAGGACCGGGACGGGCATGACCGAGGCGCCGTAGTAGGCCTTGCGGAGGGCGGAGAGGTCGCGCGTGGCGAACCCGGGGTGCTCCGCGAGCCCGATCCAGACGGTCGGCGGAGCGAACAGACTGTCGCAGCGCCCGGATTCGGTCAGGTCGAACAGGAGCGCGGGGTCGGGTCCGTCGACGACGGTGTTCTCGGCGCCGACCGCGAGGTAGGGCAGCAGGAAGACGTGCATCTGCGCCGAGTGGTACAGCGGCAGCGAGTGCACGGGGCGGTCGTCCTCGTGCAGGTCGAGGGCGTGGATCGCGCTCTCGTACTCGTGGACCAGGGCCCGGTGGGTCATCATCGCACCCTTGGGCAGGGCGGTGGTGCCCGACGTGTAGAGCAGCTGTACGAGGTCGCCCGGGTCGCGGTCCGTGTCGTACGGCTCCGGGTCGAACGGCCCCGGGGCGGCGAGCGCCCCGAGGAGCGACTCCTCGCTGTCGCGCAGGGGCCGTACGGGGAGGCCGGAGGGGACGCGGTCGGCGAGCGCCGGATCCGCGAGGACCAGTGAACTGCCGGACTGACGCAGGATGTAGCCGAGATCGTCACCGGTGAGGTGGTGGTTCACCGGGACGTGCACGAGGCCGGCGCGGGAGCAGGCGAGGAAGGCGATCAGATAGGCGTCGGAGTTGTGCGCGTAGGTCGCGACCCGGGCGTGCTCCGGCAGTCCCCACCGCTCGCGCAGGACGGCGGCGGCGGTGGTGACGGCGGCGTCGAGTTCGGCGTAGGTCCAGGCGCGGTCGCCGTAGCGCAGCGCGATCCGGTCGGGAATGCGCCGGGCGCTCGTGCGCAGGACGCCGTCGACGGTTCGGGTGAGCATGCTGCGCGGTCCTCGGTCCATGGCTGACGATCCTCGGCGGGGCCGGGCGGCCGGTCAAGTACCCGGTCGGGCTCACGCGTCCCCGGTCCTGCGGATACCGAACGGGATGTTGACAGAGCGGGCGCTTGGTGTCTGGATGACCCAACCCGCTTTCCTCACCTGCTCGTTGGGAGTCACCTTGCACTTCCGCACCGTGTTCCCGGTCCGGTGGAGACGGCTCGCGCTGATCGGCGCGGCCCTGGCCACCGTCACCGCCTCGCTGCCCGCCGCCGCCGTCGCGGACCAGGGCGACCGTGCCCACCACCCCTCGGACCGGGGGCTCTCGGCGGTCATCCGCTACACCGAGTACGGCATTCCGCACATCGTGGCCGAGGACTACGCGGGCCTCGGCTTCGGCACCGGCTGGGCGCAGGCCGCGGACCAGGTGTGCGTCCTCGCCGACGGCTTCCTCACCGTGAACGGCGAGCGGTCCCGGTGGTTCGGCGCCTCCGCCGCGCCGGACGGCTCCCTGTCGTCGGCGACGAGGAACCTGTCCAGCGACCTGTTCTTCCGCGGGGTGAAGGAGGCCGGGACGGTCGAGGCGCTGCTCGCCACCCCCGCTCCGGCGGGCCCGAGCCGGCAGCTGAAGGAGCTGATGCGCGGCTGGGCGGCCGGTTACAACGCCTGGCTGCGGAAGAACCGCGTCACCGACCCGGCCTGCGCGGGAGCCGACTGGGTCCGCCCGGTCACCGCGCTGGACGTGGCGCGGCGCGGCTGGGCGGTCTCCGTCCTGGGCGGGCAGGGCCGGGCGGTGGACGGCATCACGGCGTCCCGCCCGCCGTCCGCGCCCGCCGCGCCGGAGGCTCCGGCGGCCGGACCCCGCCCGGCGTCGGGGGCCACAGGCCGGGCCGCGGTCTCCTCCGCCCCGGCACCGTTCTCCTCGGCGCCCCAGGCCCCTGACCCGCAGCGGACGGCAGAGGCGGCGCGCGAGCTGTTCGGGGCCCAGAACGCCACGATGGGCTCCAACGCCGTCGCCTTCCAGGGCGCCACCACCGCGAACGGCCGCGGGCTGCTGCTCGGCAATCCGCACTACCCCTGGCAGGGCGGCCGCCGCTTCTGGCAGTCCCAGCAGACCATCCCCGGCGAGCTCGACGTCTCCGGGGCCTCCCTGCTCGGCACCACCGTCGTCAACATCGGTTTCAACGAGAAGGTCGCCTGGAGCCACACCGTCGCGACGGGCGTCCCGCTCAACCTGCACCAGCTCACGCTCGACCCGGCCGACCCCACCGCGTATCTGGTGGACGGCACGGCGGAGCGGATGACCCCGCGCAGGATCACGGTCGCGGTGAAGGACGGCGCCCCCGTCACGGGTACCCAGTGGTGGACCCGCTACGGACCGGTCGTCACCGGTCTCGGCGCGTCCCTGCCGCTGCCGTGGACGACGACCACGGCCTTCGCGCTCAACGATCCGAACGCCGCCAACCTGCGGGCCTCCGACACCGCCCTCGGCTTCGCGAAGTCCCGCTCCACCCGTGACATGGCGGACGCGCTGGCCCGCACCCAGGGCCTGCCGTGGGTGAACACCGTCGCCGCCGACGCCGCCGGGCACACCCTCTTCACCCAGGCCCAGGTACTCCCCCGGATCACCGACGAGCTGGCCGCCCGCTGCTCGACCCCGCTCGGCCGGGCCACCTATCCGGCCGCCGGCATCGCGGTGCTCGACGGCGCGCGCGGCGACTGCGCGCTCGGCTCGGACCCGGACGCGGTGCAGCCCGGGGTCTTCGGCCCCGCGCGGATGCCGGTCCTGCGGGACGCGCCGTACGTGGCGAACTCCAACGACAGCGCATGGCTGGCCAACGCCGAGCGGCCGGTGACCGGCTACGAGCGCGTCTTCGGCACCGTCGGCACCCCGCGCTCGCTGCGCACCCGCGGAGGCGTCGAGGACGTGGCGGCCATGGCCGGGCGCGGCGGCCTCACCGTGGCCGATCTGCAGCGCCAGCAGTTCGCCGACCGGGCGCCGGCCGGTGACCTGGCGGCCGCCGACACGGCGACGGCGTGCGCAAGCGTGCTCCCCGGCGACCCGGAGGCCTGCCGGGTGATCCGCGACTGGGACCGCACGGTGAACACGGACAGCCGGGGCGCGCTGCTCTTCGACCGCTTCTGGCGCAGGTTCACGGCCTCGGCACCGCTCGCCGAGCAGTGGAAGGTGCCGTTCTCGGCCGCCGACCCGGTGCGCACGCCGCGCGCGCTCAACACGGACTCCCCCGCGTTCGCCAAGGCCCTGCGGGAGGCGGTGGGCGAGCTCCGCGCGGCCGGGTTCGCGCTGGACGCGCCGCTCGGGCAGCACCAGTTCGTGGTGCGGAACGGGGCACGCATCCCGGTGAGCGGCGGCACGGAGGCGCTGGGCGTCTGGAACAAGGCGGAGCCCGTCTGGAATCCGGCGGGCGGCGGCTACACCGAGGTCGCGCACGGCACGAGTCACGTCCAGGCGGTCGGCTGGGACGGCGGCCGGTGCCCGGTGGCCCGCACGCTCCTGACGTACTCCCAGTCCTCGGATCCCGGGTCGGCGCACTACAGCGACCAGACGCGGCTGTTCTCGGGCGAGCGCTGGGTGACCTCCCGGTTCTGTGAGAAGGACATCCTGCGATCGCCCGACCTGCGGATCGTGTTCGTCAGGAACTGAGCCCGTCAGGGGCTCGGCCCCGCAGGGAAGCGGGATCCGTCAGGAACTGAGCCCGTCAGGGGCTGAACGACAGGAACACGAAGGCGGCGAAGATCGAGAGGTGGACGCTGCCCTGAAGGAGGGTGGCCCGGCCGGGCACCACCGTCAGGGCGCTCACCACGGCCGTGAGCACGAGCAGCACCATGTGGAGGGGCCCCAGGCCGAGGATCAGGGGCCCGTCCAGCCAGATGGACGCGAGGGCGATCGAGGGGATCGTCAGGCCGATGCTCGCGATGGCGGAGCCGTAGGCCAGGTTCATGCTGGTCTGCATGCGGTCCCGGCTCGCGGCGCGCACGGCGGCGAGGGTCTCGGGCAGCAGCACCATGAGGGCGATGACGACGCCCACGACCGCCTTGGGCAGACCCGCGTCCGCGACGGCGTCCTCGATGGTGGGCGAGACGAGTTTGGCGTTGCCGACGACGGCGACGAGGGCGACCACGAGCAGCCCCAGGCTGAACCAGGCAGCGCGGGGGGTCGGCGGATCCGCGTGCTCCTCCTCCGGCCCTCCGGCCTCCCGGCCCGGTCGCGGCACCGGCAGGAAGTAGTCGCGGTGCCGGACGGTCTGGACGGCGACGAACACGCCGTAAAGAAGGAGCGAGGAGACGGCGGCGAAGGCCAGCTGTCCGGCGGAGAACTCGGGGCCGGGGTGGGTGGTGGTGAAGGTCGGCAGGACCAGGGTCATGGTCGCCAGGGTGCAGACGATGGCGAGCTCGCCGCCGGAGCCCTCGGCGTTGAAGACGGCCACGCGGTTGCGCAGCGCGCCGACCAGCAGGGAGAGCCCGACGATGCCGTTGCAGGTGATCATGACGGCGGCGAAGACCGTGTCCCGGGCGTAGCTGGTGGCCTTGTCCCCGCCGCCGATCATCAGCATGACGATCAGTCCGACCTCGATGACGGTGACGGCGACGGCGAGCACGAGGGAGCCGTAGGGTTCGCCGACGCGGTGCGCGATGACCTCGGCGTGGTGGACGGCCGAGAGAACGGCGGCGAAGAGGCAGAGCACGATGAGCGCCACCGCGAAGCCCGGTAGGTCGCGTCCCCACCCGAGGGCCAGGCCCACGGCCGCGACGACCGGCCCCCAGGTGGTCCACTGTCGTGTCAGTCCTGCGGTACTCGAACTCATGCCCTGAATCCTGCCATAAGTCGCATGAGTGGCTTTTGCGCGCCGCGTGGGCCGCCTCCATGACGGACACTCAAGAACCGCGCAGCGCACGGAAGGACGTGCCTCCGCCGCAGGGTGGGACGGACGGGCGTTCGAGGGCGCGGACGTGCCCGCGGAGACGGCCCGGCACGCCGGCCCCGCCGACGTGCTGCGCGAGCAGGCGGACGGGGCCGTGGGCCGCTGACCCGGCGCCGGCGCCGCCGCGTCACAGCGGGCGGTCGTGCCCCTCCCAGTAGGGGTCGCGCAGACGGCGCTTGTACAGCTTGCCGTTGGGGTCGCGGGGCATGTGGGCGATGAAGTCGACGGACTTGGGGCGCTTGTAGCCGGCGAGGCGGGACGCACAGTGCGCCAGGACGGCGGAGGCGAGCTCGGGGCCGGGGGTGTGCCCCTCGGCCACCTCGACGACGGCCTTCACCTCCTCGCCCCAGTCGGCGTGCGGGATACCGAAGGCGGCGGCGTCGGCGACGGCGGGGTGGGCGAGCAGGGCGGCCTCGATCTCGGCGGGGTAGATGTTCACCCCGCCGGAGATGATCATGTCGATCTTGCGGTCGCGGAGGAAGAGATAGCCGTCCTCGTCCAGGACGCCGAGGTCGCCGACGGTGAAGAAGTCGCCGATGCGGCTCGACGCGGTCTTGGCCTCGTCCTTGTGGTAGCGGAAGCCGCCGGTGCTCATCTTCATGTAGACGGTGCCGAGCCGGCCGGGCGGCAGCCGCTCGCCGTCGTCGTCGAAGACGGCGAGTTCGCTGATGGGCCAGGCGCGGCCGACGGTGCCGGGCTTCTTGAGCCAGTCCTCGGCGGTGGCGAAGGCGCCGCCGCCCTCGCTCGCCGCGTAGTACTCCTCGACGCAGTGCCCCCACCACTCGATCATGGCGCGCTTGACGTGGTCCGGACACGGAGCGGCGCCGTGGATGGCGTGGCGCATCGAGGAGACGTCGTAGCGGTTCCGCACCTCCTCGGGGAGGGCGAGGAGACGGTGGAACTGGGTGGGCACCATGTGGGTGTGGGTGCAGCGGTGGGTGTCGACGAGGCGCAGCATCTCCTCGGGCGTCCACTTGTCCATGAGGACGATCGGGTGGCCGATGTGCAGGGCGGCGCCGGCGAACTGGAGCACGGCCGTGTGGTACAGCGGCGAGCAGACGAGGTGGACGTTGCCGTCGAAGGGCTTGATGCCGAAGATGCCGAGGAAGCCGCCGAGGTAGGTCTCCTCGGGGAGCCTGCCGGGCAGCGGGCGCCGGATGCCGCGGGGGCGCCCGGTGGTGCCGGAGGTGTAGTTCATGACCCAGCCGAGGGTGCGGTCCTCCGGTGCGGTCGCGGGCTGTCCGTCGAGGAGTTCGGCGTACGGGCGGAAGCCGGGGACCGTGCCGACGGCGTAGCGGTGGCTCGGGGCGAGGCGGGCCTCGGCGGCGGCGGCGACGGCGGCTTCGGCGAAGCGTTCGTGCGCGACGAGGACCTTGGCGCCCGAGTCGGCGACGATCCAGGCGATCTCGGGGCCGACCAGGTGGTGGTTGACGGGGACGAGGTAGAACCCGGCCTGGGCGGCGGCGAGGTAGGCGGTGAAGAACTCGATGCCGTTGGGGAGCACCACGGCGAAGGCGTCGCCGCGTTCCAGACCGGCGGCGCGCAGGCCGTGGACGAGCTGGTTCACGGCCGCGTGGAGGCGGCCGGCGGGCCACTGCTCTCCGTCCGGAGCGGTGATCACGGTGCGGTCCGGGGCGGCGGTGGCCTGCGCCCAGAAGCCGTTGGGCCCCTCGGTCATGACGCGCTCCTTCCGGCGATGCGATTGATGCGGTCGACGGCCCTCTCGAAGCCGCGGGTCAGCTCGTCGAAGACCTGCTGGACGCTGCGCTCGGCGTTCATCCGGCCGACGATCTGGCCGACCGGGGTGCCGAGCAGGGGGGCGACCTCGTACTTCTGGATGCGTGAGACGGCCTCGGCGACGAGCAGTCCCTGCAGCGGCATGGGCAGCGTGCCGGGCCCCGCCGGGTCGTCCCAGGCGTCGGTCCACTCGGTGCGCAGCTGGCGGGCGGGCTTGCCGGTGAGGGCGCGGGAGCGGACGGTGTCGCCGGAGCCGGCGGCGAGCAGCTTCTCGGTCAGGGCGCGGGAGTGGAGTTCGGCCTCGGTGGTGGTGAGCCAGAGGGAGCCGAGCCAGACGCCCTGGGCGCCGAGGGCGAGGCCGGCGGCGATCTGTTCTCCGCTGCCGATGCCGCCGGCGGCGAGCACGGGCAGGGGGGACACGGCCTCGACGACCTCGGGGGTGAGGACCATGGAGGCGATCTCGCCGGTGTGCCCGCCGGCCTCGTAGCCCTGGGCGACGACGATGTCGATGCCGGCCTCGGCGTGGTGGCGGGCGTGCCGGGCGCTGCCGGCGAGGGCGGCGACGAGGACGCCGTGGGCATGGGCGCGGGCGACGACGTCGGCGGGCGGCGAGCCGAGGGCGTTGGCCAGCAGTTTGATGGGGTAGTCGAAGGCGACGTCGAGCTGGCTGCGCGCGACCTGCTCCATCCAGCCGGTGATGCGCCAGCCGGAGGCCTCGCCCGCCGCGAGCTCGGGAACGCCGTGCTTCGCGAGGGTGGCGCGGACGAACTCGCGGTGCCCCTCGGGGATCATCGCCTCGACGTCGGCCTCGGACACGCCCTCGACCTTCTTCGCAGGCATGACCACATCAAGGCCGTAGGGCAGCCCGTCCGTGTGCTCCTGCATCCAGTCGAGATCGCGGGCGAGGTCGTCGGGGGCGGTGTAGCGGACCGCGCCGAGGACGCCGAACCCGCCGGCTCTGGTGAGGGCGGCGGCCACCGCGGGGAAGGGCGTGAAGCCGAAGATGGCGTGCTCGATCCCCAGTTTCCGACTCAGCTCCGTCTTCATGGGCGGCATGGTGCCGCAGCCGGTGTGCCGAGGGAAGAGATTTTCTGATGCTGTGTCAGATTGTTTCGCGGCGGGGAGGGCGGTGGGAGAGGGTGGGCATGACGGAGACGACGAGGTTCGCGGGCCGGGGGCCGAGCCGCCGGGCGTTCGGCGGCGGGGTCCTCGCCCTGGGAGGTGCGCTGATGATCGGTACGGTGCCGGGCGCCGCGTCCGCCCCCGACCCGGGGCCGGGGCCGGGGCACGGGCACCCCGGCCGGCCCCGGCGGACCACACTGCGGCGCGGATCCGCCGAGCGGGCCGGGCTGCTGCCGGAGCATCTGGACCGGCTCGTCGCCGACGCCGAGTCCTTCCTGCGTCCCTCCCCCGCGCACCCCTGGTACGCGGGCGCGGTGCTGCTCGCGGGGCGCGGCGACACGGTCGCGCTGCACCGGCCGATCGGCATGGCGGTGCGCTACGCGGCGTACGACGAGAAGACCGACACCGGCGTCGAACTCCCGGCGGACCGGCGGATCCCGATGCGCGAGGACACCGTCTTCGACCTGGCGTCGGTCTCCAAGCTCTTCACGTCGATCCTGGCGGTGCAGCAGATCGAGCGCGGGACGGTGGCGCTCGAGGAGCGGGTCACGGCGTATCTGCCGGAGTTCGGGGGCGGCGGGAAGCGGGACGTCACGGTCCGTCAGCTGCTCACGCACACCTCGGGGTTCCGCACCTGGCTCCCGCTCTTCAAGGAGCCGACCCGGGAGGCGCGGCTGCGGCGGCTGTGGAACGAGGTGCCCGCCGACCCGCCCGGCACGGTCTACCGCTACTCCGACCTCAATCTGATCACCCTGCAGCTGATCCTGGAGGAGATCACCGCTCGCCCTCTGGACGACCTGCTCCGCACCGAGATCACCGCTCCGCTCGGGATGCACCGCACACGCTTCAACCCCCCGCTCTCCTGGCGGCCCGACATCGCCGCCACGGAGGACGCCCGCCCGCCCTGGTCCGGCCTCGACCGCGGCATGGTGTGGGGCGAGGTGCACGACGAGAACGCGTACGGCATGGGCGGGGTGGCCGGCCACGCCGGCGTCTTCTCCCGCGCCCGGGACCTCGCCGTCCTCGCCCGCACCCTGCTCAACGGGGGCGCCTACGGGGACGCCCGGATCCTCTCCCCCGCCTCCGTCGCGCTGATGTTCACCGACTTCAACACCGCCTTCCCCGGTGACGCGCACGGCCTCGGCTTCGAGCTCCACCAGCACTGGTACATGGGCGCCATGAGCACCCCGCGCTCGGCCGGGCACACCGGCTTCACGGGCACCAGTCTGGTCCTCGACCCGACGACCGACTCCTTCCTGATCGTGCTGGGCAACTCCGTCCATCCGGTGCGGAACTGGCGTTCCGGCTCGGCGCCCCGCGTCGCCGCCGCGGACGCCCTCGCCCGCGCCGTCCCGGTGCGCCCCGCTCGCGGCCCGCACGCCTGGTTCTCCGGAATGGCGAGCGGAACCGTCGCCGCGCTCACCCTCCCGGAGGTCCGCGAAGCCACCCGCTTCGAGTGCGCCCTGTGGTGGGACACCGCACCGGACGCGGACGCCGCCTTCCTGGAGGCCTCGACGGACGGCGGCGCGCACTGGGCGCCGGTCCCGTTCACGACCGTCGCGCACCGCTCGGGTCCGCCACGCCGCCTGCACCATCCGGCAGGCACGGTCGGCGGCTGGTCGGGCCGGGAGTGGTACGGGCTCTCCGCCGACCTCACCCCGTGGTCGCCGGCCCCGGTCCGCCTGCGCTGGCGCTACGCCACGGACCGGCGCCACGTGGGCCGCGGGGTGTACGTGGACGCGCTCCGGCTCCTGGACGCGTCGGGCCGCGCGGTGTTCGACGAGGCCCGCCCCGCCGACCGGGCGCGGATCGAGGCGGCGGGCTGGACGGCCTCGGCGGACTGAACCGGCCCGGGCCGCCGTCGGGCACCCCCACGACCACCGCGGCACGCCGTCTCAGCCCGGCTGCGCGGCCTCCCGCAGGGCGTCGAGGACGGGCTGGATCAGCGGGTGGTCCTCGGCGCCGCGGCGCACCGCCGCGAAGACGCGGCGGGTGGGGGCGACGCCGTCGACCGGGCGGACGACGACGCCGGTGAGGTCGGTGCCGCGCAGCGCGGAGCGGGGCACCAGGGCCACCCCCGCGCCGGCCGCGGCGAGGGCGACCACCGCGCGGAAGTCGTCGGAGATGTGCTCCATGCTCGGCGCGAAGCCCGCGTACTCGCAGGCCAGGACGGTCACGTCGTGGCAGGGGTTGCCGGCGGACTGGCCGATCCAGGAGTCCTTGGCGAGGTCGGCGAGCGCGACCCGGTCCACCTCGCCGAGGCCGTGGTCCGGCGGCAGGACCGCGTCGAAGGGCTCCGCGTAGAGGGGTACGCGGGTGAGCCGGGCGTCGTCCTCGCCGGGTGCGCCCCGGTACTCGACGGCGACCGCCACGTCGACCTGCCGGTCCAGGACCATGAGCAGGCTCTCGTCGCCCTCGGCGTCCCGCACCCGGACCCTGATGCCGGGCGCGCTGCGGGCGAGGGAGCCGATCGCGGGGGCGACGACGAGACCGATGCCGGTGGCGAAGGCCGCCACGGTGACCGTGCCGGCCTCGCCCGAGCCGTACGCGGCGAGCTCGGCCTCGGCACGCTCCAGCTGGGCCAGGACGGCGTTGGCGTGGGTCAGCAGGATCTCGCCGGCCGCGGTGAGCCGGGCGCCCCGCGCGTTGCGTTCCACCAGGCGGTGGCCGGTCTCCTGCTCCAGGGCGGCGAGCTGCTGCGAGACGGCGGAGGGCGTGAGATAGAGCGCGGCGGCAGCCGCCGTCACGGTGCGGTGGTCGGCCACCGCCCGGAGGATGTGCAGCCGCCGCGCTTCGATCATGCCCCTAGTTTCGCAGGGCGGCCCGTGCGTCGACGAACGCGTCCACAGCGCGGTTGACGTCGTCCACGGAGTGGGCGGCCGACAGCTGCACGCGGATGCGCGCCTGACCCTGCGGGACCACCGGGTAGGAGAACCCGATCACGTACACCCCGCGCTCCAGGAGCAGCTCGGCCATGCGGCCGGCCTCGGCGGCGTCGCCGATCATCACGGGGGCGATGGCGTGGTCGCCGGGGAGGATGTCGAAGCCCTCCTCGGTCATCCGGCGGCGGAACAGCTCGGTGTTGGTGCGGAGCCGCTCGCGCAGGTCGCCGGCCGACTCCAGCAGGTCGATGACCTTGAGGGAGGCGGCGGCGATCACCGGGGCGAGGGTGTTGGAGAACAGGTACGGGCGGGAGCGCTGGCGCAGCAGGGCCACGATCTCGGCACGCGCGGCGACGTAGCCGCCGGAGGCGCCGCCGAGGGCCTTGCCGAGGGTGCCGGTGATGATGTCGACGCGGTCCATGACGCCGTGCAGCTCGGGGGTGCCGCGGCCGCCGGGGCCGACGAAGCCGACGGCGTGCGAGTCGTCGACCATGACCATGGCGTCGTAGCGCTCGGCCAGGTCGCAGATCTCGTCGAGCGGCGCGACGTAGCCGTCCATGGAGAACACGCCGTCGGTGACGATCAGCTTGCGCCGTGCACCGCCCTCGACGGCCTCCTTGAGCCGCTGCTCCAGATCGGCCATGTCGCGGTTGGCGTAGCGGAAGCGGCGGGCCTTGGAGAGGCGGATGCCGTCGATGATGGAGGCGTGGTTGAGGGCGTCGGAGATGACCGCGTCCTCGGGGCCGAGGAGGGTCTCGAAGACGCCGCCGTTGGCGTCGAAGCAGGAGGAGTAGAGGATCGTGTCCTCCTGGCCGAGGAAGTTCGACAGGCGTGCCTCGAGCTCCTTGTGGACCTCCTGGGTGCCGCAGATGAAGCGGACGGACGCCATGCCGTAGCCCCAGCGGTCGAGGGCCGCGTGGGCGGCGGCGACGACGTCGGGGTGGTCGGCGAGACCGAGGTAGTTGTTGGCGCAGAAGTTCAGCACCTCGCCGGGCCGGCCGCCCGCGGTGACCTCGACGGTCGCGGACTGGGGGGTGCCGATGACCCGCTCCGGCTTGTGGAGGCCGGCCTGCCGGATCTCTTCGAGGGTGGTGCGGATGCCGTCGCGTACGGAATCGAACATGTGGGTGCAGCTCCTGAAGTTCGGACGATCCGGGGGGATCAGGCGGTCCAGTCGAGGATGATCTTGCCGCCCTTGCCGGACGCGGCGTCGTCGAAGGCGGCGTCGAAGTCGCGGTAGTCGTAGCGACCGGTGATCACCGGGGCGAGGTCGAGGCCGCCCTCCAGGAGCACCGACATCGCGTACCAGGTCTCGAACATCTCGCGGCCGTAGATGCCCTTGATCGTGATCATCGACGTGACGATCTTCGCCCAGTCGACCGAGAAGTCCTCGCTCGGCAGGCCGAGCATGGCGATCTTGCCGCCGTTGGTCATGTTGGCGACCATGTCGCGCATCGCCCGCGGGTTGCCGGACATCTCCAGGCCGACGTCGAAGCCCTCCTTGAGGCCGAGGGTGCGCTGGCCGTCGGCGATGCTCTGCTCGGCGACGTTCAGCGCGAGCGAGACACCGGTCTTGCGGGCGAGCGCCAGGCGCTCCTCGCTGACGTCGGTGATGACGACGTGGCGGGCGCCGGCGTGCTTGGCGACGGCCGCGGCCATGATGCCGATCGGGCCGGCGCCGGTGACCAGGACGTCCTCGCCGACGAGCGGGAAGGACAGCGCGGTGTGCACGGCGTTGCCGAAGGGGTCGAAGATCGCGGCGACGTCGAGGTCGACCGGGACCCGGTGCACCCACACGTTGGCGGCGGGCAGCACGACGTACTCGGCGAAGGCGCCGTCGCGGCCGACGCCGAGTCCGACGGTGGCACGGCACAGGTGGCGGCGTCCGGCCAGACAGTTGCGGCACTTGCCGCAGACCAGGTGGCCCTCGCCGCTGACCAGGTCGCCGGCCTGGATGTCCGCGACGTCCCGGCCGGTCTCGACCACCTCGCCGACGAACTCGTGGCCGAGCGTCAGCGGGGTCGTGATGGTCTTCTGCGCCCAGCCGTCCCAGGAGCGGATGTGCAGGTCGGTGCCGCAGATTCCGGTCCGCTTGACCTTGATCAGGACCTCACCGGGGCCCGCCTCGGGCATGGGCACGTCCATGAGCCACAGTCCCGGCTCCGCCTTGTGCTTGACCAGTGCCTTCAATGTCACGGCTCCCGACGTACGTGTCCTGTGATGTTCCGGGTCCGGGCGCGTGGAGCGCCCAAGATCCCCGGAAGAGAATCTCCCGTACGCCGGGCCGCGGTCCATCGAGGTTTTCTTAAGCGCGCTCGCAGATCAGCTTCACGCCCCTGGCGGGAGAGCCGTCGGCGTCAACCTGCGGTGCCGTCGAGTACCGACATGGCCGCATTGTGGCCGGGTACGCCGCTCACCCCGCCGCCCCGTACGGCGCCCGCGCCGCACAGCAGCACGTTGGGGTGCGCGGTCCCGACGCCCCACCGGTCTCCCGGGCCGTCGCCGAAGGGGAAGGAGAGGTCGCGGTGGAAGATGTGGCCGCCTGGCAGCCGCAGCTCCCGTTCGAGGTCGAGCGGGGTCTTCGCCTCGATGCAGGGCCGCCCGTCGGCGTCGCGGGCCAGGCATTCGGCGATCGGCTCGTCGAGCCGGGCGTCGAGCTGGTCGAGGGTGGCCTTCAGGAGCGCGTCGCGGGCGCCGTCGGGGTCGGCCGCGAAGAGCCGGGCGGGGGCGTGCAGGCCGAAGAGGGTGAGGGTCTGGTAGCCGCGGGCGGCGGCCTCGGGGCCGAGGATGCTCGGGTCGGTGAGCGTGTGGCAGTAGATCTCGGAGGGCGGGGCGGTGGGCAGCCGGCCCGCCGCGGCCTCGGCGTAGGCGGTGGCCAGCTCGCCGTATCCCTCGGCGATGTGGAAGGTGCCGGAGAAGGCCTCGTGCGGGTCGACCGCGCGGTCGCGCAGCCGTGGCAGGCGGGTGAGCACCATGTTGACCTTGAGCTGGGCTCCCTCCGCCGGCGGCGGGGCAGGCTCGCCGAGCAGCTCGGCCAGGGCCTGCGGGGAGGCGTTGACGAGCACGTGCTCCGCCCCGACGACGCCCTCGCCGTCGGCGGTCCGGTAGGCGACCTCGGCACGGGTGCCGTCGGTCTCGATCCGGACGGCCTCGTGGCCGGTGAGGATCGTGGCTCCGGCGTCCCGGGCCGCGGCGGCGAGCGCGTCGGTGAGGGCGCCCATGCCGCCCACGGGCACGTCCCAGTCCCCGGTGCCGCCGCCGATGACGTGGTAGAGGAAGCAGCGGTTCTGGAGCAGCGAGGGGTCGTGGGCGTCCGCGAAGGTGCCGATGAGGGCGTCGGTGAGGACGACCCCACGGACCAGGTCGCTGGCGAAGTGCTTCTCGACGGCGACCCCGAGAGGCTGCTCGAAGAGCAGGTCCCAGGTCTCCGCGTCGTCCACCCGGTCGCGGAGCGCGTCCCGGGTCGGCAGCGGCTCGGTGAGCGTGGGGAAGATCCGGCTCGCCGCCCGGGCCGTACGCCCGTAGAAGGCCTCCCAGGCCTCGTACTCGCGGTCGGAGCCGGTGAGTGCGGCGAAGGAGGCGCGGGTGCGGTCCGCGCCGCCGCCGACGAGCAGTCCGGAGTCGCCGTAGGGGGTGTACGAGGAGACGGACCGTTTCCGCACGGCGAAGCGCAGGCCGAGGTCTCGGACGATCTTCTCCGGGAGGAGCGAGACGAGGTACGAGTAGCGGGAGAGCCGGACGTCGACGCCGGCGAACGGCCGGGTGGAGACGGCGGCTCCGCCGGTGTGGTCGAGCCGTTCCAGGACGAGGACCCGGCGTCCGGCCCGGGCCAGGTAGGCGGCGGCGACGAGGCCGTTGTGTCCGCCGCCGACGATGACGGCGTCGTACGCGCTCTGGGGTGCGGTCATGTCTCTTGCTAACACCTCGCGGACGCTCCCACCAGGTGCCGTGCGTGCGGGCGTTGTGCAAAACGGCCCGGACACGGCGTCCGCGGTGGCCTGGCCGGCGCGCCGCCCCGGCGGGCCGGACGCCGCGGTCCGGGCCCTTCCGAACGCCCCTTCCTAGGCGTCCGCCGCAAGGCGTTCCCGGCAGTGGGTCTCGTCGGCGCGGGCCGCACGGGTGTCGGGGTGGTCGGTGCCGAGCAGCCGGGTGCGGGACTCGGTGATCCGGCGGTACTCCGCGAGGGCCTCCGGCCAGCGGCCCAGCCAGCCCAGGGCGATGGCCGTCTCGCGGCGGCTGGCCAGGGTGTCGGCGTGGTCGGCGCCGAGCGCCCGCGAGCGGGCGGCGCCGACCGCGCGCGCCTCCGTGAGGGCCTCCTCCCAACGCCCGAGCCTCCCCAGGTTCACGCCGAGGCCGTGGCGGGCGCGCAGGGTCTCCGGGTCCTCCGGGCCCGAGGTCCTGGTGCGGGCGGCCACGAGCTCGCGGTAGAGGGCGGCGGCCTCCTCGGCGCGCCCGAGGCGGCCCAGACAGATCCCGGTCTCGTAGCGCGCGGCGAGGGTGTCGGGGTGGTCCGGGCCGAGGACGGTGCGACGTGCCTCGGCGACCTCGCGGTACTGGTCGAGAGCGGCCGGCCAGCGGCCGAGCCGGCCGAGCGCGTGGCCGACCTCGTGGCGGGTGGCCAGGGTATCGGGGTGGTTGCCGCCGAGCAGCCGCGCCCGGGCGTCGGCCACCTCGCGCGCCGTGGCGTACGCCTCCGGGACGCGGCCGATCCGGCCGAGGGTGAAGGCCAGGTTGTGGCGGCAGCGCAGGGTGTCCGGGTGCTCGGGTCCCATGGTGCGTTCGCGGGCGGCGAGGACGGTCTCGTAGACCGCGTGGGCTTCGGTGTGGCGGCCGAGGCCGCCCAGGACGTAGGCGGTCTCCTGCCGGGCGGCGAGGGTGTCCGGGTGGTCGGGGCCCAGGGTCCGGGCCCGCCCCTCGGCGACCGCGTCGAAGTGGCGCAGGGCCTCGGCGGGGCGGCCCAGGCGGGTCAGGGCGAAGGCGAGTTCGTAGCCGCTGGCGAGGGTGTCGGGGTGGTCGGGTCCGAGGACGTGGGTACGGTCCCGGACGACCGTGCCGAGCAGCTCGGCGGCCTCCTCCCAGCGGCCGAGCCGGCCGAGGCCGAGGCCCGCCCGGTGCCGCCCGGCGAGCACGGCGGTGAGCTCGGCCGCCGTCGTGGGGGCCTGGGCCGGGTCGGCGGGGCGGGTGGCGCGGGTCCACGTGCCGGTGAGGGCGGTGGCCGGGTCGTAGGCCCCGGTGTCCCGCCCGGCGGGGGTCCGGGTGGCGGGGCGGCCGGTGCCGATGTCCCGCGCCCAGGCCGGCAGCGCGGGAAGCGCGGCCGGTACCGGCGGCGGGATCGTCCAGGCGCCGCTCACGCCGACCCGGCCGGTGGTGAGGCGGTCGCGGAGCTCGGCCGCGTCGGAGGGCCGGCCCTCGGGCGTCTTGGCGAGCAGGTCCAGGACGATGAGGTCGAGGTAGTCCGGGAGGTCGGCGCGGTGGCTGCGGAGCGGTGCGGGCCGGGTGTCGCGGTGGCCGATGAGGATGGCCCAGGTGTCGTCCATGTCGAAGGGCGGGACGCCGGTGGCCAGCTCGTAGAGCACGCAGCCCAGGGAGTACAGGTCGCTGCGGTGGTCGATCTCGCCGCCGCCGATCTGCTCGGGGCTCATGTAGTGCGGGGTGCCCATGGCGATGCCGGTGCCGGTGAGGCGGGAGGTGAAGCCGATGTCGGCGCCGAGACGTGCTATCCCGAAGTCGCAGATCTTCACGGTGCCGTCGGTGAGCCGCACGATGTTCGCGGGCTTGAGGTCGCGGTGCACCACACCTTGGCGGTGTGTGTAGGCGAGGGCGTCGGCGACCTGCTCGGCGATGTCGACGACCTGGGCGACGGGGAGCGGCTGCCTGCGGTTGTCGCCGAGGAGCTGGCTCAGATTGCGCCCGTCGAGGAGCTCCATGACGAGGAACAGCACGCTGTCGGACTCGCCGAAGTCGTGCACGACGGTGATGCCGCGGTGCTGGAGCGCGGCGGCGACCCGCGCCTCGCGCCGGAAGCGCTCGCGCAGGATGGCGAGGTTGTCCGGGCTGCGCTGCTGGCCGAGCGGCCGCAGGCACTTGACGGCGACGCGCCGGCCGAGCGACTCGTCGGTCGCCCGCCACACCTCGCCCATGCCGCCGCGGCCGATCACCTCCTGCAGCCGGTACCGGCCCTGGATCAGCCTGGTGTCCGTTTCCGCCATCGCGTGCCGTCGCCCCCGTTTGCCCCGTTGTCGTGCCGCTCCTTCCCCGGCCCGTCCAGTATGGCGGCCGCGGTCCGCAGACTGTACGGCACGGGGCGGGTGTCCGGGCCGAGCCGGTCCATCGCGCGCAGGATGTGCCGCGGGGGCAGCCGCCAGCGGAGCCGGTCGGGCACGCGGCGGAGCAGACCGGCCAGGGTGGTGAGCCGCTGCGTGACGCGTTCGGGCGGCGGTGCGGGCCGGCCGTACAGCTCGTGGGCGTACGGGGGCAGGGTGTCGTACGTGAGGGCGGCCACGCGCCGCCAGATCACCTCGCGCGCGGGGCGCAGCGCCGGGGCGACCGGCGGTCTGCGCAGGAACGCGTCCACGGCGAGCGCGTCGGCGCCGCCGGCCAGCTCGGGGCGGATCTCCTCGAAGTAGCGGGCGAGCGCGGCGGTGGTGGCGGGCACCTCGTCGGGGTCGAGGCCCACCAGCCGGGCGGAGGTGCGCTGTTCGTCGACGTACCGGTCGGCCTGGGCGTCCGTGAGCGGGATGCCGGAGCGGCGGACGACGTGCAGGTACGAGTCGATCTCGGCGCAGTGCACCCAGAGCAGGAGCTCCGGGTCGTCCACGCCGAGGAGCCGGTGGATCTTGCGCACCCGGGCGCCGGCCGCCTCGGCCGCCTCGGTGGTGCCGTAGCTGAGCGTGCCGACGAAGCTCGCCGTCCGCATGAGCCGGCCCCAGGGGTCCCGGCGGAAGTCGCTGTTGATCATGACTCCGCGGACGGCGACCGGATGCAGCGCCTGGAGGTACAGGGCGCGCACGCCGCCGATCCACATCACGGGGTCGCCGTGCAGCTGCCAGGTCACGGACCCGGGGCCGAAGAGCCCCGGGTCGGCGTCGTGCTCCGTCGCTTCCGACCGCATGGGTTCAGGCTAGGGCGTGTCCGCCGGACCGGGCCAGAACCGGGAGCGACTCAGCGTGCGACGGACCCTCCCGGGGCCGGCCCGGCCCGGCGTCGACGGTTCAGCGCCAGATCGTCTGGACGGAGTCGAACTGGACCCAGGTGATCGCGTTGCCGGTGTTGCCGCCGAAGACGCTCACCGAGCCTGCCGGGTTGATCTCCAGACGGCAGGCGTTGATGCCCTGGCTGTTGTTGCGCGGCACGGCGGCCCGCACGTATCCGGTCGGCAGGGCGAAGCCGTCCGGCAGCCGGCCGATCCTGGCGTCGCCGGTGAGGTTGCAGGTGACCAGGCCGCGGGCCTGGAGGAAGACGGTGCCGGCGATGGTGACGAGCCGGACCTCGGGGGCGGCGGCGGCGTTCGGGGTGATGCCGGGCTCCAGGACGAGCGGCGTCCAGGCGCCGGCGTCGACCGCGCCGGGCGCGGCGGCGGCCGGGGTGGCGGCGAGGCCGCCGACGGTGAGGGCGGCGGGCAGGGCGAGGGCCGCGCCGAGGACGCTGCGGCGGTTCTGCGACATGGGTGGTGAGCTCCTTGGGACCGAGGGGTGGGGGTCAGCGCCAGACGGCGCTGACGTTGTCGAGCTGCGCCCAGGCGACGGGGTTGCCGGTGCGTCCGCCGTAGAGCCGGACCGTGCGGTCGGCGCCGACCTCGACGCGGGCGACGGCGGGGCCGCCGAGCGCGTTGTCACGGGGCACGGAAGCGCGGGCGACGACGCTCGGGGTGAGGGAGTCGGGCAGGGTGCCGAGGACGGTGTCGGCGCTGAAGGGCCCCCGGACCCCGCCGCTCAGCTGCAGTGTGGTGGTGCCGGCCAGGCTGATCAGCCGGGCACGGGGAGCGTCCTGATCGGCGCTCACCCCGGCGGCGAGGGTGATCGGCTGCCAGTCCGTGAGCACCTTCACGCCGTCGGTCTCCGGCGCCGCGGAGAGCGACATGATCGTGCAGGTCCGCGGGCCCGGATCCTCGCAGGCGAAGCCGAAGTGCAGGTGCGGGACACCGTCGCGGACGGACACGGCCATGCCCTCCGCCTCGCGCCACTCCAGGCCGGGGCCGGCCGTGACGTGCCGGTGGTCGAGCAGGGCGCCGGTAGCCCACTCGAAGGCGGCGATGTGGGTGTTGCCGGGCAGCGGGGCGGCGTCGAGGCTCTGGCCCTTCAGCGTGTAGAGCACACCGTCGTGGGAGGCGTACCCCTGGAAGTCGACGCCGTCGGCGGGCACGTTCGGGGTGAGCCGCTGGAGCGGCTCCCAGACCCCGGCCGCCGCCTTCGCCAGGTCGTACCGCTCGAAGGTCATCACGCCGCCGAGGTTGAAACGGACCACCAGCTCGCCGCTGCTGCGGTCGATCGTGGGGGTGATGCCGCGGCACGCCGGGTCGGGCCGGTAGGGCGGGGTGTGCGCCGAGGAGCCGTGGTCCACGGTCGTCCCGGTCCTGAACGGGAAGCTGGTCACGGCGGTGCCGTAACCCTCGTTCTTGCTGTTGGGCGAGGACGCGGTCTCGGTCCAGAGCCAGATCGTCCCGTCGCGGTTCTCCACGCCCAGGCTGACGCCGTGTCCGAATCCGCGCAGGAACATGTGCCCGGTGATCGCGCCGGCCGGGTCGAGCCGGGTGAGGCACAGGTCGCCGTTGGTCTTGCGGGTCGCGTAGTCGACGGCGGCCGGCTCGTCGGGCAGCCGGACGTCGCCCTGCATGATCTGCAGGACGAAGACGTCACCGGACACCGGGTCGATCCCGAAGCCCTGCATGACGGTGCTGTGGTGGAGCGGACGCCGGTGGAGCAGTTTGCCCACCGGGCCCGCGATGTCTATCTGTCCTTCGATGGTGACGCTCAACGGCGCGGCTCCTCAGACGGGTCGGTGACGAAGCTCATGATCGAACCGCGCCAGTCTGCCAAACGCGCGCGCCCCACCGGGTCCGCGGCGGGCGGACCGCGGCCCTCCGCTATCGCGGCACGCCGTCCGAGCCGGTCCAGTACCGGGCGAGTGCCCCCTCCTTGTAAGGCGCCGGGCTCACGCTGAGATCCCCGGCGAAGGGGCGGTCGAGAACGAACACGAGCAGCAGGCTGAAGCCGATGAGGGCGGCGACCGAGGAGACGAAGAGCAGCTGGATCCGCATCCTGCGCATGCCGTAGAGGAAGGTGAGCGGAATCAGGACGAGCGCGCCGCCGAAGGCCAGGGCCTGCAGGAGCGGGGGCAGTTGCTGCTCGGCCATGGTCAGGCGCGCCCTGCGCTGGCCGGCGACGTCGTTGAGGTGGCCGACGGCCGACTCGTAGAAGACCTCTTCGCGGGCGCTCTTCGGCTCGTAGCTCTGCAGCGCGTCGTAGAGGGCCTGCAGCTTGCCGCCGGTGGACGCGTAGCTGGGGGCTCCGGCGCGCATCCGGGGCCACTGGTCCTCGACCACGGTGTGGACGTAGCCGCTGAGCGCCTCGTCGACGCGGGCGCGGACCGGCGGCGGGAAGGCGGCGGCGTCGCGGGCGATGAGCGCGGCGTCGGTGGCCTCGGTGGCGACGATGGTCTGCGTGCTGTCCAGCTGCGTCCAGAGGGTGACGATGACGAAGGCCAGGATGATTCCGTAGATCGCGCCGAACATCCCCAGGGTCACCCCGACCATCTCGTTGTGTTCGCCCTCGGCCAGCGACGGGTACCTGCGGCGGAAGAGCACACTGCCGAGGACGGCCAGGAGGACCGTTCCGCCGACGGTGACGACGGTGAGCGTGAGGGTGCTGACGTTGTTGAGCAGCCAGAGCAACATATGCCGGAATACTAGGGATTGGCCCCCCGCCGCCGGCTGTCCGGACGCCCTGGGAGGGGCTTGATCACCCGCCCGTGTGGAGCGGGGGTCCCGCGGTTGCCTCGCTGTTCGGGCGTGACCGCCGTTCCGTGCGAGACCACCGGTCCGAGGGAACCGCCGGGAGGGGGCCGGTGGCCGGCGGCGGACGGTGTTCCCCGGCCCGGTGCGGGCCCGCCGCGGACGGCGTTCCGCGCGCCGAGACCGGATCCAGCACGGAAGGTGTTGCCTGATCAAGGCCGATCCGGGGAGGTCAAGGTCACAGCTGATCACCCTGCTGCTCCGTTGTGCATCTGGCCTAGCATCCGGGCATGACTGTGCTGCCTGACGACGGCCTTTCCCTGGCCGCCGAGTTCTCCGCAGCGACCCATGCACAGTGGCAGCGCCTCGTGGCGGGCGTGCTGAGCAGGTCGGGCAAGGACATCCCTGACACCGAGGCCGAGGACGCGCTCTCCACCGCGCTGGAGGACGGCCTGCGCGCCCGTCCTCTCTACACGTCCGCCGACGGCGCACCCGATCCCGGCCTTCCCGGTTTCGCCCCGTTCGTCCGGTCCGGCCGGCCCGAGGGCAACACGGCGGGCGGCTGGGACGTGCGCCAGCGGCATGTGACGGCCGACCCGGAGGCGGTGCTCACCGACCTCGAGAACGGCGTCACGTCGCTGTGGCTCACCGTGGGCCCGGACGGCATTCCGGTCGCCGAGCTCGACCGGACCCTCCAGGGCGTGTACCTCGACCTGGCCCCGGTCGTCCTGGAGGCCGGCGCCGAGACCGCGGCCGCGGCCACCGAACTCCTCGACGTCCTCACCCGTCGCGGTGTCGCCCCCGAGGCGGTCCGCGGCAACCTCGGCGCCGACCCGCTCGGCACGGAGGCGCGCACCGGCGAGGCGTACGACGGCGACGGCTTCCCCGCCACGGTCGCCCTCGCCCGGCTGTGCGCCGAGGCCTACCCGGGGCTGCGCGCCCTCACCGTGGACGCGCTGCCCTACCACGGGGCCGGCGGTTCGGCCGCGCAGGAGCTGGGCGCCTCGCTCGCGACCGGCGTCGCCTATCTGCGCGCGCTCACCCACGGCGGCCTCACGGTCGAACAGGCCCTGGGGCAGCTGGAGTTCCGCTACGCGGCGACCGCCGACCAGTTCCTGACCATCGCCAAGTTCCGGGCCGCCCGGCGGCTCTGGGCGCGGATCGCGGAGGCCTGTGGCGCCCCGGCGGCCGGCGCCCAGCTCCAGCACGCGGTGACGTCGCCGGTGATGATGACGGGCCGCGACCCGTGGGTGAACATGCTGCGCACGACCATCGCCACCCTGGCGGCCGGCGTCGGCGGCGCCGAGTCGGTCACCGTGCACCCCTTCGACCACGCGCTCGGCCTGCCGGACGCCTTCGCGCGCCGGATCGCCCGCAACACGTCGACGATCCTCATCGAGGAGTCGCACCTGTCCCGGGTCATCGACCCGGCCGGCGGCTCCTGGTACGTGGAGACGCTGACCGACGAACTCGCGCAGGCCGCCTGGCAGTTCTTCCAGGAGATCGAGCAGGCGGGCGGCCAGGCGGCCGCACTCCGCTCGGACCTGCTGCGGGAGCGGCTCGCCGCCACCTGGGCCGAGCGCTCCGCGAACCTCGCCAAGCGCCGTGAACCGGTCACGGGCGTGAGCGAGTTCCCCCACCTCGCGGAGAAGCCGGTGGTGCGCGAGCCGGCACCCGCGGCGCCGGAAGGCGGGCTGCCCCGCGTACGGCGCGACGAGGCGTTCGAGACGCTGCGGGCCCGCTCCGACGCCCACCTGGCGGCGACCGGCGCCCGGCCGCGCGTGTACCTCGCGGCCCTCGGGCCCGCCGCCGCGCACACGGCCCGGCTCACCTTCGCGTCCAACCTGTTCCAGGCCGGCGGCATCGAGCCCGTCACCGAGGGCTCGTTCGAGGACAGCGGGGCCACCGAGGCCTGCCTCTGCTCCAGCGACGCGCTCTACGAGGAGCAGGCCGAGTCCACCGCCGCCGCGCTGCGCGAGGCCGGAGCCGGCCATGTGTCCCTGGCCGGCCGGGGCACGTACGCCGGTGTCGACAGTCACGTCTTCGCGGGGTGCGACGCCGTCGCCGTCCTCTCCGCCACCCTCGACCGCATGGGAGTGTCCTGATGGGAATCCCCGACTTCACCGGGATCGACCTGGGAGCCCCGAACCCGGCGGGCAGCGCCGACGAGTGGCGCGCCGCCCTCAAGGGCGCCGCCGGCGGGGACGACCTGCTGTGGGAGACACCGGAGGGCATCGCGGTCAAGCCGCTGTACACCGGCCGTGACCTGACGGAAGTCGACTTCCTCGGGACGTACCCGGGCATGGCGCCGTACCTGCGCGGCCCGTACCCGACGATGTACGTCAACCAGCCCTGGACGATCCGCCAGTACGCGGGCTTCTCCACGGCCGAGGAGTCGAACGCCTTCTACCGGCGCAACCTGGCCGCGGGCCAGAAGGGCCTCTCGGTCGCCTTCGACCTGCCGACCCACCGCGGGTACGACAGCGACCACCCGCGCGTCACCGGCGACGTCGGCATGGCGGGCGTCGCCATCGACTCGATCTACGACATGCGGCAGCTCTTCGACGGCATCCCGCTGGACAGGATGTCGGTGTCGATGACCATGAACGGCGCGGTGCTGCCCGTCCTCGCGCTCTACATCGTCGCGGCCGAGGAGCAGGGGGTGCCGGCCGAGAAGCTCACGGGGACCATCCAGAACGACATCCTCAAGGAGTTCATGGTCCGCAACACCTACATCTACCCGCCGAAGCCGTCGATGCGGATCATCTCCGACATCTTCGCCTTCACCTCGCAGCACATGCCGCGCTACAACTCCATCTCCATCTCCGGCTACCACATCCAGGAGGCCGGTGCGACGGCCGACCTGGAGCTGGCGTACACGCTGGCGGACGGCGTCGAGTACATCCGGGCGGGCCGGGAGGCCGGTCTGGACGTGGACGCCTTCGCGCCGCGCCTGTCGTTCTTCTGGGCGATCGGCATGAACTTCTTCATGGAGGTCGCCAAGCTGCGTGCGGCCCGCCTGCTCTGGGCGAAGCTGGTCCGGGAGTTCGACCCGAAGAACGCCAAGTCCCTCTCGCTGCGCACCCATTCGCAGACTTCGGGCTGGTCCCTGACCGCCCAGGACGTCTTCAACAACGTCACCCGCACCTGCGTCGAGGCCATGGCCGCCACGCAGGGGCACACCCAGTCGCTGCACACCAACGCGCTCGACGAGGCGCTGGCCCTGCCGACCGACTTCTCGGCCCGCATCGCGCGCAACACCCAGCTCCTCATCCAGCAGGAGTCGGGCACCACCCGGGTCATCGACCCGTGGGGCGGCAGCGCCTACGTGGAGCGTCTCACCTACGACCTGGCGCGCCGGGCCTGGCAGCACATCCAGGAGGTCGAGGCGGCCGGCGGCATGGCGCAGGCCATCGACGCGGGCATCCCCAAGCTGCGCGTCGAGGAGGCCGCGGCCCGTACCCAGGCGCGGATCGACTCGGGCCGGCAGCCGGTCATCGGCGTGAACAAGTACCGCGTCGACGGCGACGAGCAGATCGAGGTCCTGAAGGTCGACAACTCCTCGGTGCGCGCCCAGCAGATCGACAAGCTGCGGCGGCTGCGCGAGGAGCGCGACGAGCGGGCCTGCCGGGACGCGCTCGACGACCTCACCCGGGCCGCCGGCGGCGAGGGCAACCTGCTCGAACTGGCCGTCCGCGCGGCCCGCGCGAAGGCGACGGTCGGCGAGATCTCGGACGCCCTGGAGAAGGTCTACGGACGGCACGCGGGCCAGATCCGTACGATCTCCGGCGTGTACCGCAACGAAGCAGGCGAGTCCCCGTCCGTCGACAGCACCCGCGCGCTCGTCGACTCCTTCGAGGAGGCCGAGGGCCGGCGTCCCCGCATCCTGGTCGCCAAGATGGGCCAGGACGGCCACGACCGCGGCCAGAAGGTGATCGCGACCGCCTTCGCCGACCTGGGCTTCGACGTCGACGTCGGCCCGCTCTTCCAGACCCCGGCCGAGGTGGCCCGGCAGGCCGTCGAGGCGGACGTCCACATCGTGGGTGTCTCCTCCCTCGCGGCCGGTCACCTCACGCTCGTCCCGGCGCTGCGGGACGAGCTGGCGGCGGAGGGCCGTGAGGACATCATGATCGTGGTCGGCGGGGTCATCCCGCCCCAGGACGTGCCCACGCTCCTGGAGATGGGCGCCGCGGCCGTCTTCCCGCCGGGCACGGTGATCCCGGACGCGGCGGCGGATCTGGTGCGGCGACTGTCGGCCGGCCTGGGGCACGATCTCTGACCCCATGGCGATCGACATCGACAGCTACGAGAAGGGTGTACGGGACGGGAAGCGCGCGCTCGTGGCGCGCGCGATCACCCTCGTCGAGTCCACCCGGCCCGCCCACCGGGCGCTGGCCCAGGAACTGCTGACCCGGCTGCTGCCGCACAGCGGCCGGGCCCGGCGGATCGGGATCAGCGGGGTTCCCGGCGTGGGCAAGTCCACCTTCATCGACGCCTTCGGCACGATGCTCACCGGCCTCGGGTACCGGGTGGCGGTGCTCGCCGTCGACCCTTCCTCGACGCGCACGGGCGGTTCGATCCTGGGCGACAAGACGCGGATGGAGCGGCTCGCGGTGGACCCGGCGGCGTTCGTCCGCCCCTCCCCCAGCGCGGGCACGCTCGGCGGCGTCGCCAAGGCGACCCGCGAGTCGATGGTGGTGATGGAGGCCGCCGGATACGACGTGATCCTCGTGGAGACGGTCGGCGTCGGGCAGTCGGAGACGGCCGTCGCCAACATGGTCGACAGCTTCCTGCTGCTCACCCTCGCGCGCACCGGCGACCAGCTCCAGGGCATCAAGAAGGGCGTGCTGGAACTCGCGGACGTCGTGGCGGTCAACAAGGCGGACGGCCCGCACGCGACCGACGCGCGCGCCGCCGCCCGTGAACTCGCGGGCGCGCTGCGGCTGATGCACGGCCGGGAGGCGGTGTGGACCCCGCCGGTCCTCAGTTGCAGCGCCCGCGAGTCGACCGGCCTCGACGAGGTCTGGGAGCGCCTGGAGAAGCACCGCTCGCTCCTGGACGCGACCGGGCGGCTCGCCGCACGGCGCCGGGACCAGCAGGTCGACTGGGCCTGGACGATGGTGCGCGACACGCTCCTCGGCCGGCTCCACTCCGACCCGGCCGTCCGGGCGCTCACCCCGGAGGTCGAGCGTCAGGTCAGGGACGGGGAGCTGACGGCGACGCTGGCGGCGGAGCGCATTCTCGCCGCCTTCGAGAGCCGGCAGGACTGAACCATGCGGGTCCCCGTACGGCACGGGGACCCGCATGTCTGTGCGCCAGGGCCCGGATGCGCCCGGCGAGGCGCGTCGGGGGCGTCCGGGGCGGGTGCACCCGGCCGGGGCCGACAGGCACGACCGGGGCGGGTGCACCCGGCCGGGCCCGACAGGCACGACCGGGGCGGGTGCGCCCTGCCGGGCCTGTCAGACGTTCGCGCCGTCGCCGAAGCGCACGCGGAAGGCCTCCAGGTCCTCCTCCGTGATCTTCGCGAAGAGCACCGGCGGCACCGTGAAGGCCGTGCCGGCCGGGACGGCGTCCAGGGCCGCGGCCTGCTCGGGCGTCACCCAGGTCGCCGTGTCGTCCGGCAGCGCGAAGGCACCGCGCAGGGCGGCGGCCGTGGTGGGGATGAACGGCTCGGAGACGACGGCGTACAGGTGGATGAGGTTCATCGCGGTGCGCAGCGTCAGTGCGGCGCCCTCGGCGTCCGTCTTGATCTCCAGCCAGGGGGCCTTCTCCTCCAGGTAGGAGTTGCCCGCGGACCACAGCGCACGCAGGGCGGCGGCGGCCTTGCGGAACTGCAGGGCCTCCATATGCTCCTCGTACTCGCCCAGGAGGCGCGCGATCTCCCGGCCGAGCCGCGCCTCGGCCTCGCCGGCCGGGTGGCCGGCCGGGACCTCGTCGCCGAACCGCTTGCGGGAGAAGGACAGGACGCGGTTGACGAAGTTGCCGAGGGTGTCGGCGAGGTCCTTGTTCACCGTGGCGGTGAAGTGCTCCCAGGTGAACGAGGAGTCGTCGGACTCGGGAGCGTTGGCGATGAGGAAGTAGCGCCAGTAGTCGCCGGGGAGGACCTCGAGGGCAGCGTCGGTGAAGACGCCGCGCTTCTGGGAGGTGGAGAACTTGCCGCCGTAGTAGGTGAGCCAGTTGAAGCCCTTGACGAGATCGACCTTCTTCCACGGCTCACGCACGCCGAGCTCGGTGGCCGGGAACATCACCGTGTGGAAGGGGACGTTGTCCTTGGCCATGAACTGCGTGTACCGGACGGTCTCGTCGGCCTCGTACCACCACGACCTCCAGTCGCGGGCCTCGCCTTCGGGAGCCGCGTCCGCCCACTCCTTCGTCGCGGCGATGTACGCGATCGGGGCGTCGAACCAGACGTAGAAGACCTTGCCCTCGGCGGCGAGCTCCGGCCAGGTGTCGGCCGGGACGGGCACTCCCCAGTCCAGGTCACGGGTGATGGAGCGGTCGTTGAGCCCCTCGGTGAGCCACTTGCGGGCGATGGAGGTCGACAGGTGCGGCCACTCCTCGCTGACGGCCGCGATCCACTCCTCGACCTCGTGCTGCAGCTTGGACTGCAGCAGGAAGAGGTGCTTGGTCTCGCGGACCTCCAGATCCGTGGAGCCGCTGATCGCGGAGCGCGGGTCGATCAGGTCGGTCGGGTCGAGCACGCGGGTGCAGTTCTCGCACTGGTCGCCGCGGGCCTTGTCGTAGCCGCAGTACGGGCAGGTGCCCTCGACATAGCGGTCGGGCAGGAAGCGCCCGTCGACCGGCGAATACACCTGCCGGATCGCCCTCTCCTCGATGAACCCGTTCTCGTTCAGCCTCCGCGCGAAGTGCTGCGTGATCTCCACGTTCTGCGGCGAGGAGCTGCGCCCGAAGTGGTCGAAGGCGAGCTCGAAGCCGTCGTATACGGCCTTCTGCGCGTCGTGCGCCCGCGCGCAGAACTCGGCGACCGAGAGCCCTGCCGCCTTGGCGGCCAACTCGGCCGGGGTGCCGTGCTCGTCGGTGGCGCAGATGTAGAGCACCTCGTGACCACGCTGACGGAGGTAGCGGGAGTACACGTCCGCCGGAAGCATCGACCCGACCATGTTGCCCAGGTGCTTGATCCCGTTGATGTAGGGAAGCGCGCTGGTTACCAGGTGTCGAGCCATCCTCGGATGCTCCATTTCGTGCGTACGGCGCCGATGCGCGTGCCCCGGCGGTCCCCAGGTCGGGAGGCCGCAACCGCGCGACCTCCGGTCGCGACGTCACCGCAGGTGACGGAGGGTGTTGCGGGCCTTCGGCATCGTATCGAAGGCCGGCCGCACGCCTCACGGGGATTTCACCCGGTGGAGCGGGCGCGCGGTGCCGAGGCGGCGGCGGTGCCGGAGGGCACGGTGGGGCGGCACGGTGGCCTGCTCGCGGCGGCGGGGCGGGGTGGCCGGGTGAGGTGACCGCGGAGGCCGGGAGGGTGCGGTGACCGCGGGGCCGGGAGGGGCGGCCGGGCGGCGCGACGGAGCCCGGAGGGGTGGCCGGGGGTCAGGCGGGCAGGTCCCTGGCCGCGTAATACGCCTGCAGCGCGGCCTCGCTGCCGGAACCGAGAGCGGTCATGATGCGCTGGAAGCGGGCGGACCGCAGGTCTCCGGCCACGATGACACGGGGATGCTGGGCACCCGGCGGGCAGTAACCGTCCGCGCCCCGGACCAGGTCGCCGGCCGGTGCCGTCGGCGCGTTGCCGATGCTGAGGTACGCGGCGTCCGCGCTGACGGAACGGCGTTCGCCGCGCGGTCCCACCGTTTCCGCGGTCACGGCCGACGCCCCCTGCTCGCGCCGCAGCACCAGGCGCTCCACCGGGAGCAGCGTGACACGTGGGTCGTCGCGCACCTCCTCGGTCTTGTAGGCGTCGGCGGCCGGGTGGGCGACGAGCAGCCGGGTCGCGACGGTCGGGTGGGCACGCAGGAAGGTGCCGATGGGGCGGTCGCCGCCCAGGACGAGGAGGGTGCGGCCCTCGGCCTCGGCCGCGTCGGCCTGCCAGAGCGGGGGGAGGGTGAGGGCGGTCGGGGCGTCGATCCAGGGGACGTCCCCGGGCTGGAGGGGGCCGACGCCGGTGGCGACGACGGCGTACGGGGCGGTGAGGCACGCGCCGGTGTCGAGGGTGACGGTGACGTGGCCGTCGGGTGCGGATGAGGCGGGAGCGGGAGAGACGGGGGCGTGGCAGTCGGCCGCGTGGGGAGAGGAGGCATGAGGGTCGGGGGCATGAGGGTCGGGGGCATGGGAGTCGGCCGCGTGGGGGTCGGGGGCATGGGGGTCGGGCGCGAGGGCTGCTTCGGCGCCCGGTCCGGGGACGGGCCCGTCGGTGACACGCAGATCGGTGACGCGGCGGCCGAGTTCGATGCGGCAGAGGCCGGTGCTCGTGAGTTCCGCGGTGACGGCGTCGGCGAACTCGGGGCCGCTCGTGTATCCGCCGAGCACGTTGTTCAGAGCGGGGATGCGGTAGAGGTTGCGGCACAGGGTGTCCGGCTCGATCAGGATCGAGCGCATGCCGACGCTGGCGGCCATGCGGGCGGCGGCGCAGCCGGCCGGGCCGCCGCCGACGACGAGCAGGTCGGTGTGGAACGGGGTGGCTGGCATGGAGTCATTCCAGCATCAGTGGGAATGTGCGGGCAGGGTGGCCTCCTCCTCTCCCCTTCCTCCCTTCTTGTCACCGGGATCGGACGCCGACAGAAACGTTCGTTTTCATATGATTCGTCCAGACAGGCTCTTCGTCCTGCCGGTCCGGGCACGTAGGGTCCGGTGCAGCACAGAAGGCGCCCGGGGCGGGCGGGAGCTCCTCGCCCGGCCCTGATTCGGTCAAGGAGTGGCAACATGTCGATGGTCGGAGGGCTGCGCAAGATGGCGCGGCTGGCGCGGCGGGTGCGCCGGGTGGATCTGAGCCATCCGGCACGTTCCCCGCTCGGCACCACCGTCGTCAACTGCGTCGCCTACCGCGACGGCCGTCGCCTCCGTGCCGCGGACGGTATCGAGGAGTCCCTGCGGCAGGTCCGCAAGCACGGTGACGGCTTCGTCTGGGTCGGTCTGCACGAGCCGTCGGAGGAGGAGTTCGAGGGTGTGGCCGAGCTCTTCGGCCTCCACCCGCTGGCCGTGGAGGACGCCGTCCACGCCCACCAGCGGCCCAAGCTCGAGAGGTACGACGACGTCCTGTTCACGGTGTTCAAGACGGTCACGTACGTCGAGCACGAGCGGCTCACCGCCACCAGTGAGGTCGTCGACACGGGCGAGCTCATGGTCTTCACCGGCCCCGACTTCGTGGTCACCGTGCGGCACGGCCGGCACGGCTCCCTCGGGCCGCTGCGGGAGGCGCTGGAGGCCGACGTCGAGCAGCTCGCCAAGGGCCCATCCGCCGTGCTGCACGCGATCGCCGACCATGTCGTCGACGACTACCTCTCTGTCGTCGATGCCGTCCAGGCGGACATCGAGCAGGTCGAGACCGACGTGTTCGCTCCGCGCGGGGCCGAGTCCGCCGACGCCGGGCGCATTTACCAGCTCAAGCGCGAACTCCTCGAGCTGAAGCGGGCCGTGGTGCCGCTCGGCCGCCCCGTCGCGACGCTCGCCACCGAGCCCTGCCCCTCGGTCGACGCCGCGATACGGCCCTACTTCCGCGACGTCGCCGACCATCTCGCCCGCGCCGGCGAGCAGATCAGCGCCTTCGACGGACTCGTCGACTCCATCCTGCAGGCGCACCTGGCCCAGGTGACGGTGGCCCAGAACGAGGACATGCGCAAGATCACCGCGTGGGCCGCCATCATCGCCGTACCCACGATGGTCTGCGGTGTGTACGGCATGAACTTCGAGCACATGCCCGAACTGCACTGGGCCTACGGCTACCCCTTCGCCCTCGGTGTCATCGCGGTGTCCTGCTTCTTCATCCACCGCGGCTTCAAGCGCAACGGCTGGTTGTGACCGCCCCACCGGGCCGGGCTCGGTCCTCCTCGGCAGGGACGCCGGCCCCGCTCCCGCCACAGCCTCAGCCCGTATCCCTCGCACCCAGGCCCGGTCAGGCCGCCGCCTCTGCCCCGCCCTCCCCCTGCGTCCCGGTCCCGGTCCCGGTCCCGGCCTCGACCTCGGCGCCGAGTATCTGGCGGAGGCGGGCCGCGTAGGCCCGCGGGTGGCTGGTGTTGCCGTTGTGTCCGCCGGGCAGGAACCGGCACTCGCTGCCCGTCAGTTCCGCGAGCGCCTCGGCGCAGCGGTAGTCGAAGACCGTGCGGGGTGTCGTGAGCCCGGCGGCCGGAACGACCCGGGTACCGGCGGGACCGAGTGACGCGATCCGCCCGGGGTCGAGGGTGTCGTCGAGGATCGCCGCGAAGTCGTGCCGGATGAAGCGGTCGAAGTTGGCGAGGCGATCGGCGTCGAGCGGCTGGGGCGTCAGGCCCGGTTCGGCGTCCGCGCCTGACGGGTCGATGCCGACGGCGCGCGCGATCTCCGGCAGCACGGCCCGCAGCCCCTCCGTCTCGTAGAGCTTCACGAGCCCGGCCAACTCGCGCTCGTGAGCGAGGCGTTCCGCCTCCGGAAGGAGGCGCGGGGCGACCGGCTCGTGGGCGATCAGGGTGCCGATCAGACCCGGATGCCGCAGCGCCGCGTGCAGGCCGACCACGGCACCGAAGCTGCAGCCCAGCATGAGGGCGGGCTCGTCGGTGACGGCGGCCAGGATGTGCCGGACGTCGTCGGCGTGCTCGACGAGCGTCGCGGTGCGCTGCGGCTCGTCGAGACGACTGCGGGACAGGCCTCGCCGGTCGTAGGTGACGACGGTGAACGCGTCGGCGAGGTGCGGAACCAGGTCGACGGTGCGGTCGGCGTCGCCCTCGCCGCTCTGCGAGAGAAGCAGGACGGGGCCGGTCCCCTGGACCTGGTAATGCAGGACGACGCCCTGGACGTCCAGGGTCGTGGACTGCGCCGCCGCATATCGCTTCGTGGACATGGTTCCCCCTCGTTCCAGGCGGACGGACTCCCCGTCGCGCCTTCTTCACCCACCCTAACCCATCGAATTGGATATATCCAGTTGGATTCATCTCGATGGATGGATCCAATTCGATGTATGCTCCCCCTGTGAACGGAGTCCAGCTGTTTCTGCTCGGGCGCACGCTGATGAAGATCGGCGAGGACGCGCTCCCCGAGCCGCCTGCCGGCGCCGACCGGCAGTCCGGGAGCGCCCGCCTGGTGCTGATCGTCGCCAGCGACATCGCCGCGCACCCCGGCAGCGCCATCAGCGAGATCGTCGCCCGCACCGGCCTGCCGCAGAGCCAGGTGTCCGCGGCCGTCGCCCGCCTGAAGGAAGCCGGTTCGGTGGAGACCGCCCCGGACCCCGCCGACCGACGGCGCGTGCTGGTCCGGCAGGCCGGCGAGGTGTCCGACCGGGTGGCCCAGGTGCGCGCCACCGGCATCGAGTCGGCCCTCATGGCGGCGCTCGGCACGGACGCGCCGCGGCACCTGCCCGAGATCCAGGCTGCCCTCGACGTACTCGCCCGCCACTTCCTGGACCCCGGCCCGCCCAAGAGTGCCGCCCCACGGGAGACCGCCGCTTCATAGCAGGACGCGGCCCGGGGGCGCCGCCCGGGGACACCGCCTTCCGACGCCGCCCGCCGGCGCGCGAAGTGGCCCGGGTCAGCGGGGGCGCGAATGATGGTGTGCACGGAGGTGAACCCGTCATGACGGCGAACATCGTGGTGGGCCTGGACGGCACGGAGCAGGCGAACGCGGCGGCGGAGTGGGCGGCCGACGAGGCCGCCCTGCGCGGCACCCGCGTCCACCTGGTGCACGTACAGGAGCCGTCGCCGGAAGTCCTCATGCCGCTCGTGCCGCGGGAGCATCCGGAGGCCTGGGCGGAGGAACTGCTCGCGCGCACGGCCGCCGCGCTGCGCGAGCGCCGTCCCGGCCTCGCGGTCACCACGCGGCTCCTGCCCTCGCAGCCCGTGCAGAGCCTCGTCGCCGCGGCCGAGGACGCCGAACTGCTGGCCCTGGGCTCCCGCGCCATGAGCGGCGTGGGAGGCTACCTCGTCGGCTCGGTGGGCATGACCGTCGCGGGCCGGACCGAGTGTCCCGTCGTCCTCGTCCGGTCCCTCGGCACGCCCGATCCCCAGGGCCCGGTGACGGTCGGGGTCGACCTGCGGGAGCCCGTCGACGACGTCCTGGACTTCGCCTTCGCGGAGGCGGTCAGGCGGCGGACCGCGCTGGAGGCGGTGTACGCCCAGCAACTGCCCTTCTACGCCCGCATCGGCCCCTCCGTCACGCCCGACTTCCGCGTCACGACGGCCCCCGAGATCCAGCGTTCGCTCGACGACCTCCTCGCGTCGTGGCAAGGAGCCTTTCCCGACGTCAGGACCACCGGACGGGTGACGATCGGCTCGGCAGGACCGGAGCTGGTGCAGGCCGCTGAGGGCGCCGCTCTCCTGGTCGTCGGCCGGCGCAGCCGTCGTTCGACGCTCGGCTCCCATCTCGGCAGCGTGGCCCACGCGGTGCTGCACCACAGCCGCGCACCGGTCGCGCTCGTCCCCCACGACTGAGCCACGGCCGGACGGCGCGACCGGACGACCGGTCCCCCACACCGTCCCCCGCCCCCGCCTCCTCCGTACTCTCTCCTGCCTCCTCCCCCGCCCGCCGTGCACCGCCCCCTCGGGCCTCCTCCGACGGCCCGCCCCGCGTGCCGTCCCCGTGCGGGACGCGGGTCCGCCGCGCATGCTCGAAGCATGTCCCAGGTCACGACCACCGACCTGTACGAGGTCACCATGGCGCTCTCCTACCTGCGGGAGGACATGCGGGGCCCGGCCACCTTCAGCCTCGTCGTCCGCGACCTCCCGCCGGGTCGGGGGTTCCTCGTCGCCGCCGGGATCGAAGCGGCACTGGACTACCTCGGCCGCTTCCGGGTGGGCCGCTCCGACGTCCAGGACTTCGCCGCGGCCCTGCGGCGGCCCGTCGAGGACCTCGAACCGCTGCACGGCCTGTCCTTCGACGGCGAGGTCCGCGCCGTGCCCGAAGGACGGCTCGTGCTGGCCGGGGAACCGCTCCTGGAGGTCACCGCCCCGCTGCCGCAGGCGCAGCTCGTGGAGACGTACCTGCTGACGCTCCTCGGCCACCGGACGGCGGTCGCCTCCAAGGCCGCGCGCTGTGTGATCGCCGCCGCCGGGCGGCCGCTGCTCGACTTCTCGCTGCGCCGTGTCCACGGGCCCGAGGCCGGTCTGCAGGCGGCGCGCCTGGGCGCTCTCGTCGGCTTCGCCGGCACCAGCAACATCGCGGCCGCCCGCAGGTACGGCATCGCGGCCGCGGGCACGATGAGCCACTCGTACGTCGAGAGCTTCCCCTCGGAGGAGGCGGCGTTCCGGGCCTTCGCCCGCACGCATCCGGGCCCGGTGACCTTCCTCGTCGACACCTACGACACCGACCGCGGCGTCGCGACCGCCGCTCGCGTCCTCGCCGATCTCGGGCTCGGCCCGGAGTGCGCGGTCCGCCTCGACAGCGGTGACCTGGGCGCCCTCGCCCGCCGGGCGCGCACCGCTCTCGACACGGCGGGGCTCGCCGGCGTGCGGATCATCGCGAGCGGAGGTCTGGACGAGTACGAGATCGACCGGCTGGTGCGGGACGGGGCACCGATCGACGCCTACGCCGTGGGGTCGCGGGTCGGCACGGCCTCCGACGCCCCGTACCTCGACACGGCGTACGAGCTCGTCGAGTACGACGGCCGGCCCGTCATGAGGCTCTCCCCGGCGAAGGTGACGGTGCCGGGGCGCAAGCAGGTCTTCCGGGGCCCCGGGCTTCAGGATGTCGTCGGCCTGGCGAACGAGCAGCCGCCCGAGCGCACGGAGCCCCTGCTGAAAACCGTGATGCGCGGCGGGCTGCGCACGGATCCACCCGACACCCTGGCCGCCGCGCGCGCCCGTTTCGAGGCCGATCTGGCCGCCCTTCCCGAGGAGGCCCGGCGCATCGCCGACCCGGTGGCGCCGGTACCGGCCGCGTCGACGCGGCTCACGGCCCTCACGGCCGTCGTGCGGCACCGGATCGAGGCACGGACGGGAGCCGGGCGGTGGGCGCCGGAACGACCTGGCTCCTGACCTTCGTCGGAGCCGCGCTGGTCCTGTTCATCCTCCGGGACGTGTTCCACACCCTGTGGCACCCCACCCGGCACGGCGGACTGAGCAGGCTGGTCATGCGGGCCGTGTGGCGGTTCTCGGCCTTCCGCGGCACTCCCTGGCGGCCGGCCGGGCTCTCGGGTCCCATGGGCATGATGGGCGTCGTGGCCTTCTGGTCGCTGACCATGGCCGTCGGATGGGCTCTCGTCTACTGGCCGCACATGCCCGAGGACTTCTCGTACGCCTCCGGGCTCGTCCCCGCCGCGCACGCGGGCCCCCTGGACGCCCTCTACTACTCCCTGGTCACGCTCGCCACCCTCGGCCTGGGCGACATCGCGCCGACCTCGGGCTGGCTGCGGGTGCTCGCCCCCATGGAGGCCCTGATCGGCTTCGCCCTGCTGTCGGCGACCGTCGCGTGGATCCTCGGCATCTACCCGGCGCTGGCCCGCCGCCGCGCCCTCGCCCTGCGCCTGTCCCACGTGCGCCGCAGCCGGGCCGGCGCCCAGGTGATCGACTCCGCCGGGGGCGCCGCGCTCCTCGACTCCCTGGCCTCGGCCATCGCCACGATCACGGTCGACTTCCTGCAGTACGCGGAGTCCTACTACTTCTTCGACGGCGACGAGACCACGTCCCTGCCCCGGCAGCTCGGCCACGCCGCCGACCTGGCGGACCGGGCGGCCCGGGCCGCCCATCCGGACGTCCGGCTCGCCGCTGCGGTGCTGCACACGGCGCTGGAGGACCTTGCCACCGTGCTCGACGAACGCTTCCTGCGGACCGGCGGGACACCCGAGCAGGTCTTCAGCGCCTACGCCACCGACCACGGCCGCTCGCGCGAACCCGGCACACGCCCGTGAGAACCGGGGGGGCGCCTGTGACGCCCCCGCTCGCGCCGGTAAGAACCCTGCGGGCACCCGTGAGGAGCGGGGCATGCGCCCGTGAGGTCCCGGCGGGCGCTCGTGAGCGGCCGCCGGGACTCGTGAGCGGCCGACAGGGTTCGTGATCACTTGGCGAGCCCCCGTCAGGACCCGGCCGGGAAAGCGGGTCATCCTGAGAGAGGAGGGGGAGACAGGGCCGACGTCGACCGACCCGGCGAGGAAGTGAAGCCCATGGACACGCAGCCTGCCGTCTACCCGCCCGTGGTGGTGGTGACCGCCCAGCTCGACAGTCCTCTGTCCCGCTGGCTCTGGCTGGTCAAATGGATCCTGGTCATCCCGCACTGGATCGTGCTGGTCTTCCTCTGGATCGCGTTCTTCTTCGTGACCGTGATCGCCTTCTTCGCCATCCTCTTCACGGAACGCTTCCCGCGCGCCCTGTTCGACTTCAACCTCGGCGTGCTCCGCTGGTCGTGGCGCGTGTCCTTCTACGCGTACGGCGCGCTCGGCACCGACCGCTACCCGCCCTTCAGCCTCGGGGCCGAGCCCGGCTACCCGGCCCGGCTCGACATCGTCTACCCGGAGCGGCTCTCCCGGAGCCTGGTCCTGGTCAAGTGGTGGCTGCTCGCCATCCCCCAGTACCTGGTGATCGCCTTCTTCAGCGGCGGCGTGCGTGCGCACTGGCCGGGCGGCGGCCTGATCGCGCTGCTCACCCTCGTCGCGGGCTTCGCCGTCGCCTTCGCCGACCGCTATCCACGCGACCTGTTCGCCCTGATCGTCGGCCTGAACCGCTGGGTCATCCGCGTCGCGGCCTACGCCACCCTCATGACGGACGCCTACCCGCCCTTCCGTCTCGACCAGGGCGGCGAGGACCCGGCCCGGCCGGGCCCCGTCCACTGACGCCCTCACCGACGTCGCGGTGTCGGTCCCCTGCCCGGCCCGGCCACGGTGCCGCCGTCCCCCTGCTCGTCCTTCTCGGCGTGCGTCCGGTCGTCCTCCCTCGCGTTCAGCGCCGCGAAGGCGGGCGGAACGATCTCGACCGGGCACTGCGCGTGGTGGATGAGGGCGTGGGCGACGCGCCCGAGGGAGGGTCCGATGCCGAGCGGACGGCGCCCGCGGCCCATGACGACCAGGTCGGTGTGGCCGCTGGCCTCGATGAGGATGCCGGGGGTGCTGGTGCCCGTCTCCACGTGGTGCGCGACGATCAGGTCGGGGTAGACCTCGCGCACCCGGTCGGCGAGCTCCTTGGCATCGCGCACCCGCCGTCGGGCGATCACGTCGAGATCGTCCAGCATGGTCGCGATGCTCCCGACGTGGGTCAACACGTTCCACACGCTGATGAGGCGCAGCGACGCCTTGCGTGCCTGGGCCTCGGCCGCCGCGACGAGCAGCCAGTCCAGGTCCGCTGCGGTGTGCACGGCCGCCGTCACCGAGCCCGTCTCGGGGCGCTCGGCCTCCCCGCGGACGACGATCACGGGCACCTCGGCGCGGGCCGCCACCCCCAGGCCGACGGAGCCCAGCATGAGGGTGGCGAACCCGCCGAGGCCCCGGTGGCCGACGACGATCGTCCCGCGGTGCCCGGCGGCCGCCCGCAGACCGGCGATCGGTTCCCTCCGGCTGAGCTCCCTCGTGACGGTGAGGCCGGGGAAGCGCTCGTGGACCGCCTCCGCCGTGTCCGCGAGCAGGTCCCGGCCCGCTTCGCGTACCGCCTGGATCGTGCCGGCGTCGGCGAACAGGGCCCGGCGGTCGGTGTCGCCGCCGTGCACCAGGTGCAGGGACCGTCCGCGGCGGTCCGCCTCGGCGGCGGCCCACAGTGCGGCCGTCCGCGCGGAGGGAGATCCGTCGACCCCCACGGCGACGGCGCCGAGCTCCGGGCGGGCGGGGATCTCTCTGTCCATGGTTCCTCCTCGGCACTGGGAGACCGGGGGCGATGGGGCGGTTGCCCGGGAAGGGCCACCGCTCACTCCCCGCCCGAGCGAACCGCGGCCGACGGCCCCGTTCCCCGGGAGCGGTTGCCCGAGGCGCAGGCTCCGGTCGGCCCGGCCCGTTCGCAGATCGGCCGTGACGCTCCCTACAAGAGATTGTCGCCCCGATGGACCGGTGGCGGGTGGGTGTGCCGGCCGGACACCGGGCAGCACGGATCACGGCCCGCCGCGGGCGGTGGAGGGCGTCGGCGACTCAGGCGCGTGGCCCGACGCCCCCGCTCCGGGCGCCCCTGGAAGCCACGTCTGACGGACAATCCTTGTAGGGGCGGGGGAACCCACCGAGCACAGGGGTCGCCATGACCGATCTGCCCGCAGCCGAGACGCCCACGCGGGTCTTCCTCGTGGACGACCACGAGGTCGTCCGCAGGGGTCTGCGCGACCTGATCGACGACGAGCCCGACATGGAGGTGGTCGGGGAGGCGTCGACGGCGGACCAGGCTTTGGCCCGGGGGCCCGCGCTGCGGCCGGACGTCGCCGTGCTGGACGTGCGTCTGCCCGACGGGGACGGGATCGCGGTGTGCCGGGAGCTGCGCTCCCGGATGCCGGGGCTCGCGTGTCTGATGCTGACGTCGTTCGACGACGAGGACGCCCTGATCGACGCGATCATGGCGGGGGCGGCCGGGTACGTGCTCAAGCAGATCAAGGGCTCCGACCTGGTGTCGGCGGTACGGACCGTCGCCACGGGGCAGTCGATGCTCGATCCGGCCACCACCGCCCGGCTGATGCACTCGTTGCGGGAGCCCGAGCCGGCCGGGCCGCCGGAGGACGAGCGGCTCGCGGGGCTGTCCGAGCGGGAGCGCTCGGTGCTCGACCTGATCGGCGAGGGCCTCACCAACCGGCAGATCGCCAAGCGGCTCTACCTGTCGGAGAAGACGGTCAAGAACCACATCTCGCGGCTGCTCGGGAAACTGGGCGTGGAACGGCGGGTGCAGGCGGCCGTCATCGCCGCGCAGGCCCACGAGCACGAGGCCGGGGAGAGGTAGACCGCTCTCCGGGGCGTCGGACGAGGCGCGGGAGGCTCACCGGAGGGGCGGGGGACAAGCCCTGCAGCCCTGCAGCCCTCAGGAGAGACTCCCTGGTGGGGCCGGAAGGGCTCCACAGCCGGCGCAGGCTTCGCCGGGTGTCATCGGCAGTCACCATCCCCGCCCCGAGGTCGGGCGGGGACCAGCGGCAGTCAGGCGGACCCAGCGGCCGTCAGGCGGTCCCGCCGGCCGCCATGCAGTCCCAATCCCAACAGCCGCCAGACGGTCCCACCGGCCGCCAGGGGGAACCATCAGCCGCCAGGCGGGCCTCGCCGGGCATCGCGCGCGGCCCCGGCATCGGTCGCGCGCGGCCCGCCCCGCGTCCGGCCGCTCAGGCGTCCGGCCGCGCCTGGCTGCGCCCCCGGCCCCGGCCCCGAGTCCACCGCCCGTCGTGGGCATCTCGCCGCACACACACGGAGCTCACCGCGGGTCCGGCGGGAGCGGGACGCGCCATTCGAGCAGCGTGCCGCCCGGCGTTTCCGGCCGGTCGGGAGCCCCTGCCCCGCCCCGCGCTCCGGGACGGGCGCGGACCGACAGGTCGCCGTCGAGGCGTCGGGCCCGTTCGGCCAGATTGCGCAGGCCGCTGTGGGGCACGCCCGCCGGGATGCCGACGCCGTCGTCGCTCACCGTCACCGCCAGGGCGCCGTCCTCGACGACGACCGCCACCTCCACGTGGCGGGCCCGGGCATGGCGGGCCACGTTGGTGAGGGCCTCGCCGAGGACCGCGACGACCTCGTCGGCCACCTCGGCCGGCACATCCGTGTCGAGCAGGCCTTCCATGCGCAGGGCGGGGGCGAAGCCGAGCATCGAGGCCGCCTGGTCCGCCGCCTTGACGATGCGGTTCCTGAGTTTGGGTGCCGCTCCGGAGGACTCGTGTTCCCGGAGGCCGAAGATGCTCGACCTGATGATCTTGATGGTGGCGTCGAGGTCGTCGATCGCCCGGGTCAGCCGTTCCGACGCTTCCGGGTGGTCGACGAAGCGGCGGGCGCTCTGCAGGGTGATGCCGGTGGCGAACAGCCGTTGGATGGCCAGGTCGTGCAGGTCACGGGCGATCCGGTCGCGGTCCTCCAGGAGGCTCACCTGCTCGGCGTCGCGACGCCGGTCGGCCAGTTCGAGAGCCAGGGCCGCCTGGCCGGCGAATCCCGGGAGGGCGGTGATCTCGGCTCCCGCGAAGGGTGGCCGCCCCCGGCGGCGGGCGAGGATCAGGACGCCGCTCAGCCGCTCCTTGGTGCCGACCGTGACCGCCACGGCCGGTCCGAAGCCCTTCCACCGCTCGGCCTGGACGGTGACCCGCTGATCGTGCTCGACGTCCGCCACCGAGACCGGTCCGTCCTGGCCGAGGGCGGCCGCGGCAAGGGTTCCCGCGATGCTCGACAGGACCACTCCCTGGTGGGCGTCGGCCCCGTCGCCGCGGGCCAGCGAGCCGCGGAGCTCGCCGCCCGGACCGACCAGGTAGAAGACGCCCATGTCGGCACCGGCGATGTCCACGGACTGTTCGAGCATCCCGTCGAGGACCTCGGACTCCGCCGCGCCGGAGAGGAGGGCGCGGGTGAAGTCGTAGCTCGCGGCCAGCCAGCGCTGGCGAAGCCGCCCCTCCTCGTACAGCCGGGCGTTCTCGATGGCGATGCCGGCCGCGATGGCGAGGGTCGTCACCACGGCTTCGTCCTCGGCCTCGAAGTCGGCTCCGCCGCGCTTCTCGGTGAGGTAGAGATTGCCGAACACCTCGTCGTGGACGCGGATCGGCACGCCGAGGAACGAGTGCATCGGCGGGTGGTGCGGCGGGAAACCGTACGAGGAGGGGTGCTCCGACAGCTCGGTGAGGCGCAAGGGGTGCGGGTTGCGGATCAGCTCCCCCAGGATGCCGTGGCCCGAGGGCAGGTCCCCGATCCGGCCCCGCAGTTCGTCGTCGATCCCCACGGAGACGAACTCGGAGAGCGTCCTGTCGTCGCCGATGACGCCCAGGGCCCCGTACTCGGCGTCCACCAGGGTGACGGCGGCCTCCACGATCCCCCGCAACACCTGCGGCAGGTCGAGTTCCCGGCCGACCGCCATGACGGCTTCCAGGAGCCCGTTGAGCCGGTCCCTCGTGCCCCGGACCTCGTCCATGCGCGCCTGGAGCTCGTCCAGCAGCTCGTCCAGCCGCAGCCGCGGAGGCCGCGGGTCCGCCGCCCCGGAGTCCTCCGCCGCCGTGGACTCCATCCGGCCCGCAGGCTCCTCCTGATGCTCCCGGCCCGCCGGGTCCTCCTGGTGGTCCTGCGGATACTCCCGGTCCACCCGGCCCGTCCCGTCCGCCGGACCGTCCCGGTCCACCAGCCGGTCGTCCAGCCCGTCCCGGTCCTCCCCGGCCATCGCATCCTCCGCCGACTGTCCAGGCCGGCCGCCGCCGGATCCCGCCGTGATGTCGGGGCGCGGACCTTGCCGTCACGTCGGGCGCGCGGACGGCACCCGCCACGCCCGCTTTCACGGTAGTCCGGATGCCTGCGCCGTACCCGCCGAGCCACTCCGCCGGGGACCGCCGCCGCTCGCGTGCGCCGGATCAGGACGTGTCGCCGTGGCCGGCTCCGTGCCGGGGAACGAGCTCCACCGGGCAGTGGGCGTGCTGGAGCAGCCCGAGGGTGGTCCTGCCGAGGGTCGGGCCGAGGTATCCGGGGGCGCGCCGTCCGCCGGTGACCAGGAGGTCGGCGTGGCGCGACGCCCGGACGAGCGCACCGGCGACGCTGTGGTCCTTCTCGCCGTCGGCGTCCAGGGCGAGCTCCGGAAACTCCTCCCGGATGCGCTCGGTGACCTCGGACAGCGCGTGCACGTGCGCGCGGGCGGCCTCGTCGGGTCCGCCCGGCAGCAGCGCGCGGACCCTGCCGGCCGGCAGGGTCCCCCACACGTGCAGGAGCCGCAGGGGCACCTTGCGCAGCAGTGCCTCGCGCGCCGCGGCGCGGGCGCAGCCCAGGTCGCCGGCGTCCCGGACGGCCGCGAGCACGGCGCCGGACTCGGCGGGCTCCGCGGCCTCGCGTACGACGACGACCGGCGTGGTGGCACCGGCCGCGAGTTCGAGACCGACCGATCCGAGCAGCAGCGAGGAGAAGCCGCCGAGCCCCCGGTGGCCGACGACGATCGTTCCGCTGAGGGCGGCGGCGTCGCGCAGGGCGCGGGGGGCCGTCTGGGTGCCGAGTTCGGTGACGACGGTGAGTTCCGGGTGGATGGCCGCGACGGTCCCGGCCGCCGTGTCCAGCAGCTCGCGGGCGGCCCGCCGTATCCGCGCGCCCTCCGCATCGGACAGGTACAGGCTGTCGGTGTCCGTGGCGTGGACGACGCAGAGGCCGCTGCCCCGCAGCGCGGCCTCCCGCGCGGCCCACAGCAGGGCCGCCCGAGCGGACGGTGAGCCGTCCACGCCGACGACGACCCTGCCGAGGCCGGGACGATCCGTGGATCCGTCCATGACTCCTCCTCACGGGTGCCCGGGACTCCTCCGGTCCGGGTTCCCCCCGCTTCTGCCACCGTGGCATCCGGCGGCGGCCGTGCCGCAGGGCCGCAGAGGCCAAGGGCGGGCCCTGTCGGTCCGTGCGGTGGGGACCGTTCGGCCCTCCCGGGCCGTGGGCGGGCGTTGGACGGTGGTGGGACGGAAGCAGGGTCACGGTCACGACGGGCGAGGAGGAGGCGTGGCGATGAAGCACCTGAGGGTCGCCGACCTGATGACCGACGAAGTCGTCTCCGCCGTCCCCGCGACGGGGTTCAGGGAGGTCGCGAAGCTGCTCGCCGAGCACGACATCAGCGGACTGCCCGTCGTCGACGAGAACGATCACGTGGTCGGAGTGGTCTCGGAGAGCGATCTCCTGGCCCGCCGCACACGGACCGCCCAGGACCTGATGTCCGCCCCCGCCGTGACCGTCCACGCCGAGGAGACCGCCGGGGACACGGCGCGGTTGATGGTCCGCCGGGGCGTGGAGCGCCTGCCGGTCGTGGACGAGGAGGAGCGCCTGGTGGGGATCGTGACCCGGCGCGATCTGCTGCGCGTCTTCCTCCGCCCGGACGCGGAGATTCGCAGACGCATCTGCGAGGAGATCGTGGCCGATGCCCTGGGCATGCCCGGGGACGCGGTGGAGGTGCACGTCCTGGACGGGGTGGTGACGGTCGAGGGGCGGGTCCGGCGTCGCAGCCGGGCCAGGATGCTCGTCGGCCTCGCCGCCCGCGTGGACGGGGTCGTCGCCGTCGTCGACCGGCTGTCGTTCCAGGAGGACGACACCCGCCCCACCCTTCCCGCCCGCACCGCTCACGCGCCCCTGTGGTGACCCCCTCGGTCACGACCCGGCAGAGAGGAGGCACCATGTCCGGCACCGCTCCCACCCGCACGCTGGTGACGTCGCTGATCGGGGACGCCGTCACCGCACCGTCGATGCACAACGCGCAGCCGTGGAGGTTCGTGCACCGGGCGGCCACCGGAACCGTCGAGCTGTACGGCGACCCCGGGCGGGACCTGCCGCACGAGGACCCGGACCACCGCGCACTCCATCTCGGCTGCGGGGCCGCCCTGTTCGGGCTTCGGGTGGCCGCCGCGCACCGGGGGCGGCACGCCGCCGTCCGGCTGCTGCCCGATCCCGGCGATCCCTGGCACCTGAGCGACGTCCGGCTTCCCCCGGCCGTCGGAACGTACGACGACGAGCTGGCGGTGCTGCACCCGGCGCTCCGCGAGCGGCACACCAGCCGGTTCCCGTTCACCGATGAGCCGGTCCCCGCCGAGATCCTCGACGGGCTGCGGTCCGCCGCGTTCCTGGAGGGCTGCCGGCTGGTGGTGCCCGGGGCCTGGCACGCGGACACGGTGCTGGACCTGGTGCACGACTCGGAGCGGCTCGAATCCGCCGACGCGTCCGTGCGGAAGGAGATCGGTGCCTGGATCCGGACCGGGGCGGCCGACGAGGGCCCCGGGACCGAGGGGATCCCCGCGTACGCCTTCGGGCCGCGCCAGTACGACGTCACCGCCCCGGTCCGGGACTTCGGCGCCCACCGCGCGGTCTCCGGCCGGGCCTCGGCCCGCTTCGAGAGGAGCCCGCAGATCGTGCTGCTCGGCACGGTCGGGGACACGCCGACGGAGTGGCTGAAGGCGGGCCAGGCACTGCAGCGGGTCCTGCTCCGTGCGACCCTCGACGGGCTCTCCACCTCGCTGATCTCCCAGCCGCTGGAGTGGCCGGAGCTCCGCTCCGTGGCCCGGGACCCGGGGTCCACGACGGGGTACGTGCACATGGTGATCCGTCTGGGCTACGGGCCCCGCGGCCGCGCGACGCCCCGCCGGCCCGTCCCCGAGGTGCTCACCTTCGCCTGACCCCGGCGCACCGCGGGCCCGGCCTCGGTGCACCGCGCCGCGAGGGCGGTGGGCGGAGGCCCGCGGCCACGGGCCCGGGGACCCCCGGCGGTCCGTGAGAGCTGTGGGCACCGGATCCCTGCACCGCCGGATCCCGGCACAGGGCCCCGGTGCGGGGGCCGTGGCGGCTCACCGCGGGAACCAGCGCTCCCGCCCCGGTGCGACGGTGTACGTCCGCTCCCCCGCGAGGACCACGGTGAGCGGGGCGGGGGACCCGGGCGAGGCGGGGACGCGGACGGCGAGCCGCCCGGGCAGCACCCGCACCCGCACTCCCCGGTGGTCGCCGAAGCACAGGGTGAAGGCGAAGCGCGGGATCCCGGCCAGCGGCACCGGGGCCACCCGGAGCCCCGCCGGTCCGGCCTCCAGGCCGGTGATGCCGCGTTCGACGAGGTCGATCGTGCCGGCCATGGCGCCGAGGTGGATGCCCTCGCCGGTCGTGCCGCCCTGGATGTCGGCCACGTCGGCGAGCAGCGCCTCCTCGCAGTAACGCCAGGCGTCGGCGCCCTTCTGGCGGGCGAGCACCCAGCCGTGGACGAGGCTGCTGAGCGTGGAGCCGTGGCTGGTGCGCCGCAGGTGGTGGGCGACGGTGGCGCGCCAGACCTCGTCGTCGAGGCGGTAGCCGAGCCGCGCGAACAGGCCGTAGAGCTCGTCGGGCCGGAAGAGGTAGCCGAGCATCAGGGTGTCGGCCTGTTTCGACGCCTGGTAGCGGTTGACCGTGTCGCCCTCGGCCTCGAGGATCCGGTCGAGGCGGCGGATGTCGCCGTACCGGCCGCGGTACCCCTCCCAGTCGAGTTCCGCCAGTTCGCCGTAGCCCTCGAACTGGCTCACCACACCCCGGTGGAAGGGCACGTACAGACGGCGGGAGACGTCGTCCCAGCGGGCGAGTTCGGCGTCGTCGAGCGACAGCTGTTCCCGCAGCTCCGCCCGCCGGGCGTCCGGGAGTTCGGCGAGCAGGTCGAGACCGCGGGCGAGCACCCAGGCCGCGGTGGCGTTCGTGTAGGCGTTGTCGTCGATGCCCGGGGTCGCGGCGCCGGGATAGGCGTCGTGGTATTCGTCCGGACCGACGACCCCGCGGATCCGGTAGCGCCCGGGCTGCGGGTCGTAACGGGCGGTCCCGGACCAGAAGCGGGCGACCTCCAGGAGTGTCTCGGCCCCCTCGGCGTGCAGGAAGCCGCGGTCGCCGGTGGTCTGCGCGTACCGCCACACGTTGTACGCGACGGCCGAGCCCACGTGGCACTGGAGCCGGGAGTGGTCGGGCAGCCAGCGCCCGGAGCGCGGGTTGAGGTGCATCTGCTGGGTCTCCTCGCGGCCCGAACTCGCGCTCTGCCAGGGGTACCTGGCTCCGACGCCGCCGCCCGCGCGGGCGATGGCACGGGCCGCGGGGAGGCGGCGGTGCCGGTACAGGAGCAGCGAGCGGGCCACTTCGGGGAAGTGGAGGTCGAGGTACGGGAGCACGAACAGCTCGTCCCAGAAGACGTGCCCGCGGTACGCCTCACCGTGCAGGCCACGGGCGGGGACGCCCACGTCGAGTTCCGCGGTGTGCGGGGAGAGCGTCTGCAGCAGGTGGAAGAGGTGCAGCCGCAGAATGCGTCCCGCCTCACCGGGGACGTCCAACCGGCCCTGTTCCCAGAGGCGTTGCCAGGTCGCGACGTGGGCGGACAGGAGCCGGTCGAAGGCCGGGGCCCGCGAGGCGGCCTCGCACGCCGTGGCGAGCGGGTCGGCGGCGGGGCGGTCCGCCGAGGTGTGCAGGGCCAGGGTCTTCACGACGGTCGCCGAGCGGCGGCGGCCCATGGGGAGGCGGTAGGTCTGGACGGTGCCGGTCCGGGTGGCGGTTTCGAGCGCCGGGCGCGCGGGCCGGGTGGCGGTCCGGACGGCCAGGCAGATCCGGCGGCCGGGGTCGGCCGTACGGCAGGTCAGGCGGGCGACGCCGCCGGGTTCGAACCCGCTCCGGTGGTCGACGAGGTGGCGCCCCTCCAGGTTCCGGTAGCGCTCGACCCCGGCGTTGGTGACCGCCCCGTCGAGGACGGACCGCACCTCGACGGCCCCGCTCCAGCCGTAGGCGCGGAACAGGGTGCGCTGGGCCGCGAGCCGGGCGTCCCCCATGTGCACGATCCGGGTGTGGACGACGCGCAGTCCGCGGCCGTGGGCGTCCTGGTAGTAGAGGCTCCGGATGAGCACACCCCCGCGCAGGTCGAGCCGCACGTCGTAGTGGCGCAGGTCCGGCGCGTCGGGGGTGAGCCAGGCGCCGGGCGGTCCGTCGTCGGGGAGGCAGCGGTAGCGCAGCAGCGTCCAGTCGGGCAGGTTGACCAGGTCCTCGTTCTCGACCCGCGCTCCGGAGACCACCGAGGCGAGGCGGTCGTAGCAGCCTGCCAGGTAGGTGCCCGGGTAGTGGGTGGAGTCGGCCGCGCACTCGGGGGCGGAGCCCCGGGTGGCGAAGCGGCCGTTGCCGAGCGTGCACAGTGCCTCGACCAGGCGTTCGCGCTGCGGTTCGTAGCGGTCGTAGCCCCAGGTCCAGACGTCGCTCACCGGTGCTCACCCCAGAGGTTCCTCACCAGCGTCGTGAGGTCGGGGACGACGAGGTCGGCGCCGTGCTCCCGGAGTGCGGCGGTGCCGTGCGCGTCCGGGGTGCGGTCGACGCCGACGACGGTGCCGAAACCGCCGCGGCGCCCGGCGAGGACCCCGGCGAGGGCGTCCTCGACCACCGCGGTGGCGCCGGGGCGGGCGCCGAGGAGCCCGGCCGCGTGAAGGAAGAGCGCGGGGTCCGGCTTGCCGGCCAGGCCGAGCCGGGCGGCGTCCTCGCCGTCCACGACGGCGCAGAGGAAGGGGGTGAGCCCGGCGGAGCGGAGCAGCGCCCGGGCGTGCCGGGACGCGGACACGGCGGCGCAGGGGACCCGGAGTTCGCGCAGGGTGCCGAGCGCCACCGCGGCGTCGGCGAAGGGAAGGACCGGCCGGGCGGCGAGGGCGTCCCGGAAGGCGGCCTCCTTGCGCGCCGCGACGGCCCAGACGCTGCCGCATCCGGGCGGGTCGCCCGGCGTGCCCACGGGGAGGCGGAGGCCGCGGGCGGTCAGGAACGCCGCGGCACCGTCGTAGCGCGACCTCCCGTCGACGTAGCGGCGGTAGTCGGCGTCGGGGTCGAAGGGCGCCGACCCGCCCGGGCTGAGGCAGGCGTCGAACGCGGCCTTCCACGCCGCCGCGTGCACGGCGGCGGAGTCCAGCAGCACGCCGTCGGTGTCGAGGACGACACCCCGGGGCGGCGGGGAGTTCCGGGGTCCCGCGCGCGATCCGGTCATCCGGGCTCCTGTGCCGCGAGGGCCGTGTGCTGCGGGCCGCCGAGCGCGACCTTCAGTGCGCCGGTGTCGGCCGCGCGGCCGAACACGTCGTACGCCTCCTCCATCTGCGCGAGCTCGAAGCGGTGGGTGACCAGCTCCGCCGCAGGCAGCCGGCCGGCCGCCATCATGCGGAGCAGCATGGGGGTGGAGGAGGTGTCCACCAGGCCGGTGGTGATCGTGACGTCCTTGATCCACAGGTCTTCCAGGTGCAGGACCGCGGGCTTGCCGTGGACGCCGATGTTGGCGACCCTGCCACCGGGCCGGACCATGCGCGTGCACATCTCGAAGGCCTCGGGCACGCCGACCGCCTCCATGACGACATCGGCGCCCATGCCCTCCGTCAGGTCCTCGACGAGCTGCTCCGGTCCCTCGCCGACGGTGGCGGTGGCGTCGGCGCCGAGCGTGCGGGCGGCGGCGAGCCGGGACTCGGCCAGGTCGACGACGATGGTCCGGCCCGGACTGTAGAGGCGTGCCGTGGCGACGGCGGCGAGGCCGACGGGGCCGGCGCCGACCACGACGACCGTGTCGGCCGGCCGCACCCCGCCGTTCAGGACGCCGACCTCGTAGGCGGTGGGGAAGATGTCCGCGAGGAGGACGGCGTCGAAGCTGTCCACGGAGCTCGGGAGCGGGTGCACGGACAGATCGGCGAACGGCACCCGGACGTACTCCGCCTGCGTGCCGTCGATCGTGTGGCCGAGGACCCAGCCCCCGCCGCCGCGGCACTGGCCGTAGCGGCCCTCGCGGCAGAAGCGGCAGCGGCCGCAGGCCGAGATGCAGGAGATCAGCACCCGGTCCCCGGGCCGTACGGTACGGACGTCCCGGCCGGTCTCGACCACCGTGCCCACGGCCTCGTGTCCGAGCACCCGGCCCGGCGTCACCTCCGGCACGTCGCCCTTGAGGATGTGCAGATCGGTCCCGCAGATCGTGACGACGTCGACGCGCACGATCGCGTCGCCGGGGTCCTCGACGCCGGGGTCGGGCACGTCCCGCCAGGCGACGGGCCCCGGTCCCTGGAAGACGGCTGCCTTCATGGCGCCCACCCACTTTCCCTCGGTGCGTTCGGGTGTCCTCCACGATCAGACTCGGCCGCCGCGCGGCGGCGGCGCATGTGCCGGTCGGTCCACAGGGCGGGGCCGACCGGCCCTGCGGCCCGGTCGGTGGACCGCGGTCTCTTCCAGGGTTTCGCGGACCCGCGGCACCGCAACCGGGAACGGCTCGGCCGGAGCAGGGCCGAATGGGCCTGGGTGCAGAAGGCCGACCGGCCCGCCGGCCACGGGGGCCCGGTAAGACGGCCCTCGGGCACACGGACGAGGAGCTGCCGGGGCGCGCCCCCGCCCGCCGGGACGGCGAGGTCCGACGACAGGAACGCGCCCTGCGCCGAGGGCGGCCGCGAGCGCCGCAGGGACGAGAACGAGCGCGGGGGTGCGTTCGGCGAGCAGGCGGCGACCGGCCGTCCCCGTCAGAGGAAGGCCGCGGACACCCGGACGGTGTGCACGGGGCGCCGGGGAGGCCCGTTCATCCAGTGCGCGGGGAACGGAGGGGCGACGGGGCGTGCCGGCAGCTCGGCCTCGTCGGGGGCGTTCCGCCGGGTCGGCCGGATCCGCAGCTGGGCCTGCGGTGGTGTCCGGGGCGGCGTCTGCGGCGTCGACCGTGGCGGTGACTTCGGCTGCTGCTGCAATCGCCGGGCGCCGTGGCCGCGGGTCTTCCTGGGCATGGTCACTTCCTCGGGTCGCCGTCGAGGACTCGTTCACGGTACGGCACTCAGGCGTCGGGCGCGTGGGCGCCCGCGAAGACCTGCGGGACGATCTCGACGGGGCAGTGCGCGTGATGGATCAGGGCGTGCGCCACGCGCCCCAGGGACGGTCCGATGCCGAGCGGGCGTCCGCCGCGGCCCGTCACGAGCAGGTCGGTGCGGGCGCTCGCCTCGATCAGGAGGCCGGGGGCGCTGGTGCCGGTCTCCACGTGGTGGCCGACGACGAGGCCGGGAAAGCTCTCGCGCACCCGGTCGGCGAGCTCCTTCGTCTCGTGCACGCGCTGCCGGGCGATGCCGTCGAGATCGTCGAGCATGGTGGCCACGCTGCCGACGTGGCCGAGGACGTTCCAGACGTTCACCAGCCGGAGCGCGGCCTTGCGCGCGTCCGCCTCGGCGGCGGCGAGGAGCAGCCAGCCGAGGTCGGCGGTGTCCTGCACGGCCGCCGTGACGGAGCCGGTGCCGGGGCGTTCGGCCTCGCCCCGTACGACGATCACCGGCACCTCGGCGCGGGCCGCCACGCCGAGGGCGACGGAGCCGAGCAGGAGACCGGCGAAGCCGCCGAGGCCCCGGTGACCGACGACGATCGTGCCGCCGTGCCCGGCGGCCGCCCGCAGACCCGCCACCGGCTCCCGGCTCCCGAGCTCCCTGGTCACGGGGAGTCCGGGGAAGGCCTCGTGGACCGTCTCCGCCGTCTCCGCGAGCAGATCGCGGCCGGCCTCGCGCACCGCCCGCAGGGTGTCGGCGCCGGCGGAGACGGCGCGGCGGTCGGTGTCTGCGGCGTGGACGAGGTGCAGCGGGCGGTCCCTGCGGTCCGCCTCCGCGGCGGCCCACAGCGCGGCCGTCCGCGCGGTGGGCGACCCGTCGATCCCCACGACGACGTGGCCGAGCTCAGGCCGGGCGGCGCTGTGGCCGTCGCTGTCGCTCTGCATGACACCTCCTCGGCCGTGTGCCCCGGCGGAACACCTCTCGGGGGCGCATCACGGCGGGACCACCGGGGAGGGGCCGGCCGGCCCCGTCGCGACCTGAACCGCCGCTGTGCACGGGGAGTCGCGCTCCCCGGGGCGGTTCGTCACGGCTCGCCCGCCGCGGTCCGGGCGCGCCGGTGGGGCACGACCGCGACCGGGCACCCGGCGTGGTGCAGGGCCCGGTGGGCGACTCTGCCGAGCTCCAGACCGACGAGCGCGTCCCGTCGGCGGGCCCCGACGACCAGCAGGTCGGCGGCGTCGGAGCGTGCGGTCAGCACACGGTGCGCGGAGCCTTCGACCGTGCTCCTGCGGAGCCTCACCCCGGGGTAGTCGTCCGCCACCGGGTCGAGTGCCTTGTCCAGCAGGTCGGACGCCCGCTGCTCGGCGTGGACCCGTGGCGCGCCGGTCGGGAGCGGATGACCGGGGCCGGGCGCGGGGCGTCGCCACGCGCGTACGACGTCGAGCTCCGCGCCCCGCACGGCCGCCTCGTGGAAGGCGAACCGGACGGCCGCGGAGTCGACGTCATGCTCGCCGACACCGAGCAGCACCCGCCCGTGGCGTGCCGCCAGGCCCTGCGGGTCGCCTCGGACGACGACCACCGGGCACTGGGCGCGGGCGGCCACGACAAGGGCCACCGAACCGAGCAGCAGGTCGCGGAAGTCGCCTCGCCCCCGGGATCCGACGACCAGCAGCGCGGCCTCCCAGCCCGCCCGCAGCAGCGCACCGGCCGCGTCCTCCGCGAGGACGTCGGCGGTGACCTCCACCCCGGGTGCACGGAGCCGGGCGCGTTCCGTCGCGGAGGCGACGATGTTCTCGGCGAGGACCTGGCCCGAGGGCCGGTCGGCGGTCGTGGACGGCTCGACTCCCTCGTACCGCTCCCAGAGGGAGGCGTGGACGATGCGCAGCGGCAGTCCGTGCCGTGCCGCCTCGTCGGCGGCCCACTCCACGGCCGCGAGAGCGGGGCCGGAGCCGTCGGCCCCCACCACCAGGGGTCCTGTCACGAGCGGTCCCGTCACGAGGGGCGTTCCCATCGCGCTCACCGCCTTCCTCCGGGTCGGGGGGTGCCTGCTTCCACGCTCGCACCGGACGGAGGGGACGGGATAGGGCCGGTCGGTCCCGAGCACGGGCGACCCCGCCGGGCTCCGCACCCCGGCCTCCGGCGACAGGACCCCAGCCACCGCGCACCGCACCCGGGCGCCGGACCCCCATGACCGGCCCCGGCGGCCACCGCGCACCGCACCCCGGCGCCCCGGCGTTCGCCGCTGCCTACGCCTTCGTACTCGCGTTCGCGATCGCGTCCGACCTCGACGTCCGACCTCGACCTTTCGACCACGTCGCGTGACCGCCCGGTGCCTCGGCTTCCGCTCGGGGCCGGTCCCGGTCCAGACTCGGGGAAGGTCTCCCCTGCCGTGGCGCCTCGCCGATGCGCCTCCCGGAGCGGTGACACGAGACGTCACGGGTAGGAGAACAGCATGGACGGCACTCTCTGGCTCATCGTGGCCGCGGTTCTCCTGCTCGGCTTGGCGGGATGCGCGGCCGTTCTGCTCGTACGCGTCTTCAAGGCCCGCAGGCTGCTGATGGACGCCGGTGTCCCGCTGCAGTCCAAGGCCCTCTTCTGGGCCGCCGTGGTCTACACGATCTCGCCGATCGATCTCATCCCGGACCCGGTCTACCTCGACGACATCGGCGTCCTCCTGATCGCCCTGAAGGCGCTGCACGCGGCCGCCGCCAAGACCGGTGCGTACCCGAAGGCGCGGTCCGCGGGGGCGGAGAACCCGGTCGGCGGCCCGGAGAGGGTGCCGCCGTCCTCCTGACGGGGAGCGGCACGGGGAGTGCGGACGCGTCCTGCGCGGCCGGTTCCTCCGGAGCGGCCGTCCTCCCGGACGGCTGTCCTTCCGCGTGACCGGCCGCCGCACCCACGCCGCAGGTCCCCCCAGCAGCCTCCGAGCCGGTCTCCACCGCGGTCTTGCCTCCCGGCGGCGACCGCCGTCGGACCGTCGACGTGCGCCGACGTGCGCCGACGGGTCGGCCGGGTTCAGATGGGAAGTGTCCGGGACGTCGGGCGCAGACGCCCCCGGCGGGCAGGCCGGACGAGATGCCCGACGAGATGGAGGTGCCTGGCATGACGACCGACGCGGGTGCGTCCCGGCACCGTGAGAAGGCGCTCACCGTCACCACCCGCGGCCAAGGGCACCGTCACCACCCCGACCAGGGGCGCCGCCGTGCCCCGGCCGGCGCGCGACTGACCCGGGACCCGCGCACGTGAGAGACGCGCCAGAGGCGGAGGAACCGCCGCGCCTGCTGCTCGTCGTCGGCGTCTCCGGATCGGGAAAGTCGACGGTGGGCCGGCTCCTCGCCGAGCGCCTGGGCTGGACGTACCGGGACGCGGACGCGTTCCACCCCGAGGCCAACCGCGCCAAGATGGCCGCCGGTCACGCCCTGACGGACGCCGACCGGGCCCCGTGGCTCGCGGCGATCGCCCGGTGGATGGACGAGGCGATCGCGGCCGGCCGGAACGCCGTGGTGACCTGCTCCGCGCTCAAGCGCGCCTATCGCGACAGCCTGCGGACGGGACGCCCGGGCGTCCTTCTGGTCTATCTGCACGGCTCGCCCGAACTGCTGCGCTCCCGGCTGGCCGGGCGGCACGGCCACTTCTTCCCGTCGGCGTTGTTGCGGAGCCAGTTGGCGGACCTGGAGGAGCCGATGCCCGACGAACACCCGCTGGTGGTGGAGGTCGACCAGCCTCCGGAGGCCGTCGTCACGGGCGTGCTGTCGCTGATGGGCCCCCGTTCGGGCGCCCGGAGCCGGCCGGACGGCCCCGATGCGGCCGGGGCCGTCCCCGCCGACGCGGGCGGCGGCGGTGCCGTGGCGCCCGATCCCTCGGGCGAGTCGTGGCGGCTGTCCCACGGGAAGCAGCACGCGGTGGTCGTCCAGCTGGGCGCCGCGCTGCGCGAGTACGCCGTGAACGGACGGCCGGTGCTCGACGGGTTCTCCGCCGGCGCCACGGTCACGGGCGGGCGCGGTCAGCTGCTCGTCCCCTGGCCGAACCGCGTGGGCGACGGCCGCTACACGTTCGGCGGCAGGAGCCTGCAGCTCCCGCTGACCGAGGTGGAGCGGAACAACGCGATCCACGGCCTGCTGCGCTGGACCTTGTGGAAGCTGCTGGCCCGCACCGGCGACGCGGTGACGGTCGGGACGACGCTGTGTCCGCAGCCCGGGTATCCGTTCCTGCTGGACGTCCGGGTCGAGTACCGGCTCGGACCCGACGGACTCGGCACCGCCGTCCACGCCACCAACGTGGGCACGGCCCCGGCGCCGTACGGGGTGGGCCAGCACCCCTATGTGACGGTCGGCACCGAGCTCGTCGACAGTGCCGTGCTGACCGTTCCCGCGCGGTACGTGCTGCGCACCGACGCCCGGGGCCTGCCGACCGGCCGCGAGCCCGTCGACGGCACCCCGTACGACCTCCGCGCCGGCCGCGCCCTCGGCGGTCTGCGCCTGGACACCGCCTTCACCGGGCTCGACCGCCGCCCCGACGGGTGGGCGGTGGTCCGGCTGGCGCATCCGGACGGCACCCGCGGAGTCGCTGTGCGGCTCGGCGAGGGGACCCGCTGTGTGCAGGTGTACACGGGCGACACCCTGGGCGACGCGGACCGGCGCCGCCGGGGGGTCGCCGTGGAGCCGATGTCCTGCCCCCCGGACGCCTTCCGCAGCGGCACCGACCTCACCGTGCTGCCGCCGGGTGGGTCCCATGTGCTGCGGTGGGGTCTGAGCCCCTGGGGGTACGCGTGACCCGGCCGGGCGAGCCGGCGACGGCGACCGCCATGACCGCGCCGGCCTTCCGGGCGCTCTACGAGCGCCTGCGGAGCCGGGCGGCGCGGGCGGCGGTGGACGGGCGGCCGGGAGCTCTGTGCCATCTGACCCCGGAGCGGGTGGCCGCGGCGGCCGCGGAGGTGCGGCTCGGGCGCACGGTCTCCCTGGCGGCCCCGATCGAGACGATGCCGGGCCCGGACGACCCCGAGCCCGCCGTGCACCGGATGACCGGCCCCGGCCCGGACGACGCCGGCCCGGACGCGCTGCGCTTCGCCACGGACCGTTTCGCCATGAACGTGCACGGCGACGCGGACAGCCATCTCGACGCCCTCTGCCACGTGCTGTTCGACGGGGGACTCTACGGCGGGGTGCCCGCGAGCACCGTGACGCCCGAGGGTGCCCGCGCGCTGTCCGTGGACCTGCTCGCGGACGGACTCGTCGGCCGGGGCGTCCTGCTGGACGTCCCCCGGCTGCGCGGCGTGCGCTGGCTGGAGCCGGGCGACCACGTGACCCTGGGCGACCTGACGGACGCCGAGGCCGCGCAGGGGGTGCGGGCCGGACCGGGCGACCTGTTGTTCGTCCGGACGGGACACCGGCTGCGGCGCACCGAGCTGGGGCCGTGGAACGCGGCCGAGGCGCGGGCCGGTCTGCATCCGACCGCCGTGGAGTTCCTCGCCGACCGCGAGGTGGCGGCCCTGGGAGGTGACGGCAACAACGACACCGCCCCCGGAGCGGTGGCGGACGTCGCCTTCCCCGTACACGTCCTGGCCATCCACGCCCTGGGCATCCACCTCATGGACTACCTGAGCTTCGAGGATCTCGCGCCGGTCTGCGCGGAGACCGGACGCTGGAGCTTCCTGTGCGCGGTCGCGCCGCTGCGGCTGGCCGGGGCCACGGGATCGCCCGTGAACCCGGTCGCGGTGCTGTGAGCGTGGCGTGCTCCGGGGCGCCGCTCCGGTCGCCTGCCCCGGGGAAGGCGGATACGTTCGACGGGGGCGGGACCGCCGGTCCCGCCGGCGGGGTGCCAGGTGCCTGACACCGGGTCGGGGCCGTGATCCCAAGGATGGTGGTCGCCGTGGGCGACGCGTCTCACTACGACGTCATCGTCATCGGCACCGGTGCGGGCGGAGGCACCCTCGCCCATCGGCTCGCGCCGTCGGGCAGACGCGTCCTGCTGGTCGAGCGGGGCGGTCGTCTGCCACGTGAACGGGACAACTGGGACTCGACGGCCGTGTTCGTCAAGGGCAGGTACCGGGCCCCGGAGTTCTGGCTGGACAGGGACGGCACGGAGTTCCCGCCCGAGGTCAACTACTACGTCGGCGGCAACACCAAGTTCTACGGGGCCGCGCTCTTCCGGCTGCGCCCGGAGGACTTCGGCGAGATCCGGCACCACGGCGGTCTCTCGCCGGCCTGGCCGATCGGCTACGAGGACCTGGAGCCCTACTACACGCAGGCCGAGCACCTGTACCTGGTGCACGGACGGCACGGCGAGGATCCGGGCGAGGGCCCGGTGAGCGCGCAGTACGCCTTTCCGCCGGTGGAGCACGAGCCGCGCATCCAGCGGTTGAGCGACGACCTGGAGAAACGCGGCCTGCACCCGTTCCACCTGCCGATCGGGGTGAACCTCACGCAGGAGGACGGCGGGCGGGCCACCCACTCCAGTGTCTGCATCCGCTGCGACCGGGTCGACGGGTTCCCGTGCCTGGTGCGCGCCAAGTCCGACGCCGAGGTGATCTGCGTCGAGCCGGCCCTCCGGCACCCGAACGTCGAGATGGTCACGCACACGCGGGTGGTCCGCCTGGAGACCGACGCCGGCGGACGCAGTGTCAGCGCGGTCGTCGGACGTCTGCCGGACGGATCCGAGGTCCGCTACACGGCCGACGTGGTGGTCGTCTCCTGCGGGGCGGTCAACTCCGCGGCGCTGCTGCTGGCCTCGGCGAACGAGCACCACCCCCGTGGTCTCGCGAACAGCTCCGACGTGGTCGGCCGGTTCTACATGCGGCACAACAACCTCGCCCTGATGGCGGTGTCCAGGGAACCCAACGACACCCGGTTCCAGAAGACCCTGGCCCTGCACGACTGGTATCTGGGCGCGGACGACTGGGACTTCCCGCTGGGCGGCATCCAGATGCTGGGCAAGTCGGACGCGGAACAGATCCACGGCGAGGCTCCTCGGTGGGCGGGGGCGGTGACCCCGGACATGCCGTTCGAGGTGCTCGCCCATCACGCCGTCGACTTCTGGCTCTGCGGCGAGGACCTGCCGCTGGCGGACAGCCGGGTCACCCTCGACGGTGACGGACGCATCCGGCTCGCCCTCGACGAGAGGAACAACATCGAGGGACTCCAGCGCCTGCGGCACAAGCTGCAGAAGATGCTGGGGCACCTGGGCATGCACGAGCACCATCTGCTGTCCCGCAGCATCTACCTGCACAAGGGCATGCCGATCGGCGCGACGGCGCACCAGGCGGGCACGGTGCGCTTCGGCACCGACCCTGCCTCGTCCGCGCTGGACGTCAACTGCAAGGCCCATGACCTCGACAACCTGTACGTCGTCGACACGAGCTTCTTCCCGAGCATCGGGGCGGTCAACCCGTCCCTGACGGCCATCGCCAACGCCCTGCGGGTGGGCGACCACATCCTGGCCCGGCTGGGCTGAGGCGGCCGCCAGACCCTTGGCCCGTCGGGACGAAAATGCTGTGCCCAACGGGCTAACGGGGTTTCCGGGGAGATGCCGACCGCCCCCGTCGGTGGTTGCGTGACGATGCCCCGCCGCGCGCACGCCGGCGGGGCGCCATCGCGCAGCGAGGAGGCAGGACGGCATGAGTTCCACCGAGGGAGCACCGCAGGGGGTGATCCCGGCGCGTCTGCTGCACGGCCAGAAGGCCCTGGTCACCGGCGCCAATTCGGGCATCGGCAAGGCCACGGCGATCGGCCTGGGCCGCGCCGGCGCCGATGTGGTCGTGAACTACGTGGCGGGGCGCGAGGCCGCCGAGGAGGTGGCCCGGGAGATCGCCTCGTTCGGGGTGCGGGCCGCGGCGTACGAGGCCGACGTGTCCCGGGAGGACCAGGTCGTCGCCATGATGGACCGGATGGTCGAGGAGTTCGGGACCGTCGACATCCTGGTCGCCAACGCGGGACTGCAGCGTGACGCCGCCGTCGCGGACATGACCCTCGCCCAGTGGCAGAAGGTCATCGACGTCAATCTCACCGGCCAGTTCCTGTGCGCGCGGGAGGCGACGAAGGAGTTCCGGCGCCGCGGCGTCGTCCCCGAGGTGTCCCGGTCCGCCGGGAAGATCGTCTGCATGAGTTCCGTGCACCAGGTCATCCCCTGGGCGGGCCACGTGAACTACGCCTCGTCCAAGGGCGGCGTCCAGATGATGATGCAGACCCTGGCCCAGGAGCTCGCGCCGGAGAAGATCCGGGTGAACGCGGTCGCCCCGGGGGCGATCAAGACGCCGATCAACCGCTCGGCCTGGGAGACCCCCCAGGCGCAGGAGGACCTCCTGAAGCTGATCCCGTACCACCGGATCGGCGAGCCCGAGGACATCGCCCACGCCGTGGTGGCCCTCGCCTCCGACCTCATGGACTACGTGGTGGGGACCACCGTGTACGTCGACGGCGGAATGACGCTCTTCCCGGGCTTCGCCACCGGCGGATGACCCCCTCCCGGCCCTCCACGACCACGAACGGCGCAGGCACGCATGCCCACCTCGCTCCATCTGCTGGCGGATGCCCCGGCCCAGCTCCTTCCGGCCCGGGAACTCATGGCCTTCACCCTGGCCTCCCACATCATCCTGGTGCCCCTGGGCGTGGCCTTTCCCTTCATCACGCTGGTCATGCACTACCGCGGGCTGCGCCGCGACGACGCCACCGCGCTGCTCCTGGCACGGCGCTGGTCGGCCGTCATGGCGGTGCAGTTCGCGCTCGGCATCGTCACCGGCACGGTGCTGTCCTTCGAGTTCGGTCTGCTCTGGCCCGGCATGATGGGCAGGTGGGGTGACGTCTTCGGCATCGGATTCGGTGTCGAGGCGTGGGCCTTCTTCCTCGAGGCCGTGCTCATCGCCATCTACCTGTACGGATGGCGCCGGCTGAAGCCCCGGACACACTTCCTGCTGGGACTGCCGCTTCCGTTCGCCGCCCTGCTCGGAGCCTTCGGCATCCTGGCCGCCAACTCCTGGATGAACACGCCGCGGGGCTTCTCCCTCGACTCCGAGGGCGACCCGGTCGACGTGAACGTCTGGAAGGCGATCTTCACGCCGATGTTCGGGCCCCAGTACTGGCACTTCGTCGTGGCGATGGTCCTCACCGCGGGCTTCGTGGTGGCCGGCGTCTATGCCACGGGCTGGCTGCGCGGCCGCCGCGACCGCTACCACCGGCTCGGCTTCGCCGTTCCCTTCACCATCGCCGCGATCGCCGCCCCCGTGCAGTTCGTCCTCGGCGACTCCATCGCCAGGTCGGTGTTCCACAAGCAGCCCGTGAAGTTCGCCGCGCTGGAGATCGTCTGGAAGACCGACACCCGGGTCCCGGAGTACCTCTTCGGGCGCCTTCAGGAGGACGGGTCCGTCAAGGGGGGCATCAAGATCCCCCTGCTCGACTCGTTCCTGGCCGGATTCAGCCCGAACACCGAGGTCGTGGGGCTGACCTCGGTGCCGGCCGACCAGCGCCCCACGGTCACTCAGGCCACCATCGCCCACTGGGCCTTCGACATCATGGTCCTGATCGGCTCCGTGCTGGTGCTGCTCGCCCTGTGGTACGGACTCGTCTGGCTGCGGCACCGCCGGCTGCCCGCCTCCGCGTGGTTCTACCGCGCCGCGGCCTGCGCCGGTGTCGCCTCGGTCGTCGCCGTCGAGTGCGGCTGGATCGCCACCGAGGTGGGACGCCAGCCGTGGATCGTCTACCAGAACATGCGGGTCGCCGAGGCGGTGACGGCGACCCGCTCCACCAGCCTGTGGATCATGCTGGGGGTGGTGATGGTGGTGTACGTGCTCCTCTTCGGCTCCTTCCTCGTCATCCTGCTGAAGATGCGCACGCGCTGGCGGCTCGCCGACGAGCGGCGGGCGGACGACGGGACGGGCCTGGCCCCGGAGCACGACCTCCCCTACGGCCCCCGAGCGCCGCGTCCGCCCGACGACGTACCGGCCGCCCGGGGCGGAGCCGACCGGCCCGGAGGTGACCGCCGGTGACCGCCGACCTGATCGCCGTGGTGCTGCTCCTGGCGGTGACCGCGTACGCCTGCGCCGGCGGCACCGACTACGGAGCCGGGTTCTGGGACCTGACCGCCGGAGGGGCGGAGCGCGGCCGGCGCCCCCGGTGGCTGGTCGACCACGCCATGGCGCCGGTGTGGGAGGTCAACAACGTCTGGCTGATCTTCGTGCTCGTCCTGATGTGGACCGGCTTCCCGGTCCTCTTCCAGACGGTGTTCTCCGCGATGTGGCTGCCGCTGGCCCTGGCCGCCGTCGGCCTGGTCCTGCGCGGCGCCGGTTTCGCGCTCCGCAAGCCCTCCCGACGGCTCGCCGGCCGGCGGCTGTACGGTGCCGTCTTCGCCGTGGCGTCGGTCGTCACGCCGTTCTTCCTGGGCGCCGCAGTCGGCGGGGTCGCGTCGGAGCGCGTGACTCCGGGCACCGAGGCCTCGGCCGACGTCTGGACCGGCCCCACCTCGCTCGTCTTCGGCCTGGTCGCGATCGCGACCTCGGCCTTCCTCGGCGCGGTGTTCCTCACCGGGGACGCCCGCAGGTTCGACGCGCCCGACCTGGTCGCCTACTTCAGGCGGCGGGCACTGGGCAGTCTGGCCGTGCTGACCGTCCTGGCCGTGGTCACCGGCTTCGTCGCCCACGAGGACTCCCCCTACGTGTGGCACGGGCTGACCCACGGGCTGGGGCTGCTCTTCGCCGTCGTGGCGGGAGCGGCCGCGCTCGCCACGGCCTGGCTGCTGCTGAGGACCCCGGGGACGTGGGTGCGCGTGACGGCGGTCGCGGTGGTCGCGTCCGCCGTCGTCGCCTGGGGCATGGCCCAGCGGCCGTATCTGCTCCCCACCTCGCTGAGCGTGGCCGACGCCGCGGGCGCGCCGGCCACCCTGACGTGGCTGGCGGTCGTCTCGCTGGTGGCCCTGGTGCTCGTCGTGCCGGCCGTCGTCCTCCTCTACTGGCTCGACGCGCACGGCGAGCTGGAGGAGCTCTCGGACTCCGAGTTGCACGGAGGGAGTCACCCGTCCGGTGACGGTACGGCACCCGACACCTGATCGCCTGCTCGTGCCCGTGCCGTCCCCCTCGTGCCCGTGCCGTCCCCCTCGTGCCCGGACTCCGCGGAAGGAGGCAGTGTGACCGACGACGAGATCCTCATCGGACTCGCCCTGACGGTGGTGCTCGCCACCGGTTCGCAGATCCTGGCGAACAAGATCCGCGTCCCTGCCCTGATCATCCTGCTTCCCGTCGGTTTCACCGCGGGGGCGACGACGGACCTCATCCATCCGGACCATCTGCTGGGACCGGACTTCTCGGCCCTGGTGTCGTTGGCCGTCGCGGTGATCCTCTACGACGCCGGCCTCGGGCTCGACCTGCGCAAACTCGCGCACCACACCCGGGGGATCGTGGGCCGGCTGCTCGTGTACGGCGTCCTGCTCACCTTCCTCGTCGTCGGGGCCGTGGCCCCGGCGATGTTCAGCATGCCGCTGCACGTGGCGGCGATGCTCGGGATGATCCTCGTCGTCTCGGGTCCCACCGTCGTCGGGCCGATCCTCGACTACGTGCGGCCGAGCGACAAGGTGCGACGCATCCTGATCTGGGAAGGGACGCTGACCGACCCGATCGGCGCCATCCTCGGCGCCCTCACCTTCCACGCGGTCGCCTCGACGCACAAGATCGACATCGGTCGGGGCTACCAGCTGGGGCAGTTCCTCCTCAGTCTCTCCGTCGGACTGGCGGGCGGCGTCGTGGGCACCGTGGCGCTGTGGTTCGCCCTGCGCACCCTCCGGCTCGGTGAGACACTGGGAACACTGGCTCAACTCGCCGTCGTCATCAGCGTGTCGGCGGGCTGCGACGTCGTGCGGGACGACACGGGTCTCATCGCCGCGATCGTGACGGGGCTGGCCGCGGCCAACGTGCGCGGCTTCGACATGCCGTCGCGGCGCCCCTTCTTCGAGACCTTGATCCAGCTGATCATCGGTCTGCTCTTCATCTCCATCTCCGCGACCGTCACCCCGGCGTCCCTGGTGCCGGTGCTTCTTCCCTCCCTCGGGCTGATCGCCATCCTCGTCCTGGTCGTCCGGCCGCTCGTGGCCTTCGGCGCCGCGGCGCACACCGACCTCACCAGGGGGGAGCGCGCCTTCGTCGGATGGATGGACCCACGCGGCATCGTCGCGGCGGCGACGGCCTCGACCTTCTCCGCCAGTCTGGTTCAGCGGGGGGTGGCCGGGGCGGCGAAGATCCTGCCCGTCACGTTCCTGGTGATCGTGGGGACGGTTCTCCTGTACGCGCTGACAGCGGCGCCGGCGGCCAGACGGCTGGGCGTCGTCAAGGCGGCGGGCACGCGCGTCCTCCTGGTGGGGGGCGAGCCGTGGGTGGTCGATCTGGGACGGGCCCTGCGGTCCGCGGGCCTCGAGGTCCTGATGTGGGCGGGACTCGACGAGCAGCGGGAAGCGATCAAGGGGGCGGGCCTCGCTCTGGCCAAGGGCGACCTGCTGGCCACGGCCATCAATCCCGGCGCTCGTCTGGAGGGTGTCACGGCCGTCTTCCTGGCCACCGACGACGACGACTTCAACGCGCTCGCCTCGATCGTCATGCAGGACAACGTCGAGGGTCCCGTCTACCGGGTGGGTCCGCCCCACGACAGCCATGGCGTGGTGGCCCCGTACACCGGCGGCGACATCCTCTTCAGCCGCTCCCTGGTCCGAAAGGCCCTCGCGGAGCGCTACCGACGCGGGGCCCGGTTCCTGGTGCAGCCGGCCACGGTGCCCCCGCCTCCGGGGCACGACACGCTCTTCGTGGTGCGGGCCGACCACCGGCTGGATCCCGTCACCGAGAGGCAGGAGACCGTGGCCCAGGAGGGTGACACGGTCGTCCTGCTCGGGCCCGCGCCCAGCACCGCCCCGCGCTGACGCGCGCGGGGCGGTGCTGGGCGCGGGGCGGTGGTGGGCGCGGGGCAGTCTCTCCCCGCTACTTCCGGGCGTCCCGGAGCATCGAGTCGAGGGTGATGGCCGCGTCGATCAGGGCCAGGTGAGTGAAGGCCTGCGGGAAGTTGCCCAACTGGCGCCCCGTCAGGTCGATTTCCTCGGAGTAGAGGCCCAGGTGGTTGGCGTACGTGAGCATCTTCTCCAGGACCAGCCTGGCGGCGTCGAGGCGCCCGGCCCGAGCCAGCGCGTCGACGTACATGAACGTACACAGCGAGAAGGTGCCCTCGGAGCCGCGCAGCCCGTCGGGTGACGCCTCAGGGTTGTAGCGGTAGACGAGGCTGTCGCTCACCAGCTCGCGCTCCATGGCGTCCAGGGTGGACTTCCACATCGGATCGTCCGGAGTGATGAAGCCGACCGTCGGCATGCGCAGCAGCGACGAGTCCAGCACGTCCTCGCCGTAGTGCTGCACGAAGGCCTGCTTCCGCGGGTCCCAGCCCCGGTCGAGCACCTGGCCGTAGATCTCGTCCCGCGCGTCCACCCAGCGCCCGCCGGCGGCGGGACGCCCGTCGTCGTAGGCGATCCGCACCGCACGGTCGAAGGCCACCCAGGACATCACCCGGCCGTAGGTGAAGTCCTTCCGGCCGCCACGGGTCTCCCAGAGCCCTTCGCCGGGCTGGTCCCAGTGGTCGACCAGCCAGTCGAGCAGGGTGTGCAGCGCCTTCCAGCCCCCGTGGTCGAGATGCATGCCGTGCTCGTGCGCGAAGTAGATGCTGTCGAGCGCCTCGCCGTAGATGTCCAGCTGGAGCTGGTTCGCCGCCCCGTTGCCGATGCGGACCGGTGCGGAGCCGCGGTAGCCCTCCCAGTGGTCCAGGGTCTCCTCGACGAGGTCACTGGAGCCGTCGACCCGGTACATGATGTTCAGCGGCCCGGTGCCGTCGTCCTGACCGGCCTCCTGCTTCACACGGTCGTGCAGCCAGTTGATGAACGCGGACGCCTCTTCCGTGAATCCGAGGCCCAGCAGGGCGTACACCGAGAACGAGGCGTCCCGGATCCAGGTGAACCGGTAGTCCCAGTTGCGCTCCCCGCCCAGCTGCTCGGGCAGCCCCGCGGTGGGCGCGGCGACCACGGCGCCGGTCGGCGCGTAGGTCATGAGCTTCAGCGTCACGGCCGATCGCTCGACCGCCTCCCGCCAGCGGCCGGAGTAGGTCGACTGCCCCAGCCACGAACGCCAGTACCGCACCGTCTCGTCGAAGAGCCGCTGGAACTCCTCCGGGCGGACCTCGTGCGGGGGGCCCTCGGGGGCCGATTCCAGGACCAGGCCACGCTGCTGCCCCGCCCGCAGGCTCAGGGAGAACCGCACGTCGTCGGAGGCGCCCGGGAGGATGCTCAGCAGGCGCTCGTCCTGCGGCCCACGGACGGGGTGGACGGCGAGGTCCAGGCCTTCGGAGGTGAACAGGGCGCCGTGCTCGGAGAGGTGCAGTTCGTGCGGCTTGCGGCCGTAGTCGAAGCGCGGAGCGATCTCCCCCTCGAACGTCATGCTGCCGCGCACGCAGCGGAGCATGCGGACGATGCGGTGCCGGTCCGTCGCGGTCGTCCCGGTCACCGGCATGAAGTCGACGACCTCCCCGGCCCCGGCCTCCGTCATGAAGCGCGTCACCAGGACAGCGGTGTCCGGATGGTAGAGCTGCTTGGTGGTGTAGGTGCCCCCGGCCGGCCGGACGGTGAAGTGGCCGCCCTTGCGCAGGTCGAGCAGGGAACCGAAGACACTGGGCGAGTCGAACCGCGGACAGCAGAACCAGTCGATCGTCGCGTCGGTCGTCACCAGGGCGGAGGTCTGCAGATCACCGATCAGCCCGTGGTCCTCGATCAGGGGATACGTGTCCATGGAGGGCCCCTTTCAGCCCGGGTGGCCCGCTCGGGGCGCCGGCGCGCCGCAAGCGAGACGGGCCGAACGGCACCCGCCCAGCTTAGGACGGCACGGTCGGCCCGTCCTGGCGAGGGGACGGCACGAGGGTGCTGCCGCTGCGCGGGTCCGGTGATCGCCCTACCGTGAGGTGGGGTGACCCCGTCGAGGGAGCCTCCGTGCGGGTGCCGGAAGAGCACCTGACTCCTCCGCGTGAAGGAGGCCCGGCATGGGCGTCAAGACGTCCTGGGCGGCTCGGTTCAGGTTGCGCCAGCGCGTCATGGCCAGCCTGTGGTTCGGGCCGACGCTCGGCCTCCTCCTCGGCATCCTGCTCGCCGAGCTCGCCCTCCTGGCCGAGGGCACGAAGTTGCCCGGCGACTGGCGCTACTCCGCCACGACGGCGAGCGGCGTGCTCACCGCCATCGTGGGTGCGATGGTGGCCCTGCTCGGATTCGTCGTCACCATCGGCGTGCTCGTGGTGCAGCAGGCCACGGGCACCCTTTCCCCCCGCTACATGCGCCTGTGGTACCGGGACCGGCTGCAGAAGGCGGTGCTGGCGACCTTCACCGGGACGTTCGCGTTCTCCTTCGGGCTGCTGCGCCGGGTCGAGACCGGATCGGTCCCCGACCTCGGGGTGACGCTGGCCGGCGCGGCGGTGGCCGTCAGCCTCGTGCTCCTGCTCGTGTACCTCAACCGGTTCACCCACAGACTGCGGCCCGTGGCCATCGCCGAGCTGGTCGCGAACCTGGGCGAGACCGTCTTCACCGAGGGTGCCGAGGCGGTCCGAGGCGCCGCACCTCGCGGCGACCGGTCTCTCCCGTCCGGCGGTCCGGTGATGCGCGTCCGTACCGAACGCGGCGGCGCCATCCAGGCTTTCGACGTGTCCGGTCTGCTCGCCGAGGCGGCCCGTCACGACTGCGTCTTCGTCGTGCCGCGGCTGATCGGGGACTTCGTACCGCCCGGCGCCGTGCTCGTCGAGGTCCATGGGGGCAGGTCCCGGCCGGATCCGGAGCGGGTGGCCGGTCACGTGGCCCTGGGGGCCGAGCGCACCATCGAACAGGACCCCGCCTTCGCCCTGCGCGTCCTCGTCGACATCGCCATCAGAGCGCTGTCCCCGGCGGTGAACGACCCCACGACCGCCGTGCAGGTGATCAACCACATCGAACGGTTCCTGCACACGGTCGGCACGCCCCGCCTTCCTGGTCGCTACGTCCTGGCCGACGCTCACGGGAACGCCCGGCTCGTACTCCCGGGGCGCACCTGGGACACCTACCTCCAGCTGGCCGTCTGCGAGATCCGCGACTACGGAGGCACGTCCGTCCAGATCTGCCGCAGGCTCCGCGCCCTGCTCGACGGCCTGCTCGAAGCGCTCCCTCCGGAGCGGCATCCCGCTGTCCTGCGGGAGTCGAGCCTCCTGCGCGAGTCGGTGGAGCGCGCCTTCGCCGACCCGGCCCGCCGCGCCCTCGCCCAACAGGCCGACCTCCAGGGCATCGGCGGATGGCCCGGGGGGTGACGAGCGGGGGCGGCGGGCGCCCCGGGGGGCGGACGGCAGCGGGGCCGACGCGGTCGCCACGGACCGGCCCCTTCACCGGGCGCAACGATTCCCCCTCCGGCCCACCCGCCCGAGCCGCCGGGCCCCGCCCTCGGCGTCGTCCCGCCCGGCGCACCGGGCGGGACGACGTCCCCCGTAGGCTCTGCCCATGAACGACACCACACTCCCCACCGAGCTGGGCAGGATCGTCACCGCCGCCTGGATCGGCAGGCACCCGGGCGACGGGGGCGACTTCCCCATGCTGCTGGCCTACTCCCCCGGTGACGGCACCCTGGGAGGGGCGGCCACCGGCGCAGCCATGCGCGATCTGCTGGCCGCATGGGGCATGCGGCCGGGCCGGCTGGTCGAGAACCCGGAGATACACGGCACTGCGCTCGAGGTCGCGGTGGACGGGATCGACGTCCGCGTCACCGGTTTCCCCGGCCTGGAGATCTCCAGGCCCACGTCCGCCGCATGGACGGCCGTCGCCCGGGAACGGGGCCGGATCCTGCTGGTGGTGACCGCCCGGACCTGGCCCGAAGGGCCGGAGGCCGGCCCGAAGGAGACCTTCGCGTTCGTGGAGGACGAGCGCACCCTGGCGCTGGCCGCCACGATGCTCCTTCCCCTGACCTGAGCGGTATCTGGCGGGACGGCCACGCGGCAGACCGTGGCGGGCTGTCGTGTGTCGTCCCCTGACGGACCCATCGCCACCGCCCTGGCCTTCGGCGCCTGGTTCACGGGGCTGCGGCACCTGCCGGCCGGCCGTCGGGCTGATCGGGCTGATCGGGCTGCTCAATCCCGTCACCGGCGTCCTGCTCGGCACCGTCGTGGCGGGAGAGACGCTGACGGTTAAGCAGCTGTGCGGGCTCGTCCTCGTCCTGACCGGAGTGGTCGCGGGCCGGCCCGGGTCCGCGAGCCGCCGCGACACCGGCGGGACCCCTCCGGCCTCCGGCGAGCGGACGGCGCAGACACCGACCGAGCGCACCGCCTGCTGAGGGGTCCCGCGAACCGCTAGCGTCACTTCCCATGATCGTATGGCTCAACGGCACCCATGGCGCCGGCAAGACGACGACCGGCACGCTCGTACAGCAACTGATCCCGGATTCAAGGGTCTTCGACGCCGAGAAGGTCGGCGAGACCCTCATGGACATCAGGCCGGGGCTGCCCGAGACGGACAACTTCCAGAACTGGCCGCCGTGGCGGCCGCTCGTGGTCGAGACCGCCCGACGCGTACTCGACTACACCGGAGGCACCCTGGTGGTGCCGATGACCGTCCTGGTCGAGCGGTACTGGCGCGAGATCGCCTCGGGGCTCGCCCACCACGGCATTCCGGTACGGCACTTCGTCCTCCACGCCGACCAGGACACCCTGCGCGCACGCATCGCGGGCGACACCGTCCTCGGCCCGGACTCCCCGTTCCGGCTCCGCCACCTCGCGCCCTACGCGGAGGCGGCCCGCGGCTGGCTGCACGCGGAGGCCGAGGTCGTCGACACCACGCACCTCACACCCTTCCAGGCCGCCCTGCGGATCGCGGCGGCCGTCGAGGAGTGAGCGACCCGGCCGCCCCGCCGGCCCCCTGCGCCCCTCCCCCGGCAGAACGCCCGCGGCATCGCGATCAGCGGTCAGCGGACATCGGCCACGCCGGCGCGAGCCGGGCGGCCCGCCTGGCCGTCCCGATCGTCACGGCGACGGTGGCGGCCGTGATGAGCAGGACGGCGGCGAGGGCGGCCAGGGTCGCGGCGTCGGGGTGGGCGAAGGACTGGCCGCGGCCGGCCTGCCAGGTCACGACGGCGACGAGCCCGGTGTAGCCGAAGGCCGCGGAGCCGACGAGGCGGGCCTGCACCCGCTCACTGCGGAGCCAGGCGTGGCGGGCGGCAAGAGCGGCCAGGACGGCGGCGAGGACGAGCAGGACCTGGATGCCGTGCAGGGCGAAGAAGTGCGGGACCCGGAAGTCGCCGCCGGTGACGCTCCAGTGGGTCAGCGGCATGCCGTTGCCGTCGGGGTCGCCGATGCCGTGCCCCTGGTAGAGGGGTACGGCATGACCGTTGGCGTCGGTGACCGTGCGCTCGTTGATCTCGGTGACCATCCAGAAGACCGGGATGAGCATGCCCACGACCGCCAGACCGGTGCCGGCCCGGACGGCCCGGTCGAGGGCCGGGCCGCCGGTGCGCTGGACCAGGACGGCGACGCCGATGACGAGCTGGGCGATCACGATGACCATCACGCCGAACGTGAGGACCGGGGTGAGGGCCAGGGTCACGGGGTCGGTCCGGTCGGCGTTGAAGTGGCTGACGGTGCCGCGCGCCGCCTGGGCCGTGACCGCGCCGACCTCGGCGACCACGGTCACCGCGAAGACGGTGCCGAACCAGCGGGCCAGGCGCCTGCCCTTCACGAGCCGGGGCAGCAGCCAGGACAGGGTGGCGGCGTAGAGACCGAAGGCGAAGGCGAACTTCAGCGGCTTGTACCAGACCGGCTCCCCCAGGAGCAGTCGGTCGTCGACGGCCAGGCCGACCCCGCAGACGAGGACGAGGGACGCCATGAGGCCCGAGCAGACCAGCAGGGGCCGGTGCCGGCCGGGGACGCGTGCGGGGGCGGGCGTGGTCGCCATCAGAGGATCCCATTCCGTGCGGCACGGCCCGGCCCCGAGGCCGCGACCGCGACGGTCAACGTTTACTTGTCAGCGAACGTAACTTGCATTCACTAAATCGTCAACGTCAATTGTCAGTAAACTCGCAGGCATCGCGGCTAGTTGAGCCGCAGATTGCAATGAGTATGAAGCTGAACGCAAAGCGCCTCGCCCTCTGCTTGCAATGACTGCAGGCGAACGCAAGACTGTCCCGAGATCGCCCACCGCCCCGCCGCGCCGAGCGGGCCAGGCCACAGGAGGTGCCCGTGCCGGGAGGCCGGCTGACCCACCAGGACCGGGAACGGATCGCCGAGGGACTGGCCGCCGGCCTGACCTACACGGAGATCGCCACCCGGATCGACCGCCCCCTGTCCACCGTGACGCGCGAGGTCGGCCGCAACGGCGGCCCCGACTCCTACCGGGCCGACCGGGCGCAGGCGGCCACCCGGGACCGCGCCCGCCGGCAACGGCCTGTGGCGCGCCCGGCCCCGGCCGCCGACACCGGACCGGCACGGCAGGGTGCCCCCGGCGCCGTACGGGAGGATGACCCGGACGCCGTAAGGGAGTTGGAGGACGGCTTCACCGCCGTCATGGTCGGTACCGGGCTGCCCCGCATGACCGCGCGCGTCCTCGCGACGCTCTATCTCACCGACAGCGGCAGCCTCTCCGCCGCCGAGCTCGCCGAGCGCCTGGCGGTCAGCCCGGCCTCGGTGTCCAAGGCCGTCGGCCAGCTCGAACAGCAGGAGCTCATCCGCCGCGACCGCGACCCCCGCCGACGCCGTGAACGCTATGTCATCGACCAGGACGCCTGGTTCCGGGGCTGGCTGGCCAGTGCGCGCCAGAACGGCACACTGGCCGACTTCGCCCACGCCGGGGCGCGCACCCTCGGCCCCGACTCACCGGCCGGAGCCCGGCTCCACGACATCGGCGACTTCTTCCGTCACGTCGGAGAGGCGATGGTCCAGGCCGCCGAGCAATGGCAGCGGGACCGGACCGGCGGGCCGGGCGCCGGCGGCACCTCGCTCCCCTGAGGCCGGCAGGACGCCGGGGAGGCCGCCGCGCCCGACCGCGCCCCGGACGTCGGGACCGTTCCCTCGCACGCCGCGTGACGCCGCGTCACCTGCGGTCAGCGGCGGACGCGGGGCATGCCCAGGCCGATCCAGGAGATGATCTCGCGCTGGATCTCGTTGTTGCCGCCGCCGAAGGTGAAGATGACGGCGGAGCGGTAGCCGCGTTCGAGGTCGCCGTGGAGGACGGCGCCGGCCGAGCCCTCCTTCAGGGCGCCGGCGGCGCCGGTGATCTCCATGAGCCAGGCGTAGGCGTCGCGACGGGCCTCGGAGCCGTAGACCTTGACGGCGGAGGCGTCCTGCGGGGTGAGCGTGCCGTTCTGGACGGCGTTCACCATCTGCCAGTTGAGGAGTTTCATCGCGTCCAGGCGGGCGTGGGTGCGGGCCAGGGTGCGACGGACCCAGCCGAGGTCGAGGACCCTGCGGCCGTCGGCCAGCTTGGTGTCGGCGGCCCAGCGCTGCACGTCGTGGAGGGCGCGGATCGCCATGGTGCCGTGGGCGGCGAGGGTCACGCGCTCGTGGTTGAGCTGATTGGTGATCAGCCGCCAGCCCCTGTTCTCGTCACCGACCCGGCGGGAACAGGGCACGCGGACGTTCTCGTAGTAGCTCGCGGTGGTGTCGTGGGAGGCGAGGGTGTTGATGAGCGTGCAGGAGTAGCCCGGGTCCGTCGTCGGCACGAGCAGCATCGTGATGCCCTTGTGCGGCGGGGCGGCCGGGTCGGTGCGGACCGCGAGCCAGACCCAGTCGGCGGTGTCGCCGTTGGTGGTCCAGATCTTCTGTCCGTCCACGACGTAGTGGCCGGTGGTCTGGTCGCCCTCGCGGACCGCGCGGGTCTTCAGGGCGGCCAGGTCGGTGCCCGCGTCGGGCTCGCTGTAGCCGATCGCGAAGTCGATCTCACCGGAGAGGATCCTGGGCAGGAAGTACGCCTTCTGCTCCTCGGTGCCGAACTGCATGATCGTCGGACCGACCGTGTTGAGCGCCATCAACGGCAGTGGCACCCCGGCCTGTGCGGCCTCGTCGAAGAAGATGAACTGCTCCATCGGCGAGAGACCGCGCCCTCCGTACTCCTCGGGCCAGCCCACCCCCAGCCAGCCGTCCGCGCCGAGGCGGCGCACGGTCTCGCGGTAGAAGCGCTTCTGGGCGGCGGGATCGGCGTACCGGGCGTGGACGTCCTCGGGCACGAGCTCGGCGAAGTACGCACGCAGTTCGGCGCGCAGCCGGTGCTGGGCGGGGGTGTACTCGAGATGCATGGCGTCTCCCGTGGCTCGGTGCTCCGCGCGGTGCGGCGCCACGGTAGAACGTGTTCCACAAATGGGGAAGGCCCGTGCGCCGGCCGGTGGCGTACGGGCCCGTTCCCCGCGTCCCTCAGGGGAGCAGCTCGTCCATGCAGGCGCGCCCCTTCTCCGCCATGCGTCGTTCGGCCCAGGCAAGGCTCTTCGGGTTCACGTCACGGCCCGAGGCGAGGACCACGTCCTCGGCCGTGTACTCACCCTCGGAGCCGGCGTGCAGCAGCCGGTCGGGCGTCGGAATGTCCCCCGGGACCCCCCGGGACGTCTTGTCGGTGTCACCGTTCATGCCGCGGCCTCCTGTTTCTGCAGACTTCTGCAGGCACTCGCCATTCTCGTGTCCGGCACCCCGTCCCGCATCCGGGCGCCGCCGCGTTCCCCGGGGCCCTGCCCGCCCTCCGCTCGCGCCGGTCCCGGGGCACCGGCGCGCAGCCGCTCACCCCGCGCGTGATCCTGATCACCCTCGGCGACGCGTCCCTGGTGGACGCCTCGTCCGCGACCGGCCCGCAGCACGCGACCGCGCTCGCCCCGGCCGCGCGGACCCGCTCGCGGCCGACCCCGGCGGGAGCGGTCGCGTCGGGCTCAGCCCCGCACCAGCGCCGCCGCCTCCCGCACCGTGAGCTCGCCGCCCTCGGCGTGCCGGGCGGTGAGGACGTCCGGGACGAGGGCGGCGCGCAGGGCCTGCTCGGCCCGGGCGCGCAGCAGGGCCTCGGTGCGGGAGGTCAGGGGGCGGATGCCCGCGCCGCCCGGGGTGCCGCGGTGGGCGTCGTAGGCGCCGAGGAGGCGGGCGCCCTCCTCGGGCTCTCCGGTCTCCGCGCGCACCCAGGCGGCGGCCGCGAGCTGGGTGACGATCAGATAGGGAGCGACCAGATGGGCCAGAGTCTCCATCGCGCCCACCGCCCGGGCGAGCCGGCCGGCGGCCTCCTCGAAGGCGCCGTCCAGGCAGTCGAGCCAGCCGCCGAGCCCGTCGAGCATGCCGTGGAAGAGGCCCGGGGTGAGGTCGCCGAGCTCCTCCCGCATCAGATCGAGCTGGGCCCGGGCCAGGGAGGTGCGGCCGGTGTTGCCGTAGTGCTGGGCGAGCAGCAGACGCGGTGTGCTCACCGCCTCGATGCCGGACTCGCCGGACTCCTCGGCGGCGTCGACCAGCAGGCGCTCCGCCTCCGCCCGCGCCTCCGGGTCGTCGGCCACGGCGGGGGTTACGGAGCCGGACGGCGGCGAGCAGCGCCTTGAACACCGGGATCTGGGAGCGGGCGCCGAGCCGCGCGACGGCGTCCACGGCCCGGGCGAAGTCCGCGGCGGCCTCGGCGGTGCGCCCGGCCCGTTCGAAGGTCTCGCCGCGTGCGGCGAGCGACTCGGCGATCCCCCAGGCGTCCCCGGCGGCCTCGAAGAGCGCCAGCGCCTCCTCGGCGTCCCGGGCCCGGCCGCCGAGGAGCTTGGCGCGCAGCAGCAGCCCGAAGGCGAGGTCCCAGCCGTCGCCGTGGGCGCGCGCGGCGGCCACCAGCGCGGCCAGGGTCTCGTCGAGGCTCCCGAACCGCCCGGTCATCAGCTGCGCGAAGAACCACATGGTGCCGGGGTGGCGCGCGACCTGCGGGAGGCCGGGGCGGTACGCGGCGATGATCGCGTCGAGCCGGGCGCGGCTCTCGGGGCGCTCGAACGCGGTGGCACCCTCGCCACCCTCGCAGGCGAGGGCGAGCAGCCGTCCGCCGCGCCGCGCCTCCCGCAGCCGCTCCCCCGACGTCAGCAACCGGAAACGGTCGTCCAACCGCTCCGCGATCTGCCGCACCCCCAGCATCCGCAACCGGGCCGCCGCCAGCTCGATCGCCAGCGGCAGACCGTCCAGCCGCCGCACGATCTCCGCCGCCGCCTCCGCGTCCTCCGCCACGTCGAAACCCGGCCGCGCCGCCGCCCCCCGCTCACCGAACAGCCGCACCGCCGTCGCCCACGGCAACGGACCCAACGGCCGCACCACCTCCCCCGGCACCCCCAACGGCTCACGACTCGTCGCCAGCACCGTCACCCCCGGACACCGCGCCAGCAACACCTCCACCAACTCCGCCGCCGCACCCACCACATGCTCACAGTTGTCCAGCACCAGCAGCATCCGGCGCCGTGCGCAGTGCTCCACGAGGGCGGTGACGGCGTCGCGGGCGCCCGGGTCGGCGAGGGCCGTGCCGCCCCAGAGGTGCGTCTCGCGCGCCCCGAGGCCGGTGAGGACGGCGGCCGGGACATCGGCCTCGGCGCGCACCGAGGCGAGTTCGACGAGCCAGGCCTCCAGGTCCCCGCCCGCAGCGGCCTCCAGCGCGAGCCGGGTCTTGCCCACGCCGCCGGGACCGACGAGGGTGAGGAGCCGCTGGGACCGCAACTCGGCCGCGACGTCGCACAGTTCCGCGTCCCTGCCCAGGAAGGAGGTGAGCGGGGCAGGCAGCGTCCCGCGGACGGCTCGCGACTCCTCGCCGGCCAGCAACTCCGCGTACAAGGTGCGGAGTTCGCGACCTGGTTCGGCGCCCAGGCGGTCCGCGAGGACGCGGCGCACGGTCTCGCACGCGTCGAGGCCCTCCGCCGGGCGCCCCGCGGCGCGCAGGGCACGGATCCGCAGCGCCTGCAGCGGCTCGTCCAAGGGGTGCTCCGCACATAGCGCGGCAAGCGGGCCGAGGGCGTCCTGGGCCCTGCCGAGGGCGACCGCGGCGGCGAGCCGGTCGCGCCGGGCGCGCAGGCGGCGCTGCTCGGCCCGGACGGCCAGCGGGTCGGTGTCGTGCCCGGGCAGGTCGGCCAGGGCGGGGCCGCGCCACAGGGCGAGGGCCTCGTCGAGGAGGCCGGCGGCCTGCCCGGGCCGGCCGGCGGCCAGCTCCCGGGCGCCCTGCTCGGCGAGGTCCTCGAAGCGGAACAGGTCGACGGCCTCGGGTGCGGCGGCCAGCCGGTACCCCCCGGGTTCGGAGGCGACCGCGGCGGGCCCGAGGGCACGGCGGAGCCGGCCCACGAGCGCCTGGAGGGCCGCCACGCGGGCGTCGGCGGTGTCCTCGGCCCACACCTGGGCGATCAGGGCGTCGGTGCGGACCGGACGTCCGCCCGCGGCGGCGAGCGCGGTGAGCAGGGCCCGCAGCCGGGCGCCGCCCAGGACGGCCTCGCCCCCGTCGGCGAGAAGGGCCTGGGCGGGTCCGAGGATGCGGTAGGGCGGCTGCACCGGCCCATTCTGCCGAATCGCCCGTGTGGCGGTGTCGCCGCCATGGCGTCCGGGGGGTGCCGGTTCGACAATGGGGAGGATGACCGATGACGAGCGGAGCACGCGCGGCGGCGAGATCGGGCCGACCGAGCGCCTCGCCATGAACCGCACCGGCAGCTTCGACTGGGATCTCGACACGGGCACCATCGATGTCGACGACGCGGGGCTGCTGGTCTTCGGGCTTGCCCCGGGCGACTTCGACGGGCGGCCCGCGACGCTCGTGCGCGGACTCGACCCCGGGGAGCGGACGCGGCTCGAAGGGGTCATCCGGCAGGCCATCACGAGCGGCGAGAGCTCGTACACGGCGCACGTGCGGGGCGAACGCCCCGACGGCACCCCCCAATGGACGCACGTGCAGGCGCGGATCCTGCGCCGGGACGGCGGGATGGCGCACCGGATCGTGGGGATCGTGCGGGACGCGACGACCGAGGTGACGCACTCGGCGTTCGTGCTCGACCTGGAGAAGCGGCGCGAGGTGCAGACCTCGATCGTGGAGCGGACGACGCACGCGCTGTCGCGGGCGGTGACCGTGGACGACGTGACGGCGGCGCTGACCGGGCCGGGCGGGCTGGCGCGGCTGGGCGCGGAGGGACTCGCGCTGGGCCTCGTGGAGAACGGCTCCCTCAACATCATCGCGCTGAGCGGTGAGTCCATGGAGGTCTTCGACGACTTCCGCAGCCGCCGTCTGGACCGCGGGCTGCCGCTCGCGGAGGCCGTGCTGAGCGGGCGGCCCCGCTTCGTGAACTCGTTCCCCACGCTCGGGCAGGACTTCCCCCAGCTCACGGACTACGTGAGCCGGATGCCGTTCAGGTCGGCCTGCTACCTACCGCTGGTCGCGCAGGCCCGCGCGCTCGGCGGGATGGCGCTGTTCTACCGGCGGCCGAGCACCTTCAAGTCGGACGAGCGCAATCTGCTGCTCGGCCTGGCGGCGATCGTCGCGCAGTCGCTGCAGCGGGCGATCCTCTTCGACGAGGAGCGGGAGCTGGCCACCGGGCTGCAGGCGACGATGCTGCCGCGGCGGATCCCCGTGATCACCGGGGGCGAGATCGCCGTCCGCTACCACGCGGCGTGGAGCGGGCGGCAGGTCGGCGGCGACTGGTACGACGTGATCCCGCTGCCGCGCGGGCGGGTCGGGGTCGTTGTGGGGGACGTCCAGGGGCACGACACGCACGCCGCCGCGATCATGGGCCAGCTGCGGATCGCGCTGCGGGCGTACGCGGGCGAGGGTCACGCCCCGTCGACGGTGCTCGCCCGGGCCTCGCGTTTCCTCGCCGAGCTGGACACCAACCGCTTCGCGACCTGCACGTACGCCCAGGTCGATCTGGCCGGGGGCACGGTGCGCGGGGTGCGGGCGGGGCATCTGGGGCCGCTGATCCGCCATACGGACGGGCGCGTGGGCCGGCCGAAACTGCGCGGCGGTCTGCCGCTGGGACTCGCGACGGTCTTCGGGGAGGAGGAGTTCCCCGAGACCCGGCTCGACCTCGTGCCCGGCGAGACGCTCGTGCTGTGCACGGACGGCCTGGTCGAACAGCCGGGCACGGACATCGAGACGGGGCTCGCGGCGCTCGCCGACGCGGTGAGCAGCGGCCCGCCGCAGGCGGAGGCGCTCGCGGACCACCTGTCGGAGACGCTGTGGGAGCGATGGGGGTCGGGCGACGACGTGGCCCTGCTCGTCCTGCGGCGCAGCCCCGACCCGGGCACGCCACGGGCCCCGCGCATCCACCAGTACATCCACCAGGCCGATCCCCAGGGGCTCTCCGACGCGCGGGCGGCGGTGGGACAGGCCCTCGTGGACTGGGGTATGCCCGAACTCGCCGACGACGCCGAGCTGTTGACGGGCGAACTGCTGGTCAACGTGCTGCTGCACACCGAGGGCGGCGCGGTGCTCACCCTGGAGGTGCTGCCGGAGCCGGTGCGGCGGGTGCGGCTCTCGGTCCAGGACCGGTCGAGCGCCTGGCCCCGGCGGCGCACCCCGGGCGAGGCGGCCACCTCGGGGCGTGGACTGCTCCTGATGGACGCCATCGCCTCGCGGTGGGGCGTGGAGCCACGTGGCGAGGGCAAGGCCGTGTGGTGCGAGATCGGCACCGTCGAGTCGAACGGGTCGGTGAACGGCACGGGAGGAACGGCGTCCCGCGACGCCGGCGCGGCTGCCGGTACGGCGTCCCGCGACGCCGGCGCGGCTGCCGGTACGGCGTCCCGCGGCGGCACGGCGTACCCCGGCGGGCCGGCGCCCCTGCGCGGCCCGGGCGGCCTGGGCGGCCCGGGTGACCTGGGCGACCCGGACGACCTGGGTGACTTCGGCGATCCGGGCCGGCCGGCGCGCTGAGCGGAAGAGCGAAAGGCGGTACAGGAATGGATCCGGTGGCGGCGCTGGAGCGGATCGCGTTCCTCCTGGAGCGCTCGCAGGCCCCCACCTACCGGGTCCGCGCCTTCCGTACGGCCTCGGCCGCGGTGAGCGCGCTCGGCGCCGACGAGGTGGCGCGGCGGGCGGCGGGCGGGACCCTGGAGAAGGTGAAGGGCATCGGCCCGAAGACGGCCGCCGTGGTGAGCGAGGCCCTGGCCGGGCGGGTGCCGGAATACCTGGAGCGCCTGGAGCGGGAGATCCCGGTGCCGCAGGCGCAGGGCGGCGACGCCCTGCGGGCCGCGCTGCGCGGCGACTGCCACCTCCACTCGGACTGGTCGGACGGCGGCAGCACCATCGAGGACATGGGCCGGACCGCGGCCCAACTGGGCCACGAGTGGGCGGTCCTGACGGACCACTCACCGAGCCTAAAGGTAGCCCGCGGCCTGTCCCCCGACCGGCTGCGGGAGCAACTGGACGTCGTGGCGGGGCTCAACGCGGAGTGGGCGCCCTTCCGGCTGCTCACCGGCATCGAGTGCGACATCCTGGAGGACGGCTCCCTCGACCAGGAGCCCGAACTCCTCGACCGGCTCGACCTGGTGGTGGGTTCGGTGCACTCGAAGCTGCGCATGGACGCGCGGTCGATGACCCGCCGCATGGAGCGGGCGGTCCGCAATCCCCTGATGGACGTGCTCGGTCACTGCACGGGCCGCCTGGTGAGCGGCGGACGGCTGCGCCCGGAGTCGGAGTTCGACGCCGAACGCGTCTTCGCCGCCTGCGCCGAGTCCGGCACGGCCGTCGAGATCAACAGCCGCCCGGAGCGTCTGGACCCGCCGCGCCGGCTGCTCCGGCTCGCGGTGGACGCCGGGGTGCACTTCGCGGTGGACACCGACGCGCACGCCCCGGGCCAGTTGGAGTGGCAGATCTTCGGCTGCGCGCGGGCGGAGGAGTGCGGGGTCCCGGCCGACCGGGTGATCAACACCCGGTCCGCCGAGGACCTGCTCGCCTGGACCAGGGCCTGACGTGCGCCCCGGGCGTGCCGCCGGGCGCCCCGGCCGCCTCCGGGCCGGGGACCGGCGCCACGGCCCCAGGACCCGGCGCCGCGGGCTCACGGCCCGCCCGCCCGGGGGTCGTCGGCGCTCCGGGGGCGATGCTCAGGCGCGCTGCCAGACCGTGGTGGCGTTGCAGAACTCGCGGATGCCGTGGCCCGAGAGCTCGCGGCCGTAACCGGAGCGCTTCACGCCGCCGAAGGGAAGGGCGGGGTGAGAGGCGGTCATGCCGTTGACGAAGACGCCGCCGGCCTCCAGGTCCCGGACGAAGAAGGCGACGTCCTCCTCCCTGCGGGTCCAGACGTTCGCGCTCAGGCCGAAGGGCGAGTCGTTGGCGACGGTGACGGCTTCCTCGATGTCGGCCACCGGATAGAGGGTGGCGACCGGACCGAAGGTCTCCTCCCGGTGGATGCGCATGGCCGGGGTGATGCCGGTGAGGACGGTCGGCTGGTAGAACCAGCCGCGCGGGAACGCGGGCGGCCGGGCGCCGCCGCACAGGACGGTCGCGCCGGCGTCGACCGCGTCGTCGACCAGGGCCTCCAGGTCTGCGCGCCCCTGCTCGGTGGCGAGCGGGCCGACGTCGGTGTCGTCGTCGAGGGGATCTCCGACGGCGAGGGCGTTCATGGCGGCCGTGAAGCGCTCGGCGAAGTCGTCGTAGACGTCCCGGTGGACGATGAAGCGCTTGGCCGCGATGCAGGACTGCCCGTTGTTCTGGACGCGCGCGGTGACGGCGGTCTTCACGGCCCGGGGCAGGTCGGCGGAGGGCATGACGATGTAGGGGTCGCTGCCGCCGAGCTCCAGGACGGTCTTCTTGACCTCGTCCCCCGCGATCGAGGCCACCGAGCGGCCGGCCGGCTCGCTGCCCGTGAGGGTGGCGGCCACGACGCGGCGGTCGCGCAGCACGCCCTCGACGGCGCCGGAGCCGATGAGGAGGGTCTGGAAACAGCCCTCGGGGAAACCGGCGCGGCGGAACAGCTCGCCGAGGTAGAGAGCGGTCTGGGGCACGTTGGAGGCGTGCTTGAGCAGGCCGGTGTTGCCGGCCATGAGCGCGGGCGCGGCGAAGCGGATCACCTGCCAGAGCGGGAAGTTCCACGGCATCACCGCGAGGACCGGGCCGAGCGGCCGGTAGTGGACGCGCGCGAGGTCGGCGCCCGCGTCCTGCACGTCGTGCTCGCTGGGGTGCTCGTCGGCGAGCAGGGCCTCGGCGTGCTCGGCGTACCAGCGCATGGTCTTGGCGCACTTGGCGGCCTCGGCGCGGGCCGCCACGATCGGCTTGCCCATCTCCGTGGTCATCGTGCGGGCGATGTCCTCGGTGTCCTCGTCCAGGAGGGCCGCCGCCGCGCGCATCAGCCGGGCGCGATCGGCGAAGGGGGTGGTGCGGTACTGGCGGAACGCCTCGTGGGCGGCGTCGATGCGGCGTTCGACCTCGTCCGGCCCGTGCGCCTCGTACGTGCGCAGCGTCTCGCCCGTCGCCGGGTTCACGGTGGCGATGCCCATGTCGTCTCCTCCTGGCCTCCGCCCCCACCGTCAACCTTCCGCGGCCCGGGCCCGCCCGCAAATCGGGGCGGGGCGGTGGGGTGACACCGGCCGGACTCAGCCGCCCGTGACCCAGCGGAGCGCACCGGCCAGGTGGGCGCGGAAGACGGGGTGAGTGTACGCCTCGGGGGCGTGGCCGAGCGCGGTGAACAGGACCCGGCCCCGGTCGGGAGTGGCGTCCCGGCACCACACCAGGGGGTGGTCGGCGCCCAGGGTGCCGCCCCGGTAGCTGCGCTCGTCGACGCGGGCCAGCACCCGGACGCCGGTGGCCCGGGGGTTGGCGGTGAAGTTGTACCACTCGTCGGTCCACTCCCAGCGGCCGGGCAGCGCCGCGGTCGCCGGGTGGTCGGGCGCGTCGACGCACACGGCGCCGGGCTGGAGCTCGGGGTGTCCGTCGAAGCGGGTGCCGAGGAGCTCGCCGTAGAAGGGCCAGTCGGGTTCGGCGTTGGCCGCCGCGTGGACGGCGAGAAGGCCGCCGCCGCCCCGGACGTACGCCTCGAAGGCGGCGCGGCCCGCGTCGGTGAGGACGGTGCCGGTGGTCGAGAGCAGCACGACGGCGGCGCAGCGGGCGAGCCGGTGCGGGGTGAGGACGGCGGGGTCCTCGGAGACCTCGGCGCCGAATCCGGCCTCGGCGGCGAGCCCGGCCAGGGCGGCGGCGCCGGCGGGGATGGAGTCGTGGCGATAGCCGGTGGTACGGGTGTAGACGAGGACGTCCCTCGCCGTGCTGCTCGCCACGTGCCGTACGCCCCTGCTCTTCCCTGGTCCGGCGCGCGTGCGTCCTCGTCGGGGGCAAGCGCTTTCCCGCCGACCGTAGCCAGCGAAATCCCGCTGCCGCAAGGGCTTTGTCTGCGCCAGACTGCGCCGATGGAACTCCTGACCCGATCGCGTCGCGCCCTCGCCCACGTCTCCGCCCGGTCCACGGGCGGCCCGCTCGCCCCCGCCCTGCGGGTGACCCTGAACTTCCATCCCACCTTCCTCGGACGGCTCGCCGAGGAGGGCGTCTACCGCTCGCAGTTCGTCACCGGCACCAGCAACGGCGGGCTCACCGCCCACCCGGGCGGCGACCGGTGGCGCTGGGAGAGCCGGATCTTCGGGGGTGCGTACGACGACGCCCCGGCGCACGAGCGGCCGGTGTACGGCGCGCTCGACCACCGCCGCCGGCCCTACGGGGCGGCGCCCCGCTTCGGGTCCGCGCATCTCCGGCTCGCCGCGCCCGCCCTGTCCCGTACGACCTTCTGCTATCCGGACAGCGTCCTGGAGCCGGCCGACTTCGGCGTCGCGGAGCGGGCGGCGGCGCTGATCGCGCTCGCGTCGGCCGACGACCGGGACGCGCTCGACGACTACATCGAGGCGCAGGTCCACGGCCCCGTGGAGATCGCCCGGGACGTGGAGGCACTCGTCCTGGACCCGTCCTTCCGCGGTACGGAGGTGGAGGCCGCGGCCCGCGCGCTGCCGTGCCCCGTGGAGTGGCACGGCGGTTTCCGGCTGTCGGTCGAGGAGTTGCGGCGGCGGCCGGACTTCCGGGGGCCGGAGTTCGTGGAGCTGGGCGCCGCGATCGCCGTGGACGGGTGGCTGGATCCCCGGATCGTGCAGGAGGCGGCCGAGTCGGGCCGTCACGACCGGCAGGACGTGAAGCGGGTGTGGCATCTGCTGGCCAGGTTCGGGGCGCCCGGGGCCTGAACGGACGGATCGGGACGTCCCTCGCCGGCTGGTTCCAGGCCCGGCCGCTGTGGGATCAGATCGCGGCCTCGGACCCGGGCCTCTTCGACCGAGACGGGGGCCGGGTCCGGGAGAGAGCCTGCTCGGGAGGCGGAGCCGGTGAGTGTGCGGGAGCCGGCGGCTGCGGCTCCCGTCCCACCGGACGCGTGGAGGCCGCCAACAGCGGTGCCAGGAAGTCGCGTTCGAGGCTGCCCGGGGGCAGGGCGTCCGGCTCGACGTAGCTCTGCCCCAGCCCGCCCTCGCGCAGGGCGACGATCAGCCGGGCGAACCGGTCGGCGTCCACGGTGAGTTCGAGGCCCGCCCGGTCCAGGACCAGCTCCAGGCCGCGGGCGATCTCGGCGCGCAGCCGGGCGTCGTGCCGGGCGAGCACCCACGCCGCCTGCGGGTCACGGATGGCGTGCAGGGTGAACTCCGTACTGACCAGGTACCAGTCGCGCTCGTCCGGCTCGACGCGCGAGGCGAGCCGGGCCAGCCGCTCCAGGGTGCACTCCGCGGGGGCGAGCGCGTCGATCGCCTCGGCGAGGCGGCTCACGACCCGCTCGCCGTGCTCGTCGAACAGGGCGAGGAAGAGCTCCTCCTTGCTCGCGAAGTTCGAGTAGTAGGCGCCTCGCGTGAATCCGGCGCGCTCGCAGATCTGCTCGATCGACGCGGCGTGGAAGCCGTGCTCGGCGAAGGTCTCCAGGGCCGCCTTCAACAATGCCGCACGGGTGCGGGGGCGGCGCTTGGTGACACCTTTCGGCACGGGCGGCTCCTCCTTCGCGTCCCCTCCACGGGGTGGGTCGCTCCCCCTCGGGGTGCGGGTGGGCGGCCCCTCACGGGGCGGGTCGGCGCCCACGATACCGGCGGCCCGGCCGGGCACGGACCCGCCGTCGACGTTAAGATTCACGCATGGGAGAGCGGCCCGTTGCGCCCGCCGCACCCGAACTGGTCCTCGAGATCGACGGGGACGCGAACCCGGTGCACCCGGGCCGCGTCTATCGCATCGGGCGCGACCCCACCAGCGACTTCGTCCTCGGCGACGCCCGGACGTCCTGGCACCACGCGGTGCTGCGGGCGGACGGCGACCACTGGACCCTCGAGGACGCCGACAGCACGAACGGCACCTACGCCGACGACCGCCGGGTGCACCTGAGCGTGGTCGGCGAGGGCACCGTCATGCGCTTCGGCCATCCTTCGGAAGGGCCGAGAGCGGTGCTCCGGCCGCCCCCGGGCGCCCCGCCCGCCGGTTCGGCGCCCCCGGATCCCGTACGGGCGGAGCCGGACCGGCCGCCGGATCCCGTACGGGGAGAGCCGGCCGGCCCCCTGCCGCCCGCCGCGCCCGAACCCGTGCCGCCCGAGCCCGTGCGGCCCCCCGCGGCCGCGGCTCCCGCGCCTCCGCCGCCCTCGCCTCCGGCCGCCGAGCCCGCGGCCGTCGACCGTCCGGCCGCCGAGCCCGCCGCTCCCGAGCCCCCCGCGGCCCCCGGCTCCGCACCACCGCCGGACTTCGGCTCCCACGCCCCCGCAGATCTCGGCTCCGCCGCACCTCCGGACTTCGGCTCCCCCGTGCCACCGGGGCTCGGCTCCCCCGCACCCCCGGCGCCGCCGCCCCGTCCGTCGTCCGTCGCGTACCCCGCCCTGACCGGGACCTTCCGGCAGCCGACCTCCGTGCGGCCGCTGCCCGCGCACGCGGTCCGGATCGGCCGGGCGGCCGACAACGACCTGGTCGTCGACGACCTGACCGTCTCACGCCGGCACGCCGAGCTGCGGGCCGCGCCGGACGGCACGTACTGGATCCACGACCTCGGCAGCCACAACGGCACCTTCCTCAACGGGCGCCCCGTCACGGAGGCGCGCGTGGGGCCCGAGGACATCGTGGGCATCGGGCACTGCGCGTTCTGCCTCATCGGCGGAAACCTGGTCGAGTTCACCGACACCGGCGAGGTCTCGCTCGACGTGCAGGAACTGGCCGTCACCGTCGACCACGGGCGCAAGACGCTCCTGGACGGCGTCTCCTTCCCCGTGGGGCAGAAGTGCCTGCTCGCCGTCGTGGGCCCGTCCGGCGCGGGCAAGTCGACGCTCCTCGGCGCGCTCACGGGGCAGCGGCCCGCCGACCGGGGCACGGTCCTCTACGACGGCCGCGACCTCTACCGGGACTACGCCGAGCTGCGCCAGCGCATCGGTCTCGTCCCGCAGGACGACATCCTGCACCTCCAGCTCACCGTCCGGCGGGCCCTCGGCTACGCCGCCGAGCTGCGCTTCCCCGAGGACACCGCCGCCGAGGAGCGGCGGGCCCGGGTGGACGAGGTGATCCGCGAACTCGGTCTGGTGGAACGGGCCGGACAGCCGATCCACAGCCTCTCCGGCGGCCAGCGCAAACGGGTGAGCGTGGCCCTGGAGCTGCTGACCAAGCCGTCGCTGCTCTTCCTCGACGAGCCCACCTCCGGGCTCGACCCGGGCATGGACCGCTCCGTGATGCACATGCTGCGCGGACTGGCCGACGACGGGCGCACCGTCATCGTCGTCACCCACAGCGTGCTCAGCCTGGACGTGTGCGACCGGCTGCTCGTCCTCGCGCCGGGCGGCCGGGTGGCCTACTACGGTCCGCCGGGCGACACGCTGGACTTCTTCGGCTTCCCGCAGTGGCCGGAGGCGTTCGAGGCCTTCGAGAACGACCGCGACCGGGACTGGGCGGGCCAGTACCGCGGCTCGCGCTTCCACCGGCAGTACATCGACGAGGCGACGGAGCGCCCGGGCCTGCCCCAGGCGGGGACCCCGCCCGAGCCGGCGCCGCCGCCGAAGGCGCAGAGCTGGTGGGCCCAGCTGCGTACGCTCGTCCGGCGGTACGCGGCGGCCCTGTCCGCCGACCGGACCTTCCTCGCGATCATGGTGGCGCTGCCGTTCGTCATGGGTGCGATGGCCCGCGCCCTGTCGGAGGGCAGGCTCAATCCCGAGTCGACCCTGAACGTCCTGCTGATCCTGTGCGTCGGCGGGGTGCTGACGGGCGCGGCCAACGCGGTGCGCGAGCTGGTGAAGGAGCGGACCATCTACCGGCGGGAGAGAGCCGTCGGCCTGTCCCGTTCGGCGTATCTGATGTCCAAGGTGGTCGTCCTGGGCCTGATCACGGTCGTGCAGGCGGTGGTCCTCACCCTGGTCGCGCTGATCGGCGTCCCGCTCGGGGCGCCCGACGGCAAGGGTGTGCTGATGCCGCCGCTGCTGGAGATCACCCTGGCCGTCGCCCTGCTCTCGTTCACGGCCATGATGCTCGGCCTGTTCGTCTCCGCCCTGGTGCGCAAGGAGGAGGTGACGATGCCGCTGCTCGTCCTCCTCGCCATCGTCCAGGTGGTGTTCTGCGGCGCACTCCTGAACGTGCGCGGCACACCGGTGCTGGAGCAGCTGGCCTGGCTGGTGCCGTCCCGGTGGGCGTTCGCGGCGATGGGCGCGACCATCGACATCCAGGCCACGGTGCCGGGCGAGAAGACCGCCGACCCGCTGATGGACCACACGGTGAGCGCGTGGCTCGTCGACATGGGGATGCTGGTGGTGCTGAGTGTCGTCCTCGGGCTCGTGGTGGCCCGGCTGCTGCGCCGGCACGAGCCGGTCGTGATGCGGAGGTAGGAACCCTTGGTGTCCACCGACTACATGCCGGACTTCGCACCGGACTTCCGGCCCACGCACGTCGTGCCGCGCGAGGGCCTGCCCGCGTGGGAGGCGCCCGACCCCGCGCTGCCGACGGAGCCGCTGGACGCGTTCCTGCCGGTGCAGCTGCTCGACCGGGTCGGTGACTGGGGGCAGGTGCTCTGCTCGAACGGCTGGTCCGCCTGGGTCGACGCCCGCCTGCTGGTGACCGTTCCGGCCGATCCGCCCGCCGCGGGACGCTCCCTGGCCAGGACCGCCGACCCGCGCCCGCTGATCGCCCGCGCGGAGGACGCCCTGGGCCGCTACCGGCGGGCCGCCGAGGAGCTCTCGGCGGGCCGGGCGGACGGCGAGACGTTCCGGCGGCGCACCCGGGGGCTGCGGGTCGGGATGGTCGTGGACGGCGAGTCGGTGTGGCTGTACGACGCGGAGCACGAGCGGTGGGTGTACTGCGACGGCACCGGTCTGAGCACCTACGCCGCCTCGGCCCGTCCGTCGGCGGCCTCGCCCGCGCCCGCCGACCGGGAGCCGGTGCACGAGCCGACACAGGTGGTGCCCCAGCTGCTGCAGGAGGGGGGTCCCGGGGCCACCCAGGTCGTGGACGGGGCGGCGGGCCCCCCGGGGCGGGCCGGACGCGGCGACGAGCCGGGTGAGGACGCATGACCGAGGGCCCGGGCAGCTCCGGCGCGGACCCCGGTCTTCCCGCGGGCCGGGACTCGGGGCTCCTGGGCAAGCGGATCGCCGGATACCTCGTCGAGGAGGAGATCGGGCGGGGCGGCATGGCGGTGGTCTACCGGGCCCGTGACCTGCGACTGGACCGGATCGTGGCACTGAAGCTGCTCGCCCCCGAGCTGGCCCGCAACGACACCTTCCGCAAGCGCTTCGCGCACGAGTCGCGGGTCGCTGCGGCCATCGACCACCCGCACATCGTGCCGGTCTTCGAGGCGGGCGAGACCGAGGGCGTGCTGTACATCGCGATGCGCTTCGTACCGGGCCAGGACCTGCGGGCGCTGCTGGACCGGGAGGGGCCCCTGGACCCGGTCACGGCGGGGCGGATCGCGGTGCAGGTGGCGTCGGCCCTGGACGCGGCGCACGCGCACGACCTGGTGCACCGGGACGTGAAGCCCGGCAACATCCTGGTGGCCGAGGGCACCGACCGGGACCATCCCGAGCACGTCTATCTGACCGACTTCGGTCTGACGAAGAAGTCCCTGTCGCTGACCGGTTTCACCACGGTGGGACAGTTCGTGGGGACCCTCGACTACGTGGCGCCCGAGCAGATCTCCGGGAAGCCGGTGGACGGCCGCTGCGACGTCTACAGCCTGGCGTGCGTGGTCTTCGAGACGCTGGCCGGGGTGCCGCCGTTCCGCAGGGACGACGACATGGCGCTGCTCTGGGCGCACCAGTACGATCCGCCGCCCCCGCTGTCGGAGGAGCGGGCGGGTCTGCCGGAGGCGGCGGACGCGGTGTTCGCGCGGGCTCTCGCGAAGGCTCCGGAGGAGCGGTACGGGACGTGCCTGGAGTTCGTGGCGGAGCTGCGGGCGGTCCTGGAGCGGGGCGCCCGGGTCGGAAGGCATCCGCGGGAGGACACCGGCCGGTGGCCGGAGGGCCCGCCGCCGCAGCCGCCGGCGTGGGCACGGCCGGTGTTCAGGGAGCTGTGACCGGCCGGCGTTGAGGGAGCTGGGACCGGCCGGTCTTCAGGCAACGGAGACCGGCCGGTGTTGAGGGAGCTGGACCGGGGCCGTTCAGGGGGCTTCGACGTCGGCGGGCGGGGTCTCGATCTCCCCGCGGCGACGGACGCGGGTGGCGAGGAGTCCGCCGAGGAATCCGGCCACCAGCCCCCAGAGGAGGGCGAGGCCGACGGTCTGCCAGACGTGCGGGCGGAGCACGACCTCGGCGCCGAGCGCCTCCAGGTCGCCGATCCCGAGGATCGACAGGCCGAAGCGGGCCTCGACGAGGGTGAGCGGGGTGATCACCAGCATGGTGACGGCGAAGCCGATCCCGAGGTGCAAGGCGTGCCGCCACGGGCGGATCCGGGCCGGTGAGCGGGTGGCCATGACGAACGCGGCGCCGAGGACGAGCACGGCCGCGACCGGCAGCAGCCACCAGGCGCGTCCGTCGTAGGCGGCGAGCGAGGACAGGTCGACGGTCTTCAGCTGCTTGCCGTCGCCGCCGCGCAGCACCGCGTCGAGGATCTCCGGCATGGGCAGCCCGAACGGGCCGTCGACCCGGCCGTCGTAGGAGCCGCCGATGCCGACGACGAGGGCGAGCCAGCTGACGTTGGGCAGGCCGAGCAGCAGGACGGCGAAGGTCTCGGCGGCGTGCCCCTTGGTGGCGGCGACGACCAGGCCGATGACGAGGCCGATGGCCACGTACGCGAGGACGAGGAGCAGCAGCGCGGAGGCGGCGGGGCGGACCGCCTGGTGGTGACGGACCAGGCGGGCGGGCAGCGGGGCGCGGCGGGAGACGAGCAGGGCGACGACGAGGACGCCGAGGATCCACAGCAGGCCGTAGAAGAGCGTGGGGGCGACGTCGGTGGTGAAGCCGACGCTGGGGTTCGTGGCGTCGAGGAGGTCCTTGAAGAGGTCGCCCAGGTCGCCTGCCTCCTCGGTGCCGCCGCCGAGGCTGACGGGGAAGTCGTGGCGGGCGAGCGCGCACAGTCCGCCGAGCGCGGCGATCCAGAGCACGACCGTGGGTACGGCGAGTCCGAGGAGGTCTCGGACCCGCGCGACGGCGTGGTGGCGCAGCGGACGCAGGAAGAGGGTCCCGGTGACGAGTGCGCCCACCAGGGTGACGGTGAGGGGCATGGCGGTCAGGTCGGCCTGGGTGCCCGCGAGGGATCCGGCGTCGCCGGAGAGGCCGACCTGTCCGCCGCAGGCCATGACGACGACAGCGGCGAGGACGGCGACGAAGGCGCCTGATCCGCCCGGCAGGTCGGCCGCGCCCGCGGCCCACAGGCCGAGGGCGGCGGTGACGCCCATCGCGAGGTAACCGGCGACGACGGCGGCGAGACCGGCCGCGACGCCGCGGGCGAGATGCCCCGGGGCGTCGTCGGGCGCGGTGCGGCCGGATGGGGTGGGGAGCCGAGTGCTCACCCTGCCCACGCTAATGCCGGCGGGTGCGGTCCGCTTGCGGGCGACACCCGTTCCGCGCACACAATGGGCGCGGAACGGAAGAAAGGGAAAAACGTGACTTCCCACCCGCCGTCCGACCGGCCCTCGGTACCTCCCACCGGCCCGCCCTCGGGTCCCCTCTCGGGTCCCAGCACGCGCCCCGGCCAGACCGCGCCCCCACCACCCACCGGCCCTCCGCACGACGGTTCGGGCGGGGGCGGCCGCGGTGGCGGCGGAGGGGGTGGCGGCGGAGGCGGCGGCTCCGGCGGCCGATCGGGCGGCGGAGCCGCCGGCGGCGGCGGTCAGGGCCCGTGGTGGCGCTCCGTCCCCAAGGTGGCCTCGCTGACCGCGGTCCTGGTGGCGGCCGTCGCGCTCGTCGTCGTGCTCACCCAGCGCGACAGCGGCGGCGGTGCGAACCAGGCAGGCTCCGGAGGCGGTGAGGTGTTCCTGCAGAACACCTCCGCGAGCGGGCCCGATCCCTTCACCCGCTCCACCGCGCGGACGAGCGGCGAGAGCGTCGCGCCGCCCCCGCTGCCCAGCGTGACCGCCACGGACGCCAACGCGACGCGCAGCGTGTCGGGTTCGGCACCCGGCCTGTACGGCGGTACGCACCGCGTCGCGAGCTGCGACGTCGAGGCCCAGGTCCGCTTCCTCGCGGAGGAGCCCGCCAAGAACGCCGCCTTCGCCTCGGTGATCGGCATCAAGGCCACCGAAGTGCCGGGCTACCTGCGCTCCCTGACGCCCTTGCAGCTGCGGGTGGACACGCGGGTGACCAACCACGGCTTCCGCGGCGGCTCCGCCGCGCCGTTCCAGTCGGTGCTCCAGGCGGGCACGGCGGTCCTGGTCGACGACCACGGGGTGCCCCGGGTGCGCTGTGCCTGCGGCAATCCGCTGACCCCGCCGGTCGCGCAGAAGGCGCCGAAGCAGGTCGGCGCCGCGTGGCCGGGCTACCGGAGCAGCAACGTCGTGGTCGTGAAGCCGTCCGTGACGGTCATCAACGTCTTCGTGATCTACGACGTGCACGACGACCGCTGGATCGCCCGCCAGTCGGGCGACACGGGCCACCACGACAAGCACACGACGCCCCCGCCGCAGCCGTCGAGGTCCCCCTCGACGTCGCCGGTGCCGTGCGTGACGGTCACGGGTACGCAGACCCCCACGCCCAGCAACGGCGTGACGCCCTCGCCGTGCCCCCTGCCGGTCACCTCGACGAGCTCGCCGGCCCCCTCGACGTCGAGCTCCTCGGCGACCCCGTCCACCGTGACCCCGTCCACGGTGACGCCCTCCACGGTGACGCCGTCCTCGTCGGCGCCGTCCGCCCCGTCCTCGGGCCCGGAGTCGCAGCCGGCCACCCTCACCCCGCCCGCGAGCGGGTCGGCCGACCAGCCGGCGAACCAGTCCGCCGGCTCGACGTCGTCGGACCCCGCCCTCATCGGCTCGCCGCCCGCCCCGGCGGCGCCCGGTGCTCACCCCCTGGCCTGAGCACCCCGGGCAGGGCACTGCCGGGCCCCACGACCCCACCGCCCCCGCCTTCGCACTCCCCCGTCGGGGATGCGGCGGCGGGGCGGTGGGGTCGCGTCAGCACTGCGGAATCCGCCGTCCGGCGTCCCGGAGCCGATGCCCCGCGGCGGGCATCGGCTCGCGGCGCACCCGCGTGCGGCGGCGCAGCGCCCGGATTCCCGCCCGCAGGCGCCGGAGCCGGCGTCCGAGGCCCCACGGCGGCGCGATCCGCTCCTCCGCGCGCCGCTGCCACGCCCTCTCGTCGCGATCGGTGACGTCACCGGACATGCTCCCCACCCCTCTCCTCTGGACCTACCAGGCCACTGACGCGGAGTCTGTAGCCTTATTGGCCTGGACAGCAGAGCCAATGAGGAGTGATTGGCATGGCAGAGGGTCGAGTGGTCCGCACCGTGGTCGCCGTGTCGGATCGCACGGTGAGCGGTCGGCAGCTGGCGGCACTGCTCACCCCGCCGGAACACGGCCGCTTCGGCTATCGCGAGCTGGCCCGGGCGGTCCGGGAGACGCTGCTCGACGGGCGGGTCGCGCTGCGGATGCGCCTGCCCGCCGAGCGCGAGCTGGCGGGGGCGCTCGCGGTGAGCCGGACGACCGTCACCGCCGCCTACGACCTGCTGCGGGAGAGCGGATACGCGCACAGCAGGCAGGGCGCCGGGACCTGGACCACGCTGCCCGAGGGACAGACCCCGATCGGTCCCGCCGCGATCCACGGGGACGGCGAGTCCGTGATCGACCTGGCGCTCGCCGCCCCCGAGGCGCCCGCGGGGCTGCTGGCCGAGGCGCTCGCGACCGCGTCCGCCGAACTGCCCCGGTACGCGGCGTCGCAGGGCTACCACCCGTACGGGCTGCCCGAGCTGCGGGCGGCCGTCGCCGACCGGTACACCGCGCGCGGCCTGCCGACCCGCCCCGAGCAGATCCTCGTGACCACGGGCGCCCAGCAGGCGCTCGCCCTCGCCCTCGCGCTGCTCGGCGGGCCCGGTGACCGGGTGCTGGCCGAGAACCCCTCGTACACCAACGCCCTGGACGCCATGCGCGGCCACCGGATGCGCATCACGCCCGTCCCGGTGACCGACGCCGGCTGGGACAGCGGTCTGATCGACGCGGCGCTGCGCCAGACCGCGCCGCGGCTCGCCTACCTGATCCCCGACTTCCACAATCCGACCGGCCGGCTCATGCCGGACGAGCAGCGCCGGGAGATCGCCCGGGCGGCGCGGACCACCGGGACCTGGCTGCTGGTGGACGAGACGCTGTCCGACATCGCCCTGGACGTGCCGGCCCCCCGGCCCTTCGCGGCCTCGGCCGGTCCCGGCGCGGGCGAGCAGGTCATCAGCGTCGGCTCGCTCAGCAAGAGCTGCTGGGGCGGGCTGCGGGTCGGCTGGGCACGGGCCTCCTCGCGCATGGTGACGGAGCTGGCCCGGGTGCGGATCACCCACGACCTCGCGGGATCGGTCCTCGACCAGCTGCTGGCCGTCGCCCTGATGGACCGGATCGACCCGCTGCTCCCGGGCCGGGCGGCGGAGCTGCGGCGGCGCCGGGAGGCCTTGGCGACGGCCCTCGCCCGGCACGTGCCGGAGTGGCAGTGGACGCTGCCGCCGGGCGGGCTGTGCCTCTGGATCGACCTCGGCCGGCCCATCGCCTCGCAGCTCGCGGCGCGCGCCCTGCGACACGGCGTACGGGTGGAGGGCGGGGCCCGGTTCGGGGTGGACCCGGGCACCCATGAGCACCGGCTGCGGATCCCCTTCGCCCTGCCGGGCGAGGTGTACGAGACGGCGGCCGAACGGCTCGCGGCGGCCCTGGAGGGCGCGCCGGCCCGGATCGCCGACCCCGGGCTGCCGGACTGGGTGGCCTGAGGGCCACCGCGCCCGCCGCGCCCCGCCCCGGCCCGGGCGCACGCCGGGCCACGGGCCCGCGCCCCGGCCGGCGCGCACCGACAGCCCCGCGCACCGATAATCGGATGCCCGGGGCAACGGCCCTTGTGTACGGTCGACCGGGTGGAACCACTGACCGACAAAGAGATCCGCGCGTCCTTCGTGAACTGCACGAAGGGTGACGCGGCCCGGATGAAGCTCCCGCTCGACTTCGCCGAGCTGCCGTGGGAGGACCTGGACTTCCTCGGCTGGGTCGATCCGGGCGCACCGCTGCGCGCCCACCTCGTCGTGCCGCGCCCCGGGGGGCCGGTCGGCATCACGCTGCGCGTGCCGGCCGTCGGCCGCACGAGCGCGACGAAGTCCAGCATGTGCCAGCTCTGTCTGACCGCGCACGCCTCCTCTGGCGTGACCCTGCTGGTCGCGCCCCTGGCCGGCCCGCGCGGACGTGAGGGCAACACGGTGGGGACGTACATCTGCGCCGACCTCGCCTGCCCGCTCTACGCGCGCGGCAAGCGGCAGCCGAAGCTGCGCGGCCGGCGCCACGAGGAGTCCCTGACCGTCGACGAGCAGGTCGACCGGATGATGGGCAACCTGGACGCCTTCGTGAACCGGGTGACGGCCGGCTGACGCCCGGCGAAGGGCGCCGGCACGGCGCCCACGCCCGCGCGGTCACCACCGCCGAGTCGGCGTGGAGACACCGCCGGGCGGCCACGGGGTCAGCCGACCTCGCCCTGAGCCCGCTCGCGGCGAGGGCCACCGCCCGGGCCCTCGCCGCGCGGAGGGGAGCCGGGTCAGCGCCGGAGCGCCGCGCGGGCGGGAGCCGGTCAGCGCCCGAGCGCCGCGAGGCCCTTGCGCAGGTCCTCCCGGTCCATGACCGGTGTGTAGTCGATCTTCGCGTGGAGCCGCATGAAGAAGGGCTCCGAGATCTTCGGCATCAGCGAGGCGTCGTCCATGTCGAAGAACACGTACGCCGTCCGGCAGCCGTCGCCGACCGTGAAGTAGGCGGCCTCGGGACGGAGCTCCGCCATGGCGTCCTCGACCGTCTTCTCCAGGGTCCCCTGCTGGATGGCCTCGTTGGAGGCGGCGGTCTCCATCTGGATTCTCAGCATCATGCGCATGATGCGGCCTTTCCCGACCGGGCAGGCACGCCGTTCGATGCGCGCTCGACGCCCGGACGCGCTCCCTTCCAGGGTCCTCCCTCCCCGGTACCCGCTCCACTCGGCGGGCCGCCGCCGCGCGCCGGCGGGCGGCGGTACGCCGTCGGCCGTCAGCGGAAGGCCTGCTCGCCGGTGAGCGCCTTGCCGATGACCAGGGCGTGCACCTCGCTGGTGCCCTCGTAGGTGAGGACCGACTCCAGGTTGTTGGCGTGGCGCAGCACCGGGTACTCCAGGGTGATCCCGTTGGCGCCGAGGATGGTGCGGCACTCGCGGGCGATGGCGATGGCCTCGCGCACGTTGTTCAGCTTGCCGACGCTGATCTGCTCCGGGGTCAGCGTGCCCGCGTCCTTGAGGCGTCCGAGGTGGAGGGCGAGCAGCATGCCCTTCCCGAGCTCCAGGGACATGTCGGCGAGCTTCTGCTGCGTCAACTGGTAGGAGGAGAGGGGCCGGGAGAAGACCGTGCGGTCGCCGGCGTAGGAGAGGGCCGTCTCCAGACAGTCGCGGGCGGCTCCGAGGGCGCCGAAGACGATGCCGAAGCGGGCCTCGTTGAGGCAGCCCAGCGGGCCGGACAGGCCGCGCGCGTCGGGGAGCATCGCGTCGGCGGGCAGGCGCACGTCCTCCATGACCAGTTCGCTGGTGACGCTGGCACGCAGGGACAGCTTCTGCTTGATCTCGGGGGCGCTGAAGCCGGGGGTGTCGGTGGGCACGACGAAACCGCGGACGCCGTCCTCGGTACGGGCCCAGACGACCGCCACGTCGGCGACGGAGCCGTTGGTGATCCACATCTTGGTGCCGTTGAGCACCCAGTCGGCGCCGTCCCGCTTGGCGTTGGTGCGCATGGCGCCCGGGTCGGAGCCGGCGTCGGGCTCCGTGAGCCCGAAGCAGCCGATGTACTCGCCCGCGGCCATCCCCGGCAGCCAGCGCTGCTTCTGCTCCTCGGAGCCGAACTTCCAGATCGCGTACATGGCGAGCGAGCCCTGCACGGAGACGAGCGAGCGCAGACCGGAGTCGACGGCCTCCAGCTCCATGCAGGCGAGGCCGTAGGCGACGGAGTTCGTCCCCGCGCAGCCGTAGCCCTCCAGGTGCATGCCGAGGACGCCCAGGCCGCCGAGGGTGCGGGCGAGTTCACGGGCCGGGATCGCCCCGGTCTCGAACCACTCGGCGACGTGCGGGCGCAGCTCGCGGTCGGCGAGCGCCCGCACGGTGCGGCGGATCTCCCGCTCCTCGTCGGTGAGCAGCCCGTCGACCGCGAGCAGGTCGAGCGGGTGGACGGGCGCGGACTGCGACGAACGCGACGGCTGCGGCGACGACTTCACGGACGGCCTCCTGGCGACTGTGGCTACTCGGCGTGCCGAAGCGTAGCCCCAGATCGGATATTGGATCCAGTATTGAATATCCGATCTCCGCTGCGTACGGTCCGCTTGGATCCGATCGCCGACGCAGCGCCGACGCAAGGAGAGCGGAATGCACGCGGAACACCCGGAGGTCCGGCCCGGGGCGGCCACGGCCGGCGCCCTGTCCGGGATCGTGGTCGCGGACTTCGGCCGGGTGCTGGCCGGCCCGTACATGACGATGCTCCTGGCGGACCTCGGCGCCGAGGTCGTGAAGATCGAGCGCCCCGGCTCGGGGGACGACACCCGCGCGTGGGGCCCGCCGTTCGCCGACGGCCAGGCCACCTACTTCCTCGGGGTGAACCGCAACAAGCGCTCCGTGGCGCTCGATCTGACCGACCCGGCCGATCTGGAGACGGCCCGGGCGATCGTGGACCGCGCCGACGTGCTCGTCGAGAACTTCCGCCCCGGCACCATGGACAGGCTCGGCCTCGGCTACGAGCGGGTCCGGGCGGCCAACCCCGGCCTGGTCTACTGCTCCGTCACCGGTTTCGGCTCCGCCGAGGGCGCCGCACTGCCCGGCTACGACCTGCTCGTGCAGGCCATGGGCGGGCTGATGAGCGTGACCGGCGAGCCCGGCGGCCCCGGCACCAAGGCGGGCGTCGCGCTCGTCGACGTGATCACCGGCCTCCACGCCGGCATGGGCGTGCTCGCCGCCCTCCGCCACCGCGAACGCACCGGCGAGGGGCAGCGGCTCGAGGTGTCCCTGCTGGGCTCCCTGCTCTCCGCGCTCACCAACCAGGCGGCGGCCCACCTCGCCGCGGGCGTCGTCCCGCGCGCCCTGGGCAACCGGCACCCCAGCATCACCCCCTACGAGGTCTTCGAGGCGAGCGACCGCCCGCTCGTCCTGGCCGTCGGCAACGACCGCCAGTTCCGCACCCTGTGCGCCCGGATCGGCAGCCCCGGACTCGCCGACGACCCGCGCTTCGCGACCAACGCGGCCCGGGTGGCCCACCGCGAGGAGCTGGCCGCGGCGCTGTCCGGGCCGCTCGCGGGTCGCACGGCCGACGCCTGGTTCGAGGAGCTGACGGCCGCCGGGGTCCCCTGCGGCCCGATCAACGACCTCGCCGGTGCCTTCGCGCTCGCCGACCGCCTCGGCCTGCGGCCGCGGGTCCCCGACGCGGCGGCCGGGCCCGGCCAGGTCGCCCACCCGATCGCCTTCGACGCCACCCCCGCCGCCTACCGCTCCGCTCCTCCGCGGCTCGGCGAGCACACGGCCGAAGTCCTGGCCGAACTCGGGCGGTTCGCCGACCGGCCCTAGGTGTACGGATCACGAGCGTTCCCGACAGGTCCGGAGGGCCTGTCGGCGACCCGTAGGAACATGAACGTCACGCATGCGAGGGAAAGGGCCCAGCGATGAGCAGCGCCATGGAGAGGAGGCGGCCGCCGACCGCCCAGCAGTTCGTCCTCGAGGAGCTGCGACGCGCCATCACGACCGGGGAGTTGCGGCCGGGCGGCCCGATCCGGCAGGACGCCCTCGCGGCGCGGCTCGACGTGAGCCGGGTCCCGCTGCGCGAGGCGCTGAAGACGCTGGAGGCCGAGGGTCTCGTGGTGCACCACGTCCACCGGGGTTATTTCGTCGCCGAGTTGTCCCTCGACGACTTGGAGGAGATCTACCGGATCCGCCGGCTACTGGAGACGGAGGCGGTCCGCGCGGCGCTCGGCCGGATGCCGGAGGACCTGGTCGGGTCCCTGGAGCGGATCCAGGACGAGGTGGAACGGGCCTCTCTGGCAGGAGACGTGACCGCGATGGCCGAAGCCAATCGGCGCTTCCACTTCACCCTGATCGAGGCCTCGGGAATGCCGCGCCTGGTGCGCCTGATCGCCACCCTGTGGGACGCCACCGACGCGTACCGGTCGCTCTACTACACGGACACCGCCCACCGGGAGCTCGCGGTCCACGAGCACCGGGCGGTCATCGCGGCCCTGGGCGAGGCCGACGAGGCCGCGGCGGTCCGCCGGCTCGACGAACACCGGTCCCACGCCGTCGCCGCACTGCGCGAGGTGCTCGCCCCGGGGTGACGCACGGCCGCCCACGGACCCGACGGCGCCCACGGACGCGACGGCGAGGCGGCCCGGGCCCGGGCGGGCCCGCCCCCGGGGCTGGAGTGCGCCGCCGGGGGGTTAGGGTGCGCCGCCGGGATGCTCGGCCGACCATGGTGAAGGAGTTCCCCTTCCGGAAGGCGCCGACGATGTGCAGCAGCCGTGACACGCTCCGTGGCAGCACCTCCTCCGTCCTCGACGTCCTGGTCGTCGGCGCGGGCCCGGTCGGCCTCACCGCCGCGGCCGAGCTGCGCCGGCACGGCACCGCGGTGCGGCTCGTCGACCGGCTGCCGGAGCGCCTGCCGTACGCCAAGGCGGTGGGCATCCAGCCGCGCACCCTGGAGGTCTGGGACCGGATGGGCTGCGTGCGGGCCGCCCTGGAGGCCGCGGTACCGATGCGCGGGCAGCTCCTCTACCGCGACGGCGAGGAGCAGGCGCGGATCGAGCTGACGCTGCCGGACGACGTCCCGTACCGCTTCGCCGCGCTGCCGCAGTACGAGACGGAGCGGATCCTGGAGGAGTTCCTCGCCCGCTTCGGGACCCGGATCGAACGCGGCACGGAACTGGTCGGGTTCGAGCAGGACGAGGACGGGGTGACCGCCCGGCTCGTCCGCGCGGGCGCCGACGGGCCGCCCGCCGGGGAAGAGGTGCGGTGCCGCTATCTGGTGGGCTGCGACGGGGCGCACAGCGTCGTGCGCAAGGGACTCGGGCTCTCCTTCGAGGGCGGGGCCTTCCCCGAGGAGTACATGCTGGGCGACGTCGAGGTCGACTGGGACCTGCCGGCCGGGTACGGCGTCCGGTCCACCCGCCACGGCGCGGACGGCGCGCCCGACGACATCCTCGTGTGCATCCCGCTGCCGGGCCGCGGCCGGTACCGCGTGTCGATGCGCGTGCCGCCCGAACTGTCCGCCGCGCAACGGGCCGAGGCCGGCGGCGACGGCGTCGCGCACGGTCCGGAGACCGGTCGCGGGCCGGAACTCGCCGACATCCAGGCGGTGCTGGACCGGCTGTCCCCGCAGCCCGTCACGGCCTCCGCGCTGCGCTGGTCCTCGGTGTTCCGGATCAGTCACCGGCTGGTCGACCGGTACGGGCGGGGGCGGGTGTTCGTCGCCGGCGACGCGGCGCACATCCACCCGCCGACCGGTGCCCAGGGGATGAACACCGGCATCCAGGACGCGTACAACCTGGCCTGGAAGCTGTCCCTCGCCGTCGCGGGCGCGGCGAGCCCGGCCCTGCTCGCCAGTTACGACGCGGAGCGCCGCCCCGTGGGCGAGGAGGTCGTGGGCCGCACCGTGCGGCACGCGACGGCCGGTGGCGTGCAGACCGATCCCGAGGAGCCGGTCACCCTGATGCTGCGCGAGGCGCAACTGCTCGTCGGCTACCGGGGCAGTCCGGCCGTCGGCCCGCCCGATCCCCCGCTCGACGGCACCGGACCGCAGCCGGGCGACCGGGCGCCGGACTGCGGGGGCCTCACCGAGGCCCTGACCTCCTATCCGCTGCGCCTGTACGACCTGTTGCGGGACCGCGGGCACGTGCTGCTGCTGTACGGGGACGGGTCCGCGGACGGTGCCGCGGCCGACGGCCTCGCCCAACTCGCACGGCAGGCGGCCGAGTCCACCGGCGGGGCGGTGACGGCGTGTCTCCTGCTCGCGGGCGACGGGGCCGGGCGCGTGCCGCCCGCCGCCGCCCCGCCTCCACCGGCGCCCGTCTACCGCGACGCGCACGGCGAGTTCGCCCTGCGGTACGGCGTGCGCGAGCCGACGGCCTTCCTCGTACGGCCCGACGGCTATCTCGGCGCACGCCTGCGGCCTTCCGGGGCGGCGGCACTCGACGCCTACCTGGCGGGCGTGTTCCGTACCTGAGATCTCCCTCGCGCCCCCGCCGCTGTGGGCCGGCGGCCGGAACGCCCGGCCGGCGGGTCGCACGGGACCGGCCGGCCGCGCGGCGCGCCGCGCGGTTTCGGGAGCCCGGTCACGGGCTCCCGCCTTTCGGCGGACATCCATGAGGGATCATGGACAAAGGAGCCGAGAAGGGACGGGACGAACGATGAGGCACCGCAGTGTCGCCGATCTCATGACACCGACCGCGGTCGCGGTGCAGCCGGGCACCTCCTTCAAGGAGATCGCCCGGCTGCTCGACGAGTACGGCATCACCGCCGTGCCCGTGGTCGACGAGGCGAACCGGCCGGTGGGAGTGGTCTCGGAGGCTGATCTGCTCCGACGGCACACCGCCAAGGACGGCCCGAGCACCGCCGAGGCCATGATGTCCAGCCCGGTGGTCGTCGCCCGCCCGTCCTGGACGGCCGTGGAGGCGGCGCGGCTCATGGAGCGGCACCGGGTGAAGCGGCTGCCGGTGGTGGACGCGGACGGACAGCTGATCGGAGTGCTGAGCCGCAGCGATCTGCTCCAGCTCTTCCTGCGGCGCGACCGGGCCATCCAGGAGGAGATCCTCGAGGACGTCGTCACGCGCATCCTCGGCCTCTCGCCCGCCTCCCTGCACATCGACGTGGCGGAGGGCAGGGTGACGCTCAGCGGCACCCTGCCGCGCCGGAGCGTCGCACCGATCTTCGTACGGCTCTGCGAGGACGTGGACGGGGTGGTCGAGGTGGTCGACCGGCTCACCTACGACGACGAGACGGCGGCCGCGGAGGCGGCGCGAGCCGAGACGGGGGCCGCGGAGGCCGCGGGGGCGGCGCGGGGCGAGACGGCGGGCCACGGGGACCAGGCGGCACGCTGAGCGAACGCCCGGTGCGGGCCTCCGGGGGCGCCGTACGGCCCCGGCCCGCCGGCGCGGGTGCGCAGGCGGGCCGGGGAACGGCCGGCGGTCGTCACTCGACCGCCTCCGGCCAGCCGTATCCGGGTCCGGTGCGCCGCGGCACGGTGTCGGCCCCGACGGCCTCCATCTCCCGGTTGGCCTCCCTCATCAGCTGTCCGGCCAGATCCTTCATGGCCCGGCCGGCGGCGAGGTCGTCCCCGATCGCCGGTACGTCCACGTCCGTCGGGTTGCAGCGGGCGGAGCCGTGACCGATGAGCCTCGACGTGCCCGTGTCCAGGTGCGCCTCGGCCTTGGTCCGGCCGCCCTCCTCGACCAGGTCCACGCCGACCTTCCATTCCAGGTGCCGTGTCATGGTCCGCCTCCTCGTGCCCACGGCCACGCGGAGCCGCCGCGCGGCCCTACTCCTCCCAGGATCCCGCTCCCCGCCCCGCGGCGCCACGGGTGCCACCGGTCCGGCACCCCGCGCCCGGCGGCCGGGCAGCGGGGCCACCGAGCTGCCGGGCCGCCGGGCCCGCCGTGCCTTCGAGCTACCTGGCCGCCGCAATCAGAACCAGTGCAGGCAGTGCGGGACGCGGTCGGCGCGGAAGAGGGCGTCCGCGAGGGCGGCCGCGCCCGGGTGGTGGGCGCGGACGTGTCCGGCGCGCACGAGGGTGCTGGGGGTGGTGCCGCCGAGGTAGACCGAGCCGAGGTCGCTCACGTCCAGGGACAGGTCGGGCTCGCGGTCGGTCGGCGTGCAGTCGGCCTTGCCGTCGCGGACCGTGAGCAGGTGGCGGCCGCGCTCGCCGAGGAACGGGTCGTCGACGTCGAGCACGAGCTCCCCGTCCGCGAACCAGCCGCGCGCGGTCAGGGCCCGCGGGACGTCGAGGAGCCGCACCCAGAGCCAGTCGGTGTGGTGGCTCGACTCCCCGGCACGGAAGTCCGCGAGTCGCCAGCGCAGCGGGTGCTCGGGCGGGACGTGCTTGAACACGACCTGGCCGACCAGGTCGTGGCCGAGGACGAAGCGGGCCAGGTCCGTGAAGACCTCGTCGTCCCAGGCGATGACCTCGTCCACCGTCAGGGTGTCGGGATCGCCGATCGAGTAGCTCGCGTATCCGTCCGGGACGCCGTCCGCGTCGCGGTGCACGGCGACGTAGCGCGACGCCCGGGAGACCGGGGGCTGCCCAGCGCCCGAGGCCCACCAGGCGTGCGGCCGCGACAGCGCGCCCGGCTGGGCGCGGCGGTACCGGTCGTAGACCTCTTCCAGGAGGTCGCCGCACTCGGCGCGCCGCAGCAGGTCGACCGTGCCGGCCTTCGCGTCGCGGGCCTCCGCGCCCGGGCCGCCCGCCGGTCCGTCGGCCGATCCCCGCGCCCGGGCCGGCGCGAGGGCGGCCCGGTGGCGCGGGACCGTCAGCCGGCCCGTGTACGTCGCCGGGCCGTAGCCGAACCTGCGGTAGATCAGCGCCTCGGAGGCCAGCAGCACGGAGAGGAACTCCCCTCGGTCGCGCAGCTCGGTGAGCTGATGCCGCATCATCGCGGACAGCACGCCCCGGCGTCGGTGCGAGGGGAGCACGCCGACCGCGGTGACCCCGGCGGCCGGAGCGAGCACCGCCCCGGGCAGGGTGAGCTCGAAGGAGTAGGCGCCGGCCGTGCCGACGGGCCGCCCGTCGTCCGTCGTGGCGAGCAGATTGCGGTCCCTTTCGAGGGCCGCCCACCACACCCCTCCCCCGGCCTCGTCCGGGGTCTCCGGGAAGCGTCCGAACGCCGCGTGGAGGGTGTCGACGAAGACGTCGTGGTCCTGGTCGCTGGTGGAACGGATCCGCATGTTGCCGCTGCCTCCCGGGCTCGCCGGGCGCCACGCCCCGTGGCGCCCGGCCCCAGTGGAGCGGCGCGCCGCGCCCTGGGTCAACCGAATTGCGGCGCGCCCCGGCGTCCCACCGCGCGGCGGCCGCGCGTCAGGTGCCCGTGGACGCGTGCAGGCCGCGTACGAATGCGGCGATGTCGGGCGCCACGCGCTCCGGACGCTCCCAGTACGGGACGTGGCCGACCCCCTCGTAGACGATCAGGCGGGAGCCGGGGACGGCGTCCAGGATCACCTGCTGCTCCTCCCGCGTCAGCAACGGGTCCTGGTCTCCCCAGACCACCAGTGTGGGCACGAGGATCCCGGCGAGGGTGGCCCGCAGGTCGGTCTCCAGCAGGCCTCGGAGCGTCTCCCGCCACACGCGGGCCGGCGCCTTCAGGCTCTCGTCCACGACGGTGTCCAGGAATCCGCGTCCGACGGGCTCCGCCGTCAGTCCCGTGCTGAAGCCCTCGGCGAAGGCACGGTCGACCGGGTCCTGAAGGGTGCGTACGGCCTCCCACAGTTCCGTGACGGCCGGCTTGCCCGCGAGGTCGGCCGGCACGCCGAGGAGGACGAGGCCGGCCACCCGGTCGGGGTAGCGCCCGGCCACGATGCGCGCCTGGATACCGCCGCTGGAGCCGCCGACGAGCACGGCGCGGCCGATCCCCACCGCGTCCATGAAGGCCACGACGTCGAGGGCGAGGTCCTCGGGGAGATAGCCGTCGGGCGGCTTGTCCGCGTCGCCGTGACCGCGCTGCGTGGGGGCGTAGGCGTGCAACGCCGACGGGAGGCCGCGCAGCAGCGGTTCGAAGGTCCACCACGAGTCCGCGTAGCCGTGGACGAGGACGACCTTCGCGCCGTCGGGGCTGCCCGTCTCCGCGTACGGGAGCACGAGTCCGTCCCGCAGCTCCGCTCGGTGTACGGCGATGCCGGACGCCATGGGGTCCCTCCTCGTCTCCCCCTCGCCTCCCAGCGTAAGGAGGGACCGTGGCGGGCGCGTCCCCGGCGGTGGTGCTCCGCGGTCAAGGGCGGCAGCCTCCGCCGGGCACGCCGGACGGCGCTCGCACAGGGTCGCGACGGCGGGGGGCATGATCCTCCGCAGCACCGTCAAGAGCGCCGGGAAGAGTGCCTCCAGGGGAGTTCCGCGTCACCGCCCCCGCCGCCCCGCGCCCCCGGTCAGGATGCGAGGGGCCGAGGTGTCCAGGAACGGCGTGACGGCGCGGGAAGGAGGCCATGCCCTGGAGCCGCCGGCCAGCGACAGGACCTGCGTGCGCCTCTTCAACGTGCGCGAAGGCCCCGGCCTGGGCGGACTCCTGGTCGGCCCCCCGGCCCTGGTCGCCGCCCGCAGGGACGCCGAGGCGTTCGGCGCCCGCATCGAGGCGGCGGCGGAAACCGGAATCGCTCCCCGCTGAGAGCGCCGGGCCCCGCGCCCGAGCCCGGCAGCCACGTCACCGCTGTGCGGGGCGGCCGGGTGTGGGACGGTGGGCACATGCCGGTACCCGTGATTCTCGACTGCGATCCCGGTCACGACGACGCCTTCAACATCCTGCTGGCCGCCGCGCACCCCTCGGTCGAGCTGCTCGCGATCACGACCGTCGCGGGAAACCAGACGGTCGAGAAGACCACGCTCAACGCCCGCCGGGTCTGTTCCGCGGCCGGCGTCCGGGGCGTGCCGGTGGCGGCGGGCCGCGACCGGCCCCTGCACGGACCGCGCCGGATCGCCGAGGACATGCACGGCGGCTCGGGCCTGGACGGGCCCCGCTTCGGCCGGGCGGAACCGGACGTCCCCCAGGACCCGCGCGACGCGCTCACGCTGCTGCGGGACACGGTGCTCGCGCATCCCGTCCCGGTGACGCTCGTGCCGACCGGCCCCCTCACCAACGTCGCGGCCTTCCTGCTCGCGTACCCCGGGCTCGCCGACCGGATCGAGCGGATCGTGCTCATGGGCGGCTCGACCGGACGCGGCAACACGACTCCCGCGGCCGAGTTCAACATCCTGTGCGACCCGGAGGCCGCGGACATCGTCCTGCGGTGCGGACGGCCGGTCACGATGTTCGGCCTCAACGCCACCCACCAGGTGCGGGCCACGCCCGAGGTGGTCGCCCGGATCGCCGCGCTCGGCACCCCGCTCAGCGCACTCTGCGTCGACCTGCTGACCTACTTCGCGTCCACCTACCGCGAGGTGTTCGGCTTCGACGCGCCGCCGCTGCACGACCCGCTGACCGTCGCGCACCTCATCGATCCGTCGCTGACGGAGCTGGTGCGGGCGGCGGTGTCGGTGGAGCTGACGGGCACCTACACGCGCGGCGCGACGGTGGTGGACCTGCACGGTGTCACGGGAAGGCCCGCCGACACCGAGGTCGCGGTGCGCGTCGACGCCGAGGGGTTCTGGCGGCTGATCGTGGAGGCCGTCCGGGTGCTCGGCGACGGCGCCGGACCGCACTGACCGGGCGCCGCGGGAAGGCTCTGCCGCCGGGCCGCCTCCCGCCGAGCGGGAGGCGGCCCGGGGCGGGCGTGACCGGCGCGGTCGCGCGCCGGCCGCCGCCTGCTACCTCGTGAAGCCGTAGTCCAGCAGCTTCTTCACGTCGGCCGCCCGGTTCGCCTCGCTCGGCGAGCCGAGCACCGCGCCGATGACCGTCTTGTTGCCACGGGTGGCCGCGAACACGAGGCAGTACTTGGCCTGCGGACCCGAACCCGTCTTCACGCCGATCGCACCGCTGTAGGTGCTCAGGAGCTTGTTCGTGTTGGTCCACGACATGTTCCGGTAACCGCCGGTCCTGGTGGTCACCCGCTGTGTCGTGCTCTTCGTCTTGACGATGGTGCGGAACGTGGAGTTCTTCATCGCACTGCTCGCGATCTTCGTCAGGTCGCGCGGGGTCGAGTAGTTCGACCCGTTGCTTATCCCGTCGAACGAGTCGAAGTGCGTGTTCCGCAGGCCCAGCTTCCTGGCCTCGTCGTTCATCTTCCCGACGAACGACTTGACCCGGGCCGCCCGCGTGGAGCCGGTGCCGAACTTGTCGGCCAGCGCGTAGGCGGCGTCACACCCCGACGGCAGCATGAGGCCGTAGAGGAGCTGTCGGACCGTCACCTTGTCCCCGACGATGAGCCGGGCCGAGGAGGCGTTCCTGGAGACGATGTAGTCGCTGTAGGCCTTGTCGATCGTGACCTTCGCGTCGAGGTTGAGGTGCGGCTGGGCCAGCACCACCTTCGCCGTCATGATCTTCGTGGTGGAGCCGGTCGACCGGCGGGTGTCCGCGGCCTTGCCGAACAACGTCGCGCCCGTCGTGTTGTTCATGACGAAACCGCCCGGGGCGGTGATGGACGGGGCGGGCGCCGCCGCGGCCTCGGCCTGGCCGGCGAAGAGGCCGCCGCCCAGAACGGCCGAGGTCGTGATCGCGACGATCACGGCACGGCGCCGCACGCCTGCTGTCTTGTTGGTCAAAGTGTTCTGCCCTTGGTCGAGTCGTGGTCGTTACGGGCCTTTCAGGCCCGCGGACACACGATTCGCGAGAGCGCCGAAGGGTTGTACGCCGCGGGCCGTGATGTTGCTCTCGCCGCCGGGCGGCACCGCGTCGAGCGGCGGCGAGGGAACGTTACGGCGGCGAGGACGGGGGGCGGCGCCGGGCGGGGGACGCGCGGACACGGCGGGGGGCTGGGTGCGGCGGCGGGGGCGGCCGCGAGGGCGAGGGGCGGCGGCGGGGGCGTCAACAGGGGTACTTGTCCTGGCCGGTACCGCAGACCGGGCCGGAGTCATCGTCGATCGAGATCAGGAAGAGGGCCAGGACCACGAGGGTGATCGTGACGCCGATCGCCCAGTACCTGTTCTGCCGGCGCTCGGCTTCCTCGTCGCGCGGTTCGTCGCCTTCGTCGTGCTTCATGGTCTCCCCCTCCACGATGTGTCCCTGCCCGGCGTGCCTTCCGGCGGCGCCATCCGTGAGCGGCGGCCGCCGGGCGGGGCGTTCACCGGGGTGACGCGCCGCAGCCGCCGCGGGGTTCCCGTCCCCCGCGGCGACCGGCGTCGCCCGGGCGGCCGCCGGGCCCACGTGACCTTCGCCGCCACAAGGTCGATACTGCCGAGGGGGCGTCCCGGCGACGCCCCGCATGGATCACGCGCACCAGCAAGGACCTCCGAGGAGAGGGGCCGTGGCCCCTCCGCCGGCCGTATGAGGAGACACCGTTGAGAATGCTGATCAACGTTCCGGAGACCGTGGTCGCGGACGCGCTGCGCGGGATCGCCGCCGCGCATCCCGAGCTGACCGTGGACGTGGAGAACCGGGTCGTGCTGCGGCGGGACGCCCCGACCGCCGGGCAGGTGGCCCTCGTGTCCGGCGGCGGTTCGGGCCACGAGCCCCTGCACGCCGGGTTCGTGGGCCCGGGGATGCTCGCCGCGGCCTGTCCCGGCGAGGTGTTCACCTCCCCGGTGCCGGACCAGATGGTCCGGGCTGCCGCGGCGGTCGACAGCGGCGCCGGCGTGCTGTTCGTCGTGAAGAACTACACCGGCGACGTGCTCAACTTCGAGATGGCAGCCGAGCTGGCCGAGGACGAGGGCGTGCAGATCGCCAAGGTGCTCGTCGACGACGACGTGGCGGTGACCGACAGCCTGTTTACCGCCGGGCGGCGCGGCACCGGGGCCACCCTCTTCGTGGAGAAGATCGCGGGTGCGGCGGCCCAGGAGGGCGCGCCGCTGGAACGGGTCGAGGCGGTGGCCCGGCGGGTGAACGAACGGTCGCGGAGCTTCGGGGTGGCGCTGAGCGCCTGCACCACCCCGGCGAAGGGCTCGCCGACCTTCGATCTTCCTCAGGGCGAGCTGGAGTTGGGCATCGGGATCCACGGAGAGCCGGGTCGGGAGCGGCGCCCGATGATGACCTCGCGGGAGATCGCGGACTTCGCGGTGGACGCCGTCCTGGACGACCTGCGCCCGAAGGGGCCGGTCCTCGCCCTGGTGAACGGCATGGGGGCGACGCCCCTGCTCGAACTGTACGGCTTCAACGCCGAGGTGCACCGGGTGCTCGGCGAGCGCGGGGTCCCGGTCGCCCGCACCCTGGTCGGCAACTACGTGACCTCCCTCGACATGGCGGGCTGTTCGGTGACGCTGTGCGAGGCGGACGAGGAGTTGCTGCGGCTGTGGGACGCGCCGGTGAGCACCGCGGCGCTGCGCTGGGGACGGTGAGGCGGCGATGAGCGCGGAGACCGAGACGGTGTACGGGGCCGGGTTCTTCCGGGACTGGATGGCGGCGGCGGCCGCCGCCGTGGACCGGGAGGCCGACCGGCTGACCGAGCTTGACTCGGCGATCGGCGACGCGGATCACGGAGCCAACCTGAAGCGCGGCTTCGCGGCGGTGACCGCGACCCTGGAGAAGGAGCCGCAGGCCACGCCGGGGGCCGTGCTCGTCGCTTCGGGCCGACAGCTGATCTCCACGGTGGGCGGGGCGTCGGGGCCGTTGTACGGGACGCTGCTGCAGCGCACCGGCAAGGCGCTCGGCGACGCCGAGCAGGTCTCCCGGGCCGAGCTCGCCGGGGCGCTGAGCGCCGGGGTCGCGGCGGTGGCCCAGCTGGGCGGGGCGCAGCCGGGCGACAAGACCATGCTGGACGCGCTGGTGCCGGCCGCCGAGGCGCTCGGCACCTCCTTCGCGGCGGCGCGGGAGGCGGCGGAGTCGGGCGCGCTGGCGACCGTGCCGCTGCGGGCACGCAAGGGCAGGGCGAGCTATCTCGGGGAGCGGTCCGTGGGGCACCAGGACCCGGGGGCGACCTCGTCGGCCCTGCTCCTCGCCGCGCTCGCGGAGGTGGCGGGATGACGGCCCGGGTGGGGATCGTCCTGGTCTCGCACAGCGCGGCCGTGGCGGCGTCGGTGGCCGAGCTGGCCCGGGGGCTGGCGGGCGGCGGCGACACCGCGCCGGTCCGGCCGGCCGGCGGGACGCCGGACGGCGGCCTGGGCACGAGCGCCGAGCTGATCACGGAGGCGGCGAAGGCGGTGGACGAGGGCGCCGGAGTGGCGCTCCTGGTGGACCTCGGCAGCGCGGTCCTGACCGTGAAGGCCCTCCTCGCGGAGGGCGACGAACTGCCCGAGGGCGCGCGCCTCGTGGACGCGCCCTTCGTGGAGGGGGCGGTGGCGGCGCTGGTGACCGCGTCGGCGGGCGGCGACCTGGACGCGGTGACGGCGGCGGCCGGCGAGGCGTACACCTACCACAAAACCTGACCGTTCCCCCGGCCCCGCACCCCCTCTGCCCCGCCACCAGGCGGCCGCGCCCCTGGGCCCAGCCCCCGGGCCCCAGGCCGCCGGGCCCGGCGGCCCCTACGGAGCCTCCCCCGACGCCCGTAGAGGGCACCCGGACACCGGTACAGGGGGCCCTCCGGAGCCCCGGGCCCGCCGGCACGGGGTCTCTCCCGACACCGGTACAGGGCACCCGGACACAGGTAGAGGGCACCCGCCGCAGCCCCGGGCCCGCCGGTACGGGGCCTCCCGAGACCGGCCTGAGGCCTCCCCCGACACCGGGTGAGGGCACCCGGACACCGGTAGAGGGCACCCGCCGAAGCCCGGGGCCCGTCGCTACGGGGCCTCCCCTCGACACCAGTACGGGCCCTCCCCCGACACCGGTAGACGGCACCCGCCGACGCCGATACGAGGCCCCCGCACCCCCTCCGCGGGCCCGGTGACGCCCGCGGAGTCCGTCGCGCAACGGCGATCAACCCGCTCCGTGTGGGCAATCGTCCCGCCGGGGCGGGACGGGTGGGCACACGGGGCCGCGCCTGGGCGGCGCGTTCCGCCGCTGTGCGCCTCCCCCACCGCTACGGCGCCGCGCCGTCGGCCCGCGCCGAAGCGGTAGGAGCCTGGGCACGCAAGGCGCACGAAGCACGCTGCGGCGCGAGCGCCGCCTCGGGCCCGTGAGGGGCGGAGCTCCCCACGGCGGCGGTGCAGCCGACCGGGCGAGCAGGGCCCGCGCCGGGGCGCTCCAGCAGGACGGGAGCGAACGGATCACGGCGCGGCACGACGCGCCACGGCGCGGTAGGGCGCGCTGCGGCCGGGACACCGTCGACACCGCACGCCGAAGGCCAGCTGGGCCGACCCGCCGGAAGGAGCCGTCGACGGCCGGGCCGACGGCCACGTGGGCCGGGCCCGCCGGCCCGGCCGGACTGCGTTGTGGTGTGCGGCACATCGACGCCCCGCCTTTATGCAACTTGTTGCAGAAGGCCGGGCGCGTCGTCTACAACAGTCCGTGACGACCCCGCGCGAGGAGACCCCATGGCCCCGAACACCCCGTACCCGCATCTGCTGAGCCCGCTCGACCTCGGGTTCACCACTCTGCCCAACCGGGTGCTCATGGGATCCATGCACGTGGGCCTGGAGGAGGCCGAGCACGGATTCGAGCGGATGGCCGCCTTCTACGCCGAGCGCGCCCGCGGCGGCGTCGGGCTCATCGTCACCGGCGGCATCGCCCCCAACGAGGCCGGCCGGCCCTGGGACGGCGGCGCCAAGCTGACCACCGCGGAGGAGGTGGCCGAGCACCGGCTGATCACCGACGCCGTGCACGCCGAAGGCGGCCGGATCGCGATGCAGATCCTGCACTTCGGCCGGTACGCGTACCACCCCGCCCTGGTCGCCCCGAGCGCGATCCAGGCCCCGATCAGCCCCTTCGTGCCGAACGAGCTCACCGAGGCCGAGGTCGAGCAGACCGTCGAGGACTACGCCCGCTGCGCCGAGCTCGCCAAGGAGGCCGGCTACGACGGCGTCGAGGTGATGGGCTCCGAGGGCTACCTCATCAACGAGTTCATCGCCGCGGCCACCAACCGGCGCACCGACCGCTGGGGCGGTTCGTACGAGAACCGGGTCCGCTTCCCGCTGGAGATCGTGCGCCGCATCCGCGAGCGGGTCGGCGAGGACTTCATCCTGGTCTACCGCCTGTCCATGCTCGACCTGGTCCCCGGCGGCTCCACCCTCGACGAGGTGGTCTCCCTCGCCAAGGAGATCGAGGCCGCGGGCGCCACCATCATCAACACCGGCATCGGCTGGCACGAGGCGCGCATCCCCACGATCGCGACCTCCGTGCCGCGCGGCGCCTACACCTGGGTGACGAAGAAGCTGATGGGCACGGTCTCCGTGCCCCTCGTCACCAGCAACCGCATCAACACCCCCGAGGTCGCCGAGCAGATCCTCGCCGAGGGCCGCGCCGACATCGTCTCCATGGCCCGCCCGTTCCTCGCCGACCCGGAATTCGTCGCGAAGGCCGCCGCGGGGCGCGCGGAGACCATCAACACCTGCATCGGCTGCAACCAGGCCTGCCTGGACCACACCTTCAGCCTGAAGATCACCTCGTGCCTGGTGAACCCGCGGGCCTGCCACGAGACCGAGCTGGTCCTCTCCCCCACCCGCCTGGCCAAGCGGATCGCCGTCGTCGGCGCGGGCCCGGCCGGCCTCGCCTGCGCCGTGTCGGCGGCCGAACGCGGCCACACGGTCACGCTGTTCGACGCCGCGGCCGAGGTCGGCGGCCAGCTGAACGTCGCCAGGCAGGTGCCGGGCAAGGAGGAGTTCGAGGAGACCCTGCGCTACTTCCGGGTCCAGCTGGCCGAACGCGGGGTCGAGGTACGCCTGAACACCCTCGTCACCGCCGCCGACCTGGACGCCTACGACGAGGTCGTGGTCGCCACCGGCGTGACCCCCCGCACCCCCGAGATCGAGGGCGTCGACCACCCGAGCGTGGTCGGCTACCTGGACGTGCTGCGCGACCGCGTACCCGTCGGCGAACGGGTCGCGATCCTCGGTGCGGGCGGCATCGGCTTCGACGTGGCCGAGTTCCTCACGGACGGCGGCGAGGGCGCGAGCCAGGACCCCGAGACGTACTTCCGCCAGTGGGGCGTCGACACCGCGTACGAGACGCGAGGCGGTCTGCGCACCCCCGAGCGGCCCCGGCCGCCGCGCCAGGTGCACCTGCTCCAGCGCAAGACCACCAAGGTCGGCGCCGGCCTCGGCAAGACGACCGGCTGGATCCACCGCACCGAGCTGAAGCACCGCGGCGTCACGATGGTCGCGGGCGCGTCGTACGAGCGGATCGACGACGAGGGCCTGCACATCACGATCGACGGCGAGCCGCAGGTCGTCCCGGTGGACACGGTCGTGCTGTGCACCGGTCAGGAGCCCCGCCGCGGTCTGTACGAGGAGCTGATCGGCGCCGGCCGCGCGGCGCACCTGATCGGCGGCGCCGACGTCGCCGCCGAGCTGGACGCCAAGCGTGCCATCGACCAGGGCACGCGGCTCGCCGCGACGCTGTGAGCGCGGCGGCGGGCCGGTCGCCCGGCCCCGACGAGCACGCAGGTGGCCGGCCCCGTCGAATCTAGGATGCGTCCATGTCCCTCCCGTACGCGATCCTCACGGCGCTGCTCGAGAAGCCGTCCTCCGGTCTCGAACTGACCCGCCGCTTCGACCGGTCGATCGGCTACTTCTGGTCCTCCACGCACCAGCAGATCTACCGGGAGCTCGGGAAACTGGAGCAGGCGGGGCACATCCGAGCCCTGCCCTCCGCCGTGCCCGCGCGCGGGCAGAAGAAGGAGTACGAGGTGCTGCCCGCCGGCCGCGAGGAGCTGGCGGCCTGGGTCCACACCGCCGAGGACCCCAAGCCGCTGCGCTCGTCGCTGCTGCTGCGGTTGCGGGCGGCGGCCGTGGTGGGCGGCGGGGGGCTGCGGGAGGAGCTGGAGCGGCATCTGGCCCTGCACCGGAGCCAGTTGGACGAGTACCTGGAGATCGAGTCGCGGGACTTCCCGCCGGAACGCCGCTCCGCGGAGCCGGACCGGCTGCGGCACCTGGTCCTGCGCGGTGGGATCGACCTGGAGCGGTTCTGGGTGCAGTGGCTGACCCATGCGATCGGAGAGCTCGCCGAGCTGGGCGAGCTCTCCGGGCAGTGACGCCGCCCCGGCGGGGTGGATTCATCCGTCCGCCCCGGCCGGCGCGGACGGCGCCGCACCCGAAGGCGCCACGTCGCGCGCACCCCCACACGGCGGCGGCCTGACGGGACGTGCTCCGGGGCCGGCCGCCCCGGACCCCCGCCCCGGACCGGCCGACCCGGAGGTCGGCGCCGGTCCGCGCAGAGCCGTTCCGTCAGGACGCCGCCGCCTTCCGCCATGCCGCGTCCCGCAGGAGCCGCAGGCCGTTGAGGCCGACCAGGACCGTGGAACCCTCGTGGCCCACGACGCCCAGCGGGAGCGGCAGATGGCCCCCCAGGTCCCAGACGACCAGTCCGCCGATGCACACGGCGCCGATGACGAGGTTCTGCACGACCAGGCGGCGGGCCTGGCGGGAGAGGGCCACCACGGCCGGGAGGGCGCCGAGCTCGTCGCGCACGACGACGGCGTCCGCGGTCTCCAGGGCGAGGTCGGAACCGGCCCGGTCCATGGCGACGCCGCTGTGGGCCGCGGCGAGGGCGGGGGCGTCGTTGACCCCGTCGCCGACCATCAGGACCCGGGCGCCGGCCGCCTGCCACTCCCGTACGGCGGCGGCCTTGTCCTGCGGCAGCAGCCCGGACCGTACGTATGAGCCCATGGGACACGGAGTGACAGGCCAGACGACCGCGGCGACCCAGCTCGACGCGGAGTCCGCGGCCACCATCGCCGAGACCCTCCAGGCCCTCGCCACCCCGTCCCGGCTGATGATCCTCACCAGGCTGCGCCTGCTGCGCGCGCTCGGCCTGGTGACCGGGGTCCGCCAGGGCCGCCGGATCGAGTACAGCCTCTACGACAACCACGTCGCCCAACTCCTCGACGAGGCCGTCTACCACATCGAGCATCTGCGCCTCGGCACCCGCGACGCGCCCCGCGCGAGCGTGGATACTGGTCGGTCATAGACCGGAGGGATCCACGGGGGTGTGGGTCCACCACGCGAAAGGGCGAGGATGGCCGACGAGTTGGGGCCCCGCAGGACACGTCACGCGGTGGTCGTCGGGGGGAGCCTCGCGGGCCTGCTGGCCGCGCGGGTGCTGAGCGAGCATGCCGAGCGGGTGACGGTCGTCGAACGCGACCGCTATCCCGAGGAGGCGGACGCCCGCCCCGGCGTCCCGCAGGGACGGCACCTCCATGTACTGGTCGAGGGAGGGCAGCGCGCCCTGGACGAGCTCCTCCCCGGGTTCATGTCCGAACTCCACGCCCTCGGCGCGCCGAAGGTCGGCGTCCCCGAGGACATGGTCCAGTGGCAGAACGGGCAGTGGTTCGTCCGCACCCCGGCCACCGCGCACTTCTTCACCGGCCCGCGTGACCAGCTCGAATGGCTCGTGCGGCAGCGGGTGTTCGCCGACCCGCGCATCGAGCGGGTCGAGGGCACCGAGGCCGTGGGCCTGATCGGCGACTCCTCCCGGGTCCGGGGCGTGCTCCTGCGCGAGCGCGGTGCGGGCAGGTCCGGGGAGCCGTATCCGCTGGAGGCCGATCTGGTCGTGGACGCCTCGGGGCGCTCCACCCGCGCGGCGGACTGGCTGGCCGGGATCGGCGCGGAGCCCCCGCACGAGGAGACGCTCGACACCGGCCTGGCGTACGCCACCCGGATGTACCGCTCGCCCGCCCAGGACCCGTCGGTCGACGCTCTCGGCTACTACCTGGTGCCCAATCCCTCGCACGTGTATAGCGGCGTGGTGCTGCCGCTCGGCGACGGCCGCCACCTGGTCACCCTGTCCGGTCTGCGCGGTGACGAACCGCCCACGGACGCAACCCTGTTCGAGGAGTACGCGCGCAAGCTGCCGCACCCGGTGATCAGCGAGTGGATGGCCAAGGCCGAGCCGATGTCCCCGGTCTACGGCTACCGCAGGACCGCCAACGTCCGGCGCCGGTACGACCGCCCGGGCCGCCGCCCGGCCGGCTTCCTCGCCACCGGCGACGCGCTGTGCTCCTTCAACCCGATCTACGGGCAGGGCATGGCGGTCGCCGCGCTGAGTGCCCTCGCCCTGCGCGGGGCGCTCGCGGACCCGAAGCGCACCGCGACCACCCGGCGCGTGCAGCAGGCGCTGCTCGACGCCTCGCGGCAGGCCTGGGACATCTCGGCCGGGGCCGACAAGAAGATGCCGGGCGCGGTCGGCGACGCGGCCCGCCCGGGGGCGGGTGACCGGTTCAAGGGCTGGTACCTGCGCCGGGTGCAGGAACGTGCGGCGGGCAACCCGGTGGTCGGCGCGCCGTTCCGGGCGGCGCTGACCCTGACCGCCCCGCTGACGGCCCTGTTCGCACCGGCGGTGCTCCGCGAGGTGCTGTTCGGCCCGGTGCCGCGGACGCCTGTCGAGCCGCCCCTGCTCCGCGGCGGGGGCACCGGGGCCTGACCCGGCCGGCGGCCCCGGACGTACGAGGGGCGGCGGTGGACCCGCCGCCCCTCGCCCCGGCGGGCACCGGCCCGCCGGCTCCGTCAGGTGCCGATCTCGAACGCGGGCGGCCGGAGGCCCGCGAGACAGCCGGTGTCCGGCGCGTCCGGGCGCTCGAAGAACGAGACGGTCATCGTCTGCGCGCACGCCGAGTCCGCGAACACCACGTGGGCGACGTAGGGCACCGTGACGACGGTGGACCGGCTCAGCGTGCGTCCGGCGTACGCCCCGTTGCTCGGCGCGGTCTGGGAGTCGAAGCCTCCGGACAGGACGAGGGTCGGGATGTCGCTGGAGGTCTTGGCCCGGATCGAGGGGTCGGCCGGGGGCACGTCCCAGGCACGGCAGTCCTGGTGGAGCCAGGCCAGCTGCGGGGCGTTGGCGAGGATCGAGCGGGGGAAGGACGGGAAGGCGCGCCGCCCGGCCCGGATCACGTCGGCCTCGCTCTCGTACGGGGTCCACTGGCTGCAGAAGACGCCGAAGGCGAGGCCGTGGGAGACCCGTCCCACGGCCGCGGGGCTGTACTTGCCGCCCGCCAGCTGCTCGGCGATCCGCCGCGGATCGCCGTGGGCCAGTTCGTCGATGGAGCGGGGCACGCCCTCGGCCAGGTGGGAGGCGAAGGTCAGCCAGGTCACCAGGGTGCCGCCGTCGATGACGACCTTCACCGGCGCCGGCTGCCCGGGCACCGCGACGGTGGTGGAGGCCGGTCGGGCCTCCAGGTCGACGACGAGGCGCTCGAAGGTGTCCTTCAGGTGCGGATAGCGGGTGTTGCAGGCGGGTTGCTCCGCACAGGCCCGGAAGATGCCGTCGAAGCCCTCCCGTGCGGCCTTCCAGGTGACGGCCCCGCCGGCGAGGGAGGGCGGCAGGACGCCGTCGATGCCGACCGAGCGGATGCCCTCGGGATGCAGGCGCATGTACTGGAGGGCCAGTTCGGTGCCGTAGGAGATGCCGAACACGTTCCACCGGCGGATGCCGAGGGCCTTGCGGAGGTCCGCGTAGTCGGCGGCGCTCTCCGTGTCGTCGTAGGCGCCGAGGTCGGCCCCGCGACGCGCCAGCCGGTCGCGGCACTCCCGCGTCGCCCGGACGTGGAGCCGGCCGGTGGACGGGGCGCCCGAGACGAGCCCGAGGGCGCGCGCGTTGAACCGGTCGATGTTCGGGCAGGTGAGCTCCGGCTCGGCCGAGTAGGTCCCGCGCTGGGACATGAAGATCAGGTCCCGGTCGCGGTTGAGGCCGCCGGCGAGCGCCATGGGGATCTCCGACACCGCGTCGTCGCCTGGCCCGCCGGCGAACCACACGATCGGGTCACCGGCGGCCCTCTTGGCGAGGGCCGGGACGATCGCGACGGCGAGGGTGATCTTCCTCCCCCGGTTCCCGTGCCGGTCGCGGTTCTCGGGGACGGTGAGCGTTCCGCAGTGCGCGTCCTTCAGCGCCGGGACCGGGTCCGCCGTCCTCGGGCAGGGTCCCGGCACGAAGCGGGAGTGACCCCCCGTCCGGGCGACCGTGCCGAGCGGCGCCGTGGGGCCCGACGCGGCGTGCGCGGGTGCCGCGACGAGGCCGGCGGCCAGGGCGCCGGCGGTGAGCCCGGCGAGCGCGGCCGGGAGGCGTCGCGGGGCGCGCCGGTGGCGGGGAGCCCGGAGGGTCGTCCGGGGTGGTCGAAGGGATGTCATGCGTTCTCCGCGTCAGGGGGTGAGGGTGAACGGTGGGGGCTCGAGTCCTGCCACGCAGCCGGTGTCGGGTGCGGTCGGGCGGGCGAGGAAGGAGGCGAGGACGTCCGCCGCGCAGGGCGACTGGGGGACGACCCAGTGGCCGATGCCGGGGATGCGGACGGAGGTCGAGCGGGGCAGCGTGCGGGCGGCGACCCGGGCCCAGCTCGCGCCGGTCTTCGCGTCGTAGGTGCCGGACAGGAGCAGCGTCGGCACGGTGCTGAAGGTGGCCACCCGCTGGATCGCGGTGCGGTCAGGGACCTTCCAGACCTGGCACACCTGGTGTTCGAACGGCAGCTGGGGGGCCTGGGCCAGGACCGTGTCGGGCCACCCGGGGAAGTTGCGGCGGCCCGCCCTCAGCAGGTCGCGCTCGGAACGGCCGGGCACCCATTCGGCGCAGGCCACCGACTGGGTGAGGCCGTGGGCGAAGACGCCGACGGGGGCCGCCGCGTCGACGGCCCGGGCCCGCGCGAAGCGTTCCGGGTTTCCGTGGGCGAGTTCGTCGAGTGCGGCGGGGACGTCGACGGCCTTGACGGTGTTGGCGACCAGGATGTTGATCAGCGCGCCGCCGTCGAGGACGACCCTGACCGGGTTCCCGCCGCCCGGCAGCCGTGCCATGAGCGCGAGGGGCTGCGCCTCCAGCCGGCGGACCTGCTCGTCGAGGGTGCGCCGCAGGTGGGGGTAGCGGGTCGCGCACCGGGGCCGGGCCTCGCAGGCCGCGAGGATCTCGCCGATCCCCTCCCCGGCGCTGTCCCAGGTCCAGGGGAGGTTCACGACCTTGGGGGGTGCGAGGGAGTCGACGGCCACCGAGCGGATGCCCTGGGGGTGGCGGCGCAGGTAGGTGAGGGCCAGGTCGGTGCCGTACGAGTAGCCGTAGACGTTCCACCGTTCGATGCCGAGCGCACCGCGCAGGGCGGCGAAGTCGGCCGCGTTCTCGGTGGTGTTGTAGGCGCTCAGGTCGATCCCGGCGGCCGCCAGGCGCTGCCGGCATTCCTGGGCCGCGCGCACCAGGAGCCGCCCGGTCGACGGGGCGTCGTAGCGCAGGCCCACGGCCCGCGCCCCGAAGCGGTCGATCTCCGGGCAGGTGAGGTTCGGCTGTGAGTGGAGCGTGCCGCGCTGGGCCATGACGATCAGGTCGTTGTTCCGGTTCACCCCGGAGGCGACGAGGAAGGGGATGCTGTCGAAGGCGTCGCCGCCGGGACCCCCTTCCATGAACACGACCGGCTCCTCGGCGGGCCGGGCCGTCACGGCCGGGATGATCGCGACGGCCAGCCGGACGGTCCTGCCGTGACCGCGGTGGGAGCGGTTCTCCGGCACCTCCAGGAATCCGCACCGCCCGGGGACCGGTTCGGGCGTCTCCGGGCAGGGGCCGGGCACGAACCGCCCCGGAGACGCCGGGCGCGGCCCGCGCGACACCCCGCCGCCCGGGGTCGGAGCCGTCCCTGACGCCGAGTCGTTCCCCGGTGCCGGGTGGCCCGCCGGCGCCGAAGTCCCGGACGGCGTCGGGGGACGTGCCGCCGTGGGACCGGCCGCGCCCAGAAGGGTGAGTGCGGCGGCGACGAGCGCGAGGCCGGCGCGCGCGCCCCGGGAACGTCGCCGGCCGTACGGGCGCCGGGCGCGCGCTCGCGGGGAGCCTTCTTCCGTCATGTGATCGGGTCTCTCTGTGGACCATGGCCGCCCGTGCCGGGGCGACACCGCGTGGATCGGCCCGCCACGGCTGGTCCGGGCGGACGGTGTGCTCGTCAGCCTGCGGTCGTGGCGGGGCTCCCACCACTCGTGGGATCCACTCGGAGCAGTCAGACCCCCGGGGCGGCCGTCACCACTCCCGCGGCGATGCCGGCGCTCAGGGCGGCGTAGTCGTCGGCGTTCTGCGCCGCGTAGCGCAGGGCGAAGTCGGCGATGGCCTTGTCGAAGACGTCGGAGGAGCCGAGGTAGGCGGCGATCGCGATCCGGTCGCCGGTGCGGGCGTGCGCGCGGGCGAGAGCCCGTCCGCACAGCCGCGCGTAGTCGCGGAGCAGCTCCGGCGACATCGTCTCCACCTCCGCGGAGCCCTTCATGTCGCGCAACTGGCGCCAGTAGAAGTGACGTTGTTCCGGGCCGGTCATCCAGCCGAGGAAGATGTCGCTGGCGGCCTGGGTGAGCCGCTGGCCGGAGACCACCCGACGGCCCTGGTGGGCGAAGTGGCTGGGGGCCAGGTGCTGCTCCAGGACCGACGGGCCCGCCTCCTTGATCTGCAGGAACAGCGGGTCGGTGTCGTCGCGGCCCTCCAGGAGGAGGATGAAGCAGCGGGTGCCGACGCTTCCGACGCCGACCACCTTCCGGGCGGCGTCGACGAAGTGGAAGCGGTCGAGGAGCAGTCGGCGCTCCTCCGAGAGGGAGCTCCGGTAGTCGCTGAAGACCTTGCCGATGCCGACCCGGTCGAGGTCGGTGACCCGTTCGAGGAGCGGCGGGTCCTCGACGATGTGCCGGCCGGTGGCGTCCTTCTCGGTGAGCTTGCCGAAGGCCTGGAGGCTGGTACGGCGGCGGGCGCGGGCGAGCCGGTCCTTGAACCGGGCCCGGTCCGCCCCGCGGACCAGGGAGGACAGGTCCTCGACCGCGATCCGCTCGTACCAGACCTGGAGCTCGCCGAGCCCGGCGAGACGGCGCATGGCCGTGCGGTAGGACTCGGTGGCGACGAGGGCGGCCCGGTGGGCCTTGGGCTTGGCGAAGCCGTTCTGGAGGGCCGCGACGGCTATGGATGCGGCGAGCCGCTTGACGTCCCACTCGAAGGGGCCGGGCAGCGTCTCGTCGAAGTCGTTGACGTCGAAGAGGAGCGTCCGTTCGGGTGAGGCGTACACACCGAAGTTCAGCAGGTGGGCGTCACCGCAGAGCTGCACGGTGAGTCCGGTGCTGCGGGTGGCGGCGAGGTCCGCCGCCATCACGCCGGCCGCGCCGCGCAGGAAGGCGAAGGGCGAGACGGCCATCCGGCCGTAGCGGATGGGGACGAGCTCGGTCACGCGGTCGACGGACTCGCGTTCCAGCACGGCGAGCGGGTCGGGGCGCTGGGAGGAGGGTATCCAGCGGCCGTGCGAGGACCGGGGGACGCGCTTGCGCGCGGCCCTGCCCCTCTCGGCCCGTTCCGACGCGGTCGTCATCCGGCCTCACCCGCCTCTTCCAGCGCTGCTGCCACCACTGTTCCCGTGCGATCCATTACAAATCGCCCCGCCCGTTTCGGCCACTCTCACCGACGGCACTTCCCGAATGGTTTAGACCAATGATAGGAATTGATCACCCGTACGGGTCGGGTGGTCACACCCCGCAACGGCCGGAGCACGTCCCTCCTCAGGGCCCGCCCGACCCGGCAGCACCGCGTACGACCACGCACGACAGAAAGGGTCCGAGACATGGCCGAGCCCGTTCCCGAGCACGGACCTGGGGCGGAGCTTCCGCTCTACCTCCGGGTCGCCCACGCCCTGCGCGGCGACCTCACCCAGCACCGCATCTCCCCCGGCACCCGGCTCCCGTCCGAGCGCCATCTGGCGCACCGCTACCACGTCAACCGCCAGACCGTCCGCAGCGCACTCCAACTCCTGCGCGAGGAACGCCTCGTGGTGACCGACCGGCGCGGCACCTTCGCCGCGTGCGCCGGACCCGAGGCCCGGGTCCCCGCACCCACCGCGCGGATACGGACCTTCCCGGGCGGCCCGCGGGCCGCCGACGCCCTGGTCCGCGCCGCACTGTCCTGGGAGACGCCGCCGGCGGCCCTGGCCGGCCGGCTCTCCTTGGCGCCCGGGGAGCCGACCCTGGTGCACCGTCACACCGTGCTGACCCCCGCCGGCGTGTCGCTGCAGCGCTCGGTCAGCTGGTTCTCCCGGCCCGCCCTCCTGGAGATCCCGCAGCTGGGCCGCTACCGGCCGAGCGGCGAGCACCACAGGCAGCCGGACCTGCGGCTGCTCTACCACTGGATGCACCAGGCGGGCCTGCGCACCGTCCACAGGGAGTCGATCGGCGTGCCGGCCGCGCCCCCGGAACGGACCGGGGACGGACCGGCCGGCCGCGGACCGGGCGGCGACCCCACCCGGCTGAACGTCCACCGCGTCGTGAGCGACCACCACGGGCACGCCCTGGAGGTCACGGACATCGACGTCGCCGCCCGGACCGGAGCCTGGACCTACGAGTTCGGCGGCTGAGCCCTTGGACCCGGCGCGTGGGCCTCCGCCAGGGCCCCCGCCGATCCGCCCGGACCACGGCGCCCCGCGGCCGGTCCGGCGGGGCCCCGTCCTAGACGATGCCCTCCGCGATCTCCGCCTCCTCGCGAGCGCTGCCGTAGGCCTGCGGCGTGCCGTAGGAGCGGCGGGCGACGTACCACCAGACGCTGGCGAGGACCAGCACGACGGCCAGGGCGATCACGGCGTAGTTCATGGTGTCGACCGTGACGGGGGAACGCTGCGGCAGGCAGAACAGCACGGTCACGACGGCCACCCAGACCACCGCGATCCAGCCGATCGGCCGGCTCCAGCGGCCCAGGTTCCACGGCCCGGGGACGAAGGCACGGCCCGCGCGCAGGCGCAGCAGGATCGGGATGGCGTAGGCGGGGGTGATGCCGATGACGTTGATGGCCGTCACGGCCCCGTAGGCGGTGGCCGAGTACAGCGACGGCAGGGCGAGCAGCGCGGCGACCACGACGGAGAGCCACACGGCCGGTACCGGTGTGTGGGTGCGGCTGCTGACCCGGCGCCAGAGCGAGGAGCCCGGCAGCGCGTTGTCGCGGCTGAAGGCGAAGACCATGCGGCTGGCGGCGGCCACCTCCGCGTTGCCGCAGAAGAGCTGGGCCACGATCACGACGAGCAGCAGGGCCTTGGCGCCACCCTCGCCGAGCGCGTCCAGGAGGATCTGGGCGGGCGGCACGCCGGTGGCGGTGTTCTGGGTGCCCGCGTAGTCCTGGATGGCGAAGGTCAGGCCGGCCAGCAGCGCGAAACCGGCGATCCAGGAGGCCCAGATGGAGCGGACGATGCCCTTGGCGGCGGCCACGGAGGCGTTCGCCGTCTCCTCCGAGAGGTGGGCGGAGGCGTCGTATCCGGAGAAGGTGTACTGCGCGAGCAGCAGACCGATCGCGGCCACGTACACGGGGTTGGACCAGCCCGTGTCGTTCACGAACTCGGTGAAGACGAACTTCGCCGACTGGTGGTGGTCGGGGACGACGGCGAGCGCGCCGACGATGACGGCGACGCCGGCCAGGTGCCACCAGACGCTGACGGAGTTGAGGACGCTGACCAGGCGGACGCCGTAGAGGTTGAGCACGGCGTGCAGGAGCAGGATCGCCAGGAAGACCAGGAAGGTCGACTCGGGGGTGGGGGTGAAGCCCCACTGCAGGTTGAGGAAGGCGCCGGTGAAGAGGGCGGCGCCGTAGTCGATGCCCGCGATGGCGCCGAGCAGACCGAGCAGGTTGAGCCAGCCCGTGTACCAGCCCCAGCGGCGCCCGCCGAGCCGGTCGGCCATGTAGTAGAGCGCCCCGGAGGTCGGATAGGCGCTGGTGACCTCGGCGAGGGCGAGGCCCACGCACAGCACGAAGAGGCCGACGCCCGCCCAGCCCCAGAGCATGACGGCCGGGCCGCCCGTGCCGAGGCCGAAGCCGTAGAGCGTCATGCAGCCGGAGAGGATCGAGATGACCGAGAAGCTGATGGCGAAGTTGCCGAAGCCGCCCATCCGGCGCGCGAGGACGGGCTGGTAGCCGAGCTCTCTGAGCCGGGCCTCCTCGTCCCGGGGCGCCGGTGGCGCCTTGCGTATCGCGTCGGTGGGAGCGGTGCGGGACATGCGTTCCTCCGGGGGAAGGGGACGAGTGGATCCGTACGGGGGCACGGGCCGGGAGTGACCTGCGGGGGGGACGTGCGGGAGCCGGGGTACGGGCCGGGCAGAGGCCCGCGGCGGGACCGCGGCCGGCGTCAGGGCCCGGTGCGGTCCTCGCCGGCGCCCAGGCACCGGGCCCGGGCCCGCAGGAAGACCTCCTCGGCGGGGCCGCGCTCGTCGGGGTGGGCGGTGCGGTAGGACCAGGGCTGCGGGGTCCAGTAGGGGCCGAGCGCGTCGAAGACCCGGGCCGCGTCGGCGAACTTGAGGGAGCCGTAGAGGGCGTGGGCCAGGTGGTTGAGGTCCAGCAGGCTGGCCTCGTCCGTGGCGCAGAACAGGAACCAGGACTCCATCGCGCCGCGGGCGTCGCGCACCGCGTCCTCGGCCACCCAGTGCAGGTCGAGGGCGCGCTCGTGACCGCGTTCGCGCCGGTAGCGCTCGACGCGCACATAGAGAGGCAGGGCGTGCAGTGCGGAGCCGACGGGAGCCGAGGAGGCCGCCCACTGGGCGTAGTTGACGGCCTCGGAGAGGGGTCCGGGCCGCCGGGCGTACACGAACTGGAGCATGCGGTGGTGCGCCTCGCGGTTGTACGGGTCGCGCTTCTCCGCCTCGGCGAGCAGCCCCCAGGGCGCGGGGGGCAGCATGGGAGCGGGCGGCACGGCCCGGTGCTCCTCCATGCGCTGCTGGGCGTCGAGGACGGACAGGGCGAGGCGGCATACCCAGGGCACGGGGTCGGCCGGGGCGCGTTCGGCGGCGCGCAGGCAGGCCGTCCAGGCCTCCTGCCAGAGCTCGCGGGTGCGCGCGTGGGCGGTACGGTGGGCGCGTACGGCGCGCTCGACGACGACCCGGGCGTGCATCACGGCGGCCGCGACGGAGTCGGGCTCCTCGCCGCGCCAGGCGTCCACGACGTCGGTGCCTGCGGCCACGGCCGCGAGCACCTGGGTGCGCCGGGTCCAGGCCGGCCAGTCGATCGTCTCGTCGAGTAATCGGGCCATGGCCACCCAGCGGCCCGTGCGGAGGTCCTGGACGGCACCGCGCAGGGCATGGTCGTGGCCCGCCGGGTGGTAGACGGGCCGGAAGCCGTGCCCGGCCATCAGGCGGCGGGGCGAGGGGTGGACGACATGGTTCCTCGGGAGTCGGTGACACGGGGGTGGTCAGTCCCCTGGGACGGTGTGGTGCCGACCCGGCCGTTGATCGGCGATCACTATAGAGGTCGCCGGACGTGACCGATCCACTTTTCTCCGTGACCGTAACTATCAAGACAACGACCGAATTTGACTTGACGTCCGTGAGAGGTCTGGACCTGACGGGCTCGCCTGCGCAGCCTTGACGGGCGGACCGGGGTGCATCAGGCTGACCCGTTCCACGGTCGGGAAGCCGATCAAGGACCGCCAGGAACCACGAGCCGCAGGGAGTCGCAGAGATGACGGGCCCGGTACTCGCCGTCGACCAGGGCACGTCGGGCACCAAGGCCCTCGTGGTCTGCCCCGGACGCGGGGTGATCGGCAGCGGTTTCACGCCGGTGCACCCACGCGCGCTGCCCGGCGGCCTCGTCGAGGTCGACCCCCGTGAGCTGTACGACTCCGTCGTCAGCGCCGGCCGTGCGGCCCTCGCCGAGGCCGGCGAACCCGTGGTCGCGGCGGGCCTGGCGAACCAGGGCGAGACCGTGCTCGCCTGGGACCCCGCGACGGGCGAGCCGCTCACCGACGCACTCGTCTGGCAGGACCGCAGGGCCGCCGGCATCTGCGACGAACTCGGCCCACACGCGGCCGAGTTGACACGGATCACCGGTCTGCCCCTCGACCCCTACTTCGCCGCTCCCAAGATGGCCTGGATCCGCCGCAGCCTCACCGGCGCGGGCGTCGTCACGACCAGCGACTCCTGGCTCGTGCACCGGCTCACGGGCGCGTTCGTCACCGACGCCGCCACCGCGGGCCGCACCGGACTGCTGGATCTCGACACCGTCTCCTGGTCCGGCAGGGCCCTCGACCTCTACGGCCTGGGCGGCGAGCGACTGCCCCGGGTCGTGGACTGCGACACCCCGGTCGGCACGACGACCGCCTTCGGACCGCCGCTCCCCCTCACCGGCCTCCTGGTCGACCAGCAGGCCGCCCTGCTCGCCCAGGACGTCACCGAACCCGGAACCGCCAAGTGCACCTACGGCACCGGGGCCTTCCTGCTCGCCCAGACCGGGACCGCACCACGCCGCAGCGACTCCGGCCTGGTCGCCTGCCCGGCCTGGCGGCTCGCCGGCCGGACCAGCTACTGCCTGGACGGACAGGTGTACACCGCCGCGTCCGCCGTCCGCTGGCTCACCGGGCTCGGTGTGATCGCGGACGCCACCGACATCGACACGGTGGGCGGTGCCGTGCCCGACGCGGGCGGCGTCACCTTCGTGCCCGCCCTCGCCGGTCTCGCCGCCCCCTGGTGGCGCGGCGACGTGCGCGGCGCGCTCACCGGACTCGGCCTCGACACCGGCCCCGGGCAGCTGGTCCGGGCCCTGTGCGAGGGCATCGCCGCGCAGGTCGTGGAACTCGCCGGGGCCGCGGCGGCCGACCTGGGCGCCCCGCTCACCGCCCTGCGGGTGGACGGCGGGCTGACCCGGTCCGCGCTCCTCATGCAGACGCAGGCGGACCTGCTGCAGTGCCCGGTGGAGGTGTCCGCCCTGCCCGACGCCACGGCCCTCGGCGTCGCCGCCGTCGCCCGGCTCGGCACGGAACCGGGACTGGCCGTCCACGAGGCCGTCCCGGAGTGGAAGCCGTCGGCGGTGTACGAGCCCCGGATCACGGCGGACGAGGCCGCGGAACGCCTGGGCAGGTTCCGTACCGCGGTGGCGGGGCTGCTGGCCGACGGCCGGGACGCGGCCCGCGACGCCGGGGACGACGCCGCGTGAGCGTGACCCGCCGCGGTGCCCTGCCGGACACCGCGGCACCGGACGGCGCGTACGACGTGACCGTCGTGGGCGCGGGCGTGGTCGGCTGCGCCGTCGCGCGCGAACTGGCCCGCCACTCCCTGCGCGTCGCCCTCGTGGAGGCGGGCGGCGACATCGGCGAGGGCAGCTCGAAGGCCAACACGGCCATCCTGCACACCGGCTTCGACGCCGTCCCCGGCTCGGTCGAGGCCCGGCTGGTCCGCGAGGGCGGCCGGCTGCTCACCGCCTACGCGGCGGAGACCGGCATCCCGGTCGAACCCGTCGGGGCGCTGCTGGTCGCCTGGGACGAGGAGCAGCTCGCCGCGCTCCCCCGCCTCGCCGACAAGGCCGCGTGCAACGGCCACCACGGCACCCGCCCCCTCACGAGCGCCGAACTGTACGCGCGGGAGCCGCACCTGGGCCCCGGTGCGCTCGGCGCCCTCGACGTGCCGGGCGAGTCGATCGTCTGCCCCTGGTCGGTCCCGCTCGCGTACGCCACCCAGGCCGTGCGCTCGGGCGTCGACCTGCATCTGGGCTGTCCCGTGGAGAAGGTCCGCCTCGGCGGTCCCGGCGCGCCCCACCGGCTGATCACCCGGCGCGGGGTGCTGCGCACCCGCTTCCTCGTCAACGCCTGCGGGCTCTACGCGGACGCCTTCGACGCCCTCGTCGGCCGCCACGACTTCACGGTCACGCCGCGCCGCGGGCAACTCGTGGTCTTCGACAAGTTCGCGCGCGGGCTGCTGCGGCACATCCTGCTGCCGGTGCCGGGAGCGCTCGGCAAGGGGGTCCTGGTCGCCCCGACGGTGTACGGCAACGTGCTGCTCGGGCCGACCGCCGAGGACCTGGACGACAGGACCGCGACCGGCTCGACGGCCGAGGGCCTCGCCTCGCTCCGCGCGCAGGGCGGCCGGATCCTCCCGGCGCTCCTCGACGAGGAGGTCACCGCCGTCTACGCGGGCCTGCGCGCCGCCACCGGCGCCGAGGACTACCGGATCGCCGCCCACCCGGAACTGCGCTACGTGACCGTCGGCGGCATCCGCTCCACCGGCCTGACCGCCTCGCTCGCGCTGGGCCGGCACACCGTGGAACTCCTCGCCGGCGCGGGCCTGGAGCTGGGGGCCGGGCGGCCGCTGGTCCCCGTGCGGATGCCGAACCTCGGCGAGGCCTTCCCGCGCCCCTACCGCGACGCCGGACGGATCGCGCGCGACCCGGCGTACGGCACGATCGTGTGCCACTGCGAGCGCGTCACGCTGGGCGAGATCCGGGACGCGCTCGCCTCCCCGGTGCCGCCCGCGTCCCTGGACGGACTGCGCCGCAGGACCCGGGCCAGGGCGGGGCGCTGCCAGGGTTTCTCCTGCGGCGCGGCGGTGCGGGCGCTGTTCGAGGAGGGCGCGCGGTGAACCGGACGGTCGACGTCCTGGTGGTCGGGGGCGGTCCCGCCGGCCTGAGCGCGGCCGCCCGGCTCGCCGCGGCGGGCGCGGGCCGCGTCGAGGTCGTGGAACGCGAGCGGGCCGCGGGCGGTGTGCCGCGGCACTGCGGGCGGGCGGGTTTCGGCGCGTACACGGGGCCCGGGTACGCCCGGCGGGCCGTGGACGCCGCCGTACGGTCCGGGGCGCGCGTCCGCACCGGGGTGGGCGCGACCGGCTGGGCGGGGCCGCTCACCCTGGAGGTCACGGCTCCCACCGGGATCGAGGTGATCAGGGCGCGCGCGGTGCTCCTCGCCACCGGTGCGCGCGAGCGTCCCCGCAGCGCGCGCCTGGTGCCGGGCAGCCGGCCCGCCGGGGTGCTGAGCACCGGTGAGCTCCAGCAGTCGGTGGAACTGTTCGGGCTGCGCGGGAGGCGGATCGGCAGCCGCGCGGTGGTCGTCGGCTCCGATCCGGTCGCCCGGCACGCGGTGCGCACCCTGCGCCGGGCCGGAATCGACGTGGTGGCGGTGGTCGCCGACCGGACGTGCGGCCCGCGTCTGCCGGGGCCCGTCCTGCGCGGCGCGACCGTGGTCGAACTCGTCGGCCGGGGGCGCCTCTCCGGCGTCGTGGTACGCGGCGCGGACGGGCGCACCGGCCTGCTGCGCTGCGACACCGTCGTCTTCACCGGCGACTGGCTCCCCGACCACGAACTGGCCCGCGCGGGCCGGGTCCTGCTCGACCCGGCCACCCGCGGCCCGTCCGTCGATCCGGAGCTCCGCACCTCCGTGCCCGGGGTCTTCGCGGCGGGCAACCTGCTGCGCGGCATCGAGCCCGCCGCGGCGGCCGCGGCGGAGGGCCGACGGGCCGCCGACGCCGTCCTCGCCCACCTGTCGGGCGCTCCGTGGCCCGCCCCCGGCCTCCCGCTGCGCACGGCGGGGGCGCTGCACTGGCTGTGCCCGGGCCGGCTGGGCCCGGGCCGCCCGGTCTCCGGGGCACCCACTCTGCTGCTCCGCCCCACGACCCGTCTGGTGCGGCCGACCCTGACGGTGCGCCAGGACGCCCGGCTCCTGCTCGAACAGCGCGTCCCGGCCCTTCTGGAGCCGCACCGTTCACTGCGTCACACGGCCACCTGGGCGGCGGAGGCGGATCCCGGGGGCGGCCCGGTGGTGGTCCGTCTCGACGGCCAGGAGCCCGGAGCCGGCACGGAGCGCGCCGGGAGCTGAGCGGCCGGGGTACGGGCCGGGGCTGCCGGGGTACGCGTTCCTCCGGGGGCTCCGCTGCCGGCGGGGAGACCGGTGCGGGCGCGCGGGTTCCGGGCCGGGCGGCCGCCATTTCAACGCCGGGCGGTGGGAGCAGGAACAGCCGCCGGGCGCCGCGGGCACGGGTCGCCCGACGGTGACAACCCTCGGATAATGGGCCGTATGGCCCAGAGAAGCGCGAAACAGCACCCGCCGCCGACCGTCACGGTCAAGGGACGGGACATGCGGCTGCGCACCCTGGGGTTCCTCCTGCTGGTCGGCCTGGCCATCTGGTTCATCGCGGCCAACACCGGGTCGGTCACCATCCGGCTCTGGATCCCCACCGTCACGCTGCCGCTCTGGAGCGTCCTGACCGTCACCCTGCTCTTCGGCGTCCTGCTCGGGCTGATCATCGCCCGGCGGCGCGCCCGGCGATAAGCGGCCGTTACGCGTCGAGCAGCCGGGTGAGGCGGTCAAGGACGCCGGGCCAGCCGCGCCCCATGCCCTCGAAGGCCTGGCGCCCCAGGGGTGAGTCGAGGTCGAAGCCTGCGTGCGTCAGGAAGAGCCGGGTGCCCCTGCCCTCGGGTTCGAGCCGCCAGGTGATGGTGGTGTCGAGGGAGCCCTCGGCGAAGCGGTAGGCGAACACGCGCTCGGGATCCACCTCGGTCACCTCGCAGGGCTGGCTGCCGAAACCGCCCATGTCGAGGGTGAAGCGGTGTCCGACGACGGGCCGGACGTCGCCGGCGGCCCACCAGCGGGCGTGCAGCCCCGGATCCGTGAGGGCGGCCCAGACGGCGGCCGGGGGATGGGGCAGGTACCGCGCGACGTGGATCGCGTCGGTCGCGGGGGTGTCGGTCACGTCTCGTTCTCCTCGTCCAGCAGGTCGGCCAGGGCGTCCAGGCGCTGCTTCCAGAAGTGCTCGAAGGGATGCAGCCACTCGCTCACCTCGGCCAGCGGGGCCGGTCTCAGGTGGTAGAAGCGGTGCCGTCCGCGAGGCTCCTCGCGGACCAGGCCCGCGGCCTTCAGCACGGCCAGATGCTCGGAGACCGCGGGCCTGCCGAGCTCGAACAGTCCGGCCAGCTCCCCGGTGGAGCGCGGGCCGTCCCGCAGGGTTTCCAGCAGTCTGCGGCGCACCGGATGGGCCAGCACGCCGAACACGTCGGTGGGCATGCCGCCACAATACGTCGGAGATTCCCGACGCGTCAAAGATTTCCGACGCGTCATGGCGCGCCCTCGCCACAGGGGGGTGTGCGCCCGTCCGGCTTCCGCCACACTGGCGCCATGCCCGACAAGCGCAGTGCCGGTCTCCTGCTCTTCCGCCGGACCGCGGACGAGCACGTCGAAGTGCTCATCGGCCACATGGGTGGACCGTTCTGGTCCGCGCACTCCGAGGCCGCGTGGTCCATCCCCAAGGGGGAGTACGCGCAGGACGAGCCGCCGGAGGACGCGGCGCGGCGGGAGTTCGAGGAGGAACTCGGCCTGCCCGCCCCGGAAGGCGAGTGGATCGACCTCGGCGAGGCCCGGCAGGGGAACGGAAAGCTCGTCACCATCTGGGCGGTGGAGGCGGACCTGGACCCGGAGCAGACGGTCCCGGGCACCTTCAGCATGGAGTGGCCACGGGGCTCGGGGGTGATCCGGGAGTTCCCGGAGATCGACCGGGTGGGCTGGTTCGTCCTGGACGCCGCCCGCCCGTTGCTGGTGGCGGGACAGCGGGTGTTCCTGGAACGGCTGGCCGATCGGCTGGGCGCGGACGGGGCCTGACGGGCCGAACGATCCCGCGGGACGGGCCCGCCCGGCGCCCGACGGGCGGGGCGGGCAGCGCCGGTCGGGCGCGGCCGGCAGAGCAGCGCGGGCGGAGCAGGGCGGGCGCGGGGTGTCGGGTGCCGCGGAAGGTCCGGTTCCGCCGCATTGTCAGACCCGTGCGAGAGGGTGGGGTGAGACCACCTCAGACCACCCAGAGGGAGCCTGACATGAGGACCGTCACCAGTCGCGAGCGCGCCGCCGCCCAGGCCTACCTGCGTCTTCTCGAGTCCACCCAGGCGGTGCTGTCGGATCCGCGCCTCGAACCGTACGCGGCGGCGATGCTGACACATCCGATGGCGGAGGCGGACGAGGCGCTGCGCGCGGCCGGACTCTCGGGGAACGAGGCCCGGCTGCTGCGTCTGGTGGCGACCCTGCGGGCCTCCCCCACCGCGGAACGGAGCAGGCCCGTGTGACCGCGGGTCCGGGACGCGGGCGGCGGGGGGCGCACCTCCCGGGCGCAGGACGCGGGCGGCGGGCGGCGGGCGGCAGCACGCGGGCGGCTGATGGCGGGCCGGCGGCGAGGGTACGGGGCGGCCGCGCCGGGCCGGGAACGTGGCCCGGCCGTCAGCCCAGCGTCTCCGGGACCGGGCCGCCGAGCCCGGCCGGGGTCAACGGGCCGGGCCGGCGGCCGTGGAGGACGGCGAGGCCCCGCCGGGTGGCCGCGACCACGACCCGGTCAGCGGGGCCCAGTGCCCGGTCGGCCGGGAGCTCCCCGACGGGGACGTATCCGCAGCGATCGAGCGGAACGCCCGCGTCGCCGCGGGCGATCACGCGCCAGGCCCCGGGGCGGAAGGCCTCGGTCACCGTGCGGCCGTCCAGCAGCGGATGATCCGCGACGTCGAGCGCCGCGAAGAGCAGCACCCGGCGCTCCACGGGGAGGGCGCCCAGCACCTGGCGGCCCATCATCGCCCCCGCGAACGCCGGCGCCGCGAGGTGCGAGACGCTGCGGCTGCGGGTGAGTGCGCCCGGGTGCACCGTGCGCAGGGTGCGGTAGACCGCGGTGGCGAAGTCGTCGTCGTACAGGCGCAGCGCGACCCGCAGGCCGGGGCTGATCGAGCGGGCGTGCAGCGCGGCCTCCAGGTTGGTGATGTCGACGCTGGTCAGGGCGAGCAGGGCGCGGGCGCGGTGGATGCGGGCGGCCTCCAGGACGCCCTCCTCCGTGACGTCGCCGATGACGGTCGGCACCCGCAGCCGGCGGGCCAGCGCGAGGCCTCGGGCCTCGGGGTCGGCCTCCACGCAGACCACCGGGATGTTCATCTTCCGCAGCCGGGCGAGCACCCGGGTCCCGACCTTGCCCAGGCCGAGGAGCACCACGTGCCCGGAGAGGCCGCGCGGCGGCCGGCGCAGCGTCGTCGCGCTGCGGAAGGTGCCGAAGGCCTCCAGGAGCGCCGCGATGACCACGGGCAGCAGGAGCAGCCCCACGAATCCGGCCAGGATCTGCAGCAGTTGACGGCTGGTCGGCTCGCCGACGGCCGGGTCGCCGATGGCGAAGATGTCGAGCAGGATCAGATACGCCGCGTGCAGCGGGTGGTCGCCCGTGGTGAAGGTGGAGGCCAGGGTGAGCGCCAGCACCGCGGCGAGGACCCCGGCGAGGGACCAGCGCAGGCGCCGCGAGAAGAGCGAACCGACCGGCAGCCCGGAGGCGCCGAGCCAGCCGGAGGCCTGGGCCGGGCCCTCGTACGAGACGGTCTCGAGCGCGACGATGCCGCGCCCGGTCGCGGCGGCGACCTCGGCGTCGTCCGGCAGCAGGCGGGGGCGCTGGTCGCCGCTCCGCTCCGAGCCCTCGCAGCCGCCCGGGTCGCCGGTGGTGGACGAGAGCAGGGCGAGCGGGCACAGGCCCGGGTCGGCGACCTCACCCGGTGCGGGCGGGGTCCGGTCGACCGCGTGCAGCAGCAGCCCGCCGGCCTGGATCACCTTCCGGCCGCCGGCGACGGCGGTGGCCGCGAGGGCGGGAGCGGCGGTGTCGGCGTCGGAGAGCACGGTCGTGCCGGCCTCCGGCTTGTCCGGGTCGACGCCCGGTTCGACGACGGCCGACGCCTCGTCCAGGAGCGTGGCGAGGTGCTGGCCGAGCCTGCGGTTGTAGAGCCGGATGACCAGGCGCAGGCGTGGGTTGAGCCGCCGGGCGGTCAGCGCGGCGCGGATGTTGCGCTCGTCGTCCTCGTGGACGAGGGCGAGCGCGGTGGCCCGCTCCACTCCCGCGTCGAGCAGCACGGTGTCGTCGACCTCGGCCGTCTCGACCATCCGGACCGGCCGGCCCTGGCCCGAGCCGCGTCCGTCGCCCGGGCCCGGCGCCCCGGCGCCGGCCGCGCCCGTGGAGCGCGTGACGGCCGCGCTCACCCGGCCGAAGAGCGCCATGGCCCGCCCGGGCCGGGCGGCGGGGCGGTCGGGCGCGTCGCCGGGCGGCGGGACGAGCAGGGTGACGCGCTCCCCGTACATCTCGTTCAGTTCGGCCGCGAGACGGTGGGCGAGCACGTCGTCACCACAGACGATCATGTGTTCGATCGAGCTCGCGGGGGCCTCGGAAGGGGCAACGGGCCTGCTCTGGTGCGGGAATGAGGACACGTCACCAGGATGCCCTGCCGCACCGACAGACCCCGGGACGGGTCCGCGGAAGAGCGCGACGGGGGGGGCGGCGGCGCGCCGTCCGTCGCGCGTCCGGCGGTGCGCCCGCCCTCCCGACACGCCCCCGTTCGCCACGGCCGCTACCCCGGTCGGCGCACTTCGATCTGCGGTGACGGGACCGGCTTCCTACCGTGGCTGAATGATCGTCACGCCAGCTGTCCGTCTTGCCGCCACCGGTGCCGCGGCGCTGCTGCTCGCGCTTCCGGTCCCGGCCGCGTCGGCCGTCTCCCCCGCCGAGCCGACCCCGCCCGTACGGTCCTCCGTCGACCCCGCCCGGCTCGACCGGTCCGGCACCCAGGTGCAGCCGCTGCGGGGCGCTCCGGAGGTGCCCTCCCTCTCGGCCCTGTCCTGGGTGGTGGCCGACGCGTCCACGGGCGAGGTGCTCGCCGCGCGCAACGCGCACAAGCAGCTGCCGCCCGCCAGCACGCTGAAGACGCTGTTCGCGCTGACGGCACTGCCCCACCACGGGGCGGACGAACGCCACACCGTCGCCGACGCCGAGCTCACCGGCATCGGCGAGGGGAGCAGCCTGGTCGGCGTGAAGGAGGGCTACACCTACAAGGTGTCGGACCTGTGGAACGGCGTCTTCCTCAGTTCGGGCAACGACGCGGTGCACGTGCTCGCGTCGATGAACGGCGGCTGGGAGGCGATGACCCGGCAGATGCAGGAGAAGGCCCGTTCGCTCGGGGCCCGCGACACCCACGTGGTCTCCCCGGACGGCTACGACGCACCGGGCCAGGTCTCGTCCGCGTACGACCTGGCGGTCTTCGCGCGGGCCGGTCTGCAGGACCCCGACTTCGTCCGCTACTGCTCCACCCGGTACGCCGACTTCCCGGCCGGCTCGTGGTCGTACGGCATCGCCAACACCAACCGGCTGCTCACCGGCGCGAACGGGGTGGAGCGCTATCCCGGGCTCATCGGGGTGAAGAACGGCTACACCAGCCACGCCGGGAACACCCTGGTCGCGGCCGCCAGGCGCGGCGAGCGGACCCTGGTGATCTCGGTGATGAACCCGCAGGCGGGCGGCGGCCTCGCGGTGTACGAGGAGGCCCGGCAGCTGCTCGACTGGGGCTTCGCGGCCTCGGGGCGGGTGCACGCGGTGGGCTCGCTCCTGCCCGGGAAGGACCCGCGGCAGGCGGCCGGCACCGCACAGGTGGCCGCGGGACGCACGCCGGGCGCCGCGCAGACGCGCGGCACGGCCGGGACGGAGCCCCCGCTCAAGGCCCAGGCCGGGCCCGAGGTCGGCGGGCCCGCGCGGGCGGCCACGGACCGGGATCCGCACGGCACGCCGCAGCAGGCCGGCCCCTCGGGCACGACGGCGGGGCTGCCGCTCGCGCTGGTCGGCGCCGCGCTCGGGGCGGCGCTCTCCCTGTGGCTCTGGCGCCGGTTCGGCGCGAGCGGGAACTGACCTCCCGGACCGGGCGGCGGCCCCGCCGTGCCCGGGGGCGCGGCATCGTTCGGCGGGCGCCGCAGGGTCCCGCGCCTAGGGTTCCGGGACACCGCCCGGGAGACGCCCGGCGGTTCGCGGAAGGAGCGGCATGCGGACGAGCACCCACGCGGCGGAGGTCGCCCAGCGGTTCCGGGAGGTCAACGGCGACCACCCGATGACGGAGGCCGACGACGCCTATGTCACCGCGCGGTTCACGCCCCTGGAGGGCCTGTGCACGGAGCTGGGGCGGGACGTGGCGCAGGCGCGGCGGCAGATGCTGGACGGGCTGCTGCCGCTGCCCGGCTATCTGCGGTCGGACGGGACGGAGATGGTCCCGCGCGATCTGTTCGACCTGGCGGCCCGGGCGGGCGGAGCCGAGCGGCTGCGCGGGTGGTTCGTCGCGCACTGGCAGGACCCGGCGGAGGGCGCCGCGGAGTGGGAGGCATATCTGAGCGGCCGGTACGTCTGTCTTCACCGGGTCGCCCCGGACACCATCCGGCGCAAGGACGAACTGACCGCGGCGATCACCGAGGCGGTCGGCAGGCCGCGGCCCGACTCGCCGCCCTGGTCGGCCGCCCTGCACGCCCTGGTCGACGAGCTGGACGCGCTGGAACCGGAGTTCGCTCCCTACGACCGGCTGCGCTTCGGCGGCCCGACCTCGCGGGACGTCTTCATCGACGCCGTACGGGCGCGCTTCCCGCGTCCCGCGCGGGCGGCCCGGGGCGGCGACGCGCTCAGGTGACGTCGCCGTCGTCCGGACGCGGACGTTCGTCCCCGCTGAGGTGACGGTGGGACCACCGCAGCACCAGGCGCATGAGACAGATCAGGGTGAGCACCCAGACGACGGCGAAGGCCCAGATCAGGGCCGCGGACTCGGTGACGACGGCGATGACGAAGAGGACCACCGCCACGGGGCCGAGCACGGCGGCCGCGGGGCCCGCGAGCCGGCCGGACCCGAGGATGCGGTGGGCACGGGAGCCGGCCGGCGAGGCGCGCCGCCGGGGCCGGTGGCCGGTCGAGAAGGTGCGGGCGAGAGCGGCGTCCTCGTCCAGGTCGTGCTCGATCTGCTCGAGGATCCGCCGCTCGCGCGGCGAGAGCTGTGCCCCGTCCATGTCCGGCACCTCCCACCCATGGGCCCTGGGCGTGCGGCCCCGTCCATGGCGCTACTCGGCGGTCACCCCGCCGGTGCGCTTCGAACCGCACACCTTCAGTGTGGACTCCCGCAGCGGCGACGGCTCGGCGACGTATCGTTCCGCGGCCCGGGCCGCCTCGCCGCCGGTGCGCTTTCCCATGAGGACGCACAGCGTGTACACGGTGTCCTCGAACCGCCTGCGGGCCGCCGGGTCGTGCGGCCTGGCCAGGACCAGCCGCTCCTGGCTGCGGTAGCACCGCAGCAGGCGGTCGATCGTGTTGCGGTCGGGGAGCAGCATCCGGTCCTCCTGTACGGCCCTGGCCCCCCGGCTCCACCATCGTGGGGTCACACGCTCACCCGCGCGACCCGCAGCACCACGCTGGGTGACCACGCGGATTCCTCCGCGTGCGGGAGCGCCCGCGATGACGGAAGGTCGAGACATGAACACCAGCGACCGACTGCGCGTGGTCGTCACCGGTGCCACGGGGAACGTGGGGACGAGCCTGGTGCGGGCCCTGGAACGGGAGCCCCGGGTGGCGTCGGTGCTCGGCCTGTCCCGGCGCAGGCCCGGACTGACCCTGACGAAGACGGAGTGGGCCGAGGTGGACCTCTCGCTGGAGGGGGACGAGCCGCGGCTCGCGCAGTACGTGGCGGACGCGGACGCGGTGGTCCACCTGGCCTGGCGCTTCCAGCCGACGCACGACCCGGTGGCGACCTGGCGGACCAACGTGCTCGGCTCCGTGCGGGTCTTCGAGACGGTGGCCGCGGCACGCGTCCCCGTCCTGGTGCACGCCTCCTCGGTCGGCGCCTACTCCCCCGGGCCGGAGAACGGCGCGCCGGTGTCGGAGTCCTGGCCGACGCACGGCTGGCCCGGCGCCGCGTACACCCGGGAGAAGGCCTATCTGGAACGGGTCCTGGACACCTTCGAGCGCGACCATCCGCAGACGCGGGTGGTGCGGCTGCGGCCCGGGTTCCTGTTCAAGGAGGAGGCGGCGAGCGAGCAGCGGCGGATCTTCGCGGGCCGCTGGTTCCCGGGCCAGCTGTTCCGGCCCGAACTGCTCCCGCTGCTGCCGGAGCTGTCCGGTCTGCGCTTCCAGGTGCTCCACACCGACGACGCGGCCGAGGCGTACCGGCTGGCGCTGCTGCGCGACGTCCGGGGCGCCTTCAACGTGGCGGCCGATCCGCCGGTCGACGCGGGCACGCTGGCCGCGCTGTTCGACGCGCGGCCGGTGAAGGTGCCGACCGCGGCGGTCCGGAGCGCGCTCTCGGCGGCGTGGCGGATGCGGGTGGTACCCGCGTCGCCGGACCTGTTCGACGCGGTCCTCCGCCTGCCGCTGATGGCGACGGAGCGGGCGCGGCGCGAGCTGGACTGGGAGCCTTCCCGGACCTCGGTGGAGGCCCTGGAGGCGTTCCTGCGCGGGGTCAGGGCAGGGGGCGGCGACGCCACGGAACCCCTGGCCGGCCGCCGCTTCGGCTGAGCGGCACGGCGATTCCCCGGCGGGCTCCCCCTGGAGCCCGCCGGGGGTCGTTCAGGCGCGGGCCGCCGCCCAGTCCACGATCCGCATGGCCGCGCCGGCCGCCTCGCGGCCGCGGCAGTGGGCCCGGTGCCGGTCGAGCAGGGCGTCGATGTCGAGGTGGCGGCCGAAGGCGGGACGGGCGGCGAGCCGGGCGGCGTAGGCCCACAGGGCGGGATGGGCGGCGACCCGGTCCATGGCGGCGGCGTCGAGGTGCCAGCGGTGGACGGTGTCCAGCTGGACGAGCGTGACCCAGACGGTCACGTCGGCGGCGGTGAGCGCGTCGCCGAGAACGTACGGGCCGCGGGCGAGACGCCGCTCCAGCGAGCCGAGCGCGGCGAACAGCACGGCCAGCGGGTCGTGGTGGGCGGACGTGTCGTCGAGGCCGAGTTCACCGGCGCGCTGGGCGGCGGCGTTGACGCTGCGCTCGCACAGGTCGGCGACGGCGCGGATCTCGTCCTGCCGGTCCTCGGGGAGCAGTTCGGGTCCGTCGCCGCGGAAGCGGAGGGCGAGGTCGCGCCGGATGTCGGGCACGTGGGTGGAGACGATCCGGCCGGTCCAGCCGTCGCTGAGGACGGGGGCGGCGGCCGGCCCCCGGTACAGATGGGCGCTGGCCTCGTACAGGGGACGGAGCACGGCGTACCCGCCCTCGGGCGTGTCGGCGAGGGCGGGCAGCACGGTCAGCGGCAGGGTGTCGTCGAGACCGAGCAGGCCGTGGGTCACGGCGACGCCCAGACAGCCGGGGTCGGCCGGGGCCAGGTGGAGGCGGTAGCGGTGCGGTACGGCGTAGTGGCCGCTGTGCTCGTCGCGGCCGATGCGGCCCCGGAAGGCGGGGGCGGTGGCGGCGGGGACGACGGAGGGGACGACGGACATGGTTCTCCCTGGGTGCTCGGTGCTGGGTCGCGACGGCGCGCGACGGCACGACGGCGTCGGCGCGCGCCCGGAGGCAGCAGAGGTACGGGAAGGAACGGGCACGGGCGTGACGGGGCCGGATCCCGGCCGCGCGGTGTTCGGGCGGGTGCGCGGGGGGAGAGACGGCCGGCTCAGGGCGTGACGGACCCCGGGTCCCTCGACGGACTAGGCCGCGCTGCAGACCCGGAGCAGGTCGATGTGGCGGCGCGAGGTGAGCGGCAGGGCGCGCGGCAGGCGGCCGGCGTGTGCCGTGTCCGGTGCGGCGGCGGCTCTCATGTTTCCCTACCTGTTCGCTCGGTTTCCCGTCTCGAGTGTGGGAGCGTCGCCGTCCCTCGTCAAGGGTGCGGACGGGGCGCCTAGGCATAATGCGCGTATGCGCATTTCAGCCAGGGCCGACTACGCGGTGCGGGCCGCCCTCCAGCTCGCCGCGGCCCGGGACGCCGGACCCGTGAAGGCCGAGGCCATCGCCGAGCACCAGGGGATCTCGCACAAGTTCCTGGAGGGCATCCTGGGCGACATGCGCAAGGGCGGTCTGGTACAGAGCCAGCGCGGCGGCAACGGCGGCTACTGGCTCGCGAAGCCGGCCGGGGACATCTCGGTCGCCGATGTGATCCGCTGCGTCGAGGGTCCGCTGGTGTCGGTGCGCGGGGTGCGGCCGCCGGAGCTGTCCTACACGGGCCCGGCCGAGTCGCTGCTGACGCTGTGGGTGGCACTGCGGGCGAACGTGCGCCAGGTCCTCGACGGGGTGTCACTGGCCCAGCTGGCCACCGACGGGCTCCCGCCGGAGATCGTGGCGCTGGCGGAGGACCCGGAGGCCTGGACCAACCCCTGAGGGTCCGTGCCGGCCCCGGGAGGCTCCGGCGCCCGGCGGCCGTCCGCTCATCCCCGGTCGGCCGAGTCCGGTCTGACGTCTCACCTTTCGAGAATCCAAGGTCCGCGATGCGGACGCCTGTTGGGCGCCGCCCCGACCCTCTGCCACTATCCCTACTATTCCAGTGGGAAAACCAGGGATCAGGTGAGGTGCCGTGAGAACGCCGAAGAAGTCAGCGATACGCACCGCCTCCGCAGCGGCCCCCCGCCCGGCCGACGACGAGATCTGGCCCCGCGTCACCCGGGAGGTCGCCGACGATCTCGCCGTGGACGCCCTGGTCAGGGACCGGGCCGGCAAGCCGCCGTTCGACGAGGTGGCGCGGCTCCAGGAGGCGGGGCTGCCCGCACTGCTCACCGCGCCCGGGACCAGCGGGCGCGGCGCCGACTGGCGGACCGCCTGCGGGGTGATCCGGGAGATCGCCGCCGCCGACGGTGCCATCGGCGAACTCCTCGCCCACCACTGCGTGCTGTCCTGGACCTCGCGCTTCCTCGGCCCGGCGGCCGGACCGCTCGACCTCGCCGGGCGCACCGCGGAGGAACGGTGGCTGCTCGCCGGGGCGGTCGAGCCACCCCGCACCGGGAGCGGAACCGCGGGGCTCACCCTCACCCCGGCCGGCGGCGGCTCGTACGTCCTCGACGGCCGGCGCGCCTTCGCCTCCGGCGTGACGGTCGCCGACCGGCTCGTCGTCGGCGCCCGTTGCACGGAGACCGGCGACCTGCTGCTCGTCCTGGTGGATCCGGCGCACCCGGCCGTCCTCACCGACCCGGGCCCCGAGCGGATGGGCCAGCGCCTCGCGGGCGCCGGCACGGTCACGTTCGACCGGCTGCAGGTCGAGGCCGGGCAGGTCCTCGGCGCGCTCCCGCACGACGAGCACGCCGTCGCCCCGTACTCGACCCTGGCGCCGCTCGCCCTGCGGCTGCTCCTGGTGCACGTCGCGCTCGGCATCGCCGAGGGCGCGCTCGCCGAGGCCCGGGACGTCAGCCGGGCCACCCAGGCCGCCCCGCCGCGCCCGGCCGGCGGCGCCGCCCCCGCCGGCGACGACCCGTACCTGCTGCTGGCCTACGGGGAGTTGGCGACGTCCGCGCACACCGCCGCCGCCGTGGCGGAGCGGGCGACGGACGCCCTGGCGCACGGGCTGCTCGCCGAACGGGCCCTCGACGTCGAGGAACGGGCCGACATCGCCGTCCTGGTCGCCGCGGCCGAGACCGTGGCCAACCGAGCCGCCGTCGACATCACCACCCGCGTCCTGCAGCTCATGGATCCGGCCGCGGCCGCGGACCCGCACGGCGCGGGGTCCGGATTCGACCGCTTCTGGCGGAACGTCCGGGCGCTCACCGCCCCGGTCTCGCCGGACCACCGGCTGCGGGACATCGGCGACCACTACCTCCACGGCACCCACGCCCGGCTCACCCTCCTGGCCTAAGGCCTTGTCTCCGGATCAGGCCGGGCTCGCGGCCCGGTCCGAAGGACACGCCCCGGGCCGGGCGCCGCGGCGCCGGTGGCGCGACGGGCGGCCGGTCCCATGCCGGTACGGCACGATCGAGCCCGGCGGCACGGTGCCGGGCCCCTCGGATCCGGGCCGGACGGCACGGCAGGTCGGGACGTCCGGCCCTGCCCCCGCACGGTCCATGGGCCCAAGCTGGAGACATCGGCCCCGTCGTCCGGCGGGTCCGACCACGGGCCGAGGGAGGCAGTCTGATGAGTCGTGAGATCGTCGCGGGAGTGGACGGTTCGCCGGAGAGCCTGGCCGCGGCGGACTGGGCCGCCCGCGAGGCGCTGCACCGCGGGCTGCCGCTGCGGCTCGTCCACGCCTGGCGTTGGGAGCCCCTCGACCTGCCGCTGCTTCAGGACCCGACGGAGCAGCAGCAGGCGGCCCGGGAAGTGCTGCGCGAGGCGGAGAGCGCGGTCGCGGAGCGGCACCCGGAGCTCGCCCTGAGCACCGAGGTGATCGGCGACACTCCGGTGGCCGCCCTGCTGGGCGCCACGGAGCACGCCGAGCTGCTCGTCATCGGCTCGCGCGGACACGGAGCCGTGGCGGGCTTCCTGCTCGGCTCGTACGGACAGCAGGTCATCGCGGACGCCGGGGTGCCGGTCGTCGCGGTCCGCTCGCGCGACGGCGAGGCGGCCGAACCGCCCACCGGGGAGATCCTGGTGGGCCAGCACGGCACTCCGGAGGACAGCGCGGCGGCGCTGGGCTTCGCCTTCGCGACGGCCGCGGCGCGCGGAGCGGGGGTCCAGGCGGTGCGGGCCTGGAGCCTGCCGCCGCTCTTCGCCTACAGCCCGGCCTCACTGCGCCTCGCCGACGAGGCGGGCGGTCTCGTGCCGTACGAGGAGAAGGCGCTGCGCGAGGCACTCGCGCCCTGGCGGGAGCGCTACCCGGACGTGCCGGTGACGGAGCACGTGGAGCTGGGCAGCGCCGGGCAGGTACTGCTGTCCCGGTCCGGGGCGGCGCAGCTGCTCGTGGTGGGGCGGCGGGCCCGGCGCGGGGCGCTCGGGGCGCGCATCGGCTCGGTGGCCCACGCGGCGCTGCACCTCGCGCCCTGCCCCGTGGCAGTGGTGCCGCAGGAGGTTGACGCGCAGGATTGACGAGGAGTGTCGCGTTCTCCGGGGCAGGACAGGAATACCGCCGTCTCCTCCCACCGTCGTCCCGGTGACGCTCCGGATGCCGGGCGGCCCGGTGGGCCCGTAACGAGAGCGGAGCTCCATGCAGCACGACGCGTACGACGCAGGCGACACCCAGGGACGCCGTGCCCGGCCGCCCGGCGTCCGCGGCGGCCGGCACCGGCGTCGCGGACCGGGCCGGCCGGGGCCGTCCCTCCGTACGGCGGCGCTCGTCACGGGCACGCTCGCGGCGGCCCTCACGGTGGCGACCGGGCTGTACGCGACCGCTCCTGGCGCTCCGTCCGGCCCGGGCGGGCAGGCGGCCCCGCCGTCCCTCGCGCGGACCGGCACGGTCAGCGCCGCCCGCGCCGCCTCGCTGCCCGACCGGGCCGCCGCCGTGGGCCGGTACGTGACGCAGGTGGTACTGCTGACCAACGCCGAGCGCAAGAAGGCCGGTTGCGCCCCGCTGCGGTCGGACGCCCGGCTCGGCGAGGCGGCGCAGGGGCACGCCGACGACATGGCGGCCCGGGCCTCCTACGCCCACGTCGGCAAGGACGGGCGGGACGCGGGCGACCGGATGACGGCGGCCGGCTACCCGTGGACGTCCTGGGGCGAGAACATCCACCGCGGTCCGGAGTCGCCCGCCGAGGCGGTGGAGGACTGGATGCACAGCCCGGGCCACCGCAAGAACATCCTCAACTGCGCGTTCGAGGACATCGGGGTCGGCGTGAACCTGCGGGCCAACGGCCCGTGGTGGGTCCAGGACTTCGCCACGGGCCGCTGAGCCGCGGTCGCTACGGCCCGAGCGGGGTGGCCAGCTCCTGGACCCACACCGTGCCGTCGGGGCCGGAGACCGCTGCGACGCCGGTGTCCCGGTAGCGGCAGTCGAGCATGTTGGCCCGGTGCGGGGCGTCGGCCATCCAGTCGGCGACGACCGAGGACGGGTCGGACTGTCCACGGGCCAGGTTCTCGGCCCAGGCGCTCCAGGTGTAGCCGCCCGCCGTCATCCGGGTGCCGGGATCCGTGCCGTCGGGGCCGCGGTGGCCGTACGAACGGCGCTCCACCATGTCCTCGCCGTACGCCCGGGCCACGGCGGCCAGTTCCGGATCGGCGCGCAGCGGGCCGCAGCCCGCCTCGGCCCGGTGCCGGTTCACCAGCCGGGTCACCCGCTCCTCGGGGCTCGGCTCCGGGGTCCGGGTCCGGGCCGGGGTGGGCGACGGCGTGGGGGACGGAGGGGGCGGGGTCGGCGTGGGGCGCTTCACGGGGGTCACCCTGGCGGTCGGCGTGACCGCCACCGGCGCCCGCACCTCGGCCTCCGCGTCCCGCTCGCCCGGCAGCAAGAGGATCACGCCGCCGAGCACGGCGACGGCGGCGGCCCCGGCGCCCCAGGCCCGCCACCCCGGGCCACCCGGCCCGACGGGGCCAGGTCCGGCGGGGTTCGGTCCGGCGGGGCCGGGCCCGGCCGGGCTCGGTCCGGCCGTGGGAGCCGGGTCCGCCGGGGCGAGCGGTACGTCCTGCCCCGCCCACGCGGCCGTGTCCAGGGCGGCGTCCCCACCTCGGCCCGCCCAGACGAGCAGCGGGGGCACCAGGCCGAGCCCGACGAGGAGGCCCTCGGCGGGGGCGAGCCCGCTGCGGGTGGGCGCACAGTGGCGGCAGCCGTCGAGGTGGCGGGCGAGCCGCTTGCGCCACAGCGGCGACGGGGCGCCGTCCCAGTGGGCGGTGGTCTCGGCCAGCGCCGGGCAGGGCGGGACCGCGGCGAGCGCCCGGACGACGACGCGGCCGGTCTCCAGGCGGGCCTTCATGCGCTGGACCCGCACGGCGGCGTGCCGGGGCGGGATGTCGAGGGCGGCGGCGAGTTCCGCGCGGGTCAGCTCGCCCGCGGCCTCCAGCCACCAGAGGGAGAGCACCTCGCGGTCGTCCTCGTCGAGCCAGCGGGTGGCCTCGGCGACCTCGCGGCGCTGGCCGGTGAGGCCGAGCCGCAGGATGGCGAGGTCGGTGAAGTCGCCGGCCGGATCGGCGAGCTCGGTCGCCCGGTCGAGGCCGGGCGACGGCGCCTGCCGGCGTTCCCGCCAGCGGCGCCGTATCCGGTTCATCGCGATGGCGACCAGCCAGGAACGGAACCGGGCGGGGTCGCGCAGGGAGGGCAGCCCGTCGAGGGCGCGGACCATCGTCTCCTGGACGAGGTCGTCCACGTCGGCGTGCCCGTCGAGGGCGCGGCCGACGATGTTGTAGACGAGCGGCAGAAAGGCCCGTACGAGTTCGTCCCCGGCACGCGCGTCACCGGCCCGCACCGCCTCTACCAGCGCGGCGGTGCGGAGCTCCTCGTTCTGCATGTTCTCTGCTTCCCTCGGGTGCTGTCCTGCGGTTCTTCTGGGAGACCCTCGGGAGCATGGGGGACAACACTTTTTCGCGCGGCTACTACCCCGACAGGTACGGCAGGATCGGCACGGTGGCCCCGCCTCCTTCGCGTACGGCCGCGACGACGGCGTCGTGCAGGTCGCGGCTCTCCTCCTCCGATCCGCAGGGAACCGGACTGCCCGACATGGTGAACCAGTCGGATGCGCCGCTGTACTGCACGGCCACACGTGCCTCGGCGTCGATGAAGGTGGTGTGCACGGTCAGGTCGCCCGTGAGCACTCCTGCCTCGACGGTCAGCACCCCGCCCCGCCCGGTGTAGACACCGGCGGTCGTCCATGATGCCCAGCTCATCCATCCAGACTCACACCCGGACGGCGGATGCGCCACTGACGCGACCGCCCCGGCCGGACGGGGTGTCCGGCCGGGGCGGTGCCGCGTCGGTCCGCGATCAGGCGAGGGTGGTGATGGCCTCGTTGAACGTGGCGGAGGGGCGCATCACGGCCGCGGCCTTGGCCGGGTCGGGCTGGAAGTAGCCGCCGATGTCGGCCGGGGAGCCCTGGACGGCGATCAGCTCGTCGACGATCTTCTGCTCGTTGGCGGCGAGCGTCTCGGCGAACGGCGCGAAGGCCTTGGCCAGCTCCGCGTCCTCGGTCTGCGCGGCCAGCTCCTGGGCCCAGTAGAAGGCCAGGTAGAAGTGGCTGCCGCGGTTGTCGATACCACCGACGCGACGGGTCGGCGACTTGTCCTCGTTGAGGAAGGTGCCGGTGGCGCGGTCGAGGGTGTCCGCGAGGACCTGGGCGCGGGCGTTGCCCGTGGTGGTGGCCAGGTGCTCGAAGGAGGCGGCCAGCGCGAAGAACTCGCCGAGCGAGTCCCAGCGCAGGTAGTTCTCCTTGACGAGCTGCTGGACGTGCTTCGGGGCGGAGCCGCCGGCACCGGTCTCGAAGAGGCCGCCGCCCGCCATCAGCGGGACGACCGAGAGCATCTTGGCGCTGGTGCCCAGCTCCAGGATCGGGAAGAGGTCGGTCAGGTAGTCACGGAGGACGTTGCCGGTGACCGAGATGGTGTCCTCGCCGCGGCGGATGCGCTCCAGGGAGAACTTGGTCGCCTCGACCGGGGACAGGATCTTGATCTCGAGGCCCTCGGTGTCGTGCTCCGGGAGGTACGCCTTGACCTTGGCGATCAGCTGCGCGTCGTGGGCGCGCTCCTCGTCCAGCCAGAAGACGGCCGGGGCACCGGTGGCGCGGGCGCGGGTGACCGCGAGCTTGACCCAGTCCTGGACCGGCAGGTCCTTGGTCTGGCAGGCGCGGAAGATGTCGCCCTCGGCGACCTCCTGCTCCAGGACCACGTTGCCGGAGGCGTCGACGAGGCGGACGGTGCCGGCGGCGGCGATCTCGAAGGTCTTGTCGTGGGAGCCGTACTCCTCGGCCTTCTGCGCCATGAGGCCGACGTTCGGGACGGAGCCCATGGTCGCCGGGTCGAAGGCGCCGTGGGCGCGGCAGTCCTCGATCACGGCCTGGTAGACGCCGGAGTAGGAGCTGTCCGGGAGGACGGCGAGGGTGTCGGCCTCCTGGCCGTCCGGGCCCCACATGTGGCCGGAGGTGCGGATCATGGCCGGCATCGAGGCGTCGACGATCACGTCGGACGGGACGTGCAGGTTGGTGATGCCCTTGTCGGAGTCGACCATCGCGAGGGCCGGGCCCTCGGCGAGCTCGGCGTCGAAGGAGGCCTTGATCTCCTCGCCGAGGCCGTGCGGGAGGGACTCCAGGCCCTTGAGGACGGTGCCGAGGCCGTCGTTGGCGGAGAGGCCGGCGCCGGCCAGGACCTCGCCGTACTTGGCGAAGGTCTTCGGGAAGAAGGCGCGCACGACGTGGCCGAAGATGATCGGGTCGGAGACCTTCATCATCGTGGCCTTGAGGTGCACGGAGAAGAGCACGCCCTCGGCCTTGGCGCGGGCGACCTGCTCCGAGAGGAAGGTGCGCAGGGCCGCGGCGCGCATGACGGAGGCGTCGACGACCTCGCCCGCGAGGACGGGGACGGACTCGCGGAGCACGGTGGTGGTGCCGTCGGCGGCGACGTGCTCGATGCGCAGGGAGCCGGCTTCGGAGACCACGGCGGACTTCTCGGTGGAGCGGAAGTCGTTCTGCCCCATGGTGGCCACGTTGGTCCGGGAATCGGCGGACCAGGCACCCATGCGGTGGGGGTGGGTCTTGGCGTAGTTCTTCACCGCGCCGGGGGCACGACGGTCGGAGTTGCCCTCGCGCAGGACCGGGTTGACGGCCGAGCCCTTGACCTTGTCGTAGCGGGCGCGGACGTCCTTGTCCTCGTCGGTCCGCGGGTCGTCCGGGTAGTCCGGGAGGGCGTAGCCCTGGGCCTGGAGCTCGGCGATCGCGGCCTTGAGCTGCGGGATCGAGGCCGAGATGTTGGGCAGCTTGATGATGTTGGCGGCGGGCGTCTTGGCCAGCTCGCCGAGCTCGGCGAGGGCGTCCGCGATGCGCTGGCCCTCTTCGAGACGCTCCGGGAAGCTGGCGATGATGCGCCCGGCCAGGGAGATGTCACGCGTCTCGACGTTGATGCCGGCGGTCGAGGCGTAGGCCTGGATCACGGGCAGGAACGAGTAGGTCGCCAGGGCGGGCGCCTCGTCAGTGTGCGTGTAGATGATGGTCGAGTCAGTCACCGGGTGTGCTCCGCTCCACGTCTGCGTCTGCGTCTCAAGATTGCTCGACATCAAGATATCTCGTGATCGGGCTCCTCGGAAAAGGGGTCCTCGGCAACGGTTGGCGTGATCCGGTAGGGAGGGGGTCCCGGGTCGAGGTCGACGTGGCGCAGCAGCCCCAGCAGGACGAGGGCCGTGGCCGCCCCCGTCCCGGCGGCGAGGGCCTGGCCGCAGCGGTGGGCGAGCCGGGGGAGCTCGGCGGGGACGGGTCCGGCGCCGGGCAGACAGCCGGCGAGGAGGTAGCCGCCCGCGGCCAGGCCGCCGGCCGCGAGGACGGCGAGCGGCAGCAGCACGAGCAGCCGCCGGTGGGGCAGGCCGCGCCGGGGCGCGGGCCGGACCTCGCCCCGGCGGGCCAGGAGGGCGACGAGCGCGGCGAAGGCCGCGAGCACCAGGAGGTCGGCGGCGATCACGTCGCCGGCCCGCCGGTGTCCCGAGGCGATCCCGTACGCGCCGGCGGCGACGGCCAGCAGGGCGCCGAGGCCGACGGCGATGCCGCGCAGCCGGTGCGGGACGACGAGCAGAAGGCCCAGGGCGCCGCCGGTGGCGATCACGGCGGCGGCGCTGGGGAAGCCGCTCCGGACGGTGGCTCCCGAGGCGTCGACGAGGTGCGGGCCGGGCGCGTACCGCTGGAGGAGCGCCGTGACGAGGAGGGTGACGGCGAGGGTGCCGAGCGCGGCGCCGGTGAGCGCGTACCGCTTGCGCAGCACGCCGACGGCCACGAGCGCGAGAAGCGTCGCGGCCGGGGCGAGGGTGCTCAGCCCCTGGAGCGCGGGGTGCTCGGCGAGGAACCGCGCCACGGCGGGGTCGGCGAGCCGTCCGGCGGTGACGGCGTCGCCCCAGCGCCGCCCGGTCGCGGTGAGCACGAGTCCGGCGTAGGCGACGGTGAGCAGGAGGACGGCGGCGAGGCAGGCCCGCCGCATGCGTATGCGGACACGGGCGGTGAAGGATCCGGCGGCCTCACCGGCGACGGCGGCGTACCACCACGTGTCACCGGCGGCGATGCTCGGCGGGGAGCTGCCGGTACGGGGCCTGTCGAAGGGTGCCATGCCTCGATTCGACCCCGGTGCGGGCGCGGACGCCCGCTGGAGACGCCCGAACGGCACCGGCCGGCCCGCGGGTCCGGGACTGCGTCCGGGATCCGACGGCGAGCGGGACCGCGCCCGTCATCGGCAGGCAGGCCCGCGCCCGTCATCAGGGCCGGGACGGCGGGGCCGGTCTCCTCGCCGGCGCGGCCGCGCCCGCTCCGCGCGCCGGCGGACCGGTGCGCGCCCTCCGGCGCCGGTGCACGACACGGCGCCGAGGGACGTGATCATGCCGCGGCCGCCCGGCGGGCGGGGGTGCGTGCGCGGCGGCGCGTCCCGTCCAGCACGTAGGCGGTGTCGACCAGGGCGACGTGGCTCAGCGCCTGGGGCATGTTGCCGAGCTGGCGGCCCCCCGCCGGATCCCATTCCTCCGCGAGCAGACCGACGTCGTTGCGGACGTCCAGGACGCGTTCGAAGACCGTACGGGCCTCGGCCGGGCGGCCGGTGACGGCGAGGGCGTCGGCGTACCAGAACGTGCAGGCGAGGAAGGCCCCTTCGGCGCCGTCCAGGCCGTCGATCTCGTGCACCTCGCCGTTGGAGACCTCGTCGTAGCGGCGCAGGAAGCCACGGTCCTCCAGGCCCGCCATGGCGCGGACGGTGCCGAGCACCCGGGGGTCGTGGGCGGGCAGGAAGCCGAGGCGCGGGATCAGCAGGGCGGTGGCGTCGACACGGCGGCTGCCGTAGTACTGCGCGAAGGACTGCCGCTCCTCGCTCCAGCCGAACCGGCAGATCTCGTCGCGGAGTTCGGCGCGCAGGGCCTGCCAGCGGCGCACCGAGGTGCGCAGCCCGGCGACCCGGGCGAGGCGCAGCGCCCGGTCGGCCGCGACCCAGGCCATCACCTTGGAGTGGACGAACTGGCGCCGTGGGCCGCGGACTTCCCAGATGCCCTCGTCGGGCTCGCGCCAGTGCTTGTCGACGTACTCCAGGAGGGCGGCCATCAGGCTCCACACCTGTCCGTCGATCGCGACGCCCGCCCGGACGGCGGAGTAGAGGGTGTTCAGGACCTCGCCGTAGATGTCGAGCTGGAACTGCCCGACGGCCGCGTTGCCGAATCTGACGGGGCGTGAGTTCTCGTAGCCCGGAAGCCAGTCGGCCAGGGTCTCGGGCAGCCGGCGCTGCCCGCCCACGCCGTACAGCGGCTGGAGGTCGGCCGGGTCCCCGGCGACGGCGCGGACGAGCCAGTCGTGCCAGGCGAGGGCCTCCCGGCGGTAGCCGCTGCGCAGCAGGCAGGAGAGGGTGAAGGTGGAGTCGCGCAGCCAGCAGAAGCGGTAGTCCCAGTTCCGCCGGCCGCCGATGCACTCGGGCAGCGAGGCGGTGGCGGCGGCGATGACCCCGCCGGTCGGTTCGTAGGTGAGGGCCTTGAGCACCACGAGCGAGCGGATGACGGCCTCGCGGGCGGGGCCCTCGTAGTGGAGTCCGGAGGCCCAGTCGTTCCAGAAGGCGAGCGTCCGGTCGAGGGCGGCGAGCGCGTCGGGCGCCGGAGGCGCGGGGGCGTGGGACGGGTGCCAGCCGAGGGCGAACGTGACGCGACGGCCCGCGGTGACGGGGAAGGCGAAGGTGGTGCGGTCGGCGGTGACGACGGGTTCACCCGCACCCGGACCGCAGTGCAGCCGGGTAGCGTCGGGTCCGGCGACCGAGGCGACGGTGCGGGCGTCGATGGCGTGGGTCCAGGGCACGACGCTGCCGTGGTCGAAGCGGACCGTCAACTCGCCCCGCATGTCGACGCGTCCGGCGATCCCCTCCACGACCCGGACGACCCGTGGGCCGCCCTGACGGGGCGGCATGAAGTCCGTGACCCGGACCGTGCCGGTCACCGACTCCCAGACGGTGTCGAGCACGAGGGTGTCACCGCGGTAACTCCGGCGACTGCAGACCCGGTTGCCCACCGGCGCGAGTGTCCAGTGTCCGTGGCCGCCGTCACCGAGGAGGGAGGCGAAGCAGGCGGGCGAGTCGAAGCGCGGCACGCACCACCAGTCGACCGAACCGTTTCGCCCGACAAGAGCCGCCGTCTCCAGATCGCCGATGAGGGCGTAGTCCTCAATTCGCCCTGCCATGACCGGATTGTATTCCCCTGAGTTCGTGTCCGCAGAAAATGCGCGGCCCCCGTGATCGTCACGGCGACCGGGCGGATGCCTCGCCGCACAGATGAATTCACGGCCCTCCGCATAACCTTTCCGCGGGAAATCCACGATCGCCCGGCATTCCTTGACCCGGGGAGGACGGCAGCCGATCATGAAGAGCGTCCGCGGAGTTCCGGAGGACCAGCCATGAGCGGTACGAGTCCCACGAGCGGCGAGCCGCACCCGCACCCGATGCGCCGCGCCACGGACCGCGATCCGGCGACCGCCGCCCGCACGGCGAGTCTGGTGGTCGCGGTGCGTCCGGGCGATCCCGACACGACGTGGCTGTTCCCCCAGCTCCCCGCCGCCGTAAGGGAGATCGTGCTGGTCGGAGCGGGTGCGGCAGGCACCGGGCGGACTGCCGACGGGGTCGTCGTACGCCGTCTCGGGCCGTGGAACCACGCGGCCGGCGACGTCCCGCACGCCGGACTGCTGGCCGCGACCGGCGATCACGTCGTCCTGATCGGCGGCGACGGCAGCATGTCGCCCCGGGAGATCCCGCACTACCTGCACTACCTCGACAGCGGATTCGACTTCGTCAAGGGTTCGCGCTTCATCGCGGGCGGGGACACGGCCTCCTATCCGCTGGTCAGACGGCTCGGCCACCGGGCGCTGCTGAGGCTCGCCCGCCAGCTCTACGGGCAGCGGCTGACCGATCTCTGGTACGGATTCTGCGCTTTCCGCCGGGAATTCATCGACCTGCTCGACCTGCACGAGGACGGCGTGGAACTCGGAGCCGAGATCGTCGCGCACGCCCTGCACTACGGGCTGCGCATCGCCGAGGTCCCGAGCCACGAACTCCAGCGGCGCGACGGGCCGTCGCACCCCCGCACCGTCCGTGACGGCACCCGCATCCTGGGCACGCTGGTCTCCCAGCGCCCGCGCAACGCGCTCCACCGCATCGTGGCGGGCAGCGGTTGACGCCCGACAGAACGGGTGATAGGGCTGGAAGTCAGTGCATTGCCCTCGGCAGTGCGTCCCAGACCCTCGGCAGGGTCGGTTGTCGGAAGAGGCGCGTCATGACCTCCCTCCTCATCAGCCGAGCGCCGGTGGCACCCGTCCCGCATCCGCTGCGCCGGGTGACCGACTGGCCCTCCGCCGAGGCGCGCCGCCGTTCACCCTGCGAGCGCTCCCGACGCACCCCGGCACACCCCGCCCGGCGCGCCTCCGACCGCGTCCGCGAGGCGGATCGGCGCTGCCGCCGCCACTCCGAGAACCACCGGCCCCGCACGGCCGCGCGCCGCAGGCGCTCCCGCGCCGTGCGGACCCGTACCGCGGGCGGCCGACGGCGCTCGACGAGCCCGTCAGGCCCGTCGGGCCGGGGAGCGAGCGGGGAACGAGGCGGCGGAGGCCACGGGGCGGCTTCGCCGGGCGGTCCGCTCGGTGGATCACGTGAGGTTCCGCCGCCGCGCGCCGCATGCCGCCGAAGGCCGCCGGAGTCCGCGGGTCCCCCCGACTCCAGGAGCCTCACCGCATCCACGGGCCCGAGGACCGCGGCCCCGGCCGTCGCCCCGCACGCCCCGCTCACGGCCGCACCGCGGGACCGGGCGCCCGTGCCCGCACTGATCCCCGTCATCCCCCGTACCCCCGCGCGAGCCGCGCGCCGCGCCCTCCCCCGAGGAGGCGAGGCGCGATGACCGACGTCGACGCGCATGCCCCGCTCCCCCGTTCGCTCACCCGGCCCCCGGTCGAACTCGAACTGATCATCCCGGCCTTCAACGAGCGCGAGCGGCTGCCGGCCACCGTGGCCGCCGCCCTGGGCTTCCTGGCCCGCCGCCCCTGGTCGTCCGCCGTGGTCGTGGTCGACAACAACAGCGTGGACGGCACCCCGGACTGCGTGGACCGCTTCGCCTCCTCCGCGATGGGGCGCTCGGTGGGCTTCCACGTGATCGGCTGCGGCGACCGGGGCAAGGGCGCCGCCGTGCGGCGCGGCATCGAGACCTCCACCGCCCGCTTCATCGGCTTCGCCGACGCCGACAACGCGACCCCCATCGAGACCCTCGACCCGGTCATGGTGCTCCTGCGCGCCGGCCACGGCGCCGTGATCGCCTCCCGGCACGCGCCCGGCGCCCACCTCGCCGTCGAGCAGCCGAGGCTGCGCCGTGGCGGCGGCGCGCTGTTCCGCGCGCTCGCGCATCTGACGCTGCCGGACATCGCCGACACCCAGTGCGGCTTCAAGTTCTTCCCCGGCCCGCTCGCCCGGGAGATCGTCCGCGACTGCCGCGTCGACGGCTTCGCCTTCGACGTGGAACTCCTCGCCCACGTCGTCAGGGCCGGGCACGACGTCGTGGAGGTGCCCGTGGAGTGGACGGACCAGGAGGGGTCGACCTTCTCCGCGCGTCGCGACGGGCTGCGTTCCATGACCGATCTGCTGCGGCTCTCCCTGGCCAGGTGACGACGATGAGCGCACCGACCCCCGCCTCCGCCCTCGACCGGCTCGCACGCCTCGACCTCGCCTTCCTCAACTGGCGCGACCCGTGGCACCCGGACGCCGGCGGCGCGGAGGCGTACGCGCACGAGATCGCCCGCCGCTTCTCGGCGGCCGGCGCGCACGTCACGTTCGTCTCCTCGCGCTACCCGGGCGCACCCGCCCGCGAGTACCGGGACGGGATGCGGATCGTCCGCGGCGGCGGGACGTTCGGCGTGTACGCGGCGGCCGGGGCGCATCTGCTGCGCAACCGGCACGCGTACGACGCCGTGATCGACTTCCAGAACGGCATCCCGTTCTTCTCCCCGCTCTTCACCCCCCGCTGGACGGCGGACCTCTGCGTCATCCACCACGTCCATCAGCGCCAGTTCGACGTCCGCTTCCGCTGGCCGCTGAACTCCGTGGGCCGGCTCCTGGAGAAGCAGGTCAGCCGGCTGGTCTACCGCGGACGGCCGGTCGTCGTGGTCTCCCCCTCCACCCGGGAGGGCGCCCGCCGCGAACTCGGCTTCGGCAACCCGCTGCACATCGTGCCCAACGGGCGCCCCACCGACCTCCCCCGCATGCCCGCCGGTACCCGCAGCACCACGCCGGCCCTGACCGTGGTCAGCCGGCTGGTGCCGCAGAAGCGGGTCGACCTCCTCGTCCGGGCGATGCCCGCGCTGCTGCGCCGGATCCCCGCGCTGCGCCTGGACATCTGCGGGGACGGCCCCGAACTGCCCGCCCTGCGCGCGCTCGTTCACTCCCTCGGGGTGGCGTCCGCCGTCAGCTTCCACGGACACGTCAGCAACGCCCGCAAGGAGGAGCTGTTCCACCGGGCGTGGCTGACGGTCGTGCCCTCGGTGGCCGAGGGCTGGGGACTCACCGTGATCGAGGCCAACGCCGTCGGCACGCCCGCCCTCGCCTTCGACGTGCCCGGGCTGCGCGACGCCATCCAGCCCGGCGTCAACGGGCGGCTGCTCGACCCGTCGGCCGATCTCGCCGACGGCATCGCCGACGCACTCGCCGACCTCGCCGACCCGGCCGCCCGCGAACGCACCGCGGCCCGCTGCCGGGCCTGGGCGGCCGCCTTCTCCTGGGACGCGAGCGCCGAACGGCTCGCCCAGGTGCTCCTGGAGGAACTGCACCGCATCCACCGGCACCGGCGGTCCCGGCGCGGGGCCAACGACCTCGCCGTGGTCACCCGGTTCACCGCGCGCGACGCCGCCGCGACCGAACGGGCCGTCCGCGAGGCACTCCGCCGGACCGACGCCTGGCACCGGGAGGGCGACGCCTTCCAGGTGCTCCTGCACGGCTGCGACGAGGTCCAGGCCCTGAACGCGCTGGCGCGGCTCGGGGTCGACGACGCGACGGTCTCCCTGGCCGGCGCCCGGGACGTCCTGGTGGGCGGGTCGTCCCGGCGCCTCGGGGCCCCGGATCCCGTGCCCGGCACCGCGTCCCCCGCCGGGGAACCGGAGCGAGGCCCGCGCTCCGTGCGCTCCGCCGACGCCCCTTCCCCGGCAGCCGCACCCGAGTCCCACCCCGCGCACCCGGCCGCAGCCGAGTCCCACCCCGCCCCCGCATCCCCGGCCGCACCCGAGCCCCGCCCCGCCCCCGCGTCCCCGGCCGCGTCCAAGCCCCGCCCCGCGCCCGCCCCCCTCTCCCGGCCCGCACCCGCGAGGGAGGTCCGGCCATGAGCTCCGCCGAGTCGGTGACCCGGCGCGCGCCCGTCCTGCCGGACGAGGTGACGGCCGTGCACGGTGCGCGGTGGATCGCGACGGCCGCGGTGGCGGTCGGCGTGCTCAACTATGCGTATGCGCTGGTCCTGACCCGGCTGCTGGACGTCGCCGACTACGCGGTCTTCGCCGCCGGACAGGGGCTCGTCGTCTGCACGGCGGCGATCGCCGTGGTGACGGTGCCCTGGATGCTGGCGCAGGCACTCGCGCGGTCCCGGTCGGAGGCCGAGCGGGCCGAGGCGGTCCGGTTCGCGGTCGTCACCGGCGTGGCCGGCGGACTCCTCGCGGCGCTCGTGGCCGGGGCCGTCTCCGCGCAGTTCGCGGGGACGGCGACGACCCTGGTCATCGCGGCCGCCACCTTCCTCATCTACGTGACCCGGGTCAGCGCGGGCTGGCTGCAGGGCACCGAACGGCTGCGCACCCTGGGTGTCGTCACGACCTCCGAGGCGGTGCTCAAGACGGCGGTCGGGCTGCTGTTCGTCGCGGCCCTGGGCATGGGCCAGACGGGCGCGCTCGCCGCGTTCGGGATCGGTGTGCTGCCGTTCCTGCTGTTCCGGCCACGGGGATTCCGGGGCGGCCGCGGGCGCCCGTGGCTGGAGACCACGGCCAACCGGGCGCTGTGGCGCCGGGCGGTCGGGGTGGCCTCGCTGCAGGGCGCGGTGGCCATGATGGCGGCCGTGGACGTGATCCTCGTGGCGATGCTGCCCACCGACCGTGCGGAGGCCGCGAGTTACCAGGCCGCCGTGATGCTCGGCCGGGTGCCGCTGTTCCTCGCGGGTGCCGTCTCCATCGCCTTCCTGCCGGCCCTCTCGCGCCGCCGGGCGGACGCACCGCTCGTGGGCGACGCGCTCCGGATGTACCTCACGGTGGCGCTGCCGCTGACCGCGGTCGCCGCCACCGCGCCCGGTGCGGTCCTCTCCCGGGTCTTCCCGGCAGGCTACGGCGAGGTGGGCGTCCTGCTCTCGCTGACGGCCGTGACCGGTCTCGCGCTCGGCGCGCTCGCCCTGCTCGTGACGTTCTGCCAGGCCGTCAACGACTACGCCTGTCTGAAGCCGCTGCTCGCCGGCCTGGCCGTCTACGTGGCGGGGCTCACGTACGGCTGGACGGCGCACGGCGTCGTGGGCATGGCGGTCGGCGGCCTGGCCGGCACGCTGGTGGCGATGCTGCTCCTCGCGTTCCGGCATGCGCGCGTCCACGGCTTCGGGGCACGGCGCGCGCTCCTCGGCCCGCGGCCGCTGCTGCTGCTCGCGCTGGCCGGCGGGCTCGTCCTGCTGCGGCCCTTCCCCGTGGCCTGGTTCGGCGTCGCCGTCGTGGTCACGGGACTCGCGTTGCGGTGGTTCTTCGGGCGGCACAGCGACCCCACCGCCGGCGCCCCGGCCCCGCACGCCGCGTCCGGCCGCTCCCCCCGCACGCCCGGCCGGCGGCCGGCCGGGGACACCGCGGCCCGGCCGCCGGACGAGGAACGCTCCGTACGCCTGCTCGTGGACGCCGTCTGGCACGGCCGGCCCCGTCCGGCCACCGACGCCGACCTGTCGGCCGCGCTCGCCGTGGCCCGGCGCAACCAGGTCGAGGGCGTGCTGGCCCGCGCCTACCCGGACCGGCTGGCCGCCACCCGGGCGGAGGTGGACGCCGCGACCGCGCTCTTCCGGCGCAACCTCTTCGCGTCGACGAGCCTCCTGCGGGCCGCGGGCATCCCCACCGTGCTCATCAAGGCGGACCTGTCGGGCGACTACGTGTACGGCAACTTCGACCTCGTCGTCCCGTACGGGCGCTGGGAGCAGGCGCAGGAGGCCCTCGCGGGCTGGTACGTGCGCCGTGAGCGCTACTGGCTGGAGCGCTCGTCGAAGGTGCTGCTCGATCCGGTGAGCGGCCCGGCGGCCCATCTGCACACCGCCGTCTCGTGGTTCGGGGTGCCGGTGGTGCCGACCGACCGGCTGTTCGCGCGGGCGCTGCCCGCCGACGGGGCCGGCGCCGCCCCGGTGAACGGCAGCCGCCCCGACTGGCTGGTCCCCTGCCCCGCCGACCGGCTGCGCATCTGGCTCGCGCACGCGCTGTTCCAGAACCTGACCCTCGACCTGTCCGAACTGCTCGCCCTGCGCGCCCTGCTGAGCCCCGACGTCGTCGCCGAGGCACACCGCGAGGCGGCGCGCGAGGGCTGGTCGTCGGGGAGCGGGCGGGCGCTGGAGACGGCGCTGGACGCCATGGCGCGGCTCGACCGCGGGGAGCCCGTGCCGCTGCCGCTGCCGCTGTCCGTGGGGACCTCCCTGCGGGTCGGGGCGGAGCACTCGGGCCATCTGCTCGGCCGGGGGCGGGTGCGGGTGGCGGCCCGCGAGGCATCGCTGCGGGTGCCGCTCACGGTGGCCAAGCACGTACGGAGGAGGGAGTCATGAGCCGCCTGACGAGTGGACACGACGGAGCCGCACGGCGGGCGCCGCTGCTCGTGGCGGTGTCCGGGCCCGACCACACCGGGAAGTCCTCACTGGTGCGCGCCCTCGCGGGGCGGCTGCGCCGGCGTGGGTTCGCGGTGGTGACGGTCCACTGTTACGGCTGTGTGCTCTGCCGCTGGTTCCCGGTTCCCCCGCGGGTGAGGGAAGAGGGGGGACCGGGCGGGACGGGGGCGGGTGAGTGGGTACGGCGGTCCGCGCGTCCCGAGCGCCGGGGATCGTGGCTCCGCCGTGCCCACGCCGTGGTCGACGCGGGAGAGCTCGCGCTGCGGATCGGTGCGGCCCGGCTGGGCGTCACGGTCCTGGCCGGGGGCCGGCCCGCCGTCGTGGTGACCGACCGGGGCCCGCTGGACGGGCTGGTGAAGTTCGACCTGCCGCCGGGCCGCGGCGCCGCCGAGCGCTTCGCCCGGATCGCCGACCGCTACGATCTGACGCTCCTTCCGGAGACCCTGCCGGCCACCCTGACCGGCCGCGGCTGGGAGGCGGCGGCGGGCTCGCCGGCCGCTTGGTGGGCGCGGCACCGCGCGTGGGCGGCCCGGCTTCCCCGGGTGTCCCGGATCGACGGCGAGGGTCCTCCCGAGGCGGTCGCCGCGACCGCTCTGGAGCGCGTCCTCGCCGCCGTACCGCCGTCGCCGGACGCCGCACGCGGCTCCTCCCGCTACCAGGAGCGGGAACTCCCCCCGCCCGGCGTCCCCGAGCGGCAGAAGCGGGTCGTCGTCTCCATCTACGACGACGCCGAGAACTCCGACTACCGCGGCGGCGGCGCGCTCGTCGTGGAGAAGCTGGCGAGGCGCCTCGCGGAGCACTACCGGGTGACCGTGGTGACGGCGGGCCGCGGCGCCGGCTCCGTGGAGCGCCACGGGATCCGCTACGTGACGCTGCCGGTCTGCCGGGCCGGTCCGCGCGTCGGGCAGCTGCTGTTCCTGGCGCTGCTGCCGCTGGTGGCCCGGCGGATCCCGCACGACGTGTGGCTGGAGAGCTTCACCCCGCCGTTCTCGACGAGCTTCCTGCCGCTGGTGTCCCGCTCGCCCGTGGTCGGCATCGACCAGGGCCGCAGCGCCGAGGCGCTCTGGCGCCGCTACCACCTGCCGTTCTTCCTCGTGGAACGGGTCGGACTGCGCTGCTACCGGCACATCGTGGTGCTGAACGAGGCCGACGCCTCGGCGGTGCGCCGGCTCAGCCCGCGGGCCTCGGTGCACGTGATCGCCAACGGGGTCGAACAGCGCCAGCTCGACGACGCCCGGCTCGGCAGCGGAGACTCCATCCTCTTCCTCGGGCGGATCGACACCTGGATCAAGGGGCTCGATCTGCTCCTGGACGCCTACGACAGCGGACGGCCGCCGATGGAGCTCGTCCTGGCGGGCGGGGGAACCTCCGCCGAGGAACGCCGGCTCACGCAGCTCCTGGCGGAGCGGGGTCCCGGCGTGCGCTGGGTGGGCTACGCGGACGAGGAACTGAAGCGGAGGCTGCTGCGGGACAGCGCCTTCCTGGTGATGCCCTCGCGCCACGAGACCTTCGGTCTGGTCGCGCTGGAGGGCATGTCGTACGGGAAGCCGGTGCTCCACTTCGACCTGCCGGCGCTGCGCTGGATGCGCGGCGGCGGCGACGTGGCCGTACCGCCCTTCGACACGGCGGCGTTCGGGGAGCGGATGGCCGCGCTGGCCTCCGACCCGGTGCTGCGCGGCCGTCTGGGGCGGCAGGCGGGGCTGGCCGCACAGCACTACACGTGGGACGAGATGACGGGCGCCTATCTGGCGCTGACCCGCCGCCTCGTCGACCGGCCCGCCGCGCACCGGCGGCCGCGGAAGGACCGGAGAGTCCCATGGCCGTCGACCCGCTGACCGCACTGTCCCGCTCCGGCGCCCTGCTGGTGCTCTCACCGCATCCGGACGACGCCGTGCTGTCCTGCGGCGCGCTGCTCGGGCTGCTGCCCGACCGGTCGGCCGTGACGGTGATGACGGTGTTCACCGAGGCCGCGCCGCCGCCGCACACGCTGTCGGCCCGCCAGTTCCTGCGGCAGACGGGGGCGGTGAACGCCGAGGAGCTGTACGTGGAGCGGCGGGCGGAGGACCAGGCGGTGCTCAAGCAGCTCGGCGTGGACCGTTTCCAGGGCGGCTTCGTGGACGGTCTGTTCCGCCGCGTGCCCGCGCCCAGGCGCGGCCGCAGGCTGGCGGGCCGGCTGCTGCCCGAGTTCGACCACGTCTATCCGACCTACCGGCTGCACCTGTCGCGCGGCCGGATCTCGCCCCGGGACGCGGAGACCGTCCGGCAGGTGACCGACACCGTGCGGGAGCTGCTGCCGCACGGACGCGGGCTGGTGCTGGCACCGCTCGGGGTCGGCGGGCACGCCGACCACCTCCTGGTGCGCACGGCCGCCGCGCGCAGCGGACTGCCGGTCGTCTACTACAGCGACTTCCCCTACAACATGCAGGCGGCCCCGGACCCGGACTTCACCGGCGGGCTCCGGGCGACCGAGGCGTCCTGGGACCTCGGCCTCGACGCGAAGGCCGAACTGATCCGGGGCTACCGCACCCAGGTGGGCGCGCTGTTCCCGGACGGCGTGATCCCGCGCGTCCCCGAGGTGTACCTGCTGCCCGCCGGAGTGCCCGCCGGCCCGGCCCGCCCGCCCGGAGGTGCGACATGACCGTCCCCGGTGCCCCCGTCGCTCCCCCGGCCGAGCGGCCGGAGGAGCAGCCCGGCCCCGCGCGCCGCCTGTCGGTGGGAGCGGTGCCGACGGGTGTGTACGCGCTGGTCGCGGCGGTGCTGACGGTGGTCCTGCGGCTGGTCCTGGTGGACCGGGCACGCGACCTGTTCGTGGACGAGCTGATCTACCAGGAGCTGGGCCGCAGCGCGGCGCGCGGTGGCTTCCCGAGCACGCCCGACGGCCTGTTCTTCCTGCACCCTCCCGGCTTCTTCTATCTGGAGGCCGGCTGGATGCGCCTGCTCGGCGAGCACCAGGACGTCATCGCGCAGGTCCACTCGCTGCGGGTGCTCAACGCGCTGCTCGCCGGGGTGACGGCGGCCCTGATCGTGTTCCTGGTCGCGCGGGTGCGGTCGCGCGCGGCGGGTCTGGTGGCCGGACTGGTCTTCGCGCTGGACCAGTTCTGCATCCGGCAGAACAACCTGGTGCTCCTGGAGACCGCGACGATGATGTGGGTGCTCGCGGGCTTCCTGGTCCTGCTGCCGCTGTGCCGGGCGGAGCCACCGGCCCGGCCACGTCTGCGGGCGGTGGCCGGCGGACTGCTGCTCGGCCTGGCGGTGCTCTCGAAGGACCACTCGGCGCTGATCACGGTGCTGCCGCTGCTCCTGGCGCTGGCGCTGGGCTGGGGGCCGCCGCGCCGGCTGACCGCGCTCGCCGTCTCGGCCGCGGTGCTGCCCTACCTGGTGTACGTGACGCTCGTCGCGGGCTTCGGGCACACGGAGTCGTTCCGGGACCAGAAGACGCACGGTCTGGACCGGCTGCTCGGACTCGTGCAGGAGACCGGTTTCAACGCGCCGGGCACCCCGTCTCTCGCGGGCCGGCTCACCAGTGAACTGCCCGGCTTCGCCGTCACGTACGTGCTGCTCCTCCTGACCCCGGTGGCCCTGTTCCTGCTGCTGCGCCGCCGGGAACCGGTGTACCGGCTGCTCGCGCTCTTCGAGGCGTGCGCGATCGTCACGCTGGCCTACGCGCTCGGCATCGGCACCCTGGAGGAGCAGGCGCTGTACCTGCTGTTCGTGCCGAACCTGGTGGCGCTGGCCGTGACGGTGCCGGTGCCGCGGAGGCGGCGCACCCGGCGGGCGGCCGTCGTCGCCGGGCTCGTCGCGGTGCTCGCCGTGCCGGCGGCCGTGTACGCCCGGGACCGCGGGACCCCCGACGACGGCTTCAGCGGCCTGCAGGCGTATCTGCGACAGCACGTGCCCGCCGGGAGCGGCATCGTCACGGTGGACGGGCAGCGGACGAACGGCGTGACCTACTGGACCTTCGAGGACGGCTACCGGCTCGGCCACTGGGTCACGCCCGGCGAACGGGCGGCGCACCAGGCCCGGTACGTCATCGTGCCGTGGAAGGTCATCGAGCAGGGCTACGGCCGCTCCCCCCTGTCCGAGGTGCGCGAACTCACCCACGGCGCCCGGCTGCTGTACGCCTTCCACGGTCCCACCTACGGAACGCTGGCGCTGTACGAGCTGCCGCCGCCCCCGCCGCCGGCAGGCCCGCGATGAGCACCACCCCGCGCCGGCCGCGCGTCCTGCTCCTGACCAGCAGCCCGCTGGACGGGGCGGACGGGGCCGACGTGCGGATCGCCTCCGACGTGCTCGGTGCGCTGCCGGACGTCGAGTTCACCTGGTTCACCCAGTGGCCGCACCGGCGCGGGCGTCCGCCGCCGGACGGGCACGGCGGGCACGCGGTGCGGATCCTCTCCCGGGACGGGGTGCCGCACGTGTCGGAGCGGGTGCAGTCGGCGCTCGCCGGCGCGGTGCACGCGCGCCGCTGCGACCTGGTGCACGCCTTCCTGACGATCGGGCGGACCTTCCCGGCCTTCTCGTGGCTGCGTCCGCTGCTGCTCGGCGCCCGCCCGGTGGTGCACACGGTGCCCGGGGTCATGGACGCGGAGCTGCTGCCCCGCACCCGGCCGCTGGGCACGACGATCGCCCTGTCGGAGTCGATGGCACGCCGGCTGCGGGCCGCCCACTTCGGCGACGTACGGGTGATCCCGCCGATGATCCCGCTGGAGCACTGGCCTCCCCGGCCCCGTCCGCAGGGCCTGCCCGTGGTGCTCTACGCCGGGCACCACGACCCGCGCGGCGGGGCGGAGGCGGCGATCGACGCGGCGGCGGAGGCCGTCCGGGCGGGCGTCCGCCTCCGGCTGGTGCTCGCGATGCGGGGGCGGCCCGGGCAGGACCTGCACGCCCTGGAGGAGGCGCTGCGGGAGCGGGCCGCGGCACAGGGCCTGGCCGACACCGAGGTCCTGGGCTACGTGGACGACATGCGGGCGCTGATCGCCTCGGCGCACGTCTTCCTGTTCCCTCCGTCCGCGATCGGCGGGAAGGCCGACATCCCGCTGACGGTGCTCCAGGCGCTCGCCACCGGCCGGCCGGTGATCCTCAGCGACCTGCCGCAGTTCGCCGACTTCGGCAACGCGGTGCTGCGGGCGCCCGCGGGTGACGCCCGCCGCACGGGGCAGCAGCTGGTGTGGCTGCTGGGCCAGCCGCGCTCCTGGGACGTGCTCGCCGAGCGGGGCCGGGCCGCCGTGGAGGAACAGTTCGGACCCGAGCGGTTCGCCGCGCAGTACGCGTCGCTCTACCGGGAGCTGCTGTCATGACTCCGGTCCGGCTGCCGGTGGTGATCGGACTGCTCGCCGTACTGACGCTGGTGGCGGCCGCGTTCGGGCGCCTGCGCCCGGACGGGCAGCCGCCCCCCACGCTGTTCGGCACCCTCCAGACCGACCCGGGGCGGGCGGAGACGGAGTACGCGCACGGGCTGCGGATCGCTCATCTCCCGTTGGACTGGAGCCGGTTCGAACCGGAGCCGGGGGTGTACGACGAGGCGTACGCACGGCAGGTGCGGGAGCGGCTGCAGGCGTTCCGGGACGCCGGTCTGCGCGTGGAGCTCGGACTCGGGATCAACCACCCGCCGGACTGGCTCCCGGACGCCTACCCCGAGTCGGTGTGGGAGAACCAGTACGGCGAGCGCTCCACGAGCACCCCCAACATCGTGTTCAGCCGGCCGGTACGGGACGCGGTCGCCTCGTACGCGCGGCAGGTCAGGGCGCGGATCGGCCTGGCGGACGTGTGGGCGGTCCGGCTCGGGATCGACGAGAACGGCGAGTTCGGCTATCCGCGGGCGGTCTCGGACGGGCGGGCGGGCGGCGAGTTCTGGGCGTTCGACCGGCATGCCCAGGCGGCGAGCCCGTACCCCGGCTGGCGGCCCGGCGAGCACACGTACCGGGGGGCGCCCTTCACGGAACGACAGGTGCGGCGCTGGTACGACTGGTACCTGGCCTCCCTCGCCGACGCGGTGAACTGGCAGATCGACCTGTACACCGGGCTCGGCCACCGCGGCCCGCTGAAGGTGCTCGTGCCGGGCGCCGGTTTCTACCCCGCCGACCGGGACGCGGCCGTGGCCGCCTATCTGGACGGCCGCACGCGCGGTGCCCGCCTGATCGGTCAGGGGGTCGGCTTCTTCGCGACGCTGGGCCTCGTCCAGCACCGGGACCGGGTGCAGATCGTCACGACCGCGCTGGTGGACGGCACCGGGCGCCCCGTCGACGGCGGCTGCGCCTCCGGTGACGCGCGGCGGGTGACCACCGCCTCCGACGCGACGCTGCGGTCCTGGTCGTCGGCCCGCTGGGTGGTGGCGGTGGCGCGGGCGGAGGGCTTCCGGCACGTGGCCGGAGAGAGCGCGGGTCCCCAGGTGGCGGCGTACCGGCCGGGCACCCTGGAGGCGGCCTTCCACCAGGTGGACACCTGCGGGCTGGAGGACCTGATGTGGGCCTTCGACCACCATCTCTACGACGGGACGCCGGGGTCCTCGCTCGACGCCTACGCGGAGCTGATCAGGGACCGGGCCGCCGGCCGGTGAGCAGCAGCACTCCGGTGTCGCCGTACTCGGGCAGGGTGTGGTCCTTGGCGAGCCGGGAGATCCGCAGGTCCGTGGTGCGGGGGCCGAAGACGGCGCGCAGCGCGGACTCGTCGACCGGGCAGGCCGGCCAGACCGGTCCGTGGCCGATGCGGTAGCTCGGCATGCGCTCCATGAAGGCGGCGACGAGCCCGCCACCGGGGCGCACCGCGCGGGCGAAGGCCGCGCACAGGGCGGTGAACTCGCCGAAGTCCTCGGTGACGCTCTCGGCGACGAAGTTCATCGACGCCGTGTCGTAGTGGCCGTCGACGAGGTCGTCGGCGTCGCCCTGCACCACGTGGACCCGGGTGAGGGCCTCGGTGAGGGTCGGCGGCAGGCCGGGGTCGAGGGCGCGGGCCAGTGCGTAGAAGGGCTCCCAGCTGTCCTCGGGGCCGTAGGCGAGCTGGCGCCGCAGATAGGCGCGGCTGGCGGCACCGGGTTCCAGGGCCTCGACGCGGCGGCCGGCGCCGGTGGCCAGCATCAGCGGGTAGAGATTGGGGCCCGCGCCGAGTTCGAGGGTCCGGGCGAGCGAGCCGGGGGCGAACTGCCGGTAGAAGGCGCAGTGGTGGTGGATGACGCCCCGGTCGCACGGGTGCATCTGGCGGTAGTTCTCGGCGAGGTACTCCGCGACGGGCCAGGCGTTCCAGTCCGCGTCGCGGTTCCTGCGCACCGCCCTGCGGGTGGTGGCCATCATGCCTCCGGGGAACGGCCGGCCTGGACGGCACCGGGCTGGGCGGGGGTGCGGCGCTGGAGTGCGAAGCGCGCCGACAGGGCGGTGACGGTGTCGTTGAGCTCCTCGATCTCCTCGTCGGTGTTGGCGGCGGTGATCTGGACGCGGAAGCCGACCCGGTCGCGCGGCACGAGGGGATAGCTGGCGAGCGTCACGTAGATGCCCCGGTCCCACAGGAACGCGGCGACCGCCTCCAGCTCCGAGGCGTCGCCGAGGGGGACCTCGATGATCGGCAGGCCGTCGGTGTTGGGGGTGGCGATGCCGAGGCCGCGGACGTGGTCGAGGACGCGGACGGTCTTGCGGTGCAGGTCGGCCCGGATGGCGTCGCCGCGCGCGTCGTTGACGTCGAGACCGGCGAGGGCGGTGGCGAGCGAGGCGGTCGGCGAGGGACCGGAGTAGAGGTAGGGGGCGGCCGCGACCTTGAGGTGGTCCTTGAGGCGGCGGGGCAGGGCGAGGAAGGCGAGCAGCGAGGAGTACGCCTTGGAGAAGCCGCCGACGAGGACGATGCCGTCGTAGGTCTCGCCGAGGTGGCGCACGATGCTGTTGCCGCGCGAGCCGTAAGGGCTGGTCTCCCCCGGTCCTCGTTCGCCGATGACGCCGAAGCCGTGGGCGTCGTCGACGTACAGCAGGGCGTCGTGCTCGCGGCAGATCCGGGCGGTCGCGCGCAGGTCGGGGAAGTTGCCGGTCATGCTGTTGACGCCGTCCATGCAGACGAGCCGGGTGCCGCCGCGGGGCGACTCGCGCAGCAGGGTGTCGAGCTCCCAGGGCTCGTCGACCCGGAAGCGGTGCAGTTCGGCGCCCTGGCCGCGGGCGACCACACAGCCGTCGTAGATGGTGCGGTGGGCCTGGGACTCGACGAAGATCTGGCCGCCGGCGGCGAGCAGCGGGATGACCGACTGGTGGATGAGGGTGATGGTCGGCAGCAGCAGGGTGTCGGGGGCGCCGAGGAGTTCGGTGAGGCGTTCCTCGATGCGCGGGTAGAGCCGGGGGCTGCCGATGAGCCGGGACCAGCTGGGGTGCGTGCCCCAGGTCCGCACCTGGGGGTCGATGGAGGCCATGATCTCGGGGTCGAGGTCGAAGCCGAGGTAGTTGCAGGAGGCGAAGTCGATCAGCCAGTGGTCGTCGACGCGGAGCCGGCGGCCGTCGATCTCGTCGATGACGGCGTCGCACATGGGGCTGGTGCGCTTGAGCCGCTCCAGGTCCCGCCAGCGCATGTCGAGCTTGGCGGCCCGCGAGGCCCCGGGTTCCCCGGCGGCCCCGGCGGCCCTGGCGGCCCTGGCGGCCCGGACGGTCCTGGCGGTACGGGCGGTACGTGCCGGGCCGGCGGCCGGCCGGTGCAGGAAGGTCTCCGCCTGGTCCGCGGTCAGGGGGCGGGCGAAGAGGTAGCCCTGGCCGAAGCGGCAGCCCATGTCGGCGAGGAGGGCGCGCTGGTCCTCGTTCTCGATGCCCTCGGCGACGACCTGCAGCCCGAGGACGTCCGCGATGCGCACGATGCCCTCGACGAGGGCGACCTGCTGGCGGTCGGTGGTGATGTCGTCGATGAAGGACTTGTCGACCTTCAGCACGTCGATGGGGAACTCGCGCAGGTAGCTCAGGGACGAGTACCCGGTGCCGAAGTCGTCGATGGCGATGGACACCCCGAGGTCCTTCAGGGCGCGCATGGTGGTGCCGATCTGTTCGTCTCCGTGCATGAGGACGGACTCGGTGAGCTCCAGGACCAGGGAGTCGGGGGCCAGCCCGGAGGAGCGCAGGGTGCGCCGGACCACGTCGAGCAGTCCGGGGTCGCGGAACTGGCGAGCGGAGACGTTGACGTTGGCGCACAGCGGCGGCGTCCGGCGGTGGGCGCGCTGCCAGTTCGAGATGTCGTGGGCCGCGTGGTCGAGCACCCAGGCGCCGAGCGGCATGATGTGGCCGCTCTCCTCGGCGATGGTGATGAACTGCTCGGGCGGGACCATGCCACGCCGGGCGTGCGGCCAGCGGATCAGGGCCTCGAAGCCGGCCGGCGCCCCGTCGTCGACCTGCACGATGGGCTGGTAGCGCACGGCGAAGGAGTGGTGGGCGATCGCGTTGTCCATGCCGGCCTGCAGCTCGTGCCGGGCGACGAGCCGGGAGTGCAGCTCGGGACGGAAGCGCCGCCAGCGCTTCTTGCCCGCGGCCTTGGCCGCGTACAGGGCGAGGTCGGCGTGGCCGAGGAGTTCCTCGGCGTGGGCGCTGTCGAGGACGGTGGCGACACCGACGCTGGTCGAGACGGACACGGCGCCGTCGGTGAGGTGGAAGGGCTGGCTGAGGGTGTTCACGATCTCGGCGGCGAGGACCTCGGCGTCGCCGGGCTCGCGGGCGCCCTCGATGAGCACGGCGAACTCGTCGCCGCCGAGCCGGGCGGCGGTGTCGGTGAGCCGGAGCACGGAGGTCAGCCGGCGGGCGACGGCGACGAGGAGCTCGTCGCCGACGGAGTGGCCCATGGTGTCGTTGACGACCTTGAAGTCGTCCAGGTCGACGAAGAGCATGCAGGTGAGGGTGGACTCGCGGCGGCCGCGCAGCAGGGCCCTCTCGATCCGTTCCAGGAGCAGCACGCGGTTGGGCAGACCGGTCAGCGAGTCGTGGAAGGCGCGGTGGGTGAGCTCGCGCTCCAGTTTGCGCTGTTCGGTGACGTCCCGGAGGGTCAGCACGAGGCCGTGGACGGTCTGCTCGTCCCTCAGGTTGCTGCAGCGGACCTCGACCTCCAGGTCGGCGGAGCCGCCGTGCAGCAGCTTCCAGTCGTCGCGGGCGTCCACGTTCCCCCGGGCGCGGACCCCGGAGAGGATCCGCAGGGCGCTGACGGAGTCGCCGGGGGCGAGGAGTTCGGTGAGCGGGGTGCCCGGCAGCAGCGAGTGCCCGAACATGCTGTCCGCGGACGGGCTGGCGTACCGGACGGTGTCGTCGTCGTCGACGATGAGGATGACGTCGGACGTGTTGTGCACCAGGGTGCGGAAGTAGGCCTCGCTGGTGCGGCGGCTGACCTCCTCGCTCAGCCCGAAGCGTTCGAGGGCGAGCGCGGCCTGGGAGGCGAGGGACTGGGCGGAGGGGGCGATCTCGGACAGCTTCTTCTCCGTCCCGGCGAGGAGGAGCGCGCCGAGCAGCGGCTCGCCGGCGGCCGGGGCCTGGAGGGCGAGCGGGCAGAACAGGGCGTGCGTCTCGGGCGCGACGGCGGCGGCGACGGCCGGGTCCAGGGCGGTGACCGGGAGGAGCCGGCTGCCGTCGGCGAGGAGGTCGGCCCAGGGGACTCCGTCCGGGCCGGTGGCCTTGGGACCGGTGACCTCGACGGCCTGGAGGTTCCAGGGTTGGCGGCCGGTGGGCACCGCCGCCAGCCGGCCGCGGCGGTCGCGGGCGAGCAGCATCGTGTGGTGCGGCGTACCCGCGCCGAAGAGCGTGGCGGCGGCGGTCTCGACGGCGGCCGCGACCTCGCGCGGGCTCAGCGCCGCCACGAGCGAGGCCGCGGCGACCCGCAGGCTGCGCTCGCGGGCCTCGGCCCGGCGGTGGTCGGCCATCATGCCCCACAGGCGGACCAGGACGAGCAGGAACATGAGGGCGGAGAAGATCGCGATGACCCCGATGTCCCGGTCGGGGTCCTGGCGCAGCGACTGGAAGAGCAGCAGCGCGGGCGCGATCAGGGAGGCCATGGCGAGGAGGAAGAGCCGCCGCTCCGCCACCCGGGGCGCGGGCTCGGGCGCCAGCTCGGTCAGCCCGGTCATCGAGGGGTGCAGGGCGGCGAGGCCCCAGGCGGTGAAGAAGACGACCCAGCCGAGGTCCCAGGGGGTGCCGACCTGCCATGTGCCGTCCAGCTGCTTCACGCCGTAGACGACGTCGGAGAAGAGGATGCCGCAGGTGCCCAGGGTGAGCAGCTGAACGGCCCGGGAGCGGAGCCCGCCGGGGACGAGCAGCCGGGCCAGCATGGCCAGCATCAGGACGTCGCCCAGGGGGTACGCGATCGAGATGGCGCGCTCGACCCAGGTCATGTCGGGGGACGTGGTGAGCGGATTGATCAGATTGACCCAGGCCAGCAGTGCGAGACCGGAGGTCAGGATCAGCGCGTCGAGCGCCACGGCCATGTCGCGGCCGGCGGCCCGGCGGCGGATGAAGCCGTAGAGACCGATCGCGAAGAGGGGGTAGGTGACGAGGTAGAAGGCGTCGGCGAGGGAGGGGAACGGCCGGCTCTGGTGGAAGAAGGACTCCAGCGCGTTGTACGTGGTGTCGCCGGCGACGAACGTGAAGTTGGCGGCCGCGAGCACCAGCCACGGCCAGCGGCGGGCGGGCCGGTGCAGGTGGACGCCGGTGAGGATCGCGGCGACCCCGCTCAGACCGATGAGGGCCCACAGGACGGTGTGCCGGGACGGCACTTCGAGGTACGCGACGGTGACGCCGGCGACGAACAGCACGTAGAGAAGAGTCCAGCGGCGCAGTGGCCCGGACAGCTGTCGCAGCGGCATCCTCGACCGCCCCCTCACGCACGTTCGGGGTATTCGTCCAGTCTGTCGGGTACGGAAGGCGGGCGCACCCGCGCGTACGGGGGGTGAGGGGGTGGACACGAACGGCGCGGGGCGGAACGCGGGTCTGCCCGGAGCAAGGGAGTGCGGCGACGGGGAGGGAACCGGCCGGAGCGGGCAGGGGGCGGGGACGAGCTCCGCCCGGAACGGGCGACAAGCGGGGGCGGGGCGGCCGGGAAGAGACCGCCGCGGCCCGGCGGGCGGTCGCAACCGCGCGACGCGGGCGGGCCGGAGCGCCCGGCCCGCGGTGGCTAGCGGGCGAGTTCGCCCATGGGACCCCAACCCTGCTGTGGCACCTCGACGTTGATGATCTCCGGCGTGGCCGCGATGGCCTCGCCCATGACCGCGAGACCGGCCTTGAAGTGGGCGGAGGCGACGTGCGCCGCGCCCGCCTCGGCGTCGGCGAAGGCCTCCAGGAGGACGTACTGGTGGGGGTCGTCCACGCTGCGCGACCAGTCGAAGAAGAGGTTCCCGGGCTCCTCGCGGGTGGCGCGGGTGAAGTCGGCGACGCGGTCGAGCCAGGTGTCCGCGTACTCGGGGCGGGCGGTGAAACGCACGGCGATGAAGATCATGGGTCCACGGTGCGCCGGTCCGCCCGCCCGGGCCAGTCGGGCCGGTCAGGATTCCGGCAGCGTCGGAATCCTGAGGCCGGTGGCGTCGGTGGGGCCGGCGGCGTGGTCCGGCAGCGCCTCGGCGAGCAGCGGGACGGCACGCGCCAGGGCCGCCCGCACCTCGCCGTGGCGCCGCCGGAAGTCGGCGGTGGGCAGGGAGACGGACAGCGCGTACACGCTGCCGTCCCGGCGCCGCCCGGGGAGCGCCGTCGCGAGGCAGGTGTACGCGGGGTCGGCCTCCCCCACCGAGACCGCGAAGCCCAGGTCGCGCACCCGGGCCAGCTCCGCCTCGAAGAGCTCGGGACTGGTGATCGTCCGGTCGGTGAACCGGGCCATGCCGTGGGCGTCCAGGTAGCGGCGGCGCAGCGGCCGGGGCAGCCCGGCGAGGAGGGCCTTGCCGTGGGCCGTGGCGTGGGCGCGCGCCTCGGGCCCCGGGACGAAGGGGTGGGCGGTGTCGGTGACCGGCGCGGTGGTGTCGACCACGGTGATCCGGCCGTCGCGGTAGGCGGTGAAGTAGGCCTCGGCGCCCGACGTACGGCGCAGCCCGGCGAGCAGTCCGCCCACGGGCCCGCCGAGCCCGTGGTGCCGCTGGTACGCGCGGTACAGAGCGGGCACACGGGGGCCGGGGGCGTATCCCTCGGGAGTCCGTACGAGATGGCCGCGGGCGACCAGCGGGCCGGTGAGGTGGTAGACGGTCGACAGGGCGCAGCCCAGCCTCCGGGCCAGCGCCTTCGCCCCGACGGGCCCGCCGGCGTCGGCCACGGCGTCGAGGAGGGCGAGCGCGCGTTCGACGGATCGGGGACCGGCGGACCGGGGGCTCTCCTGCTGGGGAGCTGCCTGCGGAGGGTCTGCCTGCCGAGGGTCTGGGGAGGACGGGGACACCCGGTCACCTTAGTTCGCCAGGGATGAGAGGAGCGTCACCATATGAATAAAAGGGATCATATGGAACTATCACCGCCATTCGGCGTAACGTCGGGGGATACCCCCGTTCGAGGGAGGGGCACCGCTGCCCCCTCACGGGTGACCCCTGACTCCTCACCGCCCTGGGAGGGTGTGTGCGCCGCTCCACGACCGACCACGCTGACACGGGCCCCCGCCCCCACAGGCGCCGCGGCCACATACGCAAGGCGGCGATCGCGACCGGTGCGGTCGCGGCCGTCGCGGGGGGACTGTACGTGGCGGGGCTCGTCGCCACCGGCGACGACATCTCCGACGGCACGCGCGTCGACGGCATCGACATCGGCGGCCTGAGCCGCGCCGAGGCCGCCGCCCGGCTCACCGCGGCGGCCCCCGCGTCATGGAAGGACCCCGTGCGGGTCACGATCGGTGACGCGGCCACCACGGTCGACCCCGCCGCGGCGGGGCTCACGGTCGACGTGGCGGCGACGGCGGACCGGGCGGCCGATCCGTCCCGCGACCCCTTCACCGTCATCGGCCGGCTCTTCTCGTCGGAGCACCGTGACATCGAGCCGGTCGTCTCCTTCGACGACGCGAAGGCGCGCGCGGCGGTCGCCGCGCAGGCGAAGCAGCACGATCGCGCGGCCCGTGAGGGCGCCGTGGCCTTCAAGAACGGCAGGACGGTCGTGACCGAGCCGCGCGACGGCCAGAAGCTGGACACGGCGAAGGCCGTCGACGCGCTGCGGGCCGCCTATCCCGGGACCGGGGGCGCGGGACCCGTGGCGTTGCCCGTCTCGGTGACCCGGCCCGACGTGCAGGCGGCGGAGGTCCACCGCTTCGTGAAGCAGTTCGCGGCGCCCGCCATGTCGGGCCCGGTCACGCTCACCTCGGGCGCCAAGCGGCTCGCGATCCCGGCGGCGACCCTCGGCGACCATCTGAACGTGAAGGCCGACGGCGGCCGGCTCACCTCGTCCCTTGACGCCCGCACCCTGATGCACGACCCGGCGGTGGCCCGCCCGCTCGACTCGCTCAGCGGAGCGCCCGTCGAGGCGAGCCTCGGGGTCCGCGACGGCAAGGTCGTCGTGGAGCGCGACGGGCGCCCCGGCCGCGAGGTCTCGGCCGACGCCCTCGGGCGCGCGGTGGAGCCGCTGCTCACCAAGCAGGGCACGGCGGCCCGCACCGGCCCGGTGCACGCCAGGCTGACCCAGCCGCAGCTGACGGCGAAGAGCCTGGCCGAGCTGGGGATCACCGAGCAGATGTCGACGTTCACGGTGCACTTCCCGGCCGCCCCGTACCGCACGACGAACATCGGCCGGGCCGTCGAGCTGATCAACGGCTCCGTGGTCCAGCCCGGCGCGGTGTGGAGCTTCAACCGCACGGTCGGCGAGCGCACGGAGGCCAACGGCTTCGTCGACGGCACGATGATCATGGACGGCCAGTACCAGAAGGCTCCGGGCGGCGGGGTGTCCGCGGTCGCCACCACGGTCTACAACGCGCTCTTCTTCGCCGGCGTCAAGCCGATCGAGCACGGCGCCCACTCCTTCTACATCGAGCGCTACCCGGCCGGCCGGGAGGCGACCGTGGCCTGGGGCACGCTCGACCTGCGCTTCCGCAACGACTCGGGCCACCCGATCTACATCAAGGCGAGCTCGACGGACTCGTCGGTGACCGTCAGCTTCCTCGGCACGAAGAAGTACGACACGGTCGAGGCGGTCGCGGGCCCGCGCACGAACATCACGCAGCCGAAGGAACGCAAGGACCCGAGCGACAAGTGCGAGGTCCAGGAGCCGCTGGAGGGTTTCGACATCAAGGTCGACCGGGTCTTCAAGAACGGCGGCACCGAGGTGAAGCGCGAGACCTTCAGCACGCACTACACGCCGCGGGACAAGGTGACCTGCGAGAAGCCGGACCAGCCGGACGCGGGCGCGGACGGTGCCGCACGGTCGCGGTGACCCGGTGACCCGGGTCCCCGGCGGCCCGTCGCCCCTGGTCACGTGAAAGGGCCCCTCTCCTTCGAGAGGGGCCCTTTCGTGTCCGTACGTCCCGGCGGGCGGGTGTGCGGAGGGGGCTCAGACGTCGGCGCGGACGGACGCCTCCACCGGAGCGGCACCGGCGGTCTCGGTGACGTCGGAGAGATCGCGGTGACGGGTCTCCCGGGCACAGGCGACCGCGACGACGGTGAGGAGCGCGGCGGCGATGACATAGAGGGCGATCGGGGTCGAGCTGTCGTAGTCGGCGAGCAGCGCGGTGGCGATGAGCGGCGCGGGGGCGCCGGCGGCGACCGAGGAGAACTGGGCACCGATCGAGGCGCCGGAGTAGCGCATCCGGGTCGCGAACATCTCCGAGAAGAAGGCGGCCTGGGGGGCGTACATCGCGCCGTGCAGGACGAGGCCGACGGTGACGGCGAGGAGCAGGCTGCCGAAGGTCCCCCGGTCGATGAGGGCGAAGAAGGGGAACATCCAGAGCCCGACGCCGACCGCGCCGATCAGGTACACGGGCCGGCGCCCGAGCCGGTCGGACAGCGCGCCCCAGAGGGGGATGACGGCGAAGTGGACGGCCGAGCCGATGAGGACGGCGTTCAGGGCGGTCTGCTTGGAGAGGCCGACCTGGGTGGTGGCGTACACGAGGATGAAGGCCGTGATCACGTAGTACGAGATGTTCTCGGCCATGCGGGCACCCATGGCGACGAGCACATCGCGCCAGTGGTTCTTGAGCACGGCGACCAGCGGCATCTTCTCGGCCTGGTCGGCGGTGGCCTTGCGCTCCTCCGCGGCGGCGAGTGCGGCCTTGAAGACGGGCGACTCGTCGACGGAGAGCCGGATCCACAGACCGACCATCACGAGGACGCCGGACAGCAGGAACGGAATCCGCCACCCCCAGGAGCCGAAGGCGGACTCGGAGAGCAGCGCGGTCAGCGCCGACAGCACACCCGTGGCGAGCAGCTGACCGGCCGGCGCTCCGGTCTGCGGCCACGAGGCCCAGAACCCGCGCCGTTCCGCGTCCCCGTGCTCGGACACCAGCAGCACGGCGCCGCCCCACTCGCCGCCCAGCGCGAACCCCTGCACGAGCCGCAGCGCGGTCAGCAGCAGCGGAGCGGCGGACCCCACGGTGGCGTGCGTGGGCAGCAGCCCGATGGCGAAGGTCGCGCCGCCCATCAGCAGCAGGCTGAGGACCAGCAGCTTCTTCCGGCCGAGCCGGTCGCCGTAGTGCCCGAACACGAGCGCTCCCAGCGGCCGCGCGGCGAACCCGACCGCGTACGTCAGGAAGGACAGCAGCGTGCCGACCAGCGGATCCGAATCGGGAAAGAACAGCTTGTTGAACACCAGCGCGGCGGCCGAACCGTAGAGGAAGAAGTCGTACCACTCGATGGTGGTGCCGATGAGACTGGCGGCGACGATGCGCTTGAGGGAGCCGGGAGGCGTGGGAGCGTGTGTTGCGGCGGCCATGTGCACCACTTCCGAGCGGGTGAAGGGGGGACGTTGCGTGTCGCCACACCGTAGGAAAGCGCAGGTCAGCCGCGTATGTGGTGGGACACCATAGTTCGGGGGGCGGGGATGCGCGCCGCACCCATGCCAGGCTCACGCCGCCCCGCCGAGCACCGGCGACGGCGGCGGTCGTCGGACGGCCGGACCGAGGCGGCCGGACCGGGACGGGTGCGGCCGTGGGACGGCCGGACCGGGACCGGTCCGCCCGGAACGGTCGCGGGCGCGGGACGGCCGGACCGGAACGGTCGCGCGGGACGGCCGGACCGGGGCGGCGTCTCCAGAGTGGGCGCCCCCCGTCTCCGTCTCGCGAGTGGGCGCCCCCGGCGGGCCCCCTTCGGGGCCCCGGGGCGCGGCCGCCGGGACCGCCGGCCGGGCACTCGATGCCGCGGACCGAGCCCTCGCATCGCACGAGCGGCCCCGGCTGCGGCCCACTCGTCCCTTCCTCCAAGCGACCTCTCATTCGCCATGGACGGTCGCACGACGTAGTTGCAGATGAGAGGAAACTCGCCCTACGGTGACGCATATGCAGCCCTACACCATCGGCCAGGCCGCGCGTCTGCTGGGCGTCAGCCCCGACACCGCGCGGCGCTGGGCGGACGCGGGCCGGGTCGCGACCCACCGCGACGAGAGCGGTCGGCGCGTGATCGACGCCAGGTCGCTCGCCGCGTTCTCCGTGGAGGTCGCTCAGGGCGAGGAGGCCGCGCCGTACACGTCGGCGCGCAATGCCTTTCCCGGCATCGTCACGGCGATCAAGCTCGGTGACGTCGCGGCCCAGGTCACGATCCAGGCGGGTCCGCACCGGCTGGTCTCCCTCCTCACCCGTGAGGCCGTGGAGGACCTGGGGCTGGAAGTCGGCATGCGGGCCACCGCCCGCGTGAAGTCGACCAGCGTGCACATCGACCGCACCTGACCACCGCTCACGCAGGACCGAGACGTCCAGGCCGTCGGCGCGACCGGCCTGTCACTCCCGCACCTTCCTTTCGTCCCCAAGGAGTTCCGACCTCATGTCCCTCACCCCCACCGGACGTCGCGTCGCCGTCGCCGCTCTCACCGCGGCCCTGCTCGTGCCGCTCGCCGCCTGCTCGTCGAACGACGACCCCGAGAAGGGCACCGGCGGCTCCACCGCCTCCGGCTCCGCGGGCGCGGCCCCGAAGGCGCACCTGACCGTGCTCGCCGCCGCGTCCCTGACCGACGTCTTCAAGACGGCCGGCGCCGCCTACGAGAAGTCCCACCCCGGCACGAAGATCACGTTCTCCTTCGCCGGCTCCCAGGAGCTCGTCGCCCAGGTCTCGCAGGGCGCGCCCGCCGACGTCCTGGTCACCGCCGACACCAAGAGCATGGACAAGGTGAAGGCCGACACCGGCACCCCCACCGTCATCGCCAGGAACCGGCTCGTGATCGCCACCGGCGAAGGCAACCCGCACAAGGTCGCCGGACTGAAGGACCTCGCGGACCCGAAGCTGAAGGTCGTCCTCGCGGCCCCCGAGGTCCCGGCGGGCAAGTACAGCAAGAAGATCCTCGACGCCCAGAAGATCACGGTGAAGCCGGTCTCGCAGGAGCCCAACGTGCGCGCCGTGCTGAGCAAGGTCGAGCTGGGCGAGGCCGACGCCGGTCTCGTCTACAAGACCGACGCCGAGAGCGCCGAGGACAAGGTCGACGCCGTCGACATCCCCGACGGCCAGAACGCCATCGCCACGTACCCCGCGGCCGCGCTCAAGGACTCCGGGAGCGCCGCCGCCGCGGCCGCGTTCGTCTCCTGGCTGAGCTCGCCCGAGGGCCAGAAGATCCTCCAGGACGCGGGCTTCCAGAAGCCGTGACCGACCGGGATCGTCCAGATCGCGGCGGCTGCCCGTACCGGGGGGACGGGCAGCCGCCACCCCGGCCCTCATCCATCTCCTGAGGACCCTCGATGAAACGAGCAGGACTCCGTACCTCCGGCGCCCGTCCGCCGCTCCTGCTGGCGCTGCCCGCGATCGTCGCCGTGGCCTTCCTGGCCCTGCCCCTGGCCGGCATCCTCGTACGGACGGAATGGAGCGAGCTGGCCGACCACCTCGGCTCGCCGGGCACCGTCCAGGCACTGAAGCTGTCGCTCCTCGTCTCCCTGTGGGCGCTGGGGCTCTCCCTCGTTCTCGGGATCCCCCTCGCCTGGCTGCTCGCCCGCGTCCCGTTCCCCGGCAAGGCGATCGTTCGTTCGCTGGTCCTGCTGCCGATGGTGCTGCCGCCCACGGTCGGCGGCGTCGCGCTGCTGCTCGCCTTCGGCCGACGCGGCCTGCTCGGGCCATGGCTGGAAGACACCTTCGGCATCACGCTGCCGTTCCACACCTCCGGAGCCGTCGTCGCGGCGACCTTCGTCGCCATGCCCTTCCTCGTCATCAGCCTGGAGGGCGCGCTCGGCGGCCTGCGGCCCCGCTACGAGGAGACGGCGGCCTCCCTGGGCGCCTCCCCGCTGCGCGTGTTCCTCACCGTCACGCTGCCGATGGTGGCACCGGGAGTCGTCGCGGGCGCGGCCCTCACCTGGGCCCGGGCACTGGGCGAGTTCGGCGCCACGATCACCTTCGCGGGCAACCTGCCCGGGACCACCCAGACCCTCCCGCTCCAGGTCTACCTGCTGCTCCAGGACGAACCGGAGGCCGCCACCTCCGTCTCGCTGCTGCTCCTCGCCATCGCGATGGGCGTCCTCGTCGCGCTCCGGGGACGGTGGACGGGCACCCCGGCAGACCGCGAGCGCCGCACCCCGCCCGGGACCGGGACGGAACCGGGCGCCACGGAACCGGCGGCCGGGGCCGCACCCGTGCTCCCCTCCGCCCCGTCCGACGGACGCTGGGCGCTGCATGCCGAGGTCACCGGCTTCACCCGGCTCACCCTGGACGCCGAACCGGGCACCACCATCGCCGTCGTGGGACCGAACGGCGCCGGCAAGACCACCCTGCTCCGGGCCCTCCTCGGCCTCACCCCCCGCGCGCACGCCGACCTCACGCTGGGCGGCGTCGACGTCACCTCCCTGCCTCCGCACCGGCGGCGCGTCGCGTGGGTGCCCCAGGACGGCGCGCTCTTCCCGCACATGACGGCCCTCGCCAACACCGCGTACGGACTGCGGGCCCAGGGCGTCTCCCGCTCCCAGGCCCGCCGGGAGGCGCAGGCCTGGCTCGACCGCCTCGCCGTCGGGCACCTCGCGCACCGCAGGCCGGGGCAGCTGTCGGGCGGACAGGCCGGCCGCGTCGCCCTGGCCAGGGCGCTGGCCGCCCGCCCCCGCCTCCTGGTCCTGGACGAGCCGCTCGCCGCCCTCGACCAGACCACCCGCGCCCACGTCCGTCACACCCTGCGCACCCACCTCACCGGCTTCGGCGGCGTCTGCCTCATCGTCACGCACGACCCGGTCGAGGCCGTCTCGCTCGCCGACCGCGTGCTCGTCCTCGACGGGGGCAGCGCGCTGCAGGACGCCACCCCGACCGAGGTCACCCGCCACCCCCGGTCCCCGTGGGTGGCCCGGATGCTGGGCCGCAACGCCTGGCCGGGCACCGCCACCGCGGAGGGCGTCGCGCTCGACGGCGGCGGGGTGCTGATCGCGGCCGATCCCCCGCCGCCCGGAACCCCGGCACTCGCGATCGTCGCGCCCGAAGCGGTGTCCGTCCACCGCGAGAAGCCCGCCGGCAGCCCGCGGAACGTCTGGCCCGGGACCGTGCGCGAGATCACCGGCAGCGGCAGCCGCCTGCGCATCCTGATCGCCTCGGACGAGGCACCCGATCTCGTCGCCGAGATCACGCCCCAGGCCGCCGCCGAACTCGGCCTCGCCGACGGCGTCTCCGTCTGGACCGGCGTGAAGGCGACCGAGACGACGGTCGTCTCCCTCTGATCCGCCCCTCCCGGGCGGGGAAGACCCGGCGAAGCCCCTCCCGGGCGGGGTCCGGCCGCCGGATCCGGGTGCGCGGGGGCGTCTGCGCCACGAGAGGGAAGGGCCCGCCCGGCAGCGCTTCGGCCGGCGAGCCGTGCCGTGCGGATCAGGCCGAGCTGACGCCGCTGCGGGCCAGGGCGAACACCCCGACGACGATCAGTGCGATGCCCGCGAGCTGGGGCAGCAGCCACCAGCCGGTCCTGAGGTGCTCCCCGTAGAGCAGGACGCCGAGGATCAGGCTCACGGTGGCGTCGCCGAGGGTGAGCGCGGGCTGCGAGGCGACGAGCGGGCCGCCCTGCATGGCGTGCTCCAGCAGCAGCACGGCCGCGACCCCGGCCACGCAGAAGGCATAGGTCTGCCAGGACGTCAGGAAGCCGCCGAGACCCTCGTCCCCGAGGATGTGCATGGAGGTCTTCATCAGGGCGGCGGTCAGCGCGTAGCAGATCGCGGTCGCGGCGCCGAGGCAGCCCGCGCGGGCCCGGCCGGGCGGCCGGCGCAGCCCTGCCGCGGCGAGCACCACCACGGCGACGGCGCAGGCGACCAGCGCCGGCACCCAGCGGTCCAGTTCGACACGGGTACGGTTCCCGGCGGGCGAGGCGGCCAGCAGTGCCGCGCCGAGCCCGCACACCACGGCGGCGACGGCCGCCCACAGCCACCCGGACAGGCGCTCGCGGGCCATGGCGGAGGCGATGAGCAGGGCGAGGGGCAGTTCGAGCACGAACAGCGGTTGCACGAGGGACAGCGCCCCCGTCGCCAGGGCGGCGGCCTGCCCCACCCCCGCGACGATCACGGCGAGGATCCCGGCGAGCCACACCGGACGCCGCACCAGGTCCAGGATCAGCCCGGGCCGAAAGGAGTCCGACCGGGGGACGGTCAGCGCGGCACGCCGCTGGAGGACGGTGGCCAACGCGTTGCTGAACGCGGCACACATCGCGAAGAGAACCGGCAGGACGACGCCCATGCGGCCATACTCTCCGGGAACGGTCGCTTATCGGGTGAGGACACCGGGGTGGTGTCGTGTTCCATGAGATGCGGGACACGACTCGTGGGCGGCTGCGGTGACCGACGACGCCGGCCGCGTGTGACTTCCGCGGTCGAGCGGAGAGGGTTCCTTCCGGACGGAAGGGCCCCTGGCCGGTGCGGCGCTCAGAGGTGGCCGTCCAGGAACGCCCGTAGCTCGGTGCTCGTCATGGGCCCGGCGCCGTGTGCCACCGCCTGGCCGTCCTTCAGCAGGGCGTACGACGGCGCTCCAGTGATCCCGTACCGCTCGGTCGCGGCCGGACAGCGCGTGATGTCCGCACGGACGACCGTCAGGCGGTCCGCGTACTCGTCGGCGATGCCGCCCACGACCAGGTCCATGGTCCGGCAGGGCTCGATCGCCTTGGGCCAGGTCCCGATGAAGTAGGCGAGGACCGGCCCGTCGCTCATCCTCAGGATGAAATCGAACTCCGCGTCCTCACGGGGTTGGTGCACCCGCTTCGCCATCAGGGCTCCCGAGCTCGCGTTCCGTCGTTGCGGCCTCATCATCCCCCACGCGATCGGTCTTTCCGTCCCCGCTCGGGCGCGGCGTCCGCCGCGCGGGCGTTGCCGGGCGGCTGCTGCGCCGTCGCGCTCGCCGTGGGGCACGGAGGCGAAACGCACGCACATCTGCGGGTGGAAGGCGGCGCCGATCCCGCGGGCGGTGGTTGCTGCGGTCGGAGGGGGAGGCGCGGGGGCGCTGAGGGCGCCCCCGGTCGGTCAGTCCCCGCTCGAATTCAGCCATCGCCGGGTGGTGACCCGCTCACGCTGCGGTGTTCCGGACCAGTCCGCCTGCCACTCGGCGAACTCACGCAGCTCGGCGAGTTCCCGGAACCCGGTCACCAGGACGGTGCCGATCGAGGTCGGACCGGTCGTGCCGCAGACGATGACGTCCCCGGACACCGACAGCATCGCGAATTCGGGTGCCCCGGGACCGACGCCGAGGGCGGAAGCGGCCCCGGCCCCCATGACGTCCCAGGCCGCGTCGAGCCTGACGCGTGCCCACCACCAGTCGTTTCGTTCCTCCTCCCCTTCCACCTCGACGGCGACCAGGAACTCACGGTCGTCGCCGAAGAGTCCTCCGTCGCGGGCGAGAGCGAACCAGCCCTCGTTCGCCCGGGCGACGAAATCCGGGGCGGTGGTCTCGACGACGGATCTCGCCCACTCCCCGACCGGGGGTGGATAGTCCGCGGCCACGGTGGCGATCGTCGGGGGGACGAGCGGGACTTCCTGGTCCACGAGTCCCAGGAAGACCAGTCCGCCGGGGGCGAGTCGCCCAGGGTGGTCCATTGCTTCAACCTTTCAGGAGGGGTTTCGGGTACGGGGCGCGGGCACCACCCGCGTCTCGTCCGATGAAACACGCACGGCACCCCGGTTCTGGGGTGCCGTGCGCTGCTGTCAACGATCCGCTGTCACCAGCGGTGTCCTGCTACCAACGATAGATCTGCGGCGAGCCGTAGTTGTGCACGCCGGCCCTGGTCAGCGGGAAGTAGGCGATCTCGCCGGTCGACTGGTTCACCATGATCCTGATCTGGTTGCCCGGTCGACGGTTCCAGTAGATCGGCGAGCCGACCCAGGAACCCCAGAACCGCCGCTGACGGTCGTTGAGATCCCCGCCGTTGAACGTATCGGTGCCACCGCCGGGGTTGGACCGGGGACGCATGTTCGGGTTGGCGCGGTAGGCCCGCACCAGCTCGTGCGTCTCCGGGTGGACGGCGTAGAAGTCGGCCGCGTCCTGACGACGCCGCTCCACCTCCGCGTTCGAGGAGTGGTCCTCCGGCGTCCATTCGCTGGTCGCCTTGCCCTCGACCTGGTCGTCCCCGTCCGTCGGACAGGAGTCGTTGTGAACGAGGAGCGGGGTCGCACCCGCCAGCGCGTAGTACGTGTGGAGTGCGCTGACGGTGAGGTTGTGGACGGTCGCCGCGGGAGCGGTCCAGCGCCGTACGGACGTGATCTGGACGTACGTGCCGGAGCTGGTCTGGAGCCACTCGCCCGAGGTGAGGTCGGTGGCCTTGATCCATGCGCCGAGCTCGGGAACCCAGACCGGGTGGCCGTCGGTCGCCGTGATCCGGGCCGTCTTGGCACCGGCCTTGCCGTCGGTGTCAAGCGTGACGGTGACGAGGTGCTTGAGGCCCTGGCCCTTGATCTCGGCCGTGACCGTCTCGACGCGGGTCTCCCCGCTCTCCGGGTCGGTCGCGATGACCTTGTCGCCGGTCCTGACCTGCTCGATCGGCTTGGTGGAACCGTCGGCCATCAGGACCTTGGTGCCGGGCACGAAGCTGTTGCAGCCGGCCTTGCCGGAGCCACCGCTGCCGCTGGATCCGGCGTTGTTCCGCGAGGAACCGCCGGAAGAGCCACCGGGCTTGCTGGTGTTGACCTTGCCGCCGGAACCCTTGCCGCCGCCGGAGCCCTTGTTCTTGGGCTGCGAGGACACCTTCGGGGCCGCCTTGGCCTGGGCCTTCTTCTGGACCGGGTTACCGGTCTTCCGCTTCGCCGCGGCTGCCGCGTCGGCCTTTCTCTTGGCCTCTTCCGCCGCCTTCTTCTTGGCTCGTTGCGCTGCTTCCTTCTTGGCCTTCTCGATCGCCAGCTTCTTGGCTCTCAAGGCCGCTTCTTCGGCGGCCTTGGCCGCCTTGAGAACGGCTTCGGCGGCCTTCTTGGCGGCCTTGAACGCCTGGATGGCGTCGATGGTGCGGTTGATGGCCTTCAGGACCGACGGGATCTTGCCCAGCTTCGTCCACGGAATGGCGTCCAGGATGATGCTGCCGCACGACCACATGTCACCGCCGAAGCAGGCCATGGCGTCGTTGATGCCGATGAAGTCCTTCAGCGTCTCCCACGCGACCGCGAGGATGACGGAGGTGAGGGACTTGCCCTGCATCGCCTCGGCCTGAGCGACCTGCGCCGCCGACAGACCCGCGCCCGCGAGGGCCGCGGCCCGCTCGGAAGCGGTCAGGACGATCGACAGACCCGTCGGGTCCGCATAGGTGACCGGGTTGTTGTGGGCGTAGACGTACCCGTTCGCCTGCTGCGGGTCGTTCAGGTCCATCAGCGGGTCGGCGGAGAGGAAGCGTCCGACCTGAGGGTCGTAGAGACGGGCGCCCAGCGGCTGGAAGCCTGAGGCGTCGTCCCGGTCCTTGCCGAGGAAACCCTTGTGGTTCTGGATGTTCTGACCCGCCGTGTCGGCGCCGCGCTGGTTGCCGAACGGGTCCTGCTTGCGCACCCGCACCGGCATACCGGAGTAGAGACCGACCTCGGTGTAGGCGCTGTCCTGGTGGTCCGTGGTCTGAGCGACGAGGGTCTCGGCGCCCGTTCCGTTGGCGTAGCGCATGACCGCTCCGCCCGGCACCGAGTAGGTGCGCTCGGTGCGCACCACGATGCCGCCGGCCTGGACGGTGAGGGTGGCATCGCCCAGGTCGAGCGTGGCCTGCTTGCCCTGGACGGTCAGCAGACGCTCGCCGTCCGGCCCGTAGATGTGACGGGTGTCGTTCTGCGGCAGCCACTGCTGGGCGGCCTGAGCCGCGTCACAGGTGGCCAGAACGAGGGGTGTGGTGTTGACATTCGCCGCGCCCTGCACCGCGAGGCACAGGCCGGAGGCGACGTGCGTCAGCTGGCCCGACGCGTTCCGCTTCAGCTGCTGGGCCGTGGAACCGTTGCACTTCTGCAGCTGCGCCGCCGAACCCGCCGTGTTCGCCGCGGGCTGGACGCACCAGGTGTCGTACACCTCGAGCGTGCCGAGGTTGGCGTCGGCCTGGCCGGGGGCCGGGTCGAAGTGCCACGCCTGCGCGACCGTGCCGTTGCACTGGTAGAGCTGGATGGCGTTCCCCGCGGCCGCGAGACCCGACTTCAGGTCGATGCACTTCTGGCCGAGACCCACGTACGGGGTCTTGCCGTTCGAGCCCTGACCGGTGATTCGGTCGACCTTGCCGTCGTAGGTCCAGCTCAGGTCCTGCTTGTCACCGTTCTGAAGAGAGGTGACCGACTTGGTCTCACCGGTCAGCTCGTACAGCCGCTCCGCTTCGGCCGTCACCTGAGCGCCGGCCGGAGTGGTGTACTGCTTCGTCACCTTGGTCAGCGTGTGCGGCTGGTCCTTGGCGGCACCCTTGCCGTAGGCGTAGGTGCTGGTGGCGTCCTTGGCGGTGTTGCCGGACAGGTCCTTCTCGGTCAGCTTGGTGCGGTTGCCGAGGAGGTCGTACTCGTACTCCTGCCAGTAGCCGGAGTTGTCCTTGCCGGACGCCACGTTGAGCGTGCCGTCGGTGTTCTTCGGGGTGGTGCAGTTCGCCTGGTCCTTGGAGGTCCAGGCCGACTTCAGCTGACCCAGCGGGTCATAGGCGAAGCACTGGCGCTCCTCGATCCCGACGGACTTCTCCTGGATCGAGGTGACGTTGCCGGCCGGGTCGTAGCTGTACGCCCGGTTCGACACCAGGTTGCCGCTGACCAGGGAGGCGTCGTTCTTCTCCCGGTAGACCGACTGCTCCTTGAGCTCACCGGTGCCCTCGTCGTACGAGTTCTGCGCCCACACGCGATACGGCTGCGCGCCGAGCGTGGAACGGAGCATCTGGCCGTACGGAGAGTAGACGGTCTCGGAGCCGTACCAGTCCTTGCCCGACAGGGACAGCGGCTTGCCGTCCTTGTTGTAGCGGACGACCAGCTTCTCGGCGGCGAAGTTGCCGATCGCCGGGAGGGTGGTCTCCTCCAGAGCTCCGGTGTCGGAGAAGGAGGAGCTGGAGGTGTAGTCCTTGGCGAAGCCCCACGTGTCGACGAGCGACTGCGGCAGCGACAGGGTGGTCGAGGTCGGCTGGTAGTCCTTCGAGTAGCCGTTGACCTTCTGGGTGTACGCCAGGCCGTCCGTGTAGCGGGTCGCCGTGGCCGGCATCCCCTTGCCGCCCGGAGCGGTGTCGTACGTGAACTCCGACAGGAGCGTGCCGTTGGCGTCGTTCAGGCGCTGCTGGGTCGGCCGCGACAGGACGTCGTAGCCGCTCCAGACCTTGACGCCGCGGGCGTTGGTGAGCGTCAGCAGACGTCCCCGCGCGTCGTACTCGTTGCGGGTCGTGCCCGCGTCCGGGTCGGTCGAGGTGAGGACGCGGCCGTTGTTGTCGTACGTCCACGACCACGGGTGCGCGGTGTCGGCCGAGGCCGTCGCCTTCACCAGCCGGCCGCGGGTGTCGAACTCGTAGCGCGTCGACGTGAAGCCGTCGGGCGCCGCCGGGTTGAAGGTGTCCGTACGGGTGGTGCGGCCGGTGGCGTCGGTCCAGACCCGGTAGGACGAGTCGCCCTCGGGGTTGACGATCTTCGACCAGTCCTGGCCGTACTCGTACTTCGTGGCCCGCTCCGGGAACGCCTTGGAGGACGCCTCCTTGGTGACCGGGTCCACGTACTTCATGTACGGGGTCTCCTGGAGCACACGGCCCAGACCGTCGTACGTGTAGCGCGTGATGTTGGGGATCGCGGTGTCGGCGAGCGGGGTGAACAGCTCGCCGGGCTTCGCCTCCTTGGTCAGGTAGGCGTTGTTGGTCTGCCAGACCTCACCGGAGCTGTTGTGCAGCGTGTCGGTGACGAGCCAGCCGGCGTCGTTGTCGGCCTCTTCGAGGGACTGACGCTCACGGCCGAGGCCGTCGTACAGCGTCACCGAGGTCTCGACCCGGTCGTCGTAGCCACGCGAGTAGGTCGTGACGTAAGGGGGCTTGCGGAGTTCGCGGGTCGGGTCGTCCGGGTCGGTCTCCGGCTTCGGGATCGTGTACTCGGCCCTGAAGTCCGGAACGGCGCCCGCCGCCGGCACGCGGCCCGGGGCCCACGCCTCGGCGAGCCGGCCCAGCGGGTCGAACTTCGCCTCGCTGACGTTGCCGTTGGTGTCGGACGACTTGACCGTGGTGGCGCGGCCCGGCTCCAGCTCCATCGTCTGGGTGTGGCCCAGCGGGTTGGTCTGGGTGACCTTGAAGACCTGGCCGGAGGGCGGGTCGAACGTGGTCGAGGTGGACTTGCCATCCTGGTCCGTCACGCTGGTCACACGGCCGACGGCGTCGAAGCCGGTGGTGCCACCGCTCTGGAAGTTGTCGCCCGCGGCGTTGATCGACCAGGTCTGGGTCGCGAGACCACGGCTGTCGGCACCGATCGCGGTGCCGTAGGCGGTGCCGTCGTACGACGTGCGGACGCCGCCGCTGAGCGTCTTCAGATCGGCCCAGTTCGCCTGCGCGCACGTGGTCGGAGAGGCCAGGACCTGCTTGGACAGACCGATGAGGTTCTTGGTGGTCTGGTGCAGGTACTCGGACTTGATGCAGGACTCGTCCCCGGTCTTGCCGGTGTCGCCCAGCGACTCCACCAGGACGGGCAGTCCGTAGGTCGGCTCGTACGTGGTGAAGGTCTTCACCGTGCGCAGCGTGCGGGGGTCGTCGGTGTTCGTACCCGACGACTTCGTGTACGCGACCTCCTCGGGCTCCGTCACCCGCCACGCCTTCAGCGGGTCCAGGCCGTCGTCGCGGTTGCGCCGGGCCAGCTCGGTGGCCTCGGGGATGGTGATGCTCCGGGTCAGCCAGTCGGTGTCGGCGTCCGTCGCGTTGGTGTAGCTGAGTTCCTCGGAGACGCGACCCGCGAAGGCCTCGCGGTCGTAGACCGTGGAGCCGTCCGAGGTCTTGATGACGTTGCCGTGGACGTCCTTGACCGGGACGGTGTCGCCCATGCCGCGGAAGTAGCGGGTGACGGCCTTGGACTGCCTGCTGCCGATCGCCGGGTCGTCGACACCGGTGATGACGGTGGTCTGCTCGGCACCCGCGAACTGCGAGTACGTCCGGGTCGACTTCTTGGTGAACTCGGCGTCGGCGAACTTCCAGGCCGGGTTCTTGTACTCGTACGCCGTCTTCGTCGCGTACGCGCCGTCGACGTTCGGGAGTTCCTCGATGGACTCCACCACGTACTTGTGGAACCAGTCGATGTCCTCGACCTCGGGGTCCGGGTTCCAGAACGACGGGTAGCAGAGCTCGGAGTTGGCCTTCAGACCGGCCGTGTCCGTCTTGATCGGGAGGCCGGCGCCGGAGAGGCACTTGCCGGTGATCGGCTTGTACGTGACGACGGTCTCGCCGCCGTACTCGTTGATGACACGCGCGATGCGGAGCCGGGAGAAGCCCGGGCGCTGCGGGTTGACCGCCTTCACGCGGTTCGGCATGTCCTCGGAGTTGGACTCGAACCGGACCGGGTTCAGGGACACGCTCGCGTCGGTGGAGCCGTTGCGGGCGTAGCCGGTGCGCTGGATCGACTCCAGCCACAGGGCGGTGTTCGGACCGGTCTTCAGCTCGGCGAAGGACTGCTTGAGCTGGTACTCGTCGACGACCTGGCGGGCCGTGGTGTCGGTGCGACGCTGGGCCGAGGTCGTGATCTTGTCGAGGCGCTTGCGGGTCCAGAAGGACGGGCCCGCGTTCCAGCACTTCTTCTTGGCCTCGCAGCGCAGGTCGGCCGGGGTGTCGAACCAGGGCCGGTACTGGCCGGGGTCCTTCGACTTGAAGTTGTCGTCGGTGCAGGTGACCGAGCCGACGGTGTAGCAGCGCTCCGCGACGGTGAAGCCGACGCGGGCCGGGGCCGTGGCGCTGAAGATGCTGTCCTTGCGCTGGCCGTAGTAGATGTGCGACAGGTAGCCGTCGCGGTCGTAGACGACCGGGTCCTTGAAGTTGAAGTTCCGGGCGTAGTAGTTCTGGTCCTTCTTCCACCACAGCGACATGGCGTTGCCGTGGATGTCCTCGACGTAGTCGAGGCCCCAGCGCCAGCCCTGGGTGCAGAAGGAGTTCTTCCAGTCGTTGGTGGTCGAGCCCTTGTAGCAGTCCTCGCCCGGGTGGTTGCCGTAGACCGGGACCGTCAGGACGGAGTCGGTGGTCGGGTCGTCGGCGGCGGTGCCGTTGTCGGACCAGTTCGGCAGCTTGTTCAGGCCGAAGTGGTAGCGGGTGCCGTCCTTGGTGGTGACGACCCAGTACTCACCGTCCTTGGCACCGTTACCGGTGGCCTGGCCGGTGATCCGCTCGATCTTCGAACCGTCGCCGTTGGCGGTGAACCACTTGTTCTTCGACGCGTCCCACACCAGCTCGGTGGTCGTGCCGCCGAGGGAGAGAGTGGCGTTGTCCGAGCCCCAGCACAGGTCCGCCGTCTTGTGCGTGGAGTTGTTGGAGCCCGGCTTCTTGGAGTCCTGACGGCAGTTGACGTACGTACGCGTGATGGAGCCCGCGTTGTAGTCCCAGCCGTCACCGATCCACGAAGCCTGGTTGTTCGACGACGAGGTACGGCCGTCGACCGACTGCGAGGAGTAGGACAGGTTGACCTTCGGCATCAGACCGCCGGCGGTCTCCGGGGTCTGCACCTGGTACGAGTACGTGAACGCACCGGACGAGGAGCCCGAGGACCAGGAGCCGGAGGAGAGCAGCGGCGAGGCCGTGAAGTCGCCCTGCACCGAGGAGCCGGTGTCGAGCATGCCGACCGCGGAGCCGCCGGCCGCGTTCGCGACCGGCTGGACGCCGTCACGGTAGGACGCCTTGGTCGCGCCGGACTGGGCGGTGAAGCCCTCGCCGAGCAGGCTGGAGACCGGGACGGTGCCCGTGACGACCTTGCGGGTCGGGGAGTTCTTCGCCGCGGTGGTCTTGGTCGGCGCGTCCTTCGCCGGGACCGTCTCGACGGTGGAGCTCAGACGCTCGACCTTGGCCGTGTCGTCCTTGCCGGACATCGTCGTCGCGCCGGCGTCGTCGGCGCAGTCGCCCGTGGTCGGCGACGAGTAGACGCACTCCGGCAGCAGCACCAGGCCGAAGCGGTCGGCTGCCTGCGGCCCGTAGAGGTCGGCGAAGCCCGTCGTGTCGACGGTCAGCGCGACCTCGGCGGCCGGGTCGGCCGTCGCCGGCGGGGTCACCTTCATGACCAGACCGGACACACCCGCGTCCTGCGAGGTGGTCGGCGGCGCGAGGTCGACCTTCCAGTCACCGGCGACCGTCGCCGGGTCGGCCCCCTCGGGCACACCGAGAGCGATCGGCAGACCGTTGGTGACCGGGACCGTGGTGCCCGGCGTGGTGGTCGCCGACAGCGTCGCGTTACCGGTACCCGACGTCCACGCGACGGTGGCCTTCGGGTCGTAGTTGTCGACCGGCACCTCGGGCGCCGTCGTCAGCGTTTTCTGCGCCTCGGCATCCCCGTCGAGCTCCGTGCTCTTCGGGATGTCGGGCAGGTCGACCGTGGTGGTCGACTCCTCACGGTTCATGCCCGGGCCGGGGATGGCCAGAGCCTGCCCGCCCAGGCTCGTCACCGTCAGCGTCGAGGACAACAAAAGGACGGTCGCCACGCGGCTTCGCCGCCGGCGCCGTCGTTGTGACTCCGTCGTGGCTGGGCGTCCCCGCCCCAGCCATGACAGCGGACCTGAAGCACGCATGCGCGTCGACTCCCACCCTGGCAATTCAGACATCGTGTGAGGTGCGGAAACACCAAAAAGCACACGCCTGGATCAGGCGCGTGCGTGCGTACTGTGTTTCATGGGCGGCACAAAGGGCAAGATGGTCGGTTTTCGGTTGCGCACATGCGAAGTGAAGTGGATCACGCCCCAGTTCACCGCAGACGGTCTCCGGTGCTGATCTTTGCCCTACTTCGACCAAACGGGACATCAACGGCTCTCAAGTATCCCAAATCACCGCAATGAGGCACCGCGTGACGAGAAGTCAAGCCCTTCTCTACAGCGAGTAACGGTCTTATAAAATTCTCATGTGTGGACGCCCTGTGAGGGCTGTGTGATCGTGTGTCCGCTCTCTGCCCCGCGGCCTGCCGTCTGGGGCTGGTTGTGCTGTCCTCCATCCATCTGGTTCACACGGGAGTAGACCGCCGTGTCCGCGCCGCCTTATCTCAGCCCCTTCGTGCGCACGCGCACGCGGCTGTCCTTGACCATCGGCCTCGTACTGGCCGCCCTCACCGCTGCCCTCCTGCCCTGGTGGCAGCCCGACTCCGCGCCCGTGACGGCCGGTGGCAAGGCCACCGAAGCCAAGCAGGCCTCCACTGGTCCGAAGGACGAGGCCGCTGCACGGGCCGAGGCCGTTCGCAGTGGCAAGAAGGTCCTCATCGACACGGCCACCACGGCCACCTCGCTGACGTGGGCCCTGCCCAACGGGCAGATGCGTTCGCAGATGCACGCGCTTCCGCAGCGGGCGAAGAACGCCGCCGGCACGTGGGCACCCATCGACAACAAGCTCACCCGCTCCGGCAAGGCACCCCGCGGGCTCGGCATCACGCCCGTGAACGCGGCCCTTCCGGTCCGCTTCGCCGGCGGGACCAAGCAGGCGTCGCGTGCGGACCGTTCGTTCGCACGCGCCGAGACGCCCGGGCAGTCGCTGCTGGCCGAGGTCGAGTTCGGCGGCCACACCATCGCGTACACCTGGCCCGGCGTCCTGCCCGAGCCGGTCCTCGACGGCCCGCGTGCCCTCTACCCGGAGGTCCTGCCGGGCGTCGACCTGCTGCTCGTCGCGCGTGAGGAGGGCGGCTTCGCCCAGGTCCTCATCGTGAAGACGCCGGAAGCGGCGAAGCAGGAGGCACTCAAGGCCGTCTCGTACGGGCTGCGCTCCGCCACCGCGACCTTCCGGCACGACACCAAGGCCAACCGCGTCCTGGTTCTCGACAAGGCTGGCAAGGAGATCGGGTCCATCCCGACCCCGTTCGCCTGGGACTCCAGCGGCCGTGACCCCGAGCTGCCCGAAGGCACCGTCGCCCGCACGGCGACCGCGACGTCGGCCGACGTGCTCAAGCTGTCGGGTCTGACCGGCATCGAGCCGGGCGCCAAGTCCGCCCAGCTGCCCGTCGAGCTGGAGGGGGACAAGACCGGGACCGCCCGTCTCGCGCTGAACGTCGCCGCGACCAAGCTGCTCGACGACAAGAACGTGAAGTTCCCCGTGTTCGTCGACCCGACCATGAACTCGGGCTGGCAGGCGTGGACGACGGCGTACCGCCCGTACCCGAACTCCAGCTTCTACAACGGCACCAACTTCTCCTCCGGCACCTCCGACGCCCGCGTGGGCTACGAGTCGGACACCGGCGGTCTGGGCCGTTCGTTCTGGCGCATGGGCTTCGACCCCAAGATGAAGGGCGCCACCGTCACCTCGGCGGCCTTCAAGGTCCTCAACAACCACTCCTGGTCCTGCACCAGCCGTGAGTTCAAGTTCTACTTCACCGGGGCGATCTCCTCGGGTACGACGTGGAACGCGCAGCCGTCCTGGACGACGCACCTGCAGTCGAAGTCCTTCGCGCACGGCTGGTCGACGTCCTGCCCGGACGACTACGAGACGTTCAACAACTCGGCCGTCGTCGCCGCGGCGCAGCAGGCCGCCACCGGCGGCTGGTCGAACATCACGTTCGGCATGCGCGCGACCAGCGAGTCCGACACGCAGACCTGGCGCAAGTTCCGCGCGACGTCGGCGACGTTCGAGGTGGACTTCAACACCCCGCCGAACGAGCCGACCAGCGGCACCTCCACCCCGGGTGGTGCCTGCGTGCTCGGTCCGGGGGCCGGCGTCACGGTCGGCAAGACCAACATCGTCCTGAAGGCCTACGCCTCGGACAACGACGGCAACCTCACCGGCCTGCGCTTCAAGTTCTGGAAGGCCGGCGCCGCCGTCCCGGCCGGCACGCTGGTCACCCCGAGCGGCGGCTGGGCGTCCACGACGATCCCGGCGACCTCACTCGAGGACAAGGCCACCTACTACTGGGCCGTGCGGGCGGAGGACGGGGCCGGCGCCGTCTCCTCGTACTTCCCGCCCAACACCACGGAGAACTGCGCCCTCAACGTGGACGGTTCGGCCCCGCCGCCGCCGACCGTGGACGAGGACACCACCCCCTTCAAGCGCGCCACCTCCGACGGCGCGACCTGGGCGAGCGTGAAGTTCGGCGGCACCGGCAACATGACCATCACCTCCCCCGGCGCGGCGAAGTTCCGCTGGGGCTGGGAGGGCATGGTGTACGCCGACGTCACCGCGGTGAACGGCTCCTACACCCTCACGGGTCTCAAGCCGCCGCACGCCGGCCCGAACTGGATGCACCTGTTCGCGCTGGACGCCACCGGAAACGTCAGTGCCCGCACCGACTACGCCACCTACATCCCGCCGCGCGACTCCGCGGACGGTCCGGGTGACGTCGGCGGCGACGGCATCGCCGACCTGATGATCATCGACGCCAACGGCAACCTGTTCTCCTACCCGGGATCCCCCGGCGGTGAGCTCTACGGCGGCCTCACCGGCTCCTACACCATGGGCGCCGACGGCAAGGCGGTGCTCGCGCCGAAGACCCCGTGGTGGAACGCCACGACCGGCAAGGCGGCGCTGATCTCCCACTACGCCGACGTCTACCCCGGCGACGGCACGACCGACCTGTTCGCGGTCGACCCCGACGGCACGTTCTACCTCTACCCGGGCGACGGCTACGGCACCTTCAACGTCGACGACCGCCTCAAGATCCGCCTTCCGGCCAACACCCCGGCCCCCAGCACCTGGGTGTCGATGAAGGCGATCGGCGACATCACCGGCGACAAGCTCACCGACGTCGCCGTCAAGGTCGGCACCCAGTTCTGGCTGCTCTCCGGCTACACCGGAGCCACCTTCCAGACCGCCACCCTCATGGAGGGCACCGCCTGGGGCCCCCGCGAGATCGTCAACATCGCCGACATCGACCTGGACGGAGCGCAGGACCTGCTCTGGCGCAGCCTCGACTCCGGCACCATCTACATCCGCCACGGCAAGCCCGGCCCGGTGGCCGGCAGCGTCGACATCGAGTCGCTGAAGCTCGCCGCCAACTCCCGTCAGGGCGCCGACACCACGTACGGGTCCAACTGGACGACGACCAACATCTCCGCGATCGTCGCCATCCCCGACGTCAACGGCGACCGGATTCCCGACCTGTGGGTCCGCTACGCCGACACCGGCAACATCAAGGTCTACTACCCGTCCGCCACCAACACGAACGCCGCCGTCAAGACGGTGCTCGCGGTGGACTGGCGCGGTATCAAGTCCTTCGGGTGACCGTTCCCGGTCGCGTTGCACACGAGTGAGCCCCCGGCGCCGCGAGGCGCCGGGGGCTCACCCCTTTCCCGCCACGCGGTCCACCCGGGCGGTCCGCGCTCCCCGCCTCAGCCCACGTCGAGCGCGTTGCGCAGGCCCAGGCGGTAGCGCAGGCGGTCGTGGCGTTTGAGGCCTTCCAGTTCCGGGGCCCGGAAGAGGGGCTGGACGGTGCAGCGCGCGGCGGGTGAGCCCGTCCGGTCGAGGAGGGCGTTCACGGCCTGGCGGGCGGAGGCGTTGGCGCCCTCCATCGTGGCCAGGTCGATGTCGACGGCCACGTAGTCCCCGGCGAGGAAGAGGTTGGGAATCCTGGTGGCGGCCTTCGGGCGGTTGTGGAACGTGCCGACCGGGTGGACGAGGAGCTGGTCCTCGTTGGTCGGGTTCGGGGTGCCGAGGCCGTCGACGCCCGGATCGAGGAACCAGGAGTGCAGCGCGCTGTCCTTCAGAACGGTGAGGCCCGTGTCGTTGAACGCGGCCTTCAGCTGCGCCCACACCTCCCGGGCGACCTCGGTGCGGGTGCACTGCTTGGCCGTCCTGCCGTAGAGGATGCCGGGCCGGTCCCATTCGGAGATGTCCACGGAGAGACAGTCGACGGCGGCGCCGTCGCCGTAGTCGGCGGGGAAGTCGCGGGCCTGCCAGTGACGCGCCTGCTGAATCGCCGTCAGGGACCAGGGCGAGTCGATGCAGTTGGCGTGTCCGTCGAGCAGCGGCGCGGGTTCGGTGAGATAGAACTGGATGCCGGTCATCCAGTCCGTCTCCAGCCGGTCGCACCGGGCCAGTTGCGGGTCCGCCGCCCGCAGCGCCGCGCCCCAGGTCCGCCGGGCGTGCTCGACCGGCATGGCGGAGACGTAGTGGTCGGCGGTCACCGAACGGCGGACCCCCTGCGGATCCTCGACGACGACCGCGCCGATCCGCCCCGAGGCGGAGTCGTAGGCGAGCTCCCGCACCGTCCAGCCGATCCTGAACTCCACACCGAGGCCGGTCAGATGGGCCGCCCAGGGATCGATCCAGGCCTCGTTGGTGGGCAGGTTCAGGATCCGGTCGAGGGGGCCGTCGGCGCCCCGCCCCAGGGCGTTGAAGGCGAAGGCCTCCAGGAGGGTGGCGACGGTACGGGTGCTGGCCTCCTCCGCCTTCGTCGCGACGATGTTGCGGGTCAGTCCGACGGCCAGAATGCGCTGGTAGTCGTAGCTCATCCGCTCGGCCCTCAGGAACTCCCACCAGGGCGTCCGCTCCCACGTGTCGTCGCGGCGCTCGTCGCAGCTGGTGAGGAAGACGAGGAAGCGGTCGACGAAGTAGGCGGCCTCGTGGAGCGGGATGGAGCGGGCGGTGTCGAGGAGGGCGGTCACGGCGCGGCGGATCTCTTCGAGGGTGAGCGCGGCGGCCCGGTGCCCCGGCCAGGGGAGCGGGATGCGCAGGTCCTCGCGGCCGGTGCGGGCGAAGGACATCTCGGCCGGGGCGACGAGGTTGTCCCAGACGCCGTTGGCGTTCCCGGGGAAGGGGATGCGCCGCATCGTGTCGGGGAGGTTGTGGTAGATGCCGGGGATGAACCGGAAGCCGTGCTCGGCGGGGAGCGGGCGCCGGCCGCCGCGCGCGCTGTCCGGTACGTCCATGGAGCGGGCCTTGCCGCCCAGGGCCCGGCGCTCGTAGACGGTGACGTGGAAGCCGCGTTCCGCCAGTTCGTGGGCGGCGGTCAGGCCCGCCACCCCGCCGCCGAGCACGGCCACCGACGGTGCCGCGGACGGCTCCGCGGCGACGGCCGGCGCGGCGCCGAGGGCGACCGACCCGATGGCGAGCGCTCCGGTCGTGGCGGCCGCGCCCGCCACGAAGGTGCGCCGTGAACTGCCCGTACGGTCCATGCCCCAACCCCTTTACCGACGGTAACCCGATGTCCGACGCAGGAGCATAGGGCCGCCCCCCGGATCCGGGAAGGTGAGTGCGGGCCCCCGTCGCACATGGCGCGATCCCGTCCCCGGGCCTCTCCCGTCCGGAACGGTCGCCGGGCGGGGGACGGTCCGCGGTGGAAGGCTGAAGGCGCACCGGATCCGCGAAAGGGAATGCGACATGATCACCACGGACTTCGTGCCCGGCTCTCCGTGCTGGCTCGACCTCGGCGCCCCCGACGTCCCGGCCGCCGCGGCCTTCTACGGCGGCGTCTTCGGCTGGGAGTACGAACCGATGGGCGAAGGCGAGGCCGCGGACGGCGGCATGTTCCGGAAGGACGGCCAGGTCGTCGCCGGGCTCGGCAGGCTCACCGAGGAGGGTGCCCGCTCCGCCTGGATGATCTACTACAGCGTCCCCGACGCGGACGCCACGACACGGGCGGTCGAGCGCGCCGGCGGTACGGTGCGGGTGGCGCCGAGGGACTACGGCGAGGTCGGTCGGACGGCCCAGTACAGCGACCCGCTGGGGGGACAGTTCGCCGTCTGGCAGCCGGGTACCGTCAAGGGCGCGGAGCGGGTGGACGAGCCCGGTTCCCTGTTCTGGACCGAGCTCTACACCCCCGACGCCGCGGCGGCCAAGCGGTTCTACGGCGATGTCCTCGGCTGGTGGTTCAGCGACATGGAACTGCCGGGCGGCGGGGGCACGTACTCCCTCGTCACCCCGGCCGGACAGCCCGAGGAACGCATGCACGGCGGGCTCATGGAGATGCCCGCGGAGAACCTCGCCCTGGCGCAGGGGCGCCCCTACTGGCACCCGGTGTTCCACGTCGAGGACTGCGACGCCGCGGTCGCCCGGGCGACCGCGCACGGCGGCAGCGTGCAGATGGGGCCGGAGGACGCCGAGGGCGTCGGCCGGCTCGCCGTGTGCCTGGACCCGTCGAACGCGGATTTCGTGGTCCTCACGCCGAGCCGCGGCTGAGCCGGCCGCGGCATCCCGCCGCCTCGGGAGCGGGGGGGGCACGCCGGCGGACCACCGAGCGGGGCCGGGCCGCCGGACACCACGCGGCACACCAGCCGACCGCCCGCCCGCGACACCAGGCGCCGGCACCCGTCCGCGCACCGGCCGACCGCCCGGCGAACGGGGACCGGCTGGACCGGCTCCCTGCTCGCTTCCGCGCGGGGCGTCGTGGGCGGCCTGACGCCCCGACCGAGGTCCTGCCGCGCCCGGACCGAGGCCGGGCCGCGGCAGGACCTCGCGCGCGCCGCGCCCCGGTCGCGGCAGGACCCACGCGCGCTGCGCCCGGGCCTCGGGCACACGCCCGGTCCCGCCGGCGACCGGTCAGGCGACGCGCCTCAGCGGTGCCGCAGCGAGCCCGGCCACCAGACCGTGGGACCGATGTCCCGGACGAGGGCCGGGACCAGGAGCGACCGGACCACGAGGGTGTCGAGCAGGACGCCGAAGGCCACGATGAAGGCGATCTGGACCAGGAACGCCAGCGGGATGACGCCGAGCGCGGCGAAGGTGGCCGCGAGGACGACGCCGGCCGAGGTGATGACCCCGCCCGTGGCGACCAGCCCCCGGCGGACGCCCTCGCGCGTGCCGTGCAGCGCCGTCTCCTCACGCACCCGGGACATGAGGAAGATGTTGTAGTCGACACCGAGGGCGACCAGGAAGACGAATCCGTACAGGGGCACGGACGAGTCGGTGCCGGTGAATCCGAAGACGTGCTCGAACACCAGGGCGGAGACGCCCAGGGTGGCCAGGAAGTTGAGCCCGACGGTCGCCACCAGGAGCACGGGCAGCAGCAGCGAGCGCAGCAGTCCGACCAGGATCACCAGGATGATCACCAGCACGACGGGGACGATGAGCATCCGGTCACGTTCGGCGGTGACCTGGGTGTCGTACTGCTGGGCGGTGTAGCCGCCGACGACGGCATCGGCGTCCGGTACGGCGTGGAGGGCGGTGCGCAGCCGGGCGACGGTGTCCTTGGCGGCGTCGGAATCGGCGGCGTCCGCGAGGGTGACGTCGACCCGGACCCGCCCGTCCGCGACGAGCGGCCGTGCGCTGCCGGGGATGGCGAAGAGGGCCGCGGAGTCGACCCCGTCGACGTCCTCGGCGGCGGCGCGGACCTTCTCGGCGGCTTTGGCGTCGGTGATGACGACGGCGGGGTTGCCCGCGCCGCCGGGGAAGTGCTCGCTCAGGCGCGCCTGGGCGGCGACGGAGGGGGCGTCCTTGACGAAGATCTCGTCGAGCGGGACGCCCTTGGAGTCGAGCGTGAAGGAGAAGGCGGCGCAGGCGAGCAGGGCGGCGAGCGAGCCGGCCCACACCTTGCGCGGCGCACGGTCGACGAGGGCCGCGACCTTGCGCCAGACGGGATGGGCGTCGTCCCCGGTGGTCGCCTTGGGGCGGGCCGGCCAGTAGGCGGCCCGCCCGAGCAGGACCAGGGCGGCGGGCAGGAAGGTCACCGCGGCGAGGACGGCGCAGACGATGCCGATGGCGCCGACGGGGCCGAGGGCGCGGTTGTTGGTGAGGTCGCTGAGGAGGAGGGCGAGCAGCCCGAGCGCCACGGTGGCGGCGCTGGCCACGATCGGGCCGAAGGACTGCCGGAGCGCGGCGCGCATGGCCGGGAACCGGTCGCCGTCGCGTGCGCCGAGCTCCTCCCGGTAGCGGGCCGCGAGCAGCAGCGCGTAGTCGGTGGCGGCGCCGATGACGAGGATGGAGAGGATGCCCTGCACCTGGCCGTCGACCCGGACGATGTCGTGGTCGGCGAGCACGTAGACGACGGCGCAGGCCAGGCCGAGGGCGAACACCGCGCCGAGGATGATCAGGAGCGGGAGCAGGACGCTCCGGTACACCAGGAGCAGGATCACGAGGACGGTCACCAGGGCGACGACGAGGAGCAGCCCGTCGATGCCGGCGAAGGCGTCCTTGAGGTCCGCCTGGGTGGCGGCCGGGCCGCCCAGCCAGGCCACGGTTCCCGGCACGCCGGACGCCGCCGCCTCGACCCGCTCCAGTGTCGCGGGCAGCGCTTCGCCGAGGTCGGGACGGAGCTGGACGATGCCCCGCAGGGCCTCGCCGTCCTGGGAGGGGAAGGCCGGGGAGGGTGCGCCGACCACGCCCTCGACGCCCTTGAGGCTCGCCAGGGCCCGGGTGGCGGCGGCCTGCGCGGACGGTGCGAGCCGGCCGCCGCCCTCGGCGGTCCAGACGACGAGGGCGGGCAGCGTCTCTTCCTGGCGGAACGCGTCCTGGGCCTGCAGGACCTGGGTCGACTCCGCGCTGCGGGGCAGGAAGGCGGCCTGGTCGTTCGTCGCGACCTCGCCGAGCTTGCCGGCGTAGGGGCCGAGCCCGCCGCCGATGGCCAGCCAGACGACGAGCATCAGCAGCGGCAGCAGTCTGCTCGACCACCGCAGGGGTGCGGACATGGAAACTCCCCAAGCATCTCTCGACAGTCAACAATCTCAATGATCGAGATAAATTGAAGCACGTATCACCGGAAGCTCGGTCCCCCGGGGTGCGGAGGGACGTCGGTGCTCCCCTCGGTCATCCTGCCTTCCGCACGGCGGTACGGTGCGGATGCAGTCGGCGGGAAGAAGACGTGGCGCCCGGCGGCCGCTCAGCGACGGGGGACGCGCAACTCGGCGAGTTCGTCGTTCAGTGCGTCGAAGTAGCGCAGGACGACGCCGAGTTCGTCCTCCGTGAACCGGCCGCGCGCCCGGTCCGCCGCCTGGGCGAGGGGCATGAAGTAGGCCCGGGCCACCGACCTGGCGCCCGGGACGTAGTGGATGCGCACCACCCGCCGGTCGCCGTCCGCGCGGCTGCGCCGGATGTGACCGGCCTTCTCCAGACGGTCGAGACAGGCCGTCACGGCGCCCGAGGTCAGCCCGAGGTGCTCCCTGATCAGTCCCGGGGTGGCCGTGTCGGGGTTGTCGAGCACGAACGACAGGGCGTGGATGTCCGTGGGATGCAGTCCCTGCGTGACGGCGAAGCCGTGCACGAGCCGGTTCATCTCGCCGATCGTGCGGCGCAGAGCCACCCCGAACTTCTGCAGGTCGGCGCGGCTTTCGTCCGCCGCCCCCGCCTTCTCCGCATGCCCTTCACCCACGGCCCCAGCATAGGTGGAAGCCCGGAGAAAGACGGAATCGGCCGCGCTCCGGCCGCGGGCCGCCCGACCGCGGGCAGCCCGCCCGACCGCGGGCACCCCCCGCCCCCGCCTCGGACCGCCCGCAGCCCGGCCACCACCGGGCCACGGGCCCGGCCCCCCCACCGTCCCCTTCAGCCGCGCCCGACGGGTGCGGCGACGGGATGGACCGTAGGTTGAGGAGTGGAGCAGCCGGGGGCAGAAAGGGGTGCCTGCGGTGGCATCGCGGATCGATCACGAGGCGCTCTTCGCCGCCACGCCGAGCCCCTACCTGGTGCTGGGGCCGGACCTGGTGATCATCGACGTGAACCGGGCCTACCTGGAAGCCACCGGACGCACCCGGGAGGACCTGCTCGGCCGGCACGTCTTCAGCGCCTTCCCGGACAACCCCGCGGACCCCGGCGCCGACGGCGTGCAGAACCTCAACGCGTCGCTGCGACGGGTCCTGAGCAGCCGCAAGCAGGACACCATGGCCCTGCAGAAGTACGACATCCCCATCGCGGGGCAGCCGGGCGGCTTCGAGGAGCGCTGGTGGTCGCCGGTGAACACGCCCGTCCTCGGTCCGGACGGGCAGGTGGTCTACATCATCCACCGGGTCGAGGACTTCACCGCGTTCGTGAAGGCCCGCCAGGCCACCACCCCCGCGGGTCAGCCGGTGCACCCGCGGCCGAAGGGCACGGAGGCGCTGGAGGCCGAGCTGTACGTGCGGGCGCGGGAGCTGCAGCGGCTGAACGAGGAGCTGCGGCAGGCGCACACCCGTGAGCGCGAGGTCGCCGTGACCCTGCAGGAAGCGATGCTCCACGCTCCCGACCTGGCCCACCACGCCCACGACGTGGCCGTGCGCTATCTGCCCGCCACGGGCTCCCTGAACGTGTGCGGCGACTGGTACGACGTCGTCGACATCTCGTCCGACTGCATCGCCCTCGCCGTCGGCGACGTCATCGGTCACGGCCTCCAGGCCGCTGCCGTCATGGGCATGCTCCGCAGTGCCCTGTCCGCCGCCGTCCGCGCCCTGGAACGACCGGCCCAGGCCCTGGAGGTCCTCGGCCTGTACTCCCGCTCCGTGGAGGGGGCCCTCGGCACCACCGCGGCCCAGATCCTCGTCGACAGCCGGAGCCTCCTGATCACCTACAGCATCGCCGGCCATCCCCCGCCCGTGCTGGTGCGCCCGGGCCACGGCTGCGAGCTGCTCGACGGGGCCACCGACCCGCCCCTGGGCGCCCGCCCGCAACACGTGCCCCGGCCCCAGGCGAGCCTCTCCTACCGGCCCGGCGACACCCTCGTGCTGTACACCGACGGACTCATCGAGCGCCGGGGCGAGGACATCGACACGGGACTGCGCCGCCTGACCGATGTGATCATCGAGTGCGCACACCTCGGCACCGAGGAGTTCGCCGACGCGGTCCTGGAACGCCTCGGCGTCGTCGGCGGCGGCCGGGACGACATCGCCCTGGTCGTCGCACGGCTCTGATCAGGCGGTGTCCGTCCGCGCCGGGGGCTGCCGCACGGCGGGGGGCGGCGGGGCGGCAGCGGCGGACGCGATGACGATCACCTCGTCGGCGTCGCTCCACGTCCTGCCGTACGCCTTCGGTGGGTTGACGCGGACGCCGTAGTGCGGGTGCTCCCCCGCTCGCCGGGCCGAGCGGTAGCCGATCGCGCACGCGCCCTGGCGCGAGGCCGCCTCGGACACCGTGGCGAAGGAGGCGCGGCGCCCCGGCCGGACGAAGTCGCCGGCCGGGCGGAGGTCGATCGTGTGGCCGTCGGGGCGGAACAACTCCTCGAAGACGGCGGCGAGTCGGGGGTTCTGCGAGATCTGCGTCATGAGCAGGCCGATCAGTTTGCCGCTGACGACGAAGTCGGCGCCCGGGGCGACCGGGGCGATGAGCCGGTTGCGGTCGTCGACCATCTCCGTGATCACGGGCACCCGCACACCGGTGGCCCGCTCCCGGGCCCTGAGATGGAGCAGGGTGACGAGGGTGCGGTCGTCCGGGTCGTCCTGCCCGGGCCGGCGGTCCGGGCCGAGGACGATCACCCCGTGGTAGCCGGCCAGGTCGAGCGTTTCGACGCTCTCCCGGAGGGTGGGGTCGCCCGCCCGGTGGAGCACCGTCAAGCCGTCGCCCGCCGCCCGGTCGGCGGCACGCAGGGCCGCCACCGTGGCGGCCCTGCGTTCGGCCACCACGTCGAGGGCGGAGCCCGGCGGCGCCGACCGGGCGAGCTGCTCCACGATCCGGCCGGCCCTGCGGTTCCAGCCGAGCAGCAGGAGGCGCTCCGGGCTCCGCTTCCGTGGCGGAGGCGCGTCGGCGAGTGCCGTGGGGTCGTAGGGGACGGCGACCGGCTCCACGCGCGTCGACCCGGTGTCGCGGGCGATGACGACCAGGTGGTCGCCGTCGGCCAGCCGCAGGGTGGCGGGCGGGGCGAGGCGGAGCTCGCCGTTCGCGAGGGAGACGCCCACGGCGCTCGACACGGGGCAGGCCGCGGCCGCCTCCCTGAAGGTGCGGCCGGTCAGGGCCGGGTCCCGCACGGTGGAGAACTCGTCGCCCGCGAAGTCCAGGAGTTCCTGGTGGACGAGGGAGAGTCCGGGGTGACGGGCGCACTGCACGAGCAGGCGGGCGGAGACGTCGTCGACCTCCAGGACGGTGGCCCCGGTCCCGCCCGCGAGGCGGGCCGCGGCCAGGTAGCGGTCGTCGCGCACGGCGGCCACCACCGGCACCTCGCGCCCCTCGCCGACGACGGCGCGCAGCGCCAGCAGGGCCTTCACGACCTCGGCGTCCTCGTCGGGGGCGTCGCGGGGCAGGACCACGACCGCCGCCGCGGTGGCCGGGCTGACCCGGGCCAGCGCGGCCGGATCGGCGGGGCGGCCGCTGCGGAGCACCACACGCGTGCGGCCCGTGTCGCCGACGTCGGCCCGTAAGTCCTCCTGCATCTCGGCGGGATCGCGGTCCGCGAGGACCACCACGACCCCCGAACGGCGGACGGTGTTCGCGGCGACCAGTTCGGAGACGACCGTCGGCAACTGCTCGGACCAGCCGAGGATCACCGTGTGCCCGCTCTCCAGGACCGTGGAGTGGCCGCGGCGGAGGGCGATCAGGCGGTCGGTGATGCCCGCGGTGATGAGGCTGACCAGGGTGGACACGTAGAAGAGGGCCACGAGGGCGAGCAGGACGGACAGCACGACCCGCAGCGGCGGTCCCACCTCGCCGCCGAGCCGCATGGTCTGGCCGGTGCTGCGCCACACCGCGGCGATCTTCGACCCCATGGTGAGCGGTGCCTGCCGGTCGGTCCAGACGAGGGCCGCGCTGACGGGGATCACCACCGCCAGGCAGGCGAGGGCGAGCCAGCCGACGAGGGCGTACGTGCCGCGGGCCAGCGTGCTGTCGAACCAGTACCGGAAGCGGGCCTCGACGCCGCCGGGCCGGTCGCCCGGACGGTCACGGCGGTCGGGCGGCCGTGGGGCGGTCCGCCGGGGGCGGTCCGGCGTGGCGTTCCGCTGTCGGGGAACGCCCGTATCTCCTGCTGTGCGCACATCGGAAGCGTGCCGGGCGGCCGTGGGCGCCGGGGCTCCCTCGACGCGGATTCATCCCTTCGTGATCGTTCGCCCGGAGCCCGTGCGAACGGCGCCGTCACCCCGCTCGTCGCTGCCGGTGACCTTCGACCTGATCCCGGCGGGTGAGGGCACGCTGGTGCGCTTCACCGAGACGGGGGTTGACGGCCGTGGACGCCCCGACCCGGCGGCGGATGCCCGACCTGCCGCTGACCGGCGGCGGGCCGGCGACCACGCGCAGCGAGCACCTGCCCATCACCCGGCAGGCGGTCGCCCAGCCCCTCGGCGTGCTCCGGCCGGCGAGGGGGCCTCACGGGTGTTCCGCCCGACCGGGTGGAGCCGGACCCCGGCGTGGCGATGAGTCCGGCGTCCCGGGCGGGTCTACCCCTTGACGGAGACAACCAACGCGTCGGGAGTACGTCATGGGCCTCATCCACATCGAGATGTTCGCGACCCTCGATCTCGTCGGGCAGGCGCCCGGCGGGCCCGAGGAGGACCCGTCGGGGTTCCCGTTCGGCGGCTGGCAGGCGCCGCTGCTGGACGAGGTCGCCGGGGCGCAGATCGGCGCCGCGTACGAGGGCACGGACGCCCTCCTGCTGGGCCGGCGCACGTACGACATCTTCGCCGCCTACTGGCCGCACCAGAAGGGCGGCGAGGACGGCGACATCGCCGCCCTCTTCAACAGCGTCCCCAAGTACGTGGCCTCGCGCGGCCGGCCCGACCTCTCATGGGCCGGGTCCAGCCGGCTCGGACCTGACCTGCCCGCGGCGGTGCGCGAGATCCGTGACCGGCACCGGAACGTGAAGGTCGTCGGGAGCCTGGACCTGGTCCAGACCCTCCTGCGCGAGAAGCTCTTCGACCGCATCGACCTCTGGGTGCACCCGATCGTGCTCGGTGTCGGCAAGAAGCTGTTCGAGGGCGGGGCGGTGCCCACCAACCTCACGCTCCTCGAACCCCCGGTCGCCAGTACGAAGGGCACCGTCTACCTGCGCTACGGACTCGCCGACGGCACACCCGCCACCGGGGATATGAGCGCACCCGATCGCGGCCTCGGCGGGGACGCCTGAGCCACCCCGCGCCACCCGTCCGGAGCGGGCCCGCCCCTGCCGGGCGGGCCCGCTCCCGCATGCCCCCCGCCGTCCGCCCATCCCCGATCCCCATCCGTCACCCTCGCCCCTCCGCCGTCCGCCACCCCGCCGGGCCACCTCGAAGCCGCCTGCGTCAGCCGGCCGAGGAGCGGCCCGGCGCTCTCGTCCCGCCTTCGGGTGCGCCGGCGCATGCCGGGAGGACGGCCGGCGCTCCGGGCGCGCGGACCGCGCTCACACATGCGTGTGACGGGGACCGGCCGGGCCGGGCACGGCAGCGGGCCTGGCAGCGAGGAACACGCCACGGGCGGCGGCCCGCAAGATCGGCCGAACGGCGCAGTCGCCGGAATTGCCTCCACGAAAACAGACATGTATGGCCATACGATTTTGCCGAGTTTTCCGGGAGTTTCGCTTTTGTCGGCTCTTCCGATCGGCATTCCGGCCGCTCACGCCAACCGGCGTGGGGCCCTTCCGCCTCTCATTCCTGGAGAAACACATGCGCGTTGCCGTCACCGGTGGCGGTGGTTTCCTCGGGTCGCATCTGTGCGAAGCGCTTCTGCGGCGCGGCGACTCCGTGGTGTGCCTCGACGACTTCTCGACGGGCGACCCCGAGAACATCGCCCCGCTCCTGTCCCACCCGGGTTTCGCCTTCCAGCACACCGACGTGAGCGAGTCGGTGGACGTCGCGGGCCCCATCGACGCCGTGGCCCACCTGGCGTCCCCCGCCTCGCCACCCGACTACCTGCGCCGCCCCCTGGAGACCCTGGCCGTCGGCAGCCGCGGCACGGAGAACGCCCTGCGGCTGGCCCTCCTGCACGACGCGCGCTTCGTCCTCGCGTCGACCAGCGAGATCTACGGCGACCCCCTGGTCCACCCTCAGGAGGAGGCGTACTGGGGCAACGTCAACTCCATCGGCCCGCGCAGCGTCTACGACGAGGCGAAACGTTACGCCGAGGCGGTCTCCGCGGCCTACCGCCGCACCTACGACCTCAACGTCGGCATCGCGCGCATCTTCAACACCTACGGACCGCGCATGCGCCCGCACGACGGCCGGGTGGTGTCCAGCTTCATCACCCAGGCCCTGACCGGTGAACCCCTGACGATCTACGGCGACGGCAAGCAGACCCGGAGCTTCTGCTACGTCGACGATCTGATCCGCGGTCTCGTGGCGCTCCTCGACTCCACCGAGATGGGCCCCTTCAACCTGGGCAACCCGGTCGAGCGCACCGTGTCCGAACTCGCGGAGACCGTCCTCGCCATGACCGGATCGACCTCCGAGGTGAAGCACCACCCGCTGCCGGTGGACGATCCGGTCCGCCGCCGGCCCGTCATCACCCGGGCCCAGGAGGTCCTGGGCTGGCAGCCGGAGATCGACATCACCGAGGGCCTGCGCAGGACCGTCGCGTACTTCGCCGCCCGGCCGGACCGGCTCGGCGCCTCGGCCGCCGCCATCCGCGGCGGCCAGGACATGACGGTGCCGCTCTCCGCCGTGAACGGTGCGGCCACGGGGGCGCAGACGATCCCCGGACCGGCGGTCGCCGCCGCCGGCATGACCTCCGCGACCGCCACCGGCCCGTCCGGCCCGGGCAGCTGACCCTTCACCCGGTCAGCCGGCCCTGCGCACCCTCACCCCGCCGCGCCTCCCCCGCGGTGACCGCCCTACACCGTCCGCCACGCCTCCCCCGGGCGCCGGCGGCCGCGGCCTCCCGTCGCCTCCTCCGAATCCACCGCCCCGCTGACGCACCGCCTGGAGAACTCGCCGTCATGACGTCGTTGGAGCAAGGTCCCGCGCCGGGAACCGGCACCGTCCGGGATCTCCCACCCCTCTCCCCCGCCCCCGGCTCACCGGAGGAATGGGAGACGCTGGGTGCGGAGATCCGAGCCCTGTCCGACGGCTCCGTGGCCTCCATCGGCCCGGACGGCCCGGTCCTCGCCGGATCGCCGCGGCGGCTCAGGACGCTCCCGTCCAGCTTCGTGCGGGCCTTCTCGCGCCTCGACCGCGTCCTCGTCGTCCTGCTGTCCCTCGGCTGGCTGGTCAGTCTGGTCTGGTTCTGGACCTGGTGGCTGCAGCCCTCCCACCGCATCGGCTGGCTCGGCCTCGTCGTCAACAGCGCCCTGCTGGTGTACCTGACCTATCTGCCGGTGCACTTCCTCGTCGCCCTGATCCGGATGCGCCGCTTCGACCCGGCCGTCGCCGTGCCCGCGCTCCGCACCGCCTTCGTCGTCACCCGCGCCCCGTCCGAGACCTGGGACATCGCCCGCACCACCCTGCAGGCGATGCTCGACCAGGACTTCCCGTACGCCTACGACGTGTGGCTGTGCGACGAGGACCCGACCGCCGAGATCCTCGACTGGTGCCAGGCCCACGGCGTGTACGTCTCGTGCCGTCGCGGCCGCCCCGACTACCACCGTGCCGAGTGGCCGCGGCGCACCCGCTGCAAGGAAGGCAACCTGGCCTTCTTCTACGACCACTGGGGCTACGCCCGGTACGACGTGGTGGCCCAGCTCGACTGCGACCACGTCCCCGGTCGCCGTTACCTCACCGAGGTCGTCCGCCCCTTCGCCGACCCGGCCATCGGCTACGTCGCCGCGCCCAGCGTGTGCGACTCCAACGCCGCCGACTCCTGGGCGGCCCGGGGCCGGCTCCAGCGCGAGGCCATGTTCCACGGGCCCGTGCAGCTGGGCCACTCGGCCGGACTCGCTCCCGTGTGCATCGGCTCGCACTACGCCGTCCGCACGCAGGCGCTGCGGGACATCGGCGGCCTCGGGCCCGAACTCGCCGAGGACTTCTCGACCACCTTCCTGCTCAACTCGGCGGGCTGGCAGGGCGCCTTCGCGATCGACGCCGAGGCGCACGGCGAGGGTCCGATCACCTTCGGCGCGATGATCACCCAGGAGTTCCAGTGGTCCCGCAGCCTGGCGGTCATGCTCCTCGGAATGCTGCCCCGCCACCTCGGCCGGATGCCCCTCAAGCTGCGCGTCCGCTTCGGCGCGGCCCTGATGTACTACCCGCTGCTGGCCGCCGCCACCGTCATGGGCATCCTGCTGCCGCCGATCGCCGCGGTCACCGGTACGCCCTGGATCGACGTCAACTACGTCGAGTTCCTGTCGCACTTCTGGCTCATGTCCGTCTGGCTGATCCTGTTGACGCTGCTCTGCCGACGCCGCGGACTGCTGCGCCCCCACGACGCGCCCGTCCTCAGCTGGGAGATCTGGCTGTTCGGCCTGTCCCGCTGGCCCTACGTGGCCTGGGGGGTCCTCGCCGCCGTGCTGCAGAAGCTGCGGCCCCGTCAGATCACCTTCAAGGTCACGCCGAAGAAGCGCGACGGCCTGGAGCGCCTGCCCCTGCGCACCATCGCCCCGTACCTGCTGATCACGACCTTCCTGTCGGGCTCCGCGCTCGTCGGCCAGTTCACCGGCCCCGCCGTGGGCTACGTCTTCCTCTGCCTCCTCGGCGCCGCCTCGTACGCCGCCGTGACGCTCGTGATCGCCGCGCTGCACGTCAGGGAGACCGCGCGCGCGACCGGCGTCCCGTTCCTCCGGGCGCTGCGCACGGCCGCGCTCCCGCTCTGCTGCGGAGTGCTGTGCCTGCTCCCGCTCGGTCTCGCGGTCACCGTCTTCCCCACCTATCTCACCGGCTTCTACGCCTGGTGACGGTCCGGCCCGTGCGGCCGGTCGAGAAATGAGGTTCCCCGTGCCCCGTACCGTCCTCGTCACCGGCGGCGCCGGTTTCATCGGCAGCCACACCTGCGTCGAACTGCTCGGCGCCGGCCACGAGGTCGTCGTCCTCGACGACCACTCCAACAGCTCCCCCGAGGCCCTCGAACGCGTCGCCAAGATCGCGGGCCGGCCGATCGCGGCCGTCCATGCCGCGGACGTGCGCGACCGCCGGGCCCTGGACGCGGTCTTCGCCGCGCACCCGATCGACGCGGTGATCCACTTCGCCGCGAAGAAGGCCGTCGGCGAGTCGGTGCGCATCCCCCTCACGTACTACGACATCAACGTCGGGGGCACCACGGCCCTGGTCGCGGCCATGCACGCGCACGGGGTGCACCGGCTGGTGTTCTCGTCGTCCTGCTCGGTCTACGGCGACACCCCGGACGTGCCGCTGACCGAGGAGTCCCCGGCCGCGCCGACGAACCCGTACGCCACCGGCAAGTGGACCTGCGAACGGATCCTCGCGGACATGTGCCGGCACCTGCCGGAGCTGCGGGTGCTGGCCCTGCGGTACTTCAACCCCACCGGCGCGCACCCCACCGGGCTGCTCGGCGAGGACCCGCACGGCGTGCCCGGCAACCTCATGCCCTACCTCGCCCAGATCGCGGTGGGCCGCCGCGACGAGCTGAGCGTGTTCGGCGACGACTACCCGACGCCCGACGGCACCGGGATCCGCGACTACATCCACGTCGTGGACGTCGCCGAGGGGCACCGGGCGGCCCTCGACCACATCGACGACGAACCCGGCATGCGGGTCTTCAACCTCGGCACCGGGCACGGCGCGTCCGTGCTCGACCTCGTGCGCACCTTCGAGGAGGTGTCCGGGCGGCCGATCCCGTACCGCGTCACGGGACGCCGCCCCGGCGACGTCGCGGAGCTCGTCGCGGACCCCTCGAAGGTCACCGCGGCCTGGGGCTGGACCGCCCGGCACGACCTGGCGGCCATGTGCCGCGACGCCTGGCGCTTCCAGCAGCAGAACCCGCGCGGCTACGCCCTCTGAGGCCGCCGCCCGCCCCTACCCTCCATCCCCCCCTCAGACAGGAGCACAACGCATGCGGTTGACCGTGATCGGCACGGGATATCTGGGAGCCGTGCACGCCGCCTGCATGGCCGAGATCGGACACGACGTCCTCGGCGTGGACGTCGACCCCGCGAAGGTGGCCGACCTCGCCGCGGGCCGGCCCCCCTTCTACGAGCCGGGATTCGAGGACGTCCTGACCCGGGCGCTCGGTTCCGGGCGGCTGCGCTTCACCACCGACCTGCGTGAGGCGGCGGTGCACGGCGAGGTCCACTTCGTCTGCGTCGGCACTCCGCAGCAGGCCGGGTCCCAGGCCGCCGACCTGCGGTACGTCGACGCCGTCGTCGACGGACTGGCCCCCCATCTGTCCGCGCCCTGCCTGATCGTCGGCAAGTCCACGGTCCCGGTGGGCACGACCGCCCGGCTGGCCGCCCACGTCGCCCGGCTGACGCCTCCGGGGGTGCGGGCGGAACTGGCCTGGAACCCCGAGTTCCTGCGTGAGGGCTTCGCCGTCGACGACACGCTCCGGCCGGACCGGATCGTCGTGGGCGTGACCGGCCCCGAAGCGGACGAGACGCTGCGCCGCGTCTACGCCCCGATGCTGGCGGCGGGCGTCCCGTACCTCGTCACCGACCCGAACACGGCTGAACTGGTCAAGGTCGCGGCCAACTCCTTCCTCGCCACCAAGATCTCCTTCATCAACGCGATGGCCGAGGTCTGCGACGCCACCGGCGCGGACGTCGTCACGCTCGCCGACGCCCTGGGCCACGACACCCGGATCGGCCGGCGGTTCCTGAACGCGGGCATCGGATTCGGCGGCGGCTGCCTGCCCAAGGACATCCGCGCCTTCTCCGCCCGCGCCCGGGAACTCGGCGTCGGCCCGGCGGTGGCCTTCCTCGACGAGGTCGACGAGGTCAACCGGCGGCAGCGGAGCCGGACCGTCGCGCTCGCGGAACGGATGCTCGGCGGCGACCTCACCGGCCGGCGGGTGACCGTGCTGGGCGCCACGTTCAAGCCGGACAGCGACGACGTACGCGACTCGCCCGCGCTGGCCGTCGCGCTGGAGCTGCACCGCAGGGGCGCCCAGGTCCGGGTCCACGACCCCGAGGGTGCGGCGCGGGCCGGGCTCGCCCACCCCGAGCTGCACTGCGGCACGGACCTGCTGACGGCGTGCCGGGGCGCGGAGCTGGTGCTGCACCTCACGGAATGGAGCGAGTACCGCGAGCTGGATCCGGTGAAGACGGCCCGCCTGGTCCACACCCCGCTGCTCATCGACGGGCGCAACGCGCTGCCGCACGACGAGTGGCGCGCCGCGGGCTGGACGGTGAAGGGGCTGGGCCGTCCGGCACCGCCGCCGGAGCCGCAGCGGGCCGCCGCGCCGGAGCCGGAGACCCTGCGCACCCTCATCGTCTCCCCGGCGGCCGCCGGTCCGGAGACCTCGGCGGTACCGGTCGGCCCCGCCACCAGGACGTAACGGGCGGGGCACGCACGGCCTCATGCTGCCCGGCCCCCGGCCCCCCGGCCGGGGGCCGGGCAGCGCCGCGTCGTGCCCGGCCGCGTCGCGCGGTGCCGGGCTCAGTCGGTGACGGGGGGCTGGACGGCCCCGACCACCGGCGTCCCCGGTACGTGGTTGCCGAAGTAGTCCACGGGGCCCGGGTCGATGCCGAGGGCCCGCGGACTCAGACCGAGGGGCACCCGGCCCTCGCAGCGGGGCACCAGGTTCTCGGCGCCGGCTCCGTCCGTGACCGGTGCGGTCAGGCCGCTGAGGCACGGGTCGTCGCTGACGCCGGTCGGTCCGCCGTCCAGCGTCTCCTGGCCGGAGGCCGTGCGCCAGCCGTCCAGGGAGGTGTAGCGGTCCAGGCCCCACTCCACGGTCCACCCGCCCGAGCTGTAGTAGTCGTTGCCCTGGAGCCGGACGGTGCTCCGGCCGTACGCCGACTCCGTCGCGAGGAGGGGGCCGCCGTCGGTGGCGAAGATGTTGTTGGCGACCCGCACGCCCGCCATGCCGTCCCGCAGCCGCAGGGCCGGGGGCCGGACTCCCGCGGCGTCCGCGGACCCGAGGCCCCGGGTCCGCATCACGACGGTGTTGTGGTGGATGTCCAGGCTCTTCATGCGGGTGCCGTAGGCGACGATGCCGCCGTACTCCGGCAGCTTCCTGGCGTCGTCCCAGCTCATGTTGAAGCGGACGACGTTGTTCTTGTGGGCGCCCGTCGGCATGCCGGAGTAGACCAGGAAGCCGGGGCCGTCGTTGCCGTAGGCGAGGTTGTACTGCATGACGGACGAGGACACGTTGTTGTCGAGGCCGAAGCCGCCGCCGTCGACCCGCGAGCCGGTGCGGTTGTGGTAGGACCGGTTGCGTTCGAGGACCACGCGCGAGGAGTCGTACACCCAGATGCCCTCGGGCCCCTCCTCCGCGTCGGCGGCGGAGTGCGCACCGTTGTCGTGCGCCACCGAGTTCACGACCTTCGCGTCGAGCACGCTGCCCAGCGAGATGCCGCTGCCCGTGTTGCGCTGGTCGCTCCGCGGGTCACCGGAGTTGGCGTAGGCCCGGACGCCGTCGATCCGGAGCCCCGCGTGGGCGTAGGCCGGACGCGTGGCGCGGAACTCGGGCCCGTAGACGACGAGTCCGCTCTCCAGGTTGTCGTGCAGGGAGACGTCGGCGATCCGCACCTCCTCGAAGCCGGCGACGGCGTCGTCGTCGGCGCCGACGCTGATCCCGTTCTGGAAGCCGCGGGCCTCCACGTTGGTGATCGTGACGTGGCGGAGCCGGCGGTCGTCCGACAGGTTGTTGCGGAGGGCGATGCCCACCCCCTCGCGCCGCGAGGTGCGGTCGCCGACCAGGGCGATGCCCTTGATGTCCACACCGGCGGTGTTGCGCACCGTGATCCCGGAGGTTCCTCTCGGGGCGATCGTCGCGCGGCCGACGCCGTACGAGTCGATCACGACGGGCCTCGTTGCGCTGCCCGCCTCGCCCTCTTCCACGGTGAGGCTGCCGGCGAACCGGTCGCCGCCCTTGAGCCGCAGGCGGTCGCCCGGCTGGAACCGCGCCCCGTCGGCGTGGTCGAGGGTCCGCCACGGCGTGGCCGGGGACATCCCGTCGTTCCTGTCGTCGCCGTCGGCGCTGACGTAGAACGTGAAGGGACCTCCGGTGGCCGGGCGGGCCGGCCGGTAGACGCCGGGTACGTCGCAGCCGGTGAGCGACAGAAGCACCGCGGCCGAGACTCCAGCGGCGGCCCTCAGCGTCCGGCTCCGGTTCTCCGCGTTCACGCATACCCCTTAAGTGCTGTTTTCGCCTGATATACCCCCACAGGCGGACAGACTGCCAGAAGGCGGACACGCGAAACGCCGAGGACGACACGGCAACCGAGTCACGTACGGACCGGCCGCCCACGGCGCACGAGCCCCGGCGCCGGCAGGGCGGGGCGGGGCGCGGCGGAGCCACGGCCTCGTCACGAGAGCTCCCGTGGTGCGGGGACGGTGACGGCGGCCCCGGTGAGCACCGAACGGCGCAGCACCCCGCCCGCTCCGCCGGCCCGGACCTGCGGGCGGCCCGGGGTGGACCCGGGAGGCCCCGCGCGTCGGTCACTCTCTCGGGGTGGACCGTCCCGGCGAACGGACGCCCGGTGCGGGCGTGTTCCGCCGGTGCCGGGAGGACGGGGAACGCGTGCCGGTGATGACGTAGTAGTCGAGGAGACCCTGCTCCCAGGCACGGCGGAAGTTCCTCGGCCAGGTGCCGGGCTTCCACTGGGCGGACAGCCAGTGGTCCCAGCCCGGCCAGACCGAGGCGCCGATGGACTCGCAGCGCACGTCGGTCATCCCCGAGCGGGTCAGGGCCTCGGTCAGTTCGGAGGGCGGGCGGGCGATGTCCAGGCCGTCCGCGAAGGTGTCGAGCAGCTCCGCGAGCCGGGGGGCGGCAGCGGGGTCCGGAGCGAAGAAGCTGGTCACGGCGGCCCGCCCGCCGGGCCTCAGCACCCGTGCGGTCTCCGCGGCGAACAGCGCCAGGTCGTCGAAGTGCTGGGCGGCCTCCACGCTGCAGACGAGGTCGAACTCGGCGTCGTCGAAAGGCATCCGCTCGGCGGAACCGCGCACCAGCCGCAGCCGGTCGGAGCCGTCGCCCTCCAGCAGGCGGGCGTTCGCCCGGCGCGCCCGCTCCAGCTGTTGCGGGTGGATGTCCATCCCGGTGACCGTGGCCGGCCCGTACTCCTCCAGCGCCAGGGCACACCCCATTCCGAGGCCGCACCCGACCTCCAGCAGGCTCGCCCCGCCGAGCGGGCCGGCCGTGTCGAGCACCCGCCGGTAGAGGTCCTGCTGGCTGCGGATCCTGTCGTCCACGCCGGGCGGGCCGTCGAGGTCCTCGGGGCGCCAGTAGCCGAAGTTGATGAAGCCGCCCGCGAAGACGGGCACGGCGCTGAGGTCGGCGGGACCGTACGTCTCGTGCACGGCGGCCCGCATGCCGTCGAACCGGTCTGCCTGGGTCATGAGCACACCTCCGTGCCCAGTGTGTCGGGGCGGTGACGTTCTGTCGACGGCGCACCGGTGCCCGGCGCGCCGGACGGGTGCCATGCCCGCGCCGCCGCCCGCGGACCCGTGATGCCCCGGGGGAGAGCCGTGGAAAGGCGGCCCGCTCGCTCCGGGCGGAGCCGCGGAGAACCCGGCGGCAACGCCACAAGGGCGTGCTCCACGCTCAGGGCGAGCGGCGCTCGGGTGTCGTCCGGTGCGCCGGCTGCCGTCTGGACGTATCCCTGGACGCACCGGGCACCGCCCACCGCAACCACTGCCCGCAGTGCCTGGTCAGCTTCCACGTCGACGCCCGCGTACCCGGCGACCGGGCCTCCGCCTGCCCGGGACGCATGGAGGCCCTGTCGCCGTCCGCCCGGGCGGACGGTGAGTGGATGCTCATCCACCCCTGTCCGAGCTGCGGCGAGCTCAGCGCCAAGCGCATCGCCGGTGACGACGATCCGCTCTCCCTTCTGCGTCTGGCACTCAGGCCCCTGAGGGGGCGGAGCACGGATCTCGCCCACCGCGTCCTGCTGACGCTGTGAGCGCTCCGGGCCACGGGACCGGGGCCGCCGTGCTCCTCCCGTGGCCCGGCCGCGCCGGTCGGCCGGGCCGGGGGGACGGGTGCCTTCGGAGGGGCGCCGCGCGCATCCGCCGGCGGGGCCCCCGCCCGGACGTGACCGGGCGGGGCCAGATGAGGTACGAAAGCCCCTGTGAGTGATCAGTCCTTCGACGCGACCATCCGTGTGTTCATCGCCCTCGCCCCGCCCGACGAGGCGAAGGACGAGCTGGCGGCCGCGCTGCGCCCCGCCTACTCCGCGTACCCCGGGCTGCGCTGGAACCGCATCGAGGACTGGCACATCACCCTTGCCTTCCTCGGCGAACTCCCCGTCGCGGCCGTCCCGCCGCTGCGGGACCCGCTCGCCGCCCTCGCGGCGACCCGTCACCCCCTGGACCTGGCCCTGCGCGGCGGCGGCCACTTCGACGAGCGCGTGCTGTGGAGCGGCGTCGACGGCGACCTCGACGGCCTGCACCTCCTCGCGGCGGACGTCCGGGCCCTGGTGAAGGAGTGCGGCATCCCCTTCGAGGGGCGTCCGCTGCGCCCGCACCTGACGCTGGCCCGCGCCCGCCGCGGCGACGGGTCCGCCATAGCCGACGCGGCCGCTGGTCTGGCCGGCTTCGCCGGCCGCCGCTGGCCCACGGCCCGCCTGCACCTGGTCGGCAGCAACTTCGGCCGCGGCCCGGCCCCCATCCGCTACCGGGACATCGCGTCGTGGCCGTTCGAGGGCGCGGGCGGCTGAACGGGGCGGACCCGTGGTGCGCGGCACGGCGCACCACCCCGCGCGGGCGGTTCCGCACGACGCGTGCGGGTGGCGAGTCCGGGTAGTCGCAGCGAACGGAAGGGAGACGGAGCCGATGAGCACGGTGCACGAGACGATCAAGGTGGCCGCCCCGCTGAGCGCGGTCTACGGTCAGTGGACCCGGTTCGAGGAGTTCCCCCGATTCATGGACGGGGTCGACGAGGTCCGGCAGATCGACGCCCGCCGCTGTCACTGGCGCACCCGGGTGGGCGGCGTGTCCCGGGAGTTCGACACCGAGATCGTCGACCAGCTGCCCGACGAGCGGATCTCGTGGCGCACGGTGGGCGGCGACGTGCAGCAGATGGGCGTCGTGACGTTCCGGCGCCTCGACGACCTGCACACCCAGGTGAGCCTGGCCATGGACGTCGAGCCGCAGGGAATCGTGGAGAAGGCCGGTGCCGCGCTCGGCATGCTGCAGGACCGGGTCCGGGACGATCTGGAGCGCTTCCGGCGCTTCGTCGAGGAGGGCTCCGCCTCGGACCCCGGCTGGCGCGGACGGCTCCGTCCGGCGGAGAGCACGGGCGAGCCGCCGCCCGCCGACCCGCCGGAACCGCCCGAGCGGCCGGGTCCCTATCCGGGCCCGCTCCCGGACGACCCGGGCGACGCGCCTCGCGCGTGACCGGGCCGCAGGACCTCGTCCGGCCATGCCGTGGGACGGCGCCGCGACGCGGTCGCGGGCCCGGCCCGGCGGCGCGCCGACAGCTCCGCCCGGTCGGTGCCGGCTGCGCCGCGAACGCCGGGGCCAGCGGTACGGTCGGGCAGGGAAGCCGCGGTCTCGGCCCCGCGCCCCCAGTGCCGCGACGCCGGTCACGGGCGGGCGAGCGGCCCGAGCGAACCGGTCCGGCCGAGTCGGCTTCTGCGGAGCCGCCCGAGGGAGCGCCCCGAGGGACCGCCCCGACGGCCGGGGCCCTGCCCGGGCCCGCTCCCGGACGAGCGGACCGGTGTCCGGCGCGACCGCCCGCCCGCTCCACGTCCCGGAAAGCCGAACCCCCAGAGGAGCCGTCGAGATGGCCGAGCGCGAAGTCCGGGCCGAGGGTGTCATCTTGTGCACCGAGTCCTTCGGAGATCCGTCCGATGCGCCCCTCCTGCTCGTCATGGGCACGGGGGCCTCGATGCTCTGGTGGGAGGCGGACTTCTGCCGGTTGCTGGCCGACGGCGGGCGTTTCGTGATCCGTTACGACCATCGCGACACCGGCCGCTCGGTCACCTACGAGCCGGGGCGGCCCGGCTACACCGGGGCGGACCTCGCCGAGGACGCCGTGCGGGTGCTGGACGCCTACAAGATCCCCGCCGCCCACGTCGTGGGGGTCTCGGCCGGAGGGGGCCTCGCGCAGGTGCTCGCGCTCGCGCACGCGGACCGGATCCTGTCCCTGGTCCTGATCAGCACGTCCGCCGCCGTTCCCGGTGTCGACCGCGAGCTCCCCCCGCCGACGGAGGCGTTCCTGCGGTTCGCCGCGGAGGCGCACGTCGACTGGGACGACGCGGACTCGGTGGTCGAGTACCTGGTCGCGTCCGCGCGGGTGCTCGCCGGGGGCCGGCGGCCGTTCGACGAGGGTGCCGCCCGGAGCCTGGTGCGCCGGGACGTCGGGCGTGCGCGTGACGTCGCCGCCCTGCAGAACCACGACGCGCTCCCGGAGGGCGCACCCCCGAAGGGGTCCCTCGCGTCGATCGGCGTGCCGACGCTGGTGATCCACGGGACTGCCGATCCGCTGTTCCCGCTGCCGCACGGCGAGGCGCTCGCGGAACGGATTCCCGGGGGAAGCCTGCTCGTCCTGGAGGACGCGGGGCACGGGGTCGAGCGAGCCGACTGGGCCGTGATCGTCCCGGCGGTCCTCGACCACACGACGGCCCCCGCGACGGACGACCCGGCAGATCCCGCGACGGACCGCCCGACAGGCGGGGCCCGCGGTGTCGACGGGATGCCCCGCGCGCCCGGGGTGTCCTGACGCGTGGTCGGCGCCGGCCCGTGACGGGGCGGCGCCGACCACGTGCCGTGCCGGCGGCTCACGCGGCGGCGGGGCGGGTCACATGCGGGCGTAGGAGCCCTGGGCCGTGACGGTGTCGAAGGCCAGCCGGACGGCGGTGCCCGGGTCCGCCGGGACCGGGGTGGCGGCCGAGCGCAGTGCGGTCAGCTCGGCGTCCGAGAGGGCGCGGCGGACGAGCCGGAACTCGTCCAGCGAGCCGTGCAGCCGGTCCGCGGTGCCGCCGTCGGGGCGGGCACCGAGGAGGAAGCCGCGGACGTCGAAGCCGTCGTCGTAGGTCACGGAACCGGCCGGGGCCTGCTTCGTGGCGGCGGTGCCGTCGACGGACAGGGTCAGGCTGCCGCCCTGGCGGCGCAGGACCACCAGGCGCCAGGTGTCGTCGCCGAAGAGGGTGCCCTGCGGGGCGACGACGTCCAGCGTGGTGGTCGCCGCGTCCGTTTGGAGCAGCGCCGTGACCTTGTTCTGCGCGGGTACGGCGCGGATCCACAGCTGGCGCTCGCCGCCGCCCACGCCGTAGGCCCAGGCGAGGACGGGGGTGGTGTTGTCGGCGGACGCGAAGCGCACCCAGGTGGAGAGGGTGAAGTCGCCGGCGCCGAGGGCCTTGGCGTCGCCGTAGGGCAGTTCGACGGCGTCGTCGACGCCGTCGAGGGCGAGGGCCCGGCCGTACTTCGCGCCGGTGGACGTGGGCGTCGCCCCGCCGCGTACGTACCCGTGCCCGCAGTGCGCGCCCGCGTCGGGCGTGGCCCGGGTGGTCGCGTCGTCGACGGGGCGCGCCACGAGGTGCTGTTCGGTGTTGCCCGGCTCCATGGACCACCACAGGTCGGGATCCTTGGGAGCGGCCCAGCCGCCGGCCGGGGTGTCCAGGATGTCGGCGACGTCGGCGGTGCTCAGGGCGCGCCGGTAGTAGCGGAAGTCGTCGAGTGCGCCGGTCAGGACGTCGGTGCCGGTGGGCTTGGAGCCGATCCGGAAGCCCTCGGGGTTGACGACGCCGTCCGTGAAGGAGCCCGTGAGGCCGTCGGTGGTGACGACGTGTGCCCCGGTGGCGCCCGGATCGGTGCCGTCGACGCCCATCGTCAGACGGGAGCCGGGGGCCTGGCCGGTGGTCCGGGTGAGGGTGAGCAGGTGCCACCGGTTGTCGCCGAAGGCCCTGCGGTCGGTCTCGCCGGCCTGCTGGGGGTCGGGGAGGTCCGCCTCCACCGCTCCGCCGGCGGTCTCGGCCCGTACGGTCAGCTTGTCGAGGCCGGGCTTCGCGCGCACCCAGAGGGAGGGCCTGCCGGAGGTGGAGCCGTACGCCCACATCAGGGCGGCGTCCTTGGTGGCGCTCGTGGCGGCGTAGCGGAACCACAGCGCGAAGGTGAAGTCGCCGGTACCGTTGTCGAGGGCGGGGACGAACGGCACCTCCACGCCGGGCAGTCCGGCGTCGACGACGAGGGCGCCGCTGCCGATCCGGCCGCCGGTGACGGCGCTCTCGGAGGACGTGGTGCCGAGGAGGGTGCCGTCGGCGCAGTGGCCGGACACGTCGTCCTGGATGCGGGTGGTGCGCAGCGCGGCCGTGTCCGCGGTGTCGACGACCTGGAACGGCAGGTGCGCGGCGAGCCGGTCGGCGGCCACACCCGCTGCTCCGGCCCCCCGGAGCTGGGCGCGCTGGTCGGCGGAGAGCGCGGTCCGGTAGAGCCGGAACTCGTCGAGGGCGCCGGTGAAGCCGTCGGCGGGCGCGCCGGGCGGGTCCTCGACGGGCTTGTCGCCGAGGCGGATGCCGAGCCCGGCGGCGTCGGTGCGCGGTCCGGAGAGCGCGCCGGAGACCTGGCCCTGCTGGACGCCGGCCCGGCCGTCGACGTCGAGGGTGACCGTACCGCCGCCGCGGACCAGCGTGAGGTGGTGCCACCGGCCGTCGCCGAAGGCGGGCCGGGCCGGGTCGGGTCCGTCCAGGGTGGCCGTGGCGGTGCCGCCGGTGCCCTGTACCCAGGCGTGGATCCGGTTCTGTCCCGGCTGTGCGCGCACCCACACCTGTGGCTTGGCCGAGCCCACGCCGTAGGCCCAGAACAGCGCCTGCTGCGGGGTGTTCGCGGTGCTGTCGTACCTGAAGAAGAGGGAGTACGTGACGTCGCCCGCGCCCGGGTCGAGCGACGGGGTGTACGGGAGGTCGGCGTGGCCGTCGACGCCGTCGAGGACGAGGCCCTGTCCGAAGGAGGTCGAGGGGGCGGTGGCCGGCTGGACGGCGCCGGGGCCGAGGACGGCGCCGGGCGGGAGGTAGCCGTCGTTGGCCTCGGCCGTCGTGTCGGGGGTGGTCCGGCCGGCGGCCGGGGTGGCCTGCGGCAGCGCGGAGCCCTGGTGGGTGACCGAGGCCGGGAGCTGGAGGTCGGCGGCGCGGAAGCGGGTGAAGTGGATGTTCTCGGCGGAGAAGGTGGGGCCGCCCTCGTGGAGCAGGCCGAACTCGCCCTCGGACAGCTCGGCGAGGTCGGAGTAGCCCGCCCGGTCCGTCGCGGTGGTGCTCACCAGGCCGCCGGGCGCGTCCGTCCAGGTCGTGCCCTTGTCGGTGGAGTAGCGGATCCGCATCTCCTGGCGGTTGGCCGGGTGCGCCGGGGCGGACATGAGCAGCAGATCGCCGGGCGTCTGGCGGTAGGTCCGGGCCGGGGCGAGGACCGAGCCGTTCACGTCGGGGCCGGTCCAGCCGGCGGTGAGACCGAGCGCGGGCACGGTGGCGCCGCCGTCGGCGCTGACGGTGTGCATCCGGTGTCCGGCGGCGTAGGGGCTGCGGGCGCTGATGTACACCTCGCCGCCGGGGAGTTCGGCCACCGCGGGCTCACCGGGCTTGGCGGTGGGGTTGCCCTGGGCGTCCTCGGCGTACGAGTTGACGGTGGAGCTGCGCTGCCAGGTCGCCCCGTGGTCGTCGCTGTAGAGGACGCCGACGCGGGCGTCGGTGCCGGTGGGCCGTTCGTAGGCGCCGACGAGGAGGCGTCCGGCGTGCGGACCCTCCTGCAACTGGATGCCGTGGCTCGGGCCGGTGCCGAACCAGCCGGTGCCGGTCGCGGTGAGGCGCGGGGCGGGCTGCGGGGCGCCCCAGCTGAGGCCGTCGTCGGAGCTCTTCTGGACCCACGACCTGCGGTACTCGCCGGTCGTGGGAACGGCCTTCTCCGAGTTGGAGAGGAGGAAGACGTCCCCGGTCTGGAGATCGGCGATCGGCGAGGCGTTGCCGCGGACGTACGGAGCCTCGGGGTCGGTCTCGCTGCCGGACAGCACGACGCGGATCGGGCCCCAGGTGCGCCCGTCGTTGGTCGAGCGGCGGACGACCGTGTCGATGGGGCCTCGGTCGGCGCAGGAGGGCGAGGTGCGCGCCTCGGCGAACGCGAGCAGCGTGCCCGCCTTCGTGCGCACCAGCGTGGGGATCCGGAAGCAGCCGTAGCCGGCCGTTCCCGAGCGGAAGAGGATCTGCTGGGTGCCGATGCGGTTGGCGTCGGACAGCGCCGTTCCGCTCGCGGTGGCGGGCGGGGCGGCGGCGAGGCCGAGGAGGGGGCCGAGGGAGGTCAGCACGGCGAGGAGCGCCCCGGCGCGTAGCCGGGGCCGCGATCGTGTTCTCATCATGATCCGAGCCAATCAGGCGTCAGATCGTGCTGGTCACCGGCCCCTTGGGGAATCCGCTCTGCCCGTGCTTCGGACGGATTGCTCCGGGCCGGAGTGTCGCGAGGCCCGCGGGCGACGCGAGACGTTTCCCCGGTCTTTACGTGAGGGCACCTTCAACGATGGCATGTTCACGCCTAACCTTCGGCTGCACCGCCCCCTGTCACTCCCTCAACCGGAGGTAGCCGTGCCCGGCGCTCCCTCACATCGCCGCACCGCTCTTCTTTCCGCCCTCGGCCTCGCGGCCGCGTCGATCGGCCTCTGGGCCGGATTCGGCGGTACGTCGTCGGCGGCGCAGGCCGCGGCGACCGTCCCCACGCCCGACCACGTGGTGGTCGTCGTCTTCGAGAACCACGCCTACAGCCAGGTCATCGGCAGCTCCAGCGCGCCGTACATCAACTCGCTGAAGTCCGGCGGCGCCAACCTGACCCAGTCGTACGCCGAGACCCACCCGAGCCAGCCGAACTACTTCGCGCTGTTCTCCGGCTCCACCCAGGGCATCACCGACGACAGCTGCTACACGCCCGGCTTCTCCTCCGCGCCCAACCTGGCCTCGGAGCTGATCGCCGCGGGCAGGACCTGGGCGAGCTACAACGAGACGCTGCCCAGCCAGGGTTCGACCACGTGCAGCAGCGGCAAGTACGCCCGCAAGCACAACCCCTGGTTCGGCTTCTCCAACGTCCCGACCTCGTCGGCGTACACCTTCGCGCAGTTCCCGACCGACTTCACCAAGCTGCCGCAGGTGTCCTTCGTCGTCCCGAACCTGTGCAGCGACATGCACGACTGCTCGGTCGGCACCGGTGACACCTGGCTGAAGAACAACCTCGGCGCCTACGCGACCTGGGCGAAGACCCACAACAGCCTGCTCGTCGTCACCTTCGACGAGGACAACCGGCTCGCCGGCAACAAGATCCCGACCGTCTTCTACGGCCAGCAGGTGACTCCCGGCGCGACGTCCTCCACGACGTACAACCACTACAACCTGCTGCGCACGCTGGAGGACATGTACGGCACGGCGCACGCCGGCCAGGCCGCCAACTCGACGCCGGTCACGGGCATCTGGACCTCCTGACGCGTCCCTGTCCGACGCAGGCGGCCACCGCCTCGACGGCCGCGCCCGGCGCCCGGGACCCGGTCCCGGGCGCCGGGCGCGACCACCCCCCACGTCTCCGAGGAAAGGCCCGTATGACCCTGCGCGCCAAACTGCTCGTCCTGCTCACGGCGTTCGTCGTGCTCGGCGGCGTGGCCACCGCCTCGCTGCTGCACGCCGCGGACCGGGCCGCGGAGAAGGACCGCCCCCAGGCCGGCGGCCCGGCGGTCACGGCCGGCCGGGTGTCGCTCGCCGCCGGGGCCGGCCGCCGGATCGTCTTCCGCAACATGGCCTGGGGGCCGCATCGCGACGAGCTGGTCACCGTCCCGGCCGCCGCCCCGACGGGTCCGCGCACCTCCTCCGGCGTCCGGTGCCTGCGCTTCCACGCGGCCGGCGGCACCGGGATCTGCCTGCAGGCGGAGCACGGGGCGGTGGACGACACCTACCGGGCGGTGGTCCTCGACGCCGGGCTCGGGGAGCGAGCACACTATCCGCTGCCCGGTGTCCCCACCCGGGCCAGGGTCTCGCCCTCGGGGCGGTTCGTCGCCTGGACGGTGTTCGTCGGCGGCGACTCGTACGCGGGCGCGGACTTCTCCACGCGCACGGCGGTCCTCGACACCAGGACGGGCCGTCTCACCAAGTCCCTCGAGGAGTTCCGGGTACGGAAGGACGGCAGGGAGCACCGCGCCACGGACATCAATTTCTGGGGCGTCACCTACGCGCGCGACGACCGGCACTTCTACGCGACGATGGCGACGGGCGGCCGGACCTACCTCGTACGGGGCGATCTCGCGGAGCGGACCGTGACCACGCTCCACGCGAACGTCGAGTGTCCCTCGCTGTCACCGGACGAGACCCGCGTCGTCTACAAGAAGCGGGTGGCGGGCGCGCCCGCCGACAAGCCCTGGCGGCTGTACGCCCTGGACCTGGCGACGATGCGGGAGACGCCGCTCGCCGAGCCGCGCAGCGTCGACGACCAGGCGGTCTGGCTGGACGCGCGCACGGTCGCCTACGCGCTGCCGGGTGACTACGGCGCGGACCTGTACACCGTCCCGGCCGACGGCTCGGGGACCGCGACCCGCCTGCTGAACGCGGGGCTCGCCCCCGCGTTCCTCGGCTGAGCGTCCCGGTCCGGCCTCAGCCGGCGTTCTCCATGCCCGGGCGCAGGCGCTCCAGGAGGGCGTAGAGCGTGCCGCTCTCGGCCGGGGTGAGGGTGTCGAGGGCGCCGTGGGTCGTCTGCATCTCCTCACGGAGGCGGCGCACGGTCTCGCGGCCCTCGTCGGTCACGACCACGTTCTTCACGCGCCGGTCCGCGGGCGCGGGCTCGCGGCGGACGAGTCCGCGGGCCTCCAGGCGGTCGACGATCCCGGTCACGTTGGACGCGTCGCACACCAGGAGGGCGGCAAGGGCGCGCATGGGCAGCGGGCCGTCGAGCTGCGCCAGGAGCTTGGCCTGCGTGGGGGTGAGTCCGTGGCGGGTGGCGGCGGCCGCGAAGTCGCGCCACTGGGCCGTGCCGATCGCGGCGAGCAGCTCCAGGAGCTGCGGCTTGGTCGGGGTCTCCGGGGTGGTCGCGCTCATGCCTGGAGCGTACTCAAGGTGCTTCACATTATCAATTGTTTACTTGACTGCCTCAAGTATCTCCGCCTAACGTCGGCGAAGTACTTGATGAAGTCAAACATCTAGGCCCTGAAGCACCGAGAAGGTCCGCCCCTCATGAGCAACACCCCTCCGCCCTCCACCGGGCAGCGCCGCGAGACGGTCATCGTCTTCGCGCTCAGCCTGGCCGCCATGGTCGTGTCGATGATGCAGACCCTGCCGGTCCCGATCCTCGGCCTCATCCGTGCCGACCTCGGCACCTCGGCCGCGAACGTCAGCTGGGTGACCACCGCCACGCTGCTGTCCGCCGCCGTCTTCACGCCGCTCCTCGGCCGCTTCGGCGACCAGCACGGCAAGAAGCCCACCCTCGTGGCCGTCCTCGGCGTGATGGTCGCCGGATCGGTCGTCGCGGCCCTCGCGACCTCACTCCCGCTGCTCATCCTCGGCCGCGTCCTCCAGGGCGCCGCCACCGCGATCTTCCCGCTCGCCCTGTCCGTGCTGCGCGAGGAGGTCCGCCCGCAGAAGCTGCCCGGTGCGATGTCCCTGGTCAGCGGCACCCTGGCGTTCGGCAGTGGCCTCGCGCTCGTCGCCACCGGCCTGCTCACCTCCGGCTCGGACGCCGACTACCGCTCCGCCTTCTGGATGGCGACCGGCTTCGCCGCCCTCGCCCTCCTCGCCGTGGTCTTCCTGGTCCCCGCGACCCGCCACAAGACCGGCGGGCGCACGGACTTCCTGGGCGCCCTGACCCTCGGCCTCACCCTGCTGCTGCTCCTGCTGCCCATCTCTCAGGGCCACGAGTGGGGCTGGACCTCCGCGCGCACGCTGGGCAGCTTCGCCGGTGCCGCCGTCATGACCGTCGTCTGGGTCCTCACCGAGCTCAGGGTCCGCGAACCGCTCGTCGACATGCGCATGTTCGTGCACCGGCCGGTGCTCATGGCCAACCTCGCCGGTGTGCTCGTCGGCTTCGGGATGTTCGCCAACTTCCTCGGGGTCTCGTACCTGGTCCAGATGCCCGAGGCGCTGACGGGTTACGGCTTCGGCGCGTCCATCCTGCGCGCCTCGGTGGAGTTCCTGCTGCCCGGCGCCATCGTGTCGCTGCTCGCCTCCCCCGTCGGCGGGCAGCTCGTCCGCCATCGCGGTCCGCGGACGGCACTGGCCCTCGCCGCGGTCCTGGGCGCCGTCGGCTTCGGCTGGCTCGTCCTGGACCACGGGCACACGGCTTCCGTGATCGGCGCCGGGGTCGTCGTCGGCGCGGCCGTCAGCTTCGGCTACGCGGCGATGCCCGCCGTGATCATGGCGAGCGTTCCGCACCACCAGAGCGGCATAGCCAACGGCATCAACTCGATCTCCCGCTCCACCGGCAGCGCGATCGGCAGTGCCGTGGTCACGACGATCCTGGCCTCGAAGACCATCGAGCACCTGCCGGCCGGCGTCCCGGCCCTGCCCGCGGAGTCCGGCTTCACGCTCACGTTCGGCGTGGGCGCCGTGGCCTTCGCCCTCGTCGCGGTCATCGCCCGTTTCGGGCTGCGCACCCGTCAGGAGGCGCCCGCCACGGCGCCGGCCGCCCCGGTCGTCGCGAAGACGGCCGAGCCCGCGGCCTGACACGGCGCACGACCGGGGGCCGGGGCGGTCTCAGACCGTCCCGGCCCCCGGTCGTGTCCGGGTCCGGTCAGACCTGCTCGTCCTCCGGGATGCTGACCAGCCAGCGGGTGTCCTGACGCGGACGGAGGTAGAGGGCCCAGTAGAGGGTCGCCACCGCCGTGATGCCGCCGGTCCACAGCAGGTACTCGGTGTCCTGCATGTACAGGACGTAGGCGAGGACGCCGATGAGCAGCACCGGGACGGCCGGCCACAGCGGCATGCGCCAGGCCCCGACCTCGCGGTGCGCGCCCCGGCGGCTGAACAGCGCGGCCACCGCGACCAGCAGGTACATGCCGGTGACGGAGACACCGGTGACGCCGTAGAGGGTGTCCAGGTTGACGAAGCACAGAGCCGCGCCGGGCACGCCCACGACCAGGGTGGCCACCCACGGGGAGCCGAAGCGGCCCAGCCGGGAGAGGGCGTTGTTGACCGGCTCCGGCCAGGCCTTGTCGCGGGCGGAGGCGAAGAGCACCCGGGAGTTCTGGATGACCATGACGATGCCGGCGTTGATGATGGCCAGCGCGACGCAGAGGCTGATGAAGGTGCCGACGGCGGAGTTGGACCAGGCGCCGATCATGCCGCTGATGTCGCCGCCGGTGAGGGTCTCCAGGTCGCCCGCGCCGAGGGTGATGGCGACGACGGGGACCAGGATGACGGCCGTGGAGATGGCCAGGGTGGCGAGCACCGTGCGGGCCACGTTCCGGCGCGGGTTCTCCAGCTCCTCGGAGAGGTAGACGGCCGTCGAGAAGCCCTGGGTGACGAAGAGGGCGATGGCCAGGCCGGAGACGACCAGCGCTCCCGTGACGAGGGAGTGCGTGCCGCCCCCGGCCGCGACCTCGCCGTGCGCCAGGGAGCCGACGCCTCGCTGGGCGTGGGCGAAGCCGAGGACGGCGACGATGCCGGCGGCGACGACCTCGAGGACGAGGAAGATGCCGGTGATCCAGGCGTTGGCCCGCAGGTCGAGCAGGCCCGCGAGCGTGGCGAGGAGCATCACGCCGGCGCCCGCGATCGGGGCGGGGATGTGCACCAGGGGCGCGAGGTAGTCCGCGGTGCCCATGGCGATCACCGGTGGCACGATCATCACGACCAGCAGCGACAGCACGAAGACCAGCCAGCCGGCGAGCCGGCCCGTGAGGGTGGAGACGATGGCGTACTCGCCGCCCGCGCTGGGGATGAGGGTGCCCAGCTCGGAGTAGCAGAACGCCACGCCGATACAGAGCAGCGACCCGATGGCGATGGTCAGGGCGGTGAACGTGCCGACCGACCCGAACAGGTCCGGGACGACCACGAAGAGGGTCGAGGCGGGTGTCACGCACGACAGCGTGAGCAGGGTGCCGCCCACGACACCGATCGAGCGCTTGAGCTTCTGCGGCACGGGGCCGGTCTGCGGGGCCAGCGCGTGCGGTGCGCTGAGGGTGTCGGTCATCAGGCGGTTCCGATCGGTGCGTGCGGTGGTTCCTGGCGGGAGCGGTATCGCCTCCGAGGCGGCCGGTGATCATGAGGGGGGTCCGTGGCTCCCGGGCCTGAATGGAAGCCCGCACGGAACCGCAGGTCAATGCCCCGCCCGCTGCGGAATCCGTCGTTCCGACCGGCCGGGGCGAGGCGGCAGGGCATCAAGGACGCGTCAAGACGCCGGAAAACGCTCCGTGCGGGAACCGCAGCCGCCCGGGGAGGACTTTTCCCGCGCTTTACCCGTCGCCCCCCTGGGGTCGCCCCGCCGTCCACCCTTCGAGACGAGGCCCCGTCCTCGCTCGGGCGCATGCCTGCCCGGACCGCCCGGCGCACCCGCGAAGCCCGGGAGACCGGCGGTCGCCCGCCGCCCCGCCCGCATGGCGCCCCGCCGGAGGGTCGCCACCGGTCGCCGTCCGGTCCCATAATGCGCGGGGACTCCTTCCTGCGCGGGGAGTCCTCCACGACCACGGCCCAGGAGGGCGCGATGACGATTCCGTTCCAGGTACGGGTCCAGGCCGCGGTCGTACGGGGGGCGTACGCGCTGCCCCGGCCCCTGCGGCGACTGCTCGCGGGCGCGCCCGTGCGGCGGGACGGCCAGGAACTCGCCCTCGACGCGCAGCTCCTGCTGCGGCTGCAGCGGCTCTCCGGCGAGCAACTGGTCAGCCCGCGCGGAGTCGCGCACTCCCGGGCGGCCCTCGACGTCGGGCGGCACCTGGTGAGCGGCCCGCCGATCGAACCGGTGGGCACGCGCGACGTGGCGATACCCGTCGCGTACGGAGACCTGCCCGCGACCCTGTACACACCGGCCGGACTCGACGGACCGTCAGGGCTCCTGGTCTTCTTCCACGGCGGCGGCTGGGTCGTCGGCAGCCGGGCCAGCCACGACAACACGGCGCGCTTCCTCGCCCAGCGGGCGGGCGTCCGCGTGCTGTCCGTGGAGTACCGGCTGGCCCCGGAGCACGTCTTCCCCTCGGCGGTCGACGACGCCCTCGCCGCCTTCGACTTCGCCCACGCCAAGGCCGGGGACCTCGGGGTCGACCCGGCGCGGATCGCCGTCGGCGGGGACAGCGCGGGCGGGAACCTGGCGGCCGTCACGGCGCAGCTGGCGACCCGGCGCGGCGGACCGGCACCCGCCTTCCAGCTCCTGTTCTATCCCGCGACCGACGCCACCCGGCACCGGCGTTCCCGGCAGCTCTTCGCCGACGGCTTCTTCCTCACCAGCGCGCACATGGACTGGTTCTCCGGCCACTACGCCCCCGAGGGCGTCGACCGCGCGGACCCCCGGCTCTCGCCCCTGCTCGCCGACGACCTCTCCGGCCTTCCGCCCGTCTACATCGCCACGGCGGGCTTCGACCCGCTCCGGGACGAGGGCGAGGCCTATGCGCGCCGCCTGTCCGAGGCCGGGGTGACGGTCGCGCTGAGCCGCCAGCCCGACCTCGTCCACGGATACGTGAACTTCCTGGGCATCGGCCACCGCTTCCGGGAGGCCACCGCCGAGGCCGCGGGCGCCCTGCGGCTGGCCCTCAGCCCGCGCTGACCCGGATCGGCGACCGCCTGCACGCCCGGGCCGGTCCGCCCCGCACCCCGCCCACCCCCGGCGCGGACGGGCCTCCGGCGGCTTCGTGAGCGCCGGGGGACGGCGCTGCCGGCGGCCGCCGGGTCCGTGCTGGTGCCCGGTGGGCCGCCGCGCCACCCGCTCCTCGCCCCGACCGGGTCCGGACCGTGGTCACACGTCCTGGATGCGCCGGAACGGGGTCTCGGCCTCCAGCGCGAACGCGATCTCCAGGAGGGTGCGTTCGTCGCCGGGACGCGCGGAGAACATGACACCGACGGGCATCCCGTCCTCCGTCGTGCGCTCCGCCGGCAGCGACAGCGACGGTGTGCCGACCACGTTGTTGACCGGGGTGAACGCGACGTACGCGAGGATCCGCTCGACCAGCGTCGCGTACGGGACGTCCGGGCTGAGCCGGCCGAGCTCCGGCGTGGTGTGGGCGAGCACGGGCGAGAGGATGAGGTCGAGGCCGCGGAAGCCCGCCGCGTACGCCTCCACCGTGCGCTTCAGCCGCCGCACCACGCCCGGGGTGGCCCGCCAGTTCTCCAGGTACGTCTCGCGCAGCCCACGGCTGAGGCCGTCCATGCGGTGCCGGTCGAAGCCGGTGCCGAGCGTGCGGCCCGTGACGCCGAGGAGGAAGGACAGCATTCCCCAGTAGGTGAGGAAGTCGTCGGTGAAGCGGGGGTCGATGGCCAGTTCCACCGGCTGGACGGTGTGACCGAGGCCCTCCAGCCGCTGCGCGGTCTCCGTGACGGCCGCGCGGGTGACGGCGTCGGAGCGGACGCCGTTCGGCGAGTCCAGCAGGAGGCCGATCCGCAGCCGCCGCTCCGAGGGGCCCTCGACCAGCCCGAGCGGCGGCAGCTTCGGGTTGCGCCAGTGCGTCTCGGCGGCGGCGAGGAAGGCCGCGGTGTCCCGTACGGAGCGGCTCACGACGCCGTCCGAGACGAGGTCCAGCGGGAGTTGGCGGCTCTGCGCGTTGGGGACGACCCGGCCGCGGGTCGGCTTGAGGCCGACGAGTCCGCAGCAGGCGGCGGGGATCCGGATGGAGCCGCCGCCGTCGTTGGCGTGCGCGATCGGCACCGCGCCGGCGGCGACCAGGGCCGCGCTGCCGCCGGACGAACCGCCCGCCGAGTAGCCGGTGTTCCACGGGTTGCGCACCGGCTCGGCGCTCTCGTACTCCGTGGTCGGGCTGAAGCCGAACTCGGGCAGCCGGGTCTTGCCGAGGACGGTGACGCCGCTGCTCAGGAGCTGCCGGGCGAAGGGCGCGTGCCGGCGCGCCGCCCTCGGCGTGAAGGCGGCGCTGCCGTGGCCGGTGGGCAGGCCGCGGTAGTCGGTGTTGTCCTTGACGAAGGTCGGCACGCCGGCGAGGGCGCCGCCCGCCGGCCCCTCCTCGTACGGTGCGGGGGCGTCACGGTGCACCTGCACCGCGTGCAGCCGGTCCTCCACCGCGCGCACGCGCGCGGCCGCGTCACGGGCGACCTCGGCGGCGCCGACCTCGCGGCGCCGGATCGCCGCGGCGAGCCCGACGGCGTCGTGCTCCCCCAGGGCGTCGTCCCGGAAGGCGTGCACCTTCGCCAGTTCCTCGGAAGTCGTCACCGCTGTCTCAGCCCCCGCCGCCGTGTGAAGAGTGGGTCCCCATCATTGCCTACCGTCGAGTAACACGCGAGGGGTTCGCGCGCATCCTGCGATCCGCTTCCTATGATCACCGGAGATCACCACGGATCGGCGGAGACACCCGGGTACACCCGGGCGATCGCCGCCCGCGAACGGCAACGGAGGTCCGGCCCCGGCGGTGCGGACCCCGCGCGACCGGCTACCCAGGGGAGGCTCGACGAGCATGGCGGACCAGCGCGTGTACCTCGTGACCGGCGGCGGAACCGGCATCGGCGCCGCGACCGCCCGGCTGCTGACGGCGGCGGGGCACCGGGTGGTGGTCTCCGGGCGCCGCCCGGAACCCCTGCACCTGGTCGCCGCCGAGACCGGCGCGCTCGCCGTCCCCTCGGACATCGGCGAACCCGACGCCGTACGCGCCCTCGTCGACGCGACGCTCGACGCGCACGGGCGGCTGGACGGCCTCGTCCTCAACGCGGGGATCGGCCGCGGCGGCGGGGTGGGCGAGGTGACCCCGGAGGACTGGGACGAGGTCATGCGGACCAACCTCACCGGCCCCTTCCACCTGCTGCGGACCGCGCTTCCGCACCTCCTCGAGGCCCAGGGGGCCGTCGTCGCGGTCGCCTCGGTCTCGGCGCTGCGCAACGGAGTCGGCAGCGCCGCCTACTCCACCTCCAAGGCCGCGCTCCTTCAGCTGTGCCGCTCGCTCGCCGTCGACTACGGGGGTGCCGGGCTGCGCGCCAACACCGTCTGCCCGAGCTGGGTGCGCACCGACATGGCGGACCGCCGGATGAACCGCTTCGCCGAGGAGGCGGGCCTCGGTGAGGGAGGCCTCGACGCGGCGTACGAGGAGGTCACCCGGGTGCTGCCGGCCGGACGGCCCGGCGCACCGCGCGAGGTGGCCGAGGCGATCGCCTGGCTCCTCTCCCCCGCCGCCTCCTTCGTCAACGGGGCGGTCCTCACCGTCGACGGCGGCGCGACCGCCCTCGACCCGGGCACCCTGGGCTTCGCGTTCCACCTGGAGCCGCGCGCCCCGCAGGCCTGAGGGCGCCGGCCTCCGGCGCGGCGGCCGGCGCGCTACGGTGCGCCGCGCCGCTCACCCGCCGCTGCTGCCACAGGCAGGAGACGACCACGACCAGCGGCCACAGCGACTGCATGCCGGTCACCAGGCGTTCGGCGACGCCCGCGGCGCCGCGGGCGTCCGCCTCGAAGACGAACCACAGCGCCGCGACGCCCATCGAACCCGTGGCCGCGAGGGCGGGCCCGCGCCGCAGCGCCCAGGGGGCGGGGCGACGGGCGCCCCGGGCCGTGGCCAGGACCGGCCACAGGGCGAGCAGGGTGAAGCCCGTGGCGGCGATGGAGCCGTGCCGCAGGGAGCCGCCGCTGCTCGGGGTGGGGAACAGCGCCACGACCAGGGCCGTCAGGCCTCCGGCGGCGAGCGCCGCGCGGCCCGCGGGGGCGGCGGCGTGCAGCCCCCACGCGGTGCCGAGATGGCACACGCCCAGGGCGACGAGCGCACCGGTCATCACCCAGAACCCGGCGGCGCCGTACGCCGCCAGGACACTGATCGTCTGCCGGACGGAGTCGTAGGACGCCCCCTGGAGCGCGGCCGCGGTCGTCCATCCGCCGACCAGCACCACGGGGGCGCAGCCCGACGGCACGAGGGCCCACATCGGAACGGGTCGCATCGGATCACCGTAGGCGCGTGATCGCCGGTCGGCGACGCAGCACGCCGCGCGCGCTCGCCGCGGGCCGGGAAACGGCGCCCGCGTCGACCGGGAACGGCAGGGACGGCCTCGCCGCGGGCCCGGGGACGCACACCGGCCCGGGGACGGAGCCGGCCGCCGGCCGGGGAAGTGACGCCGCCTGGCGGCGGGCCGTTCCGCGGGCCGGGGAACGGGACCGCCGCGGCCCCGGAGCCGCCGCCGTCCGGGCTCACCGGGCGCCGAAGACCTGCGTCCAGTAGGGCCCGCCGGACGTGTGGATGCCGATGCCGATCTCGCGGAAGGCGCAGTTGAGGATGTTCGCGCGGTGGCCGGGACTGTTCATCCAGGAGTCCATCACCTCGGCCGGGGTGCGCTGGCCCTTCGCGATGTTCTCGCCGTACGTCGACCAGCGGTACCCGGCGGCGGTGACGCGCTCGCCGGGGCCGTCGCCGTCGGGGTTGGTGTGGTCGAAGAAGTCGCGGGCGGCCATGTCGTCGGAGTGGCCCTGCGCGGCGCGGGTCAGCAGGGAGTTCTCGGTCACCGGCCCGCAGCCGGCACGCGCCCGCTCGGCGTTGACCAGGTCGACGACCTCGCGGGCGTCGGAGGTGTCGCCGGACCCGCCGCCGGTGGCGGTGGGCTCCGGGCGGGGCGCCGGGGTCGTCGTGCGCGGCGGGGACGGCTTCCTCGTCGTGCGGGTGGGCGTCGGCCTGGGCGGCGGGGTCGGCCGGGTGGAGCGGCTCGGCGTGGCGGAGGGCGAGGCGGACGGCGAGGTCGTGGTGGTCTGCGGCCGTGCGTCCGGGGTGCTCGTGTCGGGGGCCGCCGCCTGTGTCACGTCGACCGCGTCCGGGTCGCCGCCCTGGGGACCGGTGAGGAAGTGGAAGGTCCCGCCGGCGACGGCCACCACGGCGAGGCCCGCGGCGGCGACGGCCCGGCGGCGTCCCCGCCTGCGCTGCTCCTCCCTGCGGCGGGCGCCCCGGGTGCCGCCCGCGGCGGCCTGCCCGCCCGGCTTGGCGGCGTGCCGGGCGCGCGCGGCACCGGGCCGGGGCCCGGCCGGGCGGGGCGCGGCCGCGGCGGCGAGCTGCGGCGTGAGTCCCGCGCTCTCGCGGACACCGCCGAGGAGCAGCGCCGCCGGCGGGACGAGGAGCAGACCGACGAGCAGCCCCTCGGCGGGTACGAGGCCCTGCCACAGGCCGGCGCAGTGCGGACAGCCGTGGGCGTGCCGGGCTATGCGCTTGCGCCACAGCGGGGAGGGCCGGCCGTCCCAGGTACCGAGTCCGGAGCCGAGCGTGGGGCACAGGGGCCGGGCCGCCAGGGCCCGGACGACCACGCGGCAGGTCTCCAGACGCTCCTTCATGCGCTGCACCCGGACCGCGGTGTGCTCGGGGGACAGTTCCAGCGCGGCCGCGACCTCGTGGCGGGTGAGCTCGCCGGCGCACTCCAGCCACCACAGGGACAGCAGGGCGGCGTCCTCGGGCTCCATCCAGCGCGTGGCCTCGGCGGTCTCGCGCCGCTGGCCGGACAGCTGCAGCCGGGCGACGGCGAGGTCGACGAAGTCCGCGCCCGGCTGGGCGAGGTCGCGGGCGTCGTCCAGGACGCCGTTGGCCACGCCGGCCTGCTGCCGGTGCCAGTGGGCGCGGAGGGTGTTCATGGCGATGGCGACGAGCCAGGACCGAAAGCTGTCCGGGGAGCGCAGACCGCCGAGCCCGTCGAGCGCGCGCAGCATGGTCTCCTGGACGACGTCGTCCACGTCGTGGTGGCCGTTCATCGCCCGGCCCACGATGTTGTAGACGAGCGGCAGCCAGGCGGCGACGAGCCGGTCCTGCGCCGCCGCGTCGCCGCTCTGGGCGGCCCTGACGAGCTCGGTGCCGTTCGGTTCTGCCATCCCCTGCGTCATGCTGTTCGTCCTGCCTGTTGCCGATGCCCAACATCTGGGAGATCGAGCGGTGGGCGCACGATAACGGAAATCGGCGAAGAAGTTTTCGAGAACCGTTCGAACGTGCCGGCGGGGCGCCGTCCGGCTTGCCTTCGCGTGCACTCCACCACCTAGCGTGGGGTCCGTCAACGAGCCGAGCGCGAGGGGGACTTCCATGCAGCACGTCGAACTGGGCCGGACCGGGGAGCGGGTCAGCCCGATCGGTCTCGGATGCATGCTGATGGGCACGCGGACCGACGAGGCGACCTCGGTCGCGATGCTCGACCGGTTCACCGAGGCCGGCGGCACCTTCCTGGACACCGCCAACTGCTACTGCTGGTGGGAGCGGCCCGGCAGCGACGGGGGCGAGAGCGAGGAGGTGCTCGGGCGCTGGATGGCGCGGGGCAGGCGGCGCGACGGGGTGTTCCTCGCGACGAAGGCGGCGGGCCTCGTGGTGAACGCGGAGGAGGCCCGGCGGGACGGGGGCGGTGCGGACTGGGACCTGGCCCGCTACGACGGGGCGGGGGCGAAGACGCTGTACGCGTCGATCGACGACAGCCTGCGCCGCCTCGGCACCGACCACGTGGACCTCTTCTACATCCACGTGGACGACCGGGCCACACCGCTGGAGGAGACCCTGGAGGCGCTGGCCGGCATCGTCCGGGCGGGCAAGGCCCGGTACATCGGCTGGTCCAACGTGCGGACCTGGCGTCTGGAGCGCATCCGGGCCCTGTGCGAGCGCCACGGCTGGCCCGCGCCGGTCGCCCTGCAGCAGCAGCACTCGTACCTGCGGCCGCGCACCGGTCTCGACGCGGCCTCGGTCGTGGACCACGAGCAGCTGGACTACCTGCGCGCCCATGAGGACCTGGCGCTCGTCGCGTACTCGCCGATCCTGCGCGGCATCTACGACGACCCGGCCAAGCGCCGCGACCACTGGATGATGGAACGGTACGCGGGTCCCGACGCCGAGGCGCGGCTGGAGGTGCTCGGCGCCGTGGCGGCCGAGGTGGGCGTGACGCCCAACCAGCTGGTGCTGGCCTGGCTGCTGCACCAGACCGCGCCGCGGGCGATCCCGCTGATCGGCCCGCGGACCCTGGAGCAGTACGAGGCGGCCCTTCCGGCGCTCGGTGTCACGCTCTCCGCCGGGCAGCTGGCCCGCCTGGAGGAGGCCGGCGCCTGACCGCCCGGGCGCTCCCCCGGCCGGGCCCCGGGCCCGTCGGGTGACGGTGCCGCGCCCCGGTGTGCCGGGGGCGCACCCGTACCCGCCCGCGGTGTCCCGGGGGGACCCGTACCCGCCCGCGGTGCCGCACGTCTCAGGACGGCGCCGGCCGCCCGCCCGCCAGTCGGCGTACGTGGGCGGTGAAGGCGTCCAGGAGGCGCCGGGCCGTGGCGTCGGTGAGGGCGGAGGTGCGGTACTGGAGGACTCCCTGGACACCGTCGGGGTCGAACTCGACGATGAGGGCCACCTCGAACTTGGCCTGCGGATGGTGGACGCGCACCCGCCGGCAGTCCAGCCCCGGCAGGTGCAGGGGGTGCGGGCCGTCCATGCTGAGGTAGATCTGCGGGAAGTACCGGGGGCGCGGCCGCGCCTCACGCAGCAGCTGACCGGCGACGGCGCCGAAGGGGACGTCCTGGTCGGCCAGCGCGGTGGTCAGCTCCCGGCCGCTCGTGCGGAGCAGCTCGCGGTCCGGACGGCCGGGACGCCCGTCGGCGCGCAGCAGGATGGTGTTCACGAAGCAGCCGACGAGGTCCTCGGAGCCCGGCGTCCCACGGCCCGCCGCGACACAGCCGAGCAGGAACTCCTCCAGGCCGAGCACCTCCCCCACCGCCCGCTGGTAGGCGCCGGTGAGCAGCATCGGCACGGTGACCCGGGCCGCGGTCGCGGCGCGGGCCAGGCCCGGCACCGCTCCCGCGCGCTCGGTGAGGACGAGGTGCCGGGACCGCCCCGGCCCGTCCTCCAGGGCCGGCAGGGCCCGCACCGGGAGCATGCCGACCCGTTCGGCGACCGCGCGGGCTCGGGCGGCCGTGTCCGCCGGGGCGGCAGGGGTCTCCGGAAGGACCGCCGCGGCGGGGGCGGCGCCGGACCGGAGCGCCTCCAGGGTGCGCAGGAACACCCGGAGCGACGCGCCGTCCGCCACCAGGTGGTGCCAGACCAGGAGCAGCACGCGCCGCCCCGGCGAGACCGAGAGCAGCAGACAGCGGCTCATCGGCCCGCCGCCCAGGGACGGCCCGGTGAGCGACTCGCGTTCCACCGTGCCGTCCAGCTCGTCCGCGCCGACCGTCCACCGCTCCACCGCGATGGTGTGGGCGCCGTACACCATCTCGGGGAGCCGGTCCCGCATCCGTAGCGCGGCGGTGAACGCCGGGTGGGCGGCGATCGCCTGCTCCACGGTGGCGGCGAAGGCGTCCTCGTCGAGGGCGCCGAGGATCTCGTAACAGGCGTGCTCGATGTAGAGGGTGGGTTCGGCGGAGACCTGCTCGTGCATCCAGATGGCCAGTTGGGCCGGGCTCAGCGGCGCGCTCCGCCGCTCCGTCACGTCGGGCCGCACCTCAGGCCACCGGTCGGCTCGGGTCGGCCGCGAGTGCCGCGAGGGCGTCGCGGTGCAGGGACCAGACCCGTTCGAGGCCGGCGTCGTCCCACTGGCCGGTGTCGCCGGTGACGTCGATGCGGAGGTCGTCGTCCACCGCGTCGAGCACGACGTCCACGACGAGGGGGTAACTCGTCTTGTCCCACATGCGGGTGCCGTCGACCGTGATCCGGCCGGCCGCGCCGCCGGGGCGGCCCGGCCCGGCCGGTCCGCCGGTGCCGCCGTCGGACAGGCCGGCCCACAGGTGGAAGTGGGCGAAGTTGAGGATGACGTCGAAGAGCGGGCCGCCCGCCTGGTCGCGGATCTCCTGGAGGGGGAAGCGCCGGTGTTCGAGGGCGCCGCGTTCGGCGTCGAAGGCCTGACGGGCGAGGTCCTCCCAGGTCGCCCCGGTCAGCCGGGCGGAGACCGGGAGGATGTTGAGGAAGAGGCCCACGAGCCGGTCGGCCCCCGCGGCCTCGGGGCGGCCGTTGACCGGCAGGCCGGCGACGGGACGTTCGGTGCCGGCGAGTTCGCCGACCACCGCGAGATGCGCGGCCACCACCAGGCTCTTCAGCGGCACCCGCAGGCGCGCCGCGGCCGCGGTGAGCGCCTCGCGGAGACCGGCCGGCACGGACCGTGCGATCCGCAGGCGCCCGGCGCTCGGCGCGACCCCGGGCCTGGCCAGAAGGGTCGGCCGGAGGTCCGCGGTGCGTCCGCGCCAGAACGCGCGCGTGGCCGCGGACTCCCGTGCGCGCTCCTCCAGGCGGACGAACTCCTCGTACCGCAGGGCCGGTGGGCGCGGTTCCGGGTCCTCGCCGGCCAGGGCCCGGGCGTAGGCGTCCATCAGGTCGGTCAGGAAGACGGTGTCGCTCCAGCCGTCCATGATCGCGTGGTGGAAGCCGTAGACCAGCCAGAAGGAGTCCGCGTCGCGGGCGGCGGCGTACACGCGCATCAGCGGGGCCCGCTCCACGTCGAAGGGCCGGCCGGCCTCGGCGGCGAGCCGCTCCAGCTCGCGGTCGAACGCGTCCTCGTCGAGGCCCCGCAGGTCCACGGTCGTCAGGGGCAGGGCCGGGGTGCGCTCGACCACCTGGCGGGGGCCGCCCTCCGCGCCGATGTCGAAGCGGGTGCGCAGCACCTCGTGGGTGCGGGCCGTCCGGTCGAGGGCCGTGCGCAGGGCCGCCTCGTCCAGCCGGGCGCCGACGCGGTGGGCCATGACGTCGTGGTACAGCGACTGGTCCGCGCTCGCCACCGCCTCGAATATCAGGCCGAGTTGGAGCCGGGTCGCGGGGTAGGACGCCTCGGCCCCGTCGGGAGGGAGCACGGCCGGAACGCCGCTCGACGGTGCCTCGGCCGGGAGCTCCCGGCATACGGGCTCCGCCGCCGGGCCGGCGGGTGCGGGCTCCGGGTCGGGCGGGCACACCTCGCGCAGGACGGGGTTGTGGAACATGGCGCCCAGGGACACCGTCACGCCGAGTTCCTCGGCGTCTGCGACGGCGCGGATGGCGAGCATGGAGTCGCCGCCGAGCGCGAAGAAGTCGTCGTCGGGGCCGACTCGGGGCACGCCGAGGACCTTCGCCCAGACCTCGGCCAGGATCGCCTGGTTGCGGCCGGTGGGCACCTCGCCGCCCCGCTCGGCCGGCTCGGCCGGCGCGGTCGGCGCGGTAGGCGCGTCCAGATGCCCGGGGGCGTCCGGGGTGTGGGTGCTGCCCGGGGCGTAGGTGCTGCCCTGGGTGTCCCCTGCGCCCGGCGCTGCCGGGGCGGGCTCCTGGACGGTCAGGGCGCGGCGGTCCAGCTTCCCCGAGGGGCCGAGGAGCAGTTCGGCGGTGAACACCACGCGGGACGGCACGAGATGGGCCGGCAGGCGCTCGCCGAGGGCGGCCCGGAGCCGGGCCGGGTCCCGTTCCGCGCCGGCGTCCGCGACCACGTACGCGACGAGCTGCTTCCCCCCGTCGGCCTGCTCCTCGGCGACGACGGCGGCCTCGCGCACGTCGGGCAGTCCGAGCAGCGCCAGTTCGACCTCCTTCGGCTCGATGCGGAAGCCGCGCACCTTGACCTGGTCGTCGGTGCGTCCGAGGTACTCGACGGCGCCGTCCGGGAGCAGCCTGCCGAGGTCGCCCGTGCGGTACATGCGCGCTCCGGGGACCTCGCCCCAGGGGTCGGGCAGGAAGGCGGCCGCGGTGGCGCCCGGCCGTCCTGCGTAGCCTCTGGTCACGCCGCTGCCCGCGACGAAGAGCTGGCCCTGCTCGCCGTCCGGCACCGGCCGCAGCTCCTCGTCCAGGACGTACACGCGCACGCCGGCCAGCGGTCGTCCGACCGGCAGCCGGTCACCGGACGTGTCGCCCGGGGTGACGGAGCGGGTGGTGGCGAAGGTGGTGGTCTCGGTCGGCCCGTAGCCGTTGACCAGGACGGCGCGGCGGTCCTGCCCCGCGGCGTGGCGCAGGAACTCCCCGGACCGGGAGGGCGAGAGGACGTCGCCGCCGACGACGACCTGGCCGACGCCGTCGAAGACCTCGACCTTGCCCCGGACGAGTTCGTGGAAGAGGGCCGGAGTGAGGAAGAGGGTGCTGACGGCGTGCTCGCGCACGACCTCCGGGAGGGCCTCGACGGCCTGGTAGGTGCTGCCCGGGAGCACGAGGCACGACCCGTGCAGGAGCGCGCCCCAGATCTCGAAGGCCGAGGCGTCGAAGGAGGTCGGCGAGAGCTGGAGGAAGGTCTCCCGCGGGCCGAAGCGGACGTAGTCCTGCCCTTGGACGAGCCCGAGGGCGTTGGCGTGGGTGACGACCACGCCCTTGGGGCGCCCGGTGGACCCGGAGGTGTAGATCACGTACGCGGCGCCGTCCGCCGGTACGTCCACGGGTGCGAACGCCCCCTCTCCGGCGTCGGTGGCACCGTCGACCGGCACCACGGGCACGCCGCCGGGCGGTGCCGCCCCGGGGTCAGCCACGACCGCGACGGCGCCGCTGTCGCGCAGCATGAAGTCGATGCGCTCGCGCGGGTACTCCGGGGCCACGGGCACGAACGCGGCGCCCGCCTTGAGCACTCCCAGCATGGCGACGATCAGCTCCGCCGAGCGCTCCAGGTGGATCGCCACCCGGTCCTCCGGCCCGATGCCCCGGTGGGCGAGCCGGGCGGCGAGGGCGTCGGCGCGCCGCCGCAGCTCCGCGTAGCCGATCCGCTCCCGGCCGGCGATCAGGGCGGTGCGCTCGGGCGAACGGGTCACCACGGCGTCGAAGACACCGTGCAGGGAGTGGTCTGGCATGACGGACGTGCCCTTCCTTGAGGCCCGAGCGGTGGCCGGGCGGCCGAGTCGTGACGGGTGGGGGCGCTAGTCGCGGGCCGCGCCGGGGCGCAGGACGACGGGGAGGTGGGCCGGTCCGGAGACGAAGGCCGAGTAGACCGGGCTCGGTGGCCCGGCCGGCTCGATCTCCGCGACCGACTCGCGCAACGCGCCGAGCAGGGCGTCGAGTTCGATCCGGGCCAGGTGGGCGCCGAGGCAGAAGTGCGGGCCGTGCGCGAAGGTGACGTGGCGGTTCGGGGTGCGGGCGGGGTCGAAGGTGTCGGGCGCGGAGAACACCCGCTCGTCGCGGTTGGCCGAGCCCAGCCACACGCTGACCACGTCACCGGCGGCGACGGTACGTCCGTGCAGGTCGACGTCGCGGGTGGCGGTCCGCCCGGCGTGCAGCAGCGGCGAGGTCCAGCGCAGGATCTCCTCCACCGCGCTGTCGGTCCCCACGTCGCCGTTCCGCAGCCGGCGCCACTGCTCGGGGTGGTGGGCGAGGGCCTGGACGCCGCCGACCATGGAGAGGCGGGTGGTCTCGTCGCCGCCGAGGATCAGGCTGTAGCAGTTGAGGACGAGTTCGTCCTCGCTGAGCCGGCGCGCCCCGACCTCCGCGCGGGCGAGCAGCGAGACGGCGTCGAGCGCGGGGCCGCTGCCCCGCCTGCGGGCCAGCTTCGCGAAGAACATGAGGATCTCGGCCTGGGCGAGGCGGGCCTCCAGGGTGGCGGGCACCGGCTCGTGGGAGCCGAGCGCCACGCTGGTCTGCCGGAGGATGAAGGCCCGGTCCTGCTCCGGCACGCCCAGCAGGTCGCAGATCGCGGAGAGCGGGATGTGGGCGGCGATGTCGTCGGCCATGTCCACCGGCTCACCCGCCGCGCCGCGTGCCGCGGCCTCCCGCACCACGCGGCGGGCGGTGGCGCGGATCCGCTCGGCGATCTCGGCGAGCGCGCGGGGAGTGAAGGCCTTGCGCATCTCGGCCCGCAGCTCGGTGTGCCACGGCGCGTCGCTGACGACGAGCATGCGGTTGCCCGCCGAGTCGCCGTCGGCGAGCAGCGTGGTGAGCATGTTGCCGCGCGCGGAGGAGAATCCGGCCGTGTCGCGCAGGACGTCGATCGCGTCCGCGTGCCGGCTGACCACCCAGAAGCCGCGTGCCGCGCCGGGCGGGGCCGGGTGCCAGGCGAGCGGCGCCTCGGTGCGCAGCCGGGCGAAGACCGGGCCGAGGTCCTGTGCGGCGTGGCGGCGCGGGTCGGTGAGGTCGACGCCTGCCAGGGCCTCGGCCGGGAGGACGGTGGGGGTGCTCATGAGCGGCCTGTGGCTTCCCTGACGCTGCGCGGGCGGATGTCGGGCCAGTGCGCGTCCACCCAGCGCTCGCAGGCCTCGGCGTCCCCCTCGAAGCCGGCCTCGTGCCAGCCGTCGGGGGCGGTGAAGTGGGCGGGCACGATGGCGTGCTGCTCCTCGTCGTTCACGAGTACGCGGTGCGGGGCTGTCCGTGTCATCGAAGGTCTCCGCTGTGGTCGTCGGGGTGGGGGGCGGCCGGGACCGAGGGGGGTCCGCCGGTGTCGGTGCGCGCCCGGTCGAAGTGCCCGCGCAGGCCGGTGCCGCCCGCCTGCTGGAAGAAGTGGCCGCCCGGGACGAGTTCGAGGGCGAAGTCACCGGCTGCGGTCTTCGACCAGGCGGACACGTCGTCGGGCCGGGCGAGCGGGTCCTCGGTGCCGCCGACCGCGAGGACCGGGCAGCGCACCGTACGGGCGTAGCCGGCGGCCAGGTGGTCGTGGCCGAGTCGCAGGTCGGCGCGGATCACCGGCAGGAACAGTGCGGCGAAGCGGGGGTCGGCCAGCGCCTCGGGCACGGTGCCGTCCAGCCCGAGCGCCTCGATGAGGTCGGGGTCGGAGCGCAGGTGCAGGGGTACCTCCCCGGGGCGGACGGCGCCGTCGGCCGTCCGGGAGGCGGCGGCCACCAGAAGCCGGGGCACGACGCCCCGCTCCTCCAGCCGCACGGCGGCCGCGTGGGCGAGGTGGGCGCCGAGGCTGTGGCCGAGCAGCAACGGGCGCTCACCGGGAGCGAACTCCAGGAAGGCGTCGGCGAGTTCGACGGCGAGATCGGTGAGGGCGGCCGGCATCGGGGTGCGCAGCCGGCGGCCCCGCAGCGGGTACTGGGCAACCAGGGGGCGCCACCCGGGGCCGAGCTCGGCGACCCACTCGCGCAGGGAGTGGATGTTGCCGCCGGCGAAGGGGAAGAGCAGCGCGTACGGTCCGGCCGGCGCACCGGACGCCGCCGGTGCCATGTCGTACCAGCCTCCGGGCAGCTCCCTCATCCGCCGGCCTCCGTTCCGCGCTCCCGCCGTTCCGCCTCCTGCTCCCTGCGCTCCTGGGCCGCCGCCATGCCGGTGACCGGGCGCCAGGCGAGGGCCGCGAGCAGCAGCAGGGCGGCACCGGCGAGCAGGAAGGGGGTCCGTACGCCGAAGTGGTCGGCGACGAAGCCGGCGAGCAGCGCGCCGAGCGGGGCCGTGCCGGTGCCGAAGAGGCGGTAGACGCCGTTCACGCGGCCGAGGACCTCGGGGGGGACGGCCGTCTGCCGGAAGGAGACCGTCAGGGTCTGGTAGATGACGGCGCCGAAGGTCATCAGCAGGAACGCCGCTCCGGCGAGCACGGGCGTCGCGGTGATCCCGAGCAGGAACGCGGAGGCACCGGTGAGGACGAGACCGGCGAGCGCCCCCGGGAAGAGCCCGAACCGGGTGCGGACGCGGGACGCGAGGGTGCCGCCCAGCACGCCGCCGAGGGCACCGGCGGCCAGGAAGAAGCCGTAGGCACCCGGGTGCAGACCGAGCCGGTCGAGCACGTACAGGACCAGGACGGCGCTCATGCCGGCGACGAAGAAGTTGATGGTGCCGAGCATTCCGGCGAGGGTGAGCAGCAGCCGCTCGCCGCGCAGGTAGCGGTAGCCGTCCTTGATCATGGCGCCCCAGCCCGGGGTCGCGCCGGGGGTCGCGGTGCGCGGTGTGGCCGCCGGGCGCACCGCGAGCAGCAGCAGGACGCCGCCGAGGAAGCTGGCGGCGTCGAGCACGAAGGGCAGGGCCATGCCGACGGCGAAGAGCAGACCGCCGACGGGCTGGCCCACGGAGTCGCGGCAGACCAGCTGCGCGGCGTGCTGCCGCCCGTAGGCGGCGGTCATCCGGTCCTTGCGCACCACCTGGGGCAGGAAGGACTGGGCGGTGACGACGAAGAACACCTCGCACACGCCGAGCAGCAGGGCGACCCCGCAGATCAGCGCCAGGCCGACGACGTCGGCGAGGACGGCGAGGCCGAGCAGGCCGACGAGCACGAAGCGGATCAGGTCGACGGTGACGAGCAGCCGTTTGCGGTTCCACCGGTCGGCGGCGATGCCGGCGAGCGGGGAGGCGAGCAGCGGCAGGGTGCCGGCCACCGTGACCAGGGCCAGGAGCTGCGGATCGGTGGTGTACGAGACGGCGAGCAGCGGCAGGGCGGTGAGCCGCATGCCGTCGCCGAGCGCGGACACGGCGGAGGACGCCCAGAGCCGGCGGTAGTCGCCCCAGCCCTGGGGTCCGAAGGCGGGGTCGGTGTCGGTGCGGACCCGGGTGTCGTCTCCGGGCGCCGGTGCGTTCACGCGTTCTCCTCGGCGTCGGGTCCGAGCCGGACGGCCCGGACGGTGACGGCCCGCTCGGCGGGCTGCCGGTCCGGGGCGGCGTGCAGGCGCTGGACGCCGTCCCCGGCGGGCGGCAGCCCCCGCGTCGCCTCGGCGGGCGCGTCCTCGAAGCCGGCGAACCGGTAGGCGATCTCCATCACCCGGTTGCGGTCCGTGGGCCGGAAGTCGGCGACGATGCCGGTGCCGTTGCGGGCCGCCTGGTCGAGCAGGTTGCGCAGGATGAGCGAGCCCGCGCCGAAGGACACGACCCGGCAGGAGGTGGCGAGCAGTTTGAGGTGCCACCGGGGGGTGTCGGTGCGCAGCAGGACGACGCCGACGGCGCCGTGGGACCCGAAGCGGTCCTTCATGGTGACGGAGAGGACCTCGTGGCCCGGTTCGGCGATGAGGCGGACGAGGTCGTCGTGCGCGTAGTGGACGCCGGTGGCGTTCATCTGGCTGGTGCGCAGGGTCAGTTCGGACAGGCGGTGCAGGTCGTCCTCGGTGGCCCGGGCGATGTGCATCTCGATCTCCAGGGACCGGAGGAACTCCTCGTCGGGCCCGTCGAACGCCTCCCGTGCCCGGTCCCTGGCCATGCCGGCCTGGTACATGCGGCGTCGCCCGGCCGCGTCGGCGGTGACGACGCCGGGGGTGAACTCCGGTCGCTCGGCCAGATGTTCGAGATCCTCGGGCGGGTAGACCCGTACCTCGGGGAGGCGGGCGGCCATCTCGGCCCGCTCGTGCTCCGTGTCGTCGACGAAGGCGAGGGCCGCGGTGGCGAAGTTGAGGCGTTCCGCGATGTCCTTCACGGCGTCGGGCTTGCGGCCCCAGCCGATCCGGGCACAGACGAAGTACTCGGCCACGCCGAGGCGTTCGAGGTGCGGCCAGGCCTGGTCGTGGTCGTTGCGGCTGGCGACGGCGTGCAGGATGCCCCGCCGGTCCAGCGTGTCGAGCAGCTCGCGCACGCCTGGCCGCAGCACGGGCAGGTCGCCCTCCAGGACGGTGCCCTGCCACAGGGTCCCGTCGAGATCCCAGACGAGGCACTTCACCGGCGGGGCCGCGGCGGCCGTCGTCCCGCGGTCCCTGTCCGCCGTGTCGGTCACCGGCACGGTCACACCTCCCACAGTGTCGCGGCCCAGGCGGCCACGGGGCTGTTGTTGAGCACCAGGACGAGTCCGCCCGGGGCGACTTCGCCCTTGGCGAGCAGGTCCCGGAGGTTGAGCACGACGTCCATGGCGCCGAGATGCCCGTACCGGGCCAGGTTGTCGCGGCACACGCCGTGGACGGGGAGTCCGAGCAGCGCCTCGTAGAAGTCGAAGGCGGAGGCGGTGACGTTCTGCATGAGGACGGTGGCGACCGAGCCGCGCGGCACACCCGCGTCGGCGAGCACCTCGTCGACCAGGCGGCCGAGGCGTTCCCGGCTGTGCAGGGCGAGTTCGAAGCGGTAGCGGTCGGGCGAGGCGCACTCCTCGCGCCACTCGTACCAGGGCGCCTGCTTGTAGTCGACGCGGAAGAGGTCGTGGAAGGTGCCGTCCGTCTCGGCGCGGTGGGCCCGCAGTACGGGGCGGCCGCCGCGCTCGACGGTGAGGGCGAACGCGCCGTCCCCGGTGACGGTCACCGGGGGCCTGATGCGGTCGACGCCCGTCGGCCGGCTGGCGTGGGTGACGAGCACCTGACGGCGGGCCGGGTCGGCGCGCAGCAGATCGGCGGCGAGCCCCCAGGCGGCGCTGGAGCCGGTGCAGCCGAGGCCGTCGAGGGTGAAGGCGAAGGTGCCCGCGAGGCCGGCGGCGGCCTGGGCGTGGCAGGCGTCGGAGCCGAGCAGCACGTCGGGCGAGCGGGCGCCGACGTGCAGCAGGACGTCGGGGCGGGCGTCGTGCGCGGTGACGAACTCGGCGGTGGCGCGGGCGGCGAGCACGCCCGCGCTCTCCTCGATGACGCCGACGGTGCCGATGCCGCTGGAGGCGAGGAAGTCCCGTCCGGCGGCGTCCAGTTCGGGGGCCTCGGGCAGATCGTCGGGGGCCACGAGGCGCTCGGGCAGCACGCAGTGGATGCGGCCGAGGCCGATCCGTGCGTCGGCGGCGGTCATGCGTACACCCCCAGGGCCTGTTCGGCCAGTTGCAGCTGGCAGATCTCGTTGCTGCCCTCGATGATCTCCATGAGCTTGGCGTCGCGGAGGGCACGGGCGACCGGGTGCCCGTCCCGCGCCCCGGCCGAGGCGAGCACCTGGGCGGCGGCCGAGGCGGCGGCGGCCGCGGCGGTCGCGCCGACGTGCTTGGCGACGAGCGCCGCGTCGAACATCTCGGGCACTCCCTCGGCCCAGCTGCGCGCGGCGTGCTCGCACAGACGCAGCACGGACTGTTCGGCGGCGCGCGTCTCGCCGAGGTGCCGGGCGACCAACTGGTGCCGGTACAGCGGCTGTCCGAACTGTTCGCGGACCCGGGCGTGCCGCACGGCCTCGCGCAGGCAGGAGCGGATCATCCCGAGGCAGCCCCAGGCGATCGACAGCCGGCCGGCGGCGAGCACCGACTGGCCGACGAAGCTCAGGGGTGCTCCGGCGCCCGGCAGCAGGTGGGACCGGTCGAGCACGACCCCGTCGAAGCGGAGGTCGGCGTGGCCGGCGGCCCGGCAGCCGCTGGGGTCGGGGCGGCGTGTGACGGTGAGCCCCGGGGTGTCCGTCGGGACCAGGACCATGGCGGTGCCGTCGCCGTGGCGGCCGAAGACGAGGACGAGGTCGGCGTAGGTGCCGCCGGTCGTCCAGACCTTGGTGCCGTCGACGCGCACGGTGCCGCCGTGGTCGGCGACGGTGGTGCGCATCGCGGAGAGGTCGCTGCCGGCCCCGGCCTCGCTGAAGGCGACGGCGGCCGTGGCACCGGCGGCGAGCCGCGGCAGGAATCGCTCCTGCTGCTCCGTGTCGCCCCAACGGGTCAGCGCCCAGGCGACCATGGACTGGGAGGTCATGAGGGAGCGGACGGAGGCGCACAGGGTGCCCGCGTGTGCGGTCAGCCTGCCGTGGGCGAGCGGGTCGAGGCCGAGGCCGCCCCATTTCCCGGGCACTTCGGCGCACAGCACGCCGGCGGCGGCCAGGGCCCGGACGACCTGGTCCGGGATGGCGCCGGCCCGGTCCCAAGTGTCGGCGTGCGGGGCCACGAGGCGGGTCAGCAGCTCCTCGGGGCTCTCGTCCGCCGGTGCGGCGGCGGTGGTCACGGCTCCTGCCTGAGGCCGGTGACGAGTGCCGCGACGGCGGACGCCGAGCGGAAGTTGTCCAGCTTGAGCAGGGGGCCGGTGACGCTCACGCCGTACGTCTGCTCCACATGGGTCACCAGGTGCATCGCGAACAGGGAGGTGACCGCTCCGGTGGCGAACAGGTCGTCGGTCGCGCCCAGTTCGAGCCCGGTGCGTTCCCTGACGAAGCCGAGGACCTCGGTCTCGATCCGCGTGGTGGTGTCGGCGCTCATGCGATCCCCGTTCCGTATGCGTGGAAGCCCGATCCGGTCTTGCGTCCGAACCGGCCCTGTTCGACCTTCTCCAGGAGGAGCCGGCAGGGGCGGTACCCGTCGTCTCCGGTGCGCTCGTGCAGGACGTGGAGGGTGTCCACGACGTTGTCGAGACCGATCAGGTCACCGGTCGCGAGCGGTCCGGTGCGGTGGCCGAGGCAGCTCGTGAAGAGCGCGTCGACCTCCTCCGGCGTGGCCAGGCCCTCCTGGACGATGGCGGCGGCCTCGTTGATCATGCGCTGGAGGACGCGGTTGATCACGAACCCGGGCCCGTCGCCGACCACGACCGGCTTGCGGCCCAGGGCGGTCAGCAGGTCGAGCGCCCGCTCCAGGACCCCGGGGGCGGTGCGCGGGCCGCGTACCACCTCCACGCCCTCGATGAGATGGGGCGGGTTCATGAAGTGCGCGCCCAGCACGTCGGCGGGCCGGACGGCGGCCGTGGCCAGCTCGTCCACGGGGATGGCCGAGGTGTTGGTCAGCAGCGGGGTGCCCGGTGCGACGGCCGCCGACACCGCGGCGAGCACCTCGGCCTTGGTACCGGGCCGTTCGACGACGCACTCCACGACCGCGTCCGCGCCGGCCGCGGCCTTCGGGTCGGCGTCGAGCACGAGGAGTTCGTCCACGGGCGCCCCGCCGGGCAGCTTGCCCAGCATCTGCGCCATCCGCAGGTTCTGCCGCACCACGTCGGCGGCGCGCTCCCTGGCCGCGTCGCTGTCGTCCACGAGCGTGACCGTGAGGCCGTGGCCCACGGCCAGGGTGGCCAGGCCCGTGCCCATGGTGCCCGCGCCGATCACCGCAAGCTTCCGCTCGCTCATCGTCCCTCTCCCTTCAGCTCGGTCAGCCTGGCGCCGATCGTCGGCCGGTACTCCGGCAGATCGGCGAGCCGGCGCAGGCTCCGGGCCAGCGCCTGCGGGGTCACGGCGGCGGTCCTGCCCTCGACGGCCAGCCAGTCCCGCCACCCGGCGGCCTCGACGGTGACGTGCGCGTCGTCGCCGGGTGCGCCGTGGGAGGTGCCGTTCTCCGCCGTGTCCTCGGTACGGATCAGGGCGATGGCCGCGAGGGTCTCGTCGCCGCTGTCCAGGGCGAGTCCGGCCACGGCCGCGTGCCACGTCCGTACGGGTGCCTCCGTGGTGGTCAGGCCCTCGGCGGCGAGCCCGCCGATCAGGGTCCGCAGCGTCATCGGCTGCGCGTCCACCAGGTGGTAGGCGCGGCCCAGGGTGTCGGGGCGGCGCGCCAGGGACACGACGGCGCGGGCCACGGCGTCCACCGGGGCGAGGAACAGGGGCCGGTCGTCGGCGGGGCGCAGGCCGGTGGCCAGGCTGCCGGCGAGCATCCGCCAGGTCATGTCCTTCGGGTTGCAGGCCCCGGTCCGCGAGTCGCCGAGGACGAGCCCGGGCCGGAAGACGCGGACCCGCAGGCCGTCCCGCTCGGCCCGCTCGACGAGCCGCTCGCAGACCCACTTGCTCGCGCCGTAGCCACCGGACTCCGCCGACAGGGGCTGGCCGCGTTCCTCCCTGACGACGCGGCGCGGTGCGCCGGTCGGGGTGGCGGCGGCGAGGCTGGAGACGTACGTGAGGTCCGGGACGCCGTTCGCGCGCATCCAGCGCAGCAGTTCGGCGGTGGCGAGGACGTTGGCCTCGCGCAGGGAGCGGTAGGGCTCGGTGAACACGACCCGGGCGGCGCAGTGCACCACGCGTCCCACGCGTGCGGCGGCCTCGGGCACGCGGTCGAGGACGGCGGCTCCCTCGGTGAGGTCGCCGACGACGACCCGGACGCGGGCCGGATCGGGCTCGGGCAGTGCGTAGGCGGCGGCCGTCGCGCGCAGCCGCCGCCAGGCCTCCGCCTGGTCGCGGGCCCGGACCAGGCAGTAGACGGGGCCCTCGTCCGTCGCGCACAGCTCGCGCAGCAGGAAGGCGCCGATGAAGCCGGTGGCGCCGGTGAGCAGCACGGCGTCGCCGGGACGCTGCGGCACGGCGTCGCCGAGCGGCAGCTCCAGGTCGGCGTCGATGAGGGCGCCGTCGCCGTCCAGGTCCTCGCCGCCGGTGCCCCGTCCGGACAGCCCGCTGCGGACGGCCTCGGCGACCCGGCGGACGGTGGCGCGGGTGCCGCCGACCCGGTGCAGGTTGAGCCGGACGTCATGGCGCCGGCCGATCTCCAGGGCCATCCGGGTGGCGAGCAGCGAGGTGCCGCCGAGCGTGTCGAACTCGTCGGCCACGCCCACCGGGGCGATGCCGAACAGCTCCTCCCACAGCGTGACGAGTTCGGCCTCCAGGGCGTCGGCGGCGGGCACCGGGGCGCCGAGCCGGGCGGGCCGGGGGTCCGCCGCCACTCCCGGGTGCCGTTCCGCGCGCGGCGCGTTCGGCTCCCCGGGGCGGCCGCGCAGGACGTCTCCGAGCCGGTCGAGGGCCCACAGGCGGCGCCGTTCGAAGGCGTAGGTGGGCAGCGGCACCCGGCGGGCGCCGGGGTCGGCGACCGCGGCCCAGTCGACGTCGACGCCCTCGACCCAGGCGGCGGTGAGCGCCGCGTCGACGGCCTCGGCCTCGTCGTCGGTCTCACCGGTCACGTGCCGGCCGGGGCCGGGCGTGCCGGGACCCACGACGACCAGGTAGGTGTCGGGGGGCACCGTGGCCGGCACCTCCGGCGCCGTGCGCGCGCCCGGCCCGAGGGCCGTGAGCAGCCTCTCGGTCACGGCCGCGGCCCGGGGCGTCGGCGCGGTGGTGACCACGAGCGCGGTGAGCGGGCGGGCCAGCACCGTGCGGGCCCGGGGCGGGCGCGGCAGCCGCAGGGCGGCGGCCAGCTGTCCGGGGGCCGCGGCGACGACCCGGCGGTGCTCGAAGTGCCGGCGCCCGACCCGCAGGGTGTGGGCGATGTCGGTGACCGGGTGCGCCGCCTCGTCGAGGGTGTCGGCGAGCTGCCGGCTCAGCGCGTCGAGTGCGGTACGTGTCCGGGCCGACACCGTCAGGCGGACGACCGCGGGGGCGGCGCCGGGCCGCGCGGCGCCGGCCGGCGCCGGGGCGGGGGCGCGTAGGACGACGGCCGCGTTGGTGCCGCCCTGCCCCATCGAGTGGACCAGGACCCTGCGCTCCGGGTCCTCGCTGCGCCGCGGCTCGGTGTCGATCCGCAGGGAGCTGCCGGCGAGGACCCCGGGATCGCGGGGGCCGGTGAACTGCGGGTGCGGCGGCAGCTGTCCGGTGTGCGCGACGTGCACGGCCTTGACGAGGCCCGCGATGCCCGCGGCGGCGCCGCAGTGCCCGACGTTGGCCTTGACGGAGCCGAGTCCGGCGAAGCCGGTGCGGCCGCTCGGGCTGCGCAGCGCCTCGGCCAGGCCGAGGAGTTCCACGTGGTCGCCGAGGGGCGTGCCGGAGCCGTGCGCCTCGACGTAGGCGAGCCGGTCCGGGTCGGTGCCGGCCGCGTCGAGGGCGGCCCGGACCACGTCGGCGACGCCGCGCGGGCTCGGCGCCGTGAACCCGGGCCGGTCGGCGCCGTCGTTGTCGACGGCGCTGCCCTCGACGACCGCCCAGATGTGGTCGCCGTCGGCCAGGGCGTCCTGGAGGCGACGCAGCACGACCACGCCGACGCCCGCGCCCGTGGCCGTACCGCTGGACTTGGCGTCGAAGGAGCGGCAGTAGCCGTCCTCGGAGGCGATGCCGCCGGGTTCGTGGAGGTAGCCGGCCTCGGGCACCGCGCCTCCGCTGCCGCCGGCGAGCGCGATGTCGCAGTCGCCGGCGAGCAGCGCGTTGACGGCCTGGTGCACGGCGGTGAGGGAGGAGGAGCAGGCTGTCTGCACGGCGATGGCGGGCCCGCGCAGGCCGAGCCGGTGGGCGACCCGGGCAGGCATGAAGTCGAAGAGGCTGCCGCGGCGGATGTCGCCGTCGGCGACGGCGGCGAAGCCGTGCTCGCGCACCTTGGCCAGATAGAGGGCCATGGCGTAGGTGCTGAAGCTGGCGCCCGCGTACACGCCGACGAGCGGACCCTCGTCGCGCGGTGGATGTCCGGCGTGCTCCAGGGCCTCCCAGCACACCTCCAGGAAGATCCGCTGGTGCGGGTCGATCAGCTCGGCCTCGGCCGGGGCGATCCCGAAGAACCCGGGGTCGAAGTCGGTGAGGCCGGGCAGCCGGACCCCGACGCGGACGTAGTCGGGCGAGTCGTGGAGCGACGGGTCCACGGCGGCCTCGCGCAGCTCGTCGTCGGTGAACTCGCGCAGGGACACGTGGCCTTCGGCCAGATTGCGCCAGAACTCCGCCGGGCCCCGGGCGTCGGGGAACCGGGCGCCCACACCGACGATCGCGATGTCGGTCTCGCTGGTCATTCGCTCGCCTTCCGGTTGCTGGTGCGCTGCGGTGTGGTCCGCCGGCGCCGTGCGGCAAGTCGGCTCCGGTCGCCTCCCCCGCCGCCAGGGGTCGCCTGGGCGGGGATCGGCGCCGGAGGGGAGGAGGGTCCTCGGAGCAGGGCGGCCTGTGACCGCACGGTGGCGTGCCGGAACAGGTCGCCGACCTCCAGCGGCCGGGCGGTCAGGGCCCGCAGCCGCTCCAGGAGCCGGATGAGCAGCAACGAGCTGCCGCCGGCTTCGAAGAAGGCTTGTTCCAGGGGCACTTCGGGGACCCGGAGCAGGTCCTGCCAGGCCTGCCGGACCTGCTCGACGAGGCTGTCTCCCGGGTCTGCCGGGCCCGCTTGGGGCTCCGCCCGGGGGGCGGGCTCGGCGCCCAGCAGGGCGCGCAGGGCCGCCCGGTCGGCCTTGCCCGTACGGGCGACCGGGATGCGGTCGAGGGCGAGGAGCCGGTCGGGGACGAGCGGGGCGGGCAGGAGTGCGCCCAGCCGCTCGCGGACGGCGGCCCGGTCGGTGAGCGTCCCGTCGAGGACGACGAAGGCGGCCAGTTCACCGTCGTGGCCGAGGACCTCGGCCTGCCGGACGCCCGGCAGCCCGAGCAGCGTGTGCCGCAGCTCGCCCGGCTCGACGCGGAAGCCGCGCACCTTGACCTGGTCGTCGGCCCGCCCGCGCAGGTGGATGCGGCCGTCGGCGTCGGCGAAGGCCAGGTCGCCCGTGCGGTAACGGCGTTCGCCGGAGGGTTCGGTGCGGAAGGCCTCGCGGGTCGTCTCCGGCCGGTTGAGGTAGCCCGCGGTGACCTGCGGTCCGCCGATCCACAGGATCCCGGTCCCGCCGGCGGGCACCGGACGGTGTTCCTCGTCGAGGATCAGGGCCGTGACCCCGGGCAGCGGCCGCCCGGCGGGCGGCGCCCCGCTCGCGTCGGGGCCGATGCGGTGGGTGAGGACGCCGACCGTGGTCTCGGTGGGCCCGTAGTGGTTGAGGACGAGCGCGTCCGGGGCGCACAGGGCGAGCAGTTCCCTGGCGAGCGGTGCCGGGACGGCCTCGCCTCCGAGCACGATCGCGCGCAGCCCGGCGAGCGCGTCCCGCAGCGGGGTGCGCAGCAGGGCGCCGAGATGCGACGGGGTGAACTTGACGACCTCCACGCGGTGTTCGCGCAGCAGCCGGGCGAGCGCGGCGCCGTCGAGCGCCTGCCGCTGGTCGGCGACGACGACGCTGCCGCCGGTCGCGAGGGCGCCGTGCAGGACGGTGACCGCGAAGTCGGTGTCCAGGGGCGTCGCCAACAGGGTCCGGCGGGAGGCGAGTTCGGGGTGGGTGGCGTGCAGTCCGGACAGGTAGGCGGCGAGGTTGCCGTGGGTGACCCGGACCCCCTTGGGCCGTCCGGTGGTCCCCGAGGTGTACAGCACGTAGGCGAGGTCGCCGGGAGCGACCGGTACGGGCTCGCCCGGGGCGTCCTCGTCGCCGGGGCCGTCGGCCGGGACCAGCGGCACGGTGGCCCCGCAGGCGCCCAGGGCCAGGGCGCCCGTCCCGTCGACGACGGCGGCCCGGGCCGCCGTGTCCTCGATCAGGAAGGCGAGCCGCGCGGCGGGCTGGTCGACGGCGACGGGGCAGTACGCGGCGCCCGCGCGGAGCACGCCCAGCCAGGCCGCGAGGGCCAGCGGCCCCCGGGAGACCACGACGGGCACCACGTCGCCGGCGCCGATGCCGCGCGCCCGCAGCCGGGCGGCGATCGACCCGGCCCAGGCGTCGAGCGTGGCCCGCGGCACGCGCACGCCCTGGTGGACCACCGCCGTGTCCTCGGGGCGCCCGGGCAGCGGGCCGGCGACGAGGGAGAGCGGTGGGTGCGCGGTGGGGCCGGTGCCGGCGACCGGGTCGCCGGGCCACAGCGGCCCGTCGGCGGCCCGCTCCAGCTCCGTGAGACAGTCGCGCAGGTCACCGGCGAGACCGCGCACCGTGTCGGCGTCGAACAGGGCCGAGGCGTAGTCGAGCGCGAGGCGCGGGCCCTCCGGCCGGTCCTGGAGGTCGAGGGTCAGTTCGTACTTGGTGTGCCGGTGGCCGGACGGCAGCCAGGAACAGCGCAGACCGGGGCCGAGCTCCGGCGCGGCGGGCTCGCCCTCGCCGACGCTGATCTGCACCGGGGTCAGCGGCGGGCGGCTCAGGTCCCGGCCCGGATGCAGCGCGGAGGCCAGGGCGTCGAACGGCGCGTCGGCGTCCCGGAAGGCCGCGAGGGACGCGGCGCGCACCTGCCGCAGCAGTTCCCGCCAGGAGCCGGCGCCACGGGTGTCGACCCGTACCACGACGGTGTTGACCAGCATGGACACCTGGTCGGCGGCCGCGCTGTCGCGCCCGCCCCACGGCGTGGCGAAGAGGAAGTCCCGCTGCCCGGACCGCCGGCCGAGGCCGACCGCCAGTACGGCGGCCGCCACCATGAAGGGGGTGACCCCCTCGGACCGGGCGAGCTCCCGCAGCAGGCCGGGACGGACCCCGTCGAGCGGCACCGGACACGTGGCGCCGGCGGTGTCCTGGACGGGCCCGCGCGGTCGGTCGTGGGGCAGGTCGACGTCGACGGGCGCGCCGCGCAGGCGCTCGGTCGCGGTCCGCACGGTCTCCGGGTCGGCCGTGGCGGCGGCGTGGAGGTGCGGGACCGGGGCGGGCAGCCGGGGCTCCGCGCCCTGGACCCGGGCCCGGTACACCGCGCCGAGCTCCGTCGTCAGGACCCGCAGCGACTGGGCGTCCACCGCGATGTGATGGGCGCAGAGCACGACGACGGCCCCGTCGTCCGTGCCGATGACCTCCGCCCGCACCGGGGCTTCCGCGGCCAGGTCGAACGGGGTGCGGCACAGGTCCTCCGTCCGCTCGCGCACCCGCCGCGCGGCCTCGGGCCCGGTGCCCGTCAGGTCCAGGCGGGTCACCGCGGGGCCGGGCCGCCCGGTCGTGTAGGTGACCTCGCCCCCCTCGGCGTCGAGGGTGAAGCGGGCCCGGAGCAGGGGGTGCCGGTCGAGGACGTGCTGGAGCGCGTCGGCGAGCAGCTTCCGGTCGAGGCCGGGGCCGCGGACGGCGAGCACGCAGGGCACCAGGTAGGCGGTGCGCAGTTGGGGCACCTGGTTGAGGAACCACAGGCGGCGCTGCACCGGGTTGGCCGGGTGCGGTGCGCCCTCGGCCGCCACCGGTTCGGGCTGCCGGGCCGCCCCGGCGGACGCGGTGAGCAGGCGGGCGAGACCGGCCGGCGTGGGGTCGGCGAGGAAGTCGCGCAGGGGGAGTTCCGCGCCCCGCTCACGGGAGGCGGCGGCGACGAGGCGCGCGGCGCCCATCGAGGCCCCGCCGAGCATGAAGAAGTCGGCGTCGGGGGCGAGTCCGGCGGGCGGCGGCTCGGGGAGGTGCTCCAGGAACAGGGTCGCCGCCCGGTCGAGGCCCTCCTGCCGTACGACGGCGGGGCCGTCGCCGCCCGGCAGCGGCCGCCGCGCCGTGTCGGGCAGCTCCCGCAGGGCCCGCAGGTCGACCTTGCCGTTGGTGTTGAGGGGCAGGGCGTCCACCAGCCACAGCGCGGCGGGCAGGACGGCCGCGGGCAGCCAGCGGCGCAGTTCCGCGAGGACGTCGGCGCGTGCGGGCGGGGTGCCGGGCTCCGCTTCGAGGTAGCCGACCAGCCGGTCCGGGCCCTCCAGGGCCACGGCCGCGGCGCGCACTCCGGGACATCGTTCCAGGAGTGCGCGTATCTCGCCGGTCTCGACGCGGTTGCCGCGGATCTTGACCTGGTGGTCCTCGCGGCCGAGGTACACGAGACCGCCGTCGGGCCGCCGAAGGCCGCGGTCCCCGGTGCGGTACATGCGCGCCCCGGGAACGTCCGCCCACGGGTCCGGCAGGAAGCGGGCGGCGCTCAGGGCGGGGCGGCCCAGGTAGCCGGTGCCGATGCCCGCGCCGGCGATGAAGAGTTCGCCGGGCGCCCCGTCCGGCACCGGTTCGAGGTCGGCGTCGAGGACGTAGACCCGGGTGCCGGGCAGCGGGACGCCGATCCCCGGCTCGCCCGGTGCGTCGGGGTCGACGAGGCCGGTGGTCGTCGTGGCGGGGACCTCGGTCACGCCCCAGACGTTGTGGACGGTGCAGCCGAGCCGGTCGCGGAACTCGGCGGCGAGCTCCCGGGTGAGCCGCTCGCCGCCGCAGGACACCGAGCGGAGCCGGGTCGCGGTGCCCGGTGCCAGGCCGGCGACGGCCGCCTTCAGCGAGCTCGGCGTCATGGTGGCGAGGTCGACGTCGATCAGCTCGGGGCCCAGCAGCGCCGGGTCGCGTCGCTGCGCGTCGGTGGCGAGGATCAGCCGCGCCGCGGTGATCAGCGCGGTGCCGATCACCATCGTCGCCGCGTCGAAGGCGACCGAGACGCTGCAGAGCAGGGAGTCGGCCGGGGTGAGCTGTTCGAACCAGCCCCAGCGCAGGGCGCTGTGCAGCAGCGCGTCGTGGTCGACCAGCACGCCCTTGGGGCGGCCGGTGCTGCCGGAGGTGTAGAGGACGCAGCCCGCGTCCGCTCCCGTGAGGTCCGTGTCGAAGGGCTCTGCGTGGGTGCCGCGCAGGCCGTCGACGTCGATCGGTGTCACGTCCGCGCCGAGGCCGCGTGCCGTGGCGAGGCCGCCCGCGTCGACGAGGGCGGTGCGTGCGGCGCTGTCTTCGCCGAGGAAGGCGACGCGGCCGGCGGGCAGGTCGATGTCGACCGGCAGATAGGCGGCGCCGGCGCGCAGTACGCCGAGCCAGGCGGCGACGAGACCGGCGCCGCGGGTGGTGACGACGGGCACGATGTCGCCCCGTCCGATGCCCTCGGCGCGCAGCCGGGCGGCCACCGACCAGGCCCAGGCGTCGATTCGGGACCAGGAGGTGAGGGTGTCCCCGCAGCGCACGCCGGAGGATTCCGGCGCCGCGGCGAGCCGCTCGGCGACCAGGCCGAGGAAGGTGACGTCGCTCATTCCCGGCCGCCGTCCGGCCGTCGGGCGCCGTCGCCCTCGCCGTCCCGGTGCCGGGCGCCGTCGCCCTCGCCGTCCCGCGGGCGGGCGCGGTCGCCTTCCCCCGGCCGGACGCCGTCGCCGTCCGCCTCGCGGGCGCCGTCGTCGCCGTCGGTCCGGGGGCCGCTCCCCCCGTCCCGGCGGGGCCGCGGGGCCCCGGCGTCGGCGAACAGCTCGCGGGTGGCCGTCACGGACGCCCGCACCAGGTCGTAGGCACGGTCGGGCTCGTTGAACGGGCCGACCTCGACGGCGAGGAGTGCGTCGCGGCCCCGGACGTCGGCGACGAGTTCACCGGCGAAGGCGGCCAGGTCGGCGACGCCCGTGCCGGGCGCCAGGTGCTCGTGGAACTTCCCGTTGGAGTCGGAGAAGTCGATGCTGTCGACGCGTCCGGCCAGTTGCCCGAGCTCGCTCGCGGGAGTGCCCCGGACGACCATGTGGGAGGTGTCCACGTTCGCGAGCAGGGCCGGGGAGCCGACGTCCGCGAGCATCCGGGCGAGGCTGTGGGGGTCGTTGACGAAGGAGTTCTCCAGCGGTTCGAGCTCGATGCTGAGCACGGTCCTGCGGCGCTCGGCGTAGGCGCACAACTCCCGCAGGGTGTCGACCTCCAGCTGCCACTGCAGGGCGTTGGGCCACATACCGCGCCAGACCCATTCGCCGAGCAGCACCTTCATGCGGCGGGCGCCGAGCTCGACGGTGAGGTCGAGCTGCCGCTTGGCCCACTCCAGGTTGAACTCCCGCACGGCGTCGCGCGGGTCGCTCAGGCCGAAGGCGTGGCAGCCGGTGATGAGGATGGGCGTCCCGGCCTTCTCCGCGTCCTCGCGCAGCTGCCGGCGCCGCTCCTCGGGCATGCCGTGGGCCTCTTCGGTGACGCTGATCCACTCGGCCCCGGCCTCTGCGGCCGCCCGCCAGGCGTCGACGCCCTTCCAACGGCTGCCGCCGAACGCCTGGTTGGCGAGCAGGCCGATGCTGGGCGTCCAGGTCACGTCGGTGTCCGTCATCGCGCTCTCACTTCCCTGCCGTCGGCGCGGTGCGCCTGCGGTGATCCGCCACGAGGTCGATCGGGGGCCCGGCCGGGCCGGCCGGCCGCGTGCCCGGGACGCGCAGCCGGGCGAGCACGGCGTCGGGCGCGTCGAGGGCCGCTCCGAGCAGGCCGAGGAAGGTGTCGCGTACCCCCTCCGCCGTGGCCCGGTCGTAGTGCGCGGTGGCATGGCCGATGGTGCCGGTGAAACGGGTGCCGGAGTCCTCGACGACCACCGTGAGGTCGAGGGCGGCGGCCTGGGTGGGCAGGGCCAGGGAGGACACCGGGAGTTCTCTGCCGCCCACCCGGGGAGGGGTGTTGAGCATGACGAAGCCCACCTGGACGAGCGGACTGCCGGTCCGGTCGGCGGCGCCGAGGGCGGTGGCGAGCTGTCCCAGCGTGACGTCCGCGTGGCGCAGCAGGTCGCGGAACTCGGCGCGCATGTCGCCCCAGGCCTCCGTGACGGTCCGGCCCGGCCGGTTGTCGCAGTGCAGCGGCACCGTGTTGACGAAGAACCCGGCGGTGCGGTCGAGTCGCGGGTCGGGCCGGTTGACGAGGATCGTGCCCAGCAGGAAGCGCTGTTCGCCGCTCCAGCGCCGTACGGTCTCCTGGAAGACGGTGAGGAAGAGGAGGTACGGGGTGATGCGGGCCTCCCGGGCCCGCCGCCGCACGCGGTCCGCGAGGTCGGCGTCCAGCTCGAAGCCCGTCTCCTCGCCCTCGTCCCCGGCGCCTTCCGCGGGTTCTGCCCGGTGCTGGTCCTTCAGGGCGGCGGGCGCGCCGAGCCGGAGCCCGGTGGGGAACCCGCGGAGCCGCTCGGCGCGCGCGGCGACGCGCTCGCGGTGCCCTCGGGTCGCGTGGACCTCTCGCTCCCAGCGGGCGAAGTCCGTGTACTGGAGCTCGGGTTCGGGGAGTCCGTGCGGGGTTCCGGCCAGGGCGGCGTCGTACACGGTCCACAGCTCGTCGAAGAGCAGGGCGAGCGACCAGCCGTCGACGGCGATGTGGTGGAGACAGACGAGGAGCAGGTCACCCTCGGGCAGTCCCTGCCACAGGGCGACGCGCAACGGCGGCTCCCGGTCGAGGAGGAACGGTTCGGCAGCCCTTTCGCGGGCCTCCCGGTGGGCGCGCTCCGTCGCACCGGGCACGCCCGACAGATCGGTGGCCGTGACGGTCACGGTCGTGGACGTGTCGACGACCTGGACGGGCGCGCCGTCGCGTACCGGGAAGCGGGTACGCAGGATGCCGTGCCGGGCGACCAGCGTCTCCACGGCGCACCGCAGCGCGGGGAGGTGCAGCGGCTCGGGGCAGGGCAGGACCAGGGGCACGTGGTACGCGGTCGAGGCGGGCCGCGCCTGGTGGATGAACCAGAGGCCCTCCTGCGCGCTCGACAGCGGGGCCGCTCCGGTCTCGCGGCGTTCGAGCACGGGCGGCCGGCCGGTGCCGGTACTCATCGGGCGGTGTCCGCGGGACCGGCCGCCGCGGGACCGGCCAGCTCGGCGAGGGTCTCGGCGAAGAGCAGGTCGGCGGGGTTGAGGTCGGCGCCGCCCCGGGCCCGCAGGCGCGAGGTGGCCTGGAGGGCGAGGATCGAGTTGCCGCCGAGTTCGAGGAAGTTGTCGTCGGGTCCGACCCGGTCGAGGCGCAGGAGTTCGGCCAGGACGGCGTACAGCTCGGCGAGCGGACCTGCGCCGCCGGAAGAGGACGGGTCGTCCGCGTCCGCGGGCTCGGCGGCGGGCTGCGCCACGCCCGGCACGGGTGCCCCCGCTTCCTCCGCGATCTCCAGGAGGCGTCTGCGGTCGGTCTTGCCGTTGGCGTTGAGCGGGATGTCGGCCACGACGAGCCAGCGGGCCGGCACCATGTAGCCGGGCAGGCGCTCACCGAGCAGCTCGGCCAGGCGCGCGGTGAGCCCTGCGGTGTGCGCGGGGTCGGCCGGCAGGACGAAGGCGACGAGGGCGCCGCCCGCGGCTTCGCCGGTCTTCTCGACGACGGCGGCGGAGACGAGGCCGGTGGCGAGGAGCGCCTGCTCGATCTCGGCCGGTTCGATCCGGAAGCCGCGCAGCTTCACCTGCCGGTCGATCCTCCCGGCGAACTCCAGTTCGCCGTCGTCGAGCAGACGGACGAGGTCGCCGCTGCGGTAGGCGCGGTCGCCGTCGTCGAGCACCACGAAGCGTTCGGCGGTGAGCTCGGGGGCGTCGAGGTAGCCGGCGGCCACCTGCGGCCCGGAGATGTAGAGCTCGCCCGTCCCGCCGGGCGCCACCGGGCGCCGCTGCTCGTCCAGGACGCGCAGCCGGGTCTCCTGGACGGGGGCGCCGAGCGGGACGCGGCTGCGGCCGGTCAGGTTCTCGCCGGTACAGAGGAAGGCGGTGGCGAAGGTGGTGGTCTCGGTGGGGCCGTAGACGTGCACGAGCCGCCGGGGCGGCTTGTGGTCGAGGACCCGGCGCGCCCGTTCGATGTCGAGCGCCTCGCCGCCGACGAGAACGTTGTCAACGGTGTGGAAGGCGTCGGGGGCCTCGCGGGCGATGCTGTCGAAGAGCGAGGTGGTGAGGAACATGCTGGTGACCGAGGCACCGCCGAGCAGCTCCGCCCACTCCTGCATGGGCAGGGTCATGACATCAGGGAGCACCACGATCGTCGCCCCGGCGGCGAGGGTGTTCCACACCTCGAACGTCGTGGCGTCGAAGGCGGGATTGGCCAGCGCCGCGACCCGGTCGCCGGGCCGGACCGGGCAGTAGTCGGGGGCGTACGTGAACGAGCGCACGGCGCCGTGGGTGATCACGGCCCCCTTGGGCCGGCCCGTGGACCCCGACGTGTAGCCGACATAGAGAGGGGTGTCCGCGTCGACGTCGGGGGCGTCGGGGACCGGGGCGTCCGGCGCGGCGGCCGGCACCCCGACCCGGACCGGACCCACCGGAAGTCCGGACGGGTCGTCACCGGTCACGACGGCGACGGGCCGGGCCTCGTCGACGAGGAGTTCGAGGCGGGCCCGCGGCGCGTGGGAGTCGAGCGGCACATAGGCGGCACCCAGCCGGGCCACCCCCAGCAGGGCGATCACGAGCCGGGCGGACCTCGGAAGGGCGACCGCCACCCGGTCCCCGGGGCGGACCCCTTGCGCTGCCAGCGCGGCGGCCGTCCAGCCGGCCCGCCGCCAGAGCTCGGCGTAGGTCAGCGAGGTGCCGTCCGCGTCGACCACCGCGACGTCCCCCGGCCGCCGGGCCGCATGCCCGGAAACAGTCCCATGAACAGAAATGAATGGCGCGCCAGAACGTCGATCCACGACTCCCCCTCCGACTGTCACTCTCCGCCACGCGAACTTTGATCATTCTCATCACAGCGGGTGAGGCAGAGTCAATGGACGTTTTCCGGACAGGAATTGAATCATGAATTCAAGAAGGAGGTTTCATTCTTTTCATGAGCGGTGCGTGATGTCTGAATTCGTTTTCATTTCCGGGCCGGGCGGCGGCCCGGCGCGCAGACTGCCGGTCAGACGGGGTCGGACCCGATGGCACCGCCGGGGAGGCTCCACCCCCTCGATCCGCACCCTCTGTCATAAGGTCCGGATGTCAAGAGGACGAAGGTCCTCCCCCGCCGGTCAGGAAATAAGTCATGTTCACGCGGGCTTTCCCGGGAGCGAATACCGTCCCGGACGGCGCCCGTTCACCGCCCGGCCGCCGCCTTTCGGCGAAGTGCGGGCATTCGGCCACCCATCGGGCAAGGGCCCGGAAACGCGAAGTGGTGGCCGGGATGCTCCCGACCACCACTCGCTGGTGAACCTGTCGTGTCCGAGGGGGGACTTGAACCCCCACGCCCGATAAAGGGCACTAGCACCTCAAGCTAGCGCGTCTGCCATTCCGCCACCCGGACAGGCGTGTCGTCCTCCGCGGGGCTGCCCGCGGCGACAGGGATCAATCTACCAGGCGTTCGCGCTGGAGTTCACATCGTTTCCCGTGGTCAGCGCGGTGCGGACGGCCTGGGGCAGGCATCGGGAGCGGCCACCCGGCGCACCCGCCCGGCGCCGACCGGACCGACCCGTCCCGAGCCGACCGGACCGACCCGCCACGACCGGCCCGCGTCACGCCTCAGGGCCACGGGGGCGGCAGTGCGCCCCGGCCCCCAAGGGGCAGGGCACTGGGGCGGCGGGTCTGCCCCCGCCCCCATGGGGCAGGGCCACTGGGCGGCAGGTCTGCCCAGACTCTCTTGCGCCTCTGCCGCTTGGGCGGCGGCCCGCAATGGGCCCCGTGCGTCCCCCGGCAGCCGGAATGCCCCGGGGCGAAACTCAGGCGGCAGCCCCACCCCGGGGCCCAGGCGTCCCGGCTACTTGGGCGGCAGGCCTGCCGCGAAGGCCCGTCCCCGACCGACCCACTCGGCGAGGGCGGCGTCCTCGGCCACCGCGACCGCGGTCACGACGACCCACCCCCGCATCGGGCGTCCGGCCATGTCGGCGGGCCGCGCCCCCGGCCGGGCGAGCGCGTCCTCGGCGGCGTCGGGACCGACGCGGACCATCAGGTCGTCCCCGGTCACACCCACGGCCATGTTCCCGGCGCACAGGAACGCGATCCCACCGAACATGCGCCTTTCCGTGACTGCCGCGTCCCGGGCCAGACAGGTGCGGACCCGTTCCGCGAGACCCTCGTCGAATGCCATGGGACGTCCTCGTGGTCAGCGCCCTGACGGGCTGCTCCCGGGGCGGCGGTGGTGCTCCCGAGTCTGGCCACCGCGGCCCGGGGCCGCCACTCCGGACGAGCAGGGGCGGGCGCGCCGAATCGGCGCGGGTCGGGGCGGCGGGGCCGGGCAACCGGTCTGCCTGCGCGCCGGGGCGCGGGGCGAGGGACGGGCGCGGGGGCCGAACGCCGGGGCGCCCGGGGCGCCCGGGACTCGGAGAGCAAGGCGCGGGGGTCGGTGGGGGACGGGGGCCCGGTGGGGCCGGGGTCCGGTGGGGGCCGGGGGCCCGGAGGGCGCAGGGCCAGGGGCCAAGGCAGGGGGCAGGGGCCAGGGGCAGGGGCAAGGGCAGGGGCCGACGGCCCGGAGGGGGCAGGGCGGAGGCCGGGCCCCGGGGGCCCGGTGGGCCCGGGGCGGCGCACCGGGGCCAGGGGGCCCGGCGGCCCGGCGGCCCGGGGCGGCGCGCCCGGGCGGACCCTGCGCCCGCCCTCCCCGTTCCCCGTGCCGCTTGCCATACTGCTGCGATGCCGTCGCCACCCCGCCCCGCCCAGCAGTCCGGCCCCGACACCGGCGCGGGTCCCGACACCCGCCCCCACCCCGGCACCGGCACCGGCAGCGCGGGGGGAGCGCCCTTCGTGCGCTACCAGGGAACAGTGCGCAGCCCGCGGGGACACTTCCCCGGGATCTTCGCCCTGGCCAACACCCTGGCCCGGGAAGGCCGGCTCAGCGAGGAGCAGTACCGGTTCTGGCGGGCCGCGAACGACTGGTACGACGCCGCCTATCCCGACCCTTCCGCCACCGACCCCACGGTCTACGACGACGCCCGCAACCCCGGTGCCGCGGCGTGGCTCAAGGCCACCGCCGCTCATCTCCTCGACCGGGTCCCCGGCTATCTGGACCTGCTCGCCGAGCACGGCGTGCCGTGCGTACGGGTCGAGTCGGCGGACCCGGGACGGATCGTCTACGAGGACGACGTACAGGTCGTGGCCGTGCCCCGGGGCGAGGGCCCCGCCCCGGACCCCGGCGGCGCCGCCGCCTCCTGACGCACCGTCACTCCTCCGGAAGGCGGGTGCCGTCCGGGAGACGGATGCCGAACTCGTCCCGGAGGACCTTGAGGACCTCGGTGCCGTCCGCGAGCTCCCGCTCGGTGAGGGATCCGTCGGGGGCCGTCTCGGTGAAGCGGCGGCCGGTGAGCGAGAGATGGGTGTCCCGGGTGGTGCGCTGGACGTAGACACCGCGGGCGAAGGGCGAGCGCGGGTTGGTGGCGATGTGCCAGTTGATGACCTCGTAGTCGGGCGCCTCGAACGGCTCGACCGTGAAGGCGTACTGGTCCTCCCACTCCCCTTGCGCCACCAGGTACGTCTGGAGCTTCCACAGCTCCAGCGGCCCCTCGTGGGGCTCGTGCACGAGACGGTGGCGGCGCGGTGCGTCGTGGAGTTCGACGCCGGCGGTCAGCGGGATCGGTTCGAGGAGCGAGCCGATGCTGCCGAAGCCGGCGTCGGTCACGTACGGCACCGGCTGTCCGGGCACATCGGTCAGCATGAGCATGTGCGTGCGCGGCCGGATCTCCCCCTCCCGTGCCCCGACGAGGACGCGGGCGGTGAGCAGGGTGACCCGGAAGCCGATGGCCCTGAGCGCCGCCGCGAGCAGGGTGTTGTGCTCGTAGCAGTAGCCACCGCGCGCGCCGTGGACGAGCTTGGCCTCCAGGTCGGGCAGGGCGAGCGAGGGCGCGCCGCCCAGCACGGGGTCGAGGTTCTCGAAGGGGATGCCTTCGATGTGCGCGCGGTGGACGGAACGCAGCACGTCCAGGGTGGGCTGCGGGTCGCCGGGCCGGCCGATGCGCGTGAGGTAGGTGTGGAGGTCGATGCTCATGGCCCCACCGTACGCACCGGCCCGCGGGGCCCGCCTCGGCCCGAGGCACGGTCCGTGGCCTTCGCGGGTCCTACGCCCTCCGTCCCGGCCGCCCGCACGGGGCGGGTGGCCGGGACGGGTCCGGTCCGGCGGCCGCGGGCTATGCCGCCGGGGTCCCGTAGACCTTGAACTCCCAGAGCGAGTAGCCGTACGGGGTGGCCCTCCTGGTGCCGTGGACGCGGACGTAGCGGGCGGTGCCGGAGACCGCCAGGTCGTCGGTGGCGCCGTCTCCGGTCGTGGTGGCGTAGAGGTCGGTCCAGGTGGTGCCGTCGAGGGAGCCCTGGACGCGGTAGGCGCCGGCGTAGGCGGCCTCCCAGTCGAGCCGGACGCGCGAGAGGGCGGCGGGGGCGCCGAGGTCGACGCGGAGCCACTGCGGGTCGACGCCCTCCGCGGAGGCCCAGCGGGTGCTGCCGGACCCGTCGACCGCCTTGCCCGGTTCCAGGCCGGCGGCCTCCGTGGACGAGGCCGTGGCCGGGCGTCCCTGGGAGAGCAGGGTCTCGGCGCCGCCGGACTGCGTGGTGCCGGTGACGGCCGCGGAGGGGGCGGAGAGGTTTCCCGCCGCGTCGCGGGCCCTGACGGTGAAGCCGTACGCCGTGTTCGGGGCGAGCCCGGTGACGGTGGTGGCGGTGCCGGTGACGGTGCCGACGAGGGTGGTGCCCCGGTGGACGTCGTAGCCGGTGACGCCGACGTCGTCGGTGGCGGCGTTCCAGGCGAGGGAGACGCTTCCGGCGGTGCTGCCCGTGACGCGCAGGCCGTCGGGGGCCGTGGGTGCCCGGGTGTCCGGGGCGGGGCCGCTGCCGGTGAGCTGGTAGGCCCGCAGGTTCCTCAGGAGCAGGTAGGTGTCCCGCAGGGACCCGGAGGTGTCGCCCAGCGAGCGGTAGATGCCCCACTTGGGCCGGACACGGTCGGCGAGGAAGGTGTCGACGCCGGTCTTGGTGGCGTCGACGACCGTGGCGCCGCCGCTCTTGACCACCCAGCGCACCGACCCGGCCGTGCCGTCGCCGATCTTCATCTCGTACTCGATGTCGATCCACTTGTTCTGCAGCGGCTCCAGGTCGGTCCGGCCGACCAGGATGTCGCCGTCGAAGATCTTGTGCTCGATGGTCTGCCTGCCGTCGACGCGGCGCAGCGAGGTGACGGTGATCGGGGACGTGCCGTTCCCGGGCTGCTTGGTCTGCATGATGTGCGTGAAGGTCGTGGTGGCCATGAGCGAGCTGGGGATGTACATGGAGTACGTCACCCGCCAGGTCTCGCCGGGGCGCCACTCCAGGAAGCTGGACGCCCCGGTGCGGTTGCCGGTGACCTCCTGACGCTGCCGGTCGGTGGACGTGTCCCGGTCCGCCGTATGCATGTCGAACCGGTAGGCGTCCCCGGCGACCTTGATGTGGGGCGCACCCCCGGGGTGGGAGCCCGCACGGTCGTCCTCGATCGTCTCGAACGCACCCAGGCCGTCCCTGGCCACGTCCGGCGCCCACCGGAGCGTCCAGGCGGCGGCCGCTCCGGCGGTGGACGAGGGGGAGACCAGGCCGAGCAGGGTCAGGGCGAGTGCCGCCAGGGCCGCGAACGCGACCGGCATCACACGTCGGCGTGTCATGTACCGCCTCCGGAAGGGGAGTTGGGACCGATGTCGATGGTGCGCGCCATACTGCCCGCCGAGCGGTCGTTAGTAAAGGTTCCTGACAGTCATTCCCTCCTTGGCGGCCCCGCAGGCCGTTACGGCTTCTGCCGTGGGGCGGCGGTGCACGGCGACGGACGACGGCCGAACGCCGACAGCAGGTCCAGGCCGCACCGCCAGCGCCGGCGATCCGTCACTGCCGTGGCACACCCGCGCTCGCCCCACGGAGCGGCCATGCCGCGGCGGGAACGAGCAGGGAACTGCGGACGGGTGCCGCAACGAGCCGGGCGCCTCTCGGAGTTCGTCGAGAGCAGGCGCTTCGGCAGCCCCGCATCCACGACCGGCATCCCGTCGCCGGGGCATCACGTCATGTCAGACGGCTTCCGGGCCGTCATCGCGCGGCCGACCTGGCGGCCTGCTCGATCTTCGCGTAGTGGGCCGCGCGGGCCTCCGCGTCGACCTGCGTCTCCAGTTCGGCCCGAAGACCGGTCCGACCGTCGAGGCCCTCGCGCAGGATGTCGGCGTGCCCGGCATGCCGGATGGACTCCCCGAGCACGTGCACCATGACGGCGAAGAGGTTGGTGTCGGCGTAGGGCTCCGTCCACCACGGCACGTGACCGGGGGCGTCGAGGGGAAGCCCGGCGATCGTCGCGTCCGAGTGCTCCCACGTGCGCCGGTAGAACCCGGTGATCTGGTCACGGGTCTCGTCCTCGGTCGCCCACAGGTCACTGCCGTCCGAGTCCTGCCAGCCGGGCAGCGGTTCCGGGGAGGGGCGGCCGAAGACCTCGCCGAAGTACCTGGCCTCGACGGTGGCCACGTGTTTGACCAGGCCGAGGAGGTTGGTCCCGGTCGCCGTCAGAGGGCGGCGGGCGTCATATTCGGACAGGCCGTCGAGCTTCCAGAGCAGCGCCTGGCGGTCCCGCCGCAGTCTCCCGTGCAGGGTGTCCTTCGCGAATTCGTCGATCATGCGGCACGACCCTGCCATGGGCCCCGACGCGTCCTGCTCATACATCTCAACGACGTCCACCTCGCCGACGGGCGTGATGTCGACGACGAGATCGACCTGCTCCCGGAGGCCTGGGAGGAGCGGCGGGGCCCGCGCCCGGAGGCCGACACTGCAGCGGACTAACTCCGGGCCCCTCATCGCACGGAGCCGGGCCCGGCGCCCCTCGCCCCGTCAACCGGCGCAGCGCCGAGGGTAGTTCGTACCGCCGTCCGCACCGAAGGAGAGGTGGCGCGGACGGCGGGACCTCCGACCGCTCGACGGGCGGTGCGCCCGGCCCGGCCGCCACCGGACGGACGAGGGCAGCGCGCCCGGCCGCCGCCGGAGGGATGACGGCCGCGGCGAGGGCGGCTCCGCCCGACCCTTCGGCGGTCCCTTGCGGACCCGGTCGACGTCGGGGCTCAGGCCCCGGCCGCCGCTTCGGCCTCCTGTGCGATCCGCTCGAACTGGGCACCCATGGCCGCGGCGAGGGCCTGGGCGGCGGAGAGCGGGCGGACCATGACGGTGAAGTCGTCGATCCTGCCCTCCTCGTCGAAGTGGAGGAAGTCGCAACCCTGGATCTGCCGCCCGTCGACGGTCGCGGTGAAGACGAGGGCATGGTCGCGGCCGTCGGGGTTCGCGATCTCGCGGACGTACGTGAAGTCCTCGAAGACGCGCATCACGCCGCGGAGGATCGCGGCGGTGATGGCCTTGCCGGGGTACGGCTTGAAGGCGACCGGGCTGGTGAAGACGACGTTGTCGGCGAGCAGCGCCTCGATGGCGGCCTCGTCACGCGCCTCGACGGCCTGACGGAACGGGTGCATGATCCATCCTCGCAATACTCAATTAATTGAATAGTTACGAGCGAGGGTAGGGCGAGGGAGGAGGGATGTCCAGCTGTGACGGAGCGCTCCATCTGTCCCGTTGGCGTTGCGGTTGGCCCCTGTGCGCGTTCCAGGTGGCCCCTGTGCGCGTTCCAGGTGGCCCCGGCTGAGCGTCCCGGCCGGCCCTCGAAGGGGGCGACGACGTGCTCGTCTGCGCTTTTGGCTGATCCGGGCCACTGAGCGACCCTGGCTCGTATGCGCCATGCACTCACCCACTGGGACAGCCCCTTCGTCAACTTCAGGGACTTCGCCTTCCCCGACGGGTGGGGCCACGGCTTCCGGTGGGTTCACATCAAGCGCTTCCACCTGCCACCGGCGTCACCGGTCGACCAGGACCTTCTGGCCACCCTGATCGCCCACCCCGAGTTCCGTGACACCTACGACGGAGCCGGCGTCTGGCTCGAGCCGCGCCACGGCCAGTGGTGGTCCGACCGGATCACCCCCGGCACGTACACCGCCGTCGACGAGGCGGACGCAGCAGCCACGATCCACACATGGGCCACCAGCGGGGTCCCGCTTCCCCCCGACCTGGACGCGAAGCTGCAAGAGGCCGTATACGTCCCCATCCACCAGGCGACGAGCCGGTACACGCTTGGATCCCTCCCCGAGGATGCCCACCACGATTACGGACCCATCCACAACGAGTTCCACGAACTCGTCCTGATCGACCGCCGCCTCGGCACCCTCACCCTCCTCGTAGCCGCCGACGACTGAGACGGCTGCTGCGGCCGGGTCCCCGGACGGGTCGAAGCGTCGCATCACACTGAGCGTCCCACTCGGCCGGGCGGGCCGAGCAGGACGCTGAGTCACATCAGCATCTGCCGCGCGAAACCGCCCCCCGCGTGGGATTTCTCGTGTGCCCGGCCACGAGCGGGCCCCCTCGGCACGTAGGCTCACGACGGCGCGGCACATGCGACAAGGAGGACCCATGAACGCCACCGAGGAAGGCCGGCAGCGGCTGGACGAGGCCGACGTCCTCAACGCGAAGCGGACTCTCGTCCAGCTCCTCGCCCGGGCAGGGGTGTACTCGGGTGACGCCGAGGAGCTCATCGGGCTCGTCGAGGCCGGGGCGCTCACCCTGGCCCACGAGGACCTCGACACCCTCGCGCGGAACGCCCCCGCCGGTAAGGGCGAGGCCTACGCGTCCGGCTGGCTCGACGGCGCGGGCACGGCCGCGGACGAGCTCGGCGCCCTCGCCGAACGGACCCTGCGCCGGGCGGTCCGCTCCGAAGAGCCGAGCGCGGAGACGGAACCGCACCCCCGGGTCGGCCGGATGGAGCTGGAGCGGGCGAAGGTCGTGGTCCTGCCGCTCTACCTGTCCTTCACGACCGTCTCCGACCTCGACCCGGAGGTCTCCGAGCAGATCCTCACGGCCGTCCTCGGCACGATGAGCGCCCGTCAGCGGGCGGGATACGCGGGCCGGCTCACCGGGTTCGCCACGACGCACCGAGACCGGGTGGAGCGGATGTACGCCGAGTACGGCCCCGGCAGCCCGATCGCCATCCACGGCCGCTACTCCCTGCTCCACTCCCCCACGAGCATCGCCGTCCTGGAACGCCTGACCACGGTGCCGGACCCGCTGCGCGGGGAGTGGGACGCGGCCGAGCTCCCGCCCGCGTGGCTGGAGGGCCTGACGACGGCGTGGGAGTCGGCGGCGTGACGGACGGACCGGAGCGCGCCGTGACCCGCCGCGCCACACAACCCGCCCTGCCGGCCGTCGCGTTCGTGGACACGGACCGGGTCGACTTCGTCGAGCACCCGCCCCCGCCCCTGACCGCCGCGGAGGGCCGCGCGGTGGACCGCCTCTGGGCGGAGACGACGGCGCGCAACCCGGCGACCTTCGACGGCCCGCTCGTGGCGAGCCTGGGCCTCGACCGCCCGGCACCCGGTCGCGTGTCGGTGCGCTGGGCCAGGACGACCTACCGCCACCGGGCCCTGCGCCGACTCCGACCGCCCGGAGAGGTCCCGGGATCCGTCTTCGTGACCGTGCTGCTGCCGACCGAGGAGGGCCTGACGGTGGGCCGCGGCTCCCCCGCCACCGCCGCACCGGGCCGCTGGACCCTGCCGGGCGGTGCGGCGGAGCCGCCGCCCGAGGGGCGCCCCCTGGACCTGGCGGCGCTCCGCGCGCACGCCGTCCGGGAGCTGGCCGAGGAACTCGGCGTCCACGCGGCCGAGTCGGAACTGCGGCTGAGCGCGCTCACCCGCGGCGCCCGCTTCGGCAGCCTCGGATTCCACTTCCTCGCCCCGCCGGTGCCGGCCGGGCTGGTACGCCGCCACCATGCCCGCCTCGCCGCCGCGGAGTCGGCTCACGGCATCGGACCGGAACTGGACACGATCGCGTTCGTGACCGGTCCGGACCGGCCGGAGACCGTCCTCGCACGGTGCGCCGACTACCTCCCCCAGCTGCTCGACCGCCACTTCACCCGCGCGGACCGAGGCGGGGGAGGCGCCGCTCACGACAGGACCGGGCGTACGCCGTAGCGGTAACGGGGCGGGGGGATCGACCCGTCGAACCGAACCCTCCGGCGCACCGCCCGGTCCGTGCCGTTCCGACGCCGCGCCCCGTGCAGGGGGTTCGCGTCGCGAGAGACATCCTGGCCGGACGCCCGAGCGGGCCACCAGTCGGCCTGCCCTGCGGGAACACGCGATGGCGCGATCACGCCACGCCGCCGGCCCCGCCCGCGCACCTACGATGAGCGGGCGGGAAGTCAGCGTCGGCGGAGAGGACACGCGCGCATGCGGCGGCTGGGGGACCTCGAGGCGGAGATCATGGACCGCTTCTGGAGGTGGCACCGCGGGGCCACCGTGCGCGAGGTCGTCGACGACATCAACCGGCACCGGGACGTGGCCTACACGACCGTCACCACGGTGACGACGATCCTCTTCCACAAGGGCCATCTCACCCGCTTCCGCGAGGGCCGCGTCTGGGTGTACGAGGCCGCGGCCACCCGTGAGACCTATGCCGCCGCCCTGATGGAGGACGGCCTGTCCGCCGCCGAGGACCGCCCGACGGCCCTCACCCATTTCGTCCGCGGTCTCACCGCTGCCGAACGTGCCGCCCTCCAGGGGGCGTTGCACGCGGTGGACCCCCGACCGGGGCGCTGAACGGACAGGGCCCCGACGTCCCGGGTCAGTGACCCGGCGCCACCTGGAGCTCGGGGCGCAGGCTGCCGGGCGGCAGGCCCAGTTCGCGTTCCGCGACGCGGAAGGTGAGCGTGTCGAGGACCGGGTGGACGGACACGGCGTCCCCGTCTGCGTTGGCGTGGGAGTCGAGGCCGTCGATCGTGACGAGGAGGACCACACAGGCGGCCGACGGATCGTCGGTGCTGAAGTCGCCGGTGCGGACGCCGTCCTCGATGAGGCCGGTGAGCTCCGCGCGCATGATCGCCTCCTGTTCGGCGACGACGGCCCGCAGGTTCGGGCGGTAGCGCGCGAGATGGCGGGCGTTGAGCCAGAGGCGGCCGAGGTCGGCGAAGTCCGCGTCGCCGATGCGGGCGAGGAAGCGCGCCAGGCGGCGGACCGGGGGCAGTCCCTCGTCGGAGGCCGGCAGCAGGGCGGCGCGTTCCCGGGTGACGGCGCGGGCGAAGGCCTCGCACAGCAGCAGGTCGATCGTGGCGAAGTAGTGGCCGATCAGACCGGGCCTTACCCCCAGCTCGGCGGCGACCTGGTGCGTGGTGACCCGTTCCAGTCCGTGCACCAGCGCCAGACGGGCGGCGGCGTCCAGGATCTCGGCGCGGCGCTCGGCGGGCGGTTTGCGGGTCCGCTTGCTCCCGGGGGTTGACGTCACACGGAACAGACTATTGGATGGCGCACCAACAAGCTATTGGTTACACAACCAATAAAGCTTGGCGCTACTCCCGCCTCCGCCTCCCCGCAGCTTCCTCCCCGGCCCGCCGTCCCCGGCCCGGCCTCCCCAGCCCGCCTCCCGCCTTCCCGGCCCGGCCTCCCCAGCCCGCCTCCCGCCTTCCCGTCCCGCCCGTCCCAGCCCGCCCGCCCGGGCCCGAGCCCCGCCCCGGGCCACGCCTCCCCCGCCCCCCTCCCCGGACAAAGGACCCCTGCCATGGCCCCCAACCCCCCGCCCCACGACGTGGTCCGCCCCGCCGGCGGAGCGGTCGGCGGTGTCGACCGTGCCGGTCAGGTCGAGACCCGCGGCATCGACTGCGTGCCCGAGGCCGAACGGCACGGATCACCGCGCGAGCTCTTCGCGATCTGGGCCGCCCCCAACGTCAGCTACCTCAGCTTCGTGGTCGGCGCCACGCTCGTCCTGATCGGCCTGCCCCTCGTCGAGGCGCTGGCCGTGATCATCGGCGGTAACCTCCTCTGGCTGCTCACCGGCTTCGTCGCGATCAGCGGCCCCGCCTCGGGCACCACCGGCTCGGTCGTCTCGCGGGCGATCTACGGCGTCCTCGGCAACAAGATCGTCGTCGCCCTCACCGGCTGGCTGATCTCCGCCCTCTACCTCGCGCTCAACTGGTCCGCCGCCTCCGTCGCCGGCATCGGGCTCGCGGGCCGGCTCGGTCTGGCCGAGTCGGCCGCCCTCGACGCCGTCGTGATCTGTCTGATCGCCGGCGTCACCATCCTCATCGCGATCTACGGCCACGCCACCATCGTGCGCCTCTACTCGGCCCTGACCGTCCTGCTCACCGGCGTCTTCCTCGTCGTCTCGGCGCTCGTGGTCGCCCACGCCGACTGGGCGTACGCACCGGCCGAGCCGCTCACGGGCACGGCCCACGCCGTCGCCCTCGCCTCCGGCTTCACCCTCGTCGCCTCGGCGCCCCTCTCGTACGCCAACAGCCCCGACCTCGCCCGCTACCTGCCCCGCGACAGCAGCAACACGGCGATCACCCTGTGGACGGCGGCCGGCGCCTTCCTGCCGAGCGTCCTGTTCACCGCCGTCGGGGCGCTCGCGGCCACGACCCTCGACATGAGCGACCCCCAGGGCGCCCTGGAAAGCGTCATGCCCGGCTGGTTCGCGCCCCTGTTCGTCCTCGGCGTCGTCGTGAACACGATGGCCAACAACGGCATGACCGCCTACAGCGCCGGCCTCTCGGTGCAGTCGATCGGCGTCCGGCTCCCCCGCGTGGCGGCCGTCCTGGTCGTCGGCGTCATCGGCACCGCCATGACGCTCTTCTCGATCCTCGTCTTCGACTTCCTCACCGCCGTCAACGCCATGATGGAGCTCGTCGTGATCGTCACCGGGCCCTGCATGGCCGTGTACGCGACCGACGTCGTGCTGCGCCGCAACCGCTACGACGGCCCCGCGCTCCACGACCAGCGCCGGACCGGACCGTACTGGTACCGCGGCGGCGTCAACCGGGCCGGCGTCCTCGCCACCCTCCTCGGCTCCGGCGCGGCCGCGCTCTGCGCCAGTTCCACCTTCTGGGCCGGCCCCGTCTCCGCGGGCCTCGACGGCCTCAACCTGGCCGTCCCGGTCGGCGTGCTCGGCTCGGCCGCCCTCTACTGGGCACTGTCCCGGGCCTTCGGCACCCTGCCCGCCCCGGCGCCCGCCCTCGCGCCCGCCCGCGACTGACACCCGCGCCGCACGCGCCCCGTACCGCCGCACCTCAGGAGCCAGACCGTGACCGAGCCGGACCCCCTGCCCTCCGCCGCATCCCCGGCGTCCCCCGCTCCCTTCGCCGCCTCCGCCGCTTCCCCCGCTCCCTCCGCCGCATCCCCGTCACCGACGCCCTCCGGCTCCCCCGCCGCCGTCGCCGCCTTCCCCTTCCCGCGCCCCGCGCACCGGCCGCACGTGGCGGTCGCGGACGCCGACCCCCGCCGGCGCGGGCGCGACCGGGGCCGGCAGCTCGTCCCCGCCCTGCACGGCGGGCTGGAGACGTACGACCGGCTCTTCGCCCTGGGCGGCATCCGGCCGGAGACCGTCCGCGACGACGCCTGCCGGGCGCTCGACGCCGTCGACGCCTTCCGGCCCGCGCTGCGCGAGCAGATCGAGGGCATCGCCGAGGGCGCCGGCGTCGAGCCCTGGCGCATCGCCGCGCTCAACGCCCGAACCGAGATCCTCGCCCGCTCGGCCGCCGTCCCGCCGGGCGAGTGCTCGACGATCGTCCGCGCGGGCCGGACGCCCGACGGCGCCGGGCGCACCCACGTGGGCGTCCAGACGTGGGACTGGCACGTCGAGCTGAGCCCGTACTGGCACACCGTGGAGTCCGGCGGCGGGGCCCACCGCTACGCCGGCCTCAGCGAGCACGGGATCCTCGCCAAGATCGGCGTGAACAGCGGCGGACTCGCCCTGCACTTCAACATCCTCGGGCACGCGGACGACCGGGCCGGGGGCCTCCCCGTGCACGTGCTCGCGGCGCTCGTCCTGGAAGAGGCCGGGAGCGTCGCGCACGCGCGGGAGCTCGTCGAGTCCGCACCGCTCTCCTCCTCCGGTTCCTTCCTGCTCTTCGACACCGCAAGCGCCGTGCTGCTCGACCTGAGCCCGGTGGGCGTCTTCGAGGCGCCCCCGGTGGCTCCGGGCATCCACCTGCGCACCAACCACTTCCTCACCCCGGCCCCCGCCAGGCGCGAGAAGACCTGGCTCTACCAGCCGGACTCCGGGGAGCGCTTCGGCTTCCTCCGCGAGCGCCTGACCCGCGCCGGCGGCGAGGGGCGGGACGACGGCACGGGCCCGGACGGCCGAGCGGGCCTGCACGACGGTGCGGGCGAGGCCGGAGCGGCCCCCGGCGCCGTACCGCCGCTGCCCGTGGCCGCCGAAGGGCTGCCGCGGGCCCTGGTCACCGGCCCGGGCGAGCCGCCCGTCACCTGTGTCCCCGACCCGGCCGCGCCGACGGGCCGGCGCTGGGCGAGCCTCGCGACGGTCGTGCTCGACCCTGCCGCCCGTACGGCACGGGTGCTGGACGGCACGCCCGCCGAGCAGTTCACCCGACCCTGGATCACGCTCCGGGCGTGACCCGCCGCCCCGTGAGGGCGAGTCCGCCGACGAGGGCGGCGAGCACGAGGGCGCCGGTGCCGCACCACAGGCTCATGGCGTACGCACCGGACAGGCGCTCCAGGGGGCCCTCGCCGTACACGGCGGCGAGCGCGGTGCCGAAGACGGCGACGCCCATCGCCGCGCCCAGCTGCCCGACGGCCGCGACCGCTCCCGCACTGCCGCCCGGCCCGGCCTGGGCCGGCGCGGCAGGGGCGCCGGTGGCGAGGTCGTAGAGCGGGGGGAGGGCGAGACCGACGCCACCGCCGATGAGCAGCAGCGCGGGCAGCACGACCGGCAGGTAGGCGCCGCTGACCGGGGCGACCGCGAGGACCGCGAGCCCGGCGCCCGTCAGGGCCGTGCCCGTCACGACCAGCATCCGGGGTGCGGTGGGCGAGGCCGCCCGGGCGGCGATGAGCGTCGCCGTCAGGACGGCCGCGACGACCAGCGGCAGCGCGCCCAGGCCGACGGTCAGGGGGGACTGGCCCAGCACGAACCGGAGCCGGAAGGACAGCGCTCCGTGGAAGGCGTACGTGCCGATGCCGAGCAGGACCAGGATGCCGAGCGCACCGGCCCGGCGAGGGTCCTTGAGCGCGTGCGCGGGAAGGAGCGGGGCGGACGAGGCGCTCTGCGACCAGAGGAAGGCGGCGCCCAGCAGGAGTCCCGCCGCGAGGGGCACCAGGGTCGCCGGCTCGGCCCAGCCGTACTCGCCGACCTCGCCGAGTCCGTAGCAGAGGGCCCCGAGCCCGAGGGTGCCCAGCACCACCCCGGCGGGATCGAAGCGGGTGCCGGCCGGTGCGGCGGGTGCGGACACCAGGGTCAGCGTGCCGATCAGGGCGACGACCGCGAGGGGGACCGCGCCGTAGAAGGCCATCCGCCAGCTGAGCAGCTCGGTCATCGCCCCGCCGGCGAGCATCCCGAGGGCCGTGCCGCCGGCGACCACCCCGGCGAAGACGCCGAAGGCCGTACGCCGTTCCCTGGCGTCGGTGAAACCGCCGGCCACGAGGGAGAGGGCGGCGGACGTGAGCAGCGCCGCGCAGACGCCCTGGAGGAGCCAGCCCGCGACGAGCAGCGCCGGCGAGGGCGCCGTACCGGCGAGCAGGGCGGCGACCACGATGCCGGACAGGCCGATGACCAGCGTCCTGCGGCGCCCGGCGAGGTCGCAGAGGTGACCGCCGAACAGGGCCAGGGCGCCGAGGGAGACCGCGTAGGCCCGGAAGATCCCGTGGACCGTGTTCATGTCCAGGCCGAGGTCGGCCTGGATGACCGGCACGACCTGGCCGAGGAGGGTTCCCTGCAGCACCACGAGCAGCTGCACCAGCACCGCCACCCCGAGTCCCCACCAGCGCCGGGGGTCCGGGGCGGGGACGAGATGCGCCGGGGTGGTGGTCCCGGACCACACTCCCCCGGCCGCGGCTCCCTGCCCCGGCGGCGGCCCGAAGCCCTCCCCCACGGCGCCGGCCCCGGGTGCGGTGGGCGCGTAGGCGGGCGGCGGCGGCACGGGCCGCCCCTGCTGCCGGGCGAGGGCGATCCGGGGATCGGCCTGGGCCGGCACGACGGGCGGCTCATCCTGCACGGGAGGCGCGAAGTCCAGCAACCGGGCCGCGTGCCGTCCGAGTTGGGCCAGCACGGAGCCGGGCAGCCACTCCGAGGTGTCGTCCGTGGCGGTGGCCTCGGCGATCTCGCGCGGCGTGGGCCGCCGGGCGGGGGCCTTCTCCAGACAGGCCCGTACGAGGCCGACCAGCGGGTCCGGGACGCCGGTGAGGTCGGCCTCCTCCTCGGCCACGCGGAAGAGGTGGGCGTTCAGGCCGGTGTCGGTGGCGCCGAAGAGCATGCGTCCGGTCGCGGCGTAGACGAGCACGGCGCCGAGGCAGAACACGTCGCTGGCGGGGGTGAGTTCCAGCCCGCGGACCTGCTCGGGCGACATGAAGCCGGGCGAGCCGATCAGCATCCCGGTGCGGGTGTGCAGGCTGTCGCCGGTGAGGCTGTCCATGGCGCGCGCGATGCCGAAGTCGATGACCCGGGGCCCGTCCACGGTGACGAGCACGTTCGACGGCTTGAGGTCGCGGTGGATGAGACCGGCCTCGTGGACGGTCTGCAGGGCGAGGGCGAGGCGGTTGGCCAGCGCGCGGACGGAGTGTTCCGGCAGTGGGCCGAAGTCCTCGGCGACGACGGTGTGCAGGTCGGGCCCGGGGATGTACTGGGTCGCCACCCAGGGCACGGCGGCCTCGGGGTCGGCGTCGAGCACGTCCGCCGTCCAGCTGCTCCCGACCCGCCGCGCGGCGGCCACCTCGCGCGCGAACCGGCGCCGGAACTCGGTGTTCCCGGCGTACTCGGCCTGCACGACCTTCACGGCGACGGTGCGTCCCGCCTCCGAACGCCCGAGGTAGACGAGGCCCATGCCGCCTGCTCCCAGGCGGGCGATGAGCCGGTACGGGCCGATACGGCTGGGATCTTCCGCGGTCAACTGGTCCACGAGAAGGGAAGATAGCCGAACCGGCCGCGGGGATCGGGCGCCTTGACCCGATCAAGACCGCGCACGAGGCCTCCCCGGACGCGGCGTCCCCCCGGCGAGGCCGCCCCGGGCCGCTGGTGGCGGACGGCGGGCCGGTGACATGATCGGTGACGTGATCGTCGGGCACGACGGGGCTACGGCGGAGGATCGGGAGCGGCGGCATGCGGAACCTCGACTACGACGACGTGAAGAGCGCGACCGCACGGGTCGACGGGCAGGTCCGGCCGGTCACCGTCGCGCCCGCCGGTGCCGGCCGGGCGAGCGGCCCCGGCCACGAGCTGTTCTTCGCGCTGGAGTTCCTCCAGCACACCGGGACGTTCAAGGCGCGGGGCGCGCAGAACTTCCTGCTGGCGCACCGGGAGGCCGGGACCCTGCCCGCGGCCGGGGTGACGATCGCCTCCGGCGGCAACGCGGGCCTCGCCTGTGCCTGGGCCGCGCGTCGGCAGGACGTGCGGGCCACCGTCTTCCTGCCCGAGTCGGCGCCGAGGGTGAAGGTGGAGCGGCTCCTCGGTTACGGGGCGGACGTGCGCCTCGCCGGTACGGAGTACGCCGAGGCGCTGGCCGCCTGCGAGGAGTTCGCGGCGGAGAGCGGGGCGCTGGCCTCGCACGCGTACGACCACCCGCTCATCGCCGCCGGGGCGGGCACCCTCATGGAGGAGATCCACCAGCGGCTGCCCGACCTCGACACGCTGGTGGTCTCCGTGGGCGGGGGAGGTCTCTTCGCGGGAGTCGCCACCGCGGCACGGCAGCACGGTGTGCGGACGGTCGCCGTGGAGCCGGAACGCTGCCGGGCGCTGCACGCCGCGCTGGAGGCGGGGGCCCCGGTCGACGTCACCGTCGAGTCGGTCGCCGCCGACGCGCTCGGCGCCCGCCGGGTCTCCGCCGCGGCCCTGCACGCCGCCCGTCAGGAGGGCGTCCGCTCCGTCCTCGTCCCGGACGCGGAGATCGTACGGGCCCGGCAGGCGCTGTGGGACGAGCACCGGCTGGTCGTCGAACACGCCGCAGCCACCGCCCTCGCGGCCCTCACCGCGCCCGCCCCGGCCTACCGGCCCGCACCGGGAGAGAAGGTCTGCGTGGTCCTCTGCGGCGCCAACACCGACCCCACGGACCTGGTCTCCCCTCAGTAGCAGCGGCGGCGCGGGTCCGTTGGATACTCGCCCCATGACGCAGCCCCCGGAGCCCGCGCCCGCCGCTCCTCCCGCCCCCGTCGCCTTCGCCACGCTCAAGATCCGTGTCGGCGCCCTCGTCTACTGCGGGAACGAGGTCGCGCTCATCCGGCGGGACCGGCCCGGGTCTGTCCACTACTCGCCCCCGGGCGGCAACGTCGAGCCGGGCGAGGACCTCCGGGACGCGCTCGCCCGTGAGCTCGCGGAGGAGCTGGGGCTCGACGTCGACGATGCCGACGGGGGCGAGCTGGTGTGGACGGTGGACCAGCGGGTGAGCCGGCCCGGGCCCACTCCGCCGCCGCGCAAGCTCCACCTGATCCACCGTCTGCGGGTCGCTCCGGCGGTCCGGGCCGGTCTGGCCACCGTGGAGTACGACGAACTGCCGGACGGCGGGCACGAGGCGGGGGACATCGTGTGGATCGACCACCGGGAGACCGCGCACCTGCCGCTCTTCCCGCCTCTCGGCCCCCACCTGGCGCGGCTGGGCCCGTACGACACGGTCGCCGACGCGGCCCTCCCCGCGGTCACCGACGCCACCTACCGGTGGGTGTAGCCCGCGCGGAGCGGGGGCGGGGGTCGGCGAGTGGCGGCCCCGGTCGGGGGAATGTGTCGGCAGCGGCGTGGGCGGGCGGCGCCGGGGTGGTACGTCGATGGCCATGCAGCCTGGCTCGGCCCCCTCGGTCGCCCCCCTCCTCCGTACGGCCGCCGCCTACGCATGGCGTGTGCTCGTCGTCGGCGGACTCGTCTACGCGTTGTTCGCCGTGCTCGGGCGGTTCCACGAGATCGGTGTGGCCGTGTTCCTCGGCCTGGTCGTCACCGCCCTGCTGCGGCCGGTCGCCGACATCGTCGCCAGGGGCATGCCCCGCCCGTTCGCGGTGGCCCTGACGCTCGTCGGCGGCATCGCGCTCGTCCTGGGCGTCCTCGCGCTGGTCGGCGAGGCGGTGGCGGGTGAGCGGACGACGCTGCTGCGCGAGTTCCGGGCGGGGATCGGGCGCATCGAGGACTGGCTGGAGCGGCCGCCGTTCCGGCTGAGCCCGGGGGCGCTGTCCGACGTCCAGTCACGGATCGGGGACTTCCTGTCGGACCACCGCTCGGCGCTGGTCAGCGAGGCGGTGAGCGGCGCGCACCGGCTCGTCGCGGTGCTGACCACGCTGGCCCTCGCGCTGTTCAGTTCCGTGTTCTTCATCCACTCCGGGGACCGGCAGTGGGCCTGGTTCCGGGACCAGCTGCCGCCGTCCGCACGGCTCCGGGCGGATGTCGGGGGGCAGGCGGCCTGGCGTACGTTCACGGGCTACACGCACGGGATCGTGCTCGTGGCCGCGACGAACGCGGTCCTCGTGGGCATCGCCCTGTGGCTGCTCGGGGTGCCGCTCGCGGTGCCGCTCGCCCTGCTGGAGTTCATGGCGGCGTTCATCCCGCTGATCGGGTCGCCGGTCGCGCTGGCGGTCGCCGCGGTCGTCGCCCTGGCGGCCAAGGGGCCGCTCGTGGCGGGGATCGTGATCGCGCTGATCGTGGTGATCGGCCAGATCGAGGGCCATCTGCTGCACCCGCTGGTGATGAGCTGGGCCGTGCGGCTGCATCCGCTGGTGGTCGCGATCTCGGTCATCGCGGGGTCGATCGCGGCCGGGATCGTCGGAGCGGTGGTGGCCGTGCCTCTCGTGTCGGTGGTCTGGGCGGTCCACACGTCCCTCCGCGAGGCCCGTGCGGCGGAGCGGGCCCTCGCGAGGGCCGCGGCGGACGGCGCGGAACCGCCGGGCGGCGGCGGGTCCTCGGACGGTGCGGGTCCGTCGGCCGGCCGGGATCCGTCAGGTGGCGGGGGCTCGGCGGCCTGAGGCGGCGATGCTGAGGACGTTGGCGGTGACGACGGCGCCGACGGCCGCCCCGTCCGCCGGGCCGAGGCCCTGCCCGAGGCCGATCCAGCCCACCGCCGCCGCGAGGACGGGGTTGACGCTCATGAAGAGGCCGAAGGCGGCGGGCGGGACGTGCCGGAGGGTGAAGAGGTCGACGAGGTAGGGGACGGCCGAGGCGAGGACGCCGGCCGCGACGGCGTAGCCGAGGGACGCGGCGGTGGGCGGATGGCGCAGGGCGACGACCAGGCCGACGGGCAGGAACATCAGCGCGGACAGGCCCGCGGCGGCGGCGCTGCCCTGCGCGCCGGGGACGCGGCTGCCGACGGTGCGGTTGAGCAGGATGTACGAGGCCCAGCAGACCGCTCCGAGGAGGCCGAAGCCCATGCCGACGTAGTCGGTGGTGGGCTGCGGGCGCATGAGGGTGACGACGCCGGCCGCGGCGAGCACCGCGCAGCAGGCGTCGACGCGGCGGCGGGTCGCGGCCAGGGCGATGGCGAGCGGGCCGAGGAACTCCAGGGTGACGGCGAGTCCGAGGCCCACCCGGTCGATGGCCGTGTAGAGGGAGAGGTTCATCGTGCCGAAGACGACCGCGAGCAGGATCACCGGCTGCCACTGGCGGCGGGTGAACGAGCGCAGCCGCGGGCGGCCGACGGCGAGGAGGACGATCGCGGCGACGTACTGGCGGACGGCGACCACCCCGACCGGGCCGAGCACGGGGAACGCGAGGGATCCGGTCGCGGCGCCGATCTGGTTGGACAGGCCGCTGCCGAGCATGGCGGCCACCCCGGCGGGGGACGTGCGGTGCGAGGTCTCGGCGGGGATCCGCGCCGGGGCGGTGGCAGGAGCTGCGGGCATGGAGCCGATCGTCCTCGGCGCCCGAGCTTGCACAAAATGCATGACCGGAAGAGATCTATACGCTTGGCGTATGCATGTGGAACTGCGGCAGCTGCGCTGTCTCGTGGCGATCGTCGACGAGGGAAGCTTCACGGACGCGGCCCTCGCCCTCGGCGTCTCGCAGGCGGCGGTGTCACGGACCCTTGCCTCGCTGGAACAGACGCTGGGCGTGCGCCTGTTGCGCCGCACCTCCCGTTCGGTGACGCCCACCGCGACGGGCATACGGGTGGTGGCGCACGCCCGGCGGGTGCTGGCCGCGGCGGACGAGCTGGTCCGGGAGGCGGGTTCCGGGGAGCGGGTGCTGCGGATCGGTTACGCCTGGTCGGCGCTGGGGCGGCACACGCCGGCGTTCCAGCGGGGATGGGTGGCGGCGCAGCCGGGGACGGAGCTCCACCTGGTCCGGGTGAACTCGCCGACCGCGGGGCTGGCCGAGGGTTCCTGCGATCTCGCGGTGCTGCGCAGGCCGCTGGAGGACCGGCGCTTCGACTCGGCGATCGTGGGCCTGGAGCGGCGGTTGTGTGCGATGGCGGCCGACGAGCCGCTGGCCAGGCGCCGTTCGGTCCGGCTCGCCGATCTCAGCGGACACACCCTGCTGATCGACCGCCGCACGGGCACCACGACGCCGGAGCTGTGGCCGCCGGACTCCCGGCCGGCCACGGAGGAGATCCACGACGTCGACGACTGGCTCACCGCGATCTCCACGGGCCGCCGCATCGGCATGAGCGCGGAGGCCACGGCCAGCCAGTACCGCCGGCCCGGTGTCGTCTACCGCCCGGTGCGCGATGCCGAACCGGTCGCGGTGCGGCTCGCCTGGTGGCGGGACGACCCGCATCCCGCGGCCCAGGCCGTGATCGAGCTGCTGACCGGGCTCTACCGCGCGGGGTGAGGCGGGCGGGCGCCGGGGGCCGGCTGGGGGGCGTCAGAGAACGTCGGCGGCGCGCAGGCCCGCGATGGCGTCCGGCCCGTATCCCAGCTCCGTCAGGATGCGCTCGGTGTGCTCGCCGACCGCGGGAACGGGATCCATCCGCGGGCTCGTGCCGGACAGGTCGGCCGGCGGCAGCAGGGCCGGGATCCGGGCGCCGCCGGGTATGCCGACGTCCCGCCAGCGTCCGCGGGCGTCGAGGACGGGGTGCGCCAGGAACTCCGTCATGTCGTTGACCCCCGCGTTGGCGATGCCCGCCTCGTCGAGGAGCTTCATCGCGGCGCCGCTGTCGAGGCCGGTGAACCGCTCGGCCACGAGGGCGTCGAGCTCCTCGCGGTGGGCGACCCGGGCGGATCCGGTGGCGAACCGCGGGTCCGCCGCCAGCTCCGGCCGCTCCAGGAAGCGCGCGCACAGCGCGGTCCACTCGCGCTCGTTCTGGATGGAGAACAGCACGTCCTTGCCGTCGGCCGCGGTGAAGGCGCCGTAGGGGGCGATGGTGGCGTGCCGGGTCCCGATGCGCGGGGGCTGGGTGCCGCCGAACCGCGTGTAGTACGCGGGCTGGTGCATCCACTCGGCGAGCGCCTCGAACAGGGAGACCTCGACGGCGCGGGCGACTCCGGTGGTGGCGCGGGTGAACAGGGCGGTGAGCACACCGGTGTAGAGGTACATGCCGGCGGCGATGTCGGCGACGGACACCCCGGCGCGGGCCGTGCCGTGCTCGTTGCCGGTGAGGGAGACGAGGCCGGTCTGACACTGGACGAGCAGGTCGTACGCCTTGCGGTCGGCCCACGGCCCGCTGGTGCCGTAGCCGGAGAGCCCCGCCGTGATCAGCGAGGGAAAGCGCTCGGCGAGCGACTCGGGGGCGAGGCCGAGGCGGGCGGCGGCGCCCGGCGCGAGATTCTGCACGAACACGTCCGCCCCGGCGAGCAGCCGCTCCAGGACCTCGCGGCCCCCGGGCGTCTTCAGGTCGAGCGTGATCGACTCCTTGGACCGGTTCAGCCACACGAAGTAGCTGGACTCGCCGTGCACGGTCGTGTCGTAGCGACGCGCGAAGTCGCCGTCGCCCGGACGCTCGATCTTGATCACCCGGGCGCCGAGATCGGCCAGCTGGCGCGTGGCGAAGGGGGCCGCCACCGCCTGTTCGAGGCTGACGACGGTGATGCCGGACAGCGGCAGGTCCGGGGGAAGACCGGTCATCGGGCGACCTCCTGGGGCCGTGGTGTGCGCCGGGGTGCGCAACGCGTGGGGTGCGGTCAGCGTATGACGGCGCTCGACAGGGCGTGCAGGCGGAGGGCCAGCTGGATCTCCAGGGAGCGCGAAGGGGACTGCCAGTCGGGACCCAGCAGGCGCCCTATCCGCTCGATGCGCTGGGCCACCGTGTTCACGTGGACGTGGAGGTCGTCCTTCGTGCGGGCCGGGCTCATGCCACTGGCGAAGTAGGCGTCCATCGTGCGCACGAGGTCCGTGCCCCGCCGCCGGTCGTAGGCGACGACCTGGCCGATGGTGCGCTCGACGAAGCCCTCGATGTCACGGGTGTCGGCGAGGAGCAGGCCGAGGAAGCCGAGGTCCTCGGCGGCCGCGCCCTCGCCCTGCCGCTGCAGCAGGCGCAGCGCGTCGAGGCAGCGGCGCGCCTCCTCGTAGGCGGGCCCCACCCGCCCGGGGTGGGCGAGGGGGGCGGTGACCGGGGCGGAGGCGCCGACGGTCACCGGTTCGTGGAGCGCGCCGCCCAGGTGCTTCGCGGTCTGCCGGGCCAGTTCGGCAGCGGACTCGCCGGGGCCGAGGGGAAGCAGCAGGACCGTGCCGCCGTCGCGAGCGGAGGCCAGTCCGTGACGGGTGGCGGCCAGGTGGGAGGCGGCGGAGCGCAGCCGCTGGCGGTCGGCGCTCTCCCGGCCGCCGGTGTCCGCCTCGGCCCCGGCGCCGGCCCGGTCGATGCGGGCGGCGAGCACCACGTGGGGGGCGTCCGTGTCGGTGCGCAGCCGCGCGGCCCGTTCGCGCAGCCGCCCCGGGTCGCGGTCGGGCGCGTCGAGGAGGTCGTCGAGCAGTTCGCCGCGGACCCGCTGCTCGGCCTCGCCGGCGGAGCGGCGGGCGAGCAGCAGCAGGGAGGTGACGAGGGCGGCCCGCTCCAGGGTGCGCAGGTCGACGGGGTCGAGGTCGGGGCGCTCGCGCAGGACGAGGGCGCCGAGGGTCTCGCCGCCGGCGGAGACGGCCGCGACCCAGTCGTCGCCGTCACGGCCCGCGTGGCCCTCGGCGATCCTGGCGGGCGCGGGCCGCTCCTCGACGAACTCGACGGCGCCGCCGAGCACCTCGGAGACGGCCGCGGCCACGTCGTGGACCCCGCCGCCGCGGAGCACGAGTTCGGTGAGCCGGTCGTGGACCTCGGAGGCCCGCTCGATGACGCCGCTGTGCTCGCGGATGATGTCGTTGGCCCGCTCCAGCTCGGCGAGGGCGGAGCGCGTCTCGGCGAGCAGGTTGGCGGTGTCGATGGCGACGGCCGCGTGCGCGGCGAACGAGCCGAGCAGGGCGACCTGCTCCCGCTCGAAGACCCGGGCCCGGCGGTCGGCGGCGAAGAGCACGCCGATGACCTGGCTGCCCAGGGTGAGCGGCACGCCGAGGATCGCCACGAGTCCCTCGTCGCCGACGGCGCTGTCGATGGACTCGGTGTGCTGGAAGCGTTCGTCGCGGAAGTAGTCGTCGGTGACGTAGGGCCGGGCGGTCTGGGCCACCAGTCCGCCGAGCCCCTCCCCCATGCCGAGCCTGACCTGCTGGAACCGGGCGGAGACGGAACCCTCGGTGACCCGCATGTAGGTGTCGCCCCGCACCGGGTCGTGGAGGCTGAGGTAGGCGACCTCGGTGCCGAGCAGGGAGCGGGCGCGCTGCACGATGGCGCGCAGCACGTCGTCGAGGTCGCGCAGGCCCGCGAGGTCGTGGGCGGTCTCGAAGAGCGCCGACAGCTCGGCCTCGCGCCGGCGCCGGCCCTCCAGCTCGGCCCGGACCCTGAGCGCGAGCTGCTTGGCCTGCTCCAGCCCGGCCAGCTCCTCGGGCCCCGCGCCGCTCGCGCGGGCGAGCAGCACGGGGCGGTCGTACGCCTCGGTGGCGGCGCCGCGGGCGAGGAGCTCCAGGTAGGCGGCCTGTTCGTGGGTCATGGTCACAGGGATACCTGTCGTACGGGGGGTCGCACCAGCCCTGTGGACAACCGCCTGTGGACAACTTTCGCGGGGCTCAGTGCGCCGTCCAGCCTCCGTCGAGGGCGAGCGAGGCACCGGTCACGAAGGACGCCTGCGGGGTGCAGAGATAGAGCACCGCCTCGGCGACCTCCTCGGGCTCGATGAGCCGCTTGAGCGCGGAGTCCTTCAGCAGCACCTCGGACAGCACCCGCTCCGCGGGGATCCCGTGGGCGGCGGCCTGGTCGGCGATCTGGCGCTCGACGAGGGGCGTGCGCACATAGCCGGGGTTGACGCAGTTGGAGGTGACGCCGTGCGGGGCGCCCTCCAGGGCGGCGGTCTTGGAAAGGCCTTCCAGACCGTGCTTGGCGGCGACGTACGCGGACTTGTAGGCGGAGGCGCGCAGCCCGTGGACGGAGGAGATGTTCACGATGCGGCCCCAGCCCCGGGCGTACATCTCCGGCAGCGCGCCCCTGATGAGCCGGAACGGGGCCTCCAGCATCACGGTGAGGACCGTGTGGAAGACGTCCGGCGGGAAGTCCTCGATGGGGCGGACGAGCTGGAGCCCGGCGTTGTTGACGAGGATGTCGGCGCCCGCGGCGGCGGCCTCGGCGGCGTCGAGGTCGGTGAGGTCGAGCAGCTGGGCCTCGACCGGGCCGGGCAGTCCGACGGCGGCCCCGGACAGCGCGTCGAGCCCTTCGGCGGCCCGGTCGACGGCTCTGACCCGGGCTCCGGCCGCGGCGAGCCGCAGGGCGCAGGCCCGGCCGATGCCGCCGGCCGCGCCGGTGACGAGCGCGGTGCGCCCGGAGAGGTCGAGGGTGACGGACCCGGGGGCGGGCCGGGGCGCGGGGGCCTGGGCCGGGACGGGCCCTGATGTGGTGGGGGCGCTCATGCTCCGCACCCTATGAAGCGCCACACCCCCGACCGATGTGTGCTGGACACACAGTTCAGGTCAGGGTGGTGGTGTCGAACCATGTGGGTTCGTCCTTGAGAGCCTGCTCGATCCGGAAGTACGAGAAGCGCTTCATCTCCGGCAGCGCGTCCAGCGCGAACCAGCCGACCTCCGTGGACTCCTCGTCGTTGACCCGCGCCTCGCCGCCGACCGCGCGGCAGCGGAACGACACATCCATGAACTGGCACGTGTCACCGTTCGGGTACACGATCGGCTTCCGCAGGGTCTGCACGAGCACCACGCGCTCCACCTCGCAGCGCACGCCCGTCTCCTCGTAGACCTCCCGCACGGCGCACGCGGCGGGCTGCTCGCCCGGCTCGACGATGCCGCCCACGATGGCCCACCGGCCGGTGTCCGCCCGCCGGCCGAGCAGCACCCGCCCCCTGTCGTCGAAGACGACGGCGGAGACGCCCGGCAGGAAGAGGAGCTGGTGACCGGCGGAGGCGCGGATGTCTCGGATGAAGTCGGGGGTGCCCATGCACCGACCCTAGATCATCTCGACGGCGGCCACCCAGGCCGCTCCCCCTCAGGCGGCGCGGGCCCTGCGGGCGCGCACGGACCGGGCGGCCGACCAGCCGAGACCGGCCACGGCGACGGCCACGAGCAGCGCCTCCGGCAGGGTGCCCATCCGGGTCGCCGGGGTCAGCGAGGACCGCAGCGGCACCTTCTCGACGAGCACGTCGGGGGTGAAGAGCTTCGTCTCCGCCACGATCCTCCCGTCCGGCCGGATGACCGCGCTGACACCGCTGGTGACGGGGACGACCACGCTGCGGCTGTGCTCGACGGCGCGCACCCGCGACATCGCGAGCTGCTGGTAGGTCATCTCGCTGCGACCGAAGGTGGCGTTGTTGCTGGGCACGGTGATCAGCTGGGCGCCGTGCGTGACGGTGTCGCGCACGGCCCAGTCGAAGGCCGCCTCGTAGCAGGTCGCGAGGCCCACCTTCGTACCGGCGAGGTCGAAGACGCCGACCTTGTTCCCGGGGCCGAAGTCGCGGCGGACCCGGTCGACGTCGCTGTTGAAGAGACGGACGAAGGACCGCATCGGGATGTACTCGCCGAAGGGCTGCACGTGCCGCTTGTCGTACTCGGCGACCGGGCCCTTGTCCGGGTCCCACTGGATGAGGGTGTTGCGCAGCTTGCCGGTCTCCGGGGCGATGACGGAGCCGATCACGGTCGGCGCGTTCACCTCGCGCACGGCCTCCTCGATCACCTCGTAGGCGTCGGCGTTGGCGTACGGGTCGATGTCGGAGGAGTTCTCCGGCCAGAGCACGAAGTCGGGCTGCGGGGCGCGGCCGGCCTTCACCTCCGCGGCCAGCTCGCGGGTGCGGTTGGCGTGGTTGTCGAGGACGGCGCGCCGCTGGGAGTTGAAGTCCAGGCCGAGGCGGGGCACGTTGCCCTGCACGGCGGCGACCGTGGCGGTGCCGTCCTCCGCCGCGTCCGACACCAGCGGCAGGGCGGCGACCGCGCCGGTCACCGGGACGAGAACGGCGAGCGCGGCGGCGGCGAGCGGGCCAGCGGCAGGCGCCGTTCCGCGCCGGGCCCGCACCTGGCGCACCAGCTCGTACAGGCCGAATCCGCAGAGGGCCACCGCGAAGCCGAGCACCGGGGTGCCGCCGACGGCCGCGAGCGGCAGGAAGATCCCGTCGGCCTGGCCGAAGGCGATCTTGCCCCACGGGAAGCCGCCGAACGGCACGCGCGCGCGTGCCGCCTCGCCGAGGATCCACACGGCGGCCGCGAACACCGGCCAGGCGGGGAGCCGTGACACGGCCGCGATCCCGAGGCCGACGGCCGCGACGAACAGCGCCTCCACGGCGGCGAGCGCCAGCCACGGCACCGGGCCGACCTCCTCGCCGGTCCACACGAGCAGCGGCATCAGGAAGCCGAGCCCCGCCAGATAGCCGAGCCCGAACCCGGCCCGCAGCCGGCGCCCGCGCAGCGCCCAGCCGAGCAGGGCGAACGCGGGAAGCGCGAGCCACCACAGGGGGCGGGGCGGGAAGCTCAGGAACAACAGCACCCCGGACAGTGCGGCGGCGCCGGGCCGCGACAGCCGTCGCACCCCACGGGCCCGCTCGGGGGCGGGGACGGACTCGGGTACGTCGGCGGGTGCGATGGTGGTGCTCACGTCCGGGAGTCTACGGCGCCCGCCGGAACGCGGGGACGGCCGCCGACGCGGGGGGCGTGCGTCCCGGTTCGCGGAACGGCCGCCGACAGCGGGAGGGGCGGCGGGGTTCGGCTACGCGCCCGTCGGAGTGGGCGGGGTCGCGCGGTGGAGCAGGCCGCGGATGGCCGTCACGGCCGACTCCGCGTCGTCCACGGTGACCGTGAAGGTGCGCCCGTCGCCGAGCCGCAGCACCAGGCCCTCGCCTCGCCGCACGACGACCGCCGTGCCCTTCTCGGGACGCCAGCGGTAGCCCCAGCCACCCCACTGGCGCGGGGTGACGGACGGCTCGAACTCGGCGCCGACGACGTGGGAGAGGGGGATGCGGCGGCGCGGTACGCCGATGTGCCCGCAGCGCACCTCCATCGCGCGGGCGTCGACCCGGACCGCGACGTGGACGAAGGCGAGCGTGCCGAAGAGCACGAGGAGGCCGGCCGCTACGCAGCCGATGACGGCCATGAGCAGGGGTGCGATGCCCGAGGTCCAGGGCGACTCGACGGCGAGCGCGATGCCGAGCGCCAGGCAGGCGACACCGGCGACGGCCGGAAGCCATTGCATCCGGTTGGTCGCTCGTCCGGTCCAGACCGGGGTCGCGGGTCCCTCGGGACCCTGTTTCGGGGAGTGGTCCCTCATGGTGTCAGCCTACGCACGTTCTGCCGGAGCGGCTCCTCAGCGGAGCCGTCCGGACACGCTCAGTGCGCGGCGGTCGCCGCTCCCAGGAGGCGGCCCTCGGTGTAGCCGAGCGCGGCCGGCGGGAGTTCACCCGTCCGCCCGCTCAGGAGCACGGTCAGTCCGCCGGTGGGAGCCGCCGCGGGGTCGGCCGCGACGCCGATCCGCCGCAGCGCCTGTGCGGCGACTGCCCCGGCGGAACCGTGCAAAACCACGGGCGGGTGCTCGGTGCGGTGCAGCGCGTCCCGGATGACGTCGGCGACGAGCTCGTAGTGGGTGCAGCCGAGGACGACGGCGCGTACGTCCACGGGGGTGAGCGCGGCCGCGGCCGCGACGGCCCGGCGCACGGCGTCGGCGTCGCCGTGCTCGACGGCGTCGGCGAGACCGGGGCAGGGCACCTCGGTGACCTCGGCGCCGTCCGCGAAGTCGCGGATCAGACCCCGCTGGTACGGGCTGCCCGTGGTGGCCGGGGTGGCCCAGATGGCGATCTTGCCGCCGCCGACGGCCGCGGGCTTGACGGCCGGCACGGTGCCGATGACGGGGATGTGCGGCTCCAGCGCGGCGCGGAGCGCCGGCAGGGCGTGGACGGTCGCGGTGTTGCAGCCGACGATCAGCGCGGCGGGGGCGTGCGCGGCGGCCGCCCGGGCGACGGCGAGGGCACGCCGGGTGAGGTCCTCGCTGGTGCGAGGGCCCCACGGCATGCCGTCGGGGTCGGAGGAGAGCACCAGATCCACGTCGGGCCGCATGGCGCGGACCGCCGCAGCTGCCGGGAGCAGGCCGATACCGGAGTCCATGAGCGCGATCTTCACCCGGTCACCCTAGCCGACCACCCTTGCATCCCCGGCGATCTGGGGCAGACTGCGGCGAATGAGCCCCCTTGCCTGGATCGCGATCGCCTCTCTGGCCGTCTGGGGATGGCTGCTGCTCGGCCAGGGCTTCTTCTGGCGTACGGACCAGCGCCTGCCGCCGCCGGCCGGCACCGCACCGGAGGACTGGCCGGCGGTCGTGGTGGTGGTCCCGGCCCGGGACGAGGCCGAGGTGCTGCCGCTGAGTCTGCCCTCGCTGCTCGCACAGGACTATCCGGGGCGGGCGGAGGTGATCCTCGTGGACGACGGGAGCACCGACGGCACCGGCACCCTCGCCGAGGAGCTCGCGCGCTGCCAGGGCGGGCTGCCGCTGACGGTGTCCCGGCCGGGCGAACCGGAGCCGGGCTGGACGGGCAAGCTGTGGGCGCTGCGGCACGGAATGAGGCTGGCACGCGCGCGGGGACCCGAATTCCTCCTCCTTACGGACGCGGACATCGCACACGAGCCGGACAGTCTGCGCCTGCTCGTCACCGCGGCGACGGGGCACCGGCTCGATCTGGTGTCGCAGATGGCGCGGCTGCGGGTGACGAGCGGCTGGGAGCGGCTGATCGTGCCGGCCTTCGTCTACTTCTTCTGCCAGCTGTACCCGTTCCGCTGGATCAACCGGCGGCGCCCGCTGGCGACGGCGGCGGCGGGCGGGTGCGTGCTGCTGCGGTCGGAGACGGCGGAGCGGGCCCGGGTGCCGGAGGCGATCCGGCAGGCGGTGATCGACGACGTGTCACTGGCCCGGGCGGTGCGGCGGGCGGGGGGCCGGGTCTGGCTGGGGCTCGCGGACCGGGTGGACAGCATCCGCCCGTATCCCCGCCTGGGCGACCTGTGGCGGATGGTCTCGCGGAGCGCGTACACGCAGCTCCGGCACAGCCCGCTGCTGCTCGTGGGTACGGTCGCCGGCCTCGCGCTGGTCTATCTCGTGCCTCCCGTGGCCCTGGCCGCCGGGGTGTGGGCGGGGGACGCCCGGGCGGCCTGGGCCGGGGGGCTCGCCTGGGCGGTGATGGCGGGCACGTACCTGCCGATGCTCCGCTACTACCGCCAGCCGGCCTGGCTCGCGCCGCTGCTGCCGTTCACGGCTCTGCTCTATCTGCTGATGACCGTGGACTCGGCGGTCCGGCATCACCAGGGCCGGGGCGCTGCCTGGAAGGGGCGTACCTACGCCCGGCCAGAGGCCGCGCCGGACCGGTGAAGGGGGTCTTGCCGGCCGCCTCGGTCCCCCTGGGCGGGGCGGTCCTCACGGCCGCCTCCCGGTGTCGCCGAGGGCTGCCCTTCCCGTCCCCTCTCCTCCACCGGGGTTTCCGGCGGCGTCCGTGCGGACGCGCGCACGGACGCCGGAGAAGACGAGGTCCGCTTCCGCGCGCCTTTCCCTGCGCGTGGAGCAGCGCCGAGGCGTCGGCGTCCGGCGCGCCTCTCGCTGAACGCCGCGTCAATTCCCCCGGATCTCCGGGGCCGTCAGCGGAACGCCGGCTCGCCTAATCATGAACATGCCCCCACATTGCGGCTCCCGGCGCATCAAGATTCCTTTACACAGAACGGGCACGGGGCATGCCGGGCACTCTGCGTGACCCGTGGGTAACCCCTCCCGAGCTTGGGTTTTTCAAGATCACTCACCCCTGGAGCGACCGTTTTTGACAGATTCGCTCACATTGCCGTTCGGCGGTCTCAACGAAGCAGTCAAACAACCCTCTTATCGGGCTCCCCAACCAGCACATCGTGGGCTTAACTTATGGCCATGACCTCCCCGCGCTCCACCTACGGAGGCGGTTACTACACCGCGCCGTCGTTCCCCGACACCCCGATCTACGACTCCCTCGTCGCAGAGCGGGGCACGCCTCAGATCGCCCCGATCCGAGTGCCCTCCGCGTACGACACCCCCGGCGGCTTCTCCGGCAGCAGCAGCTACATGCCGGCGCTGCCCTCCGCCCTGCCCGCCCTCCCGGCGGCACCCGCTCCGCAGCCCTCCCCCGCCTACGGCGGCACCGGCGGCTACGGCTATCCGCAGCCCGCACCGCAGATGGCCCCCGCCGCACACATGGCCCCGGCCACCCAGCTGATGGCCCCCGTGCCGCTGCAGCAGGCGCCGACGCCGTACATCCCGCAGCAGCCCGTCGCCCCGCGCGGCTACCCGGGACCGCAGGCGCCGCAGCCGCAGCGTCCCGCGCCCGCCGGCTACGAGGCGATGCGCCCGGCGGCCCCGCGCCCGGCGCCCGCGCCGTACGACGACCCGTACAACCGTCCCTACCAGGGCCGCGGATACTGATCTTCGGATCGGACGAGGCTGCTGGCAGGATGAGGACATGTCGAATCCTGTCCTGCGCTCCGTCCACGTCCACCCGGTCAAAGCACTGCGCGGGTTCTCACCCGCCGAGGCGGAGGTCCAGCCATGGGGACTGGCCGGTGACCGCCGCTGGGCCGTCGTGGACACCGCGGGCAAGGTCGTGACCCAACGCCAGCACGCACGGCTGGCGTTGGCGTCGGCCGCGCTGTCGGGGGACGGCGCGGTCACCCTCTCCGCACCCGGTCGCGAGACGCTGACGGTGGAGGTTCCGCGCCCGTCCGCCGCGCTGGGCACGATCCCGGTGGACGTCTTCGGCACCGTCGTGGAGGCCGTACCGGCGGATCCCGCGGCGGACGCGTGGTTCAGCGCCTACCTCGACAGCGAGGTGCGCCTCACGCACATGGACGACCCGGCCCGCCGGCGTCCCGTCGACCCGGACTACGCGCTGCCGGGCGAGACCGTGAGCTTCGCCGACGGCTATCCCCTGCTCGTCACCACGACCTCCTCGCTCGACGCCCTCAACTCCCTCATCGCCCAAGGCGATCACTCCGACGAGGGCCCGCTGCCCATGAACCGCTTCCGGCCCAACGTGGTCGTCGACGGCACCGCGCCCTGGTCCGAGGACGGCTGGCGGCGCATCTCCATCGGCGACGTCGCCTTCCGCGTCCCCCGGTCCTGCGGCCGCTGCGTGGTCACCACCACCGACCAGGAGACGGCGGAGCGGGGCAAGGAGCCGCTGCGCACCCTGGCCCGGCACCGCAAGGACGGCAACCGGCTGATCTTCGGACAGAACCTGGTCCCCGAGCACCGGGGGGTCATCCGGGTCGGCGACCCGGTCAAGATCCTCGACTGACCTCCCCGGTCCCGCGCCCGGTCCGCACGTCCGCCCTGCCCCGCAGGCGGTCACGGACCCGACCCACACGCCTCGCTCCCGCCGCACCCCTGCCCGCGCCCGCGGAAATTACTCCCGACAGGCGCGGAACCCACCCCCGGGGGACACTCGTTGGAAGGACGGCAACCGCCGAAGGGCCCTGCCGGGCCGCCGTCGAGACGAGGGGGTGCGGAGCGTGCGCGCAGCCACCGGAATCTGGCGCTGGCGGCACAATCCCCTGTGCCGGACCACGGACCTGGTCGAGGCCTGGGTGGCCCTGACAGCCGCCCTGCTCCTGTGTCTGGCCGTGCCGCTGGCCGGCTGGGCCGCCGGCGTCTCCGCCGACGCCTCGCTGCAGCACTCCGTCCGCGTGCAGCACCAGGAACGCGTCCCGACGGTCGCCCGGGTGGTGCGGACCGCCGACACCGCTGCCGGGGAACGGGCCGCCGAGCTGGCCGGGGAGCAGCGGCTCCGGCCCGCCGTCGTGGCGGACTGGACCGCGCCGGACGGCACCCCCAGAACCGGCACCGTGACCACCGACCGGGCGCACGCGCACCCCGGCGACACGTTCCCGCTGTACACGGACCGGAGCGGGCGGGCCGTGACCCCGCCGATGGCGGCCGGCACGGCCCGGGCGCACGCCCTGGTCGCGGGACTCACCGTCGCGCTGCTCGTCGGCCTCCTGGTGGAGACCGCCCGCCGGGTGGTCGTACACCGGCTGGTGCAGCGGCGGTACGCACGTCTCGACCGGGCCTGGGCCCAGGCCGGTCCCGACTGGGGGCGGACCGGGACGGGCAGCTGACCCGTGGCGGGGGACGCGGACGACCCGTCAACCGGGCGGCGCCGCGCGCGCTACGGTGGGGCATCGCATCGGGATCCCGGGTTCGAGACCCGGAGGCGGGATCCCGGATCAGCGTCGACGCACGAGGCGGGGGCAGAGCACACCCATGGCACAGGGCACGGTCCAGGTGACGCACACCGGCACGTCGCGGTGGCGGCGCCGCACGGGCGAGTACGCCTCCCTCGCCGCCGCCCTGGAGGCCGCGGGCGACGGGGACGTCCTCACCGTGGCCCCCGGCACGTACCGGGAGAACCTCGTGGTCCAGCGGGCCGTCACCCTGCGGGGCGGCGACGGGGCGGTCGGCTCGGTGCGGATCGCGCCCGTGGACGGGGTGCCGCTGACCGTCCGGGCCTCGGCCACGCTGCAGGACCTGCACGTCGAGGGGCAGGACGCGGCCGCGCCCGCGCTGCTCGTCGAGGACGGCACGCCCGAGCTGCTCGACCTGCGGATCGTGACCCGGTCGGCCGCCGGGATCGAGGTGCGCGGCGCGGCGCGGCCGACGGTCCGCCGGGTCACGGTCGACAATCCGGCCGGTGTCGGCATCGCCGTGCTCGACGGCGCGGGCGGGGTCTTCGAGGAGTGCGAGATCGTCTCCGCCGGGCAGGCGGGGGTCTCGGTGCGCGGCGGAGCCCATCCCCGGCTCGAACGCTGCCGGGTGCACCACGCCTCGGGCGCCGGGATCAGCGTCAACGGCGAGGGCAGCGGCCTGGAGGGCGTCGGCTGCGAGGTGTACGAGATCAAGGGCACGGGTCTGCAGATCGCGTCCCGGGCCGCCGCGCACCTCAGCGACTCGACCGTGCACCGAACCTCCGCCGACGGCATCACCCTCGACACGGACGCGGTGCTCACGCTGTCCGACTGCGACATCCACGACATCCCCGAGAACGCCGTCGACCTGCGGTCGCGCTCGGTCCTGACCCTGACCCGCTCGACGGTGCGGCGGTTCGGGCGCAACGGTCTGTCCGTGTGGGACCCCGGGACGCGGGTCGACGCCAACCAGTGCGAGATCCACGACAGCACCGGCGACTACCCGGCCGTCTGGGTCAGCGACGGGGCGACCGCCGTGCTCGACGCGTGCCGCGTCCACGACGTGCCGGACGCGCTGTTCGTGCTGGACCGCGGCTCGCGCGTGGACGTCGTCGACAGCGACCTGTCGCAGGTGCGCAACACGGCCGTGTCGGTGAGCGACGGGGCGACCGCCCAGCTGGACGACTGCCGGATCCGGGAGGCGTCCACGGGTGCCTGGTTCCGGGACCACGGCAGCGGCGGCACCCTGGGCGGCTGCACCATCGACGCCGTGCAGACCGGGGTGATCGTCACCAAGGGCGCCGACCCGACCGTCGACCGCTGCACGGTCACCTCGCCCGCCGAGGCCGGCTTCTACGTCTCGGCGGAGGGCCGCGGCTCCTTCCACGGTTCCCGGGTGACGGGCAGCGGCGGGTACGGCTTCCATGTCACGGACGGCTGCCGTACGACGCTGCGCAAGTGCCGCACGGAGCGGTGCGCGCGCGGCGGTTACGAGTTCCCGGAGGACGGGGTGACCGCCGAGGACTGCACCAGTGACGAGAGCCAGGTGCGGACCCCGCCCGCGCCGGAGCCGGGCGGCGTCCTGACCGCGACCCAGCCGGGCGGGCTGCTGGGCGCGGTCCCGGCGGCGCGCACGCCCGCCGTGGCGCCGGCCGTCGCGCCGGATCCGGTGGCGGCGCGCTCCTCGCACGAGGTGCTCGGCGAACTCGAGGCGCTGGTGGGCCTGGAGAGCGTCAAGCACGAGGTGCGGACCCTCACCAACATGATCGAGGTGGGCCGCCGGCGCCAGGAGGCGGGCCTCAAGGCGGTGTCCGCGCGCCGCCATCTCGTCTTCACGGGGAACCCGGGCACGGGCAAGACGACGGTGGCGCGCCTGTACGGCGAGATCCTGGCCTCCCTCGGCGTCCTGGAGCGCGGCCACCTGGTGGAGGTGTCCCGGGTCGACCTGGTCGGCGAGCACATCGGCTCGACGGCGATCCGTACCCAGGAGGCCTTCGAGCGGGCCCGCGGCGGCGTGCTCTTCGTGGACGAGGCGTACGCGCTGTCCCCCGAGGACTCGGGCCGGGACTTCGGGCGGGAGGCGATCGACACGCTGGTGAAGCTGATGGAGGACCACCGCGACGCGGTCGTGGTGATCGTCGCCGGCTACACGGCCGAGATGGAGCGCTTCCTGGGCGTCAACCCCGGTGTGGCGTCGCGCTTCTCCCGGACCATCAGGTTCTCGGACTACGCGCCGGAGGAGCTGCTGCGGATCGTCGAGCAGCAGGCGGAGGACCACGAGTACCGGCTGGGCTCCGGCAGCGGGGAGGCCCTGCTGACGTACTTCGGCGCGCTGCCGAAGGGCCCGACGTTCGGCAACGGACGTACGGCGCGGCAGACCTTCGAGTCGATGGTGGAGCGGCACGCGGGCCGGGTCGCCGCGCTCGCGGATCCGAGCACGGACGACCTGACCCTGCTCTATCCGGAGGACCTGCCCGAACTCCCCTGAGCAAGGGTGGTCTCGTCGCGCTGCCTGGGCAGCGCGGGCGGCAGCCGGTCGAGAAGCGCGGCGCGTGCGTCGGCGAAGGCCGGGTCGGCCTGGTAGTCGGAGTGCCCCAGGATCGGTTCGGGCAGCGGGTGGGTGCGGGTGCGGCCGTACACCACGGGGTCGAGGAGCTCGGACCGGTCGACGGCAGGCCGGTCGCCCTCGGCGGGGACCCGGACGGGGCCGCCGATGGGGTCGGTGGCCCGGTAGAGGTTGCTCCAGCAGTGCACGGTGCGGTGCAGGCCGCGCAGCGACTCGGGGCCGAAGTAGGCCGGGAACCAGCGCCCGTAGAGGCGTTCGAGCGGCGAGCCGTAGGTGAGCAGCGCGACCCGGCGGCGGGTGGCGGGCGGCAGCTGCCACACCGCGGCGGCGGCGAGGACGCTGCCCTGGGAGTGTCCGGAGATGACGAGCCGTCCGCCGGTCTGCCGGGTCCAGGAGCTCATCCGCCAGGTGAGGTCGGGGACGGCGCGCTCGGCGTAGCAGGGCGGCGCGAAGGGGTGGGCGGCGCGCGGCCAGAAGGTGCCGACGTCCCAGAGGATGCCGATGGTGCGGCGGGCGGAGGGGTCCTTGTAGGCACGGCGGCCCCAGGTGACGAAGAGGAGGAAGCCGAAGCCGATCATCCAGGAGCCGAGTGCCTGGGCGGCGGTGGCGGCGGAGGCGATCGCGGGGTGGGCGCCGTCGAAGGCGCGCCCGGGGACGTTGCCGCTGGCCCAGGCGCCGGCCACGGAGGCCGCGCCGAGCAGGAGGGTCGCGCCGGAGACGACCCCGATGAGGACGGGCGCGGAGTCGGTGAGCCCGGCGCGGGCCCGGCCGGCCGCGATCTGGTCGGTGCGCAGCGGGTCGGGGTCCTCGGCCGCGTAGGCGGTGTCGACGACGGGGCGGAGCCGGCGGGCGGTGAGCACGGTGCGGGCGACGAGCAGCGCGGTCGGCACGAGGAGCAGCACGAGCAGCAGCGGGATGACGGAGGCCTGCCAGCTGAGCAGGACGGGTGGTCCGGTGATGAGCCCGTCGCCGGCGCCGGGGGTGCCGGACCCGTCGAGCCAGTCGGCGACCCGTTGCGCGACGCCGCCGGACATGACGCCGCCGAGGGCGCAGGCCAGCATGGCGGTGGCGGGTCCGCCGAGGCCGTGGAGGGCGGTGCGGGGGTCGCGGTGCGGGCGGTGGAGGAGCAGGGCGACCACGCCGAGGGCCACGACGAGCGCCCCCTGGGCGAGGGTGAGGACGCCGAAGACGACGTCGCCGGGCAGGGTGCCGGTGGTGCGCCAGCCGGGTCGGGACCAGGCGGTGTGCACGGCGGCCAGGACGAGCAGCAGCAGAGCGGTGGCGGGCAGCCAGGACACGAGGGCGCGTTCGATGCGCAGGTCGAGCCGGTTCTCGCTGCGGCCGCGCCGGCAGACCACCCAGAGCACGACCAGGGCGAGCGCGACGACGGAGCCCTGGAGGATGCGGCCGAGGACTTCGGAGAGCGAGCCGGGGAGGGCGCGGTGGTCGTGGCCGCCGGCGGCCACCGTGAGCGCGGCGGCGACGGTGAGGAACCCGGCGGCGGTGTGGGCGGCGCGCAGCCGGGCGACGAGCCGGCGCCCGTACCAGAAGCCGGGCCGGCCGAGGGCCGGGCGCTGCTCGACGGGAGTGTTCCCGGTGGGGCTGGTGGCGTCGGCGGCCTCGGTGTCGGACGCGGGTCCGTGGGGGTCGGTGGGATCGGTGTCGTATCCGGTGGGCGGCCGCTGGGCCTCGTAGGCGCTCCAGGTGCGGTTGGACAGGTACCAGAGCAGGCCGACGAGAGCGGTGGGGACGAGGGCCGCGAGGGTGAGTCGGCGGCCGGGCTGGGACCACCAGCCGCCCCGTTCGGCGGAGAGGAAGCCGAGCCAGGAGCGCTGTCCGGCACAGGGCGCGGAACCCGCGCACTGCCAGGCCGTCAGGTCGAGGGCGACCTCGCAGGCGGCCGCGGTGAGCAGGACGGTGAGGCTGAGCGCGACGAGCCGGACGAGGATGCCGTAGAGCCGCACCAGTCCGGCGCGGCCCTCGGTGGGCGGCCGCATCCAGTGGGCGAGGTTGGCGACCATGAAGGGCAGGAGCAGCAGCCACAGGGCGCGGGCGCCGTTGCCGGAGGTGAGGTTCGACCAGCAGTACGCCTCGGGGACGGGCCGGTCGGCGTACCGCTCGGGGTGGTCCTCGGCGTCGGCGTCGTCCCTGCGGCGGTACATCGCCGCCGTCCGGTCGCCGGTGACCCGTACCGTGCGCGGGTCGTCGAGCATGTCGGCCGCGGTCGTACCGCCCACGCCGTGGACGAGCAGTTCGAGCGCCGCGCCCCCGGTCTTCGGGTCGGGTGTGGCAGGGGACACTTCGGGGACTCGCTCTCTGAATGGGAGGATCCGGGGTGGGAGGATGCGACGGCAGGCACCAGGATCGCGGACGCCGTGCCCCGGGGCACGGTCCTCACCGAATCCGACGCCCCTCTACCCCTTTACCCCGTTTCATGTTCCCTTCGAAAGGACCGGCCCGTCGGTGAGTGACAATCAGAACCTCCTCGCGGAGCAGCGACGCGCCCTGATTCTCGACGAGGTGCGCCGGCGCGGAGGGGTCCGGGTCAACGAGCTGACCCGGCGTCTCAACGTCTCCGACATGACCGTGCGCCGGGATCTGGACACGCTGGCCCGGCAGGGCATGCTGGCCAAGGTGCACGGCGGCGCGGTGCCGGTGGTCGAGGCGAGCACCCACGAGCCGGGCTTCGAGGCGAAGTCGGCGCTCGAACTGGGCGCCAAGGAGGAGATCGCCCGGGCCGCGGCGGCGATGGTGCGGCCGGGTACGGCGATCGCCCTGTCGGGCGGTACGACGACGTACGCGCTGGCCCGGCACCTGCTCGACGTGCCGGAGCTGACGGTGGTCACGAACTCGGTGCGGGTCGCCGACGTGTTCTACGAGGCGCAGTACGCGGGTTCGGGCGGCGAGGCCCGCCCGGGGGCGGCGACGGTGGTGCTCACGGGCGGGGTGCGGACGCCGTCGGACGCGCTGGTGGGGCCGGTGGCCGACCAGGCGATCCGTTCGCTGCACTTCGACGCGCTGTTCCTCGGGGTGCACGGCATCTCGGTGGAGGCGGGCCTGTCGACGCCGAATCTGGCGGAGGCGGAGACGAACCGGCGTCTGCTGCGCTCGGCGCGCCGGGTGGTGGTGGTCGCGGACCACACCAAGTGGGGAACGGTGGGGCTGAGTTCGTTCGCGACCCTGGAAGAGGTGGACACCCTGGTGACGGACCGGGGGCTGTCCCTGCCGGTGCGCGAGGAGATGGCGGAGCATCTGCCGGGACTCGTGGTGGCGGGCGAAGAGGGGACGGACGGCGGCCCGGAGGAGGCGGAGTGAGCCGGTTCCTGGTGGAGCGCACCGTGGGCCTGCCGCCCGCGGAGGTGTGGCGGCGGCTCACGGACTGGCCGGCGCACGGCGCTCAGGTGCCGTTGACCCGCACGACGGTGCTGACGGCGGGGCCGAGCGGGGCGGGGACCCGGTTCTCGGCGCGGACGGGTCTGGGACGCCTGGCGTTCGAGGACCCGATGGAGGTGGTGCGGTTCGAGCCGCCCGAGGCCGGCCGGCCGGGTGTGTGCCGCCTGGTGAAGCACGGCCGGGTGGTGCTGGGCTGGGCGGCGTTCGAGGTGACCGGCGAGGGCGCGGGGAGCAGGGTGCGGTGGACGGAGGAGCTGCGGCTGCGAGGCGTGCCGGGGCTGTTCGATCCGGTCCTCGCGGCGGCCGGGCGACGGGTGTTCGGCCGGGCCCTGGACGGACTGCTGGGTAACTGACGGTTTGTCAGCTACGGTGGACGGGCCCACGGTCCGCCCGACGGAAGGTACGGCCCATGGCACGCCGACTCCGGCCGGTGGAGCTCGACTTCACCGACTCCGCACCCCTGCGCCTGGTGTTCAGCACGGAACTGGCTGCTCCGCCCACGGCCGTCTACCGGTCGCTCGCGGTCGAACTGGCCAGCACGCCGACGTGGTTCACGGCCGTCGCGGCCGCGGCGCCGACAGACGGCGGCGCCGGACGGACCGTACGGCTGCGCGGCGGGGTCGAGTTCCGCGAGACGATCCTGGCGACCGACCCGGCCACCCGCTACGCCTACCGGGTCGACGAGACCAACGCACCCGGCCTGTCGGCCCTCCTGGAGGAGTGGGCCCTCTCCCCCGCCGGGGCCGGCACGCGGGTCCGCTGGACCATGGCGGTGGACGGCAGCGGCCCCTGCCGCCTCGCGGTGCGACTGGCCCGGCCGGGGGTCGGCAGATCCTTCCGCGGCGCGATGCGCAATCTGGACCGGCGGCTCACTCCGGCCAGACTCCCGTCGACAGGAACCGGTCGATAGTGGCGGCGTACGGCGCGATGTCGAGGCCCTGTGAGGCCAGCCAGTCGTCGCTGTAGTACTTGTCCAGGTAGCGCTCGCCGCCGTCGCAGATCAGGGTGACGACGCTGCCGGTGCGCCGCTCGGCGACCATCTCGGCGACGATCTTCAGCGCGCTCCACAGGCCGGTGCCCGTGGAGCCGCCCGCCTTGCGGCCGATCGCGCCCTCCAGGGCGCGGACGGCGGCCACGCTCGCCGCGTCCGGCACCTTCATCATGCGGTCGATGGCGCCGGGGACGAAGCTCGGCTCCATACGGGGCCGGCCGATGCCCTCGATCCGCGAGCCGCAGTCGCTGGCGGCATCCGGGTCGTGCCGGGTCCAGCCGTCGAAGAAGCAGGAGTTCTCCGGGTCGGCGACGCAGACCCGGGTGTCGTGCTGCATGTAGTGCACGTAGCGGGCGATGGTCGCCGAGGTGCCGCCGGTGCCGGCCGTGGCGACGATCCACGCGGGCTCCGGGTAGCGCTCCAGCCGGAGCTGCTGGTAGATCGACTCGGCGATGTTGTTGTTGCCGCGCCAGTCGGTGGCGCGCTCGGCGTACGTGAACTGGTCCATGTAGTGGCCCCCGGTGCGCACGGCGAGCGCGGCGGCCTCCTCGTACATGGTGCGCGAGTCGTCCACGAAGTGGCACTGGCCCCCGTGGAACTGGATCAGCCGGCACTTCTCCGGGCTGGTGGTGCGGGGCATGACGGCGATGAAGGGGACGCCGACCAGCTTGGCGAAGTACGCCTCGGAGACCGCGGTCGAGCCGCTGGAGGCCTCGATGACGGGGGCGCCGGGGCGGATCCAGCCGTTGCAGAGGCCGTACAGGAACAGCGAGCGGGCGAGGCGGTGCTTGAGGCTGCCGGTGGGGTGGGTCGACTCGTCCTTGAGGTAGAGGTCGATGCCCCAGCTCTCCGGGAGCGGGAAGCGCAGCAGATGGGTGTCGGCCGAGCGGTTGGCGTCGGCGTGGACCTTGCGGACGGCCTCCTTGAGCCAGGAGCGGTACTCGGCGTCACTGCGGTCGACGTCGACGGTGGCCATCGGGCTTGCGGTGCTGGTCATGCGTGCGTGCCTCTTCTCGTGCTGCCCAGGGGGTTGCCCACGGGGGTGCCCACTCTTCGACAATACCCCTCTCACCTGGGCAAACGTTCTCTTTGAGGGCCCATAGGGATCCCTTGCAGACGGCGTGGACAGACGTGCGAGGAGGCGTGTCCGCGGACTCTTCGCCGTGCCACCCGCGCGGCCGCGGTACGGGCTCCGGCGCGGCCGCGGCGCGGTCGTGGCGACGACTCCGGCGCGGCCGCGGCGCCGCCTCCCGGAACGGCTCCCGGTCATGCCGGGCACCGTTCCGGGAGCCGTTCTGGTGCCTAGGGCCCCGGCCCGGCACACTGGGGACAGGCAGCCTGCGCGAAGGGGGCGGAGCACCATGACGGAGCCCGAGTTCACGGCCACCGGGGTACGGATCGACCGCTGGCCCCGGTCGCTCACCCGCGCGGGCGAGGTCCGCATCGAGGACGGCCGCCTGTCCCTGCTGACCAGCTACGGCAGCGAGATCGACAGTGCGCCGCTCGGCACGGTGCGGGCGGGCCGGCCGTGGTTCGCGAAGCCGGACGAGGCGGTGGCGACGATGAACGGCACGCGCTACCGGATCTCGGGCTCGGGACGGCTGCTCGACGCCCTCAAGCAGGCGACGACGAAGCCGCCGCGACGGTCTTGAACCGGCGCCCGGCACGCCCCCGACCTGCGGCGCGTCGCCGCGAGTTGCAGCACGGTCACCACTGGTTCACCCTGGAACCACCTCACCGAGGGTTTACCGGCGGTGACGCTGCGAACCAGCCACCGTCCTGCTACACCGCATGACAGATCCGAATCTCCGTCTTCTTGACCTACTTCGGGGAGTCGCAGCCGTGATCAGCGAGCCCAGCAGGTATTGCACGGTGGAGCTCCAGGCCCTGCCGTCGCGGATCGGTCAGGTCCGCAGAATCGTTTCGGCGCATCTGCGCCACTGGCAGCTCGACGCCTTGGTCGACTACGCCACGCTCGGTGTCACCGAGCTCCTGACCAACGTCCACCGGCACGCCCAGCCCGACAAGATGTGCACCGTCGAGGTGGAACTGCTGCTCGACCGCCTCACCGTGTCCGTCCGCGACAACGATCCGCGCATACCGGACGTGCCCGAACCGGACGACACCGATCCCGAGTTCGCCACCTCGGGCCGGGGCCTCGCCATCATCGAGGCGATGAGCGAGAGCTGGGGCGTCCGCCCGCACGGCGACGCCGGGAAGGCCGTCTGGTTCACACTCCAGGCACCGCCGTCCACCGTCGCCCCCGTCCCCCGCTCCCTCGCCGTCTACGGCGCCACGACCGACGGCCCCCTCCTGGGAGCGGGCCGGGCGGACGAGCCGAGCCTGGTCGAATCCCTGGCGGGCTGACCGCGTCGGACCCCGGATGCGGTCTCCCGGATCCACGATCCGACGGCGCCGCCCGCCCTCACTCCGTCGCGATCGCCCGCAGCACGTCCAGTCGGGCCGCCCGCCGGGCCGGGCGCCAGGCCGCGACCGCGCCGGCGGCCAGGCCGATCAGCGCGACGGCGGCCAGCTGGACCGGTGGCAGCGCGAAGCTGAACGCGCTGTCCGAGGCGCCGTCGGAGGCGCGCACCAGGACCCAGCCGAGGAAGCCGCCGAGGAGCAGTCCGCCGGTGGTGCCGAAGGCGGCCACCAGCACGGACTCCCAGCGGACCATGGCCCGCAGCTGGGACCGGGTCTGGCCGACCGCACGCAGCAGGCCCAGCTCACGGGTGCGCTCGTGCACGGCGAGGGTCAGCGTGTTGGCGATGCCGAGCAGGGCGATCAGCACCGCGAGGGCGAGCAGCGCGTAGACGAGGGTCAGCATCATGTCGATGCCGGACGCGGAGGACGCGGCGTACTCGTCGCGGGTCTGCACCTCCGGACCGCCGTACCGCGCGGCGACGCCTTCGACCGCCGCCTTGCCCTCGTCGGCCGCGACGCCGTCCCTGAAGCTGACGGCGACGAGCCGGTCGGAGTCCTGGGTACGGTGCGGGGCCCAGGCCTCCCGGGTCAGGACGTAGTCGCCGGCCAGGTCCGCCCGCTCGTAGACGGCGCGGATGGTGAAGGTGCGCCGGGTGCCGTCGGTGAAGGCCAGTTCGGCCGTGCGGCCCGGGGTGAGCCCGTAACGCTCGGCCTCGTCGTCGGCGACCGCGATCCCGTCCGTACCGAGCCCGGTCAGCGAGCCGTGCACGACCCCCAGGTCGAAGGTGCGGGCGAGCGCGGCCGGGTCGGTGACCGTGAGGGCACGGCCCCGGCCGTCGACCTCCGCGAGCCCCTTGCCGAGCCCGACGGCGGTGTTCACCTCGGGCAGCGCGGCCACGGCGGGGGCGAGCCGCGGGCTGAGGCCGCTGCCGCCCGCGCCGAAGGACGGCGCGCTCACGGCCACGTCGCCCGCGAAGGAGCGGGAGACGGTGTCGTCCATGGTCGCCTTGAGCGAGGCACCGAAGACGGTGAAGAGCGAGACCACCGCGACGCCGATCATGAGCGCGGTGGCGGTGGCGGCCGTCCGGCGGGGGCTGCGCAGCGCGTTGCGGCGCGCGAGCCCGCGGTTGGCTCCGCGCAGCGGGCCGCCGAGGATCCGGATAGCGTACGAGGAGGCCACCGGGCCCAGGACGACGAAGGCGGCGAGGGCGAGGACCGCACCGGTGCCCGCGAGCCACAGCGACGGCGTGGCCAGGACGCCGGCCAGGACCAGGCCCACGGCCAGGACGAGGAGTCCGGCGCCCGCCCGGGTACGGGAACGCGAGGCGGCCGAGTCGTCGACGGCGGTCTCCCGCAGGGCGGCGAGCGGAGCGGTGCGCCCGGCCCGGACGGCGGGGAGCAGGGCCGAGCCGACGCAGACGGCGAGGCCGACGCCGAAGGGCAGGACCAGCGAGACCCCGCTGATCACCAGGTCGCCCTCGGGGAAGGCGAAGCCGACCGCCGGGAAGAGGGCCTGCAGCCCGGCCGCGATGCCGATACCGCCGAGGAGTCCGGCGGCGGAGGCGAGGACCGCGACGGCGACGGCCTCGGCGAGCGTCATCGCGACGATCTGGCGGCGCGCGGCGCCGAGGGCGCGCAGCAGGGCGTTCTCGCGGGTGCGCTGCGCGACGACGATGGCGAAGGTGTTGTGGATGGAGAAGACCGAGACCAGCAGGGCGACCCCGCTGAACACCAGCAGGAAGGTGGTGAACAGGCTGAGGAAGCGGCCGGAGATCATGTCGTTGCTCTCGTCGGTGGCCTGCTGTCCGGTGATGGCCTCGACGCCCTCGGGGAGCGCGGGGGCGAGCGCGGCGACCAGGTCGCCCTGAGAGGTGCCGGGGCCGGCCCTGACGAGGATGTCGGTGGCCTCTCCGGCCTTCGGGGTCAGGTACTTCTCGGCGTCGGCGCGGGTCAGCCCGGTGTAGGTGACCTGGCCCATTCCGTCGGCGCCTCCGAAGGTCGCGAGACCGACGACGGTGACGCGCAGCGGGTCGGGGGTGCGCAGGACCGTGGTGGAGCCGACGGTGAGTCCGCCGGCCTCGGCGGCGCCCCGGTTGACGACGACCTCGCCGCTCTCGCGCGGGGCACGGCCCTCGGCGAGGGCGTACGGATTGAGTTCCGGATCCTGGATCCAGTTGCCCGCGAGCGTGGGCGGGCCCTTGCCGCCGACCGGCCGGCCGTCGGCGCCGACGAGCTGGCCCGCCCCCTCGATGCGGGGGACGGCGGCGGCGACGCCGGGGACCTTCCCGAGGCGCTCCGCGAGGGCGGCGTCGACGGGGCTGCGGGTGCCCTGCCCCTCCCCCGCGACCGTCACGACGCTCGTGCTGCGCACGACGGCGTCCGTGCCGCTGTTGGCGTTGCCGAAGAGGGTGTCGAAGCTGCCCCGGAGGGTGTCGCCCATGACCAGGGTGCCGGTGAGGAACGCGACGCCGAGCAGGACCGCGGCGAAGGTGCCGAGGAAGCGGCGGCGGTGGGCCCGCAGGGAGGCGAGGCCGAGACGGAGCGTACTCATCTTCACCGCTCCCTTTCCGTGGAGCCGGCGCGGGGTCCGGCCACGGCGCCGGGGGCGGGGGCGGGGGCGGCGTGGGCCCGGGCCGCGGGTCCGGCCGCGGGTCCGGCCTCGGTCGGGGGTCCGGCCACGGTGCCGGGGGCGGGGGCGGCGTGGGCTCCGGCCGCGGGTCCGGCCTCGGTCGGGGGTCCGGCCTTGGCTGAGGGCCCGGGTCCCGCCCCGGCCCAGGCCTCGGTCCCGGCTGAGGGCCCGGCTCCGGCCTCGGTCCCGGCTGAGGGCCCGGCTGAGGATGAGGGTGCGGATGAGGGTGCGGGTGCGGCTTCCGGGCGGGGGATGCGCTCGGTCCTGCCGTCGAGCGACTTCATCCGGTCCAGGACGAGCTCCGCCGTGGGACGGTGGAGCCGGTCGACCAGACGCCCGTCCGCGAGGAACACGACCTCGTCGGCGTGGGCGGCGGCCACCGGATCGTGGGTGACCATGACGACCGTCCGGCCCGTCCGCCGTACCGTGTCGCCGAGCAGCCGCAGCACCTCCTCGCCGGACCGGGAGTCCAGATTGCCGGTGGGTTCGTCGGCGAAGACGACGTCCGGCCGGCCGGCGAAGGCGCGCGCGACGGCGACCCGCTGCTGCTGGCCGCCGGACAACTGGCTCGGCCGGTGGTGGAGCCGGTCGCGCAGCCCCACCGTGTCGATGAGGCTGTCGATCCAGGTGCGGTCCGGGGCGGTGCCCGCCAGGTCCAGGGGCAGGGTGATGTTCTCGGCGACGGTCAGCGTCGGCAGCAGGTTGAAGGCCTGGAAGACGAAGCCGATGCGTTCGCGCCGCAGCAGGGTGAGGCGCCGGTCGTCGAGCGCGGACAGATCGGTGTCTCCGACGAGGGCGGAGCCCGAGGTCAGGGTGTCGAGTCCGGCGGCGCAGTGCATGAGGGTGGACTTGCCGGAGCCCGAGGGGCCCATGATCGCGGTGAAGCGGCCGGCCGGGAAGCCGACGCTCACCCCGTCCAGGGCCCTGACCTCGGTGTCCCCGCGGCCGTAGACCTTGACCGCGTCGACGACCCGCGCGGCGGCCGGAGCCTCGGTGGTGGTGTTCATCGGCGGCGCCCCTTGTCATCGGTCCTGCGGCCGAACTGCTCCTCCAGGACGGTCAGCCGCCGCCAGTACTCGTCCTCGTCGATCTCGCCCGCGGCGAACCGGTGGCCGAGCAGCGCGATCGGCGACTGCTCGTCGACGCGTGGGGCACCGGGGCCGCCGAACCCGCCCGGGCCGCCGTGCCGGCGCCGGCCGAAGCGGCGCAGGACCGTGACCACCGTGATGATCACGGCCGCCCAGACGAGCGGGAAGAAGAGGATCCACGGGCCGGGGCCCGCGTGGGCCAGGGTGTTCATCGTCGGTCAGCTCCTCTGGTGGTGGATGCTTCGAGACTCCTCCGACGAGGCCGCCGGGTCGTCGTACGGTCAGCGGCTTCGCTCGTACGCCGGCGGGAGTAGGAGCCGGTCCGGCAGCTGCTCCTCGACGCTGTACCTACTGGTATGTACAGTGATGCCATGAGCACCAACGCGTCCGAGCGACTGATCGAGGCCACCCGCGAACTGCTGTGGGAGCGCGGCTACGTGGGCACCAGCCCCAAGGCGATCCAGCAGGCGGCCGGCGCGGGCCAGGGCAGCATGTACCACCACTTCGACGGCAAGCCCGACCTCGCGCTCGCCGCGATCCGGCGCACCGCCGACGAGCTGCGGGCTGCGGCGGAGCGGGTGCTCGGCGGCAAGGGGTCGGCGTACGAGCGCATCGAGGCCTATCTGCTCCGCGAGCGCGACGTGCTCCGCGGCTGCCCCGTCGGCCGGCTGACGATGGACCCCGACGTCATCGCGAGCGCCGAGCTGCGCGTCCCCGTCGACGAGACGCTCGGCTGGCTGCGCCGCCGGCTCGCCGGAGTCGTCCAGGAAGGCCTGGACAGCGGGGAGTTCACCGGACCGCTGTCCGCGGAAGAGCTCGCCTCGACCGTCGTCGCGACGGTCCAGGGCGGCTATGTGCTGGCCCGCGCCTCCGGTTCCCCCGCCGCCTTCGACACCGCCGTGAGCGGCCTGCTCGCCCTGCTCGCCCCCCGTACCGCCCGCTGACGCCCCGAGGAGTACGGCCCGTGCACGCCATGCAGTACGAGATCACGCTGCCCGCGGACCACGACATGGGGTCCATCCGCGAGCGGGTGGCGACCCGGGGACACCTCCTGGACGCCTTCCCCGGTCTGGGGCTCAAGGCGTATCTGATGCGGGAGCGCGCGGACGGCTCCCCCGTCAACCAGTACGCACCGTTCTACCTGTGGGCCACCGCCCAGGGGATGAACGCGTTCCTCTGGGGCCCCGGCTTCCAGGGCATCGTGAACGACTTCGGCCGGCCCGTCGTCCAGCACTGGACGCCCGTCGCGTACGAGGAGGGCCCGGCGACCTCCGCTCCCCCGCTCGCCGCCACCCGGCACCGGCGGCACCTGCCCGAGGGCGCACCGCCGGCCGAGGCGGTCACGGACGCGCTGGCCCGGCACGCCCGCGAGGCGACGACCGACGGCGTGGTGGCGAGCGCGCTCGCCGTCGACCCGCGCCACTGGGAGCTGCTCGCCTTCACGCTGTGGGCGACACCGGAGGCGCCCGCCCGGGCGGGTGCGCCCGGCGAGCGCTTCCAGGTCCTGCACCTGTCCCAGCCGGGCCGCGCGGGGTTGCCCGCGGGCCGGCTGTGGTGAGCCGGGGGGTGGGAAGGGATCGGGGCTGGGGAGGGGCCGGACGGCTGGGGGCCGGTGACGAGGGTGGCGACGGCTGGGGGGGCGGGTGGCGACGGTGGTGACGTCTCGGCATGCGGGGTGGCGGCGACGGCTCGACGCACAGAATGGTGGTGACGGCTCGGCACGCGGGAGGGCGTCCTGGCCCTGCCTACGGGGGCGGGCGGTCAGCGTGCGGGGGCCCGGTCAGCGTGCCCGGGTGGCGGTTCGGCACGCGGGGGCAGTCGGGCTGCCGTGGGCTGCGCCGCGTCGGCGACGCACGGGCGGCGGATCAGCGTACGTGCGCGGCGATGACGCGGGCGCAGTCCAGGGACTCCGTACGGGAGGTGTCGACCTCCAGGTCGTAGACCACGCCTTCGTGGACGAGCTCCGCCTGCCGCGCGGCCATGCCCGGCGTGCGGTCGCCGTGGGCGATCTCGCGACCGGCGGCGACCGTGCTGTCGCAGCGCACCCCGACCCACAGCACGTCGATGCCGTCGAGCACCCTGCGCCAGCGCTCCTGAGAGGCGGCTCCGCCCAGGAACACCTCGTCGACGACGATCCGGGCACCGGCCCGGGCCATCGCCGCGACGCCCTCCAGCCAGGCCGCCTCCAGGGCGCGGAACTCCGCCCCGACGGTCACGGCGCCGTCCTCCCCGAAGGCGATGCCGCCATCGCCTTCGCGCAGCCTCGCGGGCAGCGCGTCGACGAAGTCGTCGACGCCGAAGGCCAGCCACGGGTCGGGGAGCACGGCCTGCAGACAGCGCACGATGCCGGACTTGCCGGAGCTGGAACCGCCGTTGAGGATGATCATTCGGGTCGTCACCGCGCCAGACTAGGCGGCGCGGTGACGACCCGCACCGGCATTTCAGCCCACCGGCACCAGGGTCAGGTACGCGATGCCGAGCACCGAGCGGTAGCCCAGCCACTGGGAACGCTGGCGGTCGACGCGGGCACGGGTCTCGGCGGCCAGCGGGTGGTCCGGGTGGGCGGCGAGCCAGAGTTCGACGTCGTGGCGGTAGCCCGACTCGAACTCCTCCCACTCCTCCACGCTCGCCGTCTCGATCCACGCAGGCCGGAATCCCGCCTCGATGGCGAGGTCCACGAGGGCGTCGAGCGTGAGGTGGTCGTCGACACGGGCGCCGGGCCACATCCGGGCGAGCTCGGCATCGTCCGGCGTGTGCTGCCAGAAGCCCTCGCCCAGCAGGACCCGGCCCCCGGGCCGCACCAGGCGGCGCAGTTCGCTCAGGACCACGGCCGGGTCGTACGGGAGGTCGGGATCGCACAGCGCCTGACCGGAGCCGAGACACAGGACGGTGTCGGCGGGGCCGCGGTTCGTGTCCCGCCCGGACTCCTCGACGTACTCGACCCGTTCGGCGAGCCCGCGTTCGGCGGCGAGGCGGCGGCCGAGGGCGAGGTCGTCGGCATTGATGTCGATACCGAGACCGCGCGCGCCGGGCGCGGCGTCGAGCACCCGCAGCAGCAACTCGCCCCAGCCGCATCCGATGTCCAGTACGGTGCCCGGCGAAGCGGCGGCGAGCCGCGCGACGACACGGGCGGCGCGGGCCTCGGAGAGCGGACCGTGGAAGGTCAGCCCGGAGCCGAGGCGCGGCGGGAGATCCGTGGTACCGGATGAACCGGTCGTGGCGGACGAACCGGTGGTGGGGGCGGTGGCGGATGCCGGCGGTGCGGAGCTGGTCTCGGTCATATGGCCGGACCCTAGTCGGCGGCCGGCACCCGGCCCAACGCATTTAGCGGATCGTCGAGGACCGGCTGCCAGGCCAGTTCGGCGGCGCCCACCAGGCTGTTGTGGTCGAGGGTGCACGGAAGGATCGGCACGCCGCCGCTGCGGCCCCACAGACTGCGGTCGGCGACGACGGCGCGCAGACGGCCCGGATCGGCGTCCAGTAGCTCCCGGTGGAGGCCGCCGAGGATGATCCGGTCGGGGTTGAGGATGTTGACGAGCCCGGCCAGGCCGAGACCGAGCCGGTCGATCAACTCCTCCGTGGCGACCCGCACTCCGGGATCCTGCGGATGGTCGCGGAGCAGGTCGCGGGCCTGCTGGAGCAACGAGACCTCGGGGCCGGGCGCGCGACCGGCGACGGTGAGGAAGGCGAGCGGGTCGGTCTCGACGTCGAGGCAGCCGCGGGAGCCGCAGTGGCACGGGCGCCCCTCGGGGTTGACGGTGAGGTGGCCGACCTCGAGCGCGAGCCCCGAACTCCCGGTGTGCAGGCGCCCGTCGAGCACGAGCGCGCCGCCGACGCCGCGGTGGCCGGTGGCCACGCACAACAGGTCCTTGGCGCCGCGCCCGGCGCCGTGGCGGTGCTCGGCGAGGGCGGCGAGGTTGACGTCGTTGCCGGTGAAGGCGGGTCCCTCGATGCCGGCGGCACGGACCTGCTCGGCGAAGATCTCCCGGACGGGCGCGCCGGCGGGCCAGGCGAGGTGCAGCGGGTTGAGGGCGGTGCCCTCGGGCTCGGCCACGGCGGACGGCGCGGCGAGCCCGGCGCCCACGCACCGGCGCCCGCTGGCGCGCAGCAGCGCGGCCCCGGCCGCGACGACCTCCCCGAGGACCTGTGCGGGGTCCGCCGAGACGGTGACGCAGCCGGGCGCGGTCGCCTCGATGGTGCCGCCGAGGCCGACGAGCGCGGCACGGAAGCCGTCGGCGTGGACCTGGGCGGCGAGGGCGACGGGCCCCTTCTCGTGCACGGCGAGCCGGTGCGAGGGGCGGCCCTGCGAGCCGGCGGCCGCGCCGGGGTTGGAGTCGACCCGGATCAGCCCGAGCGCCTCCAGCTCGGCGGCGACGGCTCCGGCGGTGGCCCGCGTGACCCCGAGCTCGGCGGTCAGTACGGCCCGCGTGGGCGCCCTCCCGGTGTGCACCAGCTCCAACGCGGGTCCGAGCGCGCTGCGCCCCCTGTCCAGCCGTGTGCGGGTCGTCGTCGCCTTGCCGTTCATGTGGGCGAGTCTCCCATGATCGGCCCACCCCCAGCTCCGGGCACCCGGCTTCGGCCGGGTCGGGTCGCGGCAGTGGCCGAATGCGGTCAGGGAGGGCGGGCGGTCGGCCACGGGGGCGGGTGGCCGGTCGCCGTACGGGCCGACGGGCCGCCCGGGGGCGCGTCCACCCCGCCGCGCGTCCGCCGTCCCGCCGCGCGTCCGACGGCCCCGCCGCGCATCCGCCGCCCCGGCCGCGGGCCCGTCCGGACCGCGAGGGCCGGGCACTGGCGGGACGAGGGGCGGCCGCGCACTCACGAGGCACAGACCGGGCCCGCCCGTCACCAGGCCCTCCCGGGACGAGGGGCGGCCGAGCACTCACGGGGCGCGGGGCCAGATCCCGGCCGTGGCGCCAGGTCCCGGCCGTGGCGCCGCGTACGACGCAGTGTTCCGTACGGGCTCACGGGGCGCCCGGAATCCCGCCCCCGGACGCCACGCGCCCGGCCGCCGCCCGGGCCACCGCGCCCCGGGCCGTCCCCGGCCCTCCGGCGTCCCGCCTTGAATCCGACGCCCCCGCACCCCTATCCTGAGTTTGTGCCGCTACTAAACAAAGTACGGACGGCCGCCGTATCAGGGGGATCCCGCGGAGACACCGCCTCCCTCCCCCTGGCCCGCCTCCGCCTCGCCCTGACCCTCTTCTTCGCTCTCGACGGCTTCCTGTTCGCCGGCTGGGTGGTCCGCATCCCGGCCATCAAGGAGCAGACCGGGGCCTCCGCCGGAGACCTCGGGCTCGCGCTGCTCGGGGTGTCCGCCGGTGCCGTGGTCACCATGACGCTGACCGGGCGCCTCTGCCGGCGCCACGGCAGCCATCCCGTCACCGTCGCCACCGCCGTCCTGCTCTCCCTGTCCCTCGCCCTGCCGGCGCTGACCCGCTCCCCGCTCGCCCTCGGACTGGTCCTGCTGCTCTTCGGCGCCGCGTACGGCGGGATCAACGTCGCCATGAACAGCGCCGCCGTCGACCTCGTCGCCGCGCTCCGCAGGCCCGTCATGCCGAGCTTCCACGCCGCCTTCAGCCTCGGCGGCATGCTCGGCGCCGGTCTCGGCGGGCTCGTGGCCGGGAGCCTCTCGCCGACCGCGCACCTGCTCGCCCTCACGGGCGTCGGGCTGCTCCTGACGGCCGCCGCCGGTCCCGTACTCCTCCGGCACCCCTCCCCCGCTCCGCCCGAGTCGCTCCGCGCCGACCCCTCGGGCGCCCGGCCCGCCGGGTCGCGCCGGGCCGTTCTCGTCTTCGGTGTGATCGCGCTCTGCACGGCGTACGGGGAGGGCGCGCTGGCCGACTGGGGCGCGCTGCACCTCGCACAGGACCTGCACGCCCACCCCGGCGTCGCCGCGGCCGGGTACGCCCTGTTCGCCCTCACCATGACCGCCGGCCGGCTCTCCGGCACCGCCCTGCTGGAACGGCTCGGCCAGACCCGCACCCTCGTCGCGGGCGGCCTCACCGCCGGCGCGGGCATGCTGCTCGGGGCACTCGCGCCCACCGTGTGGGCCGCGCTCCTCGGCTTCGCCGTGACCGGCCTCGGGCTCGCCAACATCTTCCCCGTCGCCGTCGCCCGCGCGGGCGCCCTCGCCGGGCCTGGCGGCGTCGCGACCGCCTCGACCCTCGGCTACGGCGGCATGCTGCTCGGCCCTCCGGCCAACGGCTTCCTCGCCGACTGGTTCTCGCTGCCGGTGGCCCTCACCACGGTCGCCGCCCTCGCCGCCGGCGCCGCCGTGATGGGCTACGCCTCCCGCAACACCGGCACCCAAAAGAGGAGTTGAGAGGTTCCACGGGCAGGTGGGGGGCCGCCGCAGCCCGGGCGGCGCGCGATAATCCGACACCATGGACACCTTGAGCATCGACACCCACATCGACGCGCTCGACACGGCGGGCAAGGCCCTCGCCGACGCCGCCGCCGCGGCCGGGCCCGACGCGACGGTCGCGACCTGCCCCGGCTGGCAGGTCCGCGACCTGCTGCGGCACACCACGATGGTGCACCGCTGGGCCGCCGCCCACATCGCCGAGGGCCACACCTCCCCTCGGCCCGCCGGCGGCGAGCCCGACCTGGACGGCGCCGAACTCCTCACGCACTTCCGCGAGGGCCACACCCTGCTCGTCGACGCCCTGCGCGCCGCTCCGGCGGACCTGGACTGCTGGAGCTTCCTGCCCGCGCCCTCACCGCTGGCGTTCTGGGCCAGGCGCCAGGCGCACGAGACGACGGTGCACCGGGCCGATGCCGAGTCCGCGCTCGCAGCGGTTCCCGGCCCCGTGGATCCGGCGATCGCCGCCGACGGCGTCGACGAGCTCCTCAGCGGCTTCCACGCCCGTGACCGCAGCCGCGTGCGCTCCGACGTGCCCCGCACCCTCCGCGTCCACGCCACCGACACCGGCGACGTGTGGACCGTCCGGCTCTCTCCGGACGCGCCGCGGACGGACCGGAACGGCGACGGGCCGGCCGACTGCGAGATCGGCGGGCCGGCCGACCGGCTCTACCTGACGCTGTGGAACCGCCTGCCCCAGGAGGCCGTGACGGTCACCGGTGACGCGTCCCTGGCCCGGCTGTGGCGGGAGAACTCCGGCATCGTCTGGTCGTAGACGTCGCGGGCATCCTGATCCGCCCTCCGCACGGCCGGGCTCAGCCCAGCCAGCCCGGCCGCACCAGGCCCGACTCGTAGGCGAGGACCACGAGTTGGGCCCGGTCCCGGGCGCCGAGCTTGACCATGGTGCGGCTCACGTGGGTCTTGGCGGTGAGCGGGCTGACGACCAGGCGGCGGGCGATCTCCTCGTTGGACAGGCCGATGCCGACCAGGGCCATCACCTCCCTTTCCCGCTCGGTGAGTTCGTCGAGACCGCCGGACCGCGCGGGCGGCTTCGAGCGGGCCGCGAACTCCTCGATGAGCCGCCGGGTCACTCCGGGCGAGAGCAGTGCGTCGCCCGCCACGACGGCGCGCACGGCGCGCAGCAGCTCCTCGGGTTCCGTGTCCTTGACGAGAAAGCCGGAGGCGCCGGAACGGATCGCCTCGAAGACGTACTCGTCGAGTTCGAAGGTCGTCAGCATGACCACCCTGACCGCGCCGAGTCCGGGATCGGCGGTGATCAGGCGGGTGGCGGCGAGACCGTCGAGGTGCGGCATCCGGATGTCCATCAGGACGACGTCGGGGCGCAGTTCGCGGACCTTCGCCGCGGCCTCCTCGCCGTCCGCCGCCTCGCCCGCCACCTCGATGTCCGCCTGCGCGTCCAGGAGGGCGCGGAAACCCGCCCGGACGAGCGACTGGTCGTCGGCGAGCAGGACCCTGATCAGGGGGCCCGCCGGGTTCGCGGGCCGCTCGTGCCTCTCGGGGATCACAGGGCGCTCGGGGCTCACGAGGACTCCTCGGGTCGTGCGGCGGGTGGTTCGTCGTTCCGTGTGCCGGGCCCGTCGCGCCGTACGGGCGTCTCCGCCGGGCTCGTGGGCGTCTCCCCGGGCCGTGCGGAGGAGCCGTCCGGCCGTACGGACGGTTCCTCCGGCCGTACGGGGAGCACCGCGTGCACGCGGAAGCCTCCGTCCGGCCGGGTGCCCGCGTCGATCGTGCCACCGAGGGCGGCGGCTCGCTCCCGCATTCCGGCCAGGCCGTTGCCGCTGCCGCCCGCGTCGTCGCCGGTCGCCGGCCCCTCGTCGTCGATCCGGAGATCGAGCGCGGCGGAGCCGTAGCCGAGGACGACCAGGGCCGTCCGCGAACCGGAGTGGCGCACCACGTTGGTCAGTGCCTCCTGGACGATCCGGAAGGCGGCGAGCTCCGTGCCCGGCGGGAGACGTCGGCGCCGCCCCGCGGTCTCCGTCCGCACGGTGAGCCCCGCCGAGGCGGCCTGCTCGACCAGTTCGGGGAGCCGGTCGAGGCCGGGCGCGGGCGCGCGGGGCGCATCGCCGGGGGCGCGCAGCGTGTCGAGCACCTGCCGCACCTCTCCCAGGGCCTCCTTGCTGGCCGCCTTGATGGTGGTGAGGGCGGTACGGGCCTGGCCGGGGTCGGAGTCGAGCAGGGCGAGGCCGACGCCGGCCTGGACGTTGATCACGGAGAGGGAATGCGCCAGGACGTCGTGGAGCTCGCGGGCCATCCGCAGCCGCTCCTCGTCGGCCCTGCGGCGCTCGGCGGCGGCCCGCTCGGCACGCTCCCCGGCCCACTGCTCGCGGCGGACCCGGACCAGTTCGGAGGCGGCGAGGATGGCGACGACGAAGCCGGCGACCGGGATCTCCTGTCCCCAGGGCGCGGCGGCGTCGCCGTCCGGCGGCAGGTACCGGTAGAGCCAGTGGGCCAGCACGAGGTGCCCCGCCCACAGCAGCCCGAGCGCCCACCAGGCGGCCCGCCGGTGCCCCTGCACCACGGCGGCGAAGCACGCGACGGCGACGAGGACGAAGACCGGTCCGTACGGGTAGCCCGCCGCGAGGAAGGCCCACGTCACCGCCGTCACCGCGAACACCACCGGCACCGGGTGGCGGTGGCGCAGGAGCAGCGGCGCGGCACCGAGCAGCAGCAGGACCCGGCCGAGCGCGTCGAGCGCGAGCCGATCGGGCTGGTTGCGGGCGGCGAAACCGCTCCCGACGAGCACGAACGCGGTGATCAGGGCCGTGGACCGCCAGGGCAGCCCACGACCGGGCTCCCGCTCGGCCCACCTCCAGGGGCCACCACGCCACGGCCCCCCGTTCCCGGACCGGCCGGACAGCGCCCGGCCGTGCGAGGCCGGGGAACGCCCCGACCGCCCCCACCCGGAGATGCCCGGCCCGTCCTCACCGCGCCGGTCGTCACGGTGCACGGCATCCCCGCTTACGGCGGCATCGCGTACAGCCTCAATGCGCCCGGCGTCACCGCGTACGGCGGCATCGCGCCCGGCATCACCGCGCACACCATCAATGCGCCCGGTGTCACCGCGCCCGGCCTCATCGCGCCCGGTGTCACCGCGCCCGGCCTCATCGCGCCCGGCGTCACCGCGTACCACCTCATCGGCGCGGGCGCCTCGGCGCCACCGCCCCCGGCGGCCCGGGGTCCCGTCCTGCCCGGGGCCCGGAGTCGTGGTCGCCTCTTCGTCCATGCGGCCACGCTAGACGGGGCCGGGTCCCGGGGGCGTCAGCCGGGCGGGGTGGTCACCCGTACTCCCCGGGGAGTACGGGTGACCAGGCAGGCCGAGCGGTCGGTGCGCCGCCCAACGAGGCCCGCGGCCGGGGCGGCGCACACGGGGGCGGACGGGCGGACCCCGGCGGACGGGGCGCGGCCGGAGGGGCTGCAGGCGGCCGCTCTCCGGCCCGCCCCGCAGCCGAACCTCCACTCGTGGAGCCCGCCCGGCGGCCGGGCCGGTTCACCTCCGGCAGCGGAGTCGAACACAGCCGCCGGCGGACCACTCCTCGGAACGCCTCCCGGGACCCCTCCCCACCGCCCGGGCTCACGGCTTCGGGAGCAGGCCCACCTCCCGGCCCAGCCGCTCCGCCGCCGAGTCGAAGAACGCGTCGCGGTCCTCGACGACCCGGTTGAACTGGCCGAACACCTCGAAGGAGATCAGGCCGAAGAGCTGGGCCCAGGCGGAGACCAGGGCGATGGAGAGGGCCGGCGGGAGGTCGGGGCCCAGTGCGGCGGCCAGGCGGGCCGCTTCCCCGGTGAGCGGGGCCGGGAGCGGTGGCGGGGCGACGCCCTTGTCCCGGTAGGCGGCGCGGGCGATGGAGACCAGGAGCAGGCCGGTGCGGGAGGCGGGGCCGACGGTGTCCTGCGGTGCGGTGTAGCCGGGGACCGGCGAGCCGTAGATGAGGGCGTACTCGTGCGGATGGGCGAGGGCCCAGGCGCGGACGGCGCGGCAGACCGCGGTCCAGCGGGTGAGGTGGGCGCGGGGGGCGTCGGTCTCGGCGGTGGCGTGGGCCTTTTCGGCGGCGGCCCCGACGGCGTCGTACGCGTCGATGATGAGGGCGGTCAGCAGGTCGTCGCGGCTGGGGAAGTAACGGTAGAGCGCGGAGGAGACCATGCCGAGCTCCCGGGCGACGGCGCGCAGCGAGAGCTTCGCGGCGCCGTCGGCGGCGAGCTGCCGGCGGGCCTCGTCCTTGATGGCGGCGGTGATCTCGATGCGGGCGCGGGCGCGGGCTCCTTGGACGGCGGTCATGGAGAGCAGTCTGCCATGTTTCGGAGCACAGCACTAAAACGAGAGCGGTGCTCTTGTGCGGCAACGCCGATCCGTGCACACTGATCTCAAGCGAGAGCACCGCTCACAGTTCGGAGCAACGCTCACCCGATCTCCCCGCTCCCGGAGGCTCCGATGTCCGCTCAGCCGTCCGACCGCCCCGCCACCCCCGCTCACGTCATGAAGCCCGGCTGGTTCACGGTCAACGTCCTCAACCGCGCGGTCGCCTGGATGACCCGCCGCGGCATCAGCGTCTGGGGCTCCCGCGTCCTCGCCGTCCGCGGCCGCAAGAGCGGCGAATGGCGCCGCACCCCCGTCAACCTGCTGACGGTGGACGGCGCCCAGTACCTGGTGGCCCCCCGCGGCCACGTCCAGTGGACCCACAACATGCGCGCCGCGGGCGGCGGCGAACTGCACCTCGGCAGGCACGTCGAGCCCTTCACGGCCATCGAGATCGCGGACGACGACAAGCCCGCCCTGCTGCGCGCCTACCTCAAGCGCTGGAAGGCCGAGGTCGGCGTCTTCTTCCAGGGCGTCGGCCCGGACTCCACGGACGAGCAGCTGCGGGCCATCGCGCCCAAGCACCCCGTCTTCCGGGTCGTCCCCACCCCCACCGACGCGTGAGGGCGGTACGGATGCACTCCGTACCGCCCTTCAGGACGCCGTCAGGACCGGCCGCGCGACCGGCTCAGGAGGCTTCCGGCACCTGCCGGTCGGTGCCTTCCCCGGCATCGGCGCCCGCCTCGGGCCCGGGCCCGGCCACGTTGCCCTCCGCCTCCAAGGCGTCGGCGTCGGCCTCCGCCGCGGCTCCCTCCTGGCGCGGCGCCACGCCGCGTCCCGCCGGCCCCACTCCCGCGGAGGTGTCGATCCGGCGGTCGAGGAGGTCGAGGGCACGGTGCGCGAGGCCGTTGCCGCGGACCAGCCCGGCCAGCGTCGTCGACCCCCGGGTGATGTCCGTGAACGCCTTCCAGGCGGGCCGCACGCCCGTGATCGTCGCGTGCAGCAGCCCAGGGCGCCGCTCGAACACGGCGAGCATCCGGCGGCCCACGGCCATCTCGACGCCGAGGCCGGCCTTGATGGCGAAGGCGTAGTTGAGCGCCTGCCGGCGCGCGTCCACCGCGTCGCCCGCCTCGGCGATCCGGACCGCCCACTCGCCCGCGAGGCGGCCCGAGCGCAGCGCGAAGGAGATGCCCTCGCGCGTCCACGGCTCCAGGAGACCGGCAGCGTCGCCGCAGACCAGGACCCGGCCACGGGAGAGCGGCGAGTCGTCGGTGCGGCAGCGGGTCAGATGCCCGGAGGACACGGACGGTTCGAAGCCGGCGAGCCCGAGCCGCGCGACGAAGTCCTCCAGATAGCGCTTGGTGGCGGCGCCCTCGCCGCGCGCGGAGATGACGCCCACGGTCAGCGTGTCGCCCTTGGGGAACACCCAGCCGTAACTGCCCGGCAGCGGCCCCCAGTCGATGAGGACGCGGCCCTTCCAGTCCTCCGCCACCGACGGCGGGACGGGGATCTCCGACTCCAGCCCCAGGTCGACCTGGCCCAGCTTGACCCCGACGTGGGCCCCTATGCGGCTCGCGCTGCCGTCCGCGCCGACGACGGCGCGCGCCAGGACCGTCTCGCCGTCGGCGAGGACCACGGCGACCGTGCGGCGGTCCGGCACCGCGGCACCGTGCTGCTCGACGCGGCTGACGGTGGCTCCGGTGCGCAGCTCGGCGCCCGCCTTCTGGGCGTGCTCGACGAGCTGGGCGTCGAACTCGGGCCGGTTGATGAGCCCGAACAGCATGCGGCGGGAGCGCCGCGTGCGGGCGAAGCGCCCGTTGTTCTGGAAGGTGACCGCGTGGACGCGGTCCTGAAGGGGCAGTTCGAAGCCGGGCGGCAGCGCGTCGCGCGAGGGGCCGATGATGCCGCCGCCACATGTCTTGTAGCGGGGCAGTTCGGCCTTCTCCAGGAGCAGCACGCGGCGTCCGGCCACGGCCGCCGCGTAGGCCGCCGAGGCCCCCGCGGGGCCGGCGCCCACGACGACCACGTCCCACACCGGCTGCCCCCCGTCCGGGCCCGCCGCCCCCGCTCCAGCCTCTGCCGCTCCGGCGTCTGCGTTCTCGCTGCTCACGATGTGCTTCTGCTCCTGATCCGACCGGTGGTTCCTGCTCTGCACGCATCCTACGGCTCGGTAGCAGGGCCCGGCCGTGTCGCCCCGCGCCGTAGGATCGGCCATGCGTTCGCCGTACAACCGATACACGGCGTCGTCCTGACAACGTCGCACCCACCAGGAGCGTGCCCATGACCGCGAATCCGATCGCCGAGACCGTCGCATCGCTGATGCCCCGCGCCAAGGCGGAGCTGACGGAGCTGGTGGCCTTCCAGTCGGTCGCGGACGAGGCGGTGGCGCCCCGCAGCGAGTGCGAGGCCGCCGCGAACTGGGTGGCCGACGCGCTGCGCGCCGAGGACTTCCAGGACGTGGCACTGCTCGACACCCCCGACGGTTCGCAGTCGGTGTACGGCGTGCTGCCCGGCCCGGCCGGTGCCCCGACGGTGCTGCTGTACGCGCACTACGACGTGCAGCCGATGCTGGTCGAGTCGGCGTGGGTGACCCCGCCGTTCCAGCTGACCGAGCGGGAGGACGGGCGCTGGTACGGGCGCGGGGCCGCCGACTGCAAGGGCGGCTTCGTCATGCACCTGCTCGCGCTGCGCGCCCTGAAGGCGAACGGCGGCGTACCGGTCACGGTCAAGGTGATCGTGGAGGGCTCGGAGGAGCAGGGCACGGGGGGTCTCGAGCGGTACGCGGAGGCCCACCCCGAGCTGCTCACGGCCGACGCGATCGTCATCGGTGACGCGGGCAACTTCCGGGTCGGCCTGCCGACCGTGACGGCGACGCTGCGCGGCATGACCATGATCCGGGTCACCGTCGACACGCTGCAGGGCAATCTGCACTCGGGGCAGTTCGGCGGTGCCGCGCCGGACGCGCTGGCGGCGCTGATCCGCGTCCTGGACTCGATGCGCGCCGAGGACGGGTCGACGGTCATCGACGGGCTGCCGGCGGACGCGGAGTGGGAGGGCCTGCAGTACCCGGAGGCCGACTTCCGCAAGGACGCGAAGGTTCTCGACGGAGTGTCCCTCACGGGCAACGGCACGGTCGCCGACCGGATCTGGGCGCGGCCGGCCGTGACCGTCATCGGCATCGACTGCCACCCGGTGGCGGGTGCCACGCCGTCGATCCCGGCGACCGCGCGTGCGCAGATCAGCCTGCGGGTGCCGCCCGGCCAGGACGCGGCGAAGGCCACCGAGCTGCTGTTCGCGCACATCGAGAAGCACACGCCGTGGAACGCCCGGGTGACCCTGGAGCAGGTCGGGCAGGGCCAGGCCTTCCAGGCGGACACGTCGAGCCCGGCGTACGTCTCGATGGCCGAGGCGATGAAGGTCGCGTACCCGGGCGAGGAGATGCAGACGGCCGGCATGGGCGGCTCGATCCCGCTGTGCAACACGCTGGCCACGCTGTACCCGGAGTCGGAGATCCTGCTGATCGGCCTGAGCGAGCCGGACGCGCAGATCCACGCGGTGAACGAGTCGGTGTCGCCGGAGGAGCTGGAGCGCCTGTCGGTGGCCGAGGCGCACTTCCTGCTCAACTACGCGCGCTCGAAGGCGTAGTTCCCCCGCGGTCACGCTCTGGGCGGATCTCGCCCAGAGCGTAGACCGGCCCCGGGGGCGGTCCGCGGACGTACGTTCGCCGCATGGACCTCGTAGAGATCGCTCCCCGGCTCCACATGCTCCGCTTCTCCGTCGGCCAGGCCTACGTGTGGCGCGACGACGCGGAGCTGACCCTGGTCGACGCGGGCTGGCCGGGCGCCGCCGACGAGATCGCGACGGCGCTGCGGGGCGCGGGCCTCGACCCGTCCCGCCTGCGCCGGATCGTGCTCACCCACTGCCACCGCGACCACGTCGGCTCGGCCGGGGCACTGGCCGACCGCTTCGGTGCGGAGATCCTGGCGCACACCGTGGACGCCCCCGTCGTCCGGGGTGAACTCCCTGTCCCCGAACCGGATCTGCTGGACTGGGAGAAGCCGCTGTACGCGCACGGGCTCACCGCCCCCGAGGCGCCGCCGACCCGGGTGGACCGCGAGCTCGCGGACGGCGACGAGCTCGGCTTCGGCGACGGCGCGGTGGCGCTGCACACCCCCGGTCACACGCCCGGTTCGCTCGCGGTCCATCTCCCGCGCCACGGCGTCCTGTTCACGGGCGACACGGTGGCCTCCGTGCCGGACGTCATGTTCGGCGTCTTCCACGTCGACCGCGCCGAGGCCCTTGCCTCCATGCGCCGCCTCGCCGCACTGCGCCCGTCGGTGCTGTGCTGCGGGCACGGGGAGCCGGTGACGGAGGACGCGGCGGAGCGACTGGCCACGGCCGCCCGGCTCGGACCCGCCCCGGTATAGGCCCGGACGTCGCCGGCGGTCGGAGTGTCCGGCCCGGACCGAAGGCCACGACCTCGTCGACCGGCCGCTCCTCGCCGGCGACGGCGACGCGAACGGCGACGGCGTGGCGGATCTGTGCGCCACCACCGGCGAGGGCACCGGCACGCTCATGTTCTCCGCGGGCGGCACGAACTCCGACGGTGACCCGTCGGACGGTGCGCGCACGACGGGGGGCCTCGGCAGCTGGAACACGATCCGGGCGATCGCCTGGCGACCGACGGCCCGACCGGCCGGGGAGCCTGATCTCTCGGCCGGTCCGGTCCCGGAGCCGGGCCTTGCGGGGGACCGGCGCGGGCACCACGGGCGACCGCACGGGTCGCGGCACGAGCCGGAACGGGGCTGGGAGGGCACCGGCACGGGACGGCAGCGGCTCGGGAGGGCACCGGCACGGGACAGCAGCGGCACGAGCTGGCAGCGGCAAGCCGGAACCGGCACGGGTCGGCACCGCCCCGCGGGGTCCGGACCGCGGCGGCACAGGCCTCGCCGTCTCCCCGCCTGCCGGGCGCCCCGGTGCGCCGTGCGTCAGCCGACCGGCACTCCGGCCTCCAGGTTGAGCACCGTGCCCTGTTCGCGGGCGCGGAGGGCCCAGCGGAGGCGGGTGTAGCGGACCGGCGGCAGGAGGTCGGCGGCCTCCTCCTCGGTGACGAAGCGCCAGGCGCGGAGTTCGGCGCCCGGGAGGAGCAGGCGGTCGGCGTCGGCGGTGGCGAGTCGGCCGCCGTCGAAGAGGAGGCGGAGGCCGCCGTAGCCGGGAGGCTGGGGCCGTTCCCAGTCGACCAGGAGAAGGCGGGGGACGGTGTCGAGTTCGAGCCCTATCTCCTCGGCGACCTCGCGCATTCCGGCGCGGGCGGGCGCCTCGCCTGGTTCGACGACGCCCCCGGGGAACTCCCAGCCGGGCTTGTACGTGGGGTCGACCAGCAGGAAGCGGTCATGCTCGTCGAAGAGCAGGACGCCGGCGGCCAGGGTCTCGCCGGTGGGCTCGGGGGTCTGGACGATCCCGCACGGCGCCGCGTGGCCCGCGGCGACGGCGTCGGCGATCGCCCGGGCGGTCTCGGCGGCCGTGAGCGCCGAGTTGTCGACGGCGTAGGCGTCCGCGGCCAGCCAGCCGTCGAGCGCGTCGCGGAAGGGGCCGACGTGGTCGAGACACCAGCGGCGCACGCGTTCGGCCGCCTGCGCCGGGGACTCCCCCGAGGTCTCGGCGTACGCCTCGGAGCCGGCCTCACCCGCCACGCCGCCCCCCGCCTCCGCCTCGGCGGCGAAGGCGGCACGGCTGTCGATACGGCCCCGCAGGATCGTTTCATCGGGAGCGAGCACGACATGCCGCACCTCGATCCTGCGGGCCGCGAGGGCGCCGAACATCTCGTCCCGGTAGTCCTGCCGGATCAGGGTCATCGGGACCACCAGCACCCCGCCGACCTCGGCGAGCATCGCGGCGGCCGCGTCCACGACCAGACGGCGCCAGACCGGCAGGTCCTGGAAGTCGGTGACCTCCGCGAGACGTTTCTGCGGAAGCAGCCGGCAGACGGCGCCTCCGACCAGCTCGGGGTCGTACAGCGTGCTGTTCGGGATCAGATCGACCAGCTCGCGCGCGGTGCCGGACTTCCCCGCGCCGAACGCACCGTTGATCCAGACGATCACGATTCCCCCTCTTCGGTTGCCCCCAGTGGACTGCCCGCACCACCCTGCCACGGAAACCCTCCGGCGGAAGTGGTCCGGTCGCGGCAGCGGGCGGCGGAACCGGGGCACGCCCCCGGCGCGTAACACATCCCGAGCCGTCGTCGTTGGAAACGGCGAGCACGAGGGGGTGCGGAGATGGACCGTACGGTTCTGGAGTGGTTTCCGGCGGGAGGCCCGCGCGGCAGCCTGCCCGCGGAGGAGTTCGCCCATGCGCGGCGCGAAGAGGGTCTCGCCGCGCGGGTGGTGATGGATCTGGCGGCCGACGCCTTTCTGGTCATCGTGGAACAGCGGACGCCGGACACGCTGCCGGGCTGAGCGCCGGACGCGAGTGCGGGGCCCGGGTGTCGGCCGGCGGGCGCTGCCCATCGGCGGACCAGCGGCGGACCAGCGGCGGGCCGGCGACGAACCGGCGGACCGGACAGCCTATGCCGGACACCAGCCGGAGGCATCAGGCCGGCCCCCGGCGGGACCGGGCACCGGCACCGGCACCGGCACCGCCGGGCCCGTCCTGGTCAGGCCTCGGTCCCGCCGCGCCCCGACCACGACGTGCCCGGCGCGCGGCCTCAGGCCCGCGCCGTCGCCGCGGCCGCCGCGCCCAGGAGCCCCGCGTCCGTGCCCGTACGCGCCGGGACGACCTGCAGGTCCCGCACGAAGGAGAGCGTGGCGTACGAGCGGAGGCTGCGGCGCAGCGGCGCGAAGAGGACCTCGCCGGCGCCCGCCACTCCCCCGCCGACGACGGCGATGTCGATCTCCACGAGGGTGGCGGTCGCGGCGATCCCCGCGGCCAGGGCCTGGGCCGCGCGCTCGAAGGACGCCACGGCGACCGGGTCGCCGGCGCGGGCGGCGGCGGCCACCGCGGCGGCGGAGGTGTCGCCGTCGGGGCCGGGCCGCCAGCCGTTCTCCAGGGCGCGACGCGCGATGTGCGGGCCGCTGGCGATCCGCTCGACGCAGCCGCGCCCGCCGCAGGCGCACGGCTCGCCGTCGAGGTCCACGCTGATGTGGCCGATGTGACCGGCGTTGCCGGTGGGACCGGGATGGACCCGTCCGTCCAGGACGAGGCCGCCGCCGACGCCGGTGGAGACGACGAGACACAGTGCGTTGTCGTGGCCGCGCGCCGCACCCTGCCAGTGCTCGGCCGCCGTCATGGCGACGCCGTCGCCGACGAGCGTGACGGGCCGTCCGCCGCTCGCCCGGTGGACCCGCTCGACCAGCGGGAAGTCGCGCCAGCCGGGCACGTTGACCGGGCTGACGCTGCCGGCCACCGCGTCGACGGGTCCGGCACTGCCGATGCCGACGGCACCCGCCGAGGCCCACAGCGGCGATCCGGCGAGCTCGTCGAGGACCGCCGTCACCGCCCCCATCACCGTCTCGCCGTCCTCCCGCGCGGGTGTGGGCCGCTGGGTGCGGAGCCGGATCCGGCCACCGCCGTCGACCAGCGCTCCGGCGATCTTGGTGCCGCCGATGTCGAGGGCGACGACGAGCTCAGTGTGCATGGGCTCCGGGTCTCTGTGGGGACAGTGTGTGTGAGCTACAGTCTTCCGCCCTCTGACAACGTTGTCCAGGGCCTATGCTCGACAGCAACGAGATCGATACACACATGAGCGCGCGAGCGCACACCCGACGGAGGATCCGCACACCGTGGCCGACATCGCCCGCCGCCCCGAACATCGTTACGGCAATCGGCCCACGATGAAGGACGTCGCCGCCCGGGCGGGCGTCGGACTCAAGACCGTCTCACGGGTCGTCAACGGCGAGCCGGGCGTCACGCCCGACACCGAGCGGAGGGTCCAGGAGTCCATCGACGCGCTCGGTTTCCGCCGCAACGACAGCGCGCGCGTGCTGCGCAAGGGGCGTACGGCTTCGGTGGGCCTGGTCCTGGAGGATCTGGCCGACCCCTTCTACGGTCCGCTCAGCCGCGCCGTCGAGGAGGTCGCCCGGGCGCACGGGGCGCTGCTCATCAACGGCTCCAGCGCCGAGGACCCGGACCGGGAGCAGGAGCTGGCGCTCGCGCTGTGCGCGCGGCGCGTGGACGGCCTGATCGTCATCCCGGCGGGCAGTGACCACCGTTACCTGGAGCCGGAGATACGGGCGGGCGTCGCGACCGTGTTCGTCGACCGTCCGGCGGGCGGGATCGACGCGGACGTCGTGCTCTCGGACAGCTTCGGCGGCGCGCGGTCCGGGGTGGCGCACCTGATCGCGCACGGCCACCGCCGCATCGGTTTCATCGGTGACCGGCCGCGCATCCACACGGCGACGGAGCGCCTGCGCGGCTACCGCACCGCGATGGAGGACGCGGGCCTGGACGTGGCCGAGGAGTGGGTGGCGCTCGGCCCGACCGACCCCGGGCGGGTGGCGGAGGCGGTCGGGGCGATGCTGTCCGGGCCCGAGCCCGTGACGGCCCTCTTCGCGGGCAACAACCGCGTGACGGTGACCGCCGTGCGGACCCTCGCCGGCCGGGAACGGCCGGTGGCCCTGGTCGGCTTCGACGACATCGAGCTCGCCGACCTGCTGGGCATCACGGTCATCGCCCAGGACGCGGCCGCGCTCGGACGGACGGCGGCGGAGCGCCTGTTCCGGCGCCTCGACGGGATCGACGAGGCGCCGGCGACGGTCGTGCTCGGGACCCGGCTGATCGCGCGGGGCTCGGGCGAGATCCCGCCCGCCATGTGACGGAAGCCGCGGACGCCGGCCGGGATCTCGGCGCAGATGCCGCCCCGGACCCGGGCCCCGGCCTGGGCCCGCGGGGCCGGTCCGACCGAAGGTCTGCCGGAGGCCGGTCCGACCGCCCTCGCACCGGCGGGCGGAACGGTCGTTCCGCGGGCGTCCGGACCGCGTCCTGCCGGGCCGGCAACCGGGCGCCCGTCAGCCGCGCCACCCCGACACCGTCCCGGACACCCCACCGGCGGACGCCCGGACCCACGCCGGCCCGGTCCCGCGCCGTCCCGGACGCCCCGCCTACGGACGCCCGGTCCCACGTCGGTCCGGCCCGGACCCACGCCGACCCGGCTGCCCGGCCGGTCAGCAGACCGGCAGGCCGGGCACGGGCTGGTCGTTGTCGCCGCCCTTGAGGTAGACGACGCTGAAGTACACGTTGGTGTTGCCGCTGTCGTCGTCCGTCCTGGCCCACCAGATGTTGGTCCACTTGCCGTACGTCTCACGACGGCCCAGGTCGACCTGGCAGTAGAAGTAGTTCGCGCCGGCGTTCAGGATGCCCATCTCGCCGCCGTCGTGACGGTACGTCTTCTCCGTCCGCCACACCTGGCACTCGTACTTCCCGCCGCCCTGGGAGGTGCAGCTGCCGGCCGGTGGCCTGGGGGCCGTACCGCCGCCGGTCGCGGCCGTACCGTCGCCGGTGCTGCCGCCCGTACTCCCCCCGCTGCCGCTGCCTCCGCCGCTGCCGCCCCCCGTCGTCGTGCCGCCCGCTGCCCCGCCGGGCACGGGCGCCTTCGTCGGCTCCGAGGGCGAGGGGGTGGGCCTCCCCGGTTCCTTCGCGTCGTCCTTGTCGGCGGCGGCGGAGGCGGACGGGCTCCCGCCCGGTGTCTCCCGGCCGCCGGGGGCGCCCGGGTCGAGCACCCGCCCGGGGTCGGCGCCCGGACTCGTCGGCGACTGCCCGTCGGCCGACTGCCCCTGTTCCGCGCCGCCGTCCCGGTCGAGCAGGGCGTACGTCACGCCACCGCCGGCCAGGAGGACGGCGGCGACCGCGGCGGCGACCAGCGCACCGGAGCGCCGGCGCCCCGTCCCGCCGTGCGCGCCGGACGCCCGGGTCGGTGCGGACGGTCCGCCGTGGCCGCCGGACCCGGCGGACAGCGGAACCGTTCCCGGCCCCGGCACCGGGTGCCCGACGGGCTGCGGCGCCGGCGGTACGGCCGGACCGAACCCCTGCGGGCCGTGCGGAACGGCGTCGAGCTCCGTCGGCGCCCACGGCCGGGGCGTGGCGTTCGGTCGAGCGGACGCGACGGGGGCCTGGCCGGTCTGCGGCACATCCACCCGGCCCGGCTCCGGCACCGCCGCGGCCGTCTCGTCGCGCCCCTCCGCCACGGCCGTCAGCAGTCGGGCCGCCGTGCGCGCGTCGGGGCGCCGGGCCGGGTCCTTGTCCAGGAGCAGACGGAGTACCGGGGCAAGGGGGCCCGCGCGGCGCGGTTCGGGCAGGGGCTCGACGACGATGGCGTTGAAGGTCTGCCACGTGGAGGTGCGGCGGAAGGGCGAGCTGCCCTCGACGGTCGCGTAGAGGGTGGCGCCCAGCGCCCAGACGTCCGAGGCGGGGCCGGGCTGGTGGCCCTGGGCGCGCTCGGGGGCGAGGTAGTCGAGCGAGCCGACGATCTCGCCGCTGCGGGTCAGGTGGGTGTCCGAGCCGTCGCCCGGGTCGTCCATCGCCGCGATGCCGAAGTCGGTGAGGACGACGCGCCCGGACCGGTCGAGCAGGATGTTGCCGGGCTTCACGTCGCGGTGGAGCACACCGGCGTCGTGCGCGGCGGCGAGCGCTTCCAGGACGGCGGCGCCGATTCCCGCCGCCTCCCGCGGGTCGAGGGTGCCGCGCTCGCCGAGCACGCCGTCGAGCGAGGGCCCGTCGACGAGCTCCATGACGATGACGGGGCGGCCCTGATGGTCGGTCACGTCGTGGACGGCGACGACTCCCGGGTGCCGGACCCGGGCCGCGGCCCTGGCCTCGCGCTGCATCCGCAGCCGCAGGCCCTCCAGTTCGGGACCCGACGCGTCGTTGTAGGCGCGCAGTTCCTTGACGGCCACCTCGCGGCCGAGGACCTCGTCGACGGCGCGCCAGACGACCCCCATGCCGCCGCGCCCGAGCTGCCGCACCAGTCGATAGCGGCCGGCCAGCCGCTCGTACTCCCCCGATGACACCGATGCCCCGTTCCCTGTCGGCTGCGTTGGACGCGTACAGAGTACGGGGCACCGGGAACGGCCCGTGGGAGCCGTGGGGCTACTGGGCGGTCACCGTGAGGTCGCCGCGCCGCGGGGCGGCGAAGCGGTCGAGGTCCGCGCGGCCGAGGCCGGTCAGTGCGTCGACCTCGGCGGTGTCGAGGGCGCCGCAGTCGATGCCGCGGAGCAGGTACGAGGAGAGCGCCTTGGCGGTGGCGGGCTCGTCCATGACGTCGCCGCCGGCGTGGTTGGCGTAGGCGGAGAGGCGCTTGGCCGCGGCCTGGAAGCCCTCGCGGTAGAAGGCGAAGACGGCGGCGTAGCGGGTGGGGATGTGGCCGGGGTGCATGTCCCAGCCCTGGTAGTAGGCGCGGGAGAGGGCGCGCCGGGTGAGGCCGTAGTGGAGCCTCCAGGCCTCGTGGACGTGGGCGGTGGAGCCGACCGGGAGGACGTTGGTGGAGCCGTCGGAGACCCGTACGCCGGTGCCGGCGGCGGCGACCTGCATGATCGCCTTGGCGTGGTCGGCGGCGGGGTGGTCGCTGGCCTGGTAGGCGGCGGAGACGCCGAGGCAGGCGCTGTAGTCGAAGGTGCCGTAGTGGAGGCCGGTGGCGCGGCCCTCGGCGGCGCCGATCATGCGGGCGACCGTCGCCGTGCCGTCGGAGGCGAGGATGGCCTGGCTGGTCTCGATCTGGATCTCGAAGCCGAGGCGGCCCTCGTCGAGGCCGTGGGCCTTCTCGAAGGCTTCGAGGAGGCGGACGAAGGCGGTGACCTGCTCGGGGTAGGTGACCTTGGGGAGGGTGAGGACGAGGCCGTCGGGCAGGCCGCCGTGCTCCATCAGACCGGTGAGGAAGACGTCGGTGGTGCGGATGCCGCGGTCGCGTACGGCGGCCTCCATGCACTTCATGCGGATGCCCATGTACGGGGCGGCGCCGAGGTCCGCGTGGGCCTCGGTGATGATCCGGGCGGCGCGGGCCGCGTCGTGGTCCTCGTCCGTGCCGGCGTAGCCGTCCTCGAAGTCGACGCGCAGGTCCTCGATCGGCTCGCGCTCCAGCTTGGCGCGGACGCGGCCGTAGACGTCCTCGGCGAGGTCGTCGGAGAGGCCGAGGACGGCCGCGAAGGTGGCGGCGTCGGGGGCGTGCTCGTCGAGGGCGGCGAGCGCCTGGTCGCCCCAGGAGCGGATGGTGCCGGCGTCGAAGACGTCGCCGGGTACGTAGACGGTGTGGACGGGCTGGCGGGTGCCGGGGTCTCCCGGGTAACGACGGTCCAGCTCGGCGTCCACGGTGGCGAGGGAGGCGCTGATGCCCTCGCTGACCGTGCCCGCGAGGCTCGTCGACACCTTCTCCTGCTGACCCATCCCAGATCCTCCTGTTTTCCGCTGCACGGAATCAACAATCCGTATGGCGAAGTTAGTAGCCAGGCTCCGCTTGCGTCAATGGGTGTCCACGGCCGGCCGAAACGGCCGGGGGCCGCGCGGTGAAGATCACCACGCGGCCCCCGGGCCGGCGAAATCCGCAGATCAGCCCTTGCGGGACGTGATCTCGTCGGTCAGCTGCGGGACGACGTCGAAGAGGTCGCCCACCACGCCGTAGTCGACGAGGTCGAAGATCGGGGCCTCGGCGTCCTTGTTGATGGCGACGATGGTCTTCGAGGTCTGCATACCCGCACGGTGCTGGATCGCACCGGAGATGCCGGAGGCGATGTACAGCTGCGGCGAGACCGACTTGCCGGTCTGGCCGACCTGGTTGGAGTGCGGGTACCAGCCGGCGTCGACGGCGGCGCGGGAGGCGCCGACGGCGGCACCGAGCGAGTCGGCGAGCGCCTCGATGACCGCGAAGTTCTCGGCACCGTTGACACCGCGGCCACCGGAGACCACGATCGCGGCCTCGGTCAGCTCGGGGCGGCCTGTCGACTCGCGCGGGGTGCGGGCGGTCACCTTGGTGCCGGTGGCCAGCTCGCCGAAGGAGACCGCGAGGGCCTCGACGGCGCCCGCGGCCGGGGCGGCCTCCACGGGGGCCGAGTTCGGCTTGACCGTGATGACCGGGGTGCCCTTGGAGACGCGGGACTTGGTGGTGAAGGAGGCGGCGAACGCGGACTGCGTCGCGACCGGGCCCTCGTCACCGGCCTCCAGGTCCACGGCGTCGGTGATGATGCCGGAGCCGATGCGGACGGCGAGGCGCGCGGCGACCTCCTTGCCCTCGGCGGAGGACGGCACCAGGACGGCGGCCGGGGAGACGGCCTCGTACGCGGCCTGGAGCGCGTCCACCTTCGGGACGACCAGGAAGTCGGCGAACTCGGGGGCGTCGGCGGTCAGGACGCGGGTGGCGCCGTGCTCGCCGAGGACGGCGGCGGTGTCGCCGGCACCCTTGCCCAGCGCGACGGCGACCGGCTCGCCGATGCGGCGGGCGAGGGTCAGCAGCTCCAGGGTGGGCTTGCGAACGGCTCCGTCGACGTGGTCGACGTAGACGAGAATCTCAGCCATGGGACTTCAATCTCCTGCGGAAGAAACGGGGACGGCCTGAGGGGACGGCGCGGTTCGCGCGAGCCCTTAGATGAACTTCTGGCTCGCGAGGAACTCGGCGAGCTGCTTGCCGCCCTCGCCCTCGTTCGTCACGATCGTGCCCTTGGTGCGCGCGGGACGCTCGGCGGCCGACTCGACCTTGGTCCAGGCGCCCTCCAGGCCGACCTGCTCGGCCTCGAGGTCGAGGTCCGACAGGTCCAGGGACTCCACCGGCTTCTTCTTGGCGGCCATGATGCCCTTGAAGGACGGGTAGCGGGCCTCGCCCGACTGGTCCGTCACGGAGACGACGGCGGGGAGGGACGCCTCCAGCTGCTCCGAGGCGGAGTCGCCGTCACGGCGGCCGGTCACGACACCGTCCTCGATCTTGACCTCGGAGAGCAGCGTGACCTGCGGGACGCCCAGGCGCTCGGCCAGGATCGCCGGGAGGACACCCATGGTGCCGTCGGTGGAGGCCATACCGGCGATGACGACGTCGTAGCCGGTCTTCTCGATGGCCTTGGCGAGCACCAGCGAGGTGCCCATCACGTCGGTGCCGTGCAGGTCGTCGTCCTCGACGTGGACGGCCTTGTCGGCGCCCATGGACAGCGCCTTGCGCAGGGCGTCCTTGGCGTCCTCGGGGCCGACGGTGATGACGGTGACCTCGGCGTCGTCCGCCTCTTCGGCGATCTGCAGGGCCTGCTCGACCGCGTACTCGTCGAGCTCCGAAAGGAGGCCGTCGACGTCGTCGCGGTCGACCGTCAGGTCATCGGCGAACTTCCGGTCGCCAGTGGCGTCCGGCACGTACTTCACACAGACAACGATCCTCAAGCTCACGCCGGCTCTCCTACTGCATCGTCATAACTGGGCTGCGGTGTTGCTCGCAGCATAGGCGCCTGAAGGGCGGGTTTCCGGTCGGGGCGTCGGACGCCCCGACCGAAATATTACTCGTCAGTACACCCAGTTCGTTACGAGTGAGCAAGCGCTCAGCCGTGTGACCTTGCCAACGCCCCCCTGAGGGGCGCGTACGGGAACTCTCAGTCGCGCAGCGCGTTGAAGCGTCCCTGGTGGTACAGCAGTGGACGGCCCACGCCGTCCGGGTCGCCCGCGACGACCTGCGCGATGACGATGCGGTGGTCACCGGCCGGCACACGGGCCACCACCCGGCACACGAGCCAGGCGAGGACGCCGTCGAGTACGGGCACGCCCTCCGGGCCCCGGCTCCAGCGGGTGGGGGCGGCGAAGCGGTCGGTGCCGCTGCGGGCGAACGTGGCGGCCAGCTCCTGCTGGTGCTCGCCGAGTATGTGCACACCGATGTGCTCGGCCTCGGCCACCACGGGCCAGCTGGAGGATCCGGTGCCCACGCCGAAGGAGATCAGCGGCGGATCGGCGGCGACGGAGTTGAGCGAGGTGGCGGTGAAGCCGACCGGCCGGTCCCCGTGCGCGGTGACGACCGCGACGCCGGCGGCGTGCTGCCGGAAGACCGAGCGGAGCAGATCGGGAGAGCCGGGCCGGGGTGCGCCGACGGAGGGGAGGGAGGGAATCGTCGTGAGCGTACGGAGCTCGGGCGAGACCGTCATGGAGTTGTCCTTCTGCGGTGGCGGCGGGAGGTGGGCGTCGGGTTCGTCAGACACCCGGACAGCGCGCGCTCGCGTTGCGGGCCAGGTCCACGTGGGCCCGGCCGAAGAGAAGGAGTTCTGAGGGCACTACGCCAGACTGACGATCGTTGACGTGTGCAGTCAAGTGCGTACCGGGATGTGGGAGATGTGTCACCGCGTCAGGGACCGTAGGGCGCACCGGGTCAGACCGCCCGTCCGAGCGCCGCGATGACGTCGGCCCTGCGCGGCTGTCCCGACGCCCGGCGGACGATCCGGCCGGCCCGGTCGAGGACGAGCACCGTGGGCGTACGCACGATCCCGAGTGCACGGACCAGATCCAGCCGCTCCTCGGCGTCGATCTCGACGTGCCCGACGCCCTCGACCATGGCGGCCACCTCGGCGAGGGTCCTGCGGGTGGCCCGGCAGGGCTGGCAGAAGGCGGTGGAGAACTGGACCAGGGTGGCCCGTTCCCCCAGCTCGGCGCCCAGCGCCGCCGCACCCAGGACCTCGGTCATGCCCACTGCCTCCTCGCGTACGTCCATACGGGGTGCAGCGTCCCACGACACCGTTCGATTCCCGCCACGAACACCGGGAGTGACGAGAATCTCCCCGTACGAAGCCGTCAGGACTGGTCACGAGCCCCCACATGGGGCACGATCTGCCCAAAGCCGAAAACCTACGGCCGCGTAACTTCGCCGGGAGAACCCTCCCCAGGCAGAGACGAAGGGGTTCCACCCAGATGGCAGAGCTCGTCTATCGGCCGGTCATCGGCGCCGCCAGGACCATGTTCAAGGCGCTGGACCTGAAGATCGACACTCAGGGTTCGCACAACATCCCCCGCGAGGGCGGGGCGGTGATCGTGAGCAACCACATCAGCTATCTGGACTTCATCTTCACCGGGCTGGCCGCACTGCCGCAGAAGCGCCTGGTGCGCTTCATGGCGAAGGACTCGGTCTTCCGGCACAAGGTGTCCGGCCCGCTGATGCGCGCGATGAAGCACATCCCGGTGGACCGGGCCCAGGGCGAGCACGCCTACGAGCACGCGCTGAAGGCGCTGCGGTCGGGCGAACTCGTCGGCGTCTTCCCCGAGGCGACCATCTCGCAGTCCTTCACCCTCAAGAGCTTCAAGTCGGGCGCCGCCCGGCTGGCCCAGGAGGCCGGGGTGCCGCTGATCCCGATGGCGCTGTGGGGCACCCAGCGGATCTGGACCAAGGGCAGGCCGCGCAACTTCGGGCGCAGCCACATCCCGGTCACCATCCGGGTCGGCGAGCCGGTGGAGGCGCCGGCGGACCAGTTCGCGGGGGCGATCACCCGGCGGCTGCGCGAGCGGGTCCAGGAGCTCCTGGAGGCCGCCCAGCGCGCGTACCCCGTGCGCCCCAAGGACGCGAGCGACACCTGGTGGGTGCCCGCGCACCTCGGGGGCACGGCGCCGACGCCCGAAGAGGTCAAGGCCCGGGAGCAGTAGGCGCCCGGGACGCCAGGACCCCCGGGCGACGAAACGTCTCTCCGGATGTCACACGGGTCGCGGGCGGTGATCCGCACCCCGGTCCCCCCCTCCTCGGCACCCCGGCGAGCAGCGTCGTGGCAGCTTCACGGCGACGAGGCCGTGGACCGGGGAGTGCGCGCTTTCGGAGCATGGGAATGCGGCCGGACGGGAGTCGATGCAACTCCGTCCGGCCGCACCTTCATGCAGAGCCGGTGGCTAGCGCGCCATCTCTTCCTTCAGCGCCTGGAGGAAGGCGTCGACGTCGTCCTCCTTGGTGTCGAAGGAGCACATCCAGCGCACGTCGCCGGCCGTCTCGTCCCAGAAGTAGAAGCGGAAACGCTCCTGGAGACGGCGGCTGACCTCGTGCGGCAGCCGCGCGAAGACGGCGTTCGCCTGGACCGGGTAGAGGATCTCCACCCCGTCCACGCCCCGCACACCGGCCGCGAGGCGCTGGGCCATCGCGTTGGCGTGCCGCGCGTTGCGCAGCCACAGGTCCTTGGCGAGCAGCGCCTCCAGCTGCACCGAAACGAAGCGCATCTTGGACGCGAGCTGCATGGACAGCTTGCGCAGGTGCTTCATGTGGCTGACCGCGTCCGGATTGAGGACGACCACGGCCTCGCCGAAGAGCATGCCGTTCTTGGTGCCGCCGTACGAGATGACGTCGACGCCGACCGCGTTGGTGAACGCGCGCATCGGCACGTCGAGCGACGCGGCCGCGTTGGCTATGCGGGCGCCGTCGAGGTGCACCTTCATGCCCTTGGAATGCGCGTGCTCCACGATGGCCCGGATCTCGTCGACCGTGTAAACCGTGCCGAGCTCCGTGTTCTGGGTGATCGAGACGACCTGCGGCATCGCCCGGTGCTCGTCCTCCCAGCCCCAGGCCTGCCGGTCGATCAGCTCGGGGGTGAGCTTGCCGTCCGGGGTGGGCACGGTGAGCAGCTTGAGGCCGCCCATGCGTTCGGGTGCGCCGCCCTCGTCCACGTTGATGTGGGCGCTCTCGGCGCAGATCACCGCGCCCCAGCGGTCGGTGAGCGCCTGGAGCGCGGTCACGTTCGCCCCCGTCCCGTTGAAGACCGGGAAGGCCTCGGCCGAGGGGCCGAAGTGGCTGTGCATGATGCGCTGGAGGTGCTCGGTGTACTGGTCCTCGCCGTAGGCGACCTGGTGGCCGCCGTTGGCGAGGGCGATGGCCGCGAGGACCTCGGGGTGCGCGCCGGCGTAGTTGTCGCTGGCGAAGCCCCGGACCGACGGGTCGTGGTGACGACGGGCGTCGGTCACGGGGCCCAGGGCCGAGGTCACGGCTTGGGGGTCAGCCACAGGCGCTGTCCATTCACTTCCTGTGCGGGCCGGTCCCAGAGTCCGGCGACGGCGTCGGCCAGTTCCTTGACGTCGGTGAAGCCCGCGAACTTCGCATTCGGGCGCTCGGCGCGCATGGCGTCGTGCACCAGTGCCTTGATCACCAGGATCGCAGCCGCCGCCTGCGGCCCGTCGTCGCCCCCCAGCTTGCGGAACGAGTCCGCCATGGCGAGCGTCCACGCCTCGGCCGCCGCCTTGCCGGCGTTGTACGCGGCGTTGTTGGCCTGCGGCTTGTGCGCGCCGACCTGGCTGATCAGCGCGTAGCGGCCGCGGCCGCCGCTGCGCAGCAGCCCGTCGTGGAAGGCGAGCGAGGTGTGCTGGACCGTGCGGATCAGGAGCTTCTCCAGGAAGTTCCAGTCCTTGAGGTCGGTCTCGACGAAGGAGCTGCTGCCGCGCCAGCCGCCGACGAGGTGGACCAGGCCGTCGATCCGGCCGAACTCCTTCTCGGTCTTCGCGGCCCACTCCTTGGTGGCGTCCAGGTCCAGGAGGTCGACGGTGTCGCCGGTGACCGTGGCGCCGCCGTGGGCGTAGCGGGCCGCGTCCACGGCCTCCACGAGGCGCGCCGGATCGGCGTCGGAGGCGACGACGGTCGCGCCCGCCTCGGCCAGGCGCAGGAGGGTGGCCCGGCCGGCCGGGCCGGCCGCGCCCGCGACCGCGATGACGGCTCCGTCCAGGGCTCCGCCGTTACCGTTACCGATCATGGTCGCCTCCCGCTCTGTCGCCTGTGCCGCCTGGTTCACCTCTGCCGTGTCGGTCACGCGGCGGCCTGCTCGGCCCGCACGGCGCCGGCGGCGGTGATGCCCTTGGTGGAGGCGATCACGGCCTTGAGCTTCTTCGCAAGGGCCTCATAGAACATGCTCAGCGGAAACTCGTCCGGAAGCACGTCGTCCACGAGCTTGCGCGGCGGAAGCGTGAGGTCCAGGGCGTCAGGGCCCTTCGCCCACGTGGAGCCCGGGTGCGGGGCCAGGTAGGTGGAGACGAGCTCGTAGGCCTTGAACCAGTGCACGAGCTTCGGACGGTCGATGCCGTCGCGGTAGAGCGTCTCGATCTCGGCGCAGAGCTGGTTGGTGATCTCCGGAGCGCGCTTCCAGTCGATCTTCAGCTTGTTGTCGGTCCAGCGGATCACGTCGTGCTTGTGCAGGTACGCGAAGAGCAGCTGGCCGCCGAGACCGTCGTAGTTGCGGTTGCGGTCGCCGGAGAGCGGGAAGCGGAACATGCGGTCGAAGAGCACCGCGTACTGCACGTCACGACCGTGCTCGTTGCCCTCGGCCTCGAGCTTCACGGCCTCCTTGAAGGCGGTGAGGTCGCAGCGCAGCTCCTCCAGGCCGTACATCCAGAACGGCTGGCGCTGCTTGATCATGAACGGGTCGAACGGCAGGTCGCCGTGGCTGTGGGTGCGGTCGTGGACCATGTCCCACAGGACGAAGGCCTTCTCGCAGCGGTCCTGGTCGTCGACCATCGCGGCGATGTCCTCGGGCAGCTCGATGCCGAGGGTGTCGACGGCGGCCTCGGTGACCTTGCGGAAGCGGGCGGCCTCGCGGTCGCAGAAGATGCCGCCCCAGCTGAAGCGCTCTGGGGCCTCGCGGACGGCGATGGTCTCCGGGAAGAGGACGGCCGAGTTGGTGTCGTAGCCGGCGGTGAAGTCCTCGAAGGTGATGCCGCAGAACAGCGGGTTGTCGTAGCGGGTGGCCTCCAGCTCGGAGAGCCACTCGGGCCACACCATGCGCAGCACGACCGCTTCGAGATTGCGGTCGGGGTTGCCGTTCTGGGTGTACATCGGGAAGACGACCAGGTGCTGGAGCCCGTCCTGGCGGTTCGCCGCCGGCTGGAAGGCCAGCAGCGCGTCCAGGAAGTCCGGGACCTCGAAGCCGACCTGCGCCCACTTGCGCAGGTCGGCGACGAGCGCGCGGTGGTAGTCGGCGTCGTGCGGGAGCAGCGGGGAGAGCTGCTCGACCGCGGCGACGATGCGCTCGACGGTCCGCTCGGCGTGGGCCCGGGCCGGGGCGCCCTCGGCCGCGAAGTCGATGGAGCCGTCCGCGCTCTGCCAGGGGCGGAGCTCCTCCACGGCATTCTTGAGCTCGGGCCAGGCAGGGTGGGCGATCACCGGAGCGTCGGCGGATATCCCCCCACCGGTCACGTCCTGCACAAGAATTTCCGTCATGCCTCTTCCTTCACAGGAGAACCTTGCGTCAGCACCACGTAATCATGGCTGGATCTCTCCCACAAGGGGGCGAGGAGAAAATCTCCTGTGACACCCCCCATGCGACCGCTGAATTTCCTGCAAGGTGGGGTTTGAGGCCGAGAAATACGGTGTTCCGCGCGGCAGCTTCCCGTTCCGTCCCCAGCTACTAGGCTGCGCCACGAGCCGCGTCCTGGCCCCGCGGAGCCGGACCGGACCCCGACGGAAGCGAGAAGATCTTGAGTTTCCTCACCATCGGTCATCGCGGAGTCATGGGCGTCGCGCCCGAGAACACCCTGCGCTCCTTCGTCCGTGCCGAGCAGGCCGGCATGGACGCCATCGAACTCGACCTCCACCTCAGCAGGGACGGCGCGCTCGTCGTCATGCACGACGCCGACGTGGACCGCACGACGGACGGCAGCGGGCCGATCTCGAGCAAGACGCTCGCGGAGCTCCGCGAGCTCGACGCGGGCGAAGGGGAGCGGGTCCCGGTCTTCGAGGAGGTCCTGGCGGCGGTGCGGGCCCCGATCCAGGCAGAGATCAAGGACGTCGCCGCGGCCCGCGCGCTGGCCGAGGTGATCGGCTCACGCGATCTGACCGACCGGGTGGAGGTGCTCTCCTTCCACGACGGGGCGCTCGCCGAGATCCGGGACCTGGTGCCGGAGGTGCGCACCGCGCTCGTCGCCGACAACCGTCAGTCCGACGTGGTGGAACGCGCGCTGGCCGTCGGCGCCGCCACGCTCGTCCTGAACATCCGGCACCTCACCCAGGCCACCGTCGAGCAGGCGCACGAGGCGGGTCTGCGGGTGATCGGCTGGGTGGTGAACACCCAGGACGATCTGCGGCTCGTCCGGGCCCTCGGCCTCGACGGGGCGACCACGGACCGGCCGGAGATCCGCCGCACGGGACGCTTCACGGCCTGACCCGTACGCCCGGTCAGCGCGGCCAGACCGTATGGCCGGCCCGCGAGCGGGCGCCACCTCGTCCGCGCGGTCGGGGCAGCCGGGTCTGCGGCCGCGCCGGCCGGGACGGCGGACGTCCGCTCAGGTGAGTTCCTTGACCAGGAGCTCGAACTCCAGGTCGTCGCGCTGCGGCACGCCGAAGCGCTCGTCACCGTACGGGAAGGGCGTCATCCGGCCCGTACGGCGGTAGCCGCGGCGCTCGTACCAGGCGATGAGCTCCTCGCGCACCGAGATGACCGTCATGTGCATCTCGCGCACGCCCCACAGCTCCCGCACCCGGCGCTCGGCCTCGGTGATGATCTGGCGGCCGAGGCCCGCACCCTGGAGCTCCGGGCTGACGGCGAACATGCCGAAGTAGGCGGCCTCGTCGCGGTGTTCCAGCTGGCAGCAGGCGACGAGCGTGCCGTCGAGCTCCACCGCCATCAGCCGGCTGCCCGGCGCGGTGATGACCGCCGCCACGCCCTCCGCGTCCGTGCGCCGGCCCTGCAGGATGTCCGCCTCGGTGGTCCAGCCGACCCGGCTGGAGTCGCCGCGGTAGGCCGACTCGACGAGCGGGACGAGCGCCGGGACGTCGTCCAGGACGGCGTCGCGGTAGGTGATCCGGCCGGTCTGCTGGGTCGCGGCGGTGTCCATGGTGTGCGGGTCTCCCCTCGGGCGCTGGCGATCGACGGGCGCGATCGGGCACGAGCCTAACGCGCTCCCCACACTCCCCCCTCGTACACCCGTGCGCGCCCAGATGCTCGCGTGGTCGCGGGGCGGCCCGGGCATGCACTCCGCGTCGGGATCGCGAGGAGGGGGTGTGCCGCGTGCACGGACCGGCTCTGTCCGGGTGGCTGCTGGTGGTGCTGTGCGCGGCGAGCGGGGCGTACTGCCTGCTGCGCATGCGGGACAGCACCGGTGCGGAGCGCACCGCGGCCGGCAGTGAGGCCGTGATGGGTTTCGGGATGGCCGTGATGGCGCTGCCCGCTGCGGCGCTCACCGAGCCGAGGTGGAGCTGGACCCTGTACGCGGGGGTGTTCGGCCTCGCCGCGCTGCAGGCGCTCGGGTACGCCGTACGGCACGGCGGGCACCATCTGCACCATCTGGTCGGATCGCTGGCGATGGTCTACATGGCGGTGGCGATGTCCGCCGCACCCGGCGCGCACGGGGCACACGGCGCGGGGCACGGCGGCATGGCCGGCACCGGCGGCATACCCGTGCTGACCGGGGCACTGCTCGCCTACTACGGGGTGTACGTGCTGCGGTCGGGTGCCCGGCTGGTGCCGGTGGCCGCCCCGGCGGGCCCGGCCGACGCGCCGCGCGCCGCGGCCTCGGGCCCCGAGCTGACGCTGGCCTGCCGGCTGTCCATGGCGCTCGCGATGCTGGCGATGCTGCTCACTCTCTGAGGTGCCCGTGCGGTGGGATCAAACCGTGGCGTACGTCACTTGATCCGCAAGGCCATACCCCGGGCTGGTACCGCACTCATAGGGTGGCCGCATGTTGGTCTCCCTCGCGCTGCTCGCGCTCGGCGTCCTGACCGCCGTCGTGGCTCCGCGGCTCCTGCCGCGAGCCGACTGGGCGGAGCGGGAACCCGTGGTGGCGCTGTGGGTGTGGCAGTGCGTCGTGGCGACGGTCCTGCTGAGCTTCGCGCTGTCGATGACGTTCAGTGCGGCGGCGGCCTGGCAGGCGGTACGGGGCCACGTCTTCGCGTCCGCGCCGCGCGCGGTGATCGAGGCCTACGAGCTGGGCGCCAATCGGCCGTGGTCGGCCGTCCTCGCCGTCCTCCTCGCGGCGGGCGGCCTGTGGTCCGGGGCGATGCTGGGCCGGGAGATCGGCCAGGCACGGGCGCGCCGCAAACAGCGCCGCTGCGAACTCCTGGAACGGGCTCCGCTGTTGCCGGGCGAGGAGATCTCCGGCAGCGAGCGTCTCGTGGTCCTGGAAGGCGAGCGCGCCGACGCCTGGTGGCTGCCCGGCGGGACGCCCCGCCTGGTCGTCACCACGGCCGCACTGCGCCGGCTCAAGGGCCGCCGGCTCGACGCGGTGCTCGCCCACGAACAGGGACACGCCCGGGCCAGGCACGACTGGCTGCTGCACTGCGGGGAGGCGCTCGCGGGCGGATTCCCGGGCGTGCCCGTCTTCGCGGCCTTCCGCGGCGAGATGCACCGGCTGGTGGAACTGGCGGCGGACGACGTGGCCTCGCGCCGCTTCGGACGGATGACCGTGGCACTCGCCCTGGTCGACCTCAACGAGGACCGCGGGGTCTTCGGCCCCGGCCCGGCCCCCGACGCCGATCTCCCGCAGCGGGTGAACCGGCTGCTCACCGCCGCGCCCCGGCTCAGCCCCGGACGCCGGCTGCGCCTGACGGCCGCGGCGTCCCTGGTCCCGGTGATCCCGGTCCTCGTGGCCTTCGTCCCGGCGCTGGCCGCACTCCCCTAGGTCCCGTCGTCACACTCCCGTCGTTGCCCGCGGGGCAGGCGGGAGTCCGACGACAGGGCCCAGGGACGCGACGCGGGGCCCTGGCACCCGGCACGGCATGCGCGTCGGGCAGGATCGACCCATGCGCATCTCCGCCGTCGTGTCCGGCGCCCTGACCGTGCTCCTGCTCGTCCTGGTCGCCGTGGGCTGGGCGCCGTTGCTGTCCTTCGACCGGGACGTCGCCGACGCGCTGCACCGCAGCGCGGTCGCCGAACCCGGCTTCACCCACCTGAACCGGATCCTGACCGACTGGGTCTGGGACCCGTTCACCATGCGCGCACTCGCCACGGCAGCCGTGGTGGTGCTCTGGTGGCGGCGCGAGCGGCGCCTCGCCCTGTGGGTCGCCGTCACCACCCTCGTCGCCTGGGGCCTCCAGCAGGGCCTGAAGGCCGTCGTGGGGCGGGAGCGGCCGCGCTGGCCCGACCCCGTCGACACGGCCCCGTACGCGGCCTTCCCCTCCGGTCACGCGATGGCGGCCACGGTCACCTGCGGCCTCCTGCTGTGGGTCCTCGCGCTGCACTGGCGAGCGTCCTGGCGCGGCTGGGGCACGCTCGCCGGGGTGGCCGCGGTGTCGGTCGCCGGGGTCGGCTGGACCCGGGTCTACCTGGGCGTCCACTGGCTCTCGGACGTGCTCGCGGGCTGGCTGCTCGGCTGGTGCTGCGTGGCCGTGGCGATCGTCACGTACCGGCGCTTCGGCGCCGGCGGAACGGATCAGGGCGACGCGCCCGCCGGAGGCAGAATGGGAGGAACACGATGAAGCCGCCTGTTCTGGACGATCCCCCGCGTCGCCCAGAACAGACGGCATGTCCCGCCTCCGGCCACGAGGGCACGACGGCAGGACGCGCTGAGTATATTGGCTGCGAGCCAGTCAACGCAGGAGTCCAGCATGTCCCCGCGTAGCGCATCGGTCAATGAAGAGCTTCGGAGACGCTCGCGTGAGCGGATTCTGGCCGCCACGGTGGAGCTCGTGACCGAGCGGGGGTACGAGGCCACGACGCTCGGGGACATCGCCGAGCGGGCCGGTTCGGCTCGCGGGCTGATCTCGTACTACTTCCCCGGCAAACGGCAGTTGCTGCAGTCCGCCGTGCACCGGCTGATGCACCTGACGCTGGAGGAGGCGCTGGAGCGCGAGCCGCGCACCGAGGACGGCCGGGAGCGGCTGGCGCGGGCGGTCGACGCGGTCCTCGGGCTGGCCGAGCAGCGGCCCGTCCTCATGCGGACGCACATGGCCGGCATCCTCCAGGCCGAGGGCTTCGTGCAGTGCCCCGAGCAACAGCGGCTCGCCGCCCTGCTGCGGGACACCGTGGAGCGCTACGGCTCCACCGACGTGTCCCGCGACTATCCGCTGCTGCGGGCCCTGCTGATGGGCGCGGTGTTCGCGCAGCTGCTCCCGGGGGCGCCGATGCCGAAGGCCCGGCTGCGGGCCGAGCTGTTCCAGCGGTACGGACTCGGCTGGGAGCTGGGTGTGCCGCCGGACGGGGGTCCGCCCGGCGGCACACCGGAACTCGGTAGGCCGTTACCGGACCGGGCGGTCCGGGTGCCGGCTCAGTCGTCGGCGTCCTCGCCACCGGACCGGGAGCCACCGGCGCGGTCGAAGTCGTCGAAGTAGTCCGGCTGCGTCTGGACGTTGAGCTCGTCCATCCGGATCCGGGCGGCCTTGTCGGTGCGCTTGTCGGTGAGCTTCAGGACGTCGAAGCCCTTGACGAGGTCGTTCGAGAAGATGTGCCCGTTGTAGTAGTAGGCGGACCAGGAACCGCCGCCGACGAGGGTGGTCGCGGAGATCGGGCCGCGCTCGAAGTACGCGATCTCCTTCGGCCGCCGGGAGTCGGTGAAGTCCCAGACGGACACGCCGCCCTGGTACCAGGCCTGCACCATGATGTCCTTGCCCCTGACCGGGATCAGCGAGCCGTTGTGGGCGACGCAGTTCTCGGTGTCGGCCTGGTGTCGGGGGATCTTGAAGTAGCTGCGGAAGACCAGCCTGCGCTTGTCTCCCTTGCCGACGATGTCGTAGATGCCGTCCGCGCCGCGGTTCGGGCCGACGGCCTCGTTGCAGGTGGCCGCGCCGCCGCCGCCGAGCTCGTCGGTGAAGACGACCTTGTCGGCCTTCTGGTTGAAGGTCGCGGAGTGCCAGAAGGCGAAGTTGACGTTGTCCTGGACCTGGTCGATCACCCGGGGGCGCTCGGGGTCCTTGATGTCGAACAGGATGCCGTCGCCCATGCAGGCGCCGGCGGCGAGGTCCTCGCCGGGGAGCACGGTGATGTCGTGGCAGCCGGTGGTCTTGGAGACACCGGGGTTGGTGGGCGCGCCGGGGTTGCCGCCGCCGTCCGGGCCGCTGCCCGGGAACAGGACGGGGAAGCCGACGACCTTGGCCTGTTCCGGCGCGTCGCGCGGCACCTTGATGACCGAGATGCCGTCGTGCGGCGGCTGGCAGTCGGGGAAGGAGGCGCTCGGCGAGTACGAGGAGACGTAGACGTACACGTCCTTGCGCTTGGGCACCAGAGTGTGGGTGTGGGAGCCGCAGTTGGTCTCGACGGCGGCGACGTACCTCGGGTTGGCGACGTCGCTGATGTCGAAGATCTTCATGCCCTCCCAGGACGACTTGACCGAGGCCGGCTGGGGAACGCTGGCGCACGAGTCGTCGCTGCGGGAGGAGTCGGTGGAGAGGAACAGGAGGTTCCCGGAGACGGACACGTCGTTCTGGGAGCCGGGGCACAGCACCTGGGTGACCGTCTTCGGCGCCCGGGGGTCGCTGATGTCGAAGATCCGGAAGCCGTCGTAGTTGCCCGCGAAGGCGTACCTGCCCTGGAAGGCCAGGTCGGAGTTGGTTCCCTTGAGTGCGTCCTTGGGGATGTTGACGAGGTGTTCGATGTTCGGGCTGTGGACGATCTCGTCCACGCCGGGTATCTCACCGCTCGCGATCGCGGCGCGGGCTTGCGCCGCCTGCTCCGCGCTGACGGTGCCCTGCACCGAGGCGTCGCCCGGGTCGGGTGTGGCGGCCGCAGGTCCGGCGGCGAGCATTCCGATCAGCAGGCCGACCGCGGCGGTTGCCACACCCAGGCCTCTGATCCGTGCACGCGGGGTACTCGTGGTACGCAACGAAGTCACTCCGTCCTCTCTGGATTCCGTTCACAGCTGAACGACGGATGGACCTCGGCAGTATCTTCCTTGGCGTGCGCATCTCAACAGATGGCAACACACACGTCATGAAGATTCTCCGAAAAGTCGCCGACACCCGAGGGACCGGAGTTGCTCAAGTGCCTGTGGAGAAAGCCTTGTTGAACCGCCCCGAACGCCGCGTCCTCGCCGCCCTGCTGACCGTCTCCGCCGTACTGGCGCTGGGGGCCTGCGAGTCGGGCTCGGACACGGGCGGCGCGGCCCCCGGGGCGGGAGCCGCGAGCGGTCCGGCCATCGTGGCCCCGGGCAGGCCCGGCGAGCCCGCGAGACGCGTCTCGCCCGAGGAGGCGGCCCGGCTGATGCCCGACGAGAGACCGAACGGATCCGACTACCGCTACGTCCAGATGATGATCGAGCACCACCGCCAGGCGCTCACGATGACCGCCCTCGCCCCGCAGCGGGCCGCCTCCCCCCAGGTGAAGGCGGTCGCGGCCCGGATCGCGGCGGCGCAGGGCCCGGAGATCGGCGCGATGCAGGGCTGGCTGAAGAGCAACGGCGGTCCGCGCCCGACGGCCGGCCACGACCACCACGGCATGCCCGGCATGGCCACCGAGGCCCAGCTCGCCGAGCTGAGGGCCGCCAGGGGCAAGGCCTTCGACACGCTCTTCCTGAAGTTGATGATCATCCACCACCAGGGGGCGGTGACCATGGCGTCGGAGGCCCTCGGCCAGGGCAACAACGTCCTGGTGGAGGAGATGGCCAACGACGTCATCGCCCAGCAGACGGCGGAGATCAACCGGATGCGGGCGCTGTAGGACGGGACGGCCGGGACCGCCCGGGACCGACGTGAGACGAGGGCGCGTCCGGCCGAGGAGGTGGTCTGCCGCGCCGGGGCGCGTACGGCGCGTACGCGGCATGGTGGCGGGTGCGCGAGATGCGGGCTCGCGGGTTGCGGGTGCACGGCGGGAAGCGGCGTACGGCGTGCCAGGCCTGGGCCGGAATGCCCGACGTGCCCCCTCCCGGTCCCGGCGCACGCCCCCTCCCCCGCCGGCCCCGCCGGTGCCATGCTGGAGGTCTCCCGGCGGGAAGGGGTGCGTGCGTGTTCCGTGTCGCCGTCGTCGGTTCCGGCCCCAGCGGGGTCTACACGGCCCAGGCCCTGGTCGGGCAGAGCGCCGTGCCCGACGTACGGGTGGACGTGCTGGACCGGCTGCCGTGCCCGTACGGGCTCGTGCGGTACGGGGTCGCGCCGGACCACGAGAAGATCAAGTCGCTCCAGGGGAGTCTGCGCACGGTCCTGGAGGACGAGCGGATCCGCTTCCTCGGCGACGTGGAGGTGGGGGCGCACGGGCTCACTCCGGCCCGGCTCCTGCAGCTCTACCACGCGGTCGTGTACTGCGTGGGCGCCGCGCGCGACCGGCGGCTCGGGGTGCCGGGAGAGGAGCTGCGCGGCAGCTTCTCGGCGACGGAGTTCGTCTCCTGGTACAGCGCCCATCCGGACGCCGTCCAGGACGATTTCGGCCTGGACCGGCCCGGCGCCGTGGTCGTCGGGGCGGGCAACGTGGCCGTCGACGTGACCCGGCTCCTGGTCCGGCGGCCGGAGGAGCTGCGCCCGACCGACATCCCGGAGGGCGCACTGCGGGCGCTGGGCGCGAGCGGGGTGCGCGACGTGCACATGGTGGCGCGCCGCGGGCCCGCGCAGGCCCGGTTCACCACCAAGGAGCTGCGCGAGCTCGGCACGCTCCCGGACACCCGGATCCTGGTCGACCGTACCGATCTCGCGCTCGACCCCGCGTACGACGACCCTTCCGGCCTCCCGGCCGTGAACCGGCGCAACCTCGACGTCGTACGGAGCTGGTCGGCGGGCGCCGCCCTGGCCGCGCCGGCCACGCGATCGGTGCGGCTGCGGTTCTTCCTGCGGCCCGTGGAGATCCTCGGGGACGCGGACGGCCGGGTCGCCGGCGTGCGCTTCGAGCGCACCGAGCCCGACGGGAGCGGTGGGGTACGGGGCACCGGGCTCCACGAGGAGATCCGCGCCGGCCTCGTGCTGCGGGCGGTCGGCTACCAGGGCGTACCGCTGCCGGGACTCCCCTTCGACCCGGCGCCCGGCACGGTCCCGCACGCGGCCGGCCGGGTGCTCCGGGACGGGACGCCGTCGCCGGGCGAGTACGTGGCGGGCTGGATCAAGCGCGGCCCCACCGGTGTGATCGGCACCAACCGGCCCTGCGCCAAGGAGACCGCCGCGTCCCTCCTGGCCGACGCGGCAGCCCTCACGGGCCGCGACATCGCGCCCGACCCGCTCGCCGCGCTGCGCGCCCTCGGACACGCGCCGGTGCCCTGGACGGGCTGGCAGATGATCGAACGCGCGGAGGCGGCCCTGGGCGGCTCGCTGGGCCGCGGACCGGTGAAGATCCCCGACTGGGCGGGGCTCCGCGAGGCGGCGCGGGTGGCTTGGACGGCGGCGGGTCAGCCGATCGGATGACTCGGGGGTCGACCGGGCAGGGCGCGGGGAGGGACCGGCGGGCGGACCGGCCGCAGCCGGTCGCGGCACCACGACGGACGACAGGGCGGGAGAGAAGTTCGCCCGGGCCGGCGTCGCCGCCCTGGACGACTGACGTACCGCGCGCCCGTCCCACCCGCCGTCACCTCGCCCCCCGGCATACCGAGGATCCCCCATGACCGCCGCCTATCTCCGGCTCAAGGTGGTGGCCCCGCTGCGGGCCCGCTGATCCTCCGGCCGGATCCAGGGCGAGCGAATCGAGACCCACGGGGGGCGGGACCGTGAGCGACCGGGGCGGTCGGAGCGGTAAGACGACCGGGGCGGTCGGGGCGGTGAGGCGACCGGGGCGGTCGGCCGTGGCCCGGCCCGGCGGGCCCGTCGTCCGGAGCCCGGCCGCCGCCGGGCGCCACGCCTACTGCGGGTGTGGCCGTTCGCGGTGCGCCTCGGCGTCGGCGGACTCCAGGACGCTGTCGAGAAGGCCCGGGAAGAGGGCGTCGAGGTCGGCGCGGCGGAGGCTGTTCAGCTTGGCGGTGCCCTGATAGGTCTGCCGGACGACACCGCTCTCGCGCAGCACGCGGAAGTGGTGGGTGCTGGTCGACTTCGTCACGGGAAGGGCGAAGTACGAGCAGCTGAACGCCTCGCCCCTGCCGTGCGCCATGGCGCACACGATCCGCAGGCGTATGGGGTCGGACAGCGCGTGCAGCACGGGCCCGAGCCGGATGTCCTCGCGCGCGGGGTGCTCGATGTGCCGGGGGCTGGTCGCGGTCGTCACGGCTGCGGCTCCACGGCGCTCGGGAACGGATGCGCCCATTGTACGAGCCCCCGGCACCGGCAGGGGCCGCCCCGGCCAGGCCGGCAACACGCCTCCCACCTGGGGCGGAGCCCACTCCGAGGGCCGTTGTCAGTGGCCGGGTGCAGACTGGCCGGTATCCGCGACAACGGCGTCCTGGAGGTGTCGGGCATGACCGACGTGCTACTGACCGTAGGTACCCGCAAGGGTCTGTTCATCGGCCGTCGGCGGGGCGGGCGATGGGAGTTCGACGATCCCCACTTCGCCGCGCAGGCGATCTATTCGGTCGGCATCGACACCCGCCGCGGCACCCCGAGGATCCTGGTCGGCGGGGACAGTTCGCACTGGGGCCCCTCCGTCTTCCGCTCCGACGACCTCGGCGCGAGCTGGACGGAGCCGCCCGCGCCGGCCGTGAAGTTCCCCCAGGACACGGGGGCTTCCCTGGAGCGGGTGTGGCAGCTCCAGCCCGCTCCCGCCCACTCCCCCGACGTCGTGTACGCGGGGACGGAGCCGGCGGCGCTGTTCCGGTCGGCGGACGGCGGCGAGTCCTTCGAGCTGGTCCGTCCGCTGTGGGAGCACCCGACCCGGGACAAGTGGGTGCCGGGCGGTGGCGGCGAGGCGGTGCACACCGTCGTCACCGACGCGCGCGACCCGGAGCTGGTGACCGTCGCGGTGTCGACCGCCGGCGTCTTCCGTTCCCGCGACGGCGGAGCGAGCTGGGCGCCCGCCAACCAGGGGGTGTCGGCGGTGTTCCTGCCGGATCCGCACCCCGAGTTCGGCCAGTGCGTGCACAAGATCGCCCAGGACGCGGGCGACCTGGACCGGCTCTATCTGCAGAACCACTGGGGGGTGTTCCGCAGCGACGACGCCGGCGGCAGCTGGACCGACATCGGCGGCGGACTCCCCTCCGACTTCGGCTTCGCCGTCGCCGCGCACCCGCACCGGCCCGACACCGCCTACGTCTTCCCCCTCAACGCGGACTCCGACCGTGTCCCCGCCGAGCGGCGTTGCCGCGTCTACCGCACGACGGACGCCGGGGCGACCTGGGAGCCGCTCACCAGGGGCCTCCCGGAGGGCGCCCACTACGGCACGGTGCTGCGCGACGCCCTGTGCACGGACGACGGCGACCCGGCGGGTGTCTACTTCGGCAACCGCAACGGGGAGCTGTACGCGAGCGCCGACGACGGCGACAGCTGGCAGCTTCTCGCCGACCACCTGCCCGACGTCCTGTGCGTGCGGGCGGTGGTGACCGGGTGAGCGGAGGGCTGCCACCGCGGGCCCCGTCATGAGGCCCCGTCATGAGGCCCCGCCCTCGACGGGGCGTGACCCGGGGCCGGGACCAGGGGCGCCGGAGCCCGTGACGCACGTGGCGGGCCCGCGCGTCACGTGACTGTCCGGTGCCGTGAGGATTCCCGCGGCACCGGGTGGCCGTCCAACGGAAGCCGGTAGAGGGTGAAAGCGCGGCCGATCACCGGCTGGGCGACGTTGCGGACCCGGACGCCGCCTGCGGTCATGCCGTGTTCCGTACCGAGGTGGGCGTGACCGTGCACGGCCAGGTCGGCACCGGCGGAGTCGATCGCCTCGGCGAGCAGGTAGCTGCCGAGGAACGGGTAGATCTGCAGCGGCTCACCCGCCAGCGTGTCGGGCACGGGCGAGAAGTGGGTCAGCGCGATGCGCACCGCGCACCCGGCCGCCGACAGGTCGCCGAGCGCGCCCGCGAGCCGGTCGGCGCTGCGCCGGGTCGTCCGGACGAACGCCTTCATCTCCGGCTCCCCGAACTCGCCCGCGCTGGCCCCCATGAAGCCCCCGCAGAAGCCCTTGGTGCCGGCGACGCCGACCTTGTGTCCGGCAACGGAGAGCACGGCCGCCGTGCCTTCCAGGACGGTGACGCCCGCGGCCTCCAGGACACGCTCCAGCTCCGCCTCCTGGCCGGAGTGGTAGTCGTGGTTGCCGAGGACGGCCACCACGGGCACACCGGCCTCCCTCACCTCCTCGGACACGACCACGGCCTCCTCGGCCGTGCCGTGCCGGGTCAGGTCGCCGGCCAGGAGCAGCAGGTCGGCGCAGTCCGGCAGGACGGAGAAGGCGGGCTTCAAGAGACCCCGGCAGTCCGGGCCCAGATGGATGTCGCCGACGGCCGCGACCCGTACGACCGGTGGCTGCGACGGGGCGGTCATGACAGCTCTTCCGGCCGGTCCGGCGCGTCCGCGCAGGCCACGGCCAGGTCGCCGTGCACCGTGAGCCCCGCGAGCTCGCCGCGGGCGACTCGCAGGATCTCGTCGCGCCGGGCGGCCGTGGGCACGGTGCCGGTCAGCAGGACGGCACCGCCCCGCTGCTCCACGTGCACGCCGAGCTCGGCCACGTCGTCGCCCGCGAGGCGCGCGACCAGCCGCGCGAGGCGGTACTCGTCCTCGGACGCGGCAGGATGCTCAGTCATCGTCCGGTCCTCCTCTCGCACCGGCCGCGTCCCCGCCGATCACGTCGAGCAGTTCGAGCAGGTAGAGGAAGGCGACCGCCATGGGCATGTCCCTGGTCTCCGCGCGCACGCGCTCCCAGTCGACGCGCTCGCGCAGCCCGCGGGCCACGGGAAGCAGAGCGCCGAAATCGCAGTGGTGCTCGGAGAAGGCCGAGAGCCGCCCGACCATGAGGTCGGTCGGGTCGATCACGGGCATGTGCACCGAGTCCACCGGCAAGGTCCAGGCACGGGAGAGGAGTTCGGTGGTGACGGGCCGCCCGGCGAGGGCGAAGATGAGATCGATCTCCTCACCGCCGGTGCGGGCCTTCACGAGCCAGTCCTCCGGCGGTTCGACGATGCGTACGCCCCGTTGGCGCAGCAGACGCGTGACGGTCTCGGCGTCCTCCCCGCGGACGGCGAAGTCGGTGTCGTGCTGCAGGCGCACCGGCACGCCGTGCGCGTACACGGCGACGCTCCCGACGAGGGCGAAGGGGCAGTCCGAGGTCTTCAGAACGGCGGCGATCTCCTTCGTGGCCTGGAGGATGGCCTGCGTGTGGTCGGCCGGCAGGGGGCCCGCCCGGTCGGCACCCGGGTGGGGAGCGGCCACGTGATCCGTGCCGCCCGGCCGGCTTCCCTGGTGCGCGTCGGGCGGGTGCAGCGCTCCGTGCGGAGCGGTGGCTCCGGAGCGCGCGCTGTCGCCCCGGTCGTCCGTGAGGTTCATGCGTTCTCCCTCCGTGGCGTCGGTCCTCCCCGGACGGCGGCGCGCCGTGTCCGCGGGGCTCCGGGCCGTCGCACCGCTACCCGCGAGCCGCACCTGCGGGTGGCTCCTGCGGCACGGCGGGGCAGAGACCGAAGAGCCCGATCGAGCGGGTGATCTCCAGCATGCGCACCATCTGGTGGCTGGGCGCCGCGAGGGTCAGGGGGTGCCCCGACTCCAGGGCGCGCCGCCTGCCGCTGAGCAGCTCGTTGAGACCTGTGGAATCGCAGAACGACGAGTTCTGCAGGTCGAGAATGATCTCGGCGCCCCGTGGCGCCCTCGCCACGGCCGTGCGAATCAGGGCTCGCAGCCGGGCCGAGTGGTCCAGGTCCATGTCGCCCCTCACCCACACCACGAACGGGTCAGGGGCGGAGCGATCGGCCTCGGAGTGTGGTGTCTCCGTCACGGACGTCATCGCACACCTCCTCGTCAGGGAGGCGACTGCCCTGCGCAGGGGATCGCATGCTCACGTGCCGCGCCCCGTCCCATCACCGCACGTCCCCCGGGCCCCCGCCCTCGCCCCCCGCCGCCCGAGCCAGGCGGGCAGACCAGCCAGACGGGCAGACCAGCCAGGCGGGCAGACCGGGCGGACGGGCAGACCGGCCAGACGGGCAGACCGGCCAGACGGGCAGACCGGCCAGACGGGCAGGCGGGCCGGGGCGGGCGGTGAGTGATCACGCCGCGGGCGGGGCAGCCGCCTGCCGTCCGTTCGAGCACCCTTCCCGGGAGGCAGCACCATGCGCGCCCTGACGTGGCAGGGCACGCGGAACGTCCGCGTGCAGTCCGTACCCGACCCGCGACTCGAGGAACCGACGGATGTCGTCGTCAAGGTGACGTCCACGGGAGTCTGCGGGTCCGACCTCCACCTCTACACGGTCTTGGGACCCTTCCTCGACGCCGGCGACATCCTGGGTCACGAGGCCATGGGCGTCGTCGAGGAGGTCGGCTCCGAGGTGACCACGCTGCGGCGCGGTGACCGGGTCGTCGTCCCGTTCAACATCTCCTGCGGGCGTTGCTACATGTGCGACCAGGGGCTCCACTCCCAGTGCGAGACCACCCAGGTCCAGGAGTACGGCAAGGGCGCGGCGCTCTTCGGCTACACCAAGCTCTACGGGCAGGTGCCCGGGGGGCAGGCCGAGTACCTGCGGGTCCCGTTCGGTGACACGCTGCCCGTCAAGGTGCCCGAGGGCCCGCCCGACGAGCGCTACGTGTACCTGTCCGACGTGCTGCCCACCGCCTGGCAGGCGGTGGAGTACGCGGATGTTCCGCCGGGTGGTTCCGTCACCGTCCTCGGTCTCGGCCCGATCGGACAGATGGCCGCGCGGATCGCCCTCCACCGTGGCGCGGGCCTGGTGGTGGGGGTCGACCCGGTGCTCGCCCGGCGCGAGCGGGCCGCTGCGAGCGGGGTGCACACCATGGACCCGGACGAGCACGGAAAGGACCTGGCGGACGCGATCCGGCAGCTGACGGAGGGCCGCGGGACCGACTCCGTGATCGACGCCGTGGGCATGGAGGCGCACGGGACACGGCTCGCGGCAGGGCTGCAGCGCGCCACGGCGCTCCTGCCCGACGCCCTGGCGAGGCCGCTCATGGAACACGCGGGCATCGACCGCCTCGACGCCCTCCACAAGGCGATCGACATCGTGCGTCGCGGCGGAACCGTCTCCGTGTCGGGTGTCTACGGTGGAGCGGTCGATCCCATGCCCCTGCTCACGATCTTCGACAAGCAGATCCAGCTCCGCATGGGCCAGGCCAACGTACGTTCCTGGGTGGACGACATCCTGCCGCTCCTCGACGACGCGGACCCCCTGGGCGTGGAGGGCTTCGCCACCCACACCATGCCGCTGGAGGAGGCGCCCCGGGCCTACGCGATGTTCCTGGCCAAGGAGGACGGCATGATCAAAACCCTGCTCAAGCCCTGACGGAACCTCCTCGACGCGTGACGTCCACGCGTGAATGGTCCCCGGGACGGCGGGTAACCGCCCCTGCGGGAGCCCGGGGAGAGGTCGGAGCGGGTTCCCGACGACTACGAGGCCGAGGAGCTGACGCGCAATGGCCGGAGGCAAGAGGATCCGCGGCAAGGCCCAGGAAGAGATGGGCAAGGTCAAGGAGAAGGCCGGAGAGGCCACCGACAGGGACGATCTGCGCCTCAAGGGCGCCGGCGACCAGGTGGCCGGCAAGGCCAAGCAGGCGGTCGGCAAGCAGGAGCGGAAGGTCAAGGGCACGGCGGAGGAGGCGAAGGGCCGGATGCGGCGGCACACCTGACGCCGGCGCGCGGGACACGATTCTCGCTTCGCATCGCTCCGAGGGTCCGGAAGGCACTGCCTTCCGGACCCTCGGCCGTGTAACACCCCGGATTCGCCGTCCGACCGCGCTCTCGCGGCGACCGCCGTGTTTCGGACGGGGTTGTTGTTGGAATTCGCAGTGATTACGCAGGGGATTTTTTCGACTTTGGCGGTGAACCGTCACGAACAGCAACCGCAGACGCAAGAGGAAAGACCCGGACGAGACCGAGCGCGACGCGGAACTCGATGACGCGCCCGAGGAGGAGTTCGACGAGGAGGACGAACCCGAGGAGGAGTTCGAGGAAGAGGACGAGCCCGAGGAGATCGAGGAGGACGACGAGCCCGAAGAGGAGATCGACGAGGACGACGAACCGGATCCCGGGACGGATTCCGATTCCGATTCCGATTCCGGGGGCAGGCGTGGCGACACCGCCGAATCGGCCACGTCGCCCGAGCGGGTGCCGGCCACGGAAGCGCTCCGGCTCGGCGTGCAGCAGCTCACGGAACTTCTGGGAAGGACCCCCGAATCCGTGTCCGGCCTCAAACCGACGGAAGAGGGCTGGACGGCGCAGATCGAAGTCGTCGAGATCGAACGAATTCCGGAGACCACCAGCGTTCTGGCCAGTTACGAGGTTGCGCTCCGCTCGGACGGGCAGTTGCTGGGGTACGAACGCGGCAAGCGATACACGCGCGCTCAGGTCGACAACGGCCGCTGAGCATGCCGTTCCCTCAGGACCGAGGGAGGAGAACGTGTCTGTTGTACAGCAAGGTGGCGGGATGCCCGGACAGGGCGGCGGCAGCGGAAATCTTTACGACGTGCTGGACCTGATACTCGACCGGGGCCTCGTCATCGACGCCTTCGTCCGGGTGTCCCTCGTGGGAATCGAGATCGCCAAGATCGACGCCCGCGTGGTCGTGGCAAGCGTCGATACGTACCTCCGCTTCGCCGAGGCCTGTAACCGCCTCGACCTCGAGAGTGGCAGGAAGGCCCCGGCGCAGTTGCCCGACGTCATGGAGAAGACGATGGAGGGCGGAGCCAAGGGCAAGTCGAAGGGCGCGCTGACCGGGGCCGTCGAGGCCTTCACGGACTCCCTGACCGGTCGGGGCGACGACGAGAAGGAGAAGCAGCCTCGCGAGCGGGAGAAGCGCGAGGACGACCGTCCGCGTGAGCGCCGCTCGTCGCGGCGGTCCTCGGAGGGCGGCGACTGACCATGGCCCTCTACGTCTATGCCGTCACGAAGTCGTCGCACCCCCTCGACGTCGACGATCTGACCGGCGTCGGTGGCGACGACTCGCCCGTGCGGACCGTGCGCGGAGACTCACTCTGCGCCGTCGTGAGCGAGGCTCCGGACAACGTGCGCGTGAAGCGCGCCGACATCGAGGCGCACCAGGCCGTGCAGGAGCGCCTGTGGCGCGACGGCCCCACCCTGCCGCTGGGCTTCGGTTTCGTGGCCGAGGACGAGGACGCCGTCCGTGCGGTTCTCGAAGGGGGAGCAGATCAGTTCGCCCAGCGCCTCGACGAGCTCACCGACCGGGTCGAGTTCAATGTGAAGGGTGTCCAGGAGGAGGACGCCGTCCTCCGGCAGATCGTCGCCGAGTCCGAGCCGATCCGGGAGCTCAACGCCGCCACGCGTGAGGGCGGCGGCACCTACGAGCAGCGCCTCGAACTCGGACAGCTGCTGCACGACGAGGTCCAGGCCCGGCAGGCGGCGCTGGCCGAGTCCGTCCTCGCCACGCTGAGGCCGCACGCCCGCGCGGAACGCCTGTCGGAGCCCTCGCAGCAATACCTCCTGAACGCGTCGTTCCTGGTCGACCAGGAAGGCACCGAGGAATTCACCCGGGCCGTGCAGGAGGCGACCGGCGAGCTGCCCGACGGGGTCGAGGTCCGGGTCCGCGGGCCACTGCCCCCGTACAGCTTCGCCTGAGGTGGGCACGCCGTCCGCGAAGGGGTGGCACGAAACCGCTGGGAGGATCCGTGGGATTGCTGACGGAGATCCTGATATTGCCCGCAGCCCCGTTCAGAGGGGTCTCCTGGGTGCTCGACAAGGTGCTGCAGGCCGCGGAACAGGAGTACTACGACCCGGGCCCGGTGCAGGAAGCGCTCGCCGCGCTCGAAAAGGAGCGGGAGGAGGGCAACATCGACGACGAGGAATTCGAGAAGCGCGAGGAGCTGCTCCTGCAGCGTCTCGAGGAGATACGGCTGTACCTACTCGGTCGATCGGGACCGCAGGGCACGTAGCGGGAGTCCCGGTTCCGTCAGAGGACCGCACACGTCCGGGGCGAGGAGAGAAGCATCATGAACAACGCCAAGATGGGCACCGCTCTCATCGGCGGTTACCTGCTGGGACGGACCAAGAAGGGGAAACTCGCGCTCGGGCTGGCAATGGCGCTGGCCGGGTCCCGGGTCAAGCCCGCACAACTGGGGAAATCCCTGGCGAAGTCGCCGATCCTCAGCCATGTGAACCAGCAGGTGCGCGGAGAACTCATGTCGGCGGGAAAGGCCGCCGCCACGACCGTGCTCAACGCCAAGGCCGAGCACCTCGCCGACGCCCTGCACGGCCGGACCGCGGGCCTGCGCGACGGGCAGCGGAACGACGACGGAGACGACGGAGACGAGGGGGACGAGGGGAACGCACGGGACGACGCGGGGTCGGAGCCGGAAGGGCGGCGGAAGCGCTCGGGCGGTGACTCCGGGAGGCCGGCCCGCGCCAGGAAGGACACGTCGGGCGACGACGGCGAGACCAAGCCGCGGCCGCGGCGCACGGCCTCCTCCGGTCGCGGCGGCGGTACGGCGTCGAAGACGTCCGGCGGGACGACGAAGCGATCGACGCAGCGGGCGTCCTCGTCCACCGCGTCGAGGAGCAGCCGTTCAGGAGGCGGCAGGAGGCAGGACGATGACTGACACGAGGGGATCGGAACGGCAGGCGCAGGACGGCAACGGCGACGCCTCCGGCGGATCCGGCACGCAGGGGCTGCTGGACCGCAATCCCGGCGCCAACCACCTGGCGGAGGAGTTCGGTTCCTACTTCCAGGCTCGGCTCGACAAGGCGCTCGGCGGCGTCGGTGACCGCATCGGCGACGTGGCGGAGAAGGTGGGCGAGGCGCACCTCGGCCCTGGCACCCTGCTCCGCGGCGTCGGCAAGGGGGTCGGGCACATGGCCTCGGAGGCGAAGGACTCGATCATGGACAAGGTGACCTCTGGCAAGTCCGGCAAGTCCTCGTCCTCGAACTCGGGCGGCAAGAACCTGACGATCATCGAGGACGTCGACGTGGGCGTTCCCGTCGAAGAGGCGTACAACCAGTGGACGCAGTTCCAGGAGTTCAGCCGCTTCGCCAAGGGCGTCGTCTCCGTCGAGCAGAAGGACGAGACGACCACCCGCTGGCAGGTCAAGGTCGCCAAGTCGAACCGGGCCTGGACGGGAAACGTCACGGAGCAGATTCCCGACGAGCGCATCGCCTGGTCCTCGGAGGGCGCCAAGGGCACGACCAGGGGCGTGGTCACCTTCCATCCGCTGGGCGAGAACCTCACCAAGGTCCTGCTGGTCATGGAGTACTACCCCAAGGGCTTCTTCGAGAAGACGGGCAGCCTCGTGCGGGCGCAGGGGCGACGTGTCCGGCTCGACCTCAAGGCCTTCCGCACGTTCGTGATGCTGAAGGGCGAGGCGACCGGGAGCTGGCGCGGCGAGATCCGGGACGGCGAGGTCGTCGCGGGCCCGGACGAGGAGCAGGAGGAGGGCGAGGAGGGCCAGGCCCAGGACGAGTACGAGGACGACGGGTACGAGGACGAGGACGAGGACGACGAACTCGGGCCGGAGGACCGGGACGAGGAGGACGAGGAGGACGACGACGAGGGGGAGCCCGAGGACCGGTACGACGAGGACGACGAACTCGACGAGGACGAGGACGAGGAGGAGGCGGAGGACCGGTACGACGACGAGCCGGAGGAGGCCGACGAGGACGACGAGGACGAGGACGAGGAACCCCGCGCCGCCCGTCGGAGCCGCAAGCGCTGACGCCCGGAAAGCGAGGTCGAATCCGTCGTGACCGCATCGGAACCCGCAGGCCCCTCGGGTGGACGCAGCCTGACCCCCTACGGGCAGAACCAGAGCGCGAACCTCGCCGACATCCTGGAACGCGTGCTCGACAAGGGCATCGTCATCGTCGGGGACATCCGGATCAACCTGCTCGACATCGAGCTGCTGACCATCAGGCTCCGGCTCCTGGTCGCCTCGGTCGACAAGGCCAAGGAGATCGGCATCGACTGGTGGGAGAACGACCCCGACCTGTCCTCGCGGGCGGAGCCCCGGCGGAAGCTGGAGCAGGAGAACGAGCGCCTGCGCGCCGAGGTCGAGGCGCTCCGCGCACGGCCCGCGCCCCGCTCCGCCCTCCCGGAGGGGTCGGAACCCCGCCGTCGCCGGACCGCCGACCCGGAGAGCGACCGACGTCGGCCCGCCCCCGAACGCCGAAGCAGACGAAGGGATTCGGAGACCCGGAAGACCCGCACCCGCCACGCCGCGGACGCGGATCCCGATGACGCGTACGAGAACGACGACGGGGCCGAGCAGGAGACCGAGGCCGAACGACACCGGGACTGACGTCATGGCTGCAGAGTTGAGTTACGCCTACGCCGTCGTGCGCCCCACCGCGGCGCTCTCGGGTGAAGCGCTGCGCGAGGTCGGCGGCGTCGCCTCGGGAACCGTCCGGCTGGTCGCCGCGGGGGGCCTGGCCGCGGCGGTCGGCTCCGTACCGGAGGAGGAGTTCTCCGAAGCCGCCCTGAAGCTCCACCTGGAGGACCTCGACTGGCTGGAACAGGTGGCGCGCGCCCACCACGGCGTCGTCGAGTTCCTCGCGTCCCGCACCACGGTGCTCCCGCTGCGGCTGGCCACCGTCTACGTGGACGACGCCCGGGTGCGCGAGGTGCTGCACCGGGGGGCGGAGACGTTCACCCGCATGCTGGACCGCTTCGCCGGCCAGCTGGAGTGGGGGGTGAAGGTCTACGCCGAGGCCGCCCGCGACGCCACCGCCCCGGAGGCCGCGGACGCGGACGCCCCCGATCCCGGCCGTGCCTACCTGCGCCGCCGCCGCAGGCAGCACCAGGACCGGGGGGCCGCCTGGGCCGCCGCAGCCGAGGCGGTGCGCAGGATCGGGGCCGAGGCCGGCGAGGTCGCGGTGGACCTGGCGCGCCACCGCCCGCAGCAGGGCCAACTGGCCGCCGGTGCCGGGGAGAACGTGGCCAACGACTCGTATCTCGTACCGGCCGGCCGATCCGACGAGTTCCGTGAGCGGATCGAGGGTGCGACGCGGGGCCTGCCGGGCGTGCGCGTCGAGATCACCGGCCCGTGGGCGCCCTACTCGTTCGCGGTGCTCCCCGAGCCCGAGGCGCCGGAAGGGGTGGGGCGGCCGTGACCGGCCACGACGAGAAGGCGCTCGCGGAGCGGCACGTGGCCCTGATCGACCTGCTGGACCGGCTTCTGAACGGGGGCGTCGTCCTGACCGGCGACCTGGTGCTGTCGATCGCGGACATCGACCTGGTGCGGATCTCCCTGCGGGCCGTCGTCCTCGCCGTCCGGGAGGACGCGCGGTGGGCCCTGCCGGCCCTCGCCACGGAGGTCGGGCGAGAAGAGGCTCTCCCGCCCGGTCACGCGCAAGGAGAGGTCCTCGCACCGGGTCTCGGGCGAGGAGAGCCCCTCGCGCCGGGTGTCGGGCGAGGAGAGGAAGAAATCGGGGGGAAGGAGGGACCCGACGGTGACCGGACCGACTGACCGCACCGGGCCCGCGGCCGCCGACCGGCGGCGCGAGGTCGTCGACGCGGCGCACCGCGCCTTCGCCCTCCTGCCCGCGCGCGCGGGCGACGTGCCGAGCGGCGGGGCCCGGGCCCGGCAGCCCGTGCGCCGCTTCCACGCGGATCCCGACACCGTCGAGCGGGACCTCGTCACCCTCGTGCTGACCGTCGTGGAACTGCTGCGCCAGCTGATGGAACGCCAGGCCCTGCACCGGGTGGACCAGGGCGATCTCACCGAGGACCAGGAGGAGAGGCTCGGTCTGACCCTGATGCTCCTGCACGACCGCATGACGGAACTCTGCGACCACTACGGGCTCACCCTGGAAGACCTCAATCTCGACCTGGGCCCCCTGGGCACCCTGCTGCCTCCCTGAGCCGGGGCGTGCGGCGGAGACGGGCGGGGGGCTGTCGGTGTGCGCCAGTAGGGCGGGGGCTGTCGGTGTGCGCCAGTAGGGCGGGGGCTGTCGGTGTGCGCCAGTAGAGTGACGCCGTGGCAGCACGACCGTTGAACGAAATCGTCGAGGCCGGGTGGGCGCACGCGCTCGCGCCGGTGGCCGAACGCATCGCCGGGATGGGGGACTTCCTGCGGCAGGAGATCGCCGCCGGGCGGACCTACGTACCGTCGGGGGCGAACGTCCTGAGGGCGTTCCAGCAACCCTTCGACGAGGTACGGGTCCTCATCGTCGGCCAGGACCCCTATCCGACCCCCGGCCACGCCGTGGGGCTGAGTTTCTCCGTGGCCCCGGACGTGCACCCGCTGCCGCCGAGCCTGGAGAACATCTTCCGGGAGATGAACACCGACCTGGGTCTCCCCCGGCCCTCGAACGGCGACCTGACGCCGTGGACCCGGCAGGGCGTGCTGTTGCTCAACAGGGCGCTCACCACGGCCCCGCGGAAGCCGGGCGCGCACCGGGACAAGGGCTGGGAGGCGGTCACCGAGCAGGCCATCCGGGCGCTCGCCGCGCGGGGGAAGCCGCTCGTGTCCGTGCTGTGGGGCCGCGACGCCCGCAATCTGCGTCCGCTGCTCGGCGACCTGCCGGCCATCGAGTCCTCGCACCCCTCGCCGATGTCCGCGGACCGCGGTTTCTTCGGCTCGCGGCCGTTCAGCCGCACCAACGAACTGCTGCTCCGCCAGGGTGCCCAGGCCGTGGACTGGCAGCTGCCGTGACGGGGGCGGAGCCGGAGCTCGTGGTCGGGGTGGACTCCGGCGGCTCGGGGCTGCGGATCGCGCTCGCACGGGCCGCGGACGCACGGGTCCTGGAGACGGTCTCCTCCCGTGAACCGGTCCGGACCGGGGCGGGCGGGATCGACGCCGGTCAGCTGGTCGCGCAGGTGCTGCCCGCGGTCGACGCCATGGCCGGGCGTGCCGGTGGCGGCCGGGTCGTGGCGGCGTGCGTCGGGGCGGCCGGGATGGCGACGCTCGGCGACCGGTTGCGGGCGGAGCTGCCCGGGGCGCTCGAACGGGCCTGGGGCGTGCGGCGGCTGGCGCTGGCGGCGGACGCCGTCACCGCGTACGCCGGGGCGCTCGGGCAGCGGCCCGGCGCGGTGGTCGCGGGCGGAACCGGGCTGATCGCGATCGGCACGGACCTGGCCGGCTGGCGCCGGGCGGACGGCTGGGGCCATCTGCTGGGCGACTGCGGCAGCGGGGCCTGGATCGGCCGCGCGGGCCTGGAGGCGGCGATGCGCGCGTACGACGGGCGGCGTGGCGGTTCGGCCGCGTTGCTGGCGCGCGCCGAGGAACTGTTCGGTCCTGCGGCGGGGTTGCCCGGGGCGCTCTATCCGCGCACGGACCGGCCGGCCGTCCTGGCCTCGTTCGCCCCCGGGGTGGCGGGCTGCGCCGCGGCCGGCGACGCGGTGGCGAGGGGGATCCTGGAGCGCGCGGGCGGTCACGCCGCGGAGGCCGCGGCAGCGGTCTGCCCGTCGGGAGCGGCCGTCGAAGTGGCCTTGACGGGTGGGCTGTTCACGATGGGCGAGCCGTTGCTCGGTCCGCTGCGCGAGGAGCTCGCCAGGCTCCTTCCGGCAGCGCGCGAGGTCGCCCCGGCGGGAGATCCCCTGGCCGGAGCGGTGACGATCGCCGGAGCGCTGGCGAACGGCGCGCTCCGCCTGCCGGCGGATCCGCTGCTGCTCCGAGTCACCAGGTAATCGGCGGTTCCGGGCCAGTTCGGACATAATCGGGCAGAATTCGCCCGACCGCACCTCAACGAACGCGGCATCGGACAAAACCAGTAGCATGCGGCGCCATGAGCTCCCCCACTGGGCCCAACCCCGGCCTGCCTGTACGAATGCCACGACCCCGTCAGTCCGGGCGGCACCGTCGCCCTGAACCCGTGGCGGCGCCCGAGGGCGCTCCCGCGCTGGTTCTCGCTGTTCCCGGCGTCCCGTCGGCCGCCATACGCTCGCTGGCCGAAGAGGTCGTCAGCATCGCCCGCTCGGAGCTGCCCGGCCTGGAGGCCGCGATCGGCTACCTGGACGGCGACGACGCCGAGTTCCCCACCCTGTCCGCCGTGCTGACGCGGGCCGCGGCCCTGCGCACCGAGCGGTACGAGATCGCCGTGGCCGCAGGCCGCGAGGTCGCCGCCCCCGAGGGCCCGGCGGCGGTCGTGGTCCCGCTGCTCGCGGGCCCCGACAGCGCCCTGACCCGGCGGATCCGCCAGGCGGTCATGGACGCGGGCAACAACGCCGAGCTGACCGATGTGCTCGGCCCGCACCCGCTGCTCGCCGAGGCGCTGCACGTGCGCCTCTCCGAGGCCGGTCTGGCCCGCGCCGACCGCGCCCGGCTCTTCACGGTCGCCACGGCGGCTGACGGCATCATCCTCGCCACGGTGGGCGGCGAGGAGGCCGTACAGGCCGCCGGGATCACCGGCATGCTGCTGGCCGCGCGTCTCGCGGTGCCGGTGATGGCGGCGGCGCTCGACCAGGAGGGTTCGATCACCGCGATCGCCGAGCAGCTGCGCAACGCCGGTTCGGAGCAGCTCGCGCTCGCCCCGTACCTGATCGGCCCCGAGCTGGCCGAGGGGCTGCTCGACGCGGCCGCGAAGGAGGCGGGCTGCCCGGCCGCCGAGGCGCTGGGCGCGTACCCGGCGATCGGCCGTCTGGCGCTCTCGCAGTACATGGCGTCGCTCGGCATCACCCCGCAGCAGGGTTCGCCGGTCCACTGACCGTCACGGCGAGGGCCCGCACCGGATCGCTCCGGTGCGGGCCCTTTGCGCGTCCGGGCGCGGGACGGCCCGCGCGCCCGGGTCCGGCGGGCGCGCAGCGTCCGGTGCGCGCCCCCCGGTGCGGGGCCGCCTCACCTCGTGCGCACCCCGTGCCGGGGCGGCGGGTGTGAGGGCGCCCGGCCTCGGGTCATCCGAAGACCACGCAGGAGGCGGCGGGAGCGGGGACGGAGCCGGCCCGCTCGGGGACGCCCTGCTCGGGGTCGACCGTGAACCAGGTGACGTCCCCGGAGCGCTCGTTCGCCGCGTAGAGGTGCCGGCCGGAGGGGGCGAGGGCGAGATCGCGGGGCCACCGGCCGCCGCAGGGCACCGTGGCGACGAGCCGGGCGGTGTCGCCGCCGTGGTCGAGGGCGAGGACGGCGAGGGTGTCGGTGCCGCGTACGGCGGCCCAGAGGAAGCGCCCGTCGGGCGCGGCGACGACCTCGGAGGGGTAGGCCGGCCCCGTGGTGCCGTCGGGCACGACGGGGGTCTCGCCGAGCGGCGTGAGGACCCCGTTCTCCGGGTCCCAGCGGCAGACCGTGAGGGTCGGCTCCAGCTCGTTGAGGACGTAGGCGTGGGTGCCTGCCGGGTGGAAGGCGAGATGGCGCGGGCCCGTACCGGGGCGCAGCGCGGCCGCTCCGTGCGGGCGCAGGGCGCCGGTGGCGGGGTCGAGGGCGGATATCGTCACGGAGTCGGTGCCGAGGTCCACGGCGAGCACCCAGCGCCCGCCGGGATCGGGCAGCACCTGGTGGGCGTGCGGGCCGGCCTGCCGCTCGGCGACGGGGCCGGAGCCCTCGTGGTGCAGCCGGCCGGTCGGGGCGCCGAGGGTGCCTCCGGCGCCGCGGGGCAGGGCGGAGACGCTGCCCGAGGTGTAGTTCGCGGTGAGGACGTGTCCGCCCACGACCGCGAGGTGGGTGGGGCCGGACGCCCCCACGGGCACGGGGGCGCCGAGCGGACGGGGCGCGGGGCCGGTGACGTCGAAGGCCGCCACGGCGCCCTGCTCGGTCTCGGAGACGGCGTACAGCACGTCCCCGTCGAGCGCGAGGAACGACGGGTCGGCGACGCCGTCGCTCGCGCCCGTGACGTGCAGGGCGCCGCTGTCGGCGTCCCAGGCGGCGGCGAGCACCCCGGGCCCGCCCGCCGAGGTGAACGAGCCGATGAATGCCCGGGCACGGCGCTGACCGCCGGCCCGTCCCGTCCGTGTGTCGCCCACGGCGCCTCCCCTGTCCCTGGGCCGGTCACGGCAGACCGGCCGTCGTGCGGCCGACGGTAGCAGGCGGTCTAGACCAGGGTGGGGCGGTGCGGCCGGGGCGGCGTGGGGATCAGGCCGCCGGGACCAGGGGGGCGCGCGGGGAGGTGCGCAGGGGCGTGGCGAGGTCGACCAGGGCGCGTTCGAGACTGTCGAGGTGGGCCAGGGCGGCTTCCGCGCCCGGGTGGTGGGGCCGGAGGCCGGGTGTGGCCGGCTCGGGGCGGGCCGGGGGCACGCCCGGGACCAGGGCGTGCACGGCGGCCTCGACGCGCCAGGCGGCGGTCGCGAGACGGGCGTCGTGGGAGGCGTCGGGGTCGGCGGCGACCTCCGCGAGGCCCCGGATCTCGCGGGCGCAGTCGTCGAGCAGGGCGAGCACCCGCCGGGCCCGGGCCTTGCGGGCCCGGAACGGGCTCAGCGGATGGACGAGCGGCGCGAGGGTGAGCCGGGCGCGGGCCAGGAGCAGATCGAGCTCGGCGGCCGTCGGCGCCGGGTCGGCGTGCGGGTCGCCGGCGAGGCGGCGGGCCGCCGCGGTGGTGCAGGCGTGCACGCACGTCACGGCGCGCTGGATCCACGCGTTGGTGGCCGCGTGGGTGGTCACCGGCAGGAGGACGACACCGACGGCCGCGCCGAGGGCGCCGACGGCGGTCTCCTCGAAGCGGAGCAGCAGCAGCCCCGGGTGCAGGACGCCGAGCAGCCCGTAGAGCAGGCCGGCCATGACGGTCACGAAGAACATCATCCAGCTGTACGAGAGCGGGGCGGTGTAGAAGATCCCGAAGACGCAGACGGCCACGAGCACGGCGGTCGGTGCGGCGGCGCCTTCCAGCGGCAGGGCGATGAGCAGTCCGGCGGCGATGCCGGTCACGGTGCCGACCACCCGGCGGAAGCCGCGGACGAGGGTCTCGCCGCGCGAGGCGGTGTTGACGAAGATCCACCAGGCGGTGCCGACGGCCCAGTACCAGCGGTCCTGGGACAGGATCTGGCCGGCGGCGAGGGCCACGGCGCAGGCGGCGGTGGTCTGGAAGGCCTGGCGGGTGGTGGGCCGGTCGAGCCCGGTGCCGGGCAGCGGCGCCGGCGCGGCGGGCGGCGGGACGCGCCGCTCGATGCACCAGGCGACGAAGCGTACGGCGCCGGCCGCACCGAGGGCGAGCAGCACGGCCGTGAACAGCTCCGGCAGCTGTGCGGGCAGCGCGTGCAGGAACTGGGTCACGAAGAACTGCATGAAGGCGAAGATGCCGAGCGCGTGCCCGCGCGGGCCCCAGCGGCGGGCGTACACCCCGGCGAAGACGACGAGCAGCCACGCGAGGTCGCGCAGCATCGGCAGCCCGTGCAGGGAGGTCGCGAGCGCGAGGACCGGGAAGCCGGCGAGCGGCAGCAGCGTGGTGGTGACCGCCTGGCGGCGCACGGTGGGGTCCCCCACGGTGAACAGGGCCAGCAGCGCGGCGAGACCGGCGGTGATCGAGGCCGTCAGGGACAGCCCGGCCAGTTCGGCCACGGCCACGGCCACGGCGACGCCGAGCACGGCGCGCGTGGCGACGCGCAGCCGGACCCTGCCCGGGTCGGGCGCCACACACATCCTGCGCAGGATCCTGCCGCCGGCCGCCAGGCCCCTCTTCACGACGGTCGTTCCGCCCCCGCTGCCGTACACACACCCTCTTCGTCGTCGTGGCCGTCCCGGCCGGATCCGCATGGCTTCGGACATGGCGATGGCGCCGCGGGTCCGGGGCCGGCCACCCTGCCGGTCCGGCGCGTGCGCGGCGCCATCTGTCCAACTCTTCCGAAAGGAAAGCACCGTTCCGCCCACTGGCTCAACCGACGGGCGTGGGGCTGGGCCATTGGTACAGTCGAGGTGGCGACGATACGGCCAGAAGGAGGCCAACGGACCATGGCGGTGGACGAGCTCGACACCCGCATCCTGCGGCTCCTCATCGAGCAGCCGCGCACGAGCGTGCGCGAGTACGCACGGATCCTCGGGGTGGCCCGCGGCACCGTCCAGGCCCGGATCGACCGCCTCGAACGGGACGGGGTGATCACCGCCACCGGTCCGGTGCTCTCCCCCGCGGCTCTCGGGCACCCGGTGCTCGCCTTCGTGCACATCGAGGTCACCCAGGGGCACCTGGACGACGTGGGGGACGCGCTGGCGAGCGTCCCGGAGATCGTCGAGGCCTTCTCCATCACGGGCGGCGGCGACCTCCTGACGCGCGTGGTGGCGCGGGACGCCGGACATCTCGAGGACGTGATCCAGCGGCTGATCCAGCTGCCCGGGGTGGTCCGCACGCGGACGGAGATCGCGCTGCGCGAGCGGGTGCCGCACCGCCTGCTGCCGCTGGTCGAAGCCGTGGGGCGGAGGGCGCCCTGAGCCGGAGCGGGCCGCCGCCTCCGGGGATCCCGCGCACGGCGTCGGAGCGGCCGCCATGCCCCCGGCGTTCACGGCTTCCTCCAGGCGGCCACCGGGTGCCCGGAGGACAGGCCACAGTCGATTGCCGAGGAGACGCGGGCGGGCCTAACGTGACGCACATGCAGTCCTACACCATCGGCCAGGCCGCACGTCTGCTGGGCGTGAGCCCGGACACCGCGCGCCGCTGGGCCGACGCCGGCCGGGTCGCCACCCATCGCGACGAGGGCGGCCGCCGGCTGATCGACGGCCGCGCCCTGGCCGCCTTCTCCATCGAGATCGCCCAGGCCGGCACGGGGGACGGGGAGGAGCCGTACACCTCGGCCCGCAACGCGTTCCCCGGCATCGTGACCGCCGTCAAGCTCGGCGACATCGCCGCCCAGGTCGAGATCCAGGCGGGCCCGCACCGGCTCGTCTCGCTGCTCACCCGCGAGGCGGTGGAAGAGCTGGGCCTCGAGGTCGGCATGCAGGCCACGGCCCGCGTGAAGTCGACCAGCGTCCACATCGACCGCGCCTGAGCGACCCGCACCCCGCTCCGCCCGCAGGGCGCGCCCGCCCGCGACACCTGCTGCGGACCCTCCGGACCGCTCGGGCAGCGCACCCGCCCGGGCCCGCGGACACCGCGCCCGGCACAGCCTCCCGCCGCGTCCCGGCCGGGACCCTCGCCGCGGAAAAATCGCTGTCCCGGGGCGGGAGGCGTGTGACACGGTGCCGACGCACCGGCCGTCGACCCTGGAGCGCTCCATGACCCTCCCGCCCCGCCTCGTCCCCCTCCTGGAGCAGTTCGACTTCGCGCGCGAACGGCTCGTGAACCGGCTCAACGGCCCGCTGATGGACAGCGGCAACGGCACGGACGTCCGGGTCGGTCCGATCACCGACGCCGAGTACCTGTGGGAGCCGGTGCCGCACTGCTGGTCGGTCCGCCGCCGCGAGTCCGGCCCCGGCGCCCGCGCCACGGTCCTCACCGGCACGGGCGAGTGGGGCCGGGACGCGGCCCCGCACCCGCACCCCGAGCCGGCGCCGTTCACGACGATCGCCTGGCGGCTGAGCCACCTCGTGGAGATGTTCGTGCTGCGCACCGACCACACCGTCGGCAGCCACCGTCTGACCAGGGACGACTTCCAGAGCCGCGGCGACGCGGCCTCGGCCGTCGCCGACTTCGAGCGGTCCACGGCGGACTGGCGCACGGCACTCGTGGGGCTCACGGACGCCGACCTGGACACGGTGGGCCTCAGCACCTATCCGCACGGCGGCGATGCGGAGGAGGCGTTCGTGGACGTCGTCTGGTGGATGAACCAGGAACTGCTCCACCACGGTGCGGAGATCGCCCTGCTCAGGGATCTGCACCGGGGCGGGGGCGGGGGTCGCTGACCCCGCTGCGGCGCGGTCCCGCGTGGGACGATGGGAGCAGATCCATCCTCGCGCGAGCAAGGAGGCGACATGTCCAGGATCAAGGCCTCCGTCGACATCGACCGGCGTCCGGAGGACGTCTACGCCTACGTCACCGACCCCACGCACCTGCCGGAATGGCAGGAGAGCGCGGTCAAGGTGAGCCGGATCGGCGGCGCCCCGGGGGCCGCCGGACAGAAGATCAGGGTCACGCGGCACATCGCGCGCCGCGACATCGACACGAACGTGGAGCTCACCACGACGGACCCGCCGCGGAGTTGGCACGTCCACGGCACCGACGGTCCCGTCCGCCCCGACATCCACGGCACCATCGAGCCGCTCGACAACGGCACGCGCTCGCGGGTGACCTTCGACCTCGGCTTCGAGGGACACGGCATCGGCAGGGCGCTGGTCCCGCTGGTGGTGAAGCCGACGGTACGCAAGGAGATGGCCCGGGACGAGCGCCATCTGAAGGAGATTCTGGAGCGCGGCGCCCCGGCCTGAGCAGGCGCACCACCCCGCGCACCGCCACGCCCCGCCGGCCCTCTCCGCCAACGGGGCCACGCCGCCCCCGGCAAGCCCTCGGAGGGCGTGCCGGGGGCGGCTGCGGGATGGCCGGCGGCCGCGCAGGGCGGCGGGCCGTCCGTGCGGGAGCGCCGACCCGTCCCGTCCGGGGCGCCGGCCTGGCAGCGCGGAAGCGCCGGCTCGTCCGTGCGGGAGCGCCGGCCCGGCAGCGCGGGGGCGCCGGCTCGCCGGCCGGCCCGTCAGGCCTGTTTCCCGGTCCCGGCGCCGTTCGTCGTGCGGGCCAGCAGCATCGCCACGTCGTCCTGGGCCGGCCCCTCCGGGAGAGCGCCCAGAAGCTCGTCGCACAGCTCGTCCAGCGGCCGGTCCATGGCCCGCAGCGCCAGGGCGATCCGGGCCATGCCCTGGTCGAGGTCGCGGTCCCGGGACTCGATGAGGCCGTCGGTGTAGAGGACGAGCAGGCCGCCCGTGGGGAGGGCGACCTCCTCGGTGCCGAATTCGTGGGCCCCGGTGCCCAGCGGCGTTCCGGGCGGACCGTTCAGGAAGGTGACCGTGCCGTCGGGGGTGACGACGGCGGGCGGCGGGTGGCCGGCCCGGGCGATGGTCCAGACGGCCGTGGCCGGGTCGTGGACGGCGTACACGCAGGTGGCCATCTCGTCCTCGCCCAGGTCGGCGACGACGGCGTCCAGGGAGCGCAGCATGCGCGCCGGCGCGATGTCGTGCCGGGCCAGGGTGCGTACGGCGGTGCGGAGTTGTCCCATGACGGCCGCCGCGTGGATGCCGTGGCCCATGACGTCGCCGATGACCAGTCCGGTGCGGCCGCCGGGCAGCGCGACGACGTCGAACCAGTCGCCGCCGACGTCGTGGTAGCTCGCGGGGAGGTAGCGGCCGGTGAGCTCCAGGCCGGTGACGTCGGGCAGCTCGCTGTTGGTGAGGCTGCGCTGGAGGGTGAGGGCGGCCTGGCGCTGGGTGGTGTAGAGGCGCGCGTTGTCGATGTTGAGGGCGGCGCGGGCCACCACCTCGTCCATGAGGACCCGGTCCTGCTCGTCGAAGGGCGTCCGGGTGCGCAGCCGGGTCACCGAGACCGTGCCCAGCACCTTGCCCCGGGCGACCAGCGGGATCAGCCGGGCGCAGCCGATGCGGGTGGACAGGTAACGGCGCAGGGCCTCCAGCCGGGGGTCCCGGATGAGCGCCGGGATGTCACCGACCCGCAGGTCCATGGCACGGGCGTCGGTGATGACCTCCTCGTACACGGAGTCGAGCGGGATCTGGAAGGTCTGGCCGGCGGCGAGCAGTGCGGTCGGTGCGGTGGGGTCGGGGAAGCCGGCGGCCAGGCGGCGCAGGACGCCGCGCGTGGCGGCGCCGGACTCGTCGGGGTCCAGGACGGCCTCCAGGAGCTGGACGTCCGCGGAGTCGGCCAGCTGGGGGACGAGGAAGTCGACGACCTCCTCCGCGGTCTGCCGCAGGTCGAGGGTGGTGCCGATGCGCTCGCCGGCCTCGGCGAGCAGCGCGAAGCGCTCCCGGGCCCGTTCGACCTCGATGTGCGCCTGCTGGCTCTCGGTGATGTCGATGACGGAGGCGATGATGCCGAGGAGCCGCCCGCCGTGGTCGAAGAGCGGGGCGTAGGAGTTGGACCAGATGTGGTCGTGGCCGGGGTCGGCGGGTGTGCGGCCGGCCCGGCGGGCGTCGACGACGGCGTTGCCGGTCTCCAGGACCTGTCGCATGAGGGCTTCGAGCGCGCCGGCGTTGACGCCGGGCACGACCTCGGTGAGCCGGTGGCCCACGTGTCCGGCGGGCGGTACGCCGTTCATCTGCGCGAGGGCGTCGTTGACGCGGAGGAAGCGCAGGTCGGGCCCGAGGGTGGCGAGGCCGATGGGCGACTGGGTGAAGAGCGATTCGAGGGCGGCGAGGGAGTCGCGCATCTTCACGACCTGGGAGGTCTCGAAGGCGATCAGCATGGCGCCCGGGCGCCCGTCCGGATCGGCGGCGGGCACGATCCACATCTCCATGACGACCGAGTGGCCGTCGCGGTGGCGGACGGGGAGGGTGCCGACGACGGTCTCGCCCGCCTGGACCTTGCGGGTCAGCCGATCGGCCAGCTCGCGGTTGGCGCTGGGCACGAGGATGGGCGCTGCGGGCCGGCCGATGACGTCGTCGGGGCGGTAGCCGAGCAGGTCCTGCGCGGCCAGCGACCACTCGATGATGAGGCCGCGCGCGTCCTCCCGCCAGAGGGCGATCGGCAGCAGGTCGTTGAGCACGCCCGCGTACCCGACGGCCGCCCGGGGCGGCGGCGGAACCCTGCTCGGCGACTGGTGAGTGTCCAACGCATCGACCTACGCATCGGCCGGGCCCCTGGGGGCGCAATCCGCGGTACCTACCGAATCACCCTATCCGAGACGTACCAGACGGGCGCTGCGCATGCGTCGGCGGCGGCCGCCAGGCGCCGTCACGGTCGGCACCTCCGGGCACACGGAGCGCCGGGAGTGGGGAGGCGGGACGAGGTCCTGTCCGGTGCTTCCGGCCCCGTTACGGCGCAGGGCCGCGGCTTCCGCAGAACCGGCCGTCACGGCGCAGGGCCCGGCTTCCGCAGAACCGGCCGTTACGGCGCGGGCCTGGCCGCCGCCGTCCGCACCGCCGGGTCGGCGGCGGGCCGGGGCCCCGCACCGGACCGTGCCGGTGCGGGGGTCCGGCCCCGCAGGACACGACCCCCGCCCGTGTGGCCGGTGCCCCCGTGGTCCGGAGCGCGGTGGCTCAGGCCGGCGCGCCGGCCGCGCGAGCCGCGGCCGCCGCCCTGGCCTCGCCCTCCGCACGGGAGCGCTTGCCGGTGCGGATGGTCCACAGGACGAGCACGCCGAGGGTGCCGTAGATCAGGAACGGGTTGACGACGACCATCGTGCCGACGGACAGCACGTAGGAGAGGACGATGCGGACCACGGCCTCGGCGAGGTAGCCGACGCCCCAGACGATCGTCATGAGGCGCATCGTGGACCGGAAGCCCTCGTACTGCCACAGGCCGTTCCACCAGTCGTGGCTCGCGGCGGTGCCGTCGGTGGCGAAGCGGCGTCCGAAGTAGAACATCAGCGGCCGGGGTGCGAACAGGGTGGCGAGACAGAGCACGCCGAAGAGGCCGGTCACGACCGAGTCCTTGACGAGCAGGGCCCGGGTGGAGTCCGCGCCGACGAGCGAGACGACGGCCGTGAGGGCGATGAAGAAGATCGAGACGATGGCGAAGTCGTCCATCTTGCGGTGCCAGACGAGGTGGATCACGGTGTCGAGAACCGGCCAGACGCCGCTGACGAGCAGCGCGGTGGCGTCGCTCCAGCCACGGTCGGTGAGCGCTCCGAAGGTGACGATGGGCGCCACGATGTTGAGGCCGACGGTGAGCGTCCAGCCGATGGCGGTGGCGGCCCCGGAGCGGGCCGGCGCTGCGGGTTGCACCTGTGGTGCTGACATGGGTCCCCCTGGGTCGTTGCAGATCGGTGCGGCATCGGCACGCTAGGGCCGCCGACGGGGCGTCACAAGGTGCGTCCGGCCAAAATGATCTTCAAGCTGTCCGGAGCATGCCATTCCGGATGCACCCGGACCATCTGCGCATCCCGGCACGCGGCGCCCCCGGACCGACGCACGCGGAGCGCCGTCGAGCCGGTCGGAGGCCGCGTGTGCCTCACGAGACGCGACCGCGGGCGAGGGCGCCGAGGCCCCACGGGCCGAGGGCAGGCATCCGGTGGAGGGCGCCAGGTGGGGCCGGGCGGTGGCGCGAAGGGGCCGGCCCGGTTCTCCACGAGGGGGATCATCCCGCCGGCGGCGACCAGCGTCCCGATGACGGGCGCGAGCCCGACCGACGGCGCGGGTCGCAGGCGGAGCGGTTCGCCCCTCGGCCCTTCCTGAGCACCGGCTCGCGGTCGTCGTCCAGCCGGGTCCCCCCGGCCCGGTCCACGTCGGGCTACCCTGCCGGTTCCGGGCAGGCACGACCGAAGGACGACCAGGCCGATGGCTCAGGACGCGCAGCGGGAGCACTGGCAGCGCACGTACGAGGCGCACCCCGAGATGTACGGGGCCGAGCCCTCCGCCCCGGCGCTCCACGCGGCCGGCGTCTTCGCCCGGGCCGGCGCCCGGGACCTCCTGGAACTGGGTGCCGGGCACGGGCGGGACGCGCTGTACTTCGCCCGCCGCGGGTTCACGGTGCGCGCCACCGACTTCAGCCAGGCGGGGCTGACCCGGCTCGCCGGCAGTGCCGAGGCCGCGGGGCTCGGCACCCGGGTCGCGACGCAGGTCGTGGACGTACGAGAGCCGCTGCCGTTCGGGCCCGGGTGCACAGACGCGGTCTTCGCCCACATGCTGCTGTGCATGGACCTGTCGACGCGGCGCATCGAGCAGCTGGTGGCGGAGGTGCGCCGGGCCCTTCGCCCCGGCGGCACCTTCGTCTACACGGTCCGGCACACCGGTGACGCCCACTTCGGGACGGGCGTGTCGCACGGCGACGACGTCTACGAGCACGGCGGTTTCGCGGTCCACTTCTTCTCGCGCGAACTGGTCGACCGCCTCGCCGAGGGCTGGACCCTCCGGGAGGTGCACGCCTTCGAGGAGGGCGCCCTGCCCCGGCGTCTCTGGCGCGTGACGATGACGGCGCCGGCCGCCGGCTGACCCCCGCGACGGCCGACACCCGGCGCCGCCCGCCAGCGGAGGAGGCGTACGCGGGGCGCGCGGGCACGGACCCGATCGCGCCCCGACCGAGGGCCGGGCGGCCCCGGAACGCGGCCGGGCCCCGCCGAGCAGCCCCGATCTCCCACCTATACTCAACAATGCGAATAATGGAGCATGCGAGTGACAAGGGTGGGGCTTGTGAGCGAGGCGAGTGGACCGGCGGAGCGGGCGGGGGCTCCCGCCACCCCGTACCTGCGCTATGTCGCCCTCGGCGACAGCCAGACGGAAGGCGTCGGGGACGGCGACGACGCGCACGGCCTGCGCGGCTGGGCCGACCGGCTCGCCGAGCTGGTCGCACGGTCGAGCCCGCAGCTCCGCTACGCCAACCTGGCCGTACGGGGACGGCTCGCCGGCCAGGTGCGGGCGGAACAGCTCGGACCGGCCCTCGCCCTGCAGCCCGATCTCGCCACGGTCGTCGCCGGCGTCAACGACCTGCTGCGCCCGCGCTTCGACGCCGACGAGACCGCCGGACACCTGGAGGCGATGTTCGCCGCCCTCGCCGGGCAGGGGGCCCACGTCGCCACCCTGACGTTTCCCGATCTCACCCGCATGATCCCCGCGGCCCGGCCGGTCGCGTCCCGGATCGCGGCGATGAACGAGCGCATCCGGGAGGCCGGACGCCGGCACGGCGTGACCGTCGTCGAGACCGGCCACCACCCGGTCGTCACCGACCCCCGGCTGTGGAGCCGGGACCGGCTGCACGCCGGCCCGCTCGGCCACGCCCGGATCGCCGCCGCCGTCGCCGAGGCCCTGGGGCTGCCGGGCAGCGACGGCTCCTGGTCGCTCCCGCTGCCGCCGAGGGGTGTGCGGCCGGCCGGCGGACTGCTCGCGGTGGGTGTGGAGGTGGCCTGGGCGGGCGCCTTCCTCGGCCCCTGGCTGGGCCGCCGCCTGCGCGGCCGCTCGTCCGGCGACGGCCGTACGGCCAAGCGGCCCGAACTGCTGCCGGTGACGCCTGTCTGAGCGGAGCGGCGGCCGGGGAGACTCGCCGGTCCCCCGGCGATCTCGGCGTGATCACGACAGCGGAGCCGAGGGCGGGACAGGGCGTGCCCGTGGGCCGGCGCGTCGGCCTCGGCCGCGCTGCACGGTGGCGCGCGGCCGGTCCGCCGGGTGGGCGGCGGGCCGTGTCGGTGCGGGGCACCGCCCAGGGTTCCGGCTGCGGGACGGAAATTCGCGGGCGGACCCCGGGGCGGCGCTGTTACCGTCGGGCGTATGGGTTCGCATTACTTCTTTCTCTGATTCCGGCCACGGACACGACGGCCCGGACCGCTGAGCGGTTCGGGGGCGCCGGTGTCCGCGCACGTCCGGATCAGTCGAACCCGTCCCAAGGACTCCCATGCGCGATCGCGCCCAGCTCACGCTGCACCAGGTCACTCACTCGTACGGGGACCGCCAGGTCCTCGACCAGGTCTCCTTCACCGTCCGCCCCGGTGAGCGCGCCGCCGTCGTCGGCGAGAACGGCTCCGGCAAGTCCACGCTGCTGCGGCTGATCGCGGGGGCGGAGGCACCCGACGGCGGTGAGGTGACCGTCCGCTTCCCCGGGGGCGTGGCCCGGCTCGCCCAGACCCTGGAGCTGACGTACGCCGTCGGGCCGGGGCACACCGTGCGGGACACCGTCGACGCCGCGCTCGCCGAACTCCGCGCGATGGAGCAGGAGTTGCGGGAGGCGGAGAAGCGGCTCGGCGATGCGTCCGACGCCCGGCTCCTCGCGTACGGCGCCCTGCTGGAGCGCTTCGAGGAGCGCGGCGGCTATCGGGCCGATGCCGACGTGGCCGCCGCGCTGCACGGGCTCGGTCTGGGCCACCTCCGCCACGACCGCCGCATCGGCACCCTGTCGGGCGGGGAGCGCTCGCGGCTCGCGCTCGCCTGCGTCCTGGCGTCCGGTGCGGAGCTGCTGCTGCTCGACGAGCCGACCAACCACCTCGACCGGGACGCGGTGCGCTGGCTCCAGGAGCGGCTGCGGGGACACCGTGGCACCGTCGTCGCGGTCACCCACGACCGGGCGTTCCTCGAGGCCACCGCCACCACGATCCTGGAGGTCGACCGGGACACCCGTACGGTCACGCGCTACGGGGACGGCTGGGCCGGATACCGCACGGCCAAGGCCGCCGCCCGACGGCGGCAGACGCAGGAGCACCAGGAGTGGTGCGACGAACTCGCCCGTACGGAAGAGCTGGTGGCCGCGGCGGGACAGCGGCTCGCCGCCACCGGCCGGGATCCGGGCCAGGGCTTCGGGAAGCACCGGCGCTCCAGCGAGAACAAGCTCTCCGGTCAGGTGAGGGCGGCCCGGACCCGGCTGGCCGAGCTCCGGGCCCGTCCGGTGCCGGCGCCGCCCGAACCCCTGTGCTTCCGGGCCCACTTCAGCACCGGCGAGGGCGATGCGGGAGCCGCTGCCGAGCTCCGTGACGTCACCGTCGGGAATCGGCTCGCCTTGGACGGGCTGCGCCTCTCCCCCGGCGACCGGCTTCTCGTGTCAGGACCCAACGGGGCCGGGAAGTCCACCCTGTTGGGGGTGCTGGCGGGCGAGATCGAGCCCGACGGCGGCAAGGTGCTCCTTCCGGCGCGCGTGGGGCACCTCGCGCAGGAGCTGCCCGCCGTCGCCGCGGCCGAGCCGCTGCTCACGGCCTACGCGCAGGGCCGGCCGGGGCCGCCCGACGAGCACGCGGCGGAGTTGCTCGCCCTCGGGCTGTTCCGTGACGAGGACCTGGGCGTGCCGGTGCGGGCGCTGTCGGTCGGGCAGCGGCGGCGCCTGGAGCTGGCCCGCCTGGTGGCGCGGCCGGTGGACCTCCTCGTCCTCGACGAACCGACCAACCACCTGGCCCTGTCCCTGATCGAGGAACTGGAGGCCGCGCTGGCCGGGTTCGCGGGCGCGGTCGTGGCGGTCTCCCACGACGAGCGGTTCCGTGCGGCGTTCGGCGGGGCCCGTCTGGAGCTTCGCGGCGGCCGCGCCGTCTCAGACGCCCGCTGACCGCGCGATCCGCGCGGGGTCCCAGCCCCGCCGCGGGACGGAGTCCAGCAGCAGCCGGGTGTAGGGGTGTTCGGGCGCGCCGAGGACCCTCGCCGTCGGACCCGCCTCCACGACCGCGCCGTGCCGCAGCACCACGAGCTCGTCGGTGATGTGGCGGACCACCCCGAGGTCGTGGGTGACGAAGAGGAAGGCGACACCGGCCTCGCGGCGGATCCCGGCGAGGAGTTCGAGGATCTGGGCCTGGATGGAGACGTCCAGGGCCGCGACGGCCTCGTCGAGGACCAGGATCCGCGGTTCGGCGGCGAGTGCCCGGGCGATGGCCACGCGCTGGCGCTGGCCGCCGGACAGGCCGCGGGGCAGCGCGGCCGCCTCCCGCGGGCCGAGGCCGACCTGGTCGAGGAGTTCGGCGACCCGGGCCTCGCGGGCGGCTGGGGTGAGCCGGAAGTGCAGCCGGAGCACCTCGTCGACGCAGCCGCCGACCGTGATCCGGGGGTCGAGGGAGAGGTACGGGTCCTGGAACACCATCTGGATCTCGCGTGCCCGGGCGAGCCGTTCGGCCCGGCCTCGGGGGCGGGCCGAACGGTCCCGGCCGTCGAGCGTGACCGTGCCGGCGTCGGCGCGTTCGAGGCCGACGAGCATGCGTACGGTGGTGGTCTTTCCGCTGCCGGACTCGCCCACGATGCCGAGGGAGGAGCCGGGGGCGAGGGTGAACGACACGTCGTCGACGGCGGTGTGGTCGCCGTACTCCTTGCGGAGTCCGGCGACGACGAGCCCGGGGGGCGTGGTCACTGGAGGATCCCTTCGTCGGCGCGGTGGCAGGCGGCGAGCCCGTCGCCGTGCGCGGTGAGCGCGGGCACCTGCTCGGTGCAGCGCGGCTGGGCGTGCGCGCAGCGGGCGGCGAAGGCGCAGCCGGGCGGCGCCTCGGCGACGGAGACGGGGCGGCCCTCGATGGGGCGCGGCGCGGGGGCGTCGGGGTCGATGCGCGGGGTGCAGGAGAGGAGGCCCGCGGTGTAGGGGTGGCGCGGGCGGTCGAAGAGCTCGGCGGTGGAGCGGGTCTCGACGATCCGGCCCGCGTACATGACGTACACCCGGTCGCAGATGGCGGCGGCGAGTTCCAGGTCGTGGGTGACGAAGAGGAGTCCGGTGCCCCGCTCGGCCTGGAGGCGGGTGAGGATCGCGATGATCTCGGCCTGGGTGGTGACGTCGAGCGCGGTGGTCGGCTCGTCGGCGACGACGAGGGCCGGGTCGCCGGCCAGGGCGGCGGCGATCACGACGCGCTGGAGCATGCCGCCGGAGAACTCGTGGGGGTAGCGGCGCAGGGCGCCGCGCGGGTCGCGGATGCCGACGGCGGCGAGGAGTTCCTCGGCACGGGCGGTGGCCTGCCCGGTGGGGGTGCCGGCGGCGCGCAGGCCCTCGGTGACGAAGTCCCCGACGCGGCGCAGCGGGTTGACGGAGGCGCGCGGGTCCTGGAAGACCATGGCGATCTCGCGGGCCCGGAGGGAGGCGAGCGAGGTGCGGTCCATGGACAGGACGTCGCGTCCGCCGACGCTGACCCGGCCTTCCGTACGGGCCTTGGCGGGGAGCAGGCCGAGGACGGTGCGGCAGGCGACGGACTTGCCCGAGCCGGACTCGCCGACGAGGCCCACGGTCTCGCCGGGGGCGACGGTGAGCGAGACCCCGTCGAGGAGGGGCCGGGCGGCCCGGCCCTCGGGAAGCCGGAGCGTGAGCCCGTCGATCTCCAGGACGGGCGCCGCGGCGGCGGACCGCCCGGGGTTCCGCGGGGAGTTGCGGAGGTCGTTCATGCGTCAGCGCTCCCGCTTCGCTATCCGGTCGGCGATGCCCTCGCCGACGATGCCGAACGCCACGACGGCGAGGACGATGCAGAAGGACGGCGCGAGCGCGGGCAGCATCGCGCCCATCTGGAGCGCCGACTGCCCCTCGTTGATCATGGCACCCCAGTCGGCGGTCGGCGGCTGCACGCCGAAGCCGAGGAAGGACAGGGCGGCCAGGTCCATCAGGCCGTAGCCGAAGTTCATCGCCGACTGGGCGAGGACGGTCGGCGCGATGTTGGGCAGCAGGTGGCGCAGGCAGATGGTCCGGCCGGACCAGCCCTGCACCACGTACGACTCGATGTAGGGCCGGGCCTTCTCCTGGCGGGCGATGCCGCGGACGAGGCGGCCGACGTACGGGGTGTAGGCGACGGACATGGCGATGACGGGGGCGGTCATGCCGGAGCCCAGCACGGCCACCAGCATGATCGCGAGGAGCATGCCGGGGAGGGCGAAGACCAGGTCCATGGAGCGGGACAGCACCGCGTCGGCCCAGCCGCCGCGCCAGCCGGCGAGCACGCCGAGGGCGGTGCCGAGCAGCGTGGAGACGGCGACGACCAGGAGCGGGCCGAGCAGTCCGGTGCGGGCGCCGTGCAGCAGCCGGGACAGGATGTCGCGGCCGGACTGGTCGGTGCCGAGGAGGTGGTCGCCGCCGGTGCCGACCAGGCTGGCGGACAGGTCCATGGCCTCGGGGTCGTACGGGGCGAGCAGCGGCGCCAGTGCGGCGACGGCGACGAGCGCCACGAGGAGCAGTACGGCGGCCGTGAACAGGGGGCCCTGGCCGAGGGCCCGCAGGCCGCGCAGGCCGGGGCGCCTGCGCAGCGGGACCGCGGGGTCGGCCGCCCCGGGGTGTGCGGTGAGGGTCATGAGGTGCCTTCCCCGTGGAGGGTGAGCCGGGGGTCGATGAGGGGCGCCAGCAGGTCGACGAGGAGGTTGACGAGGACGAAGGCCGCGACGCTGAGGAGGGTGACGGCCTGGACGACGGCGAAGTCCTGGGCGCTGACGGCCTGGACGAGGAGGGAGCCGATGCCGGGGACGTCGAAGGCGGTCTCGACGATGGACGTGGTGACGAGGAGTCCGGCGAGCATGGTGCCGCCGACGGTGACGATGGGCCCGAGGCTGTTGCGCAGGACGTGCCGGCGGACCACGGTCCGGCCGGCGACGCCGCGGGCGCGGGCCACGTCGACGTGTTCGCGGCCGAGTTCGTCGAGCATCGCGGAGCGGGTGACGCGGGCGAGGAGTCCGGCGAAGGTCGTCGCGAGGGCGAAGGCGGGCAGGGTCAGGTGGTAGAGCCGGTCGCCGAGTCCCTCGGGGGTGCCGCCGGGGCCGGGGAACCAGCCGAGGTGCACCGAGAAGAGGGACACGAGCCCGATGGCGCTGACGAAGGAGGGCGTCGCGGTGGCGATCCCGGTGCCGATGAGCACGGTGCGGTCGACGAGCCCGGGACGCAGCGCGGCGAGTGTCCCGGCGGCGATGCCGCCGACGGTGACGAGCAGGGCGGCGTAGCCGACGAGCAGGACGGTACCGGTGAGACGGGAGCCGAGCAGCGCGGAGACGTCCTGGTGGTACTGGGCGGAGCGGCCGAAGTCGCCGTGCAGCACCCCGCCGAGCCACTTGGCGTACTGCACGGCCAGAGGGTCGTCGAGGTGGTACTCGGCCCGGAGCGCGGTCACGGTCTCGGGGGTCGCGGGCCTCCCGTGCAGCAGGAAGGCGACGGGGTCGCCGGGGGCGAGGTGGACGCTCGCGAAGACGACGAAGGACGTGACGAGCAGGACGCCGAGGAGGCCGGCGGCTCTGCCGAGGAGGTAGCGGGGCATGCCGTCGGTCACCGCGCGGCGCCGATCGTCGCGGCCCAGGGGTAGTAGAGCTGGGCGATGCCCGCGGGCGCGCCGGTGACGCGGCTGCCGAGGAAGACGGAGTAGGGGGCCTCGTAGATCGGGATGATCGGGAGCTCGCGCATCGCGATCCGCTGGAGTTCCTGCGTCAGGTCGGAACGGGCGCCGGGGTCGGCGGCGGCGTTGGCGCGGTCGAAGGCGGAGTCGTAGACCGGGTCGGACCAGCTGCCGTAGTTCCCGAAGTCGCCGGTGCGCAGGTACTGGTAGAACTCGAGCGGGTCGGGGGTGTTGTCGTACCCGCTGGTGATGACCAGATCGAGTCCCTTGCGGGCGTTCGGGTCGACGAAGATGCTGCTGTAGGCCTCGGGGGCGACGGCCTTGAGCCGCACGTCGAGTCCGATCTGGCGGCCGGCGGCCTGGACGGCGTTGGCGACGACGCTGATCTCGGGGGCGAGGGTGCTGGTCACCAGGGTGATCTTCTTGCCGGTGGCGCCGGCCTCTTCGACGAGCCGCTTCGCCCCCGCCACGTCGTGGACGGGTTCGTCCAGTTCCTTGAAGTAGCCTTCGGTCCGCTCGGGGAGGAGGGCCCAGGCACCGCGGGCCGTGGGGGCCTTGGCGGGGACGCCGATGCCGCCGGCGGCGGCCTTGATGATGTTCGGGCGGTCGAGGGCCATGGAGAGGGCCTTGCGGACCTTGAGGTCGCCGAGGGTGCCCTTGAAGTCGAGGACGGCGAGGTTGGACGTGGCGGTGTTGGGGCCGAAGTAGAGCTTGCCCTTGGTGGTGGTGCGCAGCTGGCCGAAGGAGGACGAGGGCACCATGTAGCCGCCGTCGGCGGTGCCGGAGAGGAAGGCGCTGGTGCGGGCGGCGGGGTCCTCGACGAAGGTGAAGCGGACGGTGTCGGTCTTGGGCCTCAGCTTCTCGTCCCAGTAGCCGGGGTGCTTCCTGAGGGTGATGGACTCGCCCTGCTGCCAGGTGTCGAGGGCGTACGGACCGGTGCAGTTGACCTTGCCGCCGGGCACGCCGTACCCCTTGCCCGTCCTGGCGAGGAAGGCGGCGCTCTCGACGGTGCCGGGCGAGGCGGCCATGAGCTCGTTGAGGAGGACGTCGGGCTTGGTGAGCCGCAGGGTGACCTCGAGGGGCCCGGTCTTCTCGACCGCCCTGACGTTCTTGAAGGCCGATCCCCAGGGCGATCCGGTGGCGGGGTCCATCTGGCGCTTGAGGGAGGCGACGACGTCGTCGGCGGTCATGACCGTGCCGTCGTGGAAGGTGACGCCGGGACGCAGGGTGTACACCCACACCAGGGGGTCGGGGTTCGCCCACTTCACGGCGAGTCCGGGCTCGACCTTGAGGTCGGGGGTGACCCGCAGCAGCTGCTCGCAGACGTTGGCGAGCACCGTGTTGGGCGGGTAGTCGTAGGCCTGGGCGTAGTCGAGGGTGTACGGCTCGGCGTACAGCGACCAGGTGATCAGGGGGAGCCCGCGCTTCGCGGCGGGCGTGAGCGGCGTGACGGTGTACGAGCCGGCGTCCGCGCCCGTGGGCCGGGAGGCGCCGGAGCAGGCGGAGGCCGTTACGGCGAGGGCGGCGGTACAGGCGAGGGCGGCGAGGAGTCTGGGCGTGCGCAAGGAGACCCACCCCTTTACGGGTGTAGTGACGGGCGCTGGGGATTGGAGCGAGTATTGATGCGGGAACGTTCCCGCACAAGGCTTTGCGGGAACGGTTTTGCAATGGTCAGCAAGGTGGCAGCATCAGGGCGTGACCACACCTGAACGCCCTGGAGGGCAGGCCGGACGGACCCCTGGCGGCATCACCGGGCCGCGGGTACGGCTCGTCGACGTGGCCCGCGAGGCCGGCCTGTCGAAGACGACCGTCTCGGCCGCGCTCAACGGCACCGGGCGCCTCTCCCCCGCGGTGCGGGAGAAGGCCGTCGAGACCGCGCGCCGCATGGGCTACCGGCCCAACGCCACCGCACGCCAGCTGCGCGCCGGGCGGGCCCGGCTCATCGGCTACGTGGTCGGCGAGTTCGCCGGCGAGCCCTGGACGTACCTCGACTCGCCGTACTTCGCACGGCTCACCGGCGCGACGGCGTCCGCCGCGCTCCGGCACGGGTACGCCCTCGTGATGCTTCCCGCCGGAACACTGCAGCGGGAGTGGGCGGACCTGGCGCTGGACGCGGTGATCGTCGCCGACCCGGTCGAGGACGACCCCCTCGTGGAGGACTTCCTCGCCGCCCGCATCCCGGTCTTCAGCGACGCCTCGGTCGCCGGCCGGCCGGGCGCGCACTGGGTCGACCTGGACGTCGGCGCGGCGGTCCGGGAGTCGCTGGACCACCTGCGCGCGGGCGGCGCCCGGCGGACCGCGCTCGTCCTGCCGGACAGCACCACCCGCTTCCACCGCGAGGTGCTCGCCGCGTACCGCGCGTGGTGCGGGGAGAGCCGGCCAGAACTCGTCACGTTCGTTCCCGCACCCGGCAACGGCCCCGTGGTCCGGGCGGTCGAACGGGCCCTCACCTCCGAACCGCGTACCGACGGCCTGTTCGTGGTCGCCGAGGCCAGCCCGCCGCTCGTGATGGACGCGGCACGCCGGCTGGGCCGCCGCGTCCCCGACGACCTGCGGGTGGTCTGCGTCAGCGAGGACGAGTCGGCCGCCCACGCGGACCCGCCGGTCAGCACCCTGAGCCTGCGTCCGGCGGATGTCGCCGAGGCGGGCGTCTCCCTGCTCGTCACCGCCCTGGAAGGCGGCGGCGGCACCCCCCCGGGTGTGCTGCTCACCGCCCGGCTCCAGGTGCGGTCCTCGTCCGGACATGAGAGCGGGCCTCCTGGTCGGTGAGTCGGATGCGGACGACGGCGGGAAAGGCCGGCCGGTGCCCCGCCGGGCGCGGGTTCCGGGTGGCGCCCGCAGGGCGGATCTCCGGACCCGCCGCGTCCGGCGCGGCCCGGCGTGCCCCCGGCGGATGCGGGGCGGGCGGACGGGCGGGGAGTCCGGGCCCGGCAGGGACCGGACTCCCCGCGTGCCCGGCGCGCCCCCGTCCTGCGGGGCGGGGGCGCGAGGCGGTGCCGGGTCAGAGGGCGTGGACCCGGGCGCCGCCCACGAAGGTCTGTTCCACGCGGGCCTCGGCGATCCGCTCCGGCGGGCCCGTCAGGATGTCGCGGTCGAGGACGACGAGGTCGGCGAGGTGGCCGGGACGGAGGCTGCCCGCCTCGTCGTGGCCGTTGACGTGGGCGGAGCCCGCCGTGTAGGCGGCGAGGGCGGTCGTGAGGTCGAGCCGCTGTTCGGGCAGGAAGACCCGGCCGTCGGTGGCGCCGGGCTCGGCGCGGTTGACGGCGACGTGGAGGCCCGCCAGCGGGTCGGGGCTGCTGACCGGCCAGTCGCTGCCCGCGACCAGGGTGGCCCCGGCCCGGACGAGGTCGCCGAAGGGGTACTGCCAGGCGGCGCGCTCGGGCCCGAGGAAGGGGATGGTCAGCTCGTCCATCTGCGGTTCGTGCGCGGCCCACAGCGGCTGGATGTTGGCGAGCGCCCCCAGCCGGGCGAAGCGGGCGATGTCGTCGGGGTGCACGACCTGGAGGTGGGCCAGGTGGTGCCGGTTGCCGCGCCGCCCGTTGGCGGCGACGGCGGCCTCCACGGCGTCCAGCGCCTCGCGCACGGCGCGGTCGCCGAGGGCGTGGAAGTGGATCTGGAAGTCGAGGGCGTCGAGTTCGGTGACGTAGGCGCGGAGCGCCTCCGGGTCGACGAAGCTCATCCCGGTGTTGGCGGTGGCGCAGCCGCACGCGTCGAGGTAGGGGCTGGTCATGGCGGCGGTGAAGTTCTCGGCGATGCCGTCCTGCATGATCTTCACCGAGCCGGCGCGGAACCGCCCGACACTCGACTTCTCGCGCCGGGCGACGAGGTCGGGGATCTGCTCGGCTCCGCGCAGCCGGTCCCACCAGAGCGCCCCGGTGACCCGCGCGGTGAGGGTGCCGTCCTGGGCCGCGGTGACGTAGGCGTCGGAGGGGTCGGGCTTGCCGCCGAACTCCCCGAGCAGGGCGTCCTGCCAGCCGGTGATGCCGAGCGAGTGCAGCATGGACTGGGCGCGCAGCAGTCCGGCGAGCCGGTCGGCCGCCGTGCAGGGCGGGACGATCCGGGAGACGAGGGCGGCCGCGCCCTCCTGGAGGACGCCGGTCGGCTCGCCGTCGGCGTCGCGCTCGATGCGCCCGTCGGCGGGGTCGGGGGTCTCGGCGGTGATGCCGGCGAGTTCCAGGGCCCGGGAGTTCGCCCAGGAGCCGTGGTGGTCGCGGTTGACCAGGCACACGGGCCGGTCGGCGACGACCGAGTCCAGCAACTGCCGTGTGGGCAGGCCGCCTTCGAAGCTCTCCAGGGACCAGCCGCCGCCGGTGATCCACTCGTTCTCGGGGTGCGCCGCGGCGAACTCGCGGATGATCCGGAGGTATTCGTCGACGCCGGTGGTGCCGCTCAGGTCGCACTCGGCGAGTTCCACGCCGCCGTACACCGCGTGGATGTGGGCGTCCTGGAAGCCGGGGACCAGCAGTTTCCCGGCGAGGTCGACCACCTCGGTGCGGGGTCCGACGAGCTCGCGCACCTCGTCGTGACCGACGGCGGCGATCCGCTCGCCGACCACGGCGAGCGAGGTGGCCCGGGTGCGGGCGGGGTCGCCGGTGAAGACGGGGCCACCGGTGAAGACCAGGTCGGCCGTGCTCATGTACGTACTCCTGGAGGTGAGGGGCCCGGCTCGGGGCCGGTACGAGGTGCGCCATGCAACAGGCGCCGTCCGCAAAAGGTCAAGGGTGTTGTCGTAAGGCTGCCGCCGGTAGGGTCCCGGCATGACCGAACGAGTGGTTCCGGAGAACCGGCGGCAGCGCCGCCGCCCCACCAAGCAGGGCACCGTGCTCTCCGAGCGGGTGATCGTCGAGACCGCGCTGCGCCTGGTCGCGCAGCACGGGGCGGAGGCGCTGTCCGTACGCCGCCTGGGGGCGGCCCTGGGCGCCGACCCCAGCGCGGTCTACCGCTACTTCCGCAACACCGACGACCTGTTGCTCGCCCTCGCCGACGAGATGGTCGGCCGGGCCCAGGCGGGCTGGCGGGCGACCGGGGACTGGCGGGCCGACCTGCGGGACATCGCGCTGCGCATCCACGCCGCCTACCTGGCGAACCCGCAGGTGGCGGCGCTGGCCGCGCACCGCACGACGGGGCGCGAGCACGAGACCCGGGCCGTCGAGGCCATCCTCGGGGTGCTGCGCCGGGCGGGTTTCCCGGACGCGGAGGCGGTACGGATCTACCACGCGTTCGTGGACCAGGCGCTGGCCTTCGCCGCGCTCGACGCGGCCGCGCAGGCCCTGCCGGAGCCGGCCCGCGAGGCCGACGAGCAGGTCTGGCACGCGGCGTACGGCAAGCTGTCGGCCGACACCCACCCGCATGTGGCGGCCACGTATCCGCTGCTCGCGGCGGACATGCGGGACAGCGGCCACCCGTTCGCGCTGGAGCTGATGCTGGACGCGGTCGGTGCGCGCCTGGCGAAGCACGTCACGCACTGACCAGGGCGCGTCGCCCCGGCCGCCCCCGCGCCCGGTCCCGATCCTGCCCCCTCCCCTTCCCGCACCCCACCGCAGCACCGCCGACGGCGACGGCGACGGCGACGGCCGCATCCTCCCGAGCCCGGGCGTGATCGCACCGCGGAGCGACCTGCCGCGCACCTGTCCCTCCCCACCGCGCGCGGCGCCCCCGCAAGAGCCCTTACGACAACACCATTGACGCAAATTCCCTCCGCCGGATCTCATGGGCGCACTTCGGAGGCCTCTACCTCCACGATCCGAAGGAGCCCCGCCCCATGGCCCCCCTCTCCGCGCTCCGGGACACCTCGCCCACCCCCTTCTGGCTGGACGACGCCCGCCGGCCCGCCCCCGCGCCGGCCCTCGTCGGCCCCACCGACTGCGATCTGCTCGTCGTCGGCGGCGGGTACAGCGGACTGTGGACCGCGCTCATCGCCAAGGAGCGCGACCCGTCCGCCGATGTGGTGCTCATCGAGGCGGGCGAGGTCGGCGCCGCCGCCTCCGGGCGCAACGGCGGCTTCTGCGAGGCGAGTCTCACCCACGGCCTCGGCAACGGGCTGGCCCGCTGGCCCGGCGAGATCGGACGGCTGGAGCGTCTCGGCCGGGAGAACCTCCACGGCATCGGCGCCACGATCGAGCGGCACGGAATCGACTGCGACTGGGAGCGCACCGGCTCCCTGACCGTGGCGACCGAGCCGTACCAGCTGGCCGGACTGAAGGAGGAGGCCGAGGCCGCCGGCCGGTACGGCGCCGAGGTCACCCTGCTCGACGAGGCCGCCGTACGCGCCGAGATCGACTCCCCCACCTTCCTCGGCGGCCTCTGGAACAGGGACGGGGTGGCCATGGTCAACCCGGCCCGGCTCGCCTGGGGCCTCAAGCGGGCCTGTCAGGAGCTCGACGTGCGGGTGTACGAGCACACCCCGGGCGCCGCGCTCACCGAGGACGGCGCCCGGATCGCGGTGACCACCCCGTACGGCCGGGTGCGCGCCCGGCGCGTCGCGCTCGCCACGAACGCGTACCCCTCGCTGCTGCGCCGGCACCGGCCGTACACCGTGCCCGTCTACGACTACGCGCTGATGACCGAGCCGTTGACGGAGGCTCAACTCGCCTCCGTGGGCTGGCGGAACAGGCAGGGCTTCGCCGACTGCGCCAACCGCTTCCACTACGTCCGGCTCTCCGCCGACAACCGCATCCTGTGGGGCGGCTTCGACGCCGTGTACCGCTTCGGCGGCGGCGTACGGGCCGAGCGCGACCAGCGCCCCGCCACCTTCGCCACCCTCGCCCGACACTTCTTCGCGGCCTTCCCGCAACTCGCCGGCCTCCGCTTCAGCCACGCGTGGGGCGGCGCGATCGACACGAGCACGCGGTTCTGCGTCTTCTTCGACACCAGCCACCGCGGCCGGGTGGCGTACGCCGCCGGCTACACCGGTCTCGGCGTGGGCGCGACGCGCTTCGGCGCGCAGGTGATGCTCGACCTGCTCGCCGGGGAACGCACCGAGCGCACCTCGCTCGACCTGGTGCGCCGCAAGCCGCTGCCGTTCCCGCCGGAGCCGGTGCGCTCCGTCGGCATCGGCCTCACCCGGTGGGCGCTCGCCCGCGCCGACGCGCACGAGGGCCGTCGCAACCTGTGGCTGCGCGCCCTCGACCGCGCGGGCCTCGGCTTCGACAGCTGAACCGGCCCGCCCGGCCCTCCACGGGGCGGGCGCACCCGCCGCGCGCTACCCGTTCACCAGGCGACACGCTACTCGGACCTGGTCCGGGTGGACGCGCGGACGGTCGGCGGACGCTACGAGACCGGAGCGCGCAGCCCCTACGAGACCGTCACGTTCCGCCGCGTCCCGCCGGCGGCGCTCGCTCCTCCGACGCCGTGACGGCGGCGTCGGGTCTGCGGCGGCGTCAGGCCGGGCCGTCGGGGCCCGGCCGGCCGGGAATGCCGGCCCGGCGCAGCGCGGACCGCCAGGCCAGGGCGAGCACGGCCTCGGCCACGCCGAGCAGGACCAGCCACAGCCCGAGCAGCCGGGTGAGGACCTGGGCCGACTCCGTGGGGAGGGCGAGGACGACGATCCCGGCGGTGATGCCGAGGACGGCGACCACCAGGGCGACGCCCCGGTGCGGCATCCCCTTGTCGGCGACGGCCGCGTAGAAGCCCAGGATGCCGGACACCAGCCAGACGCCGCCGACGATCAGCGAGAGCGCGGCGATGGTCTGCAGCGGGTTGCGCAGGCACAGCACCCCGCCCAGGACGAACAGCAGGGCCACCAGCAGTCCCGCGACCCGCTCGCCGGCCTCCTCCCTGCCGAAGACGGCGACGAACCGGAAGCCGCCCATCACCAGCAGGTACAGGCCGAGGAGCACGGCCAGCACGTGCAGGGTCACGTCCGGCCAGACCAGGGCCAGGATGCCCGGGACGAGCGTGGCGATCGCCGCGCCCAGGACCCAGCTCCAGGAACGGCCCAGGCGGGCCAGCTGCTCCGCGGGGTCGGGCGAGCCGTACGGGTCCGCCCCGCCGGCCGCCGGTCGGGGTCCGGTACCGGACGCCGGATCACGTGGCGTGGTCATGGCTCCTCCTCTCGTACGGACGGGCCGTTCCCCAACGGCGGGCCGGGGGCGGGCACGGAGTTCCGTCCCTTCGAGCGTTCGCCCGGATCCCGTCCGCTGCCTCACCCGCCACGGGTGAGGCAGCGGCGCCGAGGGTCCGGGTCAGTGCTTCAGGACGATCTTGAAGGAGATGATCAGCATGCCGAGCAGCAGGTTGACCGCAGCGGTGACCGCCATGAGCCGGGTGGAGGCACCGGCCCGCCGTGCGGCGGCCACGGACCAGCCGATCTGGCCGACCACGGCCACGCAGACCGCGAGCCAGAGGGTTCCCTCGACGTCCAGGCCCACGAGCGGGCTGATCGCGACGGCGAGGGCCGGCGGGACGGCGGCCTTGACGATCGGCCACTCCTCCCGGCAGGCGTGCAGGACGGCCCGGCGGTCCACGCTCCGTTCCACCAGCCGCGTCCCGAACAGTTCGGCGTGCACGTGGGCCGCCCAGAAGACCACCCCGGTGAGCAGGAGCAGCACCACCAGTTCCGCGCGCGGGAAGTCGCCGAGGGTGCCCGCGCCGATGACCACGGAGGCGGCGAGCATCGAGCCGTAGACACCACCGGAGTAGTCCGCGTCACGGCCAGGGGCGGAGGTGGGGGATCGTGTGCTCGACATGGGTCTCCCTCAGGTCCGACGGGGCCGCGGGCGCGCGCGCCCGCGGCCGCGGCCGCTCCCATTCCAGCATCGTGCGCCGCCCCTCGCCTCCCGCCGCGGAGGAAGGGAACGCCGCCCGGGGAGACACGCCGGATCCACGGCCACGGGCGTTCACCTCACCGGCACCGCACCCGTGGTCGCCGGGCGTCCGTCGCACCGCACCCCGGTCCCCGTGCGTCCCCGCCCCACCGGCACCCCCATGTGCCTGGGCGTCCGGCCCACCGGCACCCGCGTCCCCGGGCCCCCACAGGCACCCGCGGTCGCCGGGGGCCGGCCCCACCGGCACCCGCGCCGCAGGGCCTCCGCCCCGCACGGGACCGGCCCCGGGCGGGGTGCCCGGGGCCGGTCGTGCCGTTCGGCCGCGGAGGCCACGGGCCCCCGGTTCTGTGCTAGACGCCGGGGATCTGGCGGGACCGGAAGGCCGCGCGAACGGCGTCCGCCGCGCTCTGGCCGTACATGACGCGCGCCGTCGCGACGGTCTTCGCGGCCGCGTCCGAGAACGAGGTGTCGGGGGCGAAGCCGAACTGCGCGTTCACGATGATCCGGTCGGCGGTCCGGGCGCCGAGCGCGCCGCGGATGTCCCACAGCGCCCGGGACCAGATCTCGCCGTCCGCGTGCACCTCGCCGATCCGGTCGGCGTACACCTTGCCGCCGTCGACGCGGCGCAGGCAGTGCGGGGCCGTGCTGTACGGGACGGAGTCCCAGTCGGCGACGCAGCCCGGGGCGGTCCGCACGGGCCAGCCGTAGCCGGCTGCCGCGTCGGCGCCGACCTCGACGGCCAGGTAGTCGCCGAAGGCCTCGCCGATGGCACCGGCCTCGGGCGAGCTGCCGAAGCCGGGCACCTGGGCCTCGTGCACGGCGTGCCCGTACTCGTGGACGATGACCTCGGCGTCCTCGGCGTCGTCGACGCCGCCCTTGCCGAAGCGGATCTCGTCCTTCTTGTCGGTGAAGAAGGAGTTGTCCGCGCCCCACTGGTTGATCCGGACGGCCTGCGGGCGGTCGTTGGCTCCGGGCAGCTCGCTGCCGAAGCCGAGCCCTTGCAGGTACTCCTGGGCCCGGTCGACCCAGAAGTAGGCCATGACCTGCTCGAACTGGTCGTCGCTCCGGTCGTACCCGGCCGCCGCGGCGGTCTTCGCCGACGCGCCGGTGTCGGACCTGACATAGGCCCAGCGGCCGGAGAGGCCGCCGCTGCCGTCGAGGTTGCGCAGCACGGCGGTGGTGTAGGCGGTGGCGGGCACCGCGGTGGCGGAGTCCTTGCCGTCGCCGAGCGACTGGTCTCCCGAGGACTGCACGGGGTTGACCATGAAGATCCGGGCCTGCGGTCCGGCCGTGGCGGGGGCCTGCCCCGTGGCCGAGGCCGCCCCGGCCGGGGCGATCAGGGCCACGGTGGCGGTGGCCGCGGCCATCAGGCCGCGGGATGTGCGGCGTGCCATCAACGTCCTCCCGTTGGGGGGTGTGCGGTGTGGGGGATGGCGTGGTGCGGCCGTGATCATCGCCCACGACCGGGCTCCGCGTCGAGGGTCAGGGCAGGAGAGCCGGCCGGGCCTCGCGGGCGAGCCCGTGCGCGAGGTCGGGCCACCAGGCTCCGGCGGGCGGGTCGACGACGCCGTACTCGGGGTCGACGGTGCCGCCGGTGCCGCGGGCGCAGCTGCCGTCGGACTCGCCGATGGTCTTCACGTACAGGTAGGCGTCGACGAGGGGGACGCCGGTGTCGGCGGTCGGACGTGCGCCGATGCCACGGCCGGGCGGGTTGCACCAGGTCTCGGGGTCGGCGTAGGTGCCGGGAGCGGGCTTCCACGGGCCGCGGCCGTTGCGGCTGGTGTCCACGACGAAGTGGAGCAGCTCGGTGGCGGACGGGTGGCCGACGGCCTGGTCGTACCAGGCGTCGGTCCAGTGCCAGGTGCTCGGGTCGTCGACGGAGACGGCGTTGCCGGGCGCGCCGTCGTTGGGCGCGGCGGCGGAGTAGTACTGGTCGGCGCACCAGTCGGTGTGTCCGCGGGCCCACTCGGGTCCCCCGGTGGCGAACCGGACGCACTTGGCCACCCAGGTGCCGTACCGCTCCAGTTCGTCGGTCGGCTGGAAGTTGGAGACGTTGAGGGCGAAGCCGTCGGCGCGGGCGGCTCCGGCGTCGATCAGGCGCCGGGCGATGTCACCGACGGCCCGCCACCGGCTGTTGCCGGCGTCGAGGTACACGGCGGTGCCGGTGCGGGCCTTGAGGGTGGTCACGGCGAAGTCGAGGTCGGCGATGCGGGCTGCGGTCAGGGCGCCGGTGGGATCGACGGAGCCGGCGCAGTCCTTGGGCAGGGCGGCGAGGCCGTCCGGCTCCAGGATCACGACGGCGGGCCGGTCGCCGATGCCGTCGGCGAGGGCGCCGATCCAGGCGCGGTACGCGGCGGAGTCGGCCGCGCCGCCGCTGGAGTAGAGCCCGCAGTCCCGGCCGGGCACGTTGTACGCGACGAGCACGGGCAGCTGCCCGGCAGCGCGGGCCCGGACCACGAGGTCCGCCGCGTCGTCGTGCACCTGGTCGGGGGTACCGCCGGTGAACCACTCGGCCTGCGGAAGTCCGGCGAGCGCGGTCATGCGCGCCGCGTTCTCCGGGTCGCCGGCCGCCCGGTCGACGAGCGCCTGCCGGGCGGCCCCGCTGTCGGGGTCCACGTAGAACCGGCTCGCGGGCGTGAGCGGTCCGGCGGCGGCGGCGCGTCCGGCGGGCGCCGGCTCCTCGGCGCCCGCGGCCGGGGTGACGGCGATCCAGGCGGCGCAGACGGCGAGCGCCGCCGCCGTGCGGGCGGAACGCCGCCCCGGAATCCGGTTCGTCATGGCATGACCCTCCTCAGGCGCGATCATGAGCAGCGTAGGCGGCGGTGATCACCTTCGGGCGGGAACGGCCGGATCCCCCCGGTGCGCGTGGCGGGCGCACCGGGGCACCGGGACACGGGCGGGGCGCTCAGTCCTGGCGGCTGCTCTCGTCCCTGAGCCAGGTGTCGAAGTCGCGCTTCCGGATGGCCCGGCGCGCGCCCCGGCGGGCGGCGAGCGCCGCCGTGAGAAAGACGAACATCGCGGGGAGCAGGGTCGGTTCGGCCCGGAGGATCGCGCGCAGGTCGCCGAGGCCGGTACGGGCCGAGGGCGACGGCGTGGACCCCACGGGCGCCGGGGGCTGCGCGGACACCCCGGCCCGGAAGGGTTGCGCCGGCCGGACGGATTCCGCGGCCTCGACGGTTTCCGTGCCCCGGACGGACCCCGCGACCTCGGCGGTTTCCGCGCCTGGGACGGACCCCGCGGACCCCGCGACCCCGGCGAAATCCGCGGGTCCGGCCGATCGGGTGACCTCCGCCGGTGCCCCGGCCTCGCCCGGTCCGCCGGCCCCGGCCGGCGCCGCGCTCCCGGCGGGGGCCGACCGGCGCTGGTGGTCCTCCAGTTGGGCCGTCGAGGTGGCCGCGCGGACCCGGCGCCGGATGAGGTCGGCCCAGGTGCGGGGCGGGCGGACCACGACCCGGGCGGTCGGGACCACGGCGCGTTCGGCAGGACCGAAGGCGAGCGAGGCGGCCAGGTCGTCGGCCATCAGGGGCGGCAGGGCGGCGACACGGGCGTGGCCCTCGCCGGACATGGCGATCACGCCGCGCCCGAACAGGCCGTCGCGTACGGCGGGGAGCCGCTGCCACACCCGGTAGTAGGCCCGGACCCGCCAGGAGCACCCGGTCATCGGGAGCTCCCGCTCGGGCGCGGCGGCCAGGACGCCGTCCGGCCCGGTGAGCGCGCCCGTGAGGGCCCGTACGTCGGCCGCGCCGAGTTCCACGTCGGCGTCCACGTAGATCCGTGGGAAACCGTGGGCGTGCTCGTCGCCGAGGCGCAGGGCCTCGTGCTTGGAGGGGACGGGGGTCTCGACCACACGGACCCTCGGGCCGCGCGCGGCGGCGACGTCGGCGGTGGCGTCCGTGCAGCCGTTGCACACGACCAGGATGTCGAACTCGTCGGCCGAGGAGCCGTCCAGGAGACGGTCCAGGAGACGCCCGAGGGTGCGCTCCTCGTTGTGGGCGGGGATCACGATGCTGGGCACGGGGACAGTATGACCAACCCGTCCCACTCTTACAGTTCCTTCAACTATCGGTAGGAGTTTCACACAACTCCTGGATGACCTGCCCCAGTTGGTCTAGATTGAGCGCTGCCGGATCCGCTCGGTCGCGAACACAGTCGTGTCCCGGGCGGATTCTGCGTCCTGTGCGGACCCCGGCCGTGGCTGGGGAGACTTGCGACCTCGGTCCGCACCGATTTGTCAGGCGGAAGAGCCGCGTACCCTCGTCGACCGTCGCCGCCCTTCCCCTGTCCATGCGTCGTGCGCTCATGGATCGATCGGGGGGAGAGGCCGCGAGGGGTTCAACGGGGTGCGCGCGAAGCGCCCTTGGGGGGAATGGATGACCGTCCTGCCGGTCACGCATGAGCGGCATCGCGTCGAATCCACACACTTCGACGTCCACCGCCTGTGGTGGCGGAGGAGACACCAGATCGTGCTGCTGGCCGCGGACGCCGCCGCGGCCGTCGCCGCCGCACTGCTGGTGCTGCGGGCCGGCGGCCACTGGCCGGTCGTCCTCGGAATGCCGCCGGCCTGGGTGGTCGCGCTGTACGCCCACCGGGCGCACGCGCGCGGCTCGTTGGGGTCGGGGACGGAGGTGTACCGGCGCGTGCTGCGCGGCGCACTGGTCCTGCCGGCCCTGGCCGCCGGGCTCGGCTGGGGGATGGCCCGCGATCTCGACCTGCTGCACGAGATGATCCTGGCGGCCCCGGCGGCCGCGGTCCTGTCCCTGACCGCACGGTTCGCGCTGCGGCAGTGGCTGCGCCGCGACTGGGCGCGGGGCCGGAACCGTACGACCGCGGTGCTCGTCGGGCCCGCGGCCGGGGTCGCCGAACTGCTCACCGCGCTGCTGCGCGACGGACGGCCCGGTGCGCCCGCGGCCGCCGTGCTCCAGGGCATGGACATCGCCGGGGTGTGCCTGACGGACCCGGTGAACGCCGAGGAGGTCGCCGCCCTCGGGGTGCCGGTGCTCGGCGGTGTCGACGAGGTCCCGGGCGCCATCCGGACGTTCCGCGGCTCCACGGCCGTGGTGGTGCTGCCGACTCCGGAGATCGACGCGGTCCTGATGCGGCGGCTCTCCTGGAGCACGGCCGCCGCGGGGGGCGACTTCCTGCTCGCCCCGGGGTTCGGGGACGTGGCCGCGGCGCGCCTGGAGGTCCGGCCGGTCGGCGGCGTCCCGCTGATCCACGTCCGGGCGCCTCGGCTGTCCCGGCTCGCCCGGCTCCCCAAGGAGCTGGCCGAGCGGCTGATCGCCGCGGTGCTGCTGGTGCTGCTGGCACCGCTGATGTGCGTGGTCGCGGTGATGGTGCGCTTCGGCAGCCAGGGGCCGGCGTTCTTCCGGCAGGTGCGGGTGGGCCTGCACGGCAAGCAGTTCACCATGCTGAAGTTCCGTACGATGCGGCCCGACGCGGAGGCCCTGCGGGCCGAGCTCGCGGACGCCAACCACAACAGCGACGGGCTGCTCTTCAAGGTCCGCGAGGACCCGCGGGTGACCAGGGTCGGCGCCACGCTGCGCCGCTACTCGCTGGACGAACTGCCGCAGCTGATCAACGTGCTGAGCGGGCGGATGTCGCTCATCGGACCGCGCCCGCCGCTGCCCGAGGAGGTCGCCGGCTACAGCCACGAGGTCCGCCGCCGCCTCCTCGTGAAGCCCGGCCTCACCGGCCTGTGGCAGGTCAGCGGCCGCTCCGACCTGCCGTGGGACGAGGCCGTACGGCTCGACCTGGCGTACGTCGACAACTGGTCGCTCGGCCTCGACGCGGTGATCCTGCTCCGCACCGGCCCCGCCGTCCTGCGCGGCACGGGTGCCTACTGACATGCGCACACACCAGCCCACCGACACGGGCACCGACCTGGAGGGGAACACGTTGAACGACGCCGACCGACCCGACGAGCGACTGGGAGTCGCCGTCATAGGCGCCGGCTACTGGGGCCCCAACCTCGTGCGCAACTTCCAGTCCAGCGACCGCTTCCGGCTGCGCTGGCTGTGCGACCTCGACGTCACCCGGGCCCAGCGGGTCCTCGGCGGATACTCCACCGTCCAGGCCACCGCCGACTACGCCGCGGTCCTGGCCGACCCCGAGGTGCACGCCGTCGCCGTCGCCACGCCGGCCGGCACCCACCTCGACGTGGCGCTGGCCGCGCTGCGCGCCGGCAAGCACGTCCTCGTCGAGAAGCCGCTCGCCACCACCTACGCCGACGGGGCGCGGCTGGTCGCCGAGGCCGAGGAACGCGGCCTGACCCTGATGTGCGACCACACCTACTGCTACACCCCGGCCGTGGCCAAGATCCGCGAGCTGGTGCACGAGGGCGCGCTCGGCGACATCCACTACGTGGACTCGGTGCGGATCAACCTCGGCCTGGTGCAGAAGGACATCGACGTGCTGTGGGACCTCGCCCCGCACGACCTGTCCATCCTCGACTTCATCCTGCCCGACCACGTGGAACCTGTGGCGGTCGCCGCGCACGGCGCGGACCCGATCGGCGCGGGCCAGGACTGCATCACGTACCTCACCCTGCAGCTCAACACCGGTGCCATCGCGCACGTGCACGTCAACTGGCTCTCCCCCACCAAGGTGCGCACCACCATGGTCGGCGGCGCGAAGCGCACCCTGGTCTGGGACGACCTGAACCCCGCGCAGCGCGTCGCGGTCTTCGACCGCGGGGTGGACCTGGCGACGCCCCAGGACCTGGGCGCGGACGAGCGCCGTGAGGCCCTCATCTCGTACCGGAGCGGCGACATGGTCGCCCCCGCGATCGGCGAGAAGGAGGCGCTGCGCAGCATGGTCGACGAGTTCGCGGCGGCGATCACCGGGGGCCGGGCGCCGCTGACGGACGGACGTGCGGGGCTGCGGGTCCTGGACATTCTGGAGGCGGCCTCGCGGAGCCTGGAGTTCCGCGGTGCGGTCGTCGGCCTGCGGACCGGTGCCGACCGGTCCCTGAAAAACGCGAACGAAGCGGTGGGAGAACGGCGTTGAGCGATATTCGGGACAAGCGGATCCTGGTCACCGGCGGTGCCGGCACCATCGGCTCCCATGTGACGGACCTGCTGGTCGAGGGGGGCGCGCGCGAGGTCGTCGTGCTCGACAACTTCGTGCGCGGCCGCCGGGCCAACCTGGCGGGGGCGATGGCGAGCGGACGGGTCCGCCTCGTCGAGGGCGACATCCGGGACGGGGCGACGGTGCGCCGGGTGACCGAGGGCGCCGATCTCGTCTACCACCTGGCGGCGATCCGCATCACGCAGTGCGCGGAGGAACCGCGGCTGGCCAACGAGGTGATGGTCGACGGCACGTTCAACGTCCTGGAGGCCGCGGCGGCCGCCGGCGTGGGCAAGGTGATCGCCTCGTCCTCGGCCTCCGTGTACGGACTGGCCGAGTCGTTCCCGACCGGCGAGCGGCACCACCCGTACAACAACGACACGTTCTACGGCGCCGCGAAGGCCTTCAACGAGGGCATGCTGCGCAGCTTCCACGCCATGTACGGCCTGGACTACGTGGCCCTGCGCTACTTCAACGTCTACGGGCCCCGGATGGACATCCACGGTCTGTACACCGAGGTGCTGATCCGCTGGATGGAGCGGATCGCCTCGGGCGAGCCGCCGCTGATCCTCGGCGACGGCACGCAGACGATGGACTTCGTCGACGTCCGCGACATCGCACGCGCCAACATCCTGGCCGCCCGCGCGGACCTGACCGACGAGGTGTTCAACGTGGCGAGCGCCACGGAGACCTCGCTGCGCGAGCTCGCCGACGCGCTGCTCGAGGTCATGGGCTCCGACCTGGAGCCGGTGCACGGCCCGGCGCGCGCGGTCAACGGGGTCACCCGACGGCTCGCCGACACCTCGCTGGCCGAGGAGCGGCTCGGCTTCAAGGCCGAGATCGACCTGCGGACCGGCCTGAGGGACCTGGTCGACTGGTGGCGGGCGGAGAAGGGCGCGACCGCGACCGACGCCGAGCAGGCCCCGGTGCGGATCCCCGTGATGGTGCCGTGGCTGGGCGAGGAGGAGGCGAGCGCCGCCGCCGAGGCCGTACGGTCCGGCTGGGTCGCCCAGGGGCCGCGCGTCGCCGCGTTCGAGCAGGCCTTCGCGGAGCGGGTCGGTGCCCGGCACGGCGTGGCCGTGAGCTCCTGCACCACCGCCCTGCACCTGGCGCTCGTCGCGCTCGGGATCGGCCCGGGCGACGAGGTCGTGGTGCCGTCCCTGTCCTTCATCGCCACCGCCAACGCGGTGCGGTACGTGGGCGCCGAGCCGGTCTTCGCGGACGTCGACCCGGCCACCGGAAACCTGACCGCAGCCACGGTGGACGCGGTCCGCACCGGGCGCGCCAAGGCCGTCCTGGTCGTCCACCAGGGCGGGGTGCCCGCGGACGTGGAGGAGTTGCGGGAGGCCTGCGCGGCCTGGGGGCTGCCGCTGGTGGAGGACGCGGCCTGCGCGATCGGCTCGACCGTCGCCGGCCGCTCGGTGGGGCGGGGCGCCCTGCTCGCCGCGTGGTCGTTCCACCCGCGCAAGCTCCTCACCACCGGCGAGGGCGGCATGATCACGACCGACAACGCCGAGTGGGCGGCGCGGCTCCGCCGGCTGCGTGAGCACGGGATGAACGTGTCGGCCGCCGAGCGCCACGCGAGCGGCAAGCCGGTCCTGGAGAGCTACCTGGAGACCGGGTTCAACTACCGGATGACCGACATCCAGGCCGCGGTCGGCCTGGCCCAGCTGGGGAAGCTCGACGCGATGGTGGCCCGGCGCCGTGAACTGGGCGCCCGTTACACCGCGTTGCTGGCCGACGTGCCGGGCCTGGAACCGGTGCGGGACCCCGCGCACGGCGAGAGCAACTACCAGTCGTACTGGGTGCTGCTCGGCGAGGACTTCCCGTCGGGACGCGACGAGCTGCTGGCGACGCTCGCCGAGGCCGGGGTATCGGCCCGCCGCGGCATCATGGCGAGCCACCTCGAACCCGCCTACGCGGGGCACCCCGCCGCGGCCCTCCCCGTCACCGAGCGGATCAGCCGGGACTCGCTGATCCTGCCGCTGTTCCACACCATGACCGAGGAGCAGCAGGACCACGTGGTCGCCGTGCTGCGGGAAGCGGCGGCGCGTCCGTGACCCAGCTCGTCATCATCGGCGCCGGCGGCTTCGCGCGGGAGACCGCGCAGGCCGCCCGCGCCGCCGGCCTGCCGCTGGCGGGCCATCTCGACGACGACCCGGCACTGCACGGCGCCGAGGTCGACGGCGTGCCCGTGCTCGGCGGCACCGAGCGGGCGGCGGAGCTGCCGAACGCGTCCTTCGTGGTGTGCGTCGGCAGCCCGCGCGACTACGCCTCCCGGGCCCGGGTGGTGCGGCGGCTGGCCCTGCCCGAGCACCGCTACACGACGGTGGTCCACCCGGCCGCCGTGGTCTCCGCGAGCTGCACGGTCGGCCCCGGCACGGTGCTGCTCGCCCACACCGTGCTCACCGCGGCCGTACGGGTGGGCCGGCACGTCGCGGTGATGCCGCACACGGTCCTCACCCATGACGACGAGATCGCCGACTTCGCCACCCTCGCCTCGGGCGTACGCCTGGGCGGCGGCGCCCGGATCGGCCGGGGCGCGTATCTCGGGGCGGGCGCGCTGGTCCGCGAGGGCACGGCGGTCGGCGACTGGTCGCTGGTCGGCATGGGCTCCACGGTCCTCGGCGACGTACCGCCGGGCGAGGTGTGGGCGGGCTCCCCCGCCCGCCGGCTGCGGGAGGCGCCGGCCCCGGCACTCGACGAACGACACCGCGACCGCGACGACAGCACCGTCCAGGGGGACCTGACGGTCCCGGCACGAGGAGTGAACGGCTCATGAACCAGATTCCCCTGGTCGACCTGAAGGCGGCCCACGCGGAGGTCGCGGAGGAGATACGCGTCGGCTTCGACCGGGTCCTCGCCGACACCGCCTTCATCGGCGGCGAGGAGGTCGCCGCCTTCGAGCGCGAGTACGCCGAGTTCGGCGGCGTCGCGCACGTCGTGGGCGTCGCCAACGGCACGGACGCCCTGGAGCTGGCGCTGCGCGCGAGCGGTGTCGGCGCGGGCGACGAGGTCGTCATTCCCGCGAACACCTTCATCGCCACGGCGGGCGCCGTCACCCGGACCGGCGCCCGCCCGGTCCTGGTCGACTGCGACCCCGACACCCTGCTGATCGATCCCCTGGCCGCGCGGGCCGCGGTCGGCGGGGCCACCAGGGCCGTGGTGCCGGTCCACCTCTACGGGCAGTGCGCCGACGTCGCCGCGCTCGCCGGGCAACTGCCCGCGCAGGTGCGCATCGTGGAGGACGCCGCCCAGAGCCAGGGCGCGAGCCGGCACGGGCGTACCCCGGGCAGCGGAGGCATCGCCGCCACGAGCTTCTACCCGGGCAAGAACCTCGGCGCCTACGGGGACGCGGGCGCGGTCCTGACCGACGACCCCGAGGCCGCCGCCCTGGTGCGGTCCGTCGCCAACCACGGCGGCGTCCGCAAGTACCGGCACGACGTGCCCGGCTTCAACAGCCGCCTCGACGGTCTGCAGGCCGTCGTGCTGCGCGCGAAGCTGCGCAGGCTCGCCGCCGGCAACGAGGCGCGGCGGACGGCGGCGGCCCGCTACGACGAGCTGCTCGCCCCGCTCGCCGGGACCGGCCGCGTGGTCCGCCCCACGACGGCCGACGGCAACGCGCACGTGTGGCACCTGTACGTGGTGCGCGTGCCCGGCGCCGACCGGGACGCGGTGGTGGGCAAGCTCAACGCGAGCGGCATCGGGGCGGGTGTGCACTACCCGGCCCCGGTGCACCTGACGCCCGCCTACCGGCATCTCGGCCACGAGCGCGGGGACTTCCCGCACGCCGAGCGGGCGGCCGACGAGATCCTGTCGCTGCCGCTGTTCCCGCAGATCACCCACGACCAGCAGCGACAGGTCGTGGACGCACTGGTGAACGCCCTGAACTAGGGCCTGCTCCCCCACCCCGGCCGCTGGGCGGCCTGGATCTGTACTGCCCGTGAAAGGTACAGCGATGCAAAACCACTTCCGCCGGGCCAGAGGCGCCTTGTTCGCCCTGGCCGCGGCGCTGACAGCGATCTTCTTGCCGCCGGGCGGAGAGGCGAGCGCGCTCGCCGATCCCTGCGGAACGGGCAGTAATCCCATCGTCTGCGAGAACTCCAAGCCGGGCACGCCCATGTCCGACTGGTTCGCGGGCAGCTCCTGGGGCGACATCGCGGGATTCCCCACCAAGATGAGCCTCCAGGCCGGGGAGACCCTCCAGTTCAAGGTCCAGTCGCCCTCCTCGTACCACGTGAGGATCTACCGGCTCGGCTGGTACGGCGGTGACGGCGCGCGGCTCGTCTCCACCGAGGCCCAGGCCGCCCAGACCTACCCCGCCACCTATCTCAGCCAGCGCCCCGGCTGTGTGAAGGACCAGCCGACGGGCCTGATGGACTGCGGCAACTGGCCCACCACCGTGAGCTGGACGGTGCCGAGCGACGCGGTCTCCGGTCTCTACGTGGTCAACTTCGACCAGGCCGACGGCAACGGGCTCATGCCGTACCCGTTCGTCGTGCGCAACGACGCCAGCCGCTCCGACATCGTCGTGCAGACCTCGGACCAGACCTGGCAGGCGTACAACGACTGGGGCGGCACCAACCTCTACGACGGCCAGGGCCCCGCGCCCGACGGGCGTGCGTACAAGGTCAGTTACAACCGCCCGATGGACATCGGCGGCGAGAACGGGATCTACGGTTCCGAGTACGAGATGATCTCGTGGCTGGAGCGCAACGGCTACGACCTGAGCTACGTCTCCGGTCTGGACACGGCCACCCGCGGCTCCGCCCTGCTCGCCAACCACAAGATGTTCATGTCGCAGGGCCACGACGAGTACTGGACCCAGGAGCAGTTCACCAACGTCCTCAACGCACGCAAGGCGGGCCAGCACCAGACGTACTTCTCGGGCAACGAGATCTTCTGGAAGACCCGGCTCGAACCGAGCATCGACGGCAGCGGCACGGCGAACCGGACCCTGGTCTGCTACAAGGAGACCAAGCTCAAGTTCCCGACGCCGAACGGCGTGGCCGACCCGAGCAACGTGTGGACGGGCACCTGGATGGACCCGGACAGCACCAAGGAGGGTGAGCCCTACCGACCGCAGAACATCCTCACCGGCTCGCTGTTCCAGGTGAACGGCCCCCGCAACGACGCCATCACCGTGCCCGCCGCCTTCGCGAAGATGCGCCTGTGGCGCAACACGACGGTCGCCGGCCTCACCGGCAACCAGGTCGCCACCTTCCCGCAGGGCACCCTCGGCTACGAGTGGGACAGCGACATCGAGAACGCCTCCCGGCCGTCCGGCCAGATCAGGCTCTCCTCCACCACGGTCGACGTCAACGACGGCAACTACCTGCTCGACTGGGGCAACTACTACGGCAACGGCACCGCCACGCACAGCCTCGTCGCCTTCCGCGACCAGACCTCCCACGCCCTGGTGTTCGGCGCCGGGACCGTGCAGTGGTCCTGGGGGCTGACCAACGTCCCGACGGCCGACCCGGACGGCGGCGTGGTCACCGAGGACAAGCGGATGCAGCAGGCCACCGTGAACGTCCTGGCCGACATGGGCCTCCAGCCCAGGTCGCTCCAGTCCGGGCTCGTCACGGCCTCCGCCTCCACCGACACCACCGGGCCGGCCGTCACGGTCACCGGCCCCGCCGCCAACGCCTCCGTCCCGGCCCTGCGCCAGATCACCGTCACCGGCACCGCCGCCGACGCGGGCGGCGGCGTGGTCGCCCGGGTGGAGGTCTCCACCGACGGCGGCACCACCTGGAAGGCGGCCGAGGGCACCGGCTCCTGGAGCTACAAGTGGACGCCCATCGCCGAGGGACCGGTCCAGCTGAAGGTCCGCGCCGTCGACGACAGCGTCAACATCGGCAACGTCACCAACGTCCCGCTCACCGTGGCCCAGCAGCAGTGCCCGTGCACCGTGTGGCCGGCGACGGCCGCCCCGGCCAAGCCGAACGGCGGCGACGGCAGCTCCGTCGAGCTCGGCGTGAAGGTCCGCAGCTCGGTGCCCGGCACGATCACCGGCGTCCGCTTCTACAAGTCGACTGCCAACACCGGCACCCACAAGGGCAGCCTGTGGTCCGCCACCGGCCAGCTCCTCGCGACCGGCACGTTCACCAACGAGACCGCGTCCGGCTGGCAGGAGCTGAAGTTCGCCGCCCCCGTGCCGGTGAAGGCCAACACCACCTACGTCGCCTCGTACTTCGCCCCGAACGGCGGATACTCCTACGACGCGCACTACTTCACCGACAAGGCGGCGGGCCTCGCCCCGCTGACGGCGCTGCAGTCCGGCACCGACGGCGGCAACGGCGTGTACCGGTACACCGCCACCAGCGGCTTCCCGAACCAGGCGGCCGCGGGCAGCAACTACTGGGTGGACGCGATCCTGGAGACCGGCTCGGCCAGCACCGTGCCGCCGGCCGTCACCGGTCGCACGCCGGCCGCGGGCGCGACCGGCGTGTCGATCACCGCCCCGCTGTCGGCGACCTTCAACCAGAGCATCGACAGCGGCACCCTGGTGTTCACGGTGCAGGGCCCCGGCGGCACACCCGTCCCGGGCCGGGCCACGCTCGACGGCGACGGCAAGACCGCGGCCTTCACGCTCAACAGCCAGTTGGCGCTCGGCACCACCTACACGGTCTCCGTGCAGGCCGCCGACCTGTGGGGCAACGCGATGGCCGACCCGGTCACGTGGACCTTCACGACGAGCTCGACGCCGCCGCCGACCGCCTGTCCCTGCACCCTGTGGAACGCGCAGACCGTGCCCGCGAAGCCCGCGGAGACCGGTGACGGCAACTCCCTGGAACTGGGCACCCGTTTCCGGTCCGCGGTCGACGGCAAGGTCACCGGCATCACCTTCTACAAGGGCGCGACCAACACCGGCAGCCACACCGGCAGCCTGTGGGCCGCCGACGGCACCCTGCTGGCCACCGGCACCTTCACGGGCGAGACGGCCACCGGCTGGCAGACCCTGACCTTCGCCGCCCCGGTCGCCGTCACCGCCGGCACCACGTACGTGGCCTCGTACCACGCGCCGAACGGCAACTACGCCTCGGATCCCGCGTACTTCACGGGCACGTACCTGAACTACCCGCTGTCGGCGCCCGCCGACACCAGCGGCTCCGCCAACGGCCTCTACAGGTACGGCGCCTCGGCCGCCTTCCCGAACGGCTCCTACAACTCCACCAACTACTGGGTCGGCCCGGTCTTCACGACCGACTGACCTCCGGCCGACCGCACCACGGAGGGCCGGCCCGATCCTCACGACCGGCCCTCCGACCGACCGATCCACGCAACGAAAACGGGGAACGCACCACATGAGCTCTGTCAGCGTCGTGATCCCCTGCTACAAGTACGGCCACTTCCTGGCCGACTGCGTACGCAGCGTGCTCGACGAGCAGCCCGGCCTCGACGTGCGGGTACTGATCATCGACGACGCGTCGCCCGACGACTCGGCGGACGTGGCCAGGAGACTGGCCGCCTCCGACCCGAGGATCGAGGTGCGGGTCCACGAGCGCAACATGGGCCACATCGCCACCTACAACGAGGGACTCCTGGAGTGGGCCGACGGCGACTACGTCGTCCTGCTCTCCGCCGACGACAGACTGGTCCCCGGGGCGCTCGTGCGGGCCGCGGCCCTGCTCGACGCCCACCCGGAGGCGGGCTTCGCCTACGGCAGACCGCTCCGGTTCCGGCACGGCGGGCCGCTGCCGGCGGCCCGCACCCGGAGCACCGGCTCCGTGGTCTACCCCGGCCACTGGTGGCTGGAGCGGCGCTTCCGGGAGGGCACGGGGTGCATCACCTCGCCCGAGGTGATGGTCCGCACCAGCCTGCAGCGCACGGTGGGCGGCTACGACCCCGACCTGCCGCACGCCGGGGACATCGAGATGTGGATGCGGCTGGCCGCCCACGCGGACGTCGGCTACGTCCGCGGGGCGGACCAGGCCTTCTACCGCGTGCACGGCGACAACATGTCCACCACGGACTTCGGCGGCCAGCTGGACGACATCCGGCAGCGGCGGGTGGCGTTCACCTCGGTCCTCGACAAGTGCGGCGACCTGCTCCCGCAGCGGCAGCGGCTCGCCGGCCTGGTCGACACGCGCCTGGCCCGCCAGGCGCTGCGCCGGGCCTACCGGGCGTACGACCGGGGACGCACGGACGTCGTGCCGGTGGACGAGCTGGTGGAGTTCGCCCGCGCCTGCCGGCCCGACGCCGAGGCGCTGCCGGAGTACCGGGCGCTGCGGCTGCGGCGCCGGATCGGCGCCCGCACCATGCCGTACCTGCAGCCGCTCGTCCTCTCGGCGGTCGCCGAGCGGGCCCGCGAGTGGTTCTGGTGGCAGTCGTGGAAGCGGCGCGGGATCTAGGTCCTGTCCTGCGGTGCGTGCCGGGGCCGTGGCTCCCGGCGGGCACCTCGGCGGCCGCAGCCGCTCCCGAAGAGACCCTCCGAACGAAAGGCACGTCTGTGAACTACCGGGTCCAGCCCACCGCGCAGGTCGACGAGAAGGCCGTCGTCGGCGCCGGCAGCAGTGTGTGGGAGCTCGCCCAGATCCGCGAGGACGCCCGTCTCGGCGAGAACTGCGTGGTGGGCCGGGGGGCGTACGTCGGCCCCGGTGTGACCATCGGCGACAACTGCAAGCTGCAGAACTACGCCCTGGTGTACGAGCCCGCGGTGCTCGGCGACGGGGTGTTCATCGGACCGTCCGTGGTCCTCACCAACGACCACAACCCGCGCGCGGTGGATCCCGGGGGCCGTCTCAAGCGGGGCGGCGACTGGGAGCCGGTGGCGGTGCGGATCGGCGACGGCGCCGCCGTGGGCGCGCGCTCGGTGTGCGTGGCCCCGGTGAGCGTCGGACGCTGGGCCCTGGTCGCGGCCGGTTCGGTGGTGACCGCCGACGTCCCCGACTTCGCCCTGGTGATGGGCGTGCCCGCCCGGCGGGCGGGCTGGGTCGGCAAGGCGGGCGTCCGGCTGACGGCGCACGCGGAGCGCCCGGGGATCTGGGAGTGCCCGGAGACGGGCGAGCTCTACGAGGAGCGGGACGGACGTCTCACGGAGCACGGTGCGGCGCACTGACCTCCGGCGGCTCCGGGGCGGTGCGCCGGCGGCGGCGTGCCGTCGCGTACCGCTCGACCCACAGCGCGGACATGACGCCGGTGAGGGTGCCGAGGGCGCCCACCCCGGCGAAGGCCCGGGAGCGGTTGGGGGGCAGGGCGACGGTGCCGGGGCGGTTCACCAGATCGACGGTGAGCAGCGTCGCGGCGGGCACGCCCTGGGCCGCCTGGAGGGCGCTCAGGTGCCGGCTGTAGACCCCGATGATCGCCTGTACCGTGCGGTCGGCCGCCTCGGGCGCGGACTGCTCCGACTCGATCTGCAGGGTGGGGATCGAGTAGTACGGCGTGGCGCTGGTGCCGCTGTTGCGGGGCGTGAGGCGGTAGGTGCCGTGCACCCCGGCCTCCCGCAGCTCGGCGCGCCCGGCGGGCGACTGGAGCTGCTGGACCACCGAGAAGGAGACCATCGCCAGCGAGGGCTGGAGGTTGGTCAGCTGGTTGGGCTGGTTGTCGGTGCGCGGCGGCTTCACCACGAGCACCGCGGAGCTCTGGTAGCGCGGCTCGGGCCGCAGCGCCGGGTAGCAGGCCACGCCGGTGACCAGCGCGGCGAGGACCAGGACGTACCAGCGGCGCAGCAGCACGCGGGCGAGTCCCTCGGGAGTCAGCACGTCTCTGTTCATCAGCACCGATACTGGCAGGACCGAGGGGAACCGGGGGAGGGTTCGTGAGCATCGCCGAGATCTTCCGTGTGCTGTGCAGGCGTTGGTACGTGATGGTGCCGCTGACCCTGCTCGGTCTGGTCGCGGGCGGCTATCTGTACACGACGGTCCCCGTGACGTACGAGTCGCAGAGCCAGCTCGCCCTGCTGAACTCCAGTCGCGTGGCCAAGCCGGCGCCGAGCTACGGCAATCCGCTGGCGTACGCGAGCGGTTCGCTGATCGGCACCGCCGACGTCCTGATCCGGGCGCTGCAGTCGCCGGAGACGGCGCGGACGCTCCAGGCGAAGGGGATCACCGACGAGTACGGGGTCGACTTCGCCGCCAAGGCCGAGGGGCCGCTGCTCACGCTGACGGTCAAGGGCGAGGACCGGGCGAAGGTGCTCGACGAGACGCGGAAGATCACGGACTACGCGGCCGAGCAGCTCCAGGTCCTGCAGAGGCAGGCCCGGGTGCCGGACGGCTACTACGTACAGTCGGCGCGCATCGTGCCGCCGCAGAAGCCGGTCTCGCAGCCGAAGTCCCGCTATCAGAAGGTGGCCGCGGTCGTGGTCTTCGGGATCACCGGCGCCTTCCTGCTGTCCTTCGTGGTGGAGACCTGGGCGGGGGCGCGCCGCCGTTCGCGGGGCCTGCCGGACCCGCACCCCGCTCCCCCGGCGCCCGCGCCCGGGGCGGGCCGGCTGCGGCGGCTGCTCACCCGGCCGCTGGACGCCACCGCCGTGCTGACCGGCTATCTGGCCCTCGCCCTCTTCCTGCCGTCCAACCTGGCGCTGCCCGCGCTGGGCGGCGCCGGCACCCCGGCGAACGTCTTCGCCCTGCTCGGTCTGTTCTGGTACCTGGCGACCTGGTGCAGCGGGCGGATCGCCCCGGCGCCCGGCACCCGCACCATGCGGACGGTGATGCTGGTGCTCGGCGTCACCGTCCTGCTGTCGTACATCGCCAACCAGGACCGGATCAGCGGCCAGAAGGAGATCCTGGCGGCCGACCGGGGGCTGATCGTGCTCCTGGTGTGGGTGTCGCTCGTGGTGCTGACCACGGCCGGGATCCAGGACCGCGAGCGGCTGAACGTGCTGATGGGACGGCTCGTGGTGATGGGCACGGTGGTCGCGGCGCTGGGCCTGTACGACTTCTTCACGGGCACCAACATCGCCGACTCGCTGCGCATCCCGGGCCTCAGCTCCAGCACCGCGAGCGTCAACGTCATGGACCGCGGCTCCTTCACCCGGCCGCGCTCGCTGACCGCCCATCCGCTGGAGTTCAGCGGCATGCTGGCGATCCTGCTGCCGTTCGCCATCTGGTACGCCTTCGACCCGGCCCGCCGGCATCTGCGCGCCTACCGGCGCTGGGCGCCGGTGGTGCTGCTCGGCGGCGGGCTGCCGCTGACCGTGTCGCGCACCTCGATCATCGGGATCCTGGTCGTCGCGCTCGTGATGGTGCCGCGCTGGAAGCCCGAGCGGCGCTGGACGGCGATCGGCATCCTGTTCGGCTCGGTCGCGGTCTTCAAGGTCCTGGTGCCGGGCCTCATCGGGACGATCACGGGCCTGTTCTCCGGCAGCCTGAACAACGCGGACAGCAGCACCCAGGCCCGCACCATCAAGTACCCGAAGATCTACGAGTACTTCGTGCAGGATCCGGTCTTCGGCCGGGGCTTCGGCACCTTCACCCCGGAGCGTTACTTCTTCACCGACAACCAGTACCTGCTCACCGTCGCCGAGCTGGGCGCCCTCGGCGTGGCCTGTCTGCTCCTGCTCGGCCTGACCGGGGTGCACCAGGGCGGCGCCATCCGGCGGCTCGCCCGGCGGGAGTCGGACCGGGAGCTCGGCCAGGCCTTCTTCGCCTCGGCGACGGTCGCCCTGGTCATCAGCGCCACCTTCGACACCCTCAGCTTCCCCATGTTCGCGGGCGTGTTCTTCCTGCTCCTCGGCGCGGGCGGCAGCTGCCTCGGCTTCGTGCGGCGCGAGGCGGCCGGGGCCGCAGTCGCCCCCGCCACGCCCGAGGAGCGCACCGCGTCGCGCACGCCCCGTCCGCGCACTCCTGACTCCCACCGTCTCGTGGAGATTTGATGCGTCATCAGCTCGCTGCCGGGGTCGGCCCCGTGGCCGTCCTCGTCGTCACCTGGAACAGCGCCGAGGTGCTGCCCGGCTTCCTCGACTCCCTCCCGGCCGGGATGAAGGGCCTGGACTGGCGGCTCGTCGTCGCCGACAACGCCTCCTCGGACGACACCGTCGCCGTGGTGCGCACGCGCGCCCCGGATGCCACGGTCGTGGAGACCGGCCGCAACGGCGGCTACGCCTTCGGGGTCAACGCGGCCCTGCGCGCCGCCGAGGCCTGGGAGGACGCCTACCGGGCGGTCCTGATCTGCAACCCCGACATCCGGATGGCCGAGGGCTGCGCCGCCACCCTGGTCGAGGCCCTCGGCACGCCGCTCCCGGACGGCTCGGCGGTCGGGATCTCCGTGCCCCTGCTCTACGAGGAGGACGGGTCCCTCGTCCACTCCCTGCGCCGCGAGTCCAGCCTGAGCCGGGCGCTCGGCGAGGCCGTCCTCGGCAACCGCAGGGCCGGCCGCTTCCCGTGGCTCAGTGAGCTCGTCACCGCCCCGGGTGCCTACGCCGCGCCGACGACGGCGGACTGGGCCACCGGGGCGCTGATGGCGCTGTCACGGGCGTGCGTGGCGGCCTGCGGGCCCTGGGACGAGTCCTTCTTCCTCTACTCCGAGGAGACGGAGTACTGCCTGCGGGCCGGCGACCGCGGCCTGCGCACCCGGCTGGAGCCTGCGGCGCGCGCCACGCACCTGGGCGGCGAGTCGCGGGTCTCGCCGCGCCTGTGGTCGCTGCTGGTGGTGAACCGGGTGCGGCTCTACCGGCGCCGGCACGGCCTCGCCGCGGCCGCGGCCTTCCGCGGGGCGGTGCTGCTGCGGGAGCTGTCCCGGGCGGCGCTGGGGCGGGCGCCCGCGCGCGCCGCCGTGGGGGCCCTGCTGGGCCGGCCTCAGTCCCGCCACGAGGTGTAGAAGCTGCCGGGGTTGACCAGATAGCGCACGGTGGGCCGGGCGACGTGGGCGACACGGTGCGTCCGTCCGAAGCGGCGGATCAGTTCCCAGTCCTCGCGGGGCAGCACCTCGGGGGTGCGCCGCAGCCGGCTGAAGTGCAGGGCGGGGACCCGCCGGGCGACGAAGGCGTTGGTGTCGAGGAAGGCCTCGTGGGCGGCCCTGCGCCGGTCGTACGGCACCGACAGGACGTCCATGTCGGTGCCGTCCGGCCGCACCCGCCGCAGCGCCGTGTACACGCCGTCGGGGCCGCCGGCCGCCTCCAGGGCGGCCAGCGCCTCCTGGAGGTGGTCCGGCTCCCACACGTTGTCGTCGTCGAGGAAGGCGACGTAGGACGAGTCGGTCAGCCGGATGCCCACGTTGCGGACGACGCCCGCCACCCCGGTGTTCCGGGCCAGCGAGACGGCGAAGAGCCGGGGGTCGTCCGGGAGTTCGGGCAGTCCGGCACCGTCGTCGACGACGAGGACGACCTGGTCGCGCACCGACTGCTCCAGGGCCGAGCGCACCGCCCGCAGCAGCGCCTCGGGGCGCCGGTGGGTGGCGATGACGGTCGCCACCCGGGCCCTCGGACGGTGCCCGAGGACCTTCGCGAGCCGGGCGGTCTCGGCGTCCTCGACACGGCGCAGCCGCCGCGCGGTGGGCGCGAGCAGGAGCTTGTTCCGCAGCTCGTACAGGACGAGCCACCCGAAGCGCCGCTTGAGCAGCTCCCAGGGTGCGCGCAGGGCCCGGCGCGGCAGGCTGCGCATCAGGGCCGGGTGCGGACGGCCGTCAGCGACTTGGTGAGTCCTGCCACCCGCTCGCTGAGGATCACGGACCGGGGGAAGAGGTAGCTCATCTCGGCGCGGGTGAGCAGCTCGATGTTGATGACCGCGTCCATGCCCTCCTCGGGGGTGCCGGGGCGGCTGTGGGTGAGCGGCCAGTGCCGGACGAGCTTGGCCTGGGCGGCCAGCGGCAGGAACTGGAAGCCGGGGGCGAGGAAGTGCGGCTCCACCGGGAAGTAGCGGTACGGGGTCTGCACCCAGTGCAGCGGGGCCAGCTTCTCGATGGCGGTGACGAAGCGCCGCCGCTGGGCGTGCCCGCCGACGTGCTCGATCGTGGAGTTGGAGACGACGAGGTCGAACTGGCCGAGGGAGTCCGGGATCGCGGGGTCGGTGACGTCGGCGATCTCGGCGGTGATCCAGTCGGGCAGCTCGGCGGGGTGCGCCTCCAGGTTCACCAGGTGCACGTGACGGGGCCGCAGCGGGGAGCGCAGCCAGTTGTCTGCGGTGCCGCCGAGGTCGACGACGCGCATGTCGGCGATGCCGGGGAAGCAGTTGCGGAACCGCTCCCAGCGGGCCGCGCGGAATCGTTCGCCGAGGGAGTCGGGCGCGTCGACGAAACGATTGCGGAGGGCACGGATGCCGGACATCGCATCAACCACCTGGGGTTCGAGGAGAGGGTGGGGTCGGGGCCAACCCTATGCGGGAAGTGGGGATTTATCAGCTGATCTGCCGACCCCGTCGGATCATGAGGGGGTCGGGACGACGGGTGTCCCGTCCGCCATCCGGTTGCCGCGCCACACGTTCCCCCTGCCGGTGGGATTCCAGTAGGCGACGGCGCCGTATCGGCCCCCCGCGGGGTAGTACCGGGGCGAGAAGACGTTGTCGGTGACCTCGATGCCGGTGGAGTCCTTGCCGCCCGCGTAGAGCGCGTAGGAGCCGCCGGCCAGCCAGTTGTCGTCGACGACGGTGTTGGTGACGGGTGCGCTGTCGGCGAAGAGGCCGATGGCGGCGGAGGCGCCCTTCTCGACCGGGGTCGGGTTGAGCAGGGTGTTGTGGCGGATGATCAGTTTGCCCTTGCCGCCGCCGTTGCTGATGACGGCGTTGGTGTGCTGCCACTCGCCGCCGAGGTTCTTGAACGGCGTGACGTCGTGCACGTAGTTGTCGTGCAGGTTGCCCTGGCCCATGGACAGGGCGTCGCCGAAGACGGAGACGTCACAGAAGCCGACCTCGACGGAGCTGGTGCTCATGTTGGACACCGCGTAGTCCGAGCCGCCGTTGTCGGGTCCCTTGCCCGGGACGGCGGTGATGGTGGTGTGCAGGATGCGCAGGCCGGAGTAGCCGGGGCGCAGGTTGATCCCCCACCAGTTGGTGGAGGTGATGCGGCTGTCGACGACGGTGACGTCGTTGGCGTAGATGTCGAGGGAGCCGGTGATGTCCCAGCCCCGGATGACCGTGCCGTCGGTGCGGATCGACGCGTTTCCGGTGCTCTGCGGGGTCAGGGTCGCGAGCCGCGGCCCGGTGGTGCTCGCGTCGGGGTAGCCGCAGGCCTTGGGGCTCGCGCAGCCCTTCGGTGCGCGCGGCTTGCCGTCCGCGGTGCCGGGCGGCGTACCGGGCGGGCCGGTCACCCCGGGCGCGGTGATGGCGCGCGACTCGCACAGGGCGGCGCCGCCCAGGCACAGCGCGTTCTGGCCGAGCCCGGTGAAGGTGAGCACGGAGAACAGCAGGACGGCGGCGAGCAACGCCGCACCGAGGACCTTGCGACGGCCGGATCGGGCCAGGGGACTCACCTCATCGCTCACGGGCCGGCGCGGCCGGCTGCTTCTGCGCCGGTACGGGGGCGGCGGCGCGCTCGGCGTCCGCCACGGGCCGCTCGTCCCCCCGGGTCCGGCCGCGCCGGGCGAGTGCGCCGCGCACCAGTGTGCGGCCGGGCAGCACGCACAGCCCGTAACACGCGAGCCCGATGACACTCGTGGCGCACAGGGCCACGACCCCCTCGCCGAGACGCTGCCGCAGCAGGACCAGCACGACGCCCATCACGGTCCCGCCGAGCACCGGCCGGACGCAGACCCGGGCGAGGGCGCGGGCCGCGATGCCGCCGCGCCGCAGGGCGACGAGGAAGGCGGGCAGGACGATCATGCCGGCGACCACGACATGGCCGACGGCGACCGTGTCGATGCCTCCGGCCCGGGCCGCGAGGATCAGCACGGGGACCAGGGTGACCAGCCAGAGCCCCTGGATGAGCAGCAGCGAGCGGCGCCGGCCGATCGCCACCAGGCAGTCGTACGTGAGCTCGGCGGCGATCCTGGCGAGGCCGAGCGCCATCAGCCAGGGCAGCGCTGCGGCGGCGGGCCGCCACCTGGCGCCGTAGACGAGCTCGACGAGGGGTCCGGCGAGCGCGCCCAGCAGGACGCAGGCCGGGACGGTGGCGGCCATGAGGACGCCGAGGGCCCGGGCGAAGCCCGCGGAGAGGGCCTTCGGGTCGTCGGCGAGGCGGGAGAAGCCCGCGAAGGAGACCCGGCGGGCGGTCTCGGAGATGACGCGGACGGGCCAGCCGGCCATGTTGAAGGCGAGCATGTAGAAGCCGAGGGCGATGTTCCCGAGGACCGCGCCGACGATCATGGCGTCGGCGTTGACCACGGCGAGCGACAGAAGGCTGGCGCCGGCGAGCGGCAGGCCGAAGCGCAGCAGGGCCCGGGCCTGCTCCTTGTCCCAGCCGAACCTCAGCATGCCGGGTGCGGCCACGGCGCAGCCGGCGAGCGCCACCACGTTGCCCGCGACGGCGCCGCAGGCGAAGCTCATGGCGCCCCAGCCGCGCAGGGCGAGGATCAGGGTCACGGAGGTGCTGACGACGAAGTTGAGGCCGTCGACGACCATCCGGCGGCCCTGGCGGAACTCCCGGGTGAGCACCCCCGCGGGGACCTGGGACAGTCCGTCGAGCACCAGGCACAGGCACATCACGCGCAGCACGGCGGTGGCCTCGTCGGAGCCCAGCAGGGCGGCCACGGCCGGCGCCGAGACGAAGAGCAGCAGGTAGAGCAGGCCGCTGGAGAGCGCGCCGAGGGTGAGCACGGTCGGCGCGAACCGCCGCACGTCGCCGTCCCAGCGCACGACGGCGAGGGTGACGCCCAGTTCGTTGGCGGCGAGCAGGACCATGAGGACCGTCTGGGCGACGCCGTAGACGCCCCAGGCGGCAGGGTCGAGCACATAGCGGACCAGGACGATGCCGGTGGCGAAGTTGCCGAGCCGCATCACCATGGTGTTGACGAGGCTCCAGCGGGTCGCCGAACGGACCTTGGTCCCCAGGGACGCCTCGCCCTGGGCGGGTGCGGACTCCATCGAGGGTCTCCTGGTCACTTCACCCATGACGGCGGCCGCTTGGCGGGGCGGCGCTCGGCGGCGGGCAGCACGGGCAGCTGGACGGTGGGCTGGTCGGGCTGCTGTTCCCGCTCGCCGCCGGGCCGGTCGCGCTCGGCCTCGGCGTGCGGGGCGTGGGTGTCGTGGCTGTCGTGGGTGTCCGGGGCGTCCGTGCCGGTCAGCAGCCCGTCCGTGAGGTGACCGGCCAGGTCGGCCTGCCGCGCGGGGCCGGCCGCCGTCGGCGCGGGCCGGGGGCCGGGCGTGCGGTCGGGCTCCGCGGCGAGCCCGGTCTGCTCGGTGTCCGGATCCTGACGGTGCTTCCTCGGGGAGCGGCCGCGGCGGCGGGCCTCCGCGAAGAAGGTCGCCACGAGGCTGAGCACGATCCCGAGGCCCGCGGCCATGACGAGGTACTGGACCTTGGACTTGAGCTTGGCCTCGGGGTCCTGCGGCGGGACGATCGTGGTGATCCGGATCATGGAGTCCGGGGACACCTTCTGGTCGGCCTGCAGGTCCTTGAGCCGCTGGGCGGTGAACGCCATGAGCGTCTTGTTCCCCCGCAGGACCGCGTCCGGGTCCTCGCCGGTCACGGTCAGCCAGAGCAGCGGCCCCTGCGCGTTGTCCGCGATCTTCGCCTCGTACTTCCCGGTGAGGCCCTGGGACTTCAGCTCGGCCGCCGACACGTCGGAGTTGACGTTGCGGGCGAGGCTGTCGGCCATCCCGGTCAGCGACGGCTCCATGCTCAGGAACGGATTGCCGTCCGCCTCCGCGCCCTTGCGGGAGTTGAGCATGGCGACGGTGCTCTGCGACTCGTACGAGACCGGTACGAGCAGCCACGCGCCCACCGTCAGCCCGGCGGTGAGCAGCAGTCCGGGCACGAGGACGTACCACCGCCGGCACATGACCCGGAAGATCTCTGCGAGGTCCATGGCGTTCCCCCTTGCGCGCCCCTGATCGGCGGCTGCTCAACTGCCTTGCCGCAGATGAGGATAGGTGGGATCGCGAGCGGGCGTGAGCCCTTCGCGATCACCACGTTCGACGTTCTGCGGTGCTACGTGCCGTCAGCGGTGTCCGCCGGTTGTCAGTGGTGGTCCGTGGGGCGGGGGTGGTCGGTGGGTCGGGCGCGTTCGGCCGCCGTTCCCCCGTCCAGCAGCACCCGGGCGATGCGCTCGCCCGCGTGCCCGTCCCACAGTTCGGGGCGGCGGGGCGGTGGCGGGTCGGCCAGGAGCCGGAGGGCGGTGGGGACGATCCGGGCCGGGTCCCGGCCGGCCAGGACGTTGGTGCCCTGCTCGACGGTGATCGGGCGCTCGGTGTTGTCCCGCAGCGTCACGCACGGCACGCCGAGGGCCGTGGTCTCCTCCTGGACGCCGCCGGAGTCGGTGAGCACGATCCGGGCGCCGGCCTGCAGGGCGATGAAGTCGAGGTAGCCGGCGGGCGGCACGAGCCGGATGCCGCCGGGAACGCCGAGCGCGTGCAGCCTGTCGGCGGCCCTCGGGTGCACGGGCAGCACGAGCGGGCAGTGCGTGGCGACCTCGCCGAGCGCCTTGAGGAGACCGGCGAGGATGGCGGGGTCGTCGACGTTGGCCGGCCGGTGCAGGGTGACGAGACCGTACTCCCCCGTCTCCAGACCGGTTTCGGTCAGGGTGCGCGACTCCTTGGCCCGCTCCAGGTTGGCGAAGAGGGTGTCGATCATGACGTTGCCGACGACGTGGATCTGGTCGTCGCGGTAGCCCTCGGCGCGCAGGTTGTCCGCGGCGTCGGGGGACGGGGCGAGCAGGTAGTCGCTGATCCGGTCGGTCGCGACCCGGTTGACCTCCTCGGGCATGGACCAGTCGCGGCTGCGCAGGCCCGCCTCGACGTGCGCGAGCAGCGGGCCTCCCTTGGCCGCGACCAGGGCGCAGGCCAGGGTGGAGTTGACGTCGCCGACCACGACGACGACGTCCGGGGCGAGTTGCTCGACGAGCGGCTCGAAGGCCGCCATCACCCGCCCGGTCTGGACGGCGTGGCTGCCCGAGCCCACGCCGAGGAAGTGGTCGGGCGGGCGCAGGCCGAGGTCCTGGAAGAAGACGTCGTTCATGGCCGGGTCGTAGTGCTGTCCGGTGTGGACGAGGACCACCTCGGCGCCCTGGGCCTCCAGGGCGTCCATCACCGGTTTGATCTTCATGTAGTTGGGGCGTGCGCCTGCGACGCAGAGGATCCTGCGGACGGTGGTGACGGTCATGCGGTTCAGAGCACCTCGATCCTGGGACCGCTCAGCCGGCGCCGGCAGTCGAGTACGTAGTCGGCGTGGGCCTCGACGAGGCCGTAGTCGAAGGCGTCGTGGTCGGTGATGAGCACCACCGCGTCGGCGGCGGCGAGCTCCTCCTCGGTCAGCTCCACGCGGGCCAGCCGCCGGTCGACCTGATGTCCCTCGACGACGTGCGGGTCGGCGGCGCGGACGTCGGCGCCCATCTCCAGCAGGAGTTGGGAGATCCTGACGGCGGGCGACTCGCGGGCGTCGCCGGTGTTCTTCTTGTAGGCGAGGCCGAGCAGCAGGATCCGGGAGCCGTTGACGGCCCGCTTGCGCGTGTTGAAGGCGCTGACCAGGCGCTGGATCACGTAGTCGGGCATGTGGTTGTTGATGTCGTTGGCGAGCTCGACGAAGCGGAAGCTCTGCCCGAGTTCCCGCTGCACCCGCCAGGAGAGGTAGGAGGGGTCGATGGGCAGGCAGTGGCCGCCGACACCCGGGCCGGGGGTGAAGCGCATGAAGCCGAAGGGCTTGCTGGAGGCGGCGTCGATCGCCTGCCACACGTCGATGTCGAGGTGGCGGGCGAACATGGCGATCTCGTTGACCAGGGCGATGTTGACGTGCCGGAAGGTGTTCTCCAGGAGCTTCGCGAGCTCGGCCTCCTTGGGTGAGCCGACCGGAACGGTGGTGTCGACCAGCCCGTCGTAGAAGTCCTGCACGGCCTTGAGCGAGCCGGCGTCGACTCCGGACACGACCTTGGGAGTCTGCTCGAATCCCCAGACCGGGTTGCCGGGGTCGATGCGCTCGGGGCTGTAGCCGAGGTGGAAGTCGGATCCGGCGACGAGCCCGGAGCCCTCTTCCAGCAGGGGGCCGAACAGCTCCTGGGTGGTGCCCGGGTAGGTGGTCGACTCCAGGATCACGGTCGCCCCGGGGCGCAGGTAGCGGGCCAGGGTGCGGGCCGACTCCTCGATGTAGCGCAGGTCCGGGGTGCCCTCGTGCAGCGGGGTCGGCACGGTGACGACGGCGACGTCGAAGCCGCCGATGTCCCGTACGGAGTCGCTCGCACGGTAGGTCCCGGCCTCGAGGGCGGCGCGCAGCCGCTCGGAGGAGACGTCCTCGACGTACGACTCCCCGGACGCGAGGCTCTTCACGCGCTCGGCGTCCACGTCGTAGCCGATGACCTCGTGGCCGGTCTCGGCGGCCCGGACGGCGAGCGGCAGTCCGACGTATCCCTGTCCCACGACGACGACGCGCATCACGATTCCCCCCTGCTTGCGGTGCTGATCGACGGTGCCGGCGTGCGGCGGAACAACTCCCGTCCCGTCATGAGGGCGAAGGAGACGTTGGTGGTGAGGTAGCGCTTTCCCAGGCGGCGCGGTTCCTGCAGGGCGCGGTAGAGCCATTCGAGGCCGAGCCGCTGCCAGCGTTCGGGGGCGCGCCGGGTGACACCGGCGAGGATGTCGAAGGAGCCGCCGACGCCGTGGACGAGCGCCACCTTGCTGCGTTCGCCGTAACCGGCGGTGAAGATCTCCTTCTTGGGCGAGGTCATGCCGAGGAACAGCATGTCCGCGCCGCTGGCGGCGATCGCGTCGGCGATCGCGGGCTGCTCGGCGTCGTCGAAGTAGCCGTTGCGGCTGCCGGCGACGCGCAGTCCGGGGAAACGGACGGCGATCCGGCGGAGCATCTGCTCCAGGACGTCCTGCTTGGCGCCGAGGAGGTAGACGGAGTGTCCGGCCGCCTCCGCCTCGCCGAGCAGCCGCATGAACAGGTCGATGCCGGCGACCCGTTCGGGCAGCGGGCGGCGCAGCAGCCGGCTCGCCCAGACGACGGCCTGGCCGTCGGCGAGCACCAGGTCGCAGCCGGAGACCGCCCGGGCGAGCGCCGGGTCGCGGCGCATGTTGACGAGCTTGGCGGCGTTGACGACGCCGATCTCCAGGCGTTCGCCGGCCCGGACGGCGGCGAGGCAGCGCTCGACGGTCCGGTCCATGGTGAGCGCGTCGAGGGTGACGCCGAAAAGGGTCTGACGTGTGGTCATCTGCCGGCCGCCTCGGTGCCGGTGGCCTCCGGTCCGGCCGCGCCCGCCTCGCCGGCCCCGAGGGGCCTGCCCTCGCGGATCGACCCGAGCCATGCGAAGAGCATCCAGCCGAACTCGTACGGCCGGCATTCGCGGTCCACCGCCGTGGGACGGAAGAAGGAGTCGAGCGCGCCGAGCCGCAGTCCGGGCACCACCCGGGTGGACAGGCCGCGGGCGGCGCGTACCGCCTTCCTCGGGTCGCCGCGGTACACCTTGCGCCAGGTGACGCCGAGGTCGTCGAGGATCATCGGCTCCGAGGCTCCGGTGCCCGCGAGTTCGGGTACCTCGGTCATCCAGCGCAGGCCGCGGCGGACCGGCTCGCCGAAGTCGGTGCCGCCGGCCTCGGCGAGGTCGAGGAGGGCGGTGGGGGCCATGGCGTGCTGGTGCACGCTGTAGACGGGGTAGCCCTCGACGACGGTGCCGCGCCGGGCGTCGTAGTGCCACCACCACTGCCCGCCGTCGCCCTGGAGGGCGCAGATGCGGGTGGCGCAGGCGTCGGCGGCGGCGAGGGCCTGCGGGTCGTCGCCGGAGGCGTGGGCGCGGGCGAGGGCCTGCAGCGGATAGGTCTGGTCGGCGAAGCAGCCGATGTGGTCGCGGTACCAGGCGTTGAGGCCGGGTCCGGTGGCGTGCGGGAAGAGCGGGCTGCCGCCGATCCGGGCGCGCAGCAGCCGGTCGCGGGCGGCGGCGAGGCGCTGCTCCACGTCGAGGATGCCGCGGGCGGCGGCCAGCGCGGAGAGCACCCAGGCGGCCTCGACGGTGTACTGGGGGCGGCCCGGTACGTCGAGGGCCGCGACGCGGTCGAGCGCGTCCGAGAGTTTGGGGTGGCCGGTCTCGGCGGCGGCCCAGGCGATGAGCGCGGCGTCCCCGAGGTTGCCCACTCCGGGCAGCCGCTCGACGAGCAGGCCGGTGAACTCCTCGGCGGTGCGGCCGCCGAGGACCGCGCGCTGCCGGTCGGCGGGCAGGAAGCGCGCGCCGAGGGCGGTGATCGCCGCGTAGCGGTTGCTGGTGCCGCGCTGCTCCAGGGTCCACCCGCCGTCGGCGGCGGGGTGTCCGGCACGGGTGAAGACGAAGCCGGTCCCCTCCGGCAGGAGCATCTTCGGGAGTCCCCGCTCGGCCACCGCGAGCAGGCGGGTGGCGAGGTCGTGCAGCGGTCGGTCCGCCGCCGCGAGCTCGGTCATCCGTGAACTGCGTGGAATGTCGGGTGTGTTGGCAGGACGATCGGACACACCCACCCCCCTCGGGTCGGTCCCGGACCAGAGCGGCTGGTCCGGATCGGCTGGCTGATCGGCCGGCGGTGGGGCCGGCGACGGTGGTGCGGGACTGCGACGGGGTGTCGTGCGACGCCGGGTTGCGGGCAGCGCGACGGGGCACAGGACGGAACCGCGGCACCCCCCGGGACGCCGCCCTGCGCGGGTGCGCGCTATCCGGTGACCGCCCGGTTCTCGGGCAGGCCGGCGCGCGATCGGTCCCGGGCGTCACGAACCCGGGCAGGACGAACACGATGAGACGGACAGTCGGCGTCGAAGCGTCTGCGCTTCGGCCTCCTGCCGGTGGAACCCCCCACGAACACCCCCTGCGCACAACGCGAACGTCGTGCTCAACTCGCAGCGTACATCGGGAAGATAGGCGCACAACACGGTGATGATGAGGCCTTTCGCGGAATTGGTGGCAAGCGGTCGCGAAGCCGCACCGATCCAGACCTTCCGGCGGGGGTCCAGCGGTTACAGTGGGCGCGCGTTCACCCGCTCGACGAGCCTGGAGTCCTGGACCGTGTACCTGGCCGACCGCTCCGCGCCCCAGGGGGCGCCCCGTTCCGCGCCGGACCGCGTCCGCGGCACGGTCCGGGCGGTCTCCCCGACCGTCCTCGCGCTCGGCACGGTCAGTCTGATCACCGACGTCTCCAGCGAGATGGTCACCGCGGTGCTGCCGCTGTACCTGGTGATGGGCCTCGGGCTCAGTCCGCTGGGGTTCGGGATGCTCGACGGGCTGCAGAACGGGGTGAGCGCCCTGGTGCAGCTCACCGGCGGGCATCTCGCGGACCGGGTGCGCAACCACAAGCTGGTCGCCGGCATCGGCTACGGCCTGTCGGCCCTGTGCAGACCGCTGCTGCTCGTGCACGACGTGGGCGCCCTCGGGACGGCGCTGGCCCTGGACCGTACGGGCAAGGGCCTGCGCACCGCCCCGCGCGACGCGCTGATCTCGCTGTCGGCGCCGCCGGAGCGCCAGGGCCGGGCCTTCGGGGTGCACCGGGCGATGGACACCACCGGGGCGCTGCTCGGCCCGATGCTCGCGTTCCTCATCCTGGGCGTGGCGGCCGGGGGTTACGACGCGGTGTTCGCGGTCAGCGGGTGCGTGGCGGCGCTCGGGGTCCTGGTGCTGCTGCTGTTCGTGCCGGGCGGGAGGAAGGCGGCCCCCGAGGCCGCGGGCCGGACGCCCGGGGCGAGGGAGCAGGCACCCGGGGCCGGGGAGCAGGCGCCCGGGGAGGCCGGCGGCGGGCCGCCGCGGGTCGATCTGCGGGCGGCGTTCGGGCTGTTGCGGACTCGGCGGCTGCGGGCGCTGTTCGTGTGCGCGGTCCTGCTCGGCCTGACGACGGTGAGCGACGCGTTCCTGTACCTGCTGGTGCAGCGCCGCACGGGGATCGACGAGCAGCTCTTCCCGCTCCTGCCCCTGGGCACGGCCGCCGTGTTCCTGCTGCTCGCGCTGCCGGTCGGGCGGCTCGCGGACCGGGTGGGGCGCCGGGCGGTGTTCCTGGCCGGGCACGCCGGACTGCTGCTGGCGTACGCCCTGCTGCTGTGGGCGCCGGCCGTCCCGGCCCTGCCGTATCTGGTCCTCGTGCTGCACGGCGTCTTCTACGCCGCCACCGACGGCGTGCTGCCCGCGGCGGTGGCCGCCGTGGTGCCCGAACGACTGCGGGCGAGCGGTATCGCCCTGGTCGGCACCGGCCAGGCGCTCGCCCGCTTCTGCTGTTCCCTGGCCTTCGGCGCCGCGTGGGCCGCGTGGGGCGACGGCCCCGCGCTGGCCGCGGCGGCCGCCGGCCTCGCCTGCTGTGCGGCCGTCGCCGGTGCGGCCCTGCGTCCCACGGGAGATCCGCGATGACCCTGACCCCGCTGCGCCGCCTGCTGATACTCGCCGCGGGGCTCGTGCTCCTCGGGGGCGTGGGCGCCTGGTCGGTCCTGTCGGCGGCCGACCGGGCCGCCGAGGACGACAGGCCGCGGCCGGGCGGTCCCGCCTTCGCGAACGGCCGGGTGCGGCTGGACGAGCCGGACCGGCTGGTCTTCCGCAACACGGCGGCGGGCACGCACCGCGACCGTCTGGTGTCGGTCCCTGCGGCCACCGCGGCGGGCGCCGTCCGGACCGCTTCCGACACGAGCTGTCTGCGCTTCCACTCCGCGGCCGGCACGGGCGTCTGCCTGCAGTCCACCACCGTCCTGGGACGCCCGGCGTACCGCGCACAGATCCTCGACCGGGAGCTGCGCGTCAGGAAGTCGTACGCGCTGGCGGGCATCCCGAGCCGGGCGCGGGTCTCCCCGAGCGGCCGGCTGGCCGCCTGGACGGTGTTCGTGAAGGGCGAGTCGTACGGCTCGGCGTTCTTCTCGACCCGGACCGCGATCCTGGACACCAGGGGCTGGCGGCTCTCGCCGAACCTGGAGGAGTTCGCGATCGTCCTGGACGGACGGCCGTACCGCAGCGAGGACGTGAACTTCTGGGGTGTGACCTTCGCGAAGGACGACGACACGTTCTACGCGACGCTGAGCACGGGCGAGGAGACGTATCTCGTCCGCGGCTCGCTCGCGGCCCGCTCCGTCACGGCCCTGACCCGGAACGTCGAGTGTCCGTCCCTGTCGCCGGACGGGACGCGCGTCGCCTACAAGAAGCGCGTGCTCGGGAAGTCCGCCCTGTGGCGCGAACACGTCCTGGACCTGCGGACCTTGAAGTCCACCCCGCTCGCCGAGCGGCGCAGCGTGGACGATCAGGCGGTCTGGCTCGACGACCGTACGCTCGCCTACGCGCTGCCCGCCGACACCCGCGCGAACTCCGACGACGTCTGGACCGTCCCGGCGGATGGCACGGGCACCCCTGCCGTTCTCCTGGAGGACGGTCTCGCCCCGGCGGGCCCCCGCGCATGACGGCGGCTCCGGTCCAGGGGTTGACCGGAGCCGCCGTCAGTGCGACCGCGTGGGGTGCGGTCCTGCCGTTCAAACACGAGGGCCGTCCGAGGAGGAGGGGGCGACCTTCGATGTTCTGTTCGGGCCCGTGGGGGCCTCTTCAGTAAATATACTTACTGTCGAGAAAGCAAGAGAATGAAAATTTTCATGCTACTCGCCGGTACGGGAAGCCGCACCCGTCTTCCCGGGCTCTTCGCGGTGACGGTTCGGCCGGCCACGGTCCGGCGCCCCGGGCCCGGCCGGCGACCGGTTCAGTCGTCCAGGAAGAAGGCGTGCTGCTCCGCCGCCTGCTCGTACTTCTCCAGCCGCAGCTGCGTCCGCTCCGGGTCCGCGTCGGCCATGGCCTGCAGGATGGCCGCGGAGAGCACCCCCGGCGCCGCGTACGAGTCGAAGACGAGCCGTGAGCCCGTACCGGCCGTGAACACCACGTCGGCCTCGTCCACGAGCGGTCCGAGCGCCAGGTCGGTGATCAGCGCGACGCGCAGTCCGGCGCCGCGCGCCGCCCTGACCACGGCGAGGGTCTCCTTGGCGTGCCGGGGCATCGCGAAGGCCACCACCCACGTACCGCCGGCCTCCCGGGCCTGGAGCAGCCCGTCGTAGGCCACGCTGCCGCCGCGGGTCACCACCCGCACGTCCGGATGGATCCGGCGCGCCGCATAGGCGAAGTACTCCGCCAGGGACACCGAGATCCGCAGGCCGACGACGGTCAGCGGCACGGACCGGGCCAGCTCGCGGCCGATGTCGAGGATCCGGTCGGGGTCGGCGAACACGCGCCGCAGCGCCGTCAGGTTCTCGATCTCGGCGTCGACCGCCGACTGGAGCTCGTTGCGGAGCCGCCCCTCGCCCTCCTTGTCCCCCTCGTCCGGCGCACCGGCCACCGCGCTGAGCGCGATCGGCTGCAGGGCCTCCCGGAGCGCGGGGTAGCCGGTGAATCCCAGCGACGTGGCGAACCGCGTCACGGACGGCTGGCTGACGCCCACGCGCTCCGCGAGCTCGGTGATCGACAGGAACGCGGCCTCGGTGAGGTGGTCGATCAGGAACTGGGCGATGCGTCGCTGCGCGGGGGACAGCCGGTGTCCGCCGAAGAGTGCCCGGACCCGCTCGGCGGGCGTGGCCGCCTCCGGCTCCGACGAGCGCCTGCCCGGCGTGATCGCGGCCGCCTGTGCGCGCGCCTGCTGCCCAGATGGCACGGGGTGCCTCCCTCTCGTCTCCTGCCGCCCAAGATAGTTCAACGGCGCGCCCTCCCCCGGACGGACGCCCGACGAGCGGGCCCGAGGGGTTCCCGCTCCCGTGCCGCCCCCCCACGCCCTTCCCCCGGACGCGCCGTTCGCTTGGTGCCGCGACCCGGCAGACCTTAGCGTCCCTTTCGGGGCAGAATGCCCGATCGTCGCCCGTAAGGGGATCGCCGATGACGCACGAACGGCGCCACCGCACACCGGAATCCGACGAAGAGGTCGACGTCGTCGTGGTCGGTTCGGGCTTCGGCGGCTCCGTCGCCGCCTACCGGCTCGCCGCCGGCGGCCGCTCCGTCGTCGTCCTGGAGCGCGGCAAGCCCTACCCGCCGGGCGGCTTCCCCAGGACGCCCGCGGCCATGGCCCGCAATTTCTGGGACCCCAGCGAGGGCCTGCACGGCCTGTTCGACATCTGGTCCTTCCGCGGACTCGAGGGAGTCGTCTCCAGCGGTCTCGGCGGGGGCTCCCTCATCTACGCCAACGTGCTCCTGCGCAAGGACGAGAAGTGGTTCGTCCACGAGTCGCCCCTGCCGGGCGGGGGTTACGAGAACTGGCCGATCTCCCGTCAGGACCTCGACCCGCACTACGCCGAGGTCGAACGGATGCTCGGCGCCACGCCGTACCCGTACCGGGACACCCCGAAGACGGTGGCCCTGCACGAGGCCGCCGGGCGGCTGGGCCTGGAGGTGTCCCGGCCCCCGCTCGCCGTCTCCTTCGCCGCCGACGGCGAGGGTGGCGCCCCCGTCCCCGGCGCCCCGCTGCCCGAGCCGGACTACGGAAACCTGCACGGCCTGCCGCGCGGGACCTGCCGGCTCACCGGCGAGTGCGACCTCGGCTGCAACACCGGCGCCAAGAACACCCTCGACCACACCTATCTGTCGGCCGCGCGCCACCACGGCGCCGACCTCCGCACCCGCTGCGAGGTGCGCGGCTTCGCGCCCCGCCCCGGCGGCGGCTACGAGGTCCGCTACGTGGTCCACGACCCCGCCCGCGAGGGGCACCGCACCCCCACGGGCCGGCTGCCGCTGCACCGGATCCGCTGCCGCCGCCTGGTCCTGGCGGCCGGCGCGTTCGGCTCGACGTTCCTGCTGCTGCGCAACCGTGCCGCGCTGCCCGGCATCGGTCCGGCCCTCGGCAACCGCTTCAGCGGCAACGGCGACCTGCTCGGCCTGATCCTCGACGCGACCGGCGGCTCCGCGGGGCGCGGGCCGCGCAGGCTCGCGAGCAGCACCGGACCGGTCATCACCAGCGCGATCCGCGTCGGCGACGCACTCGACGGGGACGGCTCGACGGGCCGGGGGTACTACGTCGAGGACGCCGGCTACCCGGCCTTCGTGGACTGGCTCGCCGAGGTGTCCCAGGTGCCGAAGAGCCTCCCCCGCACCGTCCGCTTCGCCCTGCACCGGCTGCGCGCCCGTCTCGGCCTCAGCCCGCAGAGCAACATCAGTGCCGGGCTCGCCCTGCTCCTCGGCCCGGCCGTCTTCTCGGACAGCGCGCTGCCGCTGCTCGGCATGGGCCGGGACGTGCCCGACGGCCGGATGAGCCTGCGCCGCGGCTACCTCGACGTCGACTGGACCACCCTCACCTCGCGCGGCTACTTCGAGCGCGTGCGCCGCACCATGGGCGACCTGGCCGGGGCGCTCGGCGGCGAGTTCCACGACAACCCGCTGTGGTGGACCCGCCGGGTGATCACCGTGCACCCGCTCGGGGGCGCGCCGATGGGCCGGCATCCGGCCGAAGGGGTCTGCGACGCCTACGGCGAGGTGTTCGGACACCCGGGCCTGTACGTGCTGGACGGCTCCGCCCTGCCCGGGCCGGTGGGCGCGAACCCGTCGCTGACCATCGCCGCCTTCGCCGACCGGGCCTGCACCCGCATCCTGGAGCGGCCCGCCACCGCACCGGCCGCGTCGCCGGCGCGCCGGCCCGAGGCTGCGCCCGCCGCCCCGCCGGCGCACCACGCCGCCACCGGCCCGGACGGCGGGCGGCCCACGTCCCTCTCCTTCACCGAGGAGATGAAGGGATACGTCGCGCTCGGCGTCACCGACCCCGAGGAGGGGCGGGCGCTCGGCCGCGCGGACGGCCGGCGGCTGATGTTCCGGCTCACGATCACGGCGGACGACGTCGACCGGTTCGTGGCGGACCCGCGCCACCGGGCGGGCGCGTCCGGGTACGTCGAGTGCGACGCGCTCGGCGGCCGACTGCCCGTCGAGGCGGGCTGGTTCAACCTCTTCACCCGGGACGGGGACCCCTCCCGGCGCCGGATGATGTACCGGCTGCACCTGCGCGACCCGGGCGGCAACCCGCTCACGCTCGTCGGTCACAAGGAGGTCCGGGACGACCCGGACCCCGACGTGTGGAGCGACACCTCCACGCTCTACGTCCGGCTGCTCGGCGGTCACGTCCCGGAGGACGAGGACGCCGGGGCGCGCGTCCTCGGCGCGGGCGTGATCGTCATCCTGCCCGCCGACTTCGCCCGCCAGCTGACCTCGTTCCGCGCCTCCGGACCGCATCCGGCGCGGGCGCTCGCCCGCTTCGGGCGTCTGTTCCTGGGTGAGTTGTGGGACGTGTACGGCTCCCGCGTCGCCCCGGCCGGGGAGCCCGGGTGAAGACACGCGAACTGCGCGGGCACGCCGGCGAACTCGGTTTCACGCCCCAGGACCAGGTGCGCTGGCTGGCTCCCAGGGAGCTGGCCAGGACCGCGGTCAAGGCCGTCCTCGCGACGGTGTTCGCGGGCTACTCGGACAAGCGTGAGTTCCAGAAGGTGCTGGAGGCGGACCTCCTCCGGGCCCCGCTCGGCCGGCCGGACGCCCGGGAGATCTGGATCGACTTCGTGGCCGACCTCGGCGACGGCTTCGACGCGACGGCCACCGTGGCCTTCACCCTGGCCGCAGAGGAACTCACCGTCGCCGCTCCCCCGACCGACGGCGACGCCTCCACGGAGCGGGACGGCTCCCGCGCGGCCGGGGACGGTGCACCCGGGCCCGGCGGCGCGCCGCTGCGGCTCGTGCGCGGCTCGCTCCTGGTGCTCGGAGGTGACGAGGTGTATCCGGCGGCCTCGGCGGCCGGATACGAGGACCGCATGAAGGGCCCCTACCGGGCCGCTCTCCCCGAGGCGGCCGACCCGCCGCTGATGGTCGCGCTGCCGGGGAACCACGACTGGTACGACGGCCTGACCGCCTTCCTGCGCATGTTCACACAGGCGCGCTCGATCGGCGCCTGGCGAACCCTGCAGACCCGCAGCTACTTCTGCGTCCGGCTGCCGGAACGCTGGTGGCTGGTCGGCCTGGACAGCCAGCTGGGCTCGTACTTCGACGACCCGCAACTGCGCTACTTCGAGGAGCACCTGTCGGCGAACCTGCGCGAGGGCGACGGCGTGATCGTCTGCTCCGCCGAGCCGACCTGGGTGAAGAGCGCCGACCGGAACGTGGACGCCTTCAACGCCCTGCACTGGTTCGACCGCAACATCGTCCGCACCCGGGTCGACCCGCGCACCGGGCAGCGGGTGCCGACCCACGCCTCGGTGCGGCTCTGGCTGACCGGCGACCGCCATCACTACGCCCGTTACGCCGAGCGCCTGCCCGGCGACCCGCCGGGCGCCGGGCCCCCGCCGCCCGACCCGCGTCGGCGCCAGATGGTGACCTGCGGGCTGGGCGGCGCCTTCCTGGCGGCCACCCACCGGCTGCCGGCGGTGCTGCCGCTGCCGCCGCGCGGGGCGCGGCTGCGCGACAAGGACGACCCGCCGGTGGAGTTCGCGCGCATGAGCGGGACGTATCCGGACATGGCGGAGTCCCGGCGGCTCGCCCGCGGCATCGCGGTGCCGTGGTCGGGACGCTGGCTGCCGTGGCGCAACCTGGGCTTCGCGAAGCTGACGGCCGGCGTGCACGCGGTGCTCTTCCTCCTGATGAGCTTTCTGTTCGCGCTGGCGAAGGGGGTGCTGCGGCCGGTCGACGCGGTACGGCGGGCCGGGCTCGGTGACTTCTGGGGTTTCGGAGCCGTCTGCCTGGGCGTGGCCGGGGGGCTGCTGGTCCTCGGCTTCCTCGGCCGGCTGCTGCGCGGGCGGCGGGCGACGCCGCCGTCGGGCCCGGCGATCGCCGTTCTCGCGCAGGTCGCGGTGGCGCTGGTGGCACTGGCCGTGACGGTCGCGATCCCGTTCCCGGCCGGCTGGGACGGCTGGCTGGTGCTGTTCGCGTGTCTGGGCGTCGCCGCCGTCCTGGGCGCGGTGCTCGGCTCGGGGGTGTTCGCCCTGTGGGTGCTGTCCGCGACGGGCGGCGAGGTCGCCGGCTGGCAGATGTCCGGCCAGTCCATCGAGGACCGCAAGGGCCTGCTGCGGCTGCGCATCGCGCCGGGCGGCGACCTCACCCTCTACCCGCTGGTCCTCGACACCGTCTGCCGCGACTGGGAGCTGCGCGAGGAGGCGAACGGCGCGAAGCGTCCCGTGCCTGCCGCCCTGCCGCCCGTCCGGCTGGTCGAGGACCCCGTCGTGATCTCCCGGGAAGCGTGACCGCCATGACCGCCACACCCGAGCCGGCCCCGCCGGCCCCTCCTTCGCCCCTGCGCGACCACGTCACCGAGGTACGGCCGCTGACCGCGCTCGACGGCCGGCCGCTGACACTGGTGCACGTCCGGGGGCGGCGCCCGCCCACCCGGGGCCCGGTGCTGGTCGTGCACGGTGCCGGGGTGCGGGCAGAGCTGTTCCGTCCGCCGCTGCGGCGCACCTTCGTGGACGCCCTCGTCGACGCCGGATGGGACGTGTGGCTGCTGAACTGGCGGGCGTCGATCGACCTGGACCCGGTGCCGTGGACGCTGGACCAGGCGGCGGCGTACGACCATCCGGCGGCGGTGGCGCACGTCCTGGAGGCGACGGGGACGGACCGGCTCAGGGCCGTGGTGCACTGCCAGGGCTCGACGTCCTTCATGATGGCGCTGTCCGCCGGACTGCTGCCCCAGGTGGAGACGGTGGTCAGCAACGCCGTGTCGCTGCACCCGGTCGTGCCCCCGCTCTCGATGTTCAAGATCGCCCGCCTGGCGCCGGTGATCGGCCGTTTCCTGCCGGCCATCTCACCGGCCTGGGGCGACCGGCCGGCGGGCCCGCTGTCCCGGCTGCTCGTGGGCTTCGTCCGGGCCACCCACCCGGAGTGCCGGAACACCGTGTGCCGCATGGTCAGTTTCACGTACGGCAGCGGCCGGCCCGCCCTGTGGTCCCACGAGAACCTCGACGAGGCCACGCACGACTGGATCCGCGGCGAGTTCGCCGACGTGCCGATGACGTTCTTCGCGCAGATGAACCGGTGCATCCGGGCCGGGCAGCTGGTGTCGACGGAGGGCATCGGATCCCTGCCGCCGGCCTTCGCGGACCGGGCGCCGCGGACCGACGCGCGGATCGTGCTCCTGGCCGGCGAGGACAACCGCTGCTTCCTGGCCGAGAGCCAGGAGCGCACCTACGACTTCCTGGCCCGGCACCGGCCCGGCCGCGACGACCGCCTGCACCTGCTGCCCGGCTACGGGCACCTCGACGTGTTCCTGGGCCGCCGCGCGGCGACCGACACGTACCCGCTGATCCTTGAGGAGCTCGCCCGATGAACCGGTTCCTGCGCCTCGCCCGGCTGGGGCTCTCGGCCGTGCCCTCGCCCGTACCGCGCCGGCAGCGCCGGCTCGCCGGCCGGCACGCGCTGGTCGACGGCATCCCGTTCGTGCTGCCCGTCGACTCGGTGGACACACCCGCCCTGATGGCCGGCTTCCCCGTCGACCGGGAGGCGGCCGCCCGTCTCCTGCCCGGCGGTGAACTGCACCCGCTGGCACTCCCCGGCGGCAAGGGGCTGCTGCTGGTCACGGTCGTCAACTACCTGCGCACCGACATCGGGCGCTACATCGAGTTCTCCATCGCGATCGCCTGTACGCACGGGCCACGGCCCGCCCCGCCGCTGCTGCCGGGGCTGCTGCGCGGCGCCTTCCGCACCGGGCAGTACGTCGTGGACCTGCCGGTGAGCAGCGAGATCTCCGTCAAGGGCGGCAAGGGCATCTGGGGGATGCCGAAGCACCGGGCCAGCCTCGACTTCACGGTCGGCGACGCGGCCGTGTCCAGCCAGTACGAGGTGGACGGGCGGCTCGGGATGTACGTCGAGATCGCCCGCCCGCCGGCGACGGCGCTGCCGATGCGGGTCGGCGCGGTCAACTACTGCCCGTTCCGCGGGATGCTGATGAAGTCCTCCGTCTACTTCGACGGTCCGGCCGACGTCGCCGTCGGCCGGCGGGCCCGCGCCCGGCTCGTCCTGGGCGACGCGCCGCAGGTCGCCGCGCTGCACGGCCTGGGCATCGCCGACGACCCGCTGTTCACCGTGTACCTGCCCGCCGCCCAGGGCGTCCTCGACGACCACTTCGAGTGCTGGTTCCTCACCAGCGAGCAGCCGGGGCGGACGTACGGGGAACGCCTGGACAGCGTCGTCGGCCTGGGCCTGTCGCAGGAGTGGCCGGAGCCGCCGCGCCTCGACGTGGGGACCGGGTCGTGAAGGAGCCCCTGCCTGCCGGAGCCCTGAAGTGAGCCTGCTCCCGACCCGGGTCGCCCGGGACCCGCTCCGGCCGGTCCTCGTCCCGATCGGGGCGGTGACGGTGCTCACGGGCGGACGCCGACTCGTGGCGCCGGGCCCGGTCCTGGACCTGCGGCCGGCGGACTCGACCGTCGTCAGCCGCCGTCTGCCCACCGTCGCCGGCACCGTCATGGAGCCGGTCGCGGCGGGAGCGGGCCGGCGGGCACGGGGCTGCCGCGCGCCCTGGGGAGGGAGTGAGGAGCGGAGCGCGGGCGTCGGGACCCTGCGGGCGTGATCGTGTCGCTCGGCGTCCGCGCGCGGCGCGTCAGCTCCGCGCGGGGGTGATCGTGACGGCAGCGGCCACGCCCTCGACGTGGACGGCGGCCGCGTCGGCTCCGGAGAACAGGACGGCGTCGAGCCGGCCGAGGGCGAGCCCGGACCCGGCGACCTCCACCGTGCCCGCCAGGGCGATCACCAGGGTCACGGCACCGGCCCCCGGGACGACGGAGAACCCCTCTCGCGTCACGCGCACGTCCGCCGTCGCGGCGGCGCGGCGCGTCATCACGTTGAGGTCGACGAGCGGGCCGCCCAGCAGCCGGCAGTCGGTGACGGCGTCACCGGAGAAGGAGAAGGGCTCGTAGGGCGTGTCGACGACGTGCGGGACCCCGTCGACGGTCAGCTCCATCCCCGGCCCGTCCACGACCGTGATGATCCGGTCCACCCCGGGGAAGGAGGAGAAGGGACCGCCGGCCGCCACGTCGGCGAGGCTCACCCGCCAGGCGAAGTCCTCCAGGCCCGCGTCGGCGGGGCCCGCGGCGACCTCCCGGGTCACGCCACCGCCGTTCCGCCAGCGCGTCGCCGCCCGGTCCCGCGTCCTGAGCAGGCGTCCTGCGGTCATGTCGTCGCTCCTTCGCTCGTCGTGCCCGGCAGCGTACCGAGATCATCCCGGCGGGAGTGTGGTAAGGTGAAGTAGTTGCAGTTGCGGTACCCATGAACCTATGTGCGCCCTGGAATGCTCCTGGGCGCATATTTTGTTTTCCGGCATCTCCGGATGGGGCCTCTGCCTACCAGAAGGAGAAAATCATGGCGCAGGGAACCGTGAAGTGGTTCAACTCGGAGAAGGGCTTCGGCTTCATCGAGCAGGACGGTGGCGGTCCGGACGTCTTCGCCCACTACTCGAACATCGCCACCCAGGGCTTCCGTGAGCTCCAGGAGGGCCAGCGGGTCTCCTTCGACGTGACGCAGGGCCAGAAGGGCCCGCAGGCGGAGAACATCGTCCCCGCCTGATCGCCACTCGCGTATCGCTCACCGGGGTCCGCACCGTCAGGGTGCGGACCCCGGTTTTGCGCTGTTCCCAGGAAGGCAGACCACCGCATGTCCCGTAGGCCCCAGAAGTCGAACCGGCGTTCCTCGGCGCCGTCACCGGCCCCGTCCTCACCGAGGGAGTTCCGGCTGCCGGAAAACACGACGCCCGCGCTTCCCGCCGTCGAGGACTTCGCGGGTATGGAGCTGCCGCCAGCTCTCCTGAAGACCCTCGCCGCCCAGGGTGTGACCACGCCCTTCCCCATCCAGGCCGCCACGCTGCCCAACTCGCTGGCCGGCCGGGACCTGCTGGGCCGTGGGCGCACCGGCTCCGGCAAGACCCTCGCCTTCGGGCTGGCGCTGCTGGCCCGTACCGCCGGCCTGCGGGCCGAGCCCAAGGCGCCGCTCGCCCTCGTCCTGGTGCCCACCCGGGAACTCGCCCAGCAGGTGACGGACGCCCTCACGCCCTACGCCACGGCCGTGAACCTCCGGCTGACCACCGTGGTCGGCGGGCTGTCCATCACCAAGCAGGCGGCCTCGCTCCGCCGCGGTTCCGAGGTGCTCGTGGCGAGCCCCGGCCGGCTGAACGACCTCGTGGAGCGCGGGGACTGCGTCCTCGACGACGTGCGCATAACGGTGCTGGACGAGGCCGACCAGATGACCGACATGGGCTTCCTGCCCCAGGTCACCAAGCTGATCCAGCAGGTGCGGCCGGACGGTCAGCGCATGCTCTTCTCGGCCACCCTCGACGCCAACATCGACCGCCTCGTGCAGCGGTTCCTCACCGACCCGGTCGTGCACTCCGTGGACCAGTCCGCGGGCGCGGTGACCACCATGGAGCACCACGTGCTCCACGTCCTGGACGAGACCGACAAGAAGGCCGTCACCACCCGCATCGCGGCGCGTGACGGGCGGGTCATCCTCTTCCTCGACACGAAGCGGTCCGCCGACCGGCTCGCCAAGCGGCTCCTGTCCGTCGGCGTCCGCGCCGCGGCCCTGCACGGCGGCCGTTCACAGCCGCAGCGGAACCGCACGCTGGACCAGTTCAAGAGCGGCCATGTCACCGCCCTGGTGGCGACGAACGTGGCGGCCCGGGGAATCCACGTCGACGACCTCGACCTCGTCGTGAACGTCGATCCCCCCATGGACCACAAGGACTACCTGCACCGGGGCGGCCGGACGGCCCGCGCCGGCGGCAGCGGCAGCGTGGTCACCCTGGTCCTGCCGGACCAGAAGCGGGAGGTCACCCGCATCATGTCGGACGCGGGCATCAGCCCCAGGACGGCCCGCATCAGGTCCACGGACGAGGAACTGACCACGATCACCGGCGCGCGCGAGCCCTCCGGCGTTCCCGTGGTCGTCGAGGTCGTCGCGCCGGCCGCCCCGCCGGCGCCCCGCCGGGGCGGGAAGACCGGCGGCGAGTCCGGTGCCCGGTCCGGGCGCCGCCGCCGCAGGAGTGATGCTCCGGCGGCTCCGGAAGCCGCCGCCGGCACGAGGGACCGGGGCCAGGGCCGGCGGCCCGCCGCCGGGACGACGGGCACCGACAAGCCGGCCGCGGCCAACGGGCGCGGCTCGGCCCGCCGGGGCGGGACGGGTGCAGCCGCCGGTGCCGGCTCGGGCGGACGCGCCGGGGCCGGAGCGGGCAAGGCCGCGGGCACGGCCGGCGGCCAGGGCGTCCGCGGTACCGAGCGCAGGACCGGCGAGGGTGCGCCGTCCCGCGGCGCCGCCGGCAGGGCCGGCCGCGGGGCCTCCGGCCGCCGGACGACGGCGGCGGGCGGCACCGCCGAGCGCTCCTCCGGCCGAGGCGACCGCCGCAGGTCCGCGACGTAGTCCGGACCCCGCGCCGCCGCCTGCGCGGTGGCGCGGGGGTCAGTCCGCCGCTGGACCGGCCGCCCCCGGCCCGTCCGACGGGGTGTCGTCGGGGGGCGGCGCCGGCGCGGTGCCGGCGGACGGCAGGGGCGGTGCGGTGCCGGCGGACGGCGGATCCGGTGCGGGGCCGGCGGACGGCAGGGGCGGTGCGGCGCCGGCGGACGGCGGATCCGGTGACTCGGGTGTCCCCAGGTGGCGGGCCGCCCAGGGTTCGCGGGCGATGACGGCGCCGGCGGTGATGCACAGGGTCACGACGACGCAGAGCACGATGAGCCAGGACAGCAGGGTGAAGACCGCGCCCAGCGAGCCGTACTTCTCCAGGCTGCGGTCGAGGGCCCTCGGCATGTAGAGCGACGCGGTCGCCGTGGCGACGCTCAGGGCGACCCCGGTCAGCAGCGCGCCCGGCAGCAGCGGCAGCCAGGGCACCCGGGCGGCCAGCAGCAGGTGCTGCGACCACCACCACATGCCCACCTCCGCGAGCAGCAGCAGCGGCACGCCCAGCCAGAGTCCCAGGCCGAAGCCGTCGCGCAGGCTCCCCTGCACCGCGATCATGACCAGCCACGCGGCGAGCCAGGCGATCCAGCGCCAGGCGGCCACCCGGGGGCTCGCCCCTCGCAGCCTCCAGGCGCGCTCGCAGAGACGCTGCATGGCCCGGCTGCACGCGGTGGCCGAGATGAGCACCATCAGCCCGCTGACGACACCGAAGGTCTGACGCAGTTCGTCGGACGGGTCCCCGGTGCCCTGGAGGGCCTTGTCCAGTTCGGCCTGCGCGCTCCCGGTCAGGCCGAAGACGGCGTGCAGCGAGCTGACGAACTGATCGCGCACCCCGTCCGGCGCGACGGAGCCCACCACGAAGAGCAGGGGGACCGCCGTCAGGAAGGTCTGGGATGCCAGCCGGGTCGCCGAGTCGAACACGTTCACCGAGATCAGGCGGGACATCAGGTTCGTGATCAGCGGGAAGCGCTCCTCCGCCCCGTTCCACAGACCCACCGCCCGGTTCCGCAGACGCGCCGCGCGGGCCCGCAGCGAGGCGCCGGACCTGCGCCTCCGGTCGCGCCGCCGGTCCCGGCGCGCGCCACGGCCGCGGCGCCACCCCCCGGCCTTCGTCCCTCGCTGCATGCTGCCAGCGTGCCGCCCGTACGCCCGCCCGGCTCGCAGCGGCGGCGGGGCCGGGACCGAACGGGTGAACCCGGCACGATCGGGGCGGCGGAGCGTACGGGGGCACGGCCGTCCCGGCCGGGACGGCGCCGGCGAGGATTTGTGGGGTTCCGGCGGGCCGGTGAAGATGAAGCCATGAGCGAGAGCGGCCCGTCAGCCGGGCCCGCGAGGCCGTGCGGGGGCCGCCATGCTGCCTGATCTGGTGCTCATCGGCCTCGGGATCGCGATCTTCCCCCTGTCGGTGACCGCGTTCGTCGTGGTCCTGTCCGCGGACCGCGGAACGTGGAAGGGGCTGGCCTTCATCCTCTCCTGGGTCGCCTGCTTCGTGGCGGTCCTCGCCGCCGTGCTGATCACCACCGGCGGCAAGCCGCCGGCCCCGAAGTCCCCTCCGTCCACCGCCACGATCGCCGTCAAGCTCGCCATCGGCACGGGGCTGGTCGTGTACGGGTGGTACCGCTACCGGGGCGGCGGGCGGACCACCCGTCAGGAGCGGCCTTCCGGCGCGGACGACGCCCCGGCGGGAGGGGAGGCGGCCGACGCGGGCCGGTCCCCCGAGCCCGAGGAGCCCTCCGGCAGGATGTCGGCACGGCTCGACCGGATCTCCGGCTGGACCGCGGCGGGGCTGGCTCCGCTGCTCCAGCCCTGGGGCCTGGTGGCGGCCGGCGCGGCGACGGTGGTGGGCGCCGACCTGTCCCGCACCTCCTCGTACCTGGCCCTGGTCGCGTACGCCGTCCTCGCCACCAGCAGTCTGCTGGCGATGGAGCTCTACGCGGTGTTCGCGCCCGACACGTCCCGCGAACGACTCGGGCAGCTGCGTACCTGGTTCCAGACGCACCAGAACCAGGCTCTTGTGGGTGTGTCGCTCGTGGTGGGCCTGTTCCTGATGGGCAAGAGCATCTACGAGCTGACGTCCTGACCCGGCGGCACACGCCCGGAGCAGACTCCCAGGGCCGGTAGGCGTCGTCGCTCCCCCACCGGCCTTGTCGCTCCCCGGTCGGCGTCGTCGCTTCCCGGACGGTTTGCAGCCCTGGGGGACGTGGGGGCCCGGGATGCGTGCCGACCGTTGGGAATGGGCAGTGTGCCTGCCGCCCCGGGCGCGTACCGGCCGAGGCGGCGCCCCCCCCACCCGCCGCCCCCGAGTCGGTCGCCGCGCTCGGCCGTGGAGCGCGGGGCAGGGGCCAGGCGTCCAGGGCCGATGACGTACGCGCCGAGGGCGATCACGATGCCGAGCGCGAGCGCGGTCCGCAGGCCGATGCGCAGAAAGCGGAGGAGATCGGCGAAGACGGTCTCCGCGGCCGCCGCGGTGCGCGCGGCCCGGCCAGGGCGCGCCTCGCAGGTGAGCCAGGAGCACGCCGACCCGCGGCGAGCACCACGGTGAAGACGGGCAGCCGGGTTGCCGGGTGCGCGCGGACGCCCGCCCTGCGCAGGTGTCGCGGGGCGGGCGTCCGGCGAGGTCAGGAGCCGAGGATCTTGCTCTTCTGGACCGCGAACTCCTCCTCGGTCAGCACACCTTGTTCCTTCAGCTGTCCGAGTTCCTTCAGTTGGGCGATCTTGTCGCCCATGTCGTCACCGGCCGGGGCCGGCGCGGGCGGCGGCGGTGGCGGTGCGTACTGCGGGGGCGCCTCCGCCTCCTGCTGGGCCCACCGGCCGGCCTGGCGCCGCGAGACCCTGTTGGAGACCGCGGTGGCCGTTCCGGCCACGACCGCGGTGCGCGCCACCCCTCGAAGAAGTCCTGGCATGTCGGGTCCTCCTAGACCACTCTCGACTGGATCGCTTCCTCCGCCGTCCGGGCTGTCAGGCGGCGGCTCCGCCGCCCTCGGCCGCCTCCACGGCGTCGAGCGAGGCGAGGAGCGCCTGCACCGGGATGCGCCCGCCCGCGACGAGCTGCGCACCGTCGCGCCGCAGGGTCCGCGCGAGAGGGGCGGCCCAGACGTTCTCGTAGACGAGGACGGCCGCGGAGTTGCCCGGCTGCAGCGCCGCCCCCGCTTCGTCGAGGTCGTCCTGCCCGAGCAGCCCGGACCTGGCCCCCTCGAACACGGAGACGTCGAACGGGCCGTCGGCGGCGAGGTCCCTGAGTTCGACGCCGACGACGCTGCCGTCGTCGTCCTTCCGGACGAACAGGAGGTCGAGAACGCGCACGATGCCTCGGTCGACCAGGTCGAGGAGCAGGGGGAAGGCCTCACCGCTCATGCGGTTGCCCGGGAACTCGATGACCAGGTAGTCGACCGGGCCCATGTCCTCGAAATCGTCGCTCATGACCACTCCACTCACCGCTGGGGGACGTGACCGCACCCACCGCCCGCCTGCGTCACTCCTCGACGGACGTGACCGGCCGCAGTCGTAACCTCATTGCAGCATTCGCCCGAAGCCTTCGCACGTTCACGCCGGCGCCCGTTCGCGCGAGACACCGTCCCCGCCGCACCGAGCTCGCTCCGGTTACGTGTCCGGACCGGTTCGGCCTCCCCCGCGGGGTCTCCGGCACGGGGCGGGGGCGTAAACGCGTCGACAGCGGCTCGCCGCACCCGGCAGAGTGGCCGCCCGTGACGAGCAGCGAGCTGTGGACCCGTGCGACCGCCGAGCGCTACGACGCCGAGGAGACCGAGATGTCCTCGGCCGCGGTGCTGGAGCCGGCCCTGGACCTTCTCGCCGGACTGGCCGGTGACGGCCGGGCCCTGGAGTTCGCCGTCGGGACGGGACGCGTGGGCGTTCCGCTGCGCGGGCGGGGGGTGCCGGTGGTGGGGATCGAGCTCTCCGAGCACATGGCGGCGGTCCTCCGGCGCAAGATCGACGAGGACACGCTCCCGGTGATCATCGGGGACATGGCGACGACGGTCGTCCCCGGCGAGTTCACCCTGGTCTATCTCGTCTACAACACCCTCTCGAACCTGCTCACCCAGGACGAGCAGGTCGAGTGCTTCCGGAACGCCGCACGGCACCTGGTGCCCGGCGGGCGATTCGTCGTCGAGCTGGGCCTGCCGCCGTTGCGCCTCCTGCCGCCCGGACAGGTGGCCGTGCCGTTCGACCTCTCCGAGCGGCATCTCGGTTTCGACACCTTCGACGTCGTCGAGCAGGTCCTCGTCTCGCACCACTTCACCCTGGACGGCGCGGACGGCCGCTACCGCCGCGGCCGCTCCCGGCACCGGTACGCGTGGCCGGCCGAACTCGATCTCATGGCGCGGATCGCGGGGCTCGTGCTGGAGCGAAGGATCGCCGACTGGGACGGGGCCCCGTTCGACCAGAACTCCTCGAAGCACATCTCCGTGTGGCGCAAGCCGGTCTGAGACGCCCGGCGAACCGGATCCCACCGTCCCCGGGACGTGGTGCTCAGCCGAGACAGAGGCCGACCAGGCACACCTGGGTGGTCGACGCGGGGTCCGTCCCGGGGGTCGTCGACACGAGGCCGCCCAGGAGCGACGTCCCGGAGTCGGCAGGGCGCTCCTCGGTGCGCGGGGGCGTCGTCGCCTCCACGGGGACCGCAGGGCCGGTGCTGCCGGTGTCCGTCTGTGCGGGCGAGGCGGGAACCGCTCGCGGCGCCGTGTCGTGGTGCGCGGGCGTCTCGGCGACGGCGGTACGGGCCTGCGGTGGGCGGCCCGTCGCCGTGGGGGCCGGATCGTCGGTGCCCGCCTCCCGCACCCGGCCGGACGGGCGGGTGCCGGGGCCTTCGGAGGCAGGGCCGGCCGGCCGCTGCGGGATCGTGACGGCGGCCGGTGCCTCCGGGGTGACCGGCGTCGTCGACGGGTCCGGGGGCGGGGCCGCGTGCGTCTGCCCGGCGGGCGGACGCGAGGACGGCATCGCGGCGATCGTGAGGCCGCCGCCGACGAGGGCGACCGCGGTCGCGGCCAGGGCCCGGCGCCGGTTCTTCCTCCAGCGTTCCCGCTGCCGCCGCCGCGCCGCGCGGCCGTCCGCGGTGGCGCCGGCGCCTCCGAGTCCGTCCGCCTCGTCGGCGTCGGGGGCGCCGGGTGCCGTGGGCCCGGCGGCACCGTCGTCGAACACTGCGGGACCGTCGTCGAACGCTGCCGGAGCGTCGTCGAACGCAGCGGCCGCGGCGAGGGACGCGCCGTCGAAGGAGCCGGCAGCGGCGCCCCCGTGCGTCGGCCACACCTCGCGCGTCGGCGCGACGGAGGCGACGGCGCTGTGGACGAGATGGGCGGGCGGTGCGATGTCGGGTGCGTAGGCGCCGCAGCCGGGGCACACGAAGACGCCGTTGAGTGTGCGGTGGCACGTGGAGCAGTAATCCATCTGCGCTCTCTCTCGCTGTCCGCGCCGCCGAGTCTGCCGACGACCTGTTCCGGGTTCGCACCCGCGATCGATCGATCAGCAACGCTATCGGCGCAGGGAGAAGGGCTTGCGCAGCCCGTGTGATGCTGCCGCGAAGGTTTGCGTGAGGCGGGGCGGGCACGGCGGCCCGCCCAGGCGCGGCCGCCGGGGCGCGTGGTCGTGGCGTGTGGCCGCCGTGGCGGGGGGTCGGCCTGGCGCGCGGTTGGCTTGGCGTGTGGTCGTCATGCCACGTGCGCCAGCGCAGCATGTGATCGTCGGTGCGCGCGGCCGTCCCAGCGCGCGGGTCGTCGTACCCCGGGCGGTCATCGTGCGCACGCGGTCCTCGCGCCACGCGCGGTCGCCATGCCCCCACGTCCATGTTCCGGACCGGACCCTGCCGAGCCCGGCCCAGCCCGGCCCTGCCCTCAAGGTCGACCGCTCCGACGTGCTCCAGCCGCGCGGGCGGCCCCCGGTGTGAGACATCCGACGCCCGACCGGGGGATCTTGACGCTTCCCTTACGCCTGTGGCCGGGCCGACGGCTGTCCGGCTGCATACGCTGACTCGGCCATCCGTGCGATGGCCGGAAATCTCCCTCACCGACCGCCCTCAGGAGCACCCCCATGGCCACCAGAACCGACACGCGCACCGGGCGATTGCGTGCGTGGATGCTGGAGGGCCTGTCCGACATGGGGAAGGGCAAGCCGTCGCGGCCCATGGAGCCGGCCCCGGACGCCGGACACAAGGGCCAGCCCTGGTGGCGGGTGATGTGCCTGACTGGTGTCGACTACTTCTCGACCCTCGGATACCAGCCGGGCATCGCCGCCCTGGCGGCCGGCCTCCTCTCCCCCGTGGCCACGATCGTGCTCGTGATCGTCACCCTGGCGGGCGCACTGCCGGTCTACCGTCGCGTGGCCGAGGAGAGCCCGCACGGCGAGGGCTCGATCGCGATGCTGTCGCGCCTGCTGTCCTTCTGGAAGGGCAAGCTGTTCGTCCTCACGCTGCTCGGCTTCGCGGCGACCGACTTCCTCATCACGATCACCCTCTCGGCCGCCGACGCCTCCACCCACCTGGTCGAGAACCCGCACCTCGAAGAGGCACTGCACAACAAGCAGATGCTGATCACGATGGTGCTGATCGCACTGCTCGGCGCGGTGTTCCTCAAGGGCTTCCTGGAGGCGATCGGCGTCGCCGTGGCCCTCGTGGGCGTCTACCTCGCCCTGAACGCGGTCGTCGTGGTCAGCGGCCTCTATCACGTCCTCACCGAGGGCCACGTCGTCACGGACTGGACCGCCGCGCTCACCGCCGAGCACGGCAACGTCTTCGCCATGGTCGGCGTCGCCCTGCTCGTCTTCCCCAAGCTCGCCCTGGGCCTGTCCGGCTTCGAGACGGGCGTGGCCGTGATGCCGCACGTCAAGGGTGACCAGGACGACACCGAGCAGCGCCCGTCCGGCCGGATCCGCGGGACGAAGCAACTGCTGACGACCGCCGCGCTGATCATGAGCGTGTTCCTCATCTGCACCAGCTTCATCACCACCGTCCTGATCCCGCACCAGGAGTTCGAACCCGGCGGCAAGGCCAACGGCCGCGCGCTCGCCTATCTCGCGCACGAGTACCTCGGCAACACCTTCGGCACGATCTACGACGTCTCCACGATCGCCATCCTGTGGTTCGCGGGCGCCTCGGCCATGGCGGGCCTGCTCAACCTGATGCCGCGCTACCTGCCCAAGTACGGCATGGCCCCGCACTGGGCCCGCGCCGTCCGCCCCATGGTGATCGTCTTCATCCTGGTCGCCTTCCTGGTGACCTGGATCTTCGACGCGAACGTCGACGCGCAGGGCGGCGCCTACGCGACCGGCGTCCTCGTCCTGATCTGCTCCGCGGCCATCGCCGTGACCATCGCCGCCCGCAAGGCCGGCCAGCGCGGCTGGGCCATCGGCTTCGGCGTCATCTCCGCCGTCTTCCTCTACACCACGGTCGTCAACGTCATCGAGCGCCCGGACGGCGTGAAGATCGGCGCCTGCTTCATCGCCGGCATCATCCTCATCTCGCTCCTCTCCCGGCTCGGCCGCGCCTTCGAACTGCGCGTCACCCACGTCGAACTCGACGACATGGCGGAACGCTTCGTCCGGGACATCGCCAGCCGTACGCCGCGCTTCATCGCCAACGAGCCCGACCGGCGGGACGCCGCCGAGTACCGCGACAAGATCGAGCAGATCCGCACCGACAACGACCTGCCGACCACCGAGGACTTCGTCTTCGTCGAGGTGACGGTCACCGACCCGTCGGAGTTCGAGGCCGGGCTGACCGTCCGCGGCGAGGTCCTCCACGACCGCTACCGCGTCCTCACCCTGGAGAGCTCGTCGGTTCCCAACGCCCTGGCCGCGCTGCTCCTGTACGCGCGTGACACGACCGGCACCCGTCCGCACATCTACTTCGAGTGGACCGAGGGCAACCCCTTCGCCAACTTCGTCCGCTTCTTCCTCTTCGGCCAGGGCGAGGTCGCCCCGGTCACCCGTGAGGTGCTGCGCGAGGCGGAGCCGGACCGGGACCGCCGCCCCCGCGTCCACGTCGGCTGACCGGGCCGGTCGGAGGTCCCGCGACCCGCCGCGGACCTCCACCTCCGACCGCCTGGTCACGGGGACCACGGGTGGGTGAGTACTGCCCTGTGGGGACCCTGGGTGCCGGATCGTCCCGAGGACGTCGCCGCCCTCTTCACCGAGGCGGACTTCCGGTGGTGGATCGCCGGTGGCCAGGCGATCGAACTGGCGGTCGGCCGCGAGCTGCGCGCACACGCTGATCTCGACGTCCTCCTCCGGCGCGACCAGACCCTCGTACGCGACCTGCCGGCCGACCGGGACCTGCACGTGGCCGATCCGCCCGGCCGGGGAGACCTTCGACCATGGCGACAGGCCGTACCCGTGAACGCACGAGGGGGAATCCGATGAGCACGAGAAACGGCGCCCCGACTCCTGGACGGCGGTCGGCGGGATCGGCGGCGGACGCGGCGCGGACAACATGACCTTCGCCTACGCGATCTGCAGCACGGACGGCATCGACCTGAGGCACGTCTCCACGACGGTCCGCTTCGCCGAGATCACCGGCCCTCCCCACGGCCCTCAGCCGCAGCGAGCCGCTACCCGAGGAACGACAGCCGCACCTGCCGCTCCGGGTTGTCCTTGTTGGTGTCGACCAGGCAGATCGACTGCCAGGTGCCGAGTTCCAGGCGGCCGGCGATGACCGGGAGCGTCGCGTGCGGGGGGACGAGGGCGGGGAGGACGTGGTCGCGGCCGTGGCCGGGGGAACCGTGGCGGTGCTGCCAGCGGTCGTCGGCCGGGAGCAGGTGGTGCAGGGCGGTGAGGAGGTCCTGGTCGCTGCCGGCGCCGGTCTCCAGGATCGCGAGGCCGGCGGTGGCGTGGGGGACGAAGAGGTTGAGGAGGCCGTCGCCGCCCTGGGCCGCGCGGGCGAGGAAGTCCTCGCAGTGACGGGTGAGATCGGTGACGGTCTCCGTGGAGCCGGTGGTGAGCGTGAGGATTTTGGTGCTGAAGGCCATGGGAACATAGTGCCGTTCAGGGGTCGGGATCGCTCGTCCACGCTCCGAGACGTCGTTGACCCTCGGCGGAACGGCTCGCTACGTTCGGCCCATGTTGCGTACAGCCCTGCTCACCACGCGCGGTCACATCGACCTGCTGCGGGTGGCCTCCGCCGCGTGTCCGCGCGGCTGCTGACGCCTCCTCACCTCCGCTTCCCCGGTTTCTCCTTCTCCTCCTCCACGACGCGTCCGGCGTTCCCGCCCCGTCGTGTCCCTCGCGCGTCCTCCGGCCGCGGCGTGCCCTCGCGCGCCCGCCCCCCGCGCGCCTCCACGGAAAGGGCTCCCCCTGATGACCGTTCACCTGCACTGGTTCCTGCCGACCGGCGGCGACGGCCGCGGCCTCGTCGACCGGCACGTCTACGGGGACGGGGGCATCGGTCGCGGCCGTACCGCGAGTGGCGTACGGCCGCCGGACGTCGAGTACCTGGTGCAGATCGCCAAGGCGGCGGAGCAGTTGGGATTCGAGGCGGTGCTCACCCCGACCGGTACGTGGTGCGAGGACGCCTGGCTGACGACGATGGCGCTCGCCCAGCACACCGAGCGGCTCAAGTTCCTGGTGGCCTTCCGTCCCGGAGTCGTCTCGCCGGTCCTGGCCGCGCAGATGGCGGCGACGTACCAGCGGATCACCCGGGGCCGGCTGCTCCTGAACGTGGTGACGGGCGGCGACTCCGCCGAGCAGCGACGGTACGGCGACTTCCTCGACCACGACCGGCGCTACGCCCGGACGGCAGAGTTCCTGGAAGTGGTGCGCGGGGCGTGGAACGGGCGGCCGTACGACTTCCACGGCGAGCACTACCGGGTGGAGGGCGGGCTGACCGCGCTGCCGCCGGACCCCCTGCCGGAGATCTTCTTCGGGGGTTCCTCGGCCGCGGCCGGGCCGGTCGCTGCCCAGCACGCGGATGTGTACCTCACCTGGGGCGAGCCGCCCTGGCAGGTGAGGGAGAAGATCGACTGGATCCGGCGCCTCGCGCAGGAGCGGGGTCGCGAGGTGCGCTTCGGGATCCGGCTCCACACCATCGCGCGCGACTCGGCCCGTGAGGCCTGGGCGACTGCCGACCGGCTGCTCGCCGACCTGGACGCGGAGACCGTCGCGTCGGCCCAGGCGGCGCTCGCGCGGAGCGAGTCGGTGGGCCAGCAGCGGATGCTCGCCCTGCACGGGGGCGGCACGCTCGACCGGGACCGACTGGAGATCGCGCCGAACCTGTGGGCGGGGGTCGGTCTCGTACGGGGCGGGGCCGGCACGGCGCTCGTCGGCAGCCACGGCGACGTCGCCGACCGGATCGAGGAGTACCACGACCTGGGCGTCGAGCACTTCGTGCTCTCCGGCTATCCGCATCTGGAGGAGGCGTACTGGTTCGGCGAGGGCGTGACCCCCGAGCTCGCCGCCCGCGGCCTGCTCGCGACCGTTCCGCCGTCCCCGCTGCTCGGGGTCCCGGCCCTGAACGGCCGTCCGGCCTCGGCGCCGGGTGGAGCGCCACTGATCGTCGGGGGCCGCGGGCGCTAAGCGGGGCGGTCCCCCCCGGTGCAAGGCGGGGTGGCGCGGAGGGCCGGAGCGGGGACTGTGGCCGGGCGGCGGGAGCAGGACCCCCGCCCGGGTGTCGTACCGCGCCGAAGGGGCGGGGCCGTGCAGGGGGCCGTGGCCGCGCCTAAGGGGCAGCGGTCCCTGCCGGGCGCCGTGGCCGCGCTCAAGGGGCAGGGCCCCTGAAGGGACGGGCCCCTCCCGGGCGCCCTCGCCGCGTGGTGGAGGGCGGCCCCGCCTGCGGCCCCGCGGCCACCGGCCCTGCCCGGGACCGGAGAGGCGGGGTACGGGGTGCGGCCGGGGCCGGGAAGAACTGCGCGCCGCCCCCGGTTGGTGGAATCGTGAACGATTTCGGGGTACACGGAGCACGCGACGTCGACGTGGTGGTCATCGGAGCCGGGCAGGCGGGGCTCTCCGCCGCCTACCACCTCCGGCGGAGCGGCTTCGAGCCCGACCGGGACTTCGTCGTGCTCGACCACGCCCCGCGGCCGGGCGGCGCCTGGCAGTTCCGGTGGGCGTCGCTCACGTACGGCAAGGTGCACGGGATGCACGCGCTCCCGGGCAGGGAACTGGTCGGGGCCGACCCCGCGCGCCCGTCCTCCGAGGTGATCGGTGACTACTTCGCCGACTACGAGGAGGCCTTCGGCCTGCGGGTGCACCGGCCCGTCGACGTGACGGCCGTACGTGAGGGCGAGGGCGGGCGGCTGCTCGTGGAGACCTCGGAGGGGGCGTACGCGGCTCGGGCGCTCGTGAACGCGACGGGGACCTGGGACCGGCCGTTCTGGCCGCGCTACCCGGGGCAGGAGACCTTTCGGGGGAGTCAGCTGCACACCGCCAAGTACCCGGGGCCCGAGGCCTTCGCCGGGCAGCGGGTCGTCGTGGTCGGCGGCGGGGCCTCCGCGACCCAGCATCTGATGGAGATCGCGGACCGTGCCGCCGCGACGACGTGGGTCACGCGCCGCGAGCCGGTGTGGCGCGAGGGGCCGTTCGGCGAGGTCCAGGGGCGGGCCGCGGTGGCGCGCGTGGAGGAGCGGGTCCGGCGGGGACTGCCGCCGCAGAGCGTCGTGTCGGTCACCGGGCTGCCGCTGAACGACGCCGTCCGGGAGGCCCGGGCCGGTGGGGTCCTCGACCGGCTGCCGATGTTCGACCGGATCACGCCGACCGGGGTCGCCTGGGACGACGGCCGGACCGTCGACGCGGACGTGATCCTGTGGGCGACGGGGTTCCGCGCCGCGATCGACCACCTCGCCCCGCTGCGGCTGCGCGAGCCGGGTGGCGGCATCCGACTGGAAGGCACCCGGGCGGCACGGGACCCGCGGATCCATCTCGTCGGGTACGGGCCCTCCGCCTCGACCATCGGCGCCAACCGGGCGGGCCGCGCGGCGGTCGCGGAGATCCGCGCACTGCTCAGGAACTCGCCGCGGCCCGTCGCTGCTCGTTGAACTCGGCCACGTTCGCCTGGTGTTCGGCGTAGTCCGCGGTGAAGCGGGTGTCGCCGGGCCGGACGGTGACGAAGTAGAGCCAGTCGCCCGGGGCGGGGGCGACCGCCGCGGCCATGGCCTCGTCGCCGGGGTTCCCGATGGGTGAGGGGGGCAGTCCCGCGCGCTCGTAGGTGTTGTACGGGCTGTCGATGCGGGTGTCGGAGTGGCTGGTGTCCACGGTGTCGCGGCCGAGGGCGTAGTTGATGGTCGAGTCCATCTGGAGCGGCATCCCCCGGGCCAGCCGGTTGTAGACGACGCGCGCCACCTTGCCCATGTCGGCGGGCGTGTCGGCCTCCGCCTGCACGATGCTGGCGACGATCACGGTCTGGTGGACGGTCAGCCCGTTGCTGCGGGCGCCCTCGGCGATCCGCGCCGTGCCGAAGCGCCTGCCCGCGGTGTCGACCATGTAGCGCAGCAGGGCCTCGACGGTGGTGGCCCTGCCCACCGGGTAGGTCGCGGGGAAGAGGTAGCCCTCCGGGTTGCCGCCGGCGGCGGCGGGGAGGGCGAGCTTCGTGGCGGGCGTCTGGGCGGCCTTGCGGGCGGTGCCGGCGGCCAGACCGAGCGAGCGGTCGACGGCCGCGTAGACCTCTCCCCCGCGCCAGCCTTCCGGGATGAGGAGGGTGCGCGTCTTCTCGGGGGCCGGCCGGTCCGGGCCGCCGAGCAGCAGCAGGGGCACGGCGACCGCGGCGGCCGCGGCCAGGACGGCGCCCACGAGGACGACGAGCCTGCCGCGCGGGGTGAGGCGGGGCCGGCGACGGTGTTCGGGCTGCCAGGACCGGTACGTCATGGGCGCACGCTAACCCGGAGCGCCCGCGAATTCGCGGAGCGCACACGCGGCGGCGCCGCCGGTCCCCTGGGACGGGGGACCGGCGGCGCCGGGCACTGCGATCGTCAGACGAGCCAGCCCAGGAAGTGGAGGACGCCGGCGAGCAGGTTGGTGATGACGTTCATGGTGGTGCTTCTCCTCGTACAGAGCTTTCTGTGGGACTGCGCAGTCGCGGTCTGCAGCCCGTCGCTTGCGCACCGTCATCATCGGCCGCCGCACGGGAGCCGGGCAACGAAATCCGGCACGATCACACGTTCTGGGGAACAACCGCTCCCGCGTTCGTGTGTTCGTCCCGGCGGACCAGTGCCGCGTACCGCCCGTCGAGGGCGAGCAGCTCCTCGTGGGTGCCGCGCTCGGCGATCCGGCCGGCCTCCAGGACGACGATCTGGTCGGCGTCACGGACGGTGGAGAGCCGGTGGGCGATGGTGAGCGTGGTGCGTCCGGCGGAGAGCGCGTCGATGGCCTGCTGCACGGCGTGTTCGGTGCGCACGTCGAGGGCGCTGGTCGCCTCGTCGAGGATGAGCACCGGCGGGTCGCGCAGGATGGTGCGGGCGATCGCGAGGCGCTGCTTCTCGCCGCCCGAGAAGCGGTAGCCGCGCTCGCCGACGAGGGTGTCGTAGCCGTCGGGCAGCGAGGCGATGTGGTCGTGGATCTGGGCGGCGCGCGCGGCGGCCTCGATCTCGTCGTCGGTGGCCTCGGGCTTGGCGAAGCGGAGGTTGTCCGCGACGGAGGCGTGGAAGAGGTAGGTCTCCTGGGAGACCACGCCGACGGCGCGGGCGAGGCTGTCGAAGTCGAGGTCGCGCACGTCGACCCCGTCGAGGGTGACCCGGCCCTCGGTGACGTCGTAGAGCCGGGGCACGAGATAGCTGAGGGTGGACTTGCCGGAGCCGGTCGGTCCGACGACGGCGAGGCTGCCGCCGGCCGGAATGGTGAGGTCGACGCCGTCGAGGGTGGGGCGGCCCTCGCCGTCGGGGTCGTAACGGAAGCCGACCTTCTCGAAGACGACCTCGCCGGCGGCCTTCGGCAGCCGGACGGGCTCGTCGGGCTCGGTGATCTCGACGGGCAGGTCGAGGTATTCGAAGATCCGCTGGAAGAGGGCGAGCGAGGTCTGGATCTGCACGCCGGTCGACAGCAGGCCGACGGTGGGCCGGAAGAGGCCCTGCTGCAGGGAGACGAAGGCGACCAGGGTGCCGAGCGAGATGGCGGGGCCGCCGGACTGGAGGGCCAGGCCCGCGGCCCAGTAGAGCAGGGCGGGCATGGCGGCCATGACGATGCCGATCGTGGACATCCGCCAGCGCCCGGCCATGGAGGAGCGCACTTCGAGGTCGACGAGGCGTTCGGACTCCTCGGCGAAGGACCGGGTGAGGGAGTCGGCGCGGCCCATGGTCCGGCCGAGCAGGATGCCGCTGACGGACAGCGACTCGGTGACGGTGGCCGCCATGGCGGCCATCTGCTTCTGCCGCCGGGTGGTGATGCGCTTGCGCTCGCGGCCGACCCTGCGGCTGATCCAGACGAACAGCGGCAGCAGGAGCAGCGAGACGAGCGTGAGCCGCCAGTCGAGCGCGAGCATCGCGACGACGCTGGCGACGACGGCGGTCAGGTTGGAGACCAGGGAGGTGGCGGTCGAGGTGACCGTGGCCTGCATGCCGCCGATGTCGTTGGCGATGCGAGACTGCACCTCGCCCGTGCGGGTGCGGGTGAAGAAGGCGAGCGGCATCCGCTGCAGCTGCGCGTAGACCGCGGTGCGCAGGTCGTGCATGACGCGCTGGCCGACGGTCGTGGAGATGAGCGTCTGGAGGACGCCGAAGACTCCGGAGACCACGGCGGTGACGATCATGCCGAGGGCCAGCAGGCTGAGCAGCCCGGTGCGGCCCTGTGGGATCGCGGTGTCGAGGATCTCCCGGAGGAGGAAGGGCGAGGCGACCGAGACCAGCGACGCCGCCGCGACGAGCAGGCCGACGAGGGCGAGGCGGCCCCGGTAGGGGCGGAAGAGGCTCAGGATGCGCCGCAGCTGGGCGGGCTCCTCGGGTCGGGCGCGGTCACGGGCGGAGGGCGTCCACGGGGTCTGGTCGTGCGGGTGCATGGGCTCCTACGAGGGTTCGGGGTGTGGCGATGAGAGCATAGCTCACTGTTACCTATACTCACAATGAACATGGTCCTGATATTGTTCCGTCATGAACACCCCGGCCACTCCCGGCAGCCCCGACCCCGACGGTCTCCTCGCCGAGCAGCTGCTCCGCCTCACCCGCCGGCTGCACCGCATCCAGAAGCGGCACCTGGAGCCGGTCGGCATCACCCCGGCACAGTCCCGGCTGCTGCGCACGGTCGCACACTGTCCGGAACCGCCCCGGATGGCCGACCTCGCGGCCCGGCTCGAAGTGGTCCCCCGCGCCGTCACCACCCTCGTCGACGGGCTGGAGGCGGCCGGCCGGGTCCGCCGGGTGCCCGATCCGACCAACCGCCGGGTGGTGCGCATCGAGCTCACCGACCCCGGCCGCGACACGCTGAGGGAGCTCCGCAGCGCGCGCCGTGCCGCCGCAGAGGACATGCTGGCCCCACTGACCGTCGAACAGCGCGAGGTGCTCGGAGGTCTGCTGTCAGCCCTGGTCGACCATGATCCGGAGCGCGTCTGCTGAGACCGGGGCAGCTCGGACCGGGGCACGCACCGCACACCGGAGGGGAGCCCTGGCCATGCCCGTACGGGAGCCGAATCCGCAGATCCTGCGCGCCGGCACGAAACGGCGGCCGGCGCCCGACCGGGTGCCCGACCTGCAGGCCCGGGGCACCCCGAAGCACCTGCGGGAGGAGCTGGTCGCCGTCCTCGGCCCGGGCAAGGTGCTGTCGGGCGTCTCCGACCTGGTCCGCTACGCCTCCGACGCGAGCCCCTACCGCTTCGTGCCGCAGGTCGTGGTGGTGGCCGAGGACATCGACGACGTGTCCGCGGTCCTCTCGTACGCGCACGGCAAGGGCCGCGAGGTGGTCTTCCGGGCCGCCGGGACCAGCCTCAACGGGCAGGCGCAGGGCGAGGACATCCTGGTCGACGTGCGCCGCCACTGGGCGGGCGTCGAGGTCCTGGACGGCGGCGCCCGCGCCCGGATCCGGCCGGGCACGACGGTCGTCCGCGCCAACGCGGCGCTCGCGCCGTACGGGCGGGTGCTCGGCCCCGACCCGGCGAGCGCCATCGCCTGCACGATCGGCGGCGTGGTCGCCAACAACGCCTCGGGCATGACCGCGGGCACCACCCGCGACTCCTACCGCACGCTCGCCTCGCTCACCTTCGTCCTGCCGAGCGGCACCGTCGTCGACACCGCGGACCCGGACGCCGACGCCGAACTGGCCCGTGCCGAGCCGCGGCTCTGCGCCGGACTCACGGCGCTGAAGGCCGAGATCGAGGCGGACCCGGAGCTCACGGCCCGGATCCGCGCCAAGTACGCGATCAAGAACACGAACGGCTACCGGCTCGACGCCTTCCTCGACGGTGCCACCCCGGTCGCGATCCTGCGCGGCCTGATGGTGGGCTCCGAGGGCACCTTCGGCTTCATCTCCGAGACCGTCTTCGACACCGTTCCCCTGGACCGGCGGGTCTCCACGGCCCTGCTCTTCTTCCCCTCCCTGCCCGCGGCCGCGGCCGCCGTGCCCGGCTTCACCGAGGCGGGCGCGCTCGCCGTCGAGATCATGGACGGCAACACCCTCCGTGCCTCGGTCAGCGTGCCGGGCGTGCCCGCCGACTGGGCGGAGCTGCCGGCCGGGACGGCCGCCCTGCTCGTCGAGTTCCGGGCACCGGACGAGGCCGCGCAGGAGGCGTACGAGCGGGCGGCGGCCCGGGTCATGGCGGGCCTGGACCTCGTCGCGCCGGTCGCCTCCGTACGCAACGCCTTCACCCGCGACCCGAAAACCGTCGCCGGCTACTGGAGGGCCCGGAAGGCCTTCGTGACGGCGGTCGGCGGTGCCCGCCCGTCGGGCACGACCCTCATCACCGAGGACTTCGCCGTCCCGCCCGCCCTGCTCGCCGAGGCCTGCGCCGAACTGCTCGACCTGCAGGACCGGCACGGCTTCGACGCCGCCGTCGCCGGTCACGCCGCCCACGGCAACCTGCACTTCCTGCTCGCCTTCGATGCCGGCGACCCGGGTGACGTCGAGCGGTACGCGACCTTCATGGACGAGTTCTGCAAGCTGACCGTGGAACGCTTCGACGGCTCGCTCAAGGCCGAGCACGCCACCGGCCGCAACATCGCGCCCTTCCTGGAGCTGGAGTGGGGGCCGAAGGCGACCGCGCTGATGTGGCGCACCAAGGAGGTCATCGACCCCGACGGGGTCCTCGCGCCGCGGATCGTCCTGGACCGCGACCCACAGGCCCACCTGCGCGGCCTCAAGACCATTCCCACCGTGGAGCCGATCGCCGACCCGTGCATCGAGTGCGGCTTCTGCGAACCCACCTGCCCCAGCCAGGACCTGACCACCACACCCCGTCAACGCATCGTGCTGCGCCGCGAGATGATGCGGCAGGCGGACGGCGCCCCGGTCGAGACCCGGCTCCTGGATTCGTACGGCTACGACGCCGTCGACACCTGCGCCGGCGACTCCACGTGCGGCCTGGCCTGCCCGGTCGGCATCGACACGGGCGCCCTGATGAAGGAGTTCCGGCACGAGCGGCACTCGCCGCGCGAGGAGCGGATCGCCACCCTCGCCGCCGGGAACTTCCGTGCCGTGGAGGCCTCGGCGCGGCTCGCGGTGGGCGCCGGCGCGCGGCTCGGCGACGGGTTCATGGAGTCGGTGACCGGGCTCGCCCGCAAGGCCGTGCGCTCCGGCCTCGTCCCGGAATGGCTGCCCCAGATTCCCGGGGCGGCGAAGCGCCGGCTCCCCCGCACCCACCGGCCGGCCGCGGTCGCCGTCTACTACCCGTCCTGCGTGAACCGGATTTTCGGCAACCCCGACGGCCTCGGCGGCCCGTCGCTCCCCGAGGCCGTGGTGGCCCTGTCCGCCCGGGCCGGCCGGCCGGTGTGGATCCCGGAGGACGTCCCGGGCACCTGCTGCGCGACGATCTGGCACTCCAAGGCGTACGAGCGCGGCAACGAGGTGATGGCCAACAGGATCGTCGAGGCGGCCTGGGGCTGGACCGCGGGCGGCCGGCTGCCGCTGGTCGTCGACGCCTCCTCGTGCACGCTGGGCATCGCGCGGGAGGTCGTGCCGTACCTCACCGACGACAACCGGGAGCTGCACGCCGAGCTGACCGTGCTCGACTCGCTCGTCTGGGCCGCGGACGAGCTGCTGCCCCGGCTGGACGTGCGCCACCGGGTGGCGGCGGCGGTGGTCCATCCGACCTGCTCCATGCGGCACCTGGACGTGGAGGGCAGTCTGCTCGCCGTCGCCGGGGCCTGTGCCGACGAGGTGGTCGTCCCGGCCGATGCGCGCTGCTGCGCCTTCGCGGGCGACCGGGGCATGCTGCACCCGGAACTGACGGCCTCCGCCACGGCGCGGGAGGCCGCCGAGGTCACCGCGAGGCCCTTCGACGCGCATCTCTCGGCCAACCGCATGTGCGAGATCGGCATGGACCGCGCCACCGGCCGCACGTACTACTCGGCGCTGCTGGAACTGGAGCGCGCGACGCGGCCGTGACGGAGGGCGCGCCGCCGGGGCGTCCCGTGCGGTGTCCCGGCCCGCCGGGCGGGGGCACCGCACGGGTCCACCGCTTCAGCAGCGCCGCAGGTCCTCGACGAGGGTGCCCTGGACGCTCTTCAGCGCGCGGTCGTAGCAGCCGTCGGAGCCGTACAGGCGGTAGCGCTCGGTGCTGGTGCCGATCGCGTGGCGCTGCTCGCGCGGGACGCCGAGGGTGAAGGAGGCGTCGCCGGTGGAGGTGTCGTCCAGGCGCGACCAGGACAGGCGCCTGCCGTCGCGCACGACGGTGACGTCGGCCCGGTCACCGAGGGTGAGGACGGTCCGCAGCCGGTCGCCGGCGCCGATGCCGATCTCGCCGTCCATGGTGTACCGGCGGTGGGTGCGGGTGGTGGTCCGGCCCGCGGTCACGGTCTCGTCGTCGGTCCAGTAGGCGCTGAGCGCGTCCGGGTTCTCGTCGGCGCCCCAGCGGTGGGTGGACCGGTGGTCGACGGTGCGGGTGACGGTGGTGGCGACCCGTCCGTGCGAGGTGTCGACGTGACCGGCGACGGTGAGGGTGTGGCCTCCCGCGGTCTCCAGGACGTCGGGCGAACCGGCGGTGTGGACGGAGGAGTTGCGCGGCGTGCCGGCCTCGTGGCGGTCGAGCGCGCCGGTGACGACCGCACGGCCCTCGTCCTGCCAGAGCAGCACGTTGGTGGGCACGCTCCAGCCGGTCCCGCCGGTCGGGACGCCGGCCACGGAGACCTCCACGCGGTGGGCGCGCCCGTCGTTGAGGACGCCCGCGAACGGGGTGAGGTCGTAGACGATCGGCCGGACGTCGAAGGCGCGCGGCGCCGGGGTCACGTACCAGAGGAAGGGGTTGGACCAGCCGCCGGTCCAGACGTGCGGGAAGGGTGCGGCGATCCCCGCGAGGCGCCCGTCGACGGATATCCGCACCTCGCGGTACGGGCCGTCGGTGGCCTTGCACGAGTAGGGGGCGTCGTCGGGGACGGTGAGGTACCAGAACTCCTCGCAGCCGCCGCCCGAGCCGGTGGCGTACACCTCGGCGAGGATCCGCTCGGTGTTGCGCGGGGTGGTGAGGGTGGCGCCGGTGAGCGGGAGGACCCGGTCGGGGGTCCCGGCGGCGGGCCGTACCCGGCCCTGGGCGGTGTGGAAGGTGAGGGTGACACGGACGTCGAGGACCCCGGTGTACGTCTCGTCGACGACGTTTCCGATGAGCATCTCGACGGGCTGCGGGCGGCTGAGCGTGTCGCGGTAGCGGGTGACGTCCTTCTCGACCGACCAGGTGATGCCGTCGGGCGACGGTTCCGGGGTGGAGGTGCGGAGGATCTCGACGCCGCCGACGGCGAGGTGGCCGAGCCGGTCGTACTGACGCCCCTTCACCTTGCCCTCCAGGCGCAGGACGACCTTGTTCCAGCGGGTGCCGCACTCCTTGGGAGGGGTGTAACTCCCCTTGTACGGGGTGAAGTCACGGAACGCGGCTTCGGCGAGGGTCACCTCGCAGCTGCGGGTGCCGGGCGTGGCGACCGGTGGCGCCGCGGTGATCGGATCGTGCCAGTCGGTGCCGAACTCGGCCGGCGGGGTGGGGGCCTCGTCCGCGTGGGCCGCCGGGGCGGCGAGCAGCAGCCCGGCGGCCAGGCTGAGGCCGCCGATCACGCTCATGATCTTCCGTTGTCTCATGGGTGGTGAGTGAAGCGCGGGGCCGCTCACGCGGTCCAGAGGGCCTGGGCCCGGGTTGGCGGGATCTGTGCCCGGTTGCCGGAAATCCCGGGTGCCGGAGAACCGATGGCCGGCGACTGCCCGGCGGGGCGGGCCTGGACCGGCCCGGGACCTCGCCGGACCGGTCCGGGTCCTCGGTCGACGGCGCTGGGACAGCATGCGGATTCGCGATCTTCCGTTCGCCGGCCCGGGAGACCCGGACGTCCGCTCGGGCCCCGGTTGCTGCTCTGGCCCGGCCGGTCACGGCTGGGCGGACAGGTGAGACCGGCCCCGCGCACCGGCGGCAGGCTCCGCGCGGGCGCCTGAGCCTCGGGCCCGTGCCCTGGTCCGGTCGGCGGACGGGAGCTACAGATACCCCAGCGCCGAGGCCCCGCCCACGCCGCCGAGCAGCATGAACACGGGCATCAGGACCTTCAGCTCGACCCAGCTGCCCGCGCGGAAGCGCAGCGCCTTCGGCGGGCCGACCGGGTACCAGCGCTTGCGGCCGACCGGTATGGGCCACAGGATCGGGCAGCCCGAGACCGTCAGCGCGTCGCCGACGTCGTGGACGAGGGCGCCCAGGACGATCGGCAGCCCGAGCCACAGGTACTCCTGACCGGGCTCGGTGAAGAGCCAGCCGGCACCCTGGCCCGGCTGGTCGAGGACACCCGCCAGGATCCAGGCGCTGGTGGCGCCGAGCAGCCACACCAGGACGTCACTGGACATCCGGGCGGCCCGCCACAGCAGGCCCTCGACCGCCAGGACCAGGTGGACGAAGAGGATCGCCAGGACCGCCCAGCGGCCGCCGGTCACCGCGGCCACGGAGCAGCCGCCGCCGACCAGGACCGCCCAGAGCCAGGTGTGGGTGAGGGTGCGGTGGCCGCCGGAGCGGCGCGGGTCGTGGGAGGAGCGGGTGGCCTTGTACACGGCGTACGACAGCTTGTCGACGATCTCGCAGAGGGCCCGTGAGACGGGCCCGAAGGCGCGCGAGATGGTGGCCGACTTGTGGTCGAGGTCGGGCGCGAGGGCCGCGCCCGCGCAGATGAGCGCTCCGACGACCAGAACCGGCCACGGCATGGGGTGGTCGAAGGCGGCGGCGGCCGCACCGGCGCCCAGCCAGGCCGCCGCTCCGGACAGCGAGTGCGCCGGTCCCATCATGGTCGTTCCCGCCCCGTTCCTCTGACGCCGGCGCCCAGTTGACGACCGGTCGTGCGACCGGTCCTGCGACCGGTCGACGGGCCAGCCTATCGTCCGTGATCTTCGATCCGGTGGCCGGTTCCCTCATCCGTACGGAATCCAGGCAAGATGGGGGCGTGACCCTTATCGATCAGCTGCCGCCGACCGCCGACCCCGACGCCCTCTTCGAGGCCTTCTCCTCCTGGGCGGAGGACCGGGGCATCACGCTCTACCCTGCCCAGGAGGAGGCGCTGATCGAGGTGGTCTCGGGGGCGAACGTGATCCTGTCGACCCCGACCGGTTCGGGAAAGTCGCTGGTCGCGGCGGCGGCCCACTTCACGGCGCTGGCCAATGACCAGGTCACGTTCTACACGGCGCCGATCAAGGCGCTGGTGTCGGAGAAGTTCTTCGACCTGTGCAAGATCTTCGGCACCGAGAACGTCGGCATGCTCACCGGCGACGCGTCGGTGAACGCGGACGCCCCCGTGATCTGCTGCACGGCCGAGGTGCTCGCCTCCATCGCGCTGCGCGACGGCCGGAACGCCGACATCGGCCAGGTCGTGATGGACGAGTTCCACTTCTACGCGGAGCAGGACCGCGGCTGGGCCTGGCAGATCCCGATCCTGGAGCTGCCGCAGGCACAGTTCGTCCTCATGTCGGCCACGCTCGGCGACGTGTCGATGTTCGAGAAGGACCTGACCCGGCGGACCGGGCGCCCGACGTCGGTGGTCCGCTCGGCGACCCGGCCGGTGCCGCTGTCGTACGAGTACCGGCTCACCCCGATCACGGACACCCTGACGGAGCTCCTGGAGACGAAGCAGGCGCCCGTCTACATCGTCCACTTCACGCAGGCGCAGGCGGTGGAGCGCGCCCAGTCGCTGATGAGCATCAACATGTGCTCGCGCGAGGAGAAGGACGCCATCGCCGAGATGATCGGCAACTTCCGCTTCACCACGAAGTTCGGCAAGAACCTCTCCCGGTACGTCCGGCACGGCATCGGCGTGCACCACGCGGGCATGCTGCCGAAGTACCGGCGTCTGGTCGAGAAGCTGGCGCAGGCGGGCCTGCTGAAGGTCATCTGCGGTACGGACACCCTCGGTGTGGGCGTCAACGTGCCGATCCGCACGGTGCTCTTCACCGCGCTCACAAAGTACGACGGCAACCGGGTGCGCACGCTGCGCGCGCGGGAGTTCCACCAGATCGCGGGCCGGGCCGGCCGGGCCGGCTTCGACACCGCGGGCCTCGTGGTGGCGCAGGCGCCCGAGCACGTCATCGAGAACGAGAAGGCGCTCGCCAAGGCCGGCGACGATCCGAAGAAGCGCCGCAAGGTGGTCCGGAAGAAGGCCCCGGAGGGCTTCGTCGGCTGGACGGAGAGCAGCTTCGAGAAGCTGATCGCCGCCGATCCGGAGCCGCTGACCTCCCGCTTCCGGGTCACCCACACCATGCTGCTCTCGGTGATCGCCCGTCCCGGCAACGCCTTCGAGGCGATGCGCAAGCTCCTGGAGGACAACCACGAGCCGCGCCGGAACCAGCTCAAGCACATCCGCCGGGCCATCGCGATCTACCGCTCGCTGCTGGACGGCGGGGTCGTGGAGCGGCTGGACACCCCGGACGCCGAGGGCCGCATCATCCGTCTGACGGTCGACCTGCAGCAGGACTTCGCGCTCAACCAGCCCCTGTCGACGTTCGCGCTCGCCGCCTTCGACCTGCTCGACCAGCAGTCCCCGTCGTACGCGCTCGACATGGTGTCGGTCGTCGAGTCGACGCTCGACGACCCGCGGCAGATCCTGCACGCGCAGCAGAACAAGGCGCGCGGCGAGGCGGTCGGCGCGATGAAGGCCGACGGTGTCGAGTACGAGGAGCGCATGGAGCGGCTCCAGGACATCTCGTACCCGAAGCCGCTCGAAGAGCTGCTGTGGCACGCGTACAACGTCTACCGCACGTCGCACCCGTGGGTCGGCGACCACCCGGTGTCGCCGAAGTCCGTCATCCGCGACATGTACGAACGGGCCCTGACCTTCACCGAGTTCACCTCCTTCTACGAGCTGGCGCGCACCGAGGGGATCGTCCTGCGCTACCTGGCGAGCGCCTACAAGACGCTCGACCACACCATCCCGGACGACCTGAAGACGGAGGACCTGGAGGACCTGATCGCCTGGCTGGGCGAGATGGTGCGGCAGGTCGACTCCTCGCTGCTCGACGAGTGGGAGCAGCTGGCCAATCCGGAGCTGGAGTCCGCGGAGGAGGCCCAGGAGAAGGCCGACCAGGTCAAGCCGGTCACCGCGAACGCCCGCGCCTTCCGGGTCCTGGTGCGCAACGCGATGTTCCGCCGGGTGGAGCTGGCGGCGCTGGACAACGTGAACGAGCTCGGCGAGATGGACGCGGAGTCCGGCTGGGACGCGGACGCGTGGGGCGAGGCGATGGACGCGTACTGGGACGAGTACGACGACCTCGGTACGGGGCCGGACGCGCGCGGTCCGAAGCTGCTGTCGATCGAGGAGGACCCGGCGCACGGCGTCTGGCGCGTGCGGCAGACCTTCGCCGACCCGAACGGCGACCACGACTGGGGCATCAGCGCGGAGGTGGACCTGGCGGCCTCCGACGAGGAGGGCCGGGCGATCGTCCGCGTGACGTCCGTCGGACAGCTGTAGGCGCAGACGCCCGGACGAGCGCGGGCCGGGGAACGGTGCCCGGCGCGTGCGGGCGCGAGGCGGAGGCGGGAGCCACGGCGGAGCCCTGGCCGGCGACGGCACCGCGGCAGACGTGCGTGCCCGGCGCCGCGAGCCGGGCATGATCCGGAAGGCACGGCCCACCCGTACAGGGACCTGGAGGAGGAGCACGGTGACGAACCCCGCCGAGAGACTCGTGGATCTGCTCGATCTGGAGCGGATCGAGGTGAACATCTTCCGCGGCCGCAGCCCGGAGGAGTCTTTGCAGCGTGTCTTCGGCGGGCAGGTCGCCGGCCAGGCACTGGTGGCGGCCGGCCGCACCGTGGACGACGAGCGCCCGGTGCACTCGCTGCACGCGTACTTCCTGCGCCCGGGCCGGCCGGGGGTGCCGATCGTCTACCAGGTGGAGCGGGTGCGCGACGGGCGCTCGTTCACCACCCGCCGGGTCACCGCGGTGCAGGAGGGCCGGACGATCTTCAATCTGACGGCCTCCTTCCACCTCCCCGAGGAGGGCGCCTTCGAGCACCAGCTGCCGCCCCGGCACCTCACCGACCCGGAGAGCCTGCCGAACCTCGCGGACGAGGTCCGCGACCACCTCGGCGTCCTGCCGGAGGCGCTGGAGCGGATGGCACGGCGCCAGCCCTTCGACATCCGCTACGTCGACCGGCTGCGCTGGACGAAGGACGAGGTCCGCGGGGCGGACCCGCGCAGCGCGGTCTGGATGCGGGCCGTCGGCCCGCTGGGCGACGACTCCCTGGTGCACACCTGCGCGCTCACCTACGCCTCGGACATGACCCTGCTCGACGCGGTCCGGATCCCGGTCGAGCCGCTGTGGGGCCCCCGCGGCTTCGACATGGCGTCCCTGGACCACGCGATGTGGTTCCACCGCCCCTTCCGCGCCGACGAGTGGTTCCTCTACGACCAGGAGTCCCCCATCGCGACGGGCGGCCGCGGGCTGGCCCGCGGCCGGATCTACGACCTGGAGGGGCGGCTGCTGGTGTCGGTGGTCCAGGAGGGACTGTTCCGCAAGCTGTAGGACACCCGGCCGGGTGTCCTGGACGCCGGGCAGGGGGTCAGGGGACGCCGGGCAGGGGGTCAGGGGACGCCGGGCAGGGTGTCCTGCTCGACCTCGTGGCGCCGGGTCCGGATCTCCGGCCCGGGCGGGTGCAGCTTGGCGTCGCAGGCCGGGCCGAGACCGGATCGGCGGGACGACGCGCCGGTCAGCGGGCGGCCGCACAGCCGGCACCGTACCGGCGGCGGCCCGGTCCGCTCCCCGGGTGCGGAATCGATGTCGATTGCCAGCGGTTCATCTCCCATGCTGAGATCAAACCTCATTCCGACGAGGAGCAGTCATGAGCCTGTACGACATTCCGCTGAAGACCCTGAGCGGCGACCCGCTCTCGCTGGCCGACTACCGGGACCGTGCGGTCCTGGTCGTGAACGTGGCCTCCAAGTGCGGTCTCACCCCGCAGTACGCCGGTCTGGAGCGGCTGCAGAAGGAGTACGGGGACCGCGGCCTCACCGTGCTCGGCGTGCCCTGCAACCAGTTCGCGGGCCAGGAGCCGGGCAGCGCGGAGGAGATCGAGACCTTCTGCTCCACGACGTACGGCGTGAGCTTCCCGCTCCTGGAGAAGACGGACGTCAACGGTGACGCGCGCCACCCGCTGTACGCCGTGCTGACCGAGGTCGCGGACGCCGAGGGCGAGGCCGGCGACGTGCAGTGGAACTTCGAGAAGTTCCTGATCGGCCGGGACGGCACGGTCACCCGCTTCCGTCCGCGCACCGAGCCGGAGGCCCCGGAGGTCGTCGCCGCCATCGAGGCCCAGCTTGCCTGACCCGGGGGTGGTGGAGCGGCTGCGGGCCGCGGGCTGTGTCTTCGCCGAGGAGGAGGCGGAGCTGCTGCACGCGGCGGCGGCCGGTCCGGCCGAGCTCGACGCGATGGTCGAGCGGCGGGCCGCGGGCCTGCCCCTCGAGCACGTCGTGGGCTGGGCCGAGTTCGGGGGGTTGCGGATCGAGGTCGACGCCGGGGTGTTCGTCCCGCGTCGGCGTACGGAGTTCCTGGTCGCCCGGGCGGTCTCCCTGGCCCGGCCGGGGGCCGTCTGCGTGGACCTGTGCTGCGGCTCCGGCGCGGCGGGCGCGGTACTGCTCGCTTCGGTCGAGGGTGCCGAGGTGTACGCCTCCGACATCGAGCCCGCGGCGGTGCGCTGCGCCCGCCGCAACGTGGAGCCGCGCGGCGGCAGCGTGTACGAGGGCGACCTCTTCGCGCCGCTGCCGGAGGGGCTCCGCGGCCGGATCGAGGTCCTGGTCGCCAACGTCCCCTACGTCCCGAGCGAGGACGTGGCGCTGTTGCCGGCCGAGGCCCGCGAGCACGAGCCGCTGGTGGCCCTCGACGGCGGCACGGACGGCCTGGACGTGCTGCGGCGGGTCGCGGCCGGGGCCGTGGAGTGGCTGGCCCCCGGCGGGCACCTGCTGGTGGAGACCAGCGAGCGCCAGGCCGCCCGGGCCGTCGCCGCGGTCACCGGGCACGGCCTGACGGCCCGGGTCCTGGAGGACGAGGAGCTGTACGCGACGGTGATCGTGGCGACCCACGGCCGGGCCGTACCCGGAGCGTAGCGCCGTCCGGCCGCGGCGTGGGCGAAGGAGCACCGGCCCGACGCGCACGCCGTGACGAGGCTCCTTCGCGGGCGGGGTTCGCCGGCCGACGCTCTCAGCGGGTCCGTGCCCTGATGCGGCAGCGGGCGGGGCCGAGTGCCTGGAGGGTGATCGCGGAACCGAGCGGCACCTGGGTGTCGATCGCCTCCAGTTCGTGGTCCCGGAGGATCATCGCCAGGGCGATCACGGATTCCAGCATCGAGAAGTGCTGCCCGATGCAGGCCCGGGGGCCGCCGCCGAAGGGGAACCAGGCGTAGCGGGGACGGGCGGCCTCGGCCTCGGGCGTGAACCGGTCCGGGTCGAAGCGCTCCGGGTCGTCCCAGTAGCGGGGGTGCCGGTGGGTGACCCACGACGAGACGATCACGTCCGCCCCGGCGGGGATCGCGTACCCGTCGATCTCGGTGGCCTCGACGGCCCGCCGCCCGATGGCCGGGGCGGCCGGGAAGAGCCGCATGGCCTCCTTGAGGACCCGGGTCAGGTACGGCAGGGCGTCGAGGTCGGCGGCCTCGGGCGTGCGGCCGGCGAGGACGCGGTCCACCTCCTCGTGGGCGCGCTTCTGCTCCTCGGGATGGCGGGCGAGCAGGTGCAGCGCGAAGCCGAGCGAGGTGGCGGTGGTCTCGTGGCCGGCGAGGAGGAACACCAGGACCTGCTCGCGGAGTTCGGCCGCGTCGAAGCCGCCGTCCTCGTCGCTGCCGGCGGCGGCCAGCAGGGTCAGCAGGTCCCGTTCGCCGCTGCCGCCTCCGGCCGCGCGCCGCTGGGCGATGATGCGGTCGCAGACGGCGTAGAGCTCCTCGTGGGCGGCGGCGGCCCGGCGGTTTCCGGGGGTGGGCCAGCCGCGCGGGAGCTTGCGGGGCGAGTAGCCGCGGCGGGAGACATAGGCGCCCATCACCGGGAAGCAGCGCTCGACGGTGCCGACGGCTGCCTCGACGTCGGTGCCGAAGAGGATGCGGGCGACCGCGCGGAGGGCGAACCCGGTCATCTCGTGGACGACGTCCACGGACTCCTCGCCCCCGGCCCGCCAGGTGTCGGTGAGCCGGGTGACCTCGGCGGCGACGGCGGAGGCGTAGGTGTCGACGCTGCGACGCGTGAACAGCGGCTGGACCAGACGCCGTTGGCGGAGGTAGTCGTCGTCCTGGCTGGTGAGCAGTCCGTTGCCGAAGGACTCGCGGATCTCCTGGTAGAAGGCGTTGTCCTTGCGGAAGTTGGCGGCGTCGCCGGCCAGGACCTGCTGGGCGCCCTCGGCGGAGAACACGCAGTGGACGATGCCGCGGGCGCCGGGCGGCCCGGCGCTGATCCGGACCACGTCGCCGTGGTCGCGGCGGGCCTTGAGGAAGGTGCCGAGCGAGTCGTTCTTGAGGTCGAGCAGTGAGCCGAGCAGCGGGATTCCGGTGAGTTCGGGTATCGCCCGCGCGGTGGTCGTCGCCATCGTGCCGTTCCCCCCTGAGAGCTTCGGTGGCGTGGTCGGTGCTCGTGACCGGATCGTCCGGCCGACGGTCTCCCGGTCGACGGGCCTTCCTGGCCGGCGAGTCCGCCGATCGGATCGCGTGATCGTGATCGATCTCGTGATCGATTCTGCCGCACGAGAGGACCGGCCGGTAGTCGGCGCGGCGGGCCGTTGTCAGTGGCCTCTGGAACGCTCTCCCCATGGACGCACCCGAGATGACCCTGCAGCTCACCGTCGACTGCGCCGAACCGCAGCGCCTCGTCGCCTTCTGGGCCGAGGCCCTGCGGTACGTGCCGGAGCCGCCGCCGGAGGGACACGCCAGCTGGAACGCGTACTGGCGGGCGATCGGCGTCCCCGAGGAGGAGCTCGGGGACGGTGCCGGGGCGCTGCCGGAGTCGATCGTCGATCCGCGGGGCACGGGCCCCCGGGTCTGGTTCCAGCGGGTCCCGGAGCCGAAGACGGTCAAGAACCGGCTGCATCTGGACCTGAAGATCGGCGGCGGGCGCACCGTCCCGCTCGCCGTGCGCCGGGAGCGGGTGGACGCCGAGGTGGCCCGGCTGACCGCGCTGGGCGCGTCCGTGCTGTACGCGATGGACGAGCCGGACGGGATGGACTACTACGCGGTGGTGCTCCAGGACCCGGAGGGCAACGAGTTCTGCGTCGTCTGACCCCGTCCGGCCGGTCCGGCGGCCCGGCCGCCGGGAGGTCCGGGCCCCGGGGGTACGGGCCGGGGGGTACGGGCCCGGGGGTACGCAGGACCGGGTTCCGGACCGACGGCACACGGAGGGCACGTCCGGGCCCCGAGGGCCGGTCAGGGCCCCCGGCGGCGCGCACGGGCCGCGGGGCTCCGCCCCGCCGGCTCCGGATGCGCCGCGCGCCCTCCCCGGGCCGGGGAGGGCGCTTCTCCGTGCGGGCCCGCGTTACCCGCGGCGGATCCGTGTCAGCGGATCGGCATGCCGGACAGGGTGCGGGCGATGACGAGGCGCTGGATCTCGCTCGTGCCCTCGAAGATCGTGTAGATCGCGGCGTCACGGTGCATCCGCTCGACCGGGTACTCACGGGTGTAGCCGTTGCCGCCGAGGATCTGGATGGCCTGGGCGGTGACCTTCTTGGCGACCTCGCTCGCGTACAGCTTGGACATCGAGCCCTCGGCGGAGGTGAAGGGCTTGCCGGCGGTCGCCATCCAGGAGGCGCGCCAGACCAGCAGGCGGGCCGCGTCGATCTGGGTGCGCATGTCGGCGAGCTGGAAGGCCACGCCTTGGTTGTCGATGATCGGGCGGCCGAACTGCTCGCGGGTCCTGGCGTAGTCGAGGGCGACCTCGTACGCGGCGCGGGCGGTGCCGACGGCCATGGCGCCGACGGCGGGGCGGGAGGCCTCGAAGGTGGCCATGGCGGCGTTCTTCACCCGCTCGCCGCCGCCGGCCTGCTTGGCCTTCTCCCGGGCCCGGGCGAGGCGCTCGTCGAGCTTCTCCTTGCCGCCGAGGAGGCAGTGCCCGGGGACGCGGACGTTCTCCAGGACGACCTCGGCGGTGTGGGAGGCGCGGATGCCGTGCTTCTGGAACTTCTGGCCCTGGGAGAGGCCCGGGGTGTTCGGCGGCACGATGAAGGAGGCGTGGCCCTTCGAGCCGAGCTCCGGGTCGACGACCGCGACGACGACGTGGACGTTGGCGATGCCGCCGTTGGTGGCCCAGGTCTTCGTGCCGTTGATCACCCACTCGTCCTTGGCCTCGTCGTAGACGGCGCGGGTGCGCATGGAGGCCACGTCGGAGCCGGCGTCGGGCTCGGAGGAGCAGAAGGCGGCGACCTTGACGTCGGCGGCGTCGCCGTACATCTGCGGTACCCACGTTCCGATCTGCTCTTCGGTACCGTTGGCGAGGACGCCGACGGCGGCGAGGCCGGTGCCCACGATGGAGAGGGCGATGCCGGCGTCGCCCCAGAAGAGTTCCTCCATGGCCATCGGGATGCCGAGGCCGGTCGGGTCGAAGAACTGCTGGGCATAGAAGTCGAGGGAGTAGATTCCGAGCTTGGCCGCCTCCTGGATGATCGGCCAGGGGGTCTCCTCACGCTCGTCCCACTCGGCCGCCGCGGGGCGCATCACGTCGGCGGCGAAGCCGTGGAGCCAGTCGCGCACCTGCTTCTGGTCGTCGTTGAGTTCGAGCGTGAACTCGGCCATGGTCCCTCCAGGCGATACGTTACTTGCGGTAACAGCAGTCTGTTACCGACGGGTAGGGGCTGTCAACCAGCAGCGGAGCGCTTCCCGTGAGGCAGCGGCCGAACGGCACCGAGTGCCGTTCGGGTGTTACGTTGCGGACAGCCTCAGGAATTCGCACGGGCGGGGAGAGACACTTATGGACACCACACACCGGACCACCACCGACCAGCAGAAGCCGGCCGACCAGCGGCGCCGGGAGCTGCTGGAGGCGGCGGACCGCGTGGTGCTCCGCGACGGCCCCAAGGCCTCCATGAACGCGATCGCGGCCGAGGCGGGGATCACCAAGCCGATCCTCTACCGCCACTTCGGCGACAAGGGCGGCCTCTACCGGGCCCTCGCCACCCGCCACACCGACGCCCTGCTCTCCGCCCTCCGGGCCGCGCTCGACGCGCCGGCCGAGCGGCGGCAGCGGGTCGAGTCCACCCTGGACACCTACCTGGCCTCGATCGAGGCCATGCCGCAGGTCTACCGCTTCCTCATGCACCCGGCCGAGGAGTCCCACCAGGCGGAGCAGGGCTTCGACGTCGGACGCCACTCCGCACCGCTGCTCCGCCGCATGGGCGAGGAGCTCGGCCAGGTCATCGCGGAGCGCGTCGACCTCGGCGCGGGCAGCGAGGCGCAGGCCCGCATCTGGGGCCACGGGATCGTCGGCATGATGCACGCCGCGGGCGACTGGTGGCTGGGCGAACGCCCCTGCTCCCGCGCCGAGTTGGTGCGGAGTCTCGCGGACCTCCTGTGGGGCCGGCTGGCGGCGGCGGGTGACCGGGCGGACGGGCCGGGGTTCTGACCCGGGCGACAGGCGGAGGACCGCGCTCGCTCCGCCGGCGAGACACGGAGTGCGGGGGCCGGCGCAGGGCGCCTTCGGGGCCGAGGACCGTGCCCCCTCCCCCGGTCGTCGGCGTGGAGCGCCCCGGACGGAGCCGCCCCGCGCCGTCCCGCCGCGCAGGCGCGGCCGCACCGGTGCGTCAGCCCTCCAGGACGGTCACGCCACCGCCCCAGGGCTCCTTCCGGATCGCCCGCAGCAGGCGGCGCCGGGCCCGTCCCGTGACGTGGTCCGCGTACACCCCGCCCTCCAGGTGATCGCACTCGTGCTGGAGGCAGCGGGCGAAGAAGCCCGTGCCCTCGACGCGGACCGGGGTGCCGTCGAGACGGACGCCCTCGACCACCGCGCGGTCGTGGCGCGGGGTCGGCGCCTCCAGGCCCGGCAGGGACAGACAGCCCTCGGGGCCGCGGAAGACGCCGCCGTCGGCCTCGACCAGCCGCGGGTTGACCACGTGGCCCAGGTGCCGCACGTCCTCGTCGTCCGGGCAGTCGTACACGAAGACGCGCAGCCCGGCCCCCACCTGGTTCGCGGCGAGGCCCACGCCGTTCGCCGCGTACATCGTCGCGAACATGTCCTCGACGAGGCGGGCCAGCTCGGGGCCGAAGTCGGTGACGGGCTCGCAGGGGGTGTGCAGCACCGGATCGCCGAGCAGGGTCATCGCTCGGACGCGGCCGGAAGTGCCGGGGATCAGGCGGTTTCGCATGGGCGCAAGGGTACGTTCAGGGGTCAGCCCATCCGCGCCACGGTGCCGCGGTTCGGGCTGCTGGCCGGATCTCGATAGGCTGAGGCCGGACCGACGCAAGGAGGAACAAGGACGATGTCAGGCAGCAACTCGGAGCCGCTGACGCCGCGCGCCAAGCTGGCCGTGACGGCGGGCAAGGCCGCCGCCGCGGTGTCGCGGGCAGCGGGACGCGGCAGCGGATCGGTGATCGGCGGCCGGGTCGCGCTCAAGCTCGACCCCGATCTGCTGGGGCGGCTCGCGCAGCACCTGGACGTGGTCCTCGTGTCGGCGACCAACGGAAAGACCACCACGACCCGGCTGATCGCCGAGGCCCTGCGGGCCAGCGGTCCGGTCGTGTCGAACGCGCTCGGCGCGAACATGCCGGCGGGCATCACCTCCGCGCTGGCCGGCGGCTCGGACGCCAAGTTCGGCGTCATCGAGGTGGACGAGAAGTACCTGGCGGGCGTCGCCCGGGACACCACCCCGAAGGCGATCGCGCTGCTCAACCTGTCGCGCGACCAGCTCGACCGCGCGGCCGAGACCCGGATGCTGGCCGAGAAGTGGCGCGAGGGACTCAACGGCACCAAGGCCGTGGTCATCGCCAACGCGGACGACCCGCTGATCGTCTGGGCCGCCTCCTCCTCCCCCAACGTGGTGTGGGTCGCGGTCGGCCAGGAGTGGAAGGACGACGCCTGGTCCTGCCCCGCCTGCGGCGGTGTGCTGCAGCGCCCCGGCGACGACTGGTTCTGCGGCGAGTGCGGCTTCCGCCGCCCCGCGCCGAGCTGGGCGCTCAACGGCGACCACGTGCTCGACCCGCACGGTTCGGCCTGGCCGATCCACCTCCAGCTGCCGGGCCGTGCCAACAAGGCGAACGCCGCGACCTCGGCCGCGGTCGCCGCGGTCTTCGGGGTGCCGCCGCAGGTCGCCCTGGAGCGCATGTACCAGGTCCAGGCCGTCGCCGGCCGCTACGACGTGGTCTCCTTCCAGGGGCGTGAGCTGCGGCTGCTGCTGGCGAAGAACCCGGCGGGCTGGCTCGAAACGTTTTCCCTGATCGACCAGCCGCCCACGCCGGTGATCCTCTCCGTCAACGCCCGTGGCGCCGACGGCACGGACACGTCCTGGCTGTGGGACGTGGACTACGGCCGCCTGGCCGGCCACCCGATCATGGTGATCGGCGACCGCAAGCTGGACCTCGCGGTCCGCCTGGAGGTCGCGGGTGTGGACTTCCGCGTGTGCGAGACGCTCGACGAGGCCGTCACGGTGGCCCCGCCCGGGCAGATCGAGCTGATCGCGAACTACACCGCGTTCCAGGACGTCCGCCGCCGCGTCGGCAACTGACCGCGCCTCGACCCCGCAGAAGGACTTGCAGCATGAGTGACAGCAGCCTGCGTCTGGTCTGGGTCTACCCCGACCTGCTCAGCACCTACGGCGACCAGGGCAACGTCCTCGTCGTCGAGCGCCGCGCCCTCCAGCGCGGCCTCAGCGTCGAGCGCGTCGACGTGCGCAGTGACCAGCCGGTCCCGACCTCCGGCGACATCTACCTGATCGGCGGCGGCGAGGACCGGCCGCAGCGGCTCGCCGCCGAGCGGCTGAACCGCGACGGCGGCCTGAGCCGGGCCGCGGCCAACGGCGCCATCATCTTCTCGGTGTGCGCCGGTTACCAGATCCTGGGCCACGAGTTCGTCAACGACGTCGGCGAGCGCCAGCCGGGCCTCGGCCTCCTCGACGTGACGACGGTCCGCGGCGAGGGCGCGCGCTGCGTCGGCGACGTGCTCGGCGACATCGACCCGCAGCTGGGCCTGCCCCAGCTCACCGGCTTCGAGAACCACCAGGGCGTCACCCACCTCGGCCCGACCGCCCGCCCGTTCGCCCGGACCGTGTTCGGCAACGGCAACGGCACCGGCGACGGCACCGAGGGCGCGTACAACGACACCGTGTTCGGCACCTACATGCACGGGCCGGTCATGGCGCGGAACCCGCAGATCGCGGACCTGCTCCTGAAGCTGGCGCTCGACGTGAACGCGCTGCCGCCGACGGACGACCGCTGGTACGAGGCGCTGCGCAACGAGCGCATCGCCGCCGCCACGCAGCCGTCCTGACGGCTCGGCAGCACTGCACGTCTGAGCACCCGTACGCACATGGGATTCGTATGTGAATGCGGTGTCCACTCTGCGGACGTTCGGTTCGGCCCCGCCACTCGGCACCGATAGGGTGGCGGGGATCCAGCCGGACGACGTGGTCCGGGAGTCGGCCCACGTTGCAAAGGTTTTTGGGCTATGCGCATTGGTGTGCTCACCTCCGGCGGAGACTGCCCCGGTCTGAACGCCGTCATCCGCTCCGTCGTGCACCGCGCCGTCGTCGACCACGGTGACGAGGTCATCGGCTTCCTCGACGGCTGGAAGGGTCTTCTGGAGGCCGACTACCGCAAGCTGGACCTGGACGCCGTGAACGGCATCCTGGCCCGCGGCGGCACCATCCTCGGCTCCTCCCGGGTCCAGCCCGCCCATCTGGTCGACGGCGTCGAGCGGGCCCGGGGCCACGTGGCCGACCTGGGCCTCGACGCGATCATCCCGATCGGCGGCGAGGGCACCCTGAAGGCCGCGAACCTGCTGTCGGAGGCCGGACTGCCGATCGTCGGCGTGCCGAAGACCATCGACAACGACATCGCCTCGACCGATGTCACCTTCGGCTTCGACACCGCCGTCACCGTGGCGACCGAGGCCCTGGACCGGCTCAAGACCACCGCCGAGTCCCACCAGCGCGTCCTGATCGTCGAGGTCATGGGCCGGCACACCGGCTGGATCGCGCTGCACTCCGGCATGGCGGCCGGCGCCCACGCCATCGTCGTGCCGGAACGCCCCTTCGACATGGACGAGCTGGCCGCCCGGGTCGGCGCCCGCTTCGAGGACGGCAAGCGCTTCGCGATCGTCGTCGTCGCCGAGGGCGCGAAGCCGCGCGAGGGCTCGATGGACTTCAAGACCGCCGGCACGGACATCTACGGCCACGAGCGCTTCACCGGCGTGGCCAACCAGCTCTCCGTCGAGCTGGAGCGGCGCCTCGGCAAGGAGGCCCGCCCGGTGATCCTCGGGCACGTCCAGCGCGGCGGTACGCCGACCGCGTACGACCGTGTCCTCGCGACCCGCTTCGGCTGGCACGCGGTGGAGGCGGCGCACCGCGGCGAGTTCGGGATGCTGACGGCGCTGCGCGGCACCGACATCGTGCTCGTCCCGCTGGCGCAGGCCGTGGAGACGCTGAAGACGGTCCCGGAGGGCCGCTACGCCGAGGCCGAGAACGTGCTCTGACCGCCTTCCCGCGCGGGCGTCACGCCACGAACCGCCCCCGGTCGCGATCGCGACCGGGGGCGGTTCTAGTCTGGTGCGGACAACAAGCGCGAATCGGGCTCCAGGAGTACGACATGGATCACAGCGGGCACGGCATGACGATGGACATGCCGCCGTTCACGCTGGGGCGGGCCCTGGAGTTCTCGCCCGACCTGTTCTTCCTCTTCGGCTGTCTCGCCGGGCTCGGCCTGTACGGCTGGGGCGTGACGCGGCTGCGTCGGCGCGGGGACGCCTGGCCGGTGAGCCGGACGGTGTCCTTCACGGTGGGCGTGCTGACCATCGCGCTGGTGATGTGCACCCGGCTCAACGACTACGGCATGGTCATGTTCAGCGTGCACATGGTGCAGCACATGGTGATCTCCATGCTCTCGCCGATCCTGCTGCTGCTCGGCGCGCCGGTGACGCTGGCGCTGCGGGCGCTGCCGGTGGCCGCGCGCGGCTCGACCGGCCCGCGCGAGCTGCTGCTGAAGCTGCTGCACAGCCGGTACATGCGGATCGTCACGCACCCGGCCTTCACCATCTCGATGTTCATCGCGAGCCTCTACGCGCTGTACTTCACTCCGCTCTTCGACTTCCTGATGGGGTCGCAGGCGGGGCACGTCGCGATGATGGTGCACTTCCTCATGGTGGGCCTGGTCTTCTTCTGGCCGATCATGGGCGTCGACCCGGGACCCCACCGGCCCGGCTACGTCATGCGGATGCTGGAGCTCTTCGCGGGCATGCCGTTCCACGCCTTCTTCGGCATCGCGATGATGATGGCGACCGAGCCGCTGGTGAAGGTGTACGAGAACCCGCCGGCCTCGCTCGGCATCGACGCGCTGACCGACCAGCACGCCGCGGGCGGCATCGCGTGGGCGTTCAGCGAGATCCCGTCCGTGCTGGTGCTGATCGCGCTGGTCTACCAGTGGTACCACTCCGAGCAGCGCCAGGCGGTCCGCAAGGACCGGGCCGCGGACCGGGACGGCGATCAGGAGCTGGAGGCGTACAACGCGTACCTGGCCTCGCTCCAGGGCCGCGGGCGGTAACCCTCCGTACCGGCGCACAACGGCGCGTCGCATGTCTGGCGCGCTCCCCCCTCGCGGGGCCACGATGGCAGGGTCGTCATGACTTCGAGGAGGGCGGAGCGATGATGTCCGGTCCCACGAAGACGATGGGTGTGACCACCCTCGCCGCGCTCGTGCTGATCACGACCTACACGGTGGCGCTCGGCAGCAGCGGCTGGCTCTGGTTCGGCTGGGTGGTGCTCGGCGTGGCCACCATCGGGATGGCGGCCGCCGACGCCGGCGAACCGTACGCCCGGCCGGCCCGGCCCGATCGCCCCGGACGCCGCCCCTGAGCCCCGTCCGGTCCCGGTGAGGACCGGGCCCCGGGCCCGGGCGTCAGCCCGCTCCCCGCGAGCGCCGGGTCGCCGGCCCGGGGCTCATCCGGTCCCGGTGAGGAGCACCCACACCTGACCGGGCGCGAAGGTCATCGGCGCGCCCGCGGGGGTGGTGAAGGTGGTGCCGGAGTCGGCGTTCGGCCGGCTCCAGCGGGCCTCGTGGACCTTCCCGTCGCGCAGCACCTCCGCGCGGCCCGATCCGGTGGTGACGGTGTACGGGGAGACGGCGCCGAGGAAGTCGTGGAAGCGCGAGGGCCGTACGGACACGTGCTGCACCACGACGGTGGCCGGCTTCAGCGGGCCGTCGGACCGGCCGTCCATGGCGACGCGCCAGACGTGCCCGGCGGGCACCCAGGTGAAGGTGTAGCGGGCGGCGGGGAAGCGCACGGTTCGGCTGTTGACCGGTGTGCCGCCCCCGGGCGCGGGGCCGAAGCGGAAGCCGATGTCCTTGGCGTGCGTGGCGCCGGGCGCGGTCGCGAGCGCGCGGACGGGCTTGAGGTAGAGGTTGTGCGGGGCGGCCCGGCCGGGGTCGCGTGCGAAGGCGCCCGGGGTGCTGCCCTCGCTGACCAGGTGGAGCGGCGCGGCCCGCAGCAGCGGGGTGAGGGCGGTCTGGGCGCCGGAGTAGGCGAGCACCGGGCGCCCGAACTGGCGGAGCAGCGCGAGGTCGGACTCGCGGGCGCTGCGGACCGGGCCGACCCGCGCGGGCAGGTGGGACGAGTAGACGGCCATCAGCCGGGTCTGGCCGGACTCGACCTGCTCGGCGTAGACGAGGTCGGCGTCGGCGAGTCCGGTGTGTGGCCGGGCGGGCGGCACGTTGTCGATCTTGACGGCGAGGACCGGGGCGGAGCGGGCCGGCAGTCCGGTGAGCGGGGAGACCCCGCCGCGGGTCGGCGGGGTGGCCGGGGGCGGAGTGACGGGCGCGGGCGTCGGCGTCGGCTTCGAAGGGGCCGATCCGGAGCAGCCGTGAAGACCGGCGGCCGCCACGGCGCACAGTACGGCGGTGGCGACAGCGCCGGGACGCCTGTTCCCGCGCGCGGCTGTCATCGCACCCGTTCCTCCCCACCAGTGGACCACGGGGGCGCCCTTGGTTACAAAGGGAGCTGCTGCCGCGCGAACGGGGGTTGTCGGTGTTCTACCACGTCCTGAAGCACGTCCTGCTCGGGCCGCTCCTCAAGCTGCTGTTCCGGCCGAGGGTGGAGGGGCTGGAGCACGTTCCTGAGGAAGGCGCGGCGATCGTCGCGGGGAACCATCTGTCGTTCTCCGACCACTTCCTGATGCCGGTGGTGCTGAGCCGCCGGATCACCTTCCTCGCCAAGCAGGAGTACTTCACCGGTCCCGGTCTCAAGGGGCGGCTGACCGCGGCCTTCTTCCGGAGCGCGGGCCAGATCCCGGTGGACCGCTCGGGCAAGGAGGCGGGGCGGGCCGCGATCCGCGAGGGCCTCGGTGTGCTCGGCCGGGGCGAGTTGCTGGGGATCTACCCGGAGGGCACCCGCTCGCCCGACGGGCGCCTCTACAAGGGGAAGGTCGGGGTCGCGGTGATGGCGCTCAGGGCGGGCGTGAAGGTGGTGCCGTGCGCGATGGTCGGCACCTTCGAGATCCAGCCGCCGGGCCGGGTCCTGCCCCGGATCCGCCGGGTCACCATCCGCTTCGGCGAGCCGCTGGACTTCTCCCGCTTCGCGGGCCTCGCGGACGAGAAGGCGGCCGTCCGTGCGGTGACGGACGAGATCATGTACGAGATCCTGCGGCTGTCCGGCCAGGAGTACGTGGACGAGTACGCGGCGAAGGTCAAGGCCGCGGAGACCCCCGAGGGGCCCCGGAAGTTCCCCGGACCGGGACGCTGAGGGCGGATCCGCGCACGGCGTAAGGTGCTGGGCCGCCCGGCTCGGGACCCGTAGCGTCCCCTGCATGACCAAGGGAAACGCGTTCGTGCTGGGAGCGACGGGACAGATCGGGCGGGCGGCCGTACGGGCGCTCGTCGAGGACGGGTGGGAGGTGACCGCCGCCTCGCGCCGGGGCGGCCGGGACGAGAAGTGGCCGGCGGAGGTCCGGTCGGTGGCGGTGGACCGGGACGAGGACGGGGCGCTGGCGGCGGCGCTCGGCACCGGGACGGACGTGCTGGTGGACGTCGTGGCCTACGACGCCGGGCACGGACGCCAGTTGACGGGGCTGGCGGACCGGATCGGGTCGGCCGTGGTCATCTCCAGCTGCACCGTCTACGAGGACGACCGGGGGCGGAACTTCGACACGCAGGAGGAGCCGGACGGGTTCCCTGAGTATCCGCTGCCGATCCCGGTGACCTGGCGCACGGTCGCGCCGGGCCCGCGCTCGTACAGCACCCGGAAGGCGGCCCTGGAGCGGGAGGTGCTCGCGGCGGGGGAGCGGCTGCCGGCGACGGTGCTGCGGGCCGCGGCCGTGCACGGTCCGCACTGCCCCGCGCCGCGCGAGCTGTGGTTCGTGAAGCGGGCGCTCGACGGGCGCCCGGTGCGGATCCTGGCGGAGGGCGGGCGGTCGGTCTTCCACCCGGTGCACGTCGACAACCTGGCCGAGCTGATCCGCCTGGCCGCGGCGCGGCCGGGGACCCGTGTGCTCAACGGCGGTGACCCGGTGGCCCCGACGGTCGCGGAGATCGGCGCGGCGGTCGACGCGGTGATGGGGGTGACGAGCGAGACGATCCTCTTCGACGGACCGCCCGGGAAGGACCGGGTCGGCGGCACCCCGTGGACGGCCCCGCATCCGGTGGTCTGCGACATGACGGCCGCGGAGCGGGAGCTGGGCTACCGGCCGGTGGTGACGTACGAGGAGTCGCTGCCGGGCACGGTCGAGTGGCTCGCGGCCGCGGTCGCGCGGCAGGACTGGCGCGAGGCCTTCCCCGGTCTGGTGAAGTACGGGGTGGACTTCTTCGACTACGCGGCGGAGGACGCCTGGCTGGCCTCGCGGTGAACGGCGGAGGGGCGGCCGCCGTGCGGCGACCGCCCCTCGCTGTGCTGCGGGTGTTACGGCTGCGGCGTGGCGTGCGGAGCACACGTCACGTCACGGCTGTCCACCTTGCCGGTGAGCAGGTACGTCTCGACCTTCGGGTTGATGCAGGAGTTCACCAGGCCGGTGACCCCGTGCGAACCCGCGTCCTTCTCGGTGATGAGACGCGAGCCCTTGAAGCGCTTGTGCAGCTCGACCGCGCCGGCGTACGGCGTGGCCGCGTCCCGCTCGGACTGGACGATCAGCACCGGCGGCAGGCCCTTGCCGGTCTTGACCTCGGTCGGCTTCTGGCGCGGCGCGGACCAGGTGGCGCACGGCAGGTTCATCCACGCGTTCGCCCAGGTCATGAAGGGGTACTGGGCGTGGAGGCGGGAGTTGTCCCGGTCCCACTTCTTCCAGCTGGTCGGCCAGGGCGCGTCGGCGCACTCGACGGCGGTGTAGACGGCGTTGCCGTTCTCCGACGCGATGTTGCCGGCGGTGTCGGTGAGGTCCGCGGCGGCCCCGTCGATGAGCGGCTGCGGGTCACCCGCGGCGTACGCGCTCCAGGCCTCCGCGACCGGGGCCCACGACGAGTCGTAGTACGGGGCGCTCTGGAAGAAGCCGATGAGCTCGGCCGGTCCGACCTTGCCGCCCAGGGGCGCCTTCTTGGCTGCGGCGCGCAGGGTGACCCACTGCTGCTGGACCTTCGCCAGGGTGTCGCCGAGGTGGTAGGTGGCGTCGTTCTGGGCGACCCAGTTCATCCAGTCCTTGAGGCGGCCCTCGAAGGCGATGTCCTGCTCGAGGTTGGCCTGGTACCAGATGTTGCTCTTCTCCGGGTTGACCACGCTGTCGACGACCATGCGGCGCACGTGGGTCGGGTAGAGCGTGCCGTACACGGCGCCGAGGTAGGTGCCGTAGGAGACGCCGACGAAGTTGAGCTTCTTCTCGCCGAGCGCGGCCCGGAGGACGTCGAGGTCGCGGGCGGTGTTGCGGGTCGTCATGAAGGGCAGCATGTCGCCGCTCTTCTCGGCGCAGCCCTTGGCGTACTCGGCGGCCAGCTTGCGCTGGGCGAGCTTGTCCGCCTCGCTGTCCGGGACCGGGTCGGCCTTCGGACCCTTGACGAACTCGGTCGGGTCGACACAGGAGATGGGCGCCGAGTGGCCGACGCCGCGCGGGTCGAAGCCCACGAAGTCGTAGGCCTTGGCGGTGTTCGCCCAGATCTTGTTCTTGGTGGTGACCCGGCGCGGGAAGCGCAGGCCCGAGCCGCCGGGGCCGCCCGGGTTGTAGAGCAGCGCGCCCTGGCGCTCGGCCGGGGTGCCGGTGGCACCGATCCGGTCGACGGCGATCCTGATCTGCTTGCCGTTGGGCTTGGCGTAGTCGACCGGGACGGTGACGAAGCCGCACTGGATCGGCTTCTCGAGGCCCCAGTCCGCCGGGCAGTCCTGCCAGTCGATGCCCGCCTTCGCGGCGCGGGCGGCGGCGACGGTGGCGCCGCGCGCCTCGTCGTCACGGTGGTGGCTGCTCTGGGCGTTGGCCGCCGGTGCGGCCATGGCCCCGGCTATGAGCGTGGCCGTGACCAGCGTGCCGGCAGAGCCGAACACAGCTGTACGTCTCAAGTGGTCCCTCCCCCTTGCGGGCGCCGCCCCCGTGGCAGCGCCGTGTTCTGTGTTGTCCGGGGGATCCTTTCGTCAAGGTGGCCTCGGGTGAAAGGGCGTACACCTGTTTCTTTGCCGAACCAATAACCGGAGACCGGTGTACCGCTGAGCGGAACGTCACCGGCCGCCGGTGAGCAGGACCAGTGCTTCGTCGAGCACGCGCCGCAGGGCGAGGGCGTCGGGTGCCGCGGCGGTGAGGAGTGCGGCGGGCCCGGCGAGGGGGACGAGCACGGCATGCTCGCCGAGCAGCCGAGCCGCCACCGGCTTCTCGGTGAACTCCGGTTCGACGACAAGGAGTTGGCCGGTGGCCCGGCGGTCCGCGAGGACCGCCGGGCCGTCCCAGCCGCCGGGCGCCCCGGGACCGAAGCGCAACTCCTGGTCGAGCAGCGGGCGCCCGGCACGGCGCACGGTCAGCCGGGTGGTGAGGGTGCCGGGCGGCTCCCCGTGCCGGCCGAGGACCTGCTCCTCTCGAAGGACGAGACGCGCGGTGGGGGCGAGCTCGACCGTCGTGCGCATGCTGAGCGTGGATCCGGCGGCGGAGACCAGCTGTTCGGGCAGCCAGCGCAGCTCCGCGTCCGCACCGACGGCGAGCGTCACGTCGTACGTCGCCGGGGCGGCGGACCGCCCGGGCAGGGCGACGGTCGCCGCCGCGGCGTCGACGAGCAGCCGCGCGCCGTCCCGGACGTCCGCGCGGAGGGCGAGCCGGTCGCCGCCGAGCGGGGCGCTCATCGCGCCGACGACGGTGACGCGGGCGTACGGGCCGGTGGCGCGCGTGCGGCGCAGGGCGAGGGGGCCGTCGCTCTCCAGGACCGGGAGGCTGCCGTCCGCCGCGGCGGTGATGCGGGCGGTGGCGGCGAGGCTCATGCGGTCGGGCAGGCTCATGCGGTCCAGTCCGCGAGGCGGGCCCGGACCCAGTCGGCGACGGGCGCGACGCCCTCCTCCGAACGCAGGGACGTGAAGGCGACGGGCAGTTCGCCGCGCTGCTCCTTGGCGTCCCGGGCCATCCGCTCCAGGTCCGAGCCGACGTACGGGGCGAGGTCGGTCTTGTTGATCACGAGCAGGTCGGCGGTGGTGACGCCGGGGCCGCCCTTGCGCGGGATGTCGTCTCCGCCGGCGACGTCGATGACGAAGATCTGGGCGTCGACGAGGCCCTTGGAGAAGATGGCGGTGAGGTTGTCGCCGCCGGACTCGACGAGGATCAGGTCGAGCGGGCCGACCGAGTCCTCCAGGTCCTCGACGGCTTCGAGGTTGGCGGAGATGTCGTCACGGATCGCGGTGTGCGGACAGGCGCCGGTCTCGACGGCCTGGATGCGCTCGGGCGGCAGGACCGCCTCACGGAGCAGGAACTCGGCGTCCTCACGGGTGTAGATGTCGTTGGTGACGACGGCGAGGGAGAGGGAGTCGCGCAGGGTGCGGCAGAGGGCGGCGACGGTGGCGGTCTTGCCGGAGCCGACGGGGCCGCCGAGGCCGATGCGCAGGGCGCGGCGGGTGCCGTCGGGCCGGTGGGCGTCGGCGGAGACGGCGGGGCCGTGGTCGTGGCCGTGATCGAGGTGCATGAGGGCTCCTTGCGGGGGCGGGGGGTCAGGAGGCGAAGAGGCGGACCGGCCAGGACGCGTGCTGCTCGGCGGTCAGGTCGAGCAGCGGGGCGGAGGCCGCGGGCAGGGCGTCCAGGCCCTCCACGAGGGCGACGGCGGCGCGTTCGGCGGCCTCGGCGGCCACCTCGTCCATGGCGGGGGCGAGGCGGGCGAGGACCGCGGTGGCCTGGAAGGGGTCCAGGCCGAGCAGCCGCACGGCCGCGGTCGCCGGACCGCCGACCGTCTCGTACGCGACGCAGTGGGCGGCGTCCTCGGGGCCGAGCCCGGCCGACCGGGCGGCGGTCCCGAGGACCACCGGCTGGTGGGCGCCGCGCGGGAACGCGGCGGCCAGCCGGTCGAGTTCGGGGCCGGGCCAGGCGGCGCGGGCGGCCCGCATCAGCTGCCGGCCGAGCCGGCGGGCGACGGCGCGCAGGGCGGGCGACGGGGTGCGGGCGTCGGCGGCGGTGTCGAGCTCGTGGAGGTCGGCGCCGAGGGCCGCGGCGGCGGCGAGGCCGGCCGAGGTGAGACCGGTGGTGTGCAGCCGGCCGCGGCAGAACGCCTCCAGGTCGGCGGCGTTCCTGAGCCGGCCGGCCTTGACGGCGGCTTCGGCGCCGCCCGAGTGGGCGTGCCCGCCGGCGGGGAACCGCCCGTCGGCGAGCACGAGGAGTGCGGATCGGGACATCTCGGGTTCTTCGCCGCTCAGAAGAGGAAGTAGCGCTGGGCCATGGGAAGTTCGTGGGCGGGGGCCGGTTCGACGTGCTCGCCGTCGATGGTCACCGAGAAGGTGTCGGCGTCGACCTCCACCCGGGGCAGGGCGTCGTTCTCCCGCATGTCGGCCTTGGTGACCCGCCGGGTGGAACCGATGGCGGTGAACTCCTTGTTCAGGCCCAGCCGCTGCGGCAGGTCGTCCTCGATCGCCGCCTGCGCGACGAAGTTGACCGAGCCCGCCGCGGCGGCCCGGCCGAGCGCGCCGAACATCGGCCGGGGCAGCACCGGCTGGGGGGTGGGGATGGAGGCGTTGGCGTCGCCCATCTGCGCGTAGGCGATCTGCCCGCCCTTGACGACGACGAGCGGCTTGACGCCGAAGAAGGCGGGCTCCCACAGCACCAGGTCGGCGAGCTTGCCGGGTTCGACCGAGCCGACGAGGTGGCCCATGCCCTGCGCGACGGCCGGGTTGATCGTGTACTTGGCGACGTAGCGCCGGGCCCGGTGGTTGTCGGCCGCCCCGTCGCCGGGCAGCGCGCCGCGCCGCTTCTTCATGACGTGGGCGGTCTGCCAGGTCCGCATGATCACCTCGCCGATCCGGCCCATGGCCTGGGAGTCGGAGGAGATGATCGAGATGGCGCCCAGGTCGTGCAGAACGTCCTCGGCGGCGATGGTGGAGGGCCGGATGCGGGACTCGGCGAAGGCGAGGTCCTCGGGCACGGCCGGGTTCAGGTGGTGGCAGACCATCAGCATGTCGAGGTGTTCCTCGATGGTGTTGACGGTGTGCGGCCGGGTGGGGTTGGTGGAGCTGGGGAGCACGTACGGCTCGGAGACCACGGTGATGATGTCCGGCGCGTGTCCGCCGCCCGCACCCTCGGTGTGGTAGGCGTGGATGCTGCGTCCGGCGATGGCGGCGAGGGTGTCGGCGACGAAGCCCGCCTCGTTGAGGGTGTCGGTGTGGATGGCCAGCTGGGCGCCGGTCTCCTCGCAGACGCCCAGACAGGCGTCGATGACGGCGGGGGTGGCTCCCCAGTCCTCGTGGATCTTGAATCCCAGGGCGCCGCCGCGCAGTTGGGAGTGCATGGCCTCGCGGGACATCGTGTTGCCCTTGCCGAGCAGGCCGATGTTCACGGGGAAGGTGTCGAGCGCCTCGAACATCCGGGCCATGTGCCAGGGGCCGGGGGTGATCGTGGTGGCCTTGGTGCCCTCGGCGGGTCCGGTGCCGCCGCCGACGAGGGTGGTCACGCCGGTGGCGAGGGCCTGTTCGACGACGGTGGGCGAGATGAAGTGCACATGGGTGTCGACGGCGCCGGCCGTGACGATCCGGCCGTTGCCGACGATCACCTCGGTCTCGGGGCCGATGACGAGTTCGGGGTGGACCCCGTCCATGGTGTCGGGGTTGCCGGCCTTGCCCAGGGCGGTGATCCGGCCGTCGCGGATGCCGATGTCGGCCTTGACGATCCCCCAGTGGTCGATGACCACGGCACCGGTGATGACGGTGTCGGGCGCGCCTTCGGCCCGGGTGGTGCGGGACTGGCCCATCGACTCGCGGATGACCTTGCCGCCGCCGAAGACGGCCTCCTCGCCGGCGCGTCCGGGGCCGCCGGAGCGGTCCTCCTCGATCTCGACGAGCAGGTCGGTGTCGGCGAGCCGGATGCGGTCGCCGGTGGTGGGGCCGAACAGGTCGGCGTAGACGGCGCGGTGCAGCTCAGGCACGCTCGCCCCCCTTGGTCTCGTCGTGGTCGAGGGGTCCCGCGGTCCCGCCGCGCAGGCCGGGCACGATCCTGCGGCCGGCGATCGGCACGAGTTCGACCTCGACGGGGATGCCGGGTTCGAAGCGGACGGCGGTGCCCGCGGCGATGTTCAGGCGCAGACCGCGGGCGGCGGCACGGTCGAAGTCGAGGCCCGGGTTGGCCTCGGCGAAGTGGTAGTGGGAGCCGACCTGGACGGGCCGGTCGGCGGCGTTGAGGACGGTGAGGCGGGTGACGGGGCGGCCCTCGTTGAGGGGCACCGGCCCGTCCCCGTAAAGGATCTCTCCGGGGATCATCGGCGACGGCCCGCTTTCACACGATCGGGTCATGGACGGTGACGAGCTTGGTCCCGTCGGGGAAGGTGGCCTCGACCTGCACGTCGTGGATCATCTCGGGGATGCCGTCCATGACCTCGTCACGGGTGATCACCTTGCGTCCGGAGGCCATCAGCTCGGCGACGGTGCGGCCGTCCCTGGCCCCTTCGAGGACGTGCGAGGTGATGAGCGCGACGGCCTCGGGGTGGTTGAGTCGCACACCGCGCGCCCGGCGCTTCTCGGCCACGTCGGCCGCGACATGAATGAGCAGACGCTCCTGCTCGTGGGGGCTGAGTTGCACGCTTCCACCTCACTGTCTTCCACCGGGTGACTCACCCGGACAGCAGCGGACCATAGCGATCTTCAACACTCTGTTGAGCCACGAGACGGGCCGCGGGATCAGACATTGCAGGTTAGGGCGGAAGTTTTTCCGGCTCGTTAACTCGCGCTTTGCATGTGCATGGACATCAGCCCGTGCCGGCCGTCCTCCGGCATCCCGGCGTCGGCGTCCCCGAAGAGCGCCTGTCGGACGGGGAACCCCCGGGCGAGCGCAAGGGGGTTTTGGCCATGCGGCCGGGCGACACGCCGGCCGCATGAGCCCGTTTCCGGTCCGCCCCGACGGTCCGCGGGCCGGGAGCCCGCCGCGGACCGCCCCTCGCCCCTGCCCTGCGCCACCCGGCGCGCGTCACGCGTCGGGCGCGCCCGGATCGCGGTGGTGGGCGGCGATGCCGAAGCGGCGCTGTTCACCCGGAGCGGACGTGATGCTGCGGACGGAGGAGAGCGAGCTGATCACCTGCTCCTCGGCAGGCGCCTCCGCCGCCTCGAGTCGTTCCAGGTCAGCGGCGGAGACGAGGGCGACGAGCGGCTTGCCGTGCCGGGTGACGACCACGCGCTCACCGCCGTAGACGACGCGGTTGATGAGGTCCGCGAGCTCTGCGCGCGCTTGCGTCACCGGAATCTCATAGGCCATGCTCCTCATCTTACGGGCTGTACGTCCTGTACATTTTTTACAGAAGGGGGAGCGCCATGCGTCCCGCCATGCGATATGTCCTTCCGGAGTTCACCGAGCGCACGAACTTCGGGACCCGCACCCTCGACCCGTACTCGAAGCTGCTCGAGGAGCGGATCGTCTTCCTGGGCACCCCGGTCGACGAGACCTCGGCCAACGACGTCATCGCCCAGTTCCTGCATCTCGACCACTCCGCGCCGGAGCAGGTGATCAGCCTCTACATCAACTCCCCCGGCGGTTCGATCAGCGCGATGACCTCGATCTACGACACGATCCGCACCGTCTCGTGCGAGGTGGAGACCATCTGCCTGGGCCAGGCGGTCGGCCCCGCCGCGGTGCTGCTCACGGCCGGCTCGCCGGGGCGCCGGCTCGCCCTGCCGGGGGCCAGGATCGTCCTCCAGCAGCCCACGCTCGACGAGCCGTTGCACGGACAGCCCAGCGATCTCGACATCCACGCGCGGGAATTGCTGCGTCAGCGCGCGCTGGTGGCCGGACTGCTCGCGGAGCACACCGGGCAGGATCTCGACCGGATCGACGCCGACATCGACCGGACCACCGTGCTCGACGCGGCGGGGGCCGTGACGTACGGGCTGGTGGACCACGTGGTGAAGAGCCGTCGCTCGTCCGCGGGCACCGTCGGCGAGAGGTGAGACCCGATGGTCCCGGAGTTGCCGCCGCTGCCCGCGCTGACCCGCGCCGAGGGTGAGTTCGTGGACGCGTACCTCGAAGTCGTCGACCTCCTCGGAAGGATCAATCCATCCAGGACATCGCATACCTATGGGGCCCTGAGGGCCGCTCAGGCCCTGGTCGGGCGCGCGACGGCACTCCGGGACGCCGTGACGCTCATGCATGTGCGAGGCGAGAGCGAGGTCCACGCGGCCACATTGGCGCGTGCGCTAAGGGTGTTGGACGGAGAGCGGCGCTCAGGGCGCGTCACCGTCCCCGAAGAGTCGTCGAGTTGACAGTGCGGCGTGTCGTGTCGAGGTCCACTCGGGGCACACGAGCCGCAGAATCGCTCCCCCGTTCGGCGTAGTCGACGAATCGACATAGAGCTCAGGCGAGTTGCGCAACAGGTCTACACATTTAGCGGAATCGGGCATTCCATCGCTGGTGAACGGCTCGTCGGGCAAACCTCCGAAGATCACGAAACCTGACTGTCCACTCGAATGGATCAGTCGTGAGGAGCCTCACATATCGCTGTTTCAGCTCGGATTTCTACCCGACTGTGAGTCAAGATCCCTGTCGACGACAAGCCCCCGCCACCCGAGGCGGGGCGGTCCGGGCGGACGCCGAGTCCTGCCGCTGTCCCGGACGTCTGGTCGACAGGAGTGGATCGGCAGGAGTGGAGGACCCGAGCAACACGGGACGTGCCCGCAAGGGTGACGTCCCTCGGGGTGAAGCCGCAGCCGCGGCCGGGCATCTTCGCCTGCCCGAACCCGACAGGTCATCCTTCACAGGCGGCTGACGAAGGGTTGCGCATGACTGCGCAGATTCATGTCCCGTCCCTGCTGTCCCGGGCCGGAGCCGTCTCGGCTCTCACCCTCGCCGCCGTCGGCGGCACGCTGCTCGCCCCAGGAGCGGCGCCGGAGGCCCAGGCCGCGAGCTCGTACGCCAACACGGCTCTGGGCATCGCCGCCTCGAAGAAGGGATCGCCTTACAAGTACGGGGCCGCTGGGCCCAGCAGGTTCGACTGCTCGGGCCTCACGCTCTACTCGTACAAGAAGGCGGGCAAGACACTGCCCCGCACCGCGCAGCAGCAGTACAACAAGACGCGTCACATCACGGCGTCCAGCCGCCAGAAGGGGGACCTCGTCTTCTTCCATTCCGGCGGAAGGGTCTACCACGTCGGAATCTACGCGGGTAACAACAAGATCTGGCACTCCCCGAAGACCGGCTCCTGGGTGAAGCTCGACCGGATCTGGACGTCGAAGGTGCTGTACGGCCGCGTCCGCTGACCAGCGGACCCCGCCGTCCCGCGCCCCGCGAAGGGCCGCCACGCGAGGGCGCCGCGGGCCGCCCCACCCGGCGCCCGTCCCCCGGCCGCCCCGCGCCCCCCGTCCCCGGGGTCGCGGGGACGGCGCCGCCCTCCGCGGGGCCGGCCCCGGGAGACCGGTCGGCCCCGCCCCCGCGGAGGGCGGCGCCGGTCGGATGGCCGACCGGGCCGCCGGGCGGTACGGTCGCCCCATACGGGCCCGGTGCGACGCCGACCGGGCGGAGCGGGCTCGCCGCGGCGGGCCGGAGCCGCTCTACCGGGGCGTCAGCGCCACGGCCGTCCAGGGCAGTCGGATCCAGACCGTCTTGCCGCCCTCGGGCGTCGGCTCGACCGAGAGGCGGCCGCCCGCCTCCGCGGCGAGCCAGCGGATGATGACCATGCCGCGCCCGTTGTCCTGCTGGACGGCTGCCGGGAGGCGCCGGGGCCAGCGCGGATGGCTGTCGGTCACGCCGATGTGCAGCTGCTCGTCGCGTTCGAGGCGGAGGTCGACCGTGAAGGTGGGCGACTGACCGAAGGTGTGCTGCACGGCGTTGGTCGCCAGCTCGGAGACGATCAGCCGGACCGCGTCCGCCGTCTCGGTCGAGCTCCCGAGGCCCCAGGAGGTGAGGACCTCGGCGACGTGTCTCCGCGCGGCGGACACCGAGGCGGGATCGCTCGGCAGAGTGACGGTTGCTTCCAGGTGGTCTGCCATGGCGACGCTGTCCCTTTCCCACCGGGCCCCGCCCGGATTGCACTTCGCGTCAGAGTGCCACCGATCGTGCCGCCCTGCCCGGCGATCCACCAGGACGGGCGGATATCTGTCGCCCGAAGCGGTGAAGCGTGCAACGGGCGAGCGGATCCCGACTCGGCGTGCCTGTAAGGCCCTTGAGCGGGCACACGGGTCCCATGACCGTGTCCAAGAGCACCGTTCTCGTCCTCGACAGCAGCGATCCCGAACCCCTCGCCCGCTTCTACGCCACCCTGTTGGGCGGCACCGTCGAACCGGCCGCGGGCGATCCCGATCTGCTCCTGGTCTCCTCCCCCACCGGCATCGTCCTCGGCATCCAGCGCGACCTGGGCCAGGCTCCGCCCAGCTGGCCCCGGCCGGAGGACTCCCAGCAGGCCCACCTGAGGATCCTGGTCGCCCCCGACGCCCTCGACGAGGCCGAACGCGAGGCCATCACCCTGGGCGCCCGGCCGGTGGCGGCGGAACTCGACGGCACCCGCCTCGACCGGCGCTCCGCCGTACGCCGCTGCACCGATCCGGCCGGGCACGCCTTCGTCATCGCCGCCGTGCCCGGAGTCCCGGCGACATGACCGGGCAGCCGCCCCCTGTCCCGTCCGGCGCCGGTCCGGGCGCCGGCGCCGTCACGGCCTGCGCGGGTCCGCGTGGCGGGTGGCCGCCGCCAGCACCACGGTGATGCTGATCAGCAGGGACCACGCGCCGAACTTCTCCACGCCGACGGGCTGCCACCCGTGGAGCTGGTACGGATAGCGCCAGGCGCCCAGGTAGGTGGCGAGGTTCTCCGCCAGCCACAGGAAGAAGCCCATCAGGACGAACGACAGCGCCAGCGGAATCCGCAGGCGGGCACCGCGCACCGTGAACCGCACGGAGGTGCCCGCCGTGACGCCCACCAGGATCGCGGCCAGGGGCCAGCGCACGTCCGGCAGCCAGTGATGGGTGAAGAAGTTCAGGTAGATCGCCGCGGCCACCACCGCCGTCGACCCGGGCCGGTAGCGGACCAGCTCCAGGTCGAAGAGGTGCCAGGCCCGGCAGACGTAACTGCCGACGGCGGCGTAGAGGAAACCCCCGTACAGCGGGACGCCGGCGAACTTGAGCACGGCCGTCTCGGGGTAGCTCCACGAGCCGAGCGACACCTTCACCAGCTCGAAGGCCAGGCCGATGACATGGCACACGCCGATGACGGCGACGTCCCGGCCGGACTCCCAGCCGCGCATCCAGAAGAGCAGCGTGAGCAGCACCCCGTACACGACGAGCAGGTCGTAACGGGCCACCGGAAGCCCGGGCAGCAGGGTCGACGCCGCGACCCCCGACAGCAGCGCGATCGCGAAGGCGCAGGCCCGGGTCTGCGTCCAGGCGAACACGAACAGGCGGCGGGCGGCCGAGGCCAGGAGCCCTGTGACGGGAACGGGGAGGGTCGGCATGGTGCGCTCTAGGACGAGCACGACGGGCGGTGCGGTTGCGGGGCGGCCGGTGCGGGTGCTGACGGCCGGCGCGCTCGCGGAACGGCACGCACGGGTCCGGGACAGCCAGCGCGCTCCCGGAACGGCCGGTGCGCGTCCGGACAGCCGGCGCGTTCCCGGAACGGCCGGTGCGCGTCCGGACAGCCGGCGCGTTCCCGGAACGGCCGGTGCGGGTGCGGACGGCCAGCGCGTTCGCGGAACGGCGCGCACGGGTGCTGACGGCCGGCGCACTCCGGAACAGCCCGCACGAATGCGGGCAGCCGGTGCGGCTGCGGCCCGTCGGCGCGTTCGCGGAACGGCCGGCGCGCTCGCGGACCGAACGGCCGCGCCTACCGGGCGGCCTCACGTCTGCCGGCGGCCGGCGCCGCCCACGGCGGGCAGGCGCGGGACCGCCGGCCGGCCGGGACGGCGGCGAGGGGTGTCAGCCCGCCGCACCCTGCGGGGCCGTGCGGACGATGGTGGCGACCGCGCGCTCGATCTCCTGGTCCGTGAGGTCCGCGCGGGCGGTCAGCCGGAGGCGGGAGATGCCGTCCGGCACCGACGGCGGACGGAAGCAGCCGACGGCGAGGCCGAGTTCCCGGCAGTCGGCGGCCCAGCGCAGCGCCTCGTTGGGGCCCGGGGCGCGGACCGAGACCACGGCCGCGTCGGGACGTACGGCGGTCAGGCCGGCCTCGGTGAGGAGCCGGTGGAGCGTGCCCGCGACCGTGCGGGCCCGGTTCGCGAGGCCCGGCTCGGCCGCGATCAGCCGCAGGCTCGCGAGGGCGGCGCCCGTGGCGGCCGGGGCGAGCCCCGTGTCGAAGATGAAGGTGCGGGCGGCGTTCACGAGGTGCTCGATCACCCGGGCGGGGCCCAGGACCGCACCGCCCTGGCTGCCCAGCGACTTGGAGAGGGTGAGGGTCGCGACGACGTCGGGGTCGCCCGCGAGCCCCGCCTCGTGGAGGGCGCCGCGTCCGCCGGTGCCGAGCACGCCGAGCCCGTGCGCGTCGTCGACGACCAGGCCCGCGCCGTGCGCCCGGCAGGCGGTCGCGAGCGCCGCGAGTGGTGCCTTGTCGCCGTCGACCGAGAAGACGGAGTCGCTGACCACGAGCGCCGGGCGGTCGGGATGCGCACCGAGCGTCTTGGCGACGGCCTCCGGGTCGGCGTGCGGGACGACCGCCGTCTCGGCGCGGGACAGCCGGCAGCCGTCGACGATGGAGGCGTGGTTGCCCGCGTCCGAGACGATGAGCCCGTCCCGGGCGGACAGCGCGGTGAGCGCGGCCAGGTTCGCGGTGTATCCGGACGAGAAGACGAGCGCCGCCTCGAAACCGCTGAACTCGGCGAGTTCGCGCTCCAGCCGGGCGTGCAGCCGCGTCGAGCCGGTGACGAGCCGCGAGCCGGTGGAGCCGGCGCCCCAGCGGCGGGCCGCCGCGGCCGCCGCCTCGGTGATCTCCGCGCGCCGGGTGAGGCCCAGGTAGTCGTTGCTCGCGAGGTCGAGCAGGTCCGACTCGGCCGCCCGGGGCCGCAGGGTCCGTACGAGACCGGCCTCCGCGCGCTGCCGTGCCGCGGTCTCCGTCCAGGCGAAGGCGGCCCCGCGGGGGTCCGGGTCCTCCCTCGGCTCCGGCACGTCCTGCGGGTCCTCGGCGTACGGCGGCATGGCAGATCCTTTTGTAGGCAGCCCACAGACCCTAACCGGCCGGGACCGAGGACATGGTGTGGCCATACACACACATCGAACCGGTCTGTTTGTTCTTCTCTTCCTTGGCCCCGGGGCGTGCCGTAGGTAAGGATCAGCCCTTATGGACCTGCTGAACACCCTGGTGGAGAAGGGGCTGCGGCGCGAGCTGCCGACCCGCGAAGAAGCCCTCGCCGTACTGGCGACATCCGACGACGACCTGCTCGATGTGGTGACCGCTGCCGGCAAGGTGCGCCGTCAGTGGTTCGGGCGTCGGGTGAAGCTCAACTATCTGGTCAACCTGAAGTCGGGGCTGTGCCCCGAGGACTGCTCGTACTGTTCGCAGCGGCTCGGCTCGACCGCCGGCATCCTCAAGTACACGTGGCTCAAGCCCGACGAGGCTTCGGCCGCAGCGGCGGCCGGTGTCGCGGGCGGCGCGAAGCGGGTCTGCCTGGTGGCGAGCGGCCGCGGTCCGACGGACCGTGACGTCGAGCGCGTCGGCAGGACCATCGAGGCGATCAAGGAGCAGAACGAGGGCGTGGAGGTGTGCGCCTGTCTCGGTCTGCTGTCCGACGGCCAGGCGGAACGGCTCAAGGAGGCCGGTGCCGACGCGTACAACCACAACCTCAACACGTCCGAGGGGACGTACGGGGACATCACGACCACCCACACCTACGCGGACCGCGTGGACACCGTGCAGAAGGCGCACGGGGCCGGCCTGTCGGCCTGCTCGGGCCTGATCGCGGGCATGGGCGAGAGCGACGAGGACCTGGTCGACGTGGTGTTCGCGCTGCGCGAGCTGGACTCCGACTCGGTGCCGGTCAACTTCCTCATCCCCTTCGAGGGCACGCCGCTCGCCAAGGAGTGGCACCTCACGCCGCAGCGCTGCCTGCGGATCCTGGCGATGGTCCGGTTCGTCTGCCCGGACGTCGAGGTCCGTATCGCCGGCGGCCGCGAGGTGCACCTGCGGTCGATGCAGCCGCTGGCGCTGCACATCGCCAACTCGATCTTCCTGGGTGACTACCTCACCAGCGAGGGCCAGGCCGGCCAGGCGGACCTCGACATGATCGCGGACGCCGGCTTCGAGGTGGAGGGGGCGGGCACGACGACGCTCCCGGCCCACCGGGCGGACGCCCTGGCCGCGGCGGCCGCCGGCGGCTGCGGCTCGCACGCGGAGGCCGGTGGCGCCTGCGGTTCCGCCGCCCCGGCCGGCGGCGGCTGCGGCTCCCACGCCGAGGCGGGCGGCGGCTGCGGGCCGTGCGGCGGGCACGCCGAGGTGCCGGCGGCGGCGACCGCCCCGGCCTCGGAGGCCCGGACGGACCTGGTGGCCGTGCGCCGCCGGGGCGCCGGTACGGACCTCGCGCCGAATGCGTAACGACGAACTCCTCGCCCTGGACCGGGCGCACGTCTGGCACCCGTACGGCCCCATGCCGGGCCGTACGGATCCGCTGGTCGTCGCGTCCGCGTCCGGGGTGCGGCTCAGGCTCGCCGAACCCAGCGAGGGCCGGACCGAGTTGATCGACGGCATGTCCTCGTGGTGGTCGGCCGTCCACGGCTACAACCACCCGGTGCTCAACGAGGCGGCGCGCGGTCAGCTCGACCGGATGAGCCACGTCATGTTCGGCGGGCTCACCCACGAGCCCGCCGTCCGGCTCGCCTCGCGCCTCGTCGAGATCACGCCCGGGCCGCTGCAGCACGTGTTCCTCAGCGACTCGGGGTCGGTCGCGGTCGAGGTCGCGGCCAAGATGTGCCTGCAGTACTGGCGCTCCGTCGGGCGTCCCGGCAAGCACCGGCTGTTCACCTGGCGCGGCGGCTACCACGGCGACACCTGGCAGCCGATGTCCGTGTGCGACCCCGAGGGCGGCATGCACGAGCTGTGGTCGGGGGTGCTCCAGCGGCAGGTGTTCGTGGAGGCGCCGCCGGCCGAGTACGAGGAGTCGTACGCGGAACTGCTGCGCGAGGCCATCGGGCGGCACGCGGACGAACTGGCCGCGGTCGTCGTCGAGCCGGTCGTGCAGGGCGCGGGCGGCATGCGCTTCCACAGCGCCGAGTACCTGCGGGTGCTGCGGGAGGCGTGCGACGCCCACGACGTGCTGCTGGTCTTCGACGAGATCGCGACCGGGTTCGGGCGCACGGGCGCGCTGTTCGCCGCCGACCATGCCGGGGTGTCCCCCGACGTGATGTGCGTCGGCAAGGCGCTGACCGGCGGCTATCTGTCGATGGCCGCCACCCTCTGCACCGGCCGGGTCGCCGAGGGCATCTCGCGCGGCGAGGTCCCCGTCCTCGCCCACGGGCCGACCTTCATGGGCAACCCGCTCGCCTCGGCGGTCGCCCTCGCCTCCGTGGACCTGCTGCTCGGGCAGGACTGGCAGGTCGAGGTCAAGCGCATCGAGTCGGGCCTGCGGGAGGGCCTCGCCGCTGCCGCCGACCTGCCGGGGGTGCGGGAGGTCCGCGTCCTGGGGGCGATCGGGGTGGTCCAGCTCGACCACGACGTCGACATGGCCGCCGCCACGAGCGCGGCGGTCCGCGCCGGGGTCTGGCTCCGCCCGTTCCGCGACCTCGTCTACACGATGCCGCCGTTCGTGACGGGGGACGAGGACGTGGCGAGGATCTGTGCGGGAGTGACGGCCGCAGCGGCGGCGGGCTGAGCCGGCCGGGGGGGTGGGGCGCCGCCCCGCCGCCCCCGTGGGGGCTCGTCGACGCAGGGGGTAGTCCGTGCCCCGGGGGCGGGAGGGGGTTCCGTGCCCTGGGGACGGAGTGGAATTGATCGGTTGAGAGGACATCAGCTTCATGAGCGTCATCGTCGTCAGCGGCACCGGCACCGAGATCGGCAAGACCGTCGTCACCGCCGCCCTCGCCGCCGTCGCCACCGCCTCCGGGCGGTCCGTCGCCGTGCTCAAGCCGGCGCAGACGGGCGTCGGCCCCGACGAGCCGGGGGACGTGTCCGACGTGCTGCGGCTGTCGGGGGCCACGACCGGGGCGGAACTGGCACGTTTCCCCGAGCCGTTGGCTCCCGGGACCGCGGCGCGCCGGGCCGGGATGGCGCCCGTCCGGCCCGACGCCGTCGCGGCGGCGGCGCGCGAGCTGGCGGCCACGCACGACCTCGTGCTCGTGGAGGGCGCGGGCGGGCTGCTCGTGCGCTTCGACGACGAGGGCGGGACGCTCGCGGACGCGGCCCGGCTGCTCGGGGCGCCGGTGCTCGTGGTGGTCCCGGCCGGGCTCGGCACGCTCAACACGACCACCCTGACGGCGGAGGCGCTCCGCGCACGGGGCGTCGAGCAGCTGGGCGTGGTCATCGGCAGCTGGCCGGAGGACCCGGATCTGGCCTCGCGGTGCAATCTGGCGGACCTTCCCGAGGAGGCGGACGCGCCGCTGCTCGGGGCCGTTCCGGCGGGCGCGGGCGCGCTGACGGCGGAGGAGTTCCGGTCGGGGGCCGCCTCGTGGCTGGCTCCCGCGCTGGGTGGTGTCTGGGACGCGGCGGCGTTCACCGCGGGAGCGGGGGCGGCAGCCCGAGCCTGAGCCCGCGCGCCCGGCACGGGGCGGGACCGGGCCTTGCGCCGGATGCACGGCCGTACGCTGACCGCATGCGTGCCCGAGTTCAGGAGATCGTGTTCGACTGTGCCGAACCGGCCGCCCTCGTGCGGTTCTGGGCGGCCGTCCTCGGCGGGGCTCCGGTCGACCGGAGCCCCGCCTGGTCGTACGTCGACCCGCCGGGCTTCGTGCGGCTTGCCTTCCAGCAGGTGCCGGAGGGCAAGGCGGTGAAGAACCGGGTCCATCTGGACGTGGAGGTGGCCGATCCGTCGGCGGCGGCCGAGGAGGTGGCGCCCCTGGGCGCCCGCCGGTCGGGTGGTCTCGTGACCGACGAGCAGGGTTCCTTCCAGGTGATGCTCGATCCTGAGGGAAACGAGTTCTGCTTCGTGACCGGGTGAGCGCCGGTCACCGCGGGTCCGCCCGTCAGGAGGATGCGTCGGGTGCCGTCCTGCCGTTTCTCCGCCACCGTGCTCACGGCCGGCACCGGGAGCGCATGGCGGTCCCGCTGCCGCCGCGCCGAGAGGTCCGGTGCGACCGACCTACCCGATCCGGGGCGCCGGCCACCCGGGGGGTCAGCCGCGTTCCCGTGGCTCGTCGCCGCCGCGCGGGGCATCACCTCGGCGGCCGGGGGCACGATCGTGCCCGACGCTGCCTTCAGGGTCCATGTGCTGCTCGCGCGCGAGGCGACGGCGGCCGCGCTGAGGAGAATCCCTGGAGGCCTTCGGTCCGGTGCCCGGGCGGTCGCGCGCGGCCGAGGGCCACGACGCGTCTGAGGGGTGAAACAGGCTCGACGCGTGGGAGGGTCCGGTGGTGGGATTCCGGCATGGAGGATCTTCGGATACGGGCCGCGGTGGCGGCCGACATCGACGCCGTGCTCGCCTTCTGGGCGGCGGCGGCCGAGGGGACGAGCATCAGCGACGACCGGGCCGGGGTGGCTCGGCTGGTCGAGCGCGACCCGGAGGCGCTGCTGCTGGCGGAGCGGGTCGGGGCGACGGCCGAAGGGCCGGGCGGGGCGGAAGCGGAGCTGGTGGGGACGGTGATCGCCGGGTTCGACGGATGGCGCTGTCATCTGTACCGGCTCGCGGTCCATCCCGGGCACCGTCGCCGTGGGATCGGCGGCGCGCTGCTCGCCGCGGCGGAGGAGCGTTTCGTCCGGCTGGGAGGCCGGCGCGCGGACGCGATGGTGCTGGACCGGAACGCTCTGGGGGAGACCGCGTGGCGGGCGGCGGCGTACGGACCGCAGGACCAGTGGACGCGCTGGGTGAAGCCGCTGGCCGGCTGACCCGGAGCGCTTTGCCGATCCTTTACCATGGTGTGCAGAATCGATCATCTATCGAAAGGTGTGAGCGTCCGCCCATGGGCGAGCCTCCCAGTACCCGTTCCCCGAGCCGACATCGCGCGGTCCTCCCCTCCCTGACTGATCATGGGACTCGTCGAGGGACGGAGGTGAACCGATGATCGAGGTGCTGCTGCTCCTGGTGGCGCTGCTCCTCGCCCTCGCCTGTGGCGCCTTCGTGGCGGCCGAGTTCTCGCTCACCACCGTCGAGCGCTCCGAGCTGGAGGCCGCCGCCGACCGGGGCGAGCGCGGCGCGTCCGGCGCCCTGAAGGCGGTCAGGTCGCTCACCTTCCAGCTCTCCGGCGCCCAGCTGGGCATCACCGTCACCAATCTGGTCGTCGGCATGCTCTCCGAGCCGTCGATCGCCGCGCTGATCCGCGGCCCGATCGAGGCCCTCGGACTGTCGCCCTCGGTCGCCTCCTCGGTGGCCCTGGTGCTCGGCACCGCCCTGTCGACCGTCGTCCTGATGGTCGTCGGCGAGCTGGTGCCCAAGAACTGGGCGATCTCCTCCCCGCTGGCCGTCGCCAAGGTGGTGGGGACCCCGCAGCGCGTCTTCAGCGCCGCGTTCAAGCCGCTGATCGGCCACCTCAACAACTCGGCCAACCATCTCGTGCGCCGTTTCGGCCTGGAGCCCACCGAGGAGCTCGCATCCGCCCGCTCCCCGAAGGAGCTGGTGGCGCTGGCCCGGCACTCCGCCAAGGAGGGTGCGCTGGAGGCCGACACCGCCGAGCTGTTCGTCCGCACCCTCAACCTGGCCGAGCTCACCGCGGAGAACGTGATGACCCCGCGCGTCCAGGTCACCGCCCTGGAGGTGCAGGCCACCGCCGAGGACGTCGCCAACGCGACCCGGGCGACGGGCCTGAGCCGCTTCCCCGTCTACCGCGGCAGCCTGGACTCGGTCGTCGGCATCGCGCACATCAAGGACGTGCTCGCGATACCGGCCGGGGAACGGCCGCACCGGAACGTCGGCGACCTGCTGCGCGAACCGCTGCTGGTCCCCGAGAGCCTGACCGTGGACAAACTGCTCGACCGCCTGTCCGGGAAGCAGACGATGGCCGTCGTCATCGACGAGTACGGCGGCACGGCCGGCGTCGCGACCCTGGAGGACATCGTCGAGGAGGTCGTCGGCGAGGTACGCGACGAGCACGACCCGCACGAGACGCCGGACCTGGCGCAGGCGGGCGAGGACGCCGACGGCCGGACGCTGTGGTCCGCGGACGGCGCGGCCCGCACCGACCAGCTGGAGGCCATCGGCCTGCGCGTGCCGGAGGGGCCGTACGAGACCCTGGCCGGCGTGCTGGCCACCGCGCTCGGCCGGATCCCGGTCCTCGGTGACCACGTGGAGCTGGCCGGCTGGCGCCTCGACGTGGTCGACGACACGGGGCGCCGGGCGGCCCGTGTGCTGCTGCACGCCCCGCTCCCCGACCCCCGTGAGGAGGCCGGCCGATGACCGTCGTCCAGCTGCTCATCGGCCTGGCGACCCTGCTCGTCAACGCCTTCTTCGTCGGCGCGGAGTTCGCCCTGATCTCCGTGCGCCGCAGTCAGATCGAACCGCTCGCGGAGGCCGGCGACCGCCGGGCCCGCAGCGTCATCTGGGGTCTGGAGCACGTCTCGGCGCTGCTCGCGGCCGCCCAGCTCGGCATCACGTTGTCCACCCTGGTCCTCGGCATCGTCGCCGAGCCGGCCATGGCCCATCTCCTGGAGCCGGTCTTCGACGCCGTCGGCGTGCCGCACGGCCTGGTGCACCCGATCTCGTTCGTGATCGCGCTCACCGTGGCCACGTATCTGCACATGCTGCTCGGCGAGATGGTCCCGAAGAACATCGCGCTGGCCGAACCGTCCCGCGTGGCGCTCCTCCTCGGCCCCCCGCTGGTGGCCGTGACCCGCGCGCTGCGCCCGGTGATCTTCACCATCAACGCCTTCGCCAACGGCATCCTGAAGCTGCTGCGGGTGGACGTGAAGGACGAGGTCGCCGCAACCTTCTCGGACGACGAGCTGGCCCGGATGGTCACCGACGCCGGTGACGCCGGCCTGCTCGACGACCGGGCGGCCGAGCGGCTGCACGACGCCCTGGAGCTGGGCCGGCGCCCGGTGCGCGACGTGGTGATGTCGGCGGAGAAGGTCGTCTACGCCCAGATCGACACGACTCCCGAGCAGTTGGAGGCGCTGTCGGCGCGGTCCGGATTCTCCCGCTTCCCGGTCGTCGACTCGGAGCACCGCATCCTGGGTTATCTGCACGTGAAGGACGCCCTGGACGTCACCCCGCGCGACCTGCCGTTCCCGGTGGCCTCGCTGCGGCCGATCGCCCGCGTGCGGGCGGCCACACCGCTGGACGACGTCCTCACGGCGATGCGGCGCAGCCGGACCCATCTGGCGGCCGTCATCGACGACGACGGCCGGCTGGCCGGTCTGGTGACGATGGAGGACGTCCTGCGCGAGCTGGTGGGCCGCCCCGCGGCGTGATCCCGGCCGCGTGACGGAGGGCCCCGGGACGGCATCCCGGGACCCTTCGGCGTGCCGGAGCAGGCACGCCGGAGCCACGAGCGCTCTCGGCGCACGCTCGCCGCACCGCCAGGCGTCCGGGGCCGACCCGCCCGGGGCCGACCCGTCCGGGGCCCACCCGCCCGGGACCCGACCCGTCCGGGGCGGGCACGCCATACCGGGCGGTATGATCGCGGGGCCATGGAGATCAATGCCACGTACACCAGTCTCGTCGCCGTGGGCGACAGCTTCACCGAGGGCATGTCGGATCTGACACCCGACGGTTCCTACCGCGGCTGGGCCGACGTCCTCGCGGGCAGGCTCGCCGCCCGTACGCCCGGCTTCCGGTACGCGAACCTGGCCGTGCGCGGCAAGCTGATCGGCCAGATCGTCGAGGAGCAGGTGGACACGGCGGCCGCCATGAAGGCCGATGTCGTCACCCTCGTCGGCGGTCTCAACGACACCCTGCGCCCCAAGTGCGACATGGGCCGGGTGCGCGGCCTGCTGGGCGAGGCCGTCGAGCGGCTCGCCCCCTCGTGCGGACAGCTCGTCCTGATGCGCAGCCCGGGCCGCCGGGGGCCGGTCCTGGAGCGCTTCCGGCCGCGCATGGAGGAGCTCTTCGCGTACGTGGACGAGCTCGCCGCCCGGCACGGCGCCCTGGTCGTCGATCTCTACGGCGCCCCCGCGCTCGGCGACCCGCGCATGTGGGACGTGGACCGGCTGCACCTGACCGGCGAGGGGCACCGCCGGGTGGCCGAGGCGGTCTGGCAGACGCTGGGCCTGCCCGCCGAGGAGGACTGGCGCACCCCGCTCGCGCCCACTCCGCGCCCGGGCTGGGGCTCCCGCCGGGTGGCGGACGCCCGTTTCGCCAGGCAGCACCTGGGCCCGTGGATAGGGCGCCGGCTCACCGGCCGCTCGTCGGGCGACGGCCGCGCGCCCAAGCGCCCGGAGCTGCTGCCGTACGAGCTGCCGGAGACCGGCAGGACCGGGCTCTGACGTGACGCGCGTCTCGTAGCAAGCTCCAGGCCGGACCGTGGCGCTGGCCTGCAGAAACCGCCAGTAGAATCTGGACACGTGACTGCTGTGACTGCGAAGCCCCGCATCCCCAACGTCCTGGCCGGCCGCTACGCCTCCGCGGAGCTCGCCGTCCTCTGGTCCCCCGAGCAGAAGGTGAAGCTGGAGCGCCGGCTGTGGCTCGCGGTGCTGCGTGCCCAGAAGGACCTCGGGATCGAGGTTCCGGACGCGGCGCTCGCCGACTACGAGCGCGTGCTCGACCAGGTCGACCTCGGCTCGATCGCCGAGCGCGAGAAGGTCACCCGGCACGACGTGAAGGCCCGGATCGAGGAGTTCAACGCCCTCGCCGGCCACGAGCACGTCCACAAGGGCATGACCTCCCGCGACCTGACCGAGAACGTCGAGCAGCTGCAGATCCGGCTCTCGCTGGAGCTGATGCGGGACCGTACGGTCGCCGTCCTCGCCCGTCTCGGCAAGCTGTCCGGCGAGTACGCGGAGCTGGTCATGGCCGGCCGCTCGCACAACGTCGCCGCCCAGGCCACCACCCTCGGCAAGCGTTTCGCGACCGCCGCCGACGAGCTCCTCGTGGCGTACGCGCGCCTGGAGGAGCTGCTCGGCCGCTACCCGCTGCGCGGCATCAAGGGCCCGGTCGGCACCGCGCAGGACATGCTCGACCTGCTCGGCGGGGACGCCTCGAAGCTGGCGGACCTGGAGCAGCGGATCGCGGGACACCTCGGCTTCGCGCACGCCTTCACCTCGGTCGGCCAGGTCTACCCGCGCTCGCTCGACTACGACGTGGTCACCACGCTCGTGCAGCTGGCCGCGGCCCCGTCCTCGATCGCCAAGACGATCCGTCTGATGGCCGGTCACGAGCTGGTCACCGAGGGCTTCAAGCCCGGTCAGGTCGGCTCCTCGGCGATGCCGCACAAGATGAACACCCGCTCCTGCGAGCGCGTGAACGGCCTCATGGTCATCCTGCGCGGCTACGCCTCGATGACCGGCGAGCTCGCCGGCGACCAGTGGAACGAGGGCGACGTGTCCTGCTCCGTGGTCCGCCGCGTGGCCCTGCCCGACGCCTTCTTCGCCCTCGACGGTCTCCTGGAGACCTTCCTCACCGTGCTCGACGAGTTCGGCGCCTTCCCCGCCGTCGTCGCCCGCGAGCTGGACCGCTACCTGCCCTTCCTGGCGACCACCAAGGTCCTCATGGGCGCCGTGCGGGCCGGCGTCGGCCGCGAGCTCGCCCACGAGGCCATCAAGGAGAACGCCGTCGCCTCCGCCCTCGCCATGCGCGAGCAGGGCGCCGAGCGCAACGAGCTGCTCGACAAGCTGGCCGCCGACGAGCGCATCCCGCTGGACCGCGCGCAGCTCGACGAGCTGATGGCGGACAAGCTGTCCTTCACCGGTGCCGCCGCCGGCCAGGTCGCGGCGGTGGTCTCCCGCATCGAGGAGATCGTGAAGCAGCACCCGGAGGCCGCCGGATACACCCCCGGGGCGATCCTCTGACCGGAACCCCCCGGTTCTCCGCGCAGGAGCTCCAGGCCGCCCGCGACCGCCTCGTTCCCGATGTGGTCGCGGGCGGCCTTTCGGTCCTCTTCTGCGGGATCAACCCGGGTCTGATGACGGCGGCGACCGGCCACCACTTCGCCCGGCCGGGCAACCGTTTCTGGCCGGTGCTGCACCTGTCCGGTTTCACTCCGCGTCTGCTGGCGCCGGCCGAGCAGGAGGAGCTCCTCGCGTACGGCCTCGGCATCACCAACGTGGTGGCGCGGGCCACTGCGCGGGCGGACGAGCTGAGCGCGGAGGAGTACCGGGAGGGCGGGCGGATCCTCACCGAGAAGGTGCGGCGGCTGGCCCCGCGCTGGCTCGCGGTGGTCGGCGTGACCGCCTACCGCACCGCCTTCGGCGAGCGGAAGGCCGCGATCGGACCGCAGGAGCGCACGGTCGACGGGCCCTCGGGAACGACCCGCATCTGGGCGCTGCCCAATCCCAGCGGGCTGAACGCCCACTGGACGGCGCAGACGATGGCGGAGGAGTACGCCCGGCTGCGGGAGGCCGCGGGCGTGCCGGACCGGCGCGGCTAGGTCCTGTCGTCACGCTCCCGTCGTTGCCCGGGGCGCGGGGGAGGCGGGAGTGTCACGACAGGAGCTGGGTACTGTCCGGAGAGCAGCGTCGCCCGGCCGCGGGCCGTGGCGCACGAACGGCACGGTCCGGCCGCCGGGCTCAGGGCGGGTCGACGACGGTGACGCAGAGGAGGATCCGGTGCTCGTCCTCCGTGGCCCGTACGACTCCGAGGGCTATCCAGCGGCCGTCCGTCCGCCACAGCTCGACGTCGGGGGCGGCCGCGCTCACCAGGTCCCACGGTGCCGGTACGGGCTCGCCGCGGGCGGCGCGCAGCCGCACGGTGCCGAGGCCGACGTGCTGCGGCGGTCCCCAGCGGGCGGCCAGGTGGCCGGCGAGCGCCGACCGCTCCGCCTCGGTCTGCTCCTCGGAGGCGTCGGCGGCCGCTAACTCGGTCAGATGGTGCCCGCCGTCGCGGAAGGGACGTCCGCGCAGCAGGTCGACGGTCTCGACGTGGCGTGCCAGGCTCATGGGTCCAGTAAAGCGCCGGGCACTGACAGTTGGCGCTCCGTCAGGCGCCCGTCCCGGGGCGCCGGACGGCCGGGGCGGCTCCGCCTGGCGGGCCGGTGGCCCCGCGGCGCCCCGGGCGGCGCTCGCCGCCCACCCGTCCATTGAGTAACATCCGGCCAAAGAGGCGCACGAGCTGGGAGGACACAGGGTGGGGCGGCTGACCGGCGGGGACCCGTCGCTGTTGCGGCGGATCAACTCCGCGGTGGTACTCCATGCGCTGCGGAGCTCCGGCGCGCTCACGCTCACGGACCTGACCCGGATCACGGGCCTGTCCCGGCCGACGGTCGAGGGCGTGACCGAGGGTCTGATCGAGGGCGGTCTGGTCATGGAGGCCGCGCCCGAGGAGGGCGAGGCCCGCAGGCAGGGCCGGCCGGCCCGGCGGTTCCGCTTCCGGGCGGAGGCGGGACATCTGCTCGGTGTCGAGATCGGTCCGCACCGGGTCGCCGCGCTGATCTCGGGCCTGGACGGGCGGATCATCGGCGCCGGTTCGCGCGAGGTGTCGGAGACGGCCCCCGAGGACGAGCGGCTCGACCGCGTGCGCACCGTGGTGGCCGACGTGCTGCGCAGGACCGGGGTGCCCCGGTCGAATCTGCGGGCGGTCGGCGTCGGTACGCCGGGGATCGTGGAGACGGACGGTACGGTCCGCCTCGGCACGGCACTGCCGGGCTGGACGGGGCTGGCGCTCGGCGAGCGGCTCCGGCGCTCGTTCCGCTGCCCGGTGATCGTGGAGAACGACGCCAACGCGGCGGCGGTCGCCGAGCACTGGAAGGGCGCGGCGACCGACTCCGACGACATCGTGTTCGTCCTCGCGGGCCTCAGCCCGGGCGCCGGTTCGCTCATCGGCGGGCGGCTGCACCGGGGTTACGGCGGTGCGGCCGGCGAGATCGGCGCCCTGCACCTGCTGGGCCGGGGTGTCACGCCGGAGCATCTGCTGTCGACGACCGACGAGCCCCTGCACCCCCTGGACGAGCAGGCGGTCGCGGCGGTGTTCGCGCTGGCCCGGGAGGGCGATGCGCGGGCCCAGGCGGCGGTGGAGCGGTTCATCCAGCGCCTGGTGCACGACGTGGCGGCGCTGGTGCTCGCCATCGACCCGGAGTTGGTGGTGATCGGCGGCTGGGCGGCGGGACTCGACGGGGTGCTGCAGCCGCTGCGCGACGAGCTGGCCCGGTTCTGTCTGCGGCCGCCGCGGGTGGTGCTCTCGCTGCTGGGCGAGGCCGCGGTGGGCACGGGCGCCCTGCGGCTCGCGCTCGACCACGTGGAGGAGCAGCTGTTCGCGGTGGACGGTGCGGCGACGGCCCGCCGCTGAGCTTCCGTCGTGCCCGGTCCGGGGAAACGAGGACGGCCCCGGGCGGTGCGCCCGGGGCCGTCGTCGTACGCGGAGGCCGCTCCGGTCAGGAGGCGATGGCCAGGTCGCCGGAGTCGCCGAACGTGAGGCGGCAGGTGTCGGCGCGGTAGGTGGCCACGGACACGGCGGCGGTACGGCCCTCGGAGAGGTAGCGGGTGGTGACGACGAGGACGGGCGCGCCGGGCAGGCGGTCGAGCTCCTTGGCGTCGTCGGCGCGGGCGGAGCCCAGCTCGACGGAGCGGTCCTGGCCGTCGAGGGCGAGCCGCTGGAGTTCCCGCAGGACGTCGCGGGCGCGGTCCGTCCCGGCGGGGGCGTCGGTCCCGGTGAGGCCGGGCACGGAGCCGGCGGGCACGTAGAGGAGTTCGGCCGCGACGGGCTGGCCCTCGGTGACGCGGAGCCGGCGCACGATGTGGACGTGCTCGCCGGGCTCGACGTCGAGGAGCCGGGTGACGGCGGCGGGGGCCTTGTCGGCGGCCGGGTCGACGGACTGCCAGGTGTCCTCGCCGACGCCGGGCCAGATGTGCTGGGTGGTGGAGACGTCGACGCCGACGCGCGGCGGGGCGACGGTGGTGCCGACACCGCGGCGGCGCTGCAGGCGGCCCTCGAGCTCCAGTTGCTCCAGTGCCTGCCGGAGGGTCGCGCGCGCGACGCCGAAACGGGCGGCCAGTTCGCGCTCGTTGGGCAGGATCTCCCCGACCGCGAAGTCCGAGTCGAGGGCTTCGCCGAGCACGGTCTTGAGGTGCCAGTACTTCGGCTCCGGTGCTGCTTCGAGCTGCGTGGTCCCCACCCTGATCCTCCGCACATTCGCCGTGTCCCGCGGCGTTTTCCGCGCCCTTGTTTATTAAAGGTTCCTGCACTAACTCTGCGACCATAGAGCTCGGCACACCCTTGGTCAAGACCAATCCTCCGTCGAACGCCCCTGAATGTGACCCTCTGACCTAGATCGTTCACAGGACGTTCGCGTCGTTGTGAGGCGCGCGCAGCACGGGGCCCCGCCGCGGAACCGTGGGGTCCGGGGCGGGGCGCGGTCGAGGGAGAGCCGGGTGGTGATCCGTACCAGGGAGGCGCGGGGTTCGCGCACGTCGCCGCGGTCGTCGGCGGTCCGGCGCAGCCGGGCGTCCCGCACCACGTCCTCGGCGTCGGTCGCGCCTCCGGGCATGCGGCAGGCGACGCCGGTGAGGGGCGCGCGGTGTTCTCCGCAGACGCGTCCCGGTCGGCACCCGCTCGTCCCGGCCGACCCCGCGGGCCTCTGTCCCTACGGCGGGAGGTCTTGAACTTGACTCTACTCACCGGTAATTGTTGCTGACAGGGTGTCTCGTAAGTGTCCGTCCGACAGGGAGCAGCCATGCCCGCACAGATCTCGTTCGCCGTGGAGTCCCCCGACGGACCGCGCACGGTCACCATGACCTACGAGCGGCGGGGCAGCGGAGCGCCGCTGTTGCTGCTCCACGGGATCGGGCACCTCTGGCAGGCCTGGGAGCCGGTGATCGACGTGCTGGCGACCGAACGGGACGTCATCGCCGTGGACCTGCCGGGCTTCGGCGCCTCCCCCGCGCTGCCCCAACCGCTGGCGTACGACCTGAGCACGGTGGTGCCGGTGCTCGACGCCTTCTGCGCGGCCCTGGGGGTCGAACGGCCGCACGTGGCGGGCAATTCGCTCGGCGGTCTCCTCGCCCTCCAGCTCGGCCGCGAGAGGCTGGTGCGCTCCGTGACGGCCCTCTCTCCCGCCGGCTTCTGGTCCGAAGGGGAGCGGCGGTACGCGTTCACGACCCTGCGCGCGATGCGGGGCGCGGCGCTCACGATGCCCGTCCCCCTCATCGAGCGGCTCTCCCGCAGCGCGGCCGGCCGCACGGTGCTCACCAGCAGCATCTACGCACGGCCCGGACGCCTGTCACCCGAGGCGGCGGTCGCCGAGACCCTGTCCCTGCGGGCCGCCACCGGCTTCCACCAGACCCTCGCGGCCGGCCGCACGGTGACCTTCGCCGACGACGTCCCCGACGTCCCGGTGACCATCGCCTGGGGCAGCCGGGACCGGCTGCTCCTGCGACGGCAGGGCGTCCGCGCCAAGCACGCGATCCCCGGCGCCCGGCTGGTCCGGCTGCCCGGTTGTGGCCACGTCCCCATGAACGACGACCCCGCGCTGGTGGCCCGGGTCGTCCTGGACGGCAGCGCCGGCTGACGCGCCGGCGGCCCGGCCGCCCCCGAACAGGCCCGTGCCCAGGGCCGCCCCCGCCCCCACCAGGAGGCCACCGGCGGCCTGCGCCGGCCCGAAGGAGCCGTGCGCGACCGCGGCGGCGGTCAGCGCGGCGGCCACCGGGACGGCGCCGGTGAACAGCGTGGCCCGTTCCATGCCCAGGCGCCGCACGCCCCTGTAGAAGAGCACGAATCCGACGCCGGTCGCGAGTGCTGCCTGCCACACCAGCGCGCCGGTCTCCGCCGCCGTCGGTACGCGCAGGGCTCGCGTCCCGTCGACGAGCAGCCCGATCACCGCCGACTCGACGGCCGCGAGGCCGCACACCGCCGCGGTCAGCAGCTTCGGCCCGAGCGGCCGCAGCACCGGCACCGCGAGCACGGTGAAGCCGACCTCGCCGGCGAGCGCGGCCAGCGACCAGCCGAGGCCGGCGGCGTCGGTGCGGCCCCAGCCCTGGACCGTGACGGCGCCGGCGGCGACCAGCACCGCCCCGTACAGCACGGCCCGGGTGGGCCGTCGGCCGTCGGCCAGCGGCGCGAGGACGGCGACCACGACGGGGGCGCAGCCGACCAGGACCCCGGGGACGGCGGGTTCGGCGGTGCGTTCGGCGGCGAGGACGGCGAGGTTGAAGCCGACCATGCCGACGGCGGCGAGCAGGGCGAGCCGGAGCCAGTGGCGCGTGGTCAGGGCGCGGAGCGGGGCCGCGCCACCGCGGCCGATCAGGGGCAGCAGGAGCAGACAGGCGGCGCCGTAGCGCACGGCCTGGCCGCCCGCGTACGGATAGGCTCCGAGCAGGCTGTTGGCGGTGAAGGAGGCGCCGACGAGGGCGTAGGCGACGGTGACGAGGAGCGCGCCGCGCAAGGTGTTCGCGTTCATGCTCACGACGCTAGGAACCGGGCGGGCCCGGTTCGGGGTCCACTCGCCTCCCGCCGTCGGGGACCACTTCGCGGCGGCTCCGGGGGAGGCACCGCTTCCCACACCCGTTCCGCTGTGCGACGGCACGGTGCTCGACCGGCCCCCGGCCCTGCCGGCCTCGGGGGCGCCCGAGTGCGGCGGCACACCGACGAGGCCGCCGGACCCCCGCGGGAACGGCCGGACCCGCCGCGGTCTCCTTCCTCGCCGGAAGGCAGGCCCGCAGATGTACGGCCGGGAAGGGCCCCGTTATCGCTCCGGGCCGGTGGGAACGGCTCCGAGGCGTCGCCCCCTTGGCCGCCGCGGCGTGAGCGCGGGCCCCGCTGCGCCATGAGCGGGGCAGTCCCCCGGGTAGGCTCCGCGCCGGGCGCTTCGGCCGAGGGGGACGAGCGGCCACGGGGACGAGGGGGCGGGACGCATGCGCGGGCATCCGGCTTGGGAGCTGCTGCTTCCCGCGGCGGCGGCACCGGCGCGGCAGCGCGGCCGGTCACTGCAGGAGGCACTGCGCGAGGCGGTGCGCACCGGCCGGCTGGCACCTGGCACGCGGCTGCCGTCGAGCCGGGCGCTCGCCGCCGACCTCGGCGTCTCCCGGGGCCTGGTGACCGAGGCGTACGAACAGCTGACCGCCGAGGGGTACCTGCGCAGCGACCGCGGGGCGGGCACCTGGGTCGGCGGGGCGGCGCGGGCCGCCGCGCCGGGCGTACGGGACCTGGCACCACGCCCGCTCGGCACGCGCGTCGACTTCCGCCCGGGGACACCCGACCTGTCGCTGTTCCCGAGGCCCGCGTGGGGCGCCGCCCAGCGCGCCGTGCTGGCCGAAATGGAGCACCGGCAGCTGGGGTATCCCGATCCGCGCGGCCTGCCGGGGCTGCGCAGCGCGGTCGCGGCCCTGCTGGCGCGCCGGCGCGGGGTGGTGGCCGATCCCGAACGACTCGTGGTGTGTTCGGGGGTGGCCCAGGCGGCGACGCTGCTCGGCTTCGCGCTGCGGGCGCGCGGCCTGCGAACGGTGGGCGTGGAGGATCCCGGCAGTCCGGAGCACGCCAGGCTGTTCGCCGCGACCGGCCTGGACACGGTGGGGCTCCCCGTCGACGCGGAGGGCCTCGTACCGGGGCCGTTGGCGGCGGCCGGGGTGCGGGCCGTGGTGGTGACGCCGTCCCACCAGTTCCCCTCCGGGATCGCGTACACGGCGGAGCGCCGGGCGGAACTCCTCGACTGGGCCCGCTCCGTGGACGGCTTCCTGCTGGAGGACGACTACGACGGGGACTTCCGCTACGACCGGGCGCCCGTGGGCGCGCTCCAGGGGCTCGATCCGGAGCGGGTCGCGTACGCGGGCTCGGTGAGCAAGTCGCTCGCGCCGGGGCTCCGGCTCGGCTGGATGCTGGTGCCGGAGGCACTGCTCGACGAGGTCGTGGAGCGCAAGCGGACCATGGACCTCGGCAATCCGGCCCTCGACCAGGCGGTGCTCGCCCGCTTCGTGACCGACGGCGGCTACGACCGTCAGCTGCGCCGCTGCCAACGCGCCTACCGCGAACGGCGGGACGCCCTGGTCGCTGCCCTGGAGCGGCACTTCCCCGGCACGGAGGTCACCGGGATCGCCGCCGGACTGCACGTCATCGCGCGCGTGTCGGCCGCGTACGGCCCCACCCCCCGCTTCCTGGAGCGGGCGGCCACGGTGGGCGTGAGCCTGCGCCCCGCGGAGGACTACGGCACGGCACGGTTCGACGACGGCGCGGTCCGCCTGGTGATCGGCTACGCCCACCTCACGCCCGCGGAGATCGCCCTGGGGGTGGGCCTGGTGGCCGGAGCGTACGGCGGCTGAGCGGCCGTCCGGGGGCCTGCGGGCCCGGCCGTCCCCGGGGGCGTGAGCTCCGGGCGCCCCGGCGGCGACGCGCCCGGGGACGGCGCAACGCGGGTGCGGGGAGACCGTGTTGTTCACACGGGGTTCGGTTCCCGGCCGTCCCCGGGCGTTAGGCATGGGGCGGCCCTGTTCCCGTTTCCCGGAGGCGCTCCGATGTCTCAGCCCACGCCCGGCCTGTCGCCCGCCCGCCGTACGGTCCTGCGGGGATCGCTCGCCGCCCCGGCCGCCGCCCTCTCGGCCGCCGGCGGCGCGTTCGCGAGCCCGGCGTTCGCGCTCTCGGGGCGCCCGACGGCCGCGTGGGGCGTGCAGACCGGCGACGTCACCGCGCACTCGGGTCTCGTGTGGGTCCGCTCGGACCGGCCGGCCCGGATGATCGTGGAGACCTCGGCCGGCGAGTCGTTCCGCCGGGTGCGCCGCCACCACGGGCCGCTCCTCGGCCCCGGTACGGACTTCACGGGCACCGCGGCCCTGCGCGACCTGCCCGCGGGCGAGCAGATCCACTACCGGGTCACGCTCGCCGACCCGGACGACCCGCGCCGCACCGGAGAGCCGGTCGTCGGCACCTTCCGGACGGCCCCCGCACGGCGCCGGGACGGCGTGCGCTTCCTGTGGTCGGGCGACATCGCGGGGCAGGGCTGGGGCATCAACCCCGACATCGGCGGCTTCCGCGCCTACGAGGAGATGCGCGGGCTCGACCCCGACTTCTTCCTGTGCAGCGGTGACACCATCTACGCCGACGGGGTCATCCAGCCCAGCGTCACCCTGCCCGACGGGCGGGTGTGGCGGAACGTCACCACCCCCGAGAAGTCCAAGGTCGCCGAGACCCTGGACGAGTACCGCGGCAACTTCCGCTACAACCTGCTCGACCAGCACGTGCGCGCCTTCAACGCCCAGGTGCCGTCGATCGTGCAGTGGGACGACCACGAGGTCCGCAACAACTGGTACCCCGGGCAGATCCTCGACGACGTCCGCTACACCGAGAAGAACATCGACGTCCTCGCGGCCCGTGCCTCCCGCGCCTTCGCCGAGTACTTCCCGGTCTCCACGCTGCACGCGCGCGCGGGCGGGACGCGGTCCGAGGGCCGGATGCACCGGGTGGTGCGCTACGGGCCGCTGCTCGACGTCTTCGTGCTGGACATGCGTTCCTACCGCGACGCCAACTCGCCGGGCCGGCAGGCCGACGACACCGTCGGCATCCTGGGCACGGAGCAGTCGGAGTGGCTGAAGCGCGAGCTGAGCCGGTCGCGCGCGGTGTGGAAGGTCCTCGCGGCGGACATGCCGCTGGGGCTCGTCGTCCCCGACGGCGCCACCGACTTCGAGGCGGTCGCCCAGGGCGACCCGGGCGCCCCGCTCGGCCGTGAGCTGCAGATCGCCGAACTGCTGCGCTTCATCAAGCACCGGCGCATCACGGGCACCCTGTGGCTCACGGCCGACGTGCACCACACCTCGGCGCAGCACTACGCCCCGGAGCGCGCCGCCTTCCAGGACTTCGCGCCCTTCTGGGAGTTCGTGTCCGGTCCGCTGGCCGCGGGCGGCTTCCCCGCCAGTCGGCTGGACGCCACCTTCGGACCCGAGCGGGTCTTCGTCCGGGCGCCCGAGCGGGCCAACCTGTCGCCGATGGAGAGCCCGCAGTACTTCGGCGAGGTGGACATCGACGGCGACAGCGGGGAGCTGACGGTCCGACTGCGCGCCGAGGGCGGCACGGTGCTGTTCTCCCAGGTGCTCGTGCCGGGGCGGGTCGGGCAGTAGTCCGGGCGCCGGGGCGGGTGGCCGGACCGGGCGTAGGCCGGTCCCGACGGATTGTCAGTGCCGGGACCTACGGTCGTTTCCATGACGCGATCCGTACAGGCGCTGGCCTACGCACGCCCGTCCGCCCTCGAGCCCTCGGGCTCCGGGCGGCTGCTCGGTCTGGAGACGTCGGGTGGGCTCACGCCGCGGGGCGCCGAGGCCCGCCCCCGGTTCTTCTCCGGATTCCTCACGTCGCCGCAGGCGGCCGCGCGCGGCCTGCTCGCCGTGGCCGACGTGGCGGCCGCGCGCTACCACCAGCGGATCCGGCCGGGTTCGCTGGACCCGGTGGTGACCGGCAACGGCGACCGCCTGCGCTTCGAGTCCTTCTCCGGCTGCGGCGGCGTGTACGCGCGGCTGGACGTGCTGAGCGCGGGACTGGACGGGGCCGGGACGGGACACGGCACGACGAATGTGGACGTCAACAACCCCCTGCGGGAGGCGCTGTCGCGGCTCATGGGGGACGACCCGCTGCATCTGCGGGTCGGCCCGGAGGAACTGGCGGTGACCACGCTCGACGGCCCGGTCGTGGAGAAGAAGGTGCCGCTGCCGGACCGCTGGCTGCGCGGCTTCGCCGAGGCGCAGGTCTCCTCGGCGGGCTTCGACCTGCGCGCGGAGCTGTCGGGGGCGGAGGCGGTGCGCTTCCTGCGCTCGCTGCCGCGTTCCCCGGCCCGGGGCCGCGGTCCCCTGTGGGTGGTCCCGTCGGGCCGGACCCTGCGGCCGACCACCCGGCCGGTCGCGGGGGCGGTCTGCCTGGCGGGACCCGACCGGCTGATCGCGCTCGAACGCGTGCTGCGGCACGCGACGGCGCTGCGGGTGTACGGGCCGGTGCCGGACGGCGGGCCCGCGCCGAGCGCCTGGGAGGTGCGGCTGCCGGGCATGCGGCTGACGCTGACCCTCTCCCCCGACCCGGCGCGCGGCTTCTCCGGCGAGGGCGGTGTCCTGGAGGCGCTCGCCACCGAGGAGGCGGCGCAGGACGCGGAGCTGATCTCGGTGCTGCTGGCCTGGGAGCCGCGGATCGACCCGGCCGACCTGGCCGGGCAGTCCGGACTGCCCGTCGAGCGGGTGCGGGCGGCGCTGACCCGGCTCGGCACGGCGGGGCGCGTGGGGTACGACGTGGCGGACGCGGCCTACTTCCATCGCGAGCTCCCCTACGACGCGGACCGCGCCGAGCGGCACAACCCGCGTCTGCTCTCCGCCCGGGCGCTGCTCGCGGAGGGCGCGGTGACGCTCGACGGCGCGCTGGCCTCGGTGGGCTCGGGCGAACGGCGCTATCAGGTGCGGGAGTCGGAGAGCGGGCGGCTGAGCTGCACCTGCGCGTGGTGGGCGGAGTACCGGGGTCGGCGCGGGCCGTGCAAGCACGCGCTCGCGGTGCGGATGGCACGGCGCGAGGCGCCGGCGGGTGCGCCGGCCGGTGCGGCGGGGGCCGCGCGATGACGGGGGCGACGATGACGGGGGCCACGGTGACGGAGACGGCGACGGCATCCGGCGGGACGGCGGCCGGGGTGGAGGAGCTGCTTCGGGCGGTCCGCTCGGGCGCCCACCTGTCGGTGCAGCAGATCCTGACGCGGCTGGACGCGAGCGGGCGCAGGGCGGCGCTGCCGCTGCTCAAGGAGCTGCGCAAGGACGTGCGCGGCTGGGGCTGGGACCGGTGGAACGAGCAGCGGAAGGTGCAGCGCGCCCTGCGCCTGGCGGGGGCCGGGTGTCACACGGGCGCCGCCGCGGCGGCCGCCTGGATCGGCTCGCGCGATCTGGCGGACTGGGGAGAGAGGACCACCGACAGGGTCCTCGCGGTGCTCGCCGACCGTGAGCCGGCCTGGCTCGCGGACGTGGCGCGGCGGCTCGCCGAACGGCCGGCCGTCGCCGAGGACGAGTACCGGCTGGTGCACACCCTGGTGCTCCGTTCGGGCTGTGCGACGCCCACCGGCGAGGCCTATCTGCGCGGCTGGACGCGGGAGATGGCGAGCGGGCGGCTCCTGGAGCGGCTGCGCTCCGATCCGCAGACGCCGGTGCTCGTGCCGTACGTCATCGCCCTGACCGAGACGCCGGACCGGCTGACCTGGTCGGCGGGCCCGGGAGACGACGGGCACTGGCCGACGGCGCTGAAGACGCTCGCCGACGAGGGGGTCCTCGACCGGGCCGCGCTCGTCGACGGCTGTGCGGCAAGGCTGCTGCGCGGTGGGCGCCCGCGCGACCTGCGCTTCCCGCTGGCGCTGCTGCAGTTGCTGGGGACGACGGGCGAGGAGCGGCGCGCGCGGATACCCGACTGGCTGGGCATGGTGGCGGACGCACCGTCGCCGGTGGCCGCGCACGCGCAGGAGGTCCTCGCGGAGCTGGCGCTGGCCGGGGGGCTCACGGCGGGGCAGGTGGCGGAGATGACCGGCGCGGCGCTGTTCCGCACGGAGAAGAAGCTGGTGCGGGCACAGTTGACGCTGGTCGGCAAGGTGCTGCGGCGGGAGCCGGAGGCGGCCGGAGAGCTGCTGCCGGTGGTCACGGACGCGTTCGGGCACGAGGACACCGCTGTCCAGGAGCGGGCCCTCGCTCTGGTCGGGCGTCATCTGGCGCGGGTGGACGAGCGGGTCCGGGAGGAACTGGCCGGCGCGGCGGAGCTGCTGAGCCCGGTGCACCGGGCGGCCGCCGTCGAGCTGTTCGGCGGGGCCGCGGCCGTCGACACCGGCCCGTACGAGGAGGTCCTGCCCCCCGTTCCGGAGCCGCGCCCGTCGGCACCGGCGGCGGAGACGGTGGCGGAACTGATGGCGGACCTGGTCCCGTTCGCGCGGCACCCCTACGAGTCCGTCGAGGACTTCGAGCGGGTCCTGGACGGTGTCGTCCGGCACGCGTACCGGAACCGGGAGGCCCTGGTCGCGGCGGTGCGGGACACGTTCGCGGGGGCATACTGGCTGGAAGGCCGGGACCACGTGTCGCAGAGCTCGGAAGGCGTCCTCACCGTGCTCGCCGCTCTCGTCGGCGCGGTGCGGCCGGCCCGGCTCGACATCGCCCGCAGGCGCCTGCTCGGCACGCCGGGTTGTGCCCACGAGGCGCTGACCCGGGCGGTCGACGCCCGCTCGTGGGAGGCCGCGTGGGTGGTGGCGACGGCGGCCCCGGTCCCGTTCCTCCTGGCCACACCGACCCGGCACACCGGGTCCGTCGATCCGCTGGTGCTGGTGGAGAGGCTGCGGGAGTACCGGGACGCCGGGGTGGAGCCGTTGCCGGTGGATCTCGCGCAGGCGCTGTTGCGGGTGCGCAAGGCCGGACCTTCCACGGCGGAGGCCGCCGAGCGGGCGGCGGGGCTGGGCACCCGGGCGGGCACCCGTCTCGCGGAACTGCTGACGGCGAGCGAGCAGCTGTCGCCGGTGCTGCGGCTCCTGCCCAGGGGCAGGGACAGCCGGTCGGGGTCGTGGCGGCTCGCGGACCGGCTGGTGCTCGCGGTCCGGGAGCACCGGTCGATCAGGAAGGAGTTCCCGCCCGCATTCCACTGGCTGGGCGCGGAGCCGGCGGAGATCACCCGCGGGTGCAGCGGCTACCACTGGTCGGGGATGCGTCCGCTGTGGCCGGGGGTGCTGCCGGACGACCGGGAGGCCCTCGCCGCCTGGCTGCTGCCCTCGGTGGCGGGCGGGGCCGAGTCGGAGGAGCGGGGGGCGGCCTGGGCGCTCACGGCGCTCGCGGAGGGCGACGGCCCGGTCGGCCCGGCGGTGCACATGGCGCTGGCCCTGGGGCTCGGCTGCCGGCACGCGGAGGACCGGCTGACGGCGGTGGACGCGCTGCTCGTCCTGGCCTCCCGGGGCGAGCTGGATCCGTCGCTCCTCGCCGCGCGGCTCGCCGAGCTGATCGCGGACGGGACGGTGAAGCCGAACCGGCTCGCGGACGCCGCCCGTACGGCGGCCGCGACGGGGGCGTACGCGACGGTGCACGCGGTGCTCGCCGGGCTGCTGCCTGGGCTGCTCACGGCGCCGAAGCCGGTGCGCGGCGTCGGGGAGCTGGTCGCCGTGGCCGCGGAGTGCGTCGAGCGGTGCGGGGCCTCGGGCGAGCCCGCGGGTCTCGCGGAGACGGCGGCGCGGCCGGGCTCCTCGCAGCTGGTGACCCAGGCCCGGCGGCTGCTCGCCGCACTCGGACGGAGTGGCGATCGGACTCCATCAGAAGCAGTCCAAATCAGTCACTAGGCCCCCAGATCGGCGCTTAACCCGTCAGTCACAAAGCGTTCGTGATCACGCAACACCGCTGGGTCACAGTGAGGTCATGACCGACATGACGCCCACGAAGAACGCCCGCCGCTCCCACCACTGGCGGCACGACCTGATCGAGCTCGCGGCGCTGTTCACCGCCGTGGTGGTGGCCGACACGATCGCCAAGACCATCGCCAAGGGGCCGGACGGCCCCTACCTGCTGGTGTTCTCGGCGATCGCGCTGGTCGCCACGGCCGCCTTCCACACCTGGTGGGCCCGGCGGCACAGTCATGCGCCGCCCGTGGACGATCCCGGCGGCAGCGGGGGGACCCCGCTGCCGCCCGCCGTCCGTGCCGGCGCCGACCCCGTGGGGGCCCCCGCCGGCACGGCCCTGTGGCGGATGCGGACCACGGTCCGCGACACCCCCGGCAGTCTCGCCGCGCTCTGCACGGTGCTCGCCCGGCACGGCGTCGACATCCTGACCCTGCAGACCCATCCGCTCGCCGAGGGCACGGTCGACGAGTTCCTGCTCCGCGCGCCCGCCACCCTTCAGACGAGCGAGCTGTCCCGGGCCGTCGCGGCCGCCGGCGGCAGCGACACCTGGACCGAACGGGCCGACGCGCACGACCTCGTGGACACCCCGACCCGGGTGCTCGGGCTCGCCACCCGCACCGCGCTCGACGCGGCCGAACTGCCGCTCGCCCTGCGCCAGCTGCTCGGCCGGTGCACCATCCACTCCGTGCCGCCGGTCTCGCTGGCCGGCCGGCCCACCGGCGAACCCGCCCCCGTGGAAGGGGTCCTGGAGGAGACGGTGATGCGGCTGCGCGACCCGAACGGCGGCACGATCGTCGTCGAACGGCCCTATCTGCCCTTCACCCCGACCGAGTTCGCCCGGGCCCGGGCCCTCGTCGAGCTCGACGCCCGGCTCGGCCCGCGCATCCCCCGCAGCCGTGACGTGCTCACCCTGCCCGAGGGCAACGAGATCACCGTCCGCCGCGCCGACCAGCGCGACCTGCCCGCCGCGCGCACCATGCACGACCGCTGCTCCGGCCGCACCCTCGGCCTGCGCTACCACGGCCCGGTCGGCGACGCCGACCGTTACCTCGACCACCTCCTGAACCCGCGCTTCGGCCGCACCCTCGCCGTGCAGACCGCCTCCGGCCGGGTGGTGGCCCTCGGTCACCTGCTGTGGGACGGCGAGGAGACCGAGGTCGCCCTGCTCGTCGAGGACGACTGGCAGCGCCGCGGCATCGGATCCGAACTCCTCGGCCGGCTCGTGGCCCTGGCGGAGGAGGCCGGCTGCGACAGCGTCTACGCCGTCACCCAGTCCTCCAACACCGGCATGGTGGCCGCCATGCGTGCGCTGAACCTCCCGCTCGACTACCAGATCGAGGAGGGCACGCTGGTCATCACCGCCCGCCTGAGCGGCCGCCGGGACACGGTCTCGGAGGCGGCCCCGGACGCGACCACGCAGACTCCGGCGGACACACCGGCAGCGCGCCGGGCCGGGCACTGACGCTGTCCGGACGGTGGTCGGGCCGCGGTCCGGACGGCGGTGCCGCCGACCGGGATGCCGCCCGGGCGGCACCGCGAACGGTTACCGGACGGTAGCGGGAAATCGCCCTGCGGAGTCCGGCCATTGGCCGGTTTCCTCAAAGCGAGCCCGGCCCCTCCCGCGGCCGCCGAGGGCCGGACAGCACACCCGGACGACCTGCCCACAGCCCGCCCGGGAGGTCGGTGCGGCCACCTCCGCCGGCCTCGCCGGGGACGCCGCACCGGCGCCCCGCCGGGCGGCGGCACCGTCCGGATCCGGCCAAAGTCCACGGGGCTTCCGCCGTCCCGCCGCTCGCCCTGGAGGGTCCGCCCCGGCGGGAACCGGCCGGGGCGGCCCGTCAGGCTCGGGCGGGGTATGCCGGAGTCCCGGGCGGACTTCCCTCCCACCGGTAACGAGGCCCACCGGGCGGATCCGGCCGTCGCGGGCCCGGCCGACCTGCGGCGACGCGCCGGGGAGGGTCCCGCCCCGCCGCGTGGAACGCCGCGGGCCGACACCGGGCCGGTCTTCCGGAACGGGGCGCGCCGGGCACTCCGCACGCCGGTCCCGGGCGCTCACTTGTCAGCCGACCGAGCTCGGTTGAGGTGACGCGGGGACCCCGAACGGGCGAGGATGAGTGTCATGTCAGAGACTTCCAGCGCCGCACTGCCCCGCCAGGTCGCCGACGACTACGTCGACGCACTCATCGAACTCGACCCGATCGCCGGTACCTTCCTGGGAGTCCACGAGAGCGCGGGACGCCTGCCCGACTTCTCCCCGGCCGGCCAGGAGGCCGTCGCCGACCTGGCCAGGCGCACCCTCTCCCGGCTCGACGAGGCTGAGCGGCAGTCCGGCGCCGAGGACGAGGCGGAGCGGCGCTGCGCGCGGCTGCTCCGGGAGCGCCTTTCCGCCCAACTCCTCGTGCACGAGGCGGGTGAGGGTCTGTGCACGGTGAGCAACCTGCGCTCGCCCGCGCACAGCGTGCGGATCTCCTTCACGATGCTGCCGACGGCGACCGCCGCCCACTGGAGGGACGTCGCCGCCCGGCTGCGCGCGGTCCCGGCGGCCCTGGAGGGCTACCGGGCCTCGCTCACGCTCGGCCTCGAACGCGGCTTGCGGGGCGGCCCCCGCGCCACGGCCACCTTCGTCGGGCAGCTCACCGAGTGGGCGGGCGCGGGCGGCGCGGGCGAGGACGGGCAGACCCGGGGCTGGTTCGAGGGATTCACCGACGGCGCCGGGAAGGCGGAGGACACGGTGCCGGAGGAGCTGCGCGCCGAACTCGCGGCGGCGGGCGCGGAGGCGGACCGGGCCGTGGTGACGCTGCGGGACTGGATGCGCGACGTGTACGCCCCGGCGGTGGCCGACGCGCCCGACACGGTGGGCCGCGAGCGCTACCGCCGTTGGTCGCGGTTCTTCAACGGCACCGACCTCGACCTCGACCAGGCCTACGCGTACGGCTGGTCCGAGTACCACCGGCTGCTGGGCGAGATGCGGCGCGAGGCCGACCGCATCCTGCCGGGTGCCGAGCCGTGGGAGGCACTGGCCCACCTCGACGAGCACGGCACCCACATCGAGGGCGTGGACGAGGTCCAGGCCTGGCTGCAGCAGCTGATGGACGAGGCCGTCAAGGCGCTCGACGGCACCCACTTCGAACTCGCCGACCGGGTACGCCGGGTGGAGTCCCGGATCGCGCCGCCGGGCGGCGCCGCCGCCCCGTACTACACGGGCCCGTCGGAGGACTTCGCCCGGCCCGGCCGCACCTGGCTGCCGGTGGACGGCCAGACCCGGTTCCCCGTGTACGACCTGGTGTCGACCTGGTACCACGAGGGGGTGCCCGGTCATCACCTGCAGATCGCGCAGTGGGTGCACGTCGCGGACCGGCTCTCCCGCTACCAGGCCACCGTCGGCAAGGTAAGCGCCAACACCGAGGGCTGGGCGCTGTACGCGGAGCGGCTGATGGACGAGCTGGGCTTCCTGCCCGACGCGGAGCGGCGGCTCGGCTACCTGGACGGCCAGATGATGCGAGCCTGCCGGGTGATCGTGGACATCGGCATGCACCTGGAGCTGGAGATCCCGGCGGAGTCGCCGTTCCACCCCGGCGAGCGGTGGACGCCCGACCTCGCACAGGAGTTCTTCCAGCGGCACAGCAGCCGCCCGCCGGCCTTCGTCGAGAGCGAGATGACCCGCTACCTCTCCGTCCCGGCCCAGGCCATCGGCTACAAACTGGGCGAGCGGGCCTGGCTGCTGGGCCGCGCCAACGCGCGGGCGGCCCACGGGGACGCGTTCGACGCGAAGGCCTGGCACATGGCGGCCCTGTCGCAGGGACCGCTCGGCCTGGACGACCTGGTGGACGAGATCTCACGCCTCTGAGAGGTGCCGAGGGAGGGATTCGGCAGGACCGATCCCCCTTCACGCCTTTCCGACCGATCCGGATGGTGGGCGAACCCCGGGAGGCACTTGCACTCCCGGGGTTTTCCCTGCATGGTCACGCCCATGACCAGCGGATACCTCCCGGACGCCACGGACTGGCGGATTCTCGCGGCCCTCCAGGACCAGGGGCGGGCCAGCTTCGCCGAGCTCGCCCGGGCCGTGTCCATGTCGCCGTCGGCGGTGACCGAGCGGGTGCGGCGCATGGAGGAGGCCGGGGTGATCGCGGGATACACCGCGGTCGTCGACCAGGAGCGGCTCGGGCTGCCGATCCTCGCCTTCGTCCGGCTGCGCTACCCGAACGGGAACTACAAGCCCTTCCACGACCTCCTCGACACCACGCCCGAGGTCCTGGAGGCGCACCACGTGACCGGCGACGACTGCTTCGTCCTGAAGGTCGCCGCGCGGTCGATGAAGCACCTGGAGGAGATCTCCGGGAAGGTCGGCGCGCTCGGCTCGGTCACCACCAGCGTGGTCTACTCCTCCCCGCTCCCCCGGCGGCCGATCAGCCGCTGAGCGCCTCCGCGCCGGTGCGCAGCCGCACCGCGGAACCGTGCCGGGCCTTGATCACCTCCAGCTGGGCCGGGATGCGGCGGCGCAGGTCGCCCACGTGGCTGACGATGCCGACGCTGCGGTCCCGTTCGCGCAGGGAGTCGAGGACGTCGAGCACCTCGTCGAGGGTCTGGTCGTCCAGGCTGCCGAAGCCCTCGTCGATGAAGAGGGTGTCGAGCCGGACCCCGCCGGCCTCCTCGGTCACGACGTCGGCGAGGCCGAGGGCGAGCGCGAGGGAGGCGAAGAAGGTCTCGCCGCCCGACAGCGTCGCGGTGTCCCGCTCGTTGCCCGTCCAGGCGTCGACCACGTGCAGGCCGAGGCCGGAGCGGCGGCCGCCGCTCCGGGCGTCGGAGTGGACGAGCGTGTAGCGGCCCGAGGACATGCGCTGGAGGCGGGCGGTGGCCGCGGCGGCGACCTGTTCCAGACGGGCCGCGAGGACGTACGACTCCAGGCGCATCTTGCGCTCGTTCTCGACGGAGGTGCCGGCCGTGAGCCCGGCGAGCCGTGCCACCCGCTCGTACTCCTCGCGGAGCGGGCCGAGCCGGCGGACCTCGGCGTCGGCCTGCCGGGACAGGCCGTCCAGGGCGGCGGCCCGTTCGCGTACGGCGGCGAGCTCCGTGTCGGCGTCGCGCAGCGCCCGCGCCGCGGCGGAGTGCACGGCCTCGGCAGAGGCCGGGTCGGCGGGCGGGAGGGCGGCCGCGGCGGCGCCTTCGCGGAGCCGGTCCGCGACGGCGGCGGCCTCGGCCTGCCAGGCGTCCACGCGTTGCTGGTGGGCGCGCCGCTCCGGCTCGTCGAGGAGAGCGGCGGCGGCCTCGGCGGGGGTGGCGAAGCCGGCCCTGAAGGCGGCGTCGGCGAGCCGGTCGTCGGCCTCCTTCAGGCCACGCGCGGCGGCCTCGGCGGCGCGTACGGTCTCGGCGGCCTCCGTGAGCAGGGCGATCCGCCGCTCCAGCACCGTCGCGTGCGCGGCCACGCTGCCGGCCCCGCCCCGCGAGCGTGCCAGTTCGGCCTCGATCGCGCTGTGCTGCTGCTCCAGCGCCTCCCGCCGGGACGTCCGCGCCGCCACCCGTCTCTCGGCAGCCCGCAGCGCGCCCACCCGCTCGTCGTGCTCCCGCTCGGCCCGCGCGAGCGTCTCACGCGCGGCATGCGTCCGAGCGGCGAGCGCGTGCGTCTCGGCGTACTCGCGAGCGAGGTCGTCCACGACGCGGGAGAGCGCCTCGACGGTGGGTTCGCCGGCGCCGCCGGCCTCCGGTCCGCCCTCGCCGGGCCCGCGCGCCGCCGACGTCTCCTGGCGGGCGGCCTCCCAGGCCTCGGCCGTCGCGGCGACGGAGGTCTCGGCGGCCGTGCGGGCCTCGTCGGCGCGCGTGTAGGCCGCGTAGGCGGCGTCCTCCGCGGCGCGGTCGACGTGGTCGGCGGTGGTACGGGCCGGATGCGGGTGGTTCGCCGAGCCGCAGACCTGGCAGGGGGCGCCGGGTTCGAGGGCCGCGGCGAGCTCGGCCGCGATGCCCTGCAGGCGCCGCGACTTGACGTCGAGCCAGTGCTCATGGGCCTCGTTGCGGCGTTCGCGGGCCTCCGTCAACCGGGTGCGCGCGGCGCCGAGTTCGGTGGCGAGCGCGTCGCGGCGGTGGGCGGCGGCGAGGCGGCGGCGGGCCGGCTCGAGGCGCCCGGCGAGCTGTTCGGCGCGGGCGGTGGCCTCCTGGGCCTCCTCCACGCGCCGCTGCAGGCCGGCGCGGCGCGGCTCCCAGTCGGCCAGCCAGACGGCGGCGTCCTGGAGGAACTCCTCGTCGGCGCGCGCCTCGCGGTCCAGGGCGGCACGCTCGTCGGCGATCTCCGCGCCGCGCAGCTCGGCGCGACGGGCGGACTCCAGGCCGCCGAGTTCCTCACGGAGCCGCCGCTCCACCGTGGAGAGGTGCTCCGCGCCGGCCTCGGCCAGGTCGGGGGGCAGCAGGGCGCGGGCCCGGTCGCGGGCGGCGTTCGCGGCCCGGTGGGCGTGCTCGGCCTGCTCGCGCAGACCGAGCGCGGGGGCCACCCGGTCGGCCTTGAGGGAGCGGTCGAGGGCGGTCTGCCACTGGTCGCGCTGCGGGCGGCGGGCGGCGAGGTCGTCCTGACGGCGCAGTGCGTCGGCGTGCCGGGCCTGCCGGTCGGCGAGCTCGCGTGCGGCGTCGAGCGCGGCGCGGGCGGCGCTCTGGCGCCGTTCGGCGGCGGCCAGGCGCAGCCGGGCGATGTCGAGGGCCTCGCGGGCGTCGGTGCGGGCGAGGGCGGCGGCGGTCTGGACGGCCTCGGCGAGGCCGGGTTCGCCGGGGCGCTGTCCGGGAGGCGTGGCGCCGGCGCCGGCGGCCTGGGCGATCCGGTGGGCCAGTGCGAGGAGTCGCTCGTCGCCCTCGCGGACCTCGTGCTCGGCGGCCCGGCGCAGTTCGGCCAGGCGGTCCTCGACGGCGGCGAAGCGGCGGGTGTCGAAGAGCCGGCCGAGGAGCTTGCCGCGGGCCTCGGCGTCGGCGCGCAGGAAGCGGGCGAAGTCGCCCTGCGGCAGCAGGACGACCTGGCAGAACTGGTCGCGGCTCATGCCGAGGAGCTGGGTGATCTCCTCGCCGATCTCCTGATGGGAGCGGCTGAGCGCCTTCCAGGTGCCGGTCTCCGGGTCGTACGCGCGCAGCGTGCTCTGGGCCTTCTCCGTGGTGAAGCCGCCGCCGCGCTTCTTGGGGCGCGGCTGGGCCGGGCGCCGGGTGATCTCCAGGCGCCGGTCCCCCACGGTGAGTTCCAGGGTGACCTCGGTGGTGGTGCCGGCGGGCGCGTGGTCGCTGCGCAGCACGGTGCCGGGGCTCTGGCGGGCGCCGGGGACGGCGCCGTAGAGCGCGAAGCAGACGGCGTCGAGGACGGAGGTCTTGCCGGCGCCGGTGGGTCCGTGGAGCAGGAAGAGCCCTGCCGACGACAGGGCGTCGAAGTCGATCTCCTGGGGGGATCCGAAGGGCCCGAAGGCGGAGATCGTCAGGCGGTGGAGCCTCATCCGGCGCTCACCTCGCGCTCCGCGGCGTCGGCCCGCACCGCGTCGAAGGCACCGCGGAGGACGGCGCGCTCCGCTCCGTCGGGGCCGGCTCCGCCGCGTACGTGGGCCACGAAGTCCTCCGCGATCTGCCGGTCGCTGCGGTCGCGCAGCCGGGCGGCGTAGGAGACGAGGGGGTCGTCGCCGGTGCGCTCGGGGTCGAAGACCAGATGGAGGGTGTGCGGAAAGCGTTCGGTGAGCCGGGCCATGGGCTCGGCGGGCCGCACCGGGTCGGTGAGGGTGACCTCGACCCAGGCCTCCTCGTGGCGGGTGAGTCCGGGATCGGCGAGCAGGTCGTCGAGCCGCCCCCGGATCCGGGCGAGCGGGCGGGGCACGGGGCAGTCGATCCGCTCGGCGGTGTCGATCGCACCGTCCGGTCCGAGTTCGATCAGCCACATGGTCTTGCGGTGGGCGGTCTCGGAGAAGGAGTAGGCCAGGGGCGAGCCGGAGTAGCGGATCCGGGGGGTGAGGGTCTGGCTGCCGTGAAGGTGCCCGAGGGCCACGTAGTCGACGCCGTCGAAGATCCCTGCGGGCACGGCGGCGACGCCTCCGACGCTGATGTCGCGCTCGCTGTCGCTGACCTCGCCGCCGGCGACGAAGGCGTGGGCGAGGACGACGGAGCGGGTGCCGTCGGGGCGGGTCGCGAGGTCGGTGCGCACCCGGTCCATGGCGGCGCCGAGCACGGACTCGTGCGCCGCCTTCTCGGCGCCGAACTGTTCGCGCACCAGGGCGGGTTCGAGGTAGGGCAGGCCGTAGAGGGCGACGTCGCCGTGGGCGTCGGAGAGGACGACGGGGGTGCCGGTGCCGGCGGGGTCGGTGCGCAGGTGGATGCCGGCGCGTCCGATGAGGCCGGCGGCGACGCCGAGGCGGCGGGCCGAGTCGTGGTTGCCGGAGATCATGACGGTGGGCACGCCGGCCTCGGCGAGCCGGTGCAGGGCCGTGTCGAAGAGCTCGACGGCGGCGAGCGGGGGCACGGCCCGGTCGTAGACGTCCCCGGCCACGAGGACCGCGTCCACCTCGCGCTCGCGCACCGTCGCCACCAGGTGGTCGAGGAACGCGGCCTGGGCGTCGAGCAGGGCGACCCGGTGGAACGAGCGTCCCAGGTGCCAGTCCGACGTGTGCAGAAGCCTCATGACGGGTGAGGGTATCGGTGGGGTGCGACAGCGCGGGGTGTCGTCGGCGCCTGCTCAGGCATCGCCGTAGGCCTCCCCGCCCAGTTCGAGGGTCGCCTCGCCGGCCGTGGCGTCGGCGAGCCAGGCCGTGAAGTCCGTCACGTCGGCGTCGGGGAGCCCGATCTCGATGGTGACGGCGTCGCCGTAGGTGACCTCGCGCACGGCCCGTCCCGTGGACCGCAGGTCGTTCTCGAGCTTGCCGGCGCGGTGGTGGGCGACGGTGACGGTGGCGAGCCGGTAGCGGCGCCGGGTGACCGTGCCCAGCGCGTCCAGTGCCTCGCCGACGACCCCGCCGTAGGCGCGGATGAGGCCGCCGGCGCCGAGCTTCACGCCCCCGTAGTAGCGGGTGACGACGGCGGCGACGTAGCGCATCTCGCGGCGCATCAGCATCTGGAGCATGGGGACGCCCGCGGTGCCGCCCGGTTCGCCGTCGTCGGAGGCCTTCTGGACGGAGGCGTCGGCGCCGACGACGTAGGCGAAGCAGTTGTGGCTGGCGGTGGGGTGCTCGCGGCGGATCCGGGCGACGAACGCCTGCGCCTCCTCCTCGGTGGCGACGGGCGCCAGGGCGCAGAGGAAGCGCGATCGGTTGATCTCGGACTCGTGGACGCCCTCGCCGGCGAGCGTGCGGTACTGCTCCTGCATCCCGCCAGCCTATGCGCCCGGCGGGCCCGTCCCGTGCGCGGGCGGGCCCGGCCCCTCCCGGTCCGGGCCCGGGAATGACCGAGGGTCACGGATCGTTCACCAGGGCGACCGGGCATTCGCCGGAGGCAGGGAAGTCACGGAAGGCAGCGGCACATGAGCGCGGAGACCAGGGCGGCCGGGACGGAGTCGGAGACCGTCCGCAGGATCCTCACCGAGAGCGGCGACACGTGGGCGATCGTGGGACTGTCCAACAACAGGGCGCGCGACGCCTACAAGATCGCCGCCCTGCTCCAGCGCTTCGGGAAGCGGATCGTGCCCGTGCACCCCAGGGCGGAGACGGTGCACGGCGAGCAGGGGTACGCGAGCCTGGCCGACATCCCCTTCCCGGTCGACGTGGTCGACGTGTTCGTCAACAGCGGCCTCGCGGGCGATGTCGCGGACCAGGCGGTCGCGATCGGCGCCAAGGCGGTCTGGTTCCAGCTCGACGTGGTCGACACCGAGGCGTACGCCCGGACCCGCGGGGCCGGTCTGGACATGGTCATGAACCGCTGCCCGGCCATCGAGATACCGAAGCTCAGCTGACCCCGGGCTGCTCGGGAGCGGGCTCGGGCCGCACGCCGAGCCCCTCCAGGACGACGGCGCCCGGCAGCTCGGCGAAGGCCTTGCCCGGCAGGATGAGCTTGCCGCGGCGCCGACCGCTGCCGACGAGCACCCACTCGGTGTCGACGACGGGGGCGTCCACCAGGACCGGCCAGCCGTCGGGCAGGCCGAGGGGCGTGATGCCGCCGTATTCCATGCCGCTGTCGCCGGTGGCGACGTCGGCGGGCGCGAAGCGGACCCTGCGGGAGCCGAGCTCCTTGCGGACGACCCCGTTGACGTCGACCCGGGTGGCCGAGCGCACCACGCAGGCGGCCAGGGTCGTGGTCTCGCCGCGCCTGCCCGCGACGATCACGCAGTTGGCGGAGGCGTCGAGCAGCTCCTGTCCGTGGTGCTCGACGAAGACGGACGTGTCGGCGACGGCCGGGTCGGAGTCCACGTAGAGGAACGAGTCGGCGGGGACGGTGCCCCGCCAGGCCCGGACGGCCGCCGCGACGGGGTCCGGCAGCAGGTCCAGGCAGTCGACGGCGGGACGGGCGTCGGCGAAGTCTCCGATGGGTGCACGCATAGCGGACACGCTAACAAGTCGGCGTCCGGACACGGCTGTTCGTCTCACGGTACGGGCGGAGCCGGGCGCGCGGGCCGTAGGCACGGGGCGCAGACCGAACGGGCGGAGCCGGGCGCGCGGGCCGTAGGCACGGGGCGCAGACCGAACGGACCGGCTCGGCGCGCGGGCTCAGCGCGCGGGCGGGATGGAGACGGCCATGGTCATCTCGACCGTGTCCTCGCCCTCGTTGCGGTAGGCGTGCGGCACGTTGCTCTCGAAGACGGCGGAGGTGCCCGCCGGGATGACGTGGTCCTCGCCGTCCACGACCAGCGTGAGCGTGCCCGCCGTGACGTGGAGCAGTTCGGTGGTGCCGTCGGGGTGCGGGTCGGAGGCGCTGCCGTCCCCGGGCTTCAGGGTCCAGTGCCACAGCTCCAGCGGCCCCCGGGCCTCGGTGCCGGCGAGCAGGGTGGTGTGGCTGCCGGTCGACGTCGACCACATCCGGACGGCCTGCTCCGGCGGGACGAGACGGACGTGCGGGCCCTGCTCGTAGTCGAGGAGGGTGGTGATGGAGACGCCGAGAGCGTCGGCCAGCTTCACCGTGGTGCCGACACTCGGGTTCGTGCGGGCCTGCTCGATCTGGATGATCATGCCGCGACTGACCCCGGCCCGGGCAGCGAGCGCGTCGAGAGTGAAGCCGCGCTCGTTGCGCCAGCGCTTCAGGTTCCGTGCGAGCGACTGGGTGAGCTGGTCGAGGTCCGACACATTCCGTCCAATATTTTGAATGGCAGAGTTCAACAGGCTGTACTACCGTGTGGTGCACCCGATTGTTCATCGCACTGTACTGCGAGGCACCACCCATGACGGCACTGACGGCGCTGTTCGCCCTGTCCACCAGCCTGCTCTGGGGCCTGGCCGACTTCGGCGGAGGGCTCCTCACCCGACGCTTCCCCGCACTGACCGTCGTCGTGGTCTCCCAGAGCATCGCCGTCGTCGTCCTCGGGTCCCTCGTCCTCGCGACCGGCGCCCTGGACGAGGCCGGTCCGCGGCTCTGGTACGCGGTCGCGGCGGGCGCGGTCGGCCCGGCCGCGATGCTCGCCTTCTACCGCGCCCTCGCGCTCGGCCCGATGGGCGTGGTCTCGCCCCTCGGCTCGCTGGGCGTGGTCGTCCCCGTCGGCGTCGGACTCCTCCTGGGCGACCGGCCCGGCCTGATGCAGTTCGCCGGGATCGCGGTGGCGGTCGTCGGCGTGGTCCTGGCCGGGGGCCCCGAGCTGCGCGGCGCTCCCGTGCAGCGCCAGGCGGTCCTGCTCACCCTCGTCGCCGCCTTCGGCTTCGGCGCGGTGATGTCCCTGATCTCCGAGGCCTCGACGAGCCTGACCGGGCTCTTCCTCGCCCTGTTCGTCCAGCGGGTCACCAACGTGGCGGTGGGCGGCGGCGCCCTCTGGCTCTCCGTGCGGCGCGGCGGCCGCGTGCTGCCGGAGGAGGGCGGCGGCGCGCGGGCCGTGCTGGCCGCGCTCCCCGCGCTCGCCTTCGTCGGACTGGCGGACGTCGCCGCCAACGGCACCTACGCCCTGGCGGCGCAGCGCGGCCCGGTGACGGTCGCCGCGGTCCTCGCCAGCCTGTACCCGGTGGTGACGGCTCTGGCGGCCCGCGGGGTGCTCAAGGAACGCCTGCGGGCGGTGCAGGCGGCGGGCGCGGGACTGGCCCTGGTGGGCACGGTCCTCCTGGCCACGGGCTGACCCGGCCGCCGCCCCTCCACGCGTTCCGGAGCCCCCGCACCGGCCCCCGCTCCGCCGGGAGCCCCGGGCGTCAGCCCTCCCGTGCCGCCAGGTCGGTCACGTCGTCGAGGCGGGCGTCGAGCGCTTCGAGCGCGTCCAGATCGTCGAGGGCCGCGAGCGCGGCCAGCTGCTCCGGCGTGACGCCCTCGGGGATGGGCGTGGGCGCCGGGGTGCGCAGCGGGGGCTGCCAGCCCTTCTCCCGGTCGTAGGAGCGGACCACCTTCGCCGGCGCGCCCGCCACCACGGAGTGGTCCGGCACCTCGCCCCGTACGACGGCTCCGGCGGCCACCACCACGTTCCTGCCCAGCCGGGCGCCGGGCAGGATGACCGCGCCGGTGCCGAGCCAGCAGCCCGGGCCTATCTCGACCGGCGCGGACCGCGGCCACTGCCGGCCGATGGGCTCGTCCGGGTCGTCGTAACTGTGATTGGTCGAGGTGATGTAGACGTACGGGCCGCAGTAGACGTCCGAGCCGATCGTGATCGGCGCGTCGGCGATGACGTGGCTGCCGCGGCCGAGGACGACGCCGTCACCGAGGCTCAGCACGGTGTCCTTGCCGAGGTCGAGGTCCGGCAGCATGCCGGCGGTCAGGGTGACCTGCTCGGCGATGATGCAGCAGGCCCCGATCTCGATCCACTGCTCGCCGAAGACGGAGCCCTGCGGGAAGGCCAGCCGGGTGCCCTCGCCGATCCGGCGGAACCTCAGCCGCCCCGGGTGCTCGGCGGTGACCGCGCCCGCCTGCTGGATCCGGCGCCAGCCGCTCTGCAGGGCGCGGGCGACGAGGCGGCGGCGCCAGGCGGTCAGCGAGGAGAACGTGTTTCTGTTCCGGGGCACCCGGACACCGTAGTCGGCGGCGTCCTGGCCGATCGGTTCGGTGCGCTGTGATGTCCGTCATGGGCCCGGACTAGTCTTCCGCCCGAGGCGTGACGGAGCGAAGGAGCGAAACGATGGCAGAAGCAGTGCCGGGGGCCCTGATCAGGAGTGTCGGCGGCAAGGAGCCCAAGGTCGACCCGACCGCCTTCACGGCGCCCACCTCGGTCGTGCTCGGCGAGGTCACCCTCGGGCCGCGCGCCAGTGTCTGGTACCACGCGGTGCTGCGGGCGGACTGCGGTCCGATCGAGATCGGCGAGGACGCCAACGTCCAGGACAACTGCACCGTCCACGTCGACCCGGGCTTCCCGGTGTCGATCGGCGCGCGCGTCACGATCGGCCACAACGCGACCGTGCACGGCTGCACCATCGGGGACGACGTCCTCGTCGGCATGGGCGCCACGATCCTCAACGGTGCCCGGATCGGCGCCGGTTCCCTGGTGGCCGCGCAGGCGCTGGTCCCCCAGGGGATGGAGGTGCCGCCGGGCTCGCTGGTCGCGGGCGTGCCCGCGAAGGTGCGGCGACCGCTGACCGAGGAGGAGCAGGCGGGTATCCGGCTCAACGCCGAGATGTACCTGCTCCTCGCCAAGGGCCACGCCGAGGCCTACCAGGACTGAGTCCCCGGCCGGGGCCGCGGCCGGCCGGCGGCTGCCCCGGCGGACCGGTCGGCGGCTACTCGGCGGCGGCCTCGGCGGTCGCCGGGGCCGCGGCCCGTGCCTCGGCCCGCGCCTCCTGCGCCGCAACGGCCTTCTTGGCGCGGCTCTTCAGGACCAGCATCGAGGTGAGTCCGATGAGCACCGCGAGCACCAGGCCCAGCCACGAGAAGCGCTTGAGCCAGGCCTCGGCGACGACGCCCACCGTGTAGATGACGGCCGTGGTGCCGCCGGCCCAGAGGATGCCGCCGAGGATGTTGGCGGTGAGGAACTTCCAGTACGGCATGCGCAGCACGCCCGCGAGCGGCCCGGCGAAGATCCGCAGCAGGGCGACGAAGCGGCCGAAGAAGACGGCCCACATGCCCCACTTCTCGAAGGAGCGCTCGGCGAGGCCGATGTTCGCCTCGCTGAAGTGCTTGGGGAACCGCCTGCCGAGCCTCTCGAGCAGCGGGCGGCCGCCCTTGCGCCCGATCGCGTAGCCGATCGAGTCGCCGACGATGGCCCCGACGCTGGCGCAGGCGCCCAGGACGTAGGGATTGATGTCTCCGTGCTGGGAGGCGAGCAGGGCGGAGCTCACGAGGACGATCTCGCCGGGCAGGGGGATGCCCAGGCTCTCGATCCCGATCACCACCCCGACCAGTGCGTAGACGGCGACCGCGGGGATCGTCTCCAGCCATTCCTGGACGTGCACGCGGGTTCCTCTCCCGGTCGGCGATCGAATGCGGGCAGGGTACCGCGAAGACGGTAAGCGGCCGCTAAGCGGCCACCCAGGTCCGGGCCCGCAGCCGCAGGTCGCGGGAGGACGCCCCGACCCAGATCTCGCGCGCCCCGGTGCCGAGGACCCAGCCGTGCCGGGTCACGTCCCAGGAGGACAGGGTCCGCGCGGCCACCGGGACGGTGATCCTGCGGCGCTCCCCGGGGGCGAGCGGGAGGCGGCGGTAGCCGGCGAGGAGGCGGCGCGGCTGGTCGATCCCGCGGGCCGCGAGGTCCGGCGAGGGCCCGGCGTAGACCTGCGCCACCTCCACGCCGGCGCGGGTTCCGGTGTTGGTGACGGTGAAGGTGACCTGCAGCCCCTCGCCGTCGGGGACGACGGTCAGCCACTCGTAGGCGAAGCGCGTGTACGACAGGCCGTGCCCGAAGGGGAAGAGCGGGGTCACGTCCTCGGCGTCGTACCAGCGGTGGCCTACGTGGATGCCCTCGCCGTACTCCTCGACGCCGCCGTGCCCGGGATAGCGGACGGGGTCGCCGGCGGTGGGGTGGGCGGTCTCGGAGCGCGGGAAGGTCTGGGTGAGCCGCCCGCCGGGGTCGACGTCGCCGAAGAGCACGGCCGCGGTGGCGGGGCCGCCCTCCTGGCCCGGGTAGTACATCTGGAGCACGGCGCCGGTGGCGTCGAGCCACGGCATGGTGACCGCGGACGAGGTGTTGAGGACCACGGTGGTGCGGGGGTTGGCGGCGGTCACGGCGCGGATGAGGGCGTCCTGGCGGCCGGGGAGCGCGAGTCCGGTGCGGTCGCGGCCCTCGGTGGCGTCCTCGTAGGCGAAGAGCACGACGCTGTCGGCGGCGCGGGCGGCGGCGACCGCCCCTGCGACGTCGGCGGCGCGGTCGGCGCCGCAGGCGGCGCGCAGCCGGAAGCGCTGGCCCGCGGCGCCGCCCTGGGCGGTGACGGTGAGGCGGTGGGTGCCCGCCGGGAGGTGCCGGTCGGCTCGGCGCAGGTGCAGTCCGTCCGCGGCACGCCCGCCGATCCCGCCGTTGACGAAGCCGCCGACGCCCGCCTGGGCGGGGAAGAGTTCGGCGTCGTCGAGGGTCACGACGGGACGCCGCCCGCTGTAGTGGACGAAGAAGCTCCAGTCGTCGTCGGCCGTGGTGGTCAGGGTGCCCTCGTACCGATGGGTCTCGCCGGCGGCGACGCCGACGTCGTCGAGCCGGTGGGCCGGGTCGGTGCGCGTCAGCGGCTTGCCGTAGACGTCCTCGCCCAGGGCGTACGTCACGGTGGCGGCGGCGCCGGCGCGGGCCCGCAGGGCGTCGAGGGGGCTGACGGCGGTGTCCGGGACGACATGGGCGCTGCCGCCGCCGCTGACGAAGGGCACGGCGCCGGTGGGCCCGACGACGCAGATCGAGCGGGCCGCCGGCCCGGTGAGTGGCAGCGTCCCGTGCTCGTTGCGGAGCAGGGTGGCCCCGGCGGTGGCGACGCGGAGCGCGAGGCGGGCCCCGGCCCGGGGGTCGCGCTCGGGCCGGGGCGCGGCCTCGCCCGGGCCGCCGAGGAGGCCGAAGCGTTCGCGTACGGCGAGGACGCGGCGGACGGCGGTGTCGACGGCGGCCTCGTCGATCCGTCCGTCGCGCACGGCGCGGCGCAGGGCCGCCCCGTAGTAGGCGCCACCGGGCATCTCCATGTCGCAGCCGGCGGTGAGGGCGGGCCCGGTGGAGTGCACGGCGCCCCAGTCGCTCATGACCCAGCCGTCGAAGCCCCAGCGCTCGCGGAGGATGTCGGTGAGCAGGGCGCGGCTCTCGGTGGCGTGGACGCCGTCGACCTTGTTGTACGCGGCCATCACGGCGCCCGCGCCGGCGGCGACGGCGGCCTCGAAGCCGCGGAGTTCGGTCTCGTGGAGGGTCTGTTCGCCGGCCCGGACGTCGACGGACATCCGGTCGCGTTCCTGGTTGTTGAGGGCGAGGTGCTTGACGGTGGCGATCAGGCCCTCGGCCTGGATGCCGCGGATCTCCTCGGCCACGAGGTCGGCGGAGAGCAGCGGGTCCTCGGAGAAGGTCTCGAAGTTGCGTCCCGCGTACGGGGTGCGGATGAGATTGACCATCGGCGACAGCAGCACGTCCTGGCTGAGGGCGCGGCCCTCGTGACCGATGACGCGGCCGTAGGCGCGGGCGAGTCCCGGGTCGAAGGCGGCCGCGAGCATGACGGGGGCGGGGAGCGCGGTCGCGGCCCTGCGGACCCGGACCCCGGCGGGGCCGTCGGCGAGACGGAGCGCGGGGATGCCGAGGCGGGGGACGCCGGGCACGTAGCCCGCCTGCCCGAGCGCGTCGGGGTCGGTGGCGCCGTGCAGCAGGGCGGTCTTCTCGTCGAGGGTGAGCCGGGCGAGGAGCTCGATGACCCGCTCGGCGGCCCGGGCGCCGGCGCGTCGGGCGGCCCGCTCGGCGGCCCTGGCGGGGGCGGCGCCGGCCCGGGCGCCGCCCAGCGGGGCGGCGGTGAGGGCGGCCGCGCCGGCGAGGGCGAGCAGCAGCCGGCGCCGGGAGACGCGGAGGGGTACGGGAGCGGTGGTGGGCTCGTCGTGGTCCGGGGTGGGGGCGTGGGGCACGGCGGCGCTCCTTCGAACCGGCACGATTCCAGCGATCATGCGTTGATCGCACTATGCGTGACGGTTCGTCCGTTTCCGCGTCGCCGTGCCGAGAGCGGTGCGCGCGCCGTGAAGGCGTCGCGCGACCGCCCCGGAGTCCGCGTCAGGCGTTGGGGCGCAGGGTCCAGACGACGGTCATCTCGCCGGTGACGGCGCCGTCCGCGCGGGTGATGTCGATCTTGACGGGGAACTCCGGGCGCTGACCTGCGTCGAGTTCGGCGACGACCTCGGCGGCCGGGCGGCCCAGGGTCGCGGTGGCGGTGACGACACCCATCGCGAGCTTCTTGTAGCCGATCTCGGCCTTGACGGCGAGGGGCACGGCGCGGCTCAGCTGGTCGCCGAAGGCGGCCAGGACGATGGCGCCGCTGGCGGACTCGGCGAGGGTGAACATGGCGCCGGCGTGCGGGCCGCCCACGTGGTTGTGGTAGTCGGCCTGGTCCGGAAGCTCCACGACCGCGCGCTCGGCGGTGGTCTCCAGGAACTTCAGGCCGAGGGTCCGGGCCATCGGCACGGTCGCGGCGAGCATCTCGCCGACGTTCATCTGGTCTGCGCTCATGGACCGAGATGTTACCCACCAGTAGCAGTCTTCGCCATCCCCGCACGGGGGCGGGCGTGGCAGGGCCGGGACCGCACCTCTATCGTTACTGGCCATGTGGCCAGGACAGCAGCCGCCCGGGGGCGAGCAGAACCCGCAGGACCAGAACCAGAACCCGTACGCCCAGCCGGGGCAGCAGCCCGGCTACGGGCAGCCGAATCCGTATCAGCAACCGCCGACGCAGCCGGGGTACGGACAGCCCAACCCGTACCAGCAGCAGCCGGCGCAGGCCGGATACGGACAGCCGAACCCCTACCAGCAGCCGACGGTCCCGCAGTACGCGGTGCCGGGGCCCGTCCAGCCGGGCGGCGGTGACGGGGGCGGCAAGAAGCAGACGACGCTGGTGGCGATCGTCGCCGCCGTGGCCGTGCTCGCGGCGGCCGGCGTCGCCGGGTACCTGGTGCTCGGCAAGGACGACGACAAGAACGCCCAGGCGGACGACCCGAAGCCGACGCAGTCGGCGCCGACCGCGCCCACCACCTCCTCGTCCCCGCTCGACAACCCGCGCGGGGCGGCCTCGCACCAGCCGACCATCCCCGGCTGGAAGGTCGTCTACAACCCCAAGTACGGGACGCTCTTCGACGTGCCGCCGGACTGGGAGCTGTCGAAGCCGGGCGTCGTCACCTACTTCGAGGACGAGAAGAAGGGCGACGGCTCCCCCGTCGTCACGATGTCCTCGCCCGCGCACCTGAAGAGCAACTGGTGCGCGTACGACACCGACAAGAACGGCACCGAGGAGACCTGGGGGCTCAGCACCGCCGGCACCAAGGGCGGCCAGGGCGCCAAGAACACCGCCGAGGCGGCCTACAACGAGGCCGGCAACTGGGTGTGGGCGGGCTACGCCCAGCACATGCCCAAGGGCACCATCAAGATCACCAAGGCCGTGCCGTACACCACCACGTCCGGCCTCCAGGGGAGCATGGCCACGGCCGTCGCCCCGAACATCAAGAAGCGCAACAAGTGCGAGTCGGACGGCAAGTCCGTCGCCTTCTCCTTCAAGAACGCCAAGGGCGACTTCTCGTCCTTCGTGCTCTACGCCGCGAAGGGCGTGAAGGAAGAACTGTCCGACGCCACCATCAAGCAGGTCGTCTCCACCGTGCGCCTTGCTCCCGAGGCCCCGGAGTCGTCCTGATCCGCGCCCGCACACCCGGCTGGGCCGGGCGGAACTACCTGCTGCTGACCGCCGCCGCGATCGTCACCAACCTGGGCACCCACGGCGCCCTGATCGCGGCGGCGTTCGCCGTCATCCAGTCCGGCGGCGACGGCGGGGACGTCGGCCTGGTGGCGATGGCCCGCACCCTGCCGCTCGTGCTCTTCCTGCTCATCGGGGGCGCCATCGCCGACCGGGTGCCGCGGCACCGGGTGATGGTCGCCGCCAACGCCCTCAACTGCGTCTCCCAGGCCGTGTTCGCCGTCCTGGTCCTCACCGGCGAGGCGCGGCTGTGGCACATGATGGTGCTCACCGCCCTGTGCGGCACCGGGCAGGCGTTCTTCAACCCCGCCGCCGAGGGCATGCTGATGTCCAGCGTCGACGGCGAACAGGCCGGCCGTGCCTTCGCCCTCTTCCGGATGGCGATGAACGGCGCCGGCATCGGCGGGGCCGCGCTCGGCGGCGCCCTGATCGCGGCCTTCGGCCCCGGCTGGGTGCTCGCCATCGACGCGGCCGCCTTCGCCGTCGCGGGCGGACTGCGCGCCTTCCTCGACGTCCGGCACATCGCCGAGCGCGCGCCGGGCGGCGGGCTGCTCGCCGATCTGCGCGAGGGCTGGGACGAGTTCATCGGCCGCTCCTGGCTCTGGGCGGTCGTCGCCCAGTTCGCCGTCGTCGTCGCCCTGGTCGGTGCGGCGGAGTCGGTCTACGGACCGCTGGTCGCCCGCGACGAACTGGGCGGTGCCCGGCCCTGGGGCCTGGCGCTCGCCGCGTTCGGGGCGGGCACCTTGGGTGGCGCGATCCTGATGACCCGCTGGAAGCCGCGCCGGATGCTCCTCGTGGGCACCCTGGGCGTCTTCCCGATCGCCCTGCCTTCGGCGGCCCTCGCCGTCCCGCTCGACGTGGTCGGCCTCTCCGTGGCCATGTTCGTGAGCGGTGTGGCGATCGAGGTCTTCGGCGTGTGCTGGATGACGACGCTGCACCAGGAGATCCCGGAGGAGAAACTGTCGCGGGTCTCCGCCTACGACTGGTTCGGCTCGACGGCCATGCTGCCGCTTTCCACGGCGCTCGCGGGCCCGGCCGAGAGCGTCTTCGGGCGGAGCGCGGCGCTGTGGGGCTCGGCGACGCTCATCGTGATCGTGACGGCGCTGGTGCTGCTGGTCCCGGACGTACGGAACCTGACCCGGCGTACGAAGCAGGTGACGGGCGCCGGCCCGGACGCGGCCGGCGTGGCGGTCGCCGCGGTGGCGGCCGCCGGAGCGCCGGCGGCCGGGGCGATGCATGCCGGCGTCACGCCGCCGGCCGTGTCCCCCGAAGCAACCCCGCCGGCCGAGGCGGTGGGCGGCACCGGCTCAGCCGATGCCGAAGGTACCGTCCGGGGGCACGGGTGAGGGCACGGCCTCCGTGTCCCGCACCGGCCGCGCCGCGCCGGTGAGCCGGGTCAGGGCCGAGCCCCACTCCACACGGGCCGGAAAGGCGTCCCCGGCCGTGCGGCGGGCGAGGGCCGCGGTGTCGATCTCCCGGTCGGAGGCGACGAGGACCGCGTTGCCGAACCGGCGCCCGCGCAGCACCGCCGGCTCGGCGATCAGCGCGAGCTCGGGGAAGACCGCCGCGAAGGTGGCGAGCTGGGAGCCGAGGAAGGCGAAGGGCGCGCCGTCCGCGAGGTTCGCCGCGTAGGTCCCGCCCGGGCGCAGGACCCGGCGGGCCTCCCGGGCGTACTCGACGGACGTGATGTGCGCCGGCACCCGTGAGCCGCCGAAGACGTCGGCGACGATCAGGTCGGCGGAGGCGTCCGGCGCGGCCTCCAGCCACTCGCGGGCGTCCGCGCCGTGCACCGCGACCCCCGCGTCCTCCGGCAGCGGCAGGTGCTCGCCGACCAGGTCGAGCAGCCCCCGGTCGGCCTCGACGACCTGCTGCCGGGAGCCGGGCCGGGTGGCGGCCACGTAGCGGGGCAGGGTGAGCGCCCCGCCGCCGAGGTGCACGACGTCGAGCGGGGTCCCCTCGTCGGCGGCGTGGTCGACGACGTGGGCGAGCCGCCGGACGTACTCGAACTCCAGGTGCGTCGGGTCGTCGAGGTCGACGTACGACTGGGGCGCGCCGTCGACGGTGAGCAGCCAGCCCCGCTCGGTGTCCACGTCGGGCATGAGCCGGGCGGTGCCCCGGTCGACGTCACGGATGACGGGAATCTGCTCGTTCACGTCCTCATTGTGCCCACACGGCCGCGACCGCCCGCGCGTGGGCGGCGTGCGCCCGCCCGGCCCGGGCAGCCGGGAGGCGGCGGGTGGGGTCCGGCGGTTCGCGCCCGAAGAGCCTCGTGGCCTCCGCGTCGAGAGAGCCGCCCTCGCCCCGCGGCGGCGGCGAGGGCGGCGCCGTTGGGCGGCCGGGGAGAGGGCCATCTCGCTGCCGGTGCCGGTGCCGGTGGGCGCGATGACGACGACACGGCCGTACCCGGCGGCGAGGCGGTGGAGTTCGCGTCGGCAGCGAGGAGCGGAGCCTGTCGAGCGCCCCACCAGGCGACCGGGGGCGCCCGGCTGCCGGGGCCGGGAGCCGTGGGGTGGTCAGACCCCGGGTCCACGCGGCACCCGTCCGCCCGGCGGCCCGCCGTCGACCGGTCCCGCGGAGTTCACGTCCGACGGCTAGCAGCAGACCTCATCGAGCGCCCCACCAGGCGACCGGGGACGCACGGCTGCTTGGGGGCCGGGAGCCGTGGGGCGGTCAGAGGACCTCCGTCACCGTCCCCGCACCGACCGTCCGGCCGCCCTCGCGGATGGCGAAGCCGAGGCCCGGCTCCAGCGGCACGGCGCGGCCGAGCTCGACGGTCATGGTGACCGTCTCGCCGGGGCGGGCCACGGCCGGCTCGCCCAGGTCGACGGCGCCGGCCACGTCCGCGGTGCGGAGGTGGAACTGCGGCCGGCAGCCGGTCGTGACCGGGGTGCCGCGGCCGCCCTCACGGGCGGACAGGACGTGCACCCGCGCCGTGAAACGACCTCTCGGCACGACCGTTCCCGGCTCCGCCACGACGTGCCCACGGCGGACCGCGCCGCGCGCCACGCCGCCCAGCAGCAGGGCCACGTCGTCGCCGGCCTGGGCCGACTCCATCGGGCGGCCGAAGGTCTCGACGCCGGTGACGACCGTCTCGGTGCCCGGGCCGAGCAGCTCGACCCGGTCGCCGGCCTGTACCGTGCCGCGCTCGATCACGCCGGTGACGACGGTGCCGCGGCCGGCGATGGTGAGCACCCTCTCGACCGGCAGCAGGAACGGCGCCTCGACGGAGCGCTCGGGCAGCGGCACGTAGGTGTCCACGGCGTCGAGCAGCGCCTCCACGGACGCCGTCCAGCGCGGGTCGCCCGCCAGGGCGCGCAGCCCGGAGACCCGGACCACGGGCACCGCGTCGCCGCCGTAGCCGTGCGCCGTGAGCAGCTCCCTCACCTCCAGCTCGACCAGGTCGGCCGGTTCGTCGTCGGTGCCGTCCGCCTTGGTGAGGGCGACGACGAGGTGGTCGACGCCGACCTGACGGGCCAGCAGCACGTGTTCGGCGGTCTGCGGCATGATCCCGTCGAGCGCGGAGACGACGAGGATCGCCCCGTCGAGCTGGGCGGCACCGGTGACCATGTTCGTGATGTGTTCCGGGTGTCCGGGCAGGTCGACGTGCGCGTAGTGCCGGGTGTCGGTCTCGTACTCGACATGGGCGGCGTTGATCGTGATGCCGCGCCGCGCCTCCTCCGGGGCCCGGTCGATCCGCTCGACGGGCACGTAGGCGGTGGGGCCGCCGGCGCCGCGCTCGCTGAGGACCTTGGTGATGGCGGCGGTGAGGGTGGTCTTGCCGTGGTCGACGTGGCCCATGGTGCCGATGTTGAGGTGCGGCTTGGTGCGCGCGTACGCCTGCTTGGGCATGGCTGAATCGCTCGTTTCGGTGCTCGAAGCGTGTGCGGGGACCCCTGGGCCGGACCGACCCTTCCCCTGGGGGATCCGCCGGACGGTCCGGGAAGGGTCAGCTTCGGTCGCCGGTGAGCCTCGCGAGAACGGCGAGAGTCGTCGGAGCGGCAGCCTTCGGGGCGTCCGCGGCTGCGGACGGCGCTGCGGGGAAGGCGTACCGGGACATGCCCCGATCATCGCCGCCCGGGCTGCCGCCGTCGACCGGATTTCGGGGCGCTCAGAGGTTCTTGAGGGCCTCGCGCACGGAGAGCGGGGAGAGGCGGGAGGTGTTCTCCGCGACGAAGGCACGCACCTCGTCGGGCGCGGTCTTGCCGTATTCGCGCAGGCTCCAGCCGATCGCCTTGCGGATGAAGAAGTCCGGGTGCCCGGCGCGCAGCAGGCAGTACGTGAACAGCCGGTCGGCGTCCGTTGCGGACCGGTAGCGGAGCTGGTGGAGCAGGGCGGTGCGGGCGACCCACAGGTCCTCGTCGGCGATCCACTCGTCCATGCGGGCCACGAGCGCCGGGACGGCGGCGACGAGCGGGCCGACGACGTGGGCGGCGAGGTGGTCGACCGTGTCCCACCACGGGACGGTGGTGACCAGCGCGTGGGCGACCGGGAGGAAGTCCGAGGAGCAGCGCCTGACATGGCGGCGCAGGTAGTCGACCGCGAAGTAGTGGTACTCGCGCTCCGGCAGGGCGAAGCAGCGCAGGGCGACGGCCGTGCAGTCGGCCTCGCCGGGGGCGGACAGGCCGTCGAGGACGGTACGGGACAGGGTCCGCCGCTCGGGGGTGCGCAGCCCGAGGAAGGGGGCCACGCCCTTCATGTACGCGATCATCTCCTGGGCGCGGAAGGGATCGCCGGCGGCGGGGTAGACCTCCGTGAGCCGGGCGAGCACGGTGTCCGCGAGGGCGCTCTCGGGAACGGCGGGGGTCACGGAGGCTGTCACGGTCTCACTGTAGGCGCGGGCGGGACTCCCGCGGCGTCGGCGCCGGCGCGGGTGGCCCGCCGACCGTAGGTCTCGGCACGGGGGCGGGCTACCGGGGTCAGGTGTCGGCGGGGGGCCTGCCGGGCTCAGATGTCGACGCGGGGGCGATTTCCCGGCCGCAGGTAACCGCACGGGCGGCCTACCGGGCGCAGGTCTCCGCACGGACGGCGCCGCAGGTAACCGCACGGGCGGCCTACCGGGCGCAGGTCTCCGCACGGACGGCCCACCGGCCGCAGGCGCGGGCGGCCCACCGGCCCGGGTGTCTGCCCGTGGCCTGGCCGGGCGGCCGAGCGGCCGATACGTCCGGTGTCCCGAGCGCGGATTCCCGGCGCAGGTGTCCGCGTGGGGCGACCCGACCGTTACGGGCGCCTGCGCGGCGGCGAGTTCCCGGCTTCAGGTTTCCGCGCTGCGGCCCGCCGGACGCAGGTGCTGCGCGGGCGGCCCACCGGGCGCAGGTCTCCGCGCGGGGCGGGCCACCCGCTGCAGGTCTCCGCACGGGCGGCCCACCGGTCTGAGGTGTCTCCGCGGGGGGCGGTTCCCGGCCTTCGGCATGGCGCACGTTACGGCGATCACCCATGGATGTCGGTTAATCTCCCCGGATGCTCCTGTCGCCCAAGGCCCGGCTGACGTATCTCGCCGTGATCCTGCTCTCCGCGGGCGTTTCGGTGCTGCTCTTCGAGCCGCAGCGGATGCTGTCGGCAGGGTGGCCACCGCAGGTGAGCGGCGCGGGCGCGGTGCTGGTCTTCGGGCTCGCGTACGGGGTGTGCACGGCGGCGCTGGTGCCGCGGCCGATCCTCAACCTGGCGGCGGGCGCGCTCTTCGGCACCCAGGCGGGCTTCGCCGCGGCGCTCGGCGGGACGGTCCTGGGCGCGGGCCTGTCCTTCGCGCTGGGCCGGGCACTCGGTCAGGAGGCGCTCCGCCCGTACGTCCGGGGCCGCTGGCTGAAGGCGGCGGACGGGCAGCTGAGCCGGCACGGTTTCCGTTCGATGCTGGCGATCCGGCTCTTCCCCGGGATGCCGTTCGTCGTGGCGAACTACGCGGCCGCCGTGTCCCGGATGCGGTGCCTCCCCTTCCTCCTGGCGACGGCCCTCGGCTCCGTACCGAACACGGTGGCGTACGTGGTCGCGGGCAGCCAGGCCACCTCGCCGACCTCCCCCGCCTTCCTGATCTCGACGGGCTTCATCGTCGTGTCGGCCCTGGGTGCCGCGGTGCTGGGCTGGCGTAAGCGGCACCACCTCCGCAGGCCGGCCGGGGCACCCGTGGACGCGGCCCCGGCCCCGGCCACGGAGCCGAGGCAAGCCGCGCAGACCGCGGAGCCGGCGGGGGCGGCCGGACGCTAGCCGGGCGCCGGGACGCCCTCAGGTCTCGCACCCGCCCGGGCCACCCGCCCGGGCGGCTCCTACCCGGCAGGGACCCCGCGTCCGTCGTACCCGGCACGGGTGGCCCGCCCGCCGGGCTCGTACCCGGTACGGGTCACGCGCGCGGCCGACCCACGGCCGGGGCACTCGCCCGCACCACGATTCGCCCACGGGGCCGGCACCCCCTGTCGGACGGCGTTCCCGGGCCCGCTCCCCGCCCGGATCCGCCCCGGCCGAACGCTTCGACACCGACCACGCCCCCGGCAGCCGCGTGCATCGCCCGCCCGGGCCCCGGGCCCGCGCCCGCGCCCGCGCCGCCCGCACCCGCTCCCCGTCCCGGAGTGACCGCCCGCTTCAACCGCCCCGACCGGACCGGACCGGCCGCTCCAGCACCGGCCCTGCCCCGCCCGCCGATGCCACCACCGGCCCCAGGCCCCGAGCCGGCGACCTCACCCCCAGCCCACGACCCCAGCGCGCGGCCCCGTCACCCGCCCGTTGCCGGGCCCGGCACCTCGCCCCCGCCGCGGGCCCTGGCCCTGGCCCGGGCCCGCGGCCTCACCCCCGCCCACGACCCCGGCCCGCGGCCTCACGGTCCCTCGCTCCCCCGCCGGCCGCTCTCAGAGCGCCTCGACGATCATCGCGTTGGCCAGTCCGCCGGCCTCGCACATGGCCTGCAGCCCGTACCGTCCGCCGCGAGCCCGCAGCGCGTGCAGGAGGGTCGTGGTCAGGCGGGTGCCGCTGGCGCCGAGCGGGTGGCCGAGGGCGATGGCGCCGCCGTGGACGTTGACCTTCGCCGGGTCGGCGCCGGTCTCCTGCTGCCAGGCGAGGACGACGCTCGCGAAGGCCTCGTTGATCTCGAAGAGGTCGATGTCGCCGAGGGAGAGTCCGGCCCGGCGCAGCACCTTCTCGGTGGCGGGGATGACGCCGCTGAGCATGAGGAGCGGGTCGGAGCCGGTGACGGCGAAGGAGTGCAGCCGGGCGAGCGGGCGCAGACCGAGGGCGCGGGCGGTCTCGGCGGCCATGACGAGGACGGCGGAGGCGCCGTCGTTGACGGGGCTGCTGTTCCCGGCGGTGACCGACCAGTCGATCTGCGGGAAGCGTTCGGCGAAGCCGGGGTCCTCGAAGGCGGGGCGCAGGCCGGCGAGGATCCCGGGCGTGGTCGCGGGCCGTACCGACTCGTCGCGGCGTACGTCCCCGTAGGTCACGACCTGGTCGTCGAAGAGGCCGTCCGCCCAGCTCCGGGCGGCCTTGGCGTGCGAGGCGGCGGAGAACTCGTCCATGGCCGCGCGGCCGATGGACCACTTGGCGGCGATGAGCTCGGCGCTGATGCCCTGCGGCACCAGGCCGTCGGGGTAGCGGGCGGCCACGCCGGGTCCGAAGGGGTCGGCGCCGGGCGGCACGTTGGACCACATGGGGACGCGGCTCATGGACTCGACGCCGCAGGCCACGGCGATGTCGTACGCGCCGGACAGGACGCCCTGGGCGGCGAAGTGCACGGCCTGCTGGGAGGAGCCGCACTGCCGGTCGACGGTGGTGGCGGGCACGGTCTCGGGCAGTCCGGCGCCGAGCCAGGCGTAGCGGGTGGTGTTCATGGCCTGCTCGCCGACCTGGTCCACGGTGCCGCCGATGACGTCGTCGACGAGGGCGGGGTCGATGCCGGAGCGGTCGATCAGGGCGCGCAGGGTGTGCGAGAGGAGGGCGACGGGGTGCACGTCGGAGAGGGAGCCACCCGGCTTGCCCTTCCCGATCGGCGTACGGACTGCTTCGACGATGACGGCGTCACGCATGGCACTGCTCCCACCTGGAGAGTTGGAAAACTGGACCAACACTAGCCGGTAACATAGCCCAGTAGGTTGGATTATCAAACCCTCCCCCGCGCCCTTGCCTTAGTCTTGGCCCATGAAGGCCGCGCCCCGCCCCTGCTCGATCGCCGACACCCTCGCGCTCGTCGGCGAGAAGTACTCCCTCCTCGTCCTGCGCGAGATCTCCCTCGGCGTGCGCCGCTTCGACCGCATCGCCCGCAACACCGGCGCGCCGCGCGACATCCTCACCGCCCGCCTCAAGCGGCTCGTCGAGGCCGGGATCCTGGAGAAGGTCGCCTACAGCGAGCGGCCCCAGCGCTTCGAGTACCGGGCCACACCGGCCGGCGAGGAACTGGGCCCGGTCCTGGTGACCCTGATGGCCTGGGGCGACCGCCACCTCAACGCGGACGCCCGGCCGGTGGCCCTGGAACACAGCTGCGGCGAGGTGCTGACGCCGCGGGTGGTCTGCGCGAGCTGCGGCGAGAGCGCCGACCGCACGAACCTGACGTACCACGTGCACGCGCCCGGCTGGACCACCGCCGGCCCCGTGGAGGGCTGAGCCTCCCCCGGCTCCGGGCCCCGGAACCCTGCGGACGATCTTGTAACGTCGGGACGGTACGCTGCGCACCGACCTTATGACCGCACACGTACATTCGGGACGGCCCTGGCCCCATGAGTTGGTTCGAATCTTTCATCCTCGGACTCGTCCAGGGGCTTACGGAGTTCCTCCCCATCTCCTCCAGCGCGCATCTGCGGCTCACCGCCGCGTTCGCCGGGTGGGAGGACCCGGGCGCGGCGTTCACGGCCATCACGCAGATCGGTACCGAGGCCGCCGTCCTCATCTACTTCCGCAAGGACATCGCGCGGATCGTCTCGGCCTGGTTCAGGTCGCTCTTCGACAAGGAGATGCGCCAGGACCACGACGCGCAGATGGGCTGGCTGGTCATCGTCGGCTCGATCCCGATCGGCGTCCTCGGCGTCACGTTCAAGGACCAGATCGAGGGCCCGTTCCGCGACCTGCGGCTGACCGCCACCACCCTGATCGTCATGGGCATCGTGCTCGGCGTCGCCGACCGGCTGGCCGCCCGTGACGAGATCGGCGGCCGCCACCGGGCCGTCCGCGAGCGCAAGTCACTCAAGGACCTCGGCGTACGGGACGGCCTGATCTTCGGTGTCTGCCAGGCGATGGCCCTGGTCCCGGGCGTCTCCCGGTCGGGCGCCACCATCTCCGGCGGTCTGCTCATGGGCTACAGCCGCGAGGCGGCCGCCCGCTACTCCTTCCTCCTCGCCATCCCTGCCGTGCTCGCCTCCGGCGTGTTCGAGCTGAAGGACGCGACCGAGGGCGGCCACGTCTCCTGGGGTCCGACGATCTTCGCGACGGTCATCGCCTTCGGCGTCGGCTACGCCGTGATCGCCTGGTTCATGAAGTTCATCACCACGAAGTCCTTCATGCCCTTCGTCGTCTACCGGATCGCGCTGGGCATCCTGCTCTTCATCCTGGTCGGCGCCGACGTCCTGAGCCCCCACGCGGGCGAGTCCGGCGGCTGATCCTCCGCCACCGCGTCCGGTTCCTGAACAGGCGTCCGCACACCCCTTGGCCCCGCGCCCGCGCTGCCCGACACTGATCCGATGACGCAGCGTGTGGACCTCGCCACCGTGATGGACCGGCTCGCCATCGACGATCTGGTCACCGGCTACGCGGTGGCCGTGGACGACTCCGACTGGGCCGCGTACCGGGAGCTGTTCGCCCCGGAGGGCCGCGCCGACTACCGCGGGTCCGGCGGGATCGAGGGGCCGGCCGGTGAGGTCGCCGACTGGCTCGCCGCGACGATGCGCCTGTTCCCGGTGCGCCAGCACCTCATCGTCAACCGCCGGGTCCGCATCCAGGACCTCGGCGGCTACCCGGGCGACACGGCGACCGTGCGCGCCGACTACGTGAACCCGATGCGCTTCGAGTCCGGCGAGGACTTCGTGTGCGGCGGCCGGTACGCCTTCGCCCTGCGCCGCACGGACACCGGCTGGCGGCTGCGCTCCGTCGTGGTCGAGGAGAAGTGGCGCCGGATGTGAGCCGCGTCGATCCGGCCCGCGGGGCCGGTCTCGCGCACACTGGAGGCGACCCCAGGAGGCAGGGCATGCGCCACTCGTCCTCGGCCCGCTCCGCGCTCGCCGTCGGCCTCGGCGCGCTGCCCGCGCTCGCCTTTCCCGCCCCCGGCCTGTGGTGGTGGGCATGGCTCGCCCTCGTCCCCTGGCTGCTGCTGATCCGCGCGGCGCCCGGCCCGCGCCGAGCCGGCCTGGACGGCTGGTGCGGGGGCGTCGGCTTCATGCTGGCCGTGCACCACTGGCTGCTGCCGAGCCTCCATGTCTTCCTGCTCCTCCTCTCCGTGCTCCTCGGCCTGCTGTGGCTGCCGTGGGGACGTCTGGTGCACGCGATGCTGGGCGGCACGCCCTCCCCGCGGCGGGCGGCCGCCGCGCTGGTCGTGATCCCCTCCGGCTGGCTGCTCGTCGAGCTGGTGCGCTCCTGGCAGGGCCTGGGCGGGCCGTGGGGTCTGCTCGGGGCCAGCCAGTGGCAGGTGCCGGCCGCCCTGCGGCTGGCCTCGGCCGGCGGGGTCTGGCTGGTGTCCCTGCTCGTGGTCGCCGTGAACACGGCGGCCGTCCTGCTGCTCGCGCTGCCCCCGCTACGCCGGACCGCGCTGGCCGGCCTCACCGGTTGCGCCCTGGTCGTCGGGCTCGCGTGGTGGGGCGCCGCGCCGCCGTCGGCCGCGGGCACGGTGCGGATCGCGGTGGTCCAGCCGGGCGTGTACGACGGCCCCGACGGCGTCGCGCGGCGCTTCGCCCGGGCCGAGGAGCTGACCCGGGCGCTCGCCGGGCAGCGGCTGGACCTGGTGGTGTGGGGCGAGAGCAGCGTCGGCGCGGACCTGGGTGCCCGCCCGGACCTCGCGGCCCGGCTCACCGCACTCGCCCGCACCGTCCACGCTCCGCTGCTCGTGAACGTGGACGCGCGCCGCACCGACCGGCCCGGGATCTTCAAGAGCGCGATCCTGGTCGGCCCCGAGGGCCCGACCGGCGAACGGTACGACAAGACGCGGCTCGTGCCGTTCGGCGAGTACGTGCCCGCGCGGGCCGTCCTCGGCTGGGTCACCTCGGTGGGCAAGGCGGCCGGCGAGGACCGCCGGCGCGGCGCGGGACCGGTGGTGCTGTCGCTGCCCGACGCCGCCGGGCCCGCGGGTCCGGGCCTGCGGATCGGGCCGCTGATCTGCTTCGAGACGGCGTTCCCCGACATGAGCCGGTGGCTCGCCCGGGACGGCGCGGACGTGCTGGTCGCCCAGTCCTCGACCTCCACCTTCCAGCACAGCTGGGCGCCCGCCCAGCACGCCTCGCTGGGCGCGCTGCGGGCCGCGGAGACCGGACGGCCGACGGTGCACGCGACGCTGACCGGGATCAGCACCGCGTACGGGCCGGACGGGCGGCGGACCGGCCCGGTGCTCGGCACCGGCGCGAGCGCCTCCGCCGTCTACCCGCTGCCGCTCTCGACCGGCCGGACGCTGTACGACCGCGTCGGTGCGTGGCCGCTGTACGGGGCGCTCCTGGTGGTCGCCGCGGTGGGCGTGGTGGCCCTCCGGGAGCGGCTCAGGACGCCTGGGCGAGAGCCTCGCGGACCACGTGCTCGCACATCTCGTGGGTCAGCAGCGCGTCCCGGGCGCTGAGCCGCTCCCCTTCGCGTACGGCGTCGAGGAAGGCCAGGACGGCCTGTTCGATGCCTCGCTGACGGGCCACGGGCACCCAGTCGCCGCGGCGGCGCACGCTCGGCTGGCCCTTGTGGTCGACCACCTCGGCGAGGTTGAGCACCTGGCGCTTGGAGTCCTGGCCGGAGACCTCCAGGGTCTCCTCGGTGGAGCCGGAGCGGCGGTTCATCATGCCGACGGCGGTGAAGCCGTCGCCGGACAGCTGGAGCACGACGTGCTCCAGGAGACCGTCGCGGACCCTGGCCCGTACGTCGGTGTGGTCGACGTCGCCGGGGAGCAGGAAGCGCAGGGTGTCGACGACGTGGATGAAGTCGTCGAGGACGAAGGTGCGCGGGTCCTCGGGCAGACCGATGCGGTTCTTCTGCATGAGGATCAGTTCGCGCGGGTGGTCGAGGCACTGGGAGTAGCCGGGCGCGAGCCGGCGGTTGAAGCCGACGGCGAGGCTCACGGCCCGCTTCTCGGCGAGTTCCACGAGCGCTTCGGACTCGGCGTAGTGGTAGGCGAGCGGCTTGTCGACGTAGGTGGCGACGCCGGCTTCCAGGAGCCGGGTGACGATGCCGGGGTGCGCCGAGGTGGAGGCGTGCACGAAGGCGGCGTCGAGTCCGGCGGACAGCAGCGAGTCGAGGTCGCGGTGGCGGCGCGCGGCGGGCACGTGGTGGGCGGCGCCGACCTCGTCGAGGGTGGCGGGGGTGCGGGTGTGAAGGTGGAGTTCGACCCCGGGAAGGCTGGACAGGACGGGCAGATAGGCCTTGCGCGCGATGTCGCCGAGTCCGATGCAGCCGACCTTCACGGGGTCTCCTTCTGGGTTCGCGGTGCGGGAGTTCGCGCCGGTCAGCTTACGCGCGCGGGTGCGTCGGGGACCGGCGGGTGCCAGTCGGCGATGTCGTCGAAGCCGCGCAGGAGGAGTCCGGGGCCGAAGCGGGAGACCGCGGTCACGGCCGCGTCGCGCAGGGCGACGGCGGGCCGGGCGGAGAGCAGCGCGAGGCGGCCGGTGCGGGCGGCCTTGCGGACGATCGCGGTGGTGCGCGGCAGCCGGTCGGCGGTGTAGGCGGCGAGGGCGGCGGGCACGGGCCGGCCGCCCGCGTGGTGGGCGAGCACGACGGCGTCCTCGATCGCCTGGTTGCCGCCCTGGCCGAGGGTGGGCTGCATGGCGTGGGCGGCGTCGCCGAGCAGGACGGTACGGCCGCGGTGGAAGGCGGGCAGCGGGTCGATCAGGTGGTGCACGTCGTGGCGCAGGACCGCCCGGTCGTCGGCGGCGTCGAGGATCGCCGGCACGGGGTGGTGCCAGTCGCCGAAGAGACGCAGGAGCTCGGCCTTCTCGCCGTCGGCGGAGTGCGCTCCGGCGGGCGCCGCGGCCATGGCGTACGCGTAGGTGCGGCCGTCCTTGAGGGGCTGGCTGCCCCACAGGCGGGCCGGTCCCCAGGTCTCGTGCGGGGCGAAGGGGCGCTCGGGGGCGGGGATGACGACCCGCCAGGTGGTGAAGCCGGAGTAGCGCGGCCCGGGATGACCGGGGAAGAGCCCGGTGCGGACGGCGGAGCGGATGCCGTCGGCGCCGACGACGAGTTCGGCCTCCAGTTCGCCGTCCGGCGTGGCGACGCGGGCGGGGCGGTGGGTGTCGCCCGGGTCGGTGAGGGCGGCCTGGGTGGCGGTGCGGACGGTGCCCTCGGGCAGGCCGGAGGCGAGGAGTTCGACGAGGGTGGCGCGGTGCAGCAGGACGAGCGGTCCGCCGAAGCGCTCGGCGGCGGCCCGGGCGTCGGTGCGGCAGAGCCAGCGTCCGTCGGGGCGGCGCATGCCGCCGTCGCCCTGCCAGGCGGCGAGGGCCCGGACCCGGTCGCCGAGGCCGAGGACGTCGAGTGCGCGGAGGGCGTTGGGGGCGAGGCCGATGCCGGCGCCGACCGGGGCGAGGCCGGGGGCGCGTTCGAGGACGGTGACGTCCCAGCCGCGGTCGCGCAGGGCGAGGGCGGCGGTGAGGCCGCCGATGCCGGCTCCGGCGACGACGGCGCGGTGCTGTGCCATGACTCCCCCTCGGGGACGACGGATCGGGACTGACACATCCCCACTACAGCTGTAGTGTCACCCGGAGCGTACTACATCTGTAGTGAGGCGGGGAGGGGGAGGAGGCTCGATAGGTTGTCCCCATGACCGCAGCACCGGCCGCCGACGCCCCCCTGAGCCGCGCCGACCGCATCGGCGACGCAGCCCTCGGCCTGCTCGTCGAACGCGGGATGCGCGGGCTGACCCATCGCGCCGTCGACGAACGGGCCGGACTCCCCCAGGGCTCCACCTCCAACCACGCCCGCACCCGCCAGGCCCTCCTGGAGACCGCCGTCCGGCGCCAGGTCCGGCACGAGGCGGCGGTCCTCGCGCCGCACGAGCTGCCCGCCGCCGGCGCCGGCCCCGAGGCCCTCACGGACGCCCTCGCACTGGCCCTGCACCGCTACCTGACGGACCACCGGGCACTGCTCGTGTCCCGCTACGAGCTCGCCCTGGAGGCCACCCGCCGTCCCGAGCTGCGGACCTTCTTCGACTCCGCCGGCGCCGTGTTCCACGGCCCGCTGATCGCGATGATGCGCGAGGCCGGCTCCCCCGCGCCGGAGCGGCACGCGCTGTCCCTCATCGCCTGGTGCGAGGGGCTGATGTTCTCCTGCGCGGCGGGCTCCTTCCACGCGGCCGTGCCGAGCCGCGCGGACCTGCGCACCGGCTTCGACGAGCTGCTGCGCGGCATGCTGGGCGGCGCCGGCGGCTGAGCGGGCGTCAATTCCCTGGCCAGGGAGGCGCAGGATCGGCGACGATGCGGGGCATGACTGCCGAACGCATCGCATCCACCCCCCGCACCGACCCCGGCACCCTCACCGGAGAGCGCGCGGCCCTCGAGGAATGGCTCGACTTCCACCGGGCGACCCTGGCCATGAAGTGCGAGGGGCTCGACGAGACCCAGCTGCGCACCGCCTCCGCACCGCCCTCGAACCTCACGCTGCTGGGCCTGGTCCGGCACATGGCCGAGGTCGAACGCGGCTGGTTCCGCAGGGTCCTGGCCGGCGAGGAGACGGGCTGGATCTTCGCCACCGAGGAGGACCACGACCGGGACTTCCACGTCACCGGGGAGGACACCTGGGAGGAGGCCTACGCCGCATGGCAGGGCGAGATCGCCGTGGCCCGGGCCAACGCCGCCGGGCGCGAGCTCGACGACATCGGCGCCGGTAAGCACCGCAGCGGCGGGACCTTCAACCTGCGCTGGATCTATCTGCACATGATCGAGGAGTACGCCCGCCACAACGGCCACGCCGACCTCGTCCGCGAGCGGATCGACGGCGCCACCGGCGACTGACTCCGGAGCAGGGTGCGAGCGGGTCAGCCCGCACCCGGGTGATCACTCATGCGGGGCATTCCCCGCGAGTAGGGGCGCGGGAAACGCCCTGCGGCCAGCAGAGTGGCGCGGGTGCATGCAACCCGAACCACAGTGACACTGCTCGCCGGGATGGCCATGGCCGCCCTCACGGGCTGTGTCGCGGTCGAACCGCCGCCGACGGCCCCCGCGCCCGCCCCGAGCCGGGCGGCCGACCCCGCCGGCCAGGACGTCGCGCCCCAGATCGTCCAGGGCCCCGCCCGCGAGGCCCTGGAGGCGGCGATGCCCGACGAGCCGGCGCCCGGCCCCCGCCCGTCCGCCGGGCGGCCCGGTCCCGGCGGAGCCGGTCCCGCCCGCCCGCACCGGACCGAACGACCGCACCCGTCCGCCGTACCGCGACCGCGGCCGTATCCGGACCTCGTCCTCCCCGCGCTGCCGAAGCTGCCCCGCGACCGGGCCGACGTGTGCGCGCTCGGCGAGTCCTACGGCGGCTGGAGCCCGGGGAGCGACCAGGCCCGGATCTGCCGGGGCGGCTACGGGCGCTGACCCCGCAGCCGCAGCTCCAGACGCTCGATCGCGGCCCGCACCCCGTTGCCGTACCCGTCGTCGTCCAGGCTCTCGGCGGCCGCGCGGGCCCGGTCCAGGTGGATCCGGGCCGCGTCGGGGCGCGCCAGCTTCACGTAGTCGGCGGCCAGATTGAGGTGCAGCGAGGGGTACAGGGCACGCAAGGCCGCCGTGGAGTCGTGCAGGGCGAGCCGGTCGTCGTCCAGGCCCTCGGCGGCCGTCAGCGCCCGCAGGTCCCAGGCGAGCTCCACATCGGGGTCGTCCTGGGCGTCCGCCATGTAGTGGGCGAGCGTGCAGCGGTGCAGCGGGTCGCCGTCCGGGCCGAGCTGATCCCAGATGGCGCCGAAGCGATTGCGGGCCTCTTCCCGGTCGCCGCCGTGGAGCAGCATCATCGCCTGCCCGATCCTGGTCATGACGGCGTCGTCCGACACCTGCTGCCCGGTCACTACGGCCTCCACGTGCTGGCTCCCCGGCCCTCGGCACGAGGGACCGGACCCGACGCTAGCTCCCGCCGCGCCGGATCCGGGCGAGGCTCAGCCGAGGTCGGGGATGCGCCAGTCGATCGGCTCGTGCCCCTGGGCCTTGACGGCCGCGTCGATCTGGGTGAAGGGCTGCGAGCCGAAGAACTTCTTCGCCGACAGCGGCGAGGGGTGGGCGCCCTTGACGACCACGTGCCGCTCCTCGTCGATGAGCGGAAGCTTCTTCTGGGCGTAGTTGCCCCACAGGACGAAGACCGCCGGGTCGGGGCGGGAGGCCACGGCCGTGATCACGGCGTCGGTGAACTTCTCCCAGCCCTTGCCCTTGTGCGAGTTGGCCTCGCCGGCCCGGACCGTGAGGACCGCGTTGAGCAGCAGCACGCCCTGCTCCGCCCACGGCATCAGATAGCCGTTGTCCGGGATGTCGTGGCCGAGCTCGGCCTGCATCTCCTTGTAGATGTTGCGCAGCGAGGGCGGGGTCTTCACGCCGGGACGGACCGAGAAGCACAGTCCGTGGCCCTGGCCCTCGCCGTGGTAGGGGTCCTGGCCGAGCACCAGGACCTTCACCTTGTCGTACGGGGTGGCGGCGAGGGCGGCGAAGACCTCCTCGCGCGGGGGGTAGACCGGCCCCTTCGCCCGCTCCTCCTCGACGAACTCGGTGAGCTGCTTGAAGTAGGGCTTCTCCAGCTCGTCGCCGAGGACGCCGCGCCAGGACTCGGGCAGCATGTCGGTGTCGGTCACGTCAACAACCTCCGGTGGGCTTTCGTATGACTGCGTACGAGAACCTACCGGGGCCCACTGACAACGCCGTCCGCCGCCCGGGTCCCGCGCTCTACCAGCTGGTGCGGCGCTGGAGCTCCCACATCTGCATGACGGTCTGCGGGTCGAGCGCCCGCTCGCCGCCGGCGATGTCCTCGCTCGCGGCGATGTAGAGCTTGCCCTGCCACAGGGGCAGCAGCCGCACGTCCTGGACCATGATCTCCTGCGCCTCGGTGAACTCGTCCGTGACGGACGCGCGGTCGCTCTCGCGCCGGGACTTGGGGATCAGCTCGTCGGTGATGCGGGGGCTGACGTACGGGGTGCCGAGGACGTTCTCCTTGCCCACGAAGGGGGCGATGAAGTTGTCCGGGTCCGGGAAGTCGGGGAACCAGCCGCGGCCGAAGGCCGGGTACTCGCCCTTCTGGTAGCCCGCCTGGAACTCCTTCCACGGCTTGCCGTGCAGGGTGACCTCGAAGAGCCCGGACTCCTCCAGCTGGCGCTTGAGCTCGGCGAACTCGGGCGCGGTCGAGGAGCCGTACCGGTCGGTGGTGTACCAGAAGTCGAGCTTGACCGGCTTCCTGATGCCGGCGGCGCGCAGGATGGACTTGGCCTTGGCCGGGTCCGGCTGCCCGAAGCGGTCGAAGAACTTCGTGGTGTGGCCCGCGATGCCCTTGGGGACCATCGAGTACAGCGGCTCGGCGGTGCCCTGGTAGACCTTGTTGACCAGTTCGTCGCGGTCGACGAGCTGGGCGATGGCCTTGCGGACGGGCAGCCTCGCGACCGAGTCGTCCTTGGTGTTGAACACGAGGTAGCGGATGTCGGCGCCGGTCGACTCGACGAGCTGGAGCCCCTGGTTCTCCGGCTTGTCGGACTGCAGGTCGACGACCTCGGCGGCGGTCAGACCGCGGTAGGTGGCGTCGATCTCCTTCTTCTTCAGGGCCGCGACCATCGCCTCGGACTCCTTGAAGTACCGGATGGTCACGCCGCCGTTCTTGCGCTCGGCGAAGCCCTTGTAGCTCGGGTTGCGGGTCAGCTCGGCCTTGTCGTTCTCGGCGTATGCGTCGAGCACGTACGGGCCGGAACCGAGCAGCTTGCCGTCCTCGCGGAGCTTGTCCGCCGGGTACTCGGCCGGGTCGACGATCGACATGGCCGGCGTGGCGAGGATGAAGGGGAAGGTGGCGTCGGGCTTGTTGAGCCGGAAGACCACGGTGCGGGGGTCGAGGACCTCGATCTTGTCGAGCGAGCCCAGCATTCCGTTGGGACCGCCCTTGTAGTTGATCGTGCGGATGCGCTCGATCGAGTACTTGACGGCCTCGGCGTCCAGCTTGTGCCCGTTGGAGAAGGTGAGCCCGTCGTGTATCTGGCACTCGAAGACACGACTGGAGGAACCTTGCTTGAACTGGCAGTCCGCGGCGTCCGGCTGCGGACTCGTACTGCCGGTCGGGAAACTCACGAGCGTCTGGAAGACATTCCGGAAAAGCTCCCAGGAATTGTCCCAGGCGGCTGCCGGATCGAGGGTCGTGGGAGAACTCGTCGTCCCTACGACGATTCTCTGTTCCGCTGCGGATTCACTGTCCGAAAACACACTGCATCCGGACAGGAGGGATATGGACGCAAGGGCTGCAGCGGCCTGCAGACTGGTCCGGTTGAACACGTGCACGCTCCTCGTTCAGCCTGGGATCGGCAGACGATACCGCAGCGCCCCGCCAGGTCAATGGTCCGCCCGGGCGGGGCACTCGAGGCATTCGTCGTATAACCGGGGCCAAACCGGTCAATAATTCAGCGATGTGTCCGGATACCGGTCACCCGACACCGGCGTTCAGGAAAATCCCGCCGTCGACGACCAGGGTCTGACCGGTGATCCAGTCCGACTGGGACGACGTGAGGAAGGCGGCCGCGCCGCCGATGTCCGACGGCTCGCCGAGCCGGCCGAGCGGGTACGGGGCGGCCGCCTCGGCCTCCCGGCCCTCGTAGAGCGCGGCGGCGAACCGCGTCTTCACGACCGCCGGCGCGATCGCGTTGACCCGGACCATCGGCGCGAACTCGTGCGCCAGCTGCAGGGTCAGATTGATCATGGCCGCCTTGCTCATCCCGTACGCGCCGATGAACGGCGACGCGGAGAGGCCGGCGACCGAGGCGATGTTCACGATCGCCCCGCCGTGCTCCTTCTGCCACGCCCGGTAGGTCTGCTGGGCGAAGCCGAGCGCCGAGACCACGTTGGTCTCGAAGACCTTGCGGGCCACCCCCAGGTCGAGCTCGGCGATGGGGCCGAAGACCGGGTTGGTGCCGGCGTTGTTCACCAGGTAGTCGACCCGCCCGAAGGCCTCCATGGCGGCGTCGACCGCAGCGGCCTGGTGGGCCTCGTCGTGGGCCTTGCCGGGCACCGCGATGACCCGGTCGGCGCCGAGGCGCTCCACGGCCTCCTTGAGGGCCTCCTCGCCCCTGCCGGTGATGCACACCCGGTCGCCGCGGGCCACGAGGGCCTCGGCGACTCCGTAGCCGATGCCCCGGCTCGCGCCGGTGACGAGGGCGACCTTGCCCGAGAGCTCGGGCAGCTCCTTCGTGCTCATGTGCGTGTACTCCTCCGCGCCGCGGGTCAGTTGAGCGGGCCGCCGGCCACGTACAGGACCTGGCCGGAGACGAAGCCCGCGTCGTCGCCCGTGAAGAAGGCGATGGCGTTGGCGATGTCGTCCGGCGTGCCGACGCGCTGCACCGGGATCATGGTGGCGGCGGCGGCCTGGAACTCCTCGAAGCCCATGCCGACGCGCTCGGCGGTCTGCGCGGTCATCTCGGTGACGATGAAGCCCGGGGCGACGGCGTTGGCGGTGATGCCGAACTTGCCGAGCTCCTTGGCGAGGGTCTTGGTGAAGCCCTGGAGGCCGGCCTTGACGGCGGAGTAGTTGGCCTGGCCGCGGTTGCCGAGGGCGGAGGAGGAGGACAGCGAGACGATCCGGCCGAAGCCCGCGTCCACCATGTGCTTCTGACAGGCCTTGGCCATCAGGAACGCGCCCTTGAGGTGCACGTTCATCACGAGGTCCCAGTCGGACTCGGACATCTTGAAGAGCAGGTTGTCGCGGAGCACGCCCGCGTTGTTGACGAGGATCGTCGGGGCGCCGAGCTCGGCGGCGACCCGGGCGACCGCGGCCTCCACCTGGGCGCTGTCGGAGACGTCGCAGCCGACGGCGAGCGCGGTGCCGCCGGCGGCGGTGATCTTCTCGACGGTGTCCTTGCAGGCCGCCTCGTCGAGGTCGAGTACGGCGACGGCGCGGCCCTCGGCCGCGAGCCGGATCGCGGTGGCGGCTCCGATGCCCCGCGCCGCACCCGTGACGACGGCTACGCGCTGCTCGGTGGTGGACATGCTGGTTCTCCTCGCCCTTGGTTCGTCCCTGGATACGGTCCGTACCCCGCACGCCGCCCGTTCTCCCGGAGACCCGCACTTCCGGAGATGAGCGACCGCTTAGTATCGCCCGCAGACGAGACGCTAGAAGCCCTGGCACCCGGTGTCAACGGCCCACCGGGTGCACCGGATCACTCAGCGCACGAGAAGATCGAGCAGGCGTTCCACCTCGGCCCCGGGATCGGTGGTCAGACCGGTGTGCACCGGGCCGGGCTGCACCACCGTCGAGCGGGGCGCGATCAGCCAGCGGAAGCGGCGTCCCGGGTCGTCGCCGGCGGCCTGCCCCGCGGCCTCGCCGCCCGTGCAGACCCCCTCGACAGCGTGCAGCGCGGCCCGTACGCCGGTGACGTCGGCACGCGGGTCGAGCGCGGCCAGCTTGGCCTCGTCCAGGTGCGTACGGGCGGCCACGAAGGACCGGGCGCGGCAGTAGACGACCACGCCGGCGTTGAAGCACTCTCCGCGCTCGACGCGGGGCACGACCCGCAGCAGCGCGTACTCGAAGACATCGCGGTCGGTCACGGGGTGCTGTCCTTCTCGGTGGCGTGCTGGGCGGCCTGGGGCCGGGGGGCGAGGCGTTCGGCGAGCCAGCCGGGCGGCTGCTGGGGGCGCCGCTCGGAGCGCGGTCCGAGCGTGATCCGCTCGTGGATGGTCGCGGCGCGCGGCAGCAGGGCCGCCACATAGGCCGCCCGCAGCTCGTCGGTGCTCGCGAAGCCGGGCTCGTCGACCAGCCACTCGTCGGGCACCTCGGCGGCGACCTCGGTGAGCAGCTCCCGGGTGACCAGCGGGGCCAGCTCGGCGGCCGCCGCCGCGACGTCCGGCGCGAACCGCGCGAGGGCGTGGTCGGAGGCGTCGTAGGGCTTGGCGGCGGAGGCCTGGGCGCCGGGCCAGTTGTGGTGCCAGATCATGGTGGCGCCGTGGTCGATGAGCCACAGGTCGCCGTGCCAGACCAGCAGGTTCGGGTTGCGCCAGGACCGGTCGACGTTGTTGATCACTGCGTCGAACCACACGACCCGGCCGGCCTCCTGCGGGTCGACCTCGTAGGCGAGGGGGTCGAAGCCGAGCGAGCCCGGGAGGAAGTCCATGCCGAGGTTGAGGCCGCCGCTCGCCTTGAGCAGCTCCTGCACCTCCTGGTCGGGCTCGGAGAGCCCGATGACGGGGTCGAGCTGGAGGGTGACGAGCTCCGGCACCCGCAGCCCGAGCCGACGGGCCAGCTGCCCGCAGATCACCTCGGCGACGAGGGTCTTGCGGCCCTGACCGGCGCCGGTGAACTTCATGACGTACGTGCCGAGGTCGTCGGCCTCGACGATCCCGGGGAGCGAGCCGCCCTCACGCAGGGGGGTGACATAGCGGGTCGCTGTCACTTCTGTAAGCATCCGGCCAGGCTATCCGGCGGCCGCGGCGGACCGGTCCCGCGCGCCCCGCGTCCGGTGCGGGGTGCGGCGGACGGCGGCGTACGGGGGCATGCCGTCGACGGACTCCGCCCCACCGGGGACGGGCCTCGGCGGGGCCCGACGGGCCGCGTCCCGGAAACGGCAACAAAGATTGCCCGGCTCTCCGGCCGGCCGCACTCTTGCGGCGGAGGTGATCGCCATGACCGGCGCCAACAACGCACACCACGACCGCACTTCGTACGACGTCATCGTGATAGGCGGCGGGGCGGGTGGGCTCAACGCCGCACTCGTGCTCGCCCGGGCCCGTCGCACCGTAGCCGTCGTCGACTCCGGGGAGCCCCGCAACGCCCCCTCGGCCCACATGCACAGCTTCCTCTCCCGTGACGGCGTCCCCCCGCTCACCGTGCTGGAGGCCGGCCGCGCGGAGATCGCGCGGTACGGCGCGGTCCGGATCGAAGGGCGGGTGGACCAGGTGGAGGCCGCGGAGACCGGCGGGTACCTGGTCCGTCTGGAGGGCGGCGCCTCCCTCGGCGCCCGGCACGTCGTGCTCGCCACGGGCCTGCGCGACGAACTCCCCGAGATCCCGGGCGTCCGCGCGATGTGGGGCGAGGACGTGCACTTCTGCCCGTACTGCCACGGCTACGAGGTCCGCGACCGGCCGATCGTCGTGCTCGGCGTCCACCCCGCGTCGCCCGGCCAGGCACTGCTGCTGCGCCAGTGGTCGCCGCAGGTCGTGTACGTGCCGCACAGCCGGCCGCTCACCGACGAGGAGCGCGAGCGCATGGACGCGCGGGGCGTCGAGGTGGTCGAGGGGCCGGTGTCGACGCTCCTGAGCAAGGACGGGCGCCTGCACGCGGTGGAACTCGCCGACGGCACGACGATCGACTGCGCCGGGGTGTTCCTCTTCCCCCGCATGACCCCGAACGACGGGGCCTTCGACGGTCTCGGCTGCGCGAAGGACGACCAGGGCTGGCTGGTCACCGACCGGGCCGGCCGCACCAGCCGCCCCGGCCTCTGGGCCGTCGGCAACGTGGTGGACTCCCGCGCCCAGGCCGTCACGGCCGCCGGCATGGGGGCCGCGGCCGCGTTCGCCCTCAACCACGACCTCGTGGACGAGGAGATCGAACGCGACCTCGCCGCGCACCGCGCCGCCGCCGGCCGCTCCACCGAAGCGCCCGTCCCCGCGTCCTGAGCGACGGGCGACGGCCGCGGCGTCGCCTCCCCCGCGCGCCCGCCGCCGCACGCCCGCCCCGGCTACGAGCCGGTGGCGGGCGTTCGGCGTGTCGGGCGGGCGCGGACGTGCATCCGCTCCCCCTGGCGGCCGAACACGCTCAGCACCTCGACCGGACCCTCCCCCGTGCTGCCGAACCAGTGCGGCAGCCGGGTCTCGAACTCGGCCACCTCCCCCGGGTCGAGCACCAGATCGTGGTCGGCCAGGACGAGCCGCAGCCGCCCGGAGAGCACGTACAGCCACTCGTAGCCCTCGTGCGTGCACATCTCCGGGGTGTCGCGGCTCGCCGGCAGCACCATCTTGTAGCTCTGCAGCGGTCCCGGCTGGCGGGTCAGCGGCAACACCGTGTTGCCGTTCACGGCGTGCGGCTTGAGCCGGACGCGCGGGTCGCCCACCTCCGGGGCGCCGACGAGTTCGTCGAGCGGGACCTGATGCGCGTGGGCGATGGGCAGCAGCAGTTCGAGACTGGGGCGACGCTGTCCCGCTTCGAGTCTGGACAGCGTGCTCTTGGAGATCCCGGTGGCCTCCGACAGCGCGGCGAGCGTGACACCACGGGCGGTGCGCACCCGCTTGAGCCGGGGACCGACAGCGGACAGGGCCTGGGTGATGGCCGGTGACTGCTCCATCCCGCCATTAGATCGTGCGCGTTCCCGAAATCGCAATCATAGGTGCTGATTTCGGGACATGGCCGAAAGTGCGCCCCGCTCCCGGCACGGATCCGTGCCGGGAGCGGGGCGGGGTGGTGCGGTGCCCGGGACACCGGGACAGCGGACCGGTATCCCGGTGTCCCGGAAGCCGGGCCGGCCGGAAGCCGAGGGAGCGGTCGGAGGCCGCGGACCGACGAAACCCGGGGCCGGTCGGAGGCCGCGGGACCGAGAGAGGCCCGAGGCCGGTCGGAAGCCGCGGGACCCAGAGAGGCCCGAGGCCGGTCGGAGGCCGCGGGACGGCTCGGAAGCCGGGCCGGTCAGAGGCCGAGGGAGCGGCCGATCAGCTCCTTCATCACCTCGGTCGTCCCGCCGTAGATCGTCTGCACCCGGCTGTTGGCCCACTCCCGGGAGATGGCGCTCTCCTTCAGGTAGCCGTAGCCGCCGTGGATCTGGAGGCAGCGGTTGGCGATGTCCACCTGCAGCTCCGTGGTCCACCACTTCACCTTGGCGGCGTCCGTCACCGACAGGCGCCCGGCGTTGAGTTCGGCGACGCAGTGGTCCAGGAAGACCTGGGCGATCGTCAGTTCCGTGTCCATCGTGGCCAGTTGGAAGCGGTTGTGCTGGAAGCTGCCGATGACCTGACCGAAGGCCTCGCGGGTCCTGGCGTATTCGAGGGTGTCCGCCAGCATCCGCTCGGCCGCGCCGACCGCCACGGTGGCGATGCTGAGCCGTTCCCGGGGCAGCCCCGCCATCATGTAGGCGAGACCGGCGTTCTCCCTGCCGACGAGATTGTCGGCCGGCACCCGGCAGTCGTCGAAGAACAGCTCGCAGGTGTCGCTGGCGTGCCAGCCCAGCTTCTCCATGCGCCGCCCGCGGGTGAATCCGGGCGTGCCGCGCTCCACTACGAGGAGGCTGATGCCCTGCGCACCGCGCTCGGGTGCGGTCTTGGCGGCGACCACGACCACGTCGGCGTTCTCGCCGTTGGTGATGAAGGTCTTCTGCCCGTTGAGGACGTAGGAGTCGCCGTCGCGGACGGCGGTGGTGCGGATGTCGGCGACGTTGGAGCCGGCGTCGGGCTCGCTCATCGCGATCGCCGCGATCAGCTCGCCCGAACAGAGCCCGGGCAGCCAGCGCTTGCGCTGTTCCTCGGTGGTGCGCTCGGCGAGATAGGTGGCGATGACGTCGTTGTGGGCCACGAAGCCGGGGGCGGTGGCGCGGGCCCACATGATCTCCTGCGCGAACACCGCCGGGTAGCGGTAGTCGGGCTCGCCGCCCCCGCCGTACGCCGGGTCCACGCCGATGCCGAGAAGTCCCGCCCGGCCGGCCTTGCGCCACACCTCCCGGTCGACGATGCCGTCCCGCTCCCACCGCGCGTGGTGCGGCAGCACCTCGCGGTGGAGGAACTCCCGGCAGGTGGCCCGGAACTGCTCGTGCTCCGCCTCGTACCTGCTGCGTGCCATGTGTTCACCCCTTCCCGGGGTCGATGTCGTCGAGGATGCCGGCGAGGGTGTCCTTGGGGCGCTGGACGGCCGCGAAGTGGCCGCCGTCGATCTCGGTCCGGCGGGCCGGTACCGAGCTGTGCGCGGCCCACTGCCAGACCTTCTCCGGCGGGGCGTGCACGTCCTCGCGGGCGCCGATCAGCGTGAGCGGGAAGTCCACCCGCAGCCCGGCCGCCTCGGTGGCGAACTCGGCCCGTACGGCGTCGTCCTCACGGAGCATCCGCAGCAGGATGCGGCTCATCGTCGGGTCGGCGAGCACGGCCGGAGGGGTGCCGCCGTCGGCGGCCGTCCGGGCCAGCAGCTCCTCGTCGGGTACGGAGTCGAGCAGCGGCCCGGGCCGCTGGAGCCGGGGCGGGACCGCCCCGGAGAGCACGGCCCGCTCCGGAGCCACGCCGACCTGACGGGTCACCTCCGCGGCCACCGCCAGGCTCGTGGTCGAGCCGAAGCTGTGCCCGAAGGTGGCCCAGCGCAGGCCCGGGGTCCGTTCCCGCTCGGTCAGCAGGTCGGCCACGAGCTGTTCGGCCATGCACCGGACGAGCGCGTGGAAGCCGGCCGCCTTGCGCTCACGGCGGCGGGTGCCGCGGCCGGGCGCGTCCACGCCCCGGACCAGCAGGTGCGGCTCGCCGAGCGCCTGCCAGCCGCGGTAGACGAGGGAGGTCGCCCCGGCGTGCGGGAAGCAGTAGAGCCGCACCGGGGGCCTGGATTCGGGCTGCACGGTCACTCCTTGGTGCTCCGGGCCAGCTTCTCGGCCAGCATCAGGGTGGTCAGGTTGGTGGGGGCGCTCGGGATGGTGGGGAAGAGCGAGGCGTCGGCGATCCGCAGGTTCTCGGTGCCGTGCACCCGGCCGTCCTGGTCGGCGACCGCCCACGGGTCGGTGTCCGGTCCCATCCGGCACGAACCGGCCGCGTGCCACCCGGGGTTCATGATGTGGCGGACGCCGCTGCGCACGACGCCGTCGTTGGCGATCATCCGGTCGCTCCAGAACTGCGTCCTGGTCAGCCGGCTCGACAGCCCCGGGGACCGCAGGAAGCTCCAGGCCCGGCGCACGCCGTGGCAGAGCCGCTCCACGTCCTCGGGGTCGGTGCCGATGCCCAGTTCGATGACGGGCGCCGCGTGGGGGTCGGCGCTGTCGAGGTAGACCCGGCCCCGGGAGCGCGGGCGCAGCAGCATCACCGAGATGCCGACGACGAGCGGCCAGCCGAGCCGGTCGACGAAGCCGGGGATGGTGTGGCTCTCCACGTTGTTGAGCAGGCCTGTCTGGATGTCCACGTCGTCGTCGAAGCCGCTGCTCATGCGGGCAGCGACCTGCCGCCAGGGCAGGCCGGGGGTGCAGACCCCGTCGGCCGGCCTGGACCAGATGACGACCGAGGGGTGGTCCACCAGGTCGCGGCCGACACCGGGCAGGTCGGCGACGGGGGTGATGCCGAGGGCCCCGAGCAGGCCGGCGGCGCCGACCCCGGAGCGCTGGAGGATGACGGGGGTGCCGGCGGCCCCGGCGCTGAGGACGACGTTCCGTGCGCGGACGGTGGTGAGCACGCCGTCGCGTTCGGCCTCCACGCCGACGGCCCGGTTGCCCTCGAACAGCACCCGGGTGACCCGGACGCCGCTGCGGAGGTGGAAGCCGGGCAGGTCGCGGACGCCGGCCAGGAAGGCGGTGGAGGCGTCGATGCGTTCGCCGTCCACGGCGTTGCCGGGGATCGGGCCGACGCCGGCCTCGACCCCGGCGTTGAGGTCGGGCAGGTCGGTGACGCCCTGCCGGTTGCACTCCTCCCAGAAGGCGGCGTCCAGGGCGTGGACCTGTCCGCGCGGGGTGCGGTGGATCGGCAGCGGCCCGCTGTCTCCGTGCAGCCGGCCCGGGAAGTCGGCGTCGTTCTCGATGTCCTTGTAGAAGGGCAGCACGCGTTCCCAGGACCAGTCCGGGTTCCCGGCCGCCTCCCAGGCGGCGAAGTCCCGGGGCAGTCCGCGCAGGGCGATGGCGCCGTTCACGGCGGAACCGCCGCCGACGACCTTGCCGAGCTGGTAGGGGAAGCGTTCCCACAGGGCCCGGGCGGGCACCCGGCCGCCCGTGGCCGCGTCGGGCTCCGCCGCTCCGGTACGGCCCTCGACGAGGTCCTCCAGGCGCCCACTGGTGCGCAGATTGGCGCGGTAGTCCCAGTTGTGGCCGGCCAGCACGAGCCGTCCGGCGTCCGCCAGCGGGTGGGAGCGGTCGCGGGGACGCGGCTGGTCCTCGCCGGCCTCCAGGAGCAGGACCGGGCCGGAGCCGCGGGCGGCGAGCCGGGCGGCGGTCACGGCGCCCGCGGAGCCGGCCCCGACGATCACGTACTCCCATTCGCCGGCGGTCGCGAGGGGATCGGGTGTGGTGGTCACGCTGCGGACTCCTCGACGGTGACGATCAGTTCGGCGAACGAGGCGATGGAGGCGTTCATGAAGAGCCCCTCGACCATCTCCTGCTCCGTGTCGGCCTCCAGGCCGAACTCGGTGCGCAGCAGGGCGAGCAGGCCGACGGCGTGCAGGGAGTCGCCGCCGATGTCGAAGAAGCCCTCCTCCACGCCGAAGTCGCCGTGGCCGAGCTGCTGGGACCAGAGCGTGAACAGGCGCTCCTCGACCGGGCTACGGGGTGCGACCCGCTCGGAGGCGGTGTCGGGGTCGTCGTTCCACGGCGTGGGCAGCGCCTTGTGGTCGATCTTTCCGTTCGTGGTGAGGGGCAGGCTGTCCAGGGTCAGGAAGCGGCTGGGCACCATGTAGCCGGGCAGTACGGCGCTGAGCGCCTCGCGCAGCTCGGCCGGGTCCGGGTCGGCCCCGGGCTCGGGCACCACATAGGCGGCGATCTGGCGCTGGCCGGTACGGGTGTGGGCGGGCGCGGTGACGAGTGCGCTGCTCACCCCCGGCCGGCGGAGCAGGGCGGCCTCGATCTCGCCCAGTTCGACGCGGTAGCCGTTGATCTTCACCTGGAAGTCCTCGCGGCCGAGGATCTCGATGTCGCCGCCGGGCAGATAGCGCCCGAGGTCGCCGGTGCGGTAGATCCGCTCGCCCGTGACGGGGTGGACGAGGAAGCGCTCGGAGGTCCGCTCGGGGTCGCCGAGGTAGCCCTGGGCCACGCCGGTCCCGCCGATGTGGATCTCGCCGGTGACGCCGACCGGGGAGGGTTCCAGCCACTGGTTGAACACGTGCATGGTCTGGTTGGCGAGCGGCTTGCCGTACGGGATGCTCGACCAGTCGGGCCGCACCTCGTCGATCGGGTGGTGGATGGACCAGATCGAGCCCTCGGTGGCGCCGCCGAGGCTGATCACCCGCATCGCGGGGATCTTCTCCCTGACGCGGGCCGGCAGGTCGACCGGGATCCAGTCGCCGCTGAGCAGGGCGAGCCGCAGCCGGCAGCCGCGCGGCACGGCCCCGTCGCCGAGCGAGTCGATCCACATGCGCATGGGGGCGGGCACGCTGTTCCAGATGGTGACGCCGTAGCGGCCGATGAGCTGCGACCAGTGGGCGATGTCGTTGCCGCGCGCCGGGTCGGGCACGACGACGGTGCCGCCCGCGCCCAGGACGCCGAAGAGGTCGTAGACCGACAGGTCGAAGCCGGTCGGGGCGAGGGCCATGGTCCGGTCGTCCTCCCCCACGGAGAAGCGCCGGTTGATGTCCTGCACGGTGTTGGCGGCGCTGCGATGGGTGATCATCACGCCCTTGGGCTCGCCGGTGGAGCCCGAGGTGAAGATGACGTAGGCGAGGTCGTCGTGATCCTGCCGGGGCTTCGGCCGCTCGGCGGAGCACGCCAGGGTGGCCTCGTCCTCGCCGGTCACCACCGTGACGCCGGCCGGCCAGGTCAGGCGGTCCCGCAGTTCCGGCTCGGTCACCACGGCCCGCACGGAACACCGGGCCAGCAGCTTCAGCCGGCGCTCCTCGGGCAGTTCGGGGTCGATGGCCACGTAGGCGGCGCCGGCGTGCAGCACGCCGAGCAGCGCGGAGTACTGGGCGGCGCCCGGCCGCATCGACACGGCGACGATCTCGTTCGGTTCGGCGCCGGGCCCTTCGAGCAGCCGGTGCGCGATGCGGTGCGCGTCCTCGGTGAGGCGGCGGTACGTGGTCTCCGTGCCGGGCGTGACGACCGCGACCGCGTCCGGGCGGCGGGCGGCGGCCTCGGCGACCAGCTCGTGCAGCAGGGCCGGCGCGATGTCCTCGGCCGTGGCGTTGGCCCGTGCGCGTTCCTCGGCCTGCGCGGCGGGCAGCGGCACGATCCCCCGGGTGGCGTCCCAGACGGCCGGGTCGTCGACGAGGCGGTCGAGCAGCGTCACGTACGCGTCGAACATGGCCTCCAGGGTGCCGTCGGGGAACAGGCCCTCGACCGCGTTCCAGTTCACGGAGAGCCGGCCGTCGCGTTCGAGCATCTGGTTCTCCAGCCATACCTGCGGGGTCCTGCTGTGGTCGTGGACCAGTTCGCCGAAGGCCTCCAGGCGGCCCCCGTCGGAGGCGCCGAGCGTGCTGGAGAAGACCACGGGCATGGCGGCCCGGCCGTCGTCCCTGCGGCGGGCCAGGTCGCGCAGCACCCGGATGCCGCCGTAGGTGGAGTGCGCGAGGTCCTCCAGATGGCGTCGCTGCAGGTCCTGGGCTCGCTGTGCGAAGGTGTCCTCGGCCCGGCCGCCGACGGCGAGCAGGCTCGGGGACAGGAAGTCGCCCATGATCTCGTCGAGTTGCGGGTGCAGCCCGAGCCGGTGGAACTGGGTGACGGTCAGGGTGAACTCCTGGCGCCGCGACCAGGTCCGCACCACCTCGGCGTAGGCCGCGAGCAGCAGGCCGGAGGGGGTGAGTCCGTGCCGGCCGGCGGCTTCGCGCAGCGCCGTCCAGCGCTCCGGCGCGAGCAGCGCCCGGTGCCGTACGAAGCGGGGGGTGCCGAGCTGTTCGGGCGCGGCGGCCAGCGGCAGTTCCGGCGCGGGCGGCAGGCTGTCGAGGCGGTCCGCCCAGTACGCGGCGGCCTCCTGGCCCAGGGTGGCGTCGCGCAGTTCCTCCTGCGCGAGCACGTAGTCGCGGAACGACAGCTCCGGCGGCTCCGGGGCGAGGCCGGGCTCGTCGTAGCGGTGGCGCCATTCGCCGAGGAGGCGGTACAGGCCGCGCATGTCGAGGAAGAGCAGGTCGACGGCGAGGTGCAGCCGGACCCGGGCGCCGTCGAGCAGGGTGAGGCGGGCGTCGAGCAGCGGCGCCCGGTCCGTCGGCAGTACCTGCTCGGTCATGTCCGCGCGGATCCGGTCGAGGTCCGCGGCCACGTCCTCGGCGCTCCGGCCCCGCAGGTCGGTGACATCGATGACGTACGGCGGCACCTCGTCGGCGGCGAGGACCCGCTGGGTCTGGTCGGGACCGGCCACCGTGCGCAGCGCGTCGTGGCGGGCGACGACCTTCCGCAGGGCATCGGTCAGCCGGTCCGGGTCGAGGGCGGGACAGTCGAACTCCAGGTAGTACTGGCTGGAGATGCCGCCGAGTTCCAGGCCCTTGTGACGGCCAATCAGATAGGCCTGCTGGATGTCGGTGAGGGGGAAGGGTTCGTGACGGTGCTCCGGCTGCGGCTTGAGCTCGGGCAACCGGGTGTCGTCCAGGCGGGGGTGGCCGGCCCCGCCGCGCAGCTCCGCGAAAAGATCCTCCATCGAGGTCCGCCCCTTTTCATCAGTCGCCCTGACGGGCTTCGAATTCCTTTACGGAAACGGAGGTTAGGAGGGGCGGCAAACGGCCTCAATACGGTCGGACCGTAGGGACGACCGTAGGGTTTGGCCCGTGCTCGACCGCCGCTGGACCGGCGCTGGACTCCCCTGCCGTGCAGGGGACTTGGGCATTGACCGATGCCGGGAGCGCGGCGACATCATCGGTGCATGGGAATTCGGAACTCCCCGGCCACGCCCGGGAAACGCATACTCGTCGGCGCCACCGGATCGATTGCGGTGACCCGGCTTCCGTCCTATGTCGAGGCGATGCGACGGCAGATCGCGGGCAGTACGTTCACGGTTCTCCTCACGCACACGGCCGCGTCGTTCGTCTCGCCGGAGAGTCTCGCGCTCTTCGCCGAGCGGGTGGTGTACGGGGATTCCCCGGCGGACTGGCCGACGGACAAGCCGTCCCGGCTCGCCGGTGACCACGACCTCCTCGCCGTCCTGCCGGCAACCGCCCACACCCTCGCGGCCGCCGCGGGCGGTGCCGCGCCGAACCGGCTGATGACGGTGGCGCTCTCGGTGGACTGCCCGGTCGTCTACTTCCCGGTGATGGGCGCCAAGATGTGGCACAAGCCGGCCGTCCAGCGGAACATCGCGCGGATCCGCGAGGACGGCGGGCTGGTCAACGAGCCCGAGTGGCACGACGGATTCGACCCCACCACCGGCACCAGCAGCCACCACCCCGGGCTGCCCTCGCCGGAGGCGGTCGCCGCGGTGATCGACGGACTGCTCGCCGAACAGCACTGACCGCAGGCGCACGTGTGAGGCCCCGCCGGATCCGGCGGGGCCTCACGTGTGTGCGGGGAGGTCGGTCAGGGGGCGATGGCGGTCGCCTCGATCTCGATCAGGAAGTCGGGTTCGGCGAGGGTGGCCACCCCGACCAGGGTCGTGGGCCGGACGACGTCGGCGCCGAGCCTGGCCGCCGCGCGCTCGGCGCCGGCGGTGACGGCCTCCCACTTGTCGAGCGACCAGTCCACGACGTACATGGTCAGCCGCAGGACGTCGTCGAAGGTGGCGCCGGCGGCCTCGAGGCCGGTGGCGATGTTGAGGTAGATCTGCTCGGTCTGGGCCGCGAGGTCGCCCAGGCCGACCGGTTCGCCGTCGGCGGTGCGCGGGGTCTGGCCGCTCAGGAACACGACGCGGCTGCCGGTGCCGACGGCCAGCTGGCGCCAGCCGTAGGGCTTGGGAAGGCCGGGCGGGTCGATCGCCTCGACTGCCATGGGACGGTCCTTTCTCGATGGGGTCTCGGGTGCCGAAGAGATGGGCGGGCGGGAGCCCGGGAGGGGCGAAGCGGGTGGGAGGCCGGGTCAGCTGTGCTCGCGGCAGGTCGCGTAGTACTTGCGGAGCAGGCTGACCAGCTCGGGGTCGAAGCGGGAGGCGAAGAGCAGCTCGGCCGGCGGGGTGAACTCCGGGTCCAGCTCGTTCGCCCAGGCGAGAGTGGCCGGGCGCAGGTCCATCTCGATCCACTGGTGCCACTCGACCGGGATCGTCCAGTCCTGCTCGTAGCCGATGCCCATCTGGTGGTCGATGAGGACGTCGACGATCTCCTCGCGGGTGCCCGTACGGTACGGCTGTCGCACCGGGGCGAAGCGGTCGAGTTCGGTCCGGTGCTGCTCGCCGAGGATCCGGGCGGCGAAGTCCTGGGCCAGGAGCGGCGAGAGGTGGAGGCCGTCGCGGTAGGTGCCGGTCATGATCCACAGGCCCTGCATGCCGCCGTGGCCGAGCAGTGGGAAGCCGTCCATGGACACGGGGCGGTTGCCGACCTGGACCTTGGCGACGTCGCTGTTCCAGAGGTTGCGGCGGACCTGGCGGTGGGCGCACTGGAGGAGGAAGACCAGGTCCCGCATCTCGGCGGTGTCGCGCGGCTCCACCGAGATGACGTTGGTGGCGCCGACGTAGACGTGCCCGTCGCCGCGGGGGACGACGTGGAGGCCGCAGGCGAAGGAACGGTTCGGGGTCCGGATGACGCTGTCCGGGTGGGTGCCGTCGGCGGTCCGGATCAGGGCGGAGACGCCGTAGCCGCTGACCAGGCGCGGGACGCGGGGGCCGATGGGCAGGCTGTCGAGCAGTTCCTGGCTGCGGGCGCCGGCGGCGAGCGTCACGTGGTCGGCGCTGATCGTCCGCCCCGACGTGGTGACGACGCCGGTCACCCGCTCGCCCTGGTGGACGACGCGGGTCGCGAACTCGGGGACGAGGGTGGCGCCGGCGCGGACGGCGGCCTGCTCCAGGCGCTCCAGCAGGGCGGCGGCGTTGACGGCGTGCTCGCCGGGTATGTGGAAGGCCTTCAGCGGGCGGGAGATCGGCTCGGCGTCCACCCAGTCGAGGTCCTCGGGCTCGACGTTCTCGAAGGGCTCGTCGTAGCGGGTGAGTTCGGCCTGGATGGCGTTGTAGTTGGCGTCGTCGATCTCGGCGGTGCCGATGGTGTTGAGGATGACCGTGGTGCCGTCGGCGGTCTTCACGGGCGCGCCCTCGGTGTCCGCCTCCAGCTGCGCGAGCCACTGCGGCCACAACGCGGTGGCCTCGATGCCGAGTTCGAGCTTGGCGCGGCCGTGCTCGGTGGCGAGCAGCGAGGTGGTGACCTCGCCGAAGCTGCCGAGCATGGCGCCGGCGGCGGCCGATCCGGCCCACGGCCGGTGTGGCTGGCCGAGCACCGCGACGCGCTGTCCCCGCTGGGCCAGGACCCAGGCGAGCGAGAGGCCGAGGACCCCGTTTCCGGCGATGACGACGTCGAAGCCGGTGGCGTTCGCGTTCCCGTTGACGCTCATGACATTCCCCTCTTCCGGGGCGGTCGAGTCCGCCCGGTCGTGAATCGGATGCGAATGGACAGGTGCCGGGTCAGCGGCGCAGGAACTCGTACATCGTGAAATCCATGTCGACGATTCCGCGCTCGTCGGTGTGGGCCGCGACCACCGGGGAGGCGGGGAATTCCGTCGCGGGCAGTTCCACGGATTCGCTGCGGTGCCGGTGGCCATCGAATCCGGCGTCGGCGGCGGCCCGCAGCATCTTGTCCCGGTTGCCCATGGCCTCGCTGGTGCCGAGGTAGACCCGTCCGCCCGGGGCCAGGTGGGCCCGCACGTCGCGGAAGAACCGGCGCACCATCTCGTATCCGGGGTCGAAGACCGCGCGCTCGATCTGGCCGGCGTAGGGACGGCTCTCGGGCGCCTCGATGAACGGGGTGTTCCAGAAGACGAGGTCGAAGGGCTCGGCGGGCTCCAGGGCCTCGAAGAGGTCGCTGGCCAGGGCCGTCACCCGGTCCGCCACGCCGTGCCGGGCGGCGTTGCGACGGGTGTTCTCCGCCGCGGCCGGGTTGATGTCCAGGGCGACCACGTGCCCGGCGCCGCGCTGGGCGGCGAGCACCGCGGCGATGCCCGCGCCGCAGCCCATCTCCAGGAAGCGGATGCCCTTCTCGTACGGCACCCAGGAGGCGAAGAGTCCCGGGCCGGGGTCCGTGTAGGGCGGGAACACCTCGGGGAGGAGTTCCCATTCCTGGTCGAGAAGCGTGAACGCCGTCTGCGCGGGACGGTCCGGGCTCTGGATCTGCGACACCACCCAATTCCCGAGTTCGTAACCGAGTTCGTTGTCCATGGGATCCTCCTTGGAGGAGCGCGCGGAGGAATTCCGGGGGAGAATTCCTCCGCGGCTCCGGTCTTCGGACGGGGGACGGGAGCGCGGACCGTGCAGCGGAGGGCGAGGTCAGTTCTCGCCGGTCTGCGGGCTCCGCGCGCCCTTGCGGGTCATCGCCCGGTCGACGAGGACGACCGGGACGGTCAGGACGGCCAGGCCTGCGCCCAGCCAGGGGATGGACGTCAGTCCCGCTCCGGCCCCGAGGGCGACGCCCGCGAGGACGGGGACCAGGCTGATGCCGAGCTGGAACATGGAGACGGCGGTGGCGCCGGCGAGCGTGGGCGCCTCGGCCGCCACGGTGAACACCCGCCCGTAGACGGCGGGGTTGAGCACGAAGCCGGCGACGCCCAGGAGCAGGACCAGGACGATGACGGCGATCGGGTGGTGGGCGAGCAGGGCGAGCAGCACCGAGGTGACGAGGATGCCGCCGGCCCCGATGAGGAGGGCGTGGTGCGGGCGCCCGTCGGCGATCCGGCCACCGATGGACAGGCCGACGAAGGCGCCGATGCCGAACAGGACGAGGATCGGGGGCACCCAGACGGAGTCGACCCCGGTGATGTCCGTGAGGAAGGCCGCCAGGTAGTTGTACGAGATCATGTACGCGGCGGTGCTGAGCAGCGTCGCGGCGTACACGACCCACAGCTGCGGCTGTCGCATGGTGCGCAGTTCGCGGCGCACGCTCGGCTCCTGGGCGGCCCGGGTGGCGGGGACGGCGAGGGCCGTCGAGACCGCGCCGAGGACCGTGAGGGCGACCACCGCCCAGAATCCGCCCTGCCAGCCGGTGAAGTGGCTGAGGAACGCGCCCGCCGGGCCGCCGCCGACCATGGCGATGGAGAGTCCGCTGACGACGACGCCGGAGGCGCGGGCGGTGCGGTCGGGGGTGACGAGTCCGATCGCGGTGACCGCGGCGACCGCCCAGAACCCGGCGTAGGCCAGACCGCACAGGAAGCGGGTGACGATCAGGACGGTGAAGTCGTCGGTGACCAGGCCGATCGCCACGCAGACCGCGAACAGGACCTGCGAGACCACCAGGGTGGTCCGGCGCGGCCAGCGCAGTGTGAGGACCGCCAGCGGCGGGCCGCCGATGACCACGCCGATGGCGAAGGCGGAGATCAGCGCGCCGGCGGAGGAGAGCGAGATGTGCAGGTCGTCGGCGATGTCCGGGAGGACGCCGGCGAGCAGGAACTCGGCGCTGCCCATCGCGAAGAGGCTGAACGCGAGGAGATAGACCGCGAACGGCAGTCGGGCGCTCGCCTTGGCGGAGGCGGCCTCGTGGGCCTCGGTCTGGACGCTCATCGGACGCCCCAGGGGAGGCGGGGGGTGGTCGAAGGCATGGTCGAACTCCTTGTCCGGATGGTTCACGGGGTACGGATCAGGGCGGGTGCGCACCGGTCCGCCGGGCGTTCGGAGTGCGCCGCCGCGGGTCTCCCGCGGCGGCCGCCCGCGGGGCACGGACGCCTCGGCGCTCCGCTCGGTCACGGTGATCACTTCTGGTTCCCATGCTGGAACCGTGCGTGGCGGACGGACAACATTTGTTGCCGATTCCGGGACGCGCGGACGGCCTCCGGAGGGGCCTGCTCCGGGCTGCCCGGGACCCGGCGGCCACCGGCTCAGTCATCACCGGGGACGGCCTCGCCCCAGCCCCACTTCTTGATGGTCGTACGGCTCGACGGACCGGCGTCGGGCTGGGAGTTGGCCATGGCGCGGCGCGATCCGAACTCGATGTAGCCGATGAACGCCGAGCGGAACTCGGCGTCCTGCGGGAGGCCGACGACGTCCATGGCCTCCCGCATCAGGTCCACCCAGCGCGCCCGCTGCTCGGGCTGGATGTCGCGGCCGCGGTGCCGCGACACCATGTGGGGGTAGCCGCCGTGGTGCTCGGTGTACCGCTCCGGGCCGCCGAGGACCTCGCCGAGGAAGGTCGCGACGTGCTGCGGGTGGTCGTCGTCCATGTGCCGGAAGAGCGGCGCGAGCAGGTCGTCCTTGCGGACGCGCCGGTAGAACTCCTCCGTGAGCCGTTCCAGCGCCTCGGCGCCGCCGGCCCATTCGTAGAGGGTGGGGGTCCGGTCCGTCACTGTGTCACCTCTTCTGTGGGTGCTCGGTGTCCTGGGTGCGGCCGCTCAGGCGGCGTACAGGTCGAAGGTGGGAATGGGCGGGCCGCCCTGGGCGACCGTGTCGAGCCGGGGATCGACGGAGAGCATCGCCTGGTGCAGGCGCTGGAGCTGCGGGGCGGGCTCCAGACCGAGGTCCTCGATCAGCCGCCGGCGCAGCCTGCGGTAGAGGTCGAGGGCCGCGGTCTGCCGCCCGGAGCGGTAGAACGCCACCATGGCCTGGGCGTGCAGGCGTTCATGGGCGGGGTGCCGCTCCGTCAGTTCCACCAGCTCAGCGAGGAGTTCTGCGTGCAGGCCGAGGCGGAGCTCGGCGTCCACGCGGCGTTCGACGGCGAGCAGCCGGCTCTCCTCCAGGGCGGCCGCGTGGATCCGCAGCGCCGAACCGGCCCGGACGTCCACGAGCACCGGTCCGCGCCAGAGCGCGAGGGCGTCGCGCAGCAGCCGGGAGGCCCGCTCGCTGTCACCGTCCGCGAAGGCCGTGTGGCCGGCCCGGGCGATCCGCCGGAAGGCGAAGGCGTCGACGTCCTCCTCGGCGACCCGGAGCAGGTAGCCGCCGTGGCCGGTGGCGAGCAGCCGCCGGGCCCGGGGCGGTCCTTCGGGACCGCCGAGGGCGTCGGCCAGGCCGCGCCGCAGCCGCAGGACGTAGGTCTGGAGGGTGGCGTGCGCGCTGCGCGGCGGGACCGTGCCCCAGAGCTCCTCCCTGAGGGTGGCCACCGGGACGAGCTGTCCCGGATGGAGTGCGAGGAGCGCCAGGATCTGGCGTGTCTTCGCCGCCGCGGGGACGACCGGCGCGCCGTCCGTCTCGGCGTGCAGCGGGCCCAGAATCCGTATCCTCACGTGTCCTCCGTCTCCCTTCCGCGCCCCGTCCGCTTTCCGGATCCGCCGGGGCTGCCGCTCTGGGAAGGAACGTAGGAGTGCGGGGGTGAGGGCCTCAATACGGTGCGACCGTAGGGCTGACCGAAGAATCTGCGACCGGGGTCCTCCTACGGTCACGCGGACATACGGAGACGGCCTGCGGCGGGAACACCACAGGCCGTCCGGACTGCTAAGGAAATTAGGAGAAACAGGCGCCGGAACGCATGAACGCAATCGAATGCCGGGCCGTTCGCGGAGAGGAATCCGGGCGGTGCCGCGGCACATTCCGGGGCGTGCCGCCGACGGCTTCGGCGGGGCGGCGCAGCGTCCGGGAAAGGGTCAGGACCGGACCCGGCACAGCCGGGCGGTGTGCACGGTGACCGCCGAGAGGTAGAAGGCGTCGGGGCGCCACAGGATGCCCGTACAGGCGTCGCCGTCGAGGAGCTGCTCGACGGTCAGCCGGTCGACGAGGTCGAGCCGGTCGCCGAGTTCGTCGAGGACGCGGCGCAGCCGGGTGTGCAGATGGCGGCGCGGGGCGAGGTCGAGCGGTGCGGGGAGGTCGATGAGGAAGGTGCGGGTGCCGGTGGGCACCAGACCTGCGGAGGCCAGCAGGCAGGGCCAGTCCTCGACCACGGAGGTGGCGCCCGGCAGCCCGGCCCGCCCGGCGGCGAAGTGCTCCTCCAGGTGCGCGTCGATGCGTGCCTGGAGCCCTGGCCGGCCGATGCCTATGTCGCGTGGCAGGAAGCGGGGCGGCAGTCCGCGTTCGGCGACGGCGAGGACGCCGCCGGGCCGCAGCGCGGACGCCAGGCTCCGCAGCGCCGCCTGCTGGTCGCCGAGGTGGCGGCAGACGTTGCCGGTCCAGACGAGGTCGGCGGGGCCGAGGCGGCTGAACTCCTCGGGCCGTTCGGCCCGTCTGGTGGTGATCCGCCCGGTCAGGCCTCGCTCGGCGGCGCGGGTCTCGGCCCGGGCGAGGAGTTCGGGGGACCGGTCGACGGCGACGACCTCGGCCTGCGGGAAGGCCTCGGCCAGGACGCAGGCGGCCACGCCGGGCCCGCTGCCGACGTCGAGGATCCGGCGGACCGCCGCCGTGACCCGGTCCTCGGGCCCGAGCAGGCCCCGCAGCCAGTGCGCCGCGTCCGCCAGGACGCCGGAGTGCAGTTCCGCCTCTCGCTCCGGCTCGGCGCCGCGGGCCTCGCCGTCGAGGTCCCGGGCGCGGTGTGTGGGTGTCATGGGGTCACCTCCGGCGCCCAGGATGTGGACGCCGCGCGGCCCGGGCAATTCTTGTTGCCGATTCCGGAACCGGTGCGCGGCGGGCCGCACGGGCGGGAGGCGGTGACCGCCGCCAGGGCGCCCCGGCAGCCCTTCGGTACGCGGGGAGCGCCGCGCGCCGGGGCGCCGCGCGCCGGGGAGCGCCGGCGGCGCCGTCAGTACCCGGCCGCCGCCGCGAGCAGCCGGCGGGCCGCCGGGGGGCGGATCAGGTCGCGCGCGAAGATGCCGAGGAGTTCCCGCCGGGCGGTGAGCGGGAAGTAGTGGTCGCCGGGCAGGCTCTCCACCCGCAGGGCGCGCCGGGTGCAGCGGCGCCAGCCGGCGAGGTCCGCCCCGGTGACGCTGCGGTCCCGCTGTCCGCCCATCGCCGTCACCGGGCAGTGCACGACGTGGCGCGGGTCGCGCCGGTAGGCCTCCATGACGGTGAGGTCGGCGCGCAGGGCGGTCAGCGCCCGGGCCGCGCGGCGCGGGTCCGGGTCGAGCGGCGGCATCCGGCCGCGGTCGCGGAGCCGGCGGATCATCGCCGCGTCGGGGAGGTGGCCCACCGCCCGCTCCGGCGCCGGCCGGTGCGGCATCCCGGAGCCCGACACGTAGAGCCGCTCGGCCACGGCGTCGTGCTCCCATTCGAGGCGGGCGGCGATCTCGTAGGCGAGGAGGGCGCCGAATCCGTGCCCGTAGAGCGCGAACGGCCGGTCGCACATGCGGGCCACGTACGGAATGATCTCGGCGAGCAGCGGCTCCAGGCCGCCGCAGGGGCGGGACCGCGGATGGCGGCCGCGGCCGGGCAGCTCCACCGGGGTGACGACGACGGCGGGGCCGACGGCCTCGGCCCAGGGCAGGTAGACGCCGGCCGAGACGCCCTCGAAGGGGAGACAGAACAGGCGCACCGAGTTGTCGCCGGTCATCGGCCCACCGGCCCCGCGAGCAGGTCGTCGGTGCGGGGCGGGGCCGGCGGTGTGCCGCCGCGCAGGAGGACGGCGTAGGCCTCGGTGGCCCGGCCGAGGAGCCGGAGTCCGGCCTGGCGGTCCATCAGCTCGGAGGCGTACCGCCAGGCGAAGGTCCAGGTGTGGTCGTCCCGCCGGATGAGGGTGGCGCAGGTGGCCGGCACCCGGTCGAGGAGCAGTCCGGTGACCGCCTCCCGGGCCAGCCGCTCGGCGAGACGGGCGTCCTGCACCTGGGGCCGGGTGGCCCGCCAGTCCACCGTCTCCAGGCGGAATGCGGGGCCGAGCACGGTCTGCCAGGCCTGCTCGTAGACCAGCGGCAGCAGGCCGGTCAGGGTCAGCACGAACTGTTCGGTGCGACCGCCGTCGGGCGGGCCTGCGGCCGGCCGCGGCGGCCGGGCAGGGCGGACGGCCCATAACGGGCGAAGCTCCTCGCTGGTCGCACTCACGCGAGCACCGGTCCTTCCATCAGATTTCCGCCAATAGGCCGCGGGCGAATATGTCAGGTCCCGGCGAAGCCTTTTTCCCAGGGCTCACCGGTCACCACCGCAATGCCGCGCAGACCGTACCCGTGCGGTACCCACCTACATCAATACGGTGGGACCGAAGCAATGGCCGAAGGAACACGCTTCGATTCCTTCGGGAGGAAGCAGTTGTACGAATTCGCGAGGGGGCCGTGCTAGCGTCGGGGCGCATCGGAGGTGTACGCCGTTCACCGGTGATCGGGGGGTCGTAGTGGAGGGGCCGCATTCACCTCCACACCGTCTGAGGAAACCCTTTCCGCCAGGGCGGAAACGACGCGGCCGCGACCGGAAGACGGCCTTGACGGCGCCGGTTCCGGCGCGCGGGTCGCCGGCCGTCACACCGGTTCGCCGTTCGGTCGCCGCGTCGTCGCGTCGCGGTCGTCTCGTCCCAGTGGTTTCGCGGTTCTGGCAGGAGGTGTAGGGCGGTGCCCCGGCAACTGTTCGGCAGGAGCGAAGAATCCAGGATCATTACCGAGATGCTCGAGTCCGCGACCACGGGCACGGGCTCGGTCGCGCTGATGGAGGGGATCATCGGCACGGGCAAGACCTCGCTTCTGCGCTGGGCCGAGGAGACCGCCCGCGAACGGGGCATGGGCGTGTTCTCCGCCACCGCCTCCCCCACCGAACAGCACTTCTCCCTGGGAGTCGTGCACCAGCTCCTCGGCACCCTGCCCGAGACGGCGCAGGGCTGGGAGCGGGCCTTCGCGTCGAGCGCGGCGGCCGGCGACGGTCCCGCCGAGCCGGACTACCCCCTGCTCGCCGAGCTCTGCGCGGGCGTGGGCCGGGCCGCGCGCCGCACCCCGATCCTGCTGACGGTCGACGGCGTCCAGCACGCGGACCGCACGTCCCTGCTGTGGCTGGGCTTCCTCAGCCGCCGGCTCGACAACCTCCCGGTCGTCCTGCTCGCCACCAAACGCTGCGGCGAACCGGCCAGCGACCAGCACCTCCTGGTCGAGTTCATGGAGGGCGTCCGCCCGGACCGCCACATCCACCTCCACGACCTCAGCCCGAGCGCCGCCTTCGACCTGGCCGCCGCGCTGTGCGGTCACGACCACGAGTCCGTGGACGCCCTGGTCGCCGACACGGGCGGCAACCCCTATCTGCTGACCGAGCAGATACGCACCGTGCCGGCCGGCCCCGGAGGCCCGCCGCCGGGCGGCGCGGCGCCGGCCCCGGACGCCGCCGGCGGCCGGTCCCCGGCCGACCCGCCGGACGAGCGGATACGCCTGCAGGCGGTCAGGGAGCGCATCATGTGCATGCTCCGCCGGCTCGACCCGCACGGCCTGGAGATCGCCCGGGCGGCCAGCATCCTGGGCTCGCCCCTGGATCCCGCCATCCTCGCCGACCTGTGCGGCGTGCCCACCGAGGACGCCTGCCGCGGCCTCTCGCGGCTCACCGAGTCGGGGCTGCTGTGCCCGCACGACATGACGTTCCGCCACCCCCTCCTCGCCGGACTGCTCTACCAGGACATCCCGTGCGCGGAGCGCGCCGAGCTGCACCGGCTGGCCGCCCGTGCCATGTGGCGCCGCAGCGCCCCCTGCGAGGACGTGGCCGCGCACCTGCTGCGCTCCCACCGGCTCGACGAGCCGTGGATGGCGCGGCTGCTGCTCGACGCCGCCCAGGACATCGTCGGCCGCGATCCCGCGGGCGCCCGGCGGCTCGTCGAGAAGGCCGTACTGCACGGCGTTCCCGACGAACTCGGCGCCCGGGCCGAGGGCTTACGCATCCAGGCGCTCACCGCCCTGGACCTGCCCGCCTCCGCCCGGGCGCTCACCGCGCACACGGCGGGGCCGCTCGGTCCCGCGGAGCGGCTCCAGGAGGCGCTGCGCCTGTCCGACATCCTGCTGCGGCTCGACGAGCCGGCCTGCGCCCGCCAGGTGCTGGAGGACGCGCGCACCGCGATCGGCGCCGTCGACCCGTCCGCCGCCGCCCGGCTGCGCGAGCGGCTCACCCACATCCGGCTCCACGAGGGCACTTACCGTCCCGGCCCGGAGGCCGGGGACGGGGCCGGCGACCGCCTGGAGCGGGTCATGCTGCTGCGCACCGCCGCGGGCGACTCGGCGCAGGCGGTACGGCGGATCGCCGACCGGTTCCTGGCCGCGCCCCGCGCCCCGTACGGCTCCCCCACCTGGTACCACGCGCTGCTCGCGCTGCTCTGGGCGGGCGACGTGGACGAGGCCCGGCGGCACATGGAGACCGAGGTACGGCTGGCCCGCGCGGAGGGCACCACGACCCGCATCGCCGAGGCCCTCGCCGTCCGCGGCCTGGTGCAGCTGCACCGCGGGCTGCTCGCGGAGGCCGAGGACGACGCGGTCCAGGCGCTCGGCCTGCTCACCCGGATCGGCGCCGCGCCGTACCACGCGGGGGCACTCGCCCGGAGCGTGCTGATCGACGTGGCGCTGGAGAAGGACGACGTCGCCGCGGCGGGCGCGCTGCTCGACGAGGCCCCGCCGCTGACCGGCGAGCAGCCCGTGACCTGGTGGCGGCTGCACCTCCTGCACAGCGCCGGCCGCGCCCTGGGACGGCTGGGCCAGGCGCAGCGCGGCCTCGCCCTGATCGCGCGGTGCGAGGAGGAGCTCACCCGCCGGGGCGTGGTCAACCCGGCGATCCTGCCGTGGCGTTCGACCCGCGCGACGCTCCAGCGGGCACTCCGGAACATGGCCGCCGCCCGGCGGGCCGCCCGGGAGGAGGCCGAGCTCGCCCGTCGCTGGGACGCGCCGTTCGCGCTGGGCCGGTCCCTGATCGCCCAGTCCGAGGCGAGCTCCGGACGCGAGGCGCTGCAACTCGCCGAACAGGCGCTGGAGATCCTCGACGCGGCCCCCACTCCGCTGCTCTCCGCCCATGCGCTGTACGAGGCGGGGCGGGCGCACCGGCAGATCGGCAAGGCCCGGCGCAGCCGTGAACTACTGCACAGGGCCAACGAGTTGGGGATCTCCCTGGGAGCCGACGGGCTGGTCGAGGCAGTGCAGCGAGAGCTTCGGTACGCGGGCGGGCGGCCCGATCCGCGCAAGGACTCCACGGAGTCGCTGCTGACGCCGACCGAACGGCAGGTCTCGGAGCTGGCCGCGGGCGGGATGAGCAACCGCGACATCGCGCACCTGCTCAAGGTGAGCCTGCGGAACGTCGAGTCCCATCTCACGCACTCCTACCGGAAGTTGCGGATCAGCGGCCGGCACGAGCTGGCCCGGTACTTCCCGCCGGAGGAGGAGACGACGGCGGCCGCGGCGCCGGTCCTGCTCTACCAGCCCCGGAGCGCGGTCACCCCGCCGCACCAGCTGCGGACCGGCTGACCGGCGGCGCGCCTTCGGCGTCCCCCGTGCCGTGCGGGTCCCCCGGCTCGGCGAACGCTCCGTCGAGCAGGGCCCGCAGCCCGGTCGCGAACCGCTCCTGGTCGCTCATCGCGGCCGCGAGCGGGGCGACCCGGCGCACGGTCGGATAGTCCTCCGAGCCGTCCTCGCCGTTCCCCGGCTCCGGGCACGGGCCCAGCCCCGGCGCCCCGGCCCGCGCGGCGACCAGGTGTCCGACCAGGTACTCCCAGATGGCGACGTGCAGGCGCGCGGCCCGCGCGTCGCTCATCCCGGTGCGGACCAGGGTGTCCAGGATGAACTCGGAGAGCCGCATCGAGGTGGCGCCGCCGAGGAGACGTCCGTCGAGCATCTCGGTGGCGATCCACCCGTGCTCCTCCAGGACCCGGTGCACGCTCTGCGCCGCCTCCACGATGGACGTCCGGGGGTCGTCGCCGGGGTCGGGAAGCTCGATCCGCCGGGACACCTCGTCGAACATCAGCGACATCAGCTCGCGCTTGTCACTGACGTGTTTGTAGACGGCCGCCGGGGCCTTGCCGAGTTCGCCGGCGAGCTTGCGCATGCTGAGTCCGGCCGCGCCCTCGCGCTCCAGCAGACGCAGTCCCGCCGCCACGATGTGCGGACGCGTCAGCGGCTGCATCGCACACTCCGGGGTCGGGGGCATCGGAGCGCCATCGTCTCGCACCGGGACCGCCTCCGGCACGGAAACGGAGGCAACGAAACATGACTGTCGTGTTTCCTGCGGACCGCCTGCCCGTGAATCGCGCCGTGGGGGCGCCCGGCCATGCCGGCGGCCCGGCCCCCGCTCTCGGGGGCCGGGCCGCCGCCGGTCGTACGGGCTGGTCAGGCGCCGCGACGACCGGGCTTGAAGCCCGCCTTGGCGGTGCCGACGATCGCGAAGGCCAGGACGGCCAGGGCGAGCAGCACCCACGGGAACGAGGTGGCGCCGGAGGACTCCAGGAGCAGACCGCCGACCACACCGCCGCCGGCCACGGCCAGGTTGAAGATGGTGACGAGCATCGACTGGGCCACGTCGGCGCCGTCGCCCGCCGCGTCGGCGATGGAGGTCTGGAGCAGGGTGGGAGCGCCGCCGAAGGTCAGACCCCAGGCGACGACGCCGATGACCACGGCGACCGGCGAGGAGTGGCCGATGCCGAGGATCAGCGCGGCGGCGGCGAAGCCGGCGAGGCTGCCGAGCGTGAGGACGCGCAGCTTGCGGTCGACGTACATGCCGGTCAGCCAGATGCCGACGATGGCCGTGGCACCGAAGACGAGGAGCATCACGTCGACGCGCTCACCGAGGCCGGCCTTGCTCAGGAACGGCGAGATGTAGGTGTAGAGGATGTTGTGGGCCAGGATCCACAGGAAGATCACCGCGAGGATGGGGCGGATGCCCGGGGTCACGAAGATCTCGCGGATCGGCTGACGCTGCTCGGCGGCCTGGCCGGGGAAGTCCGGCACGAGCAGACGCACCCAGATCATCAGGGCCAGCGCGACCGCCGACATGATCCAGAAGACGCCCTGCCAGCTGGTGACGGAGCCGAGGTAGGTGCCGAGCGGCACACCGGCGGTCAGCGCGATGGGCTGGCCGACGCCGACGACGGCGAGGGCGCGGCCCTGCAGGTGCTCGGGCACCAGACGGCGGGCGTAGCCGGCGAGCAGGCCCCAGATGACGCCGGAGGCCATGCCGGCGACGAAGCGCGCGCCCAGCGTGATCCCGTAGTGGGTGGACAGGGCGGTGACGGTGTTGAAGACGAACAGGCCGCCGACGGCGCACAGCAGCAGCGGCCGGCGCCGCACGCTGCGGGTCGCGGCGATCACCGGGATCGCGGCGACGACGGAGCCGATGGCGTACAGGGTGACGAGCTGGCCCGCCAGTCCTTCGGACACGTCGAGGCCCTGCCCGATCTGCGGGAGCAGACCCGCGGGCATCGTCTCGGTCATGATCGCCAGGAAGCCTGCGGCGGTGAACGCCAACAGTTTGAGGATGGGAAGCCGTTCCTCGGGCGGCGCCTGGTGGGGGCGCAGTGCGGTTGCGGTCGCTTCGCTACTGCCAGTGCTGGTCACGGGAGTTCTCCTGTTTGTCGCGGCCCGCCGGTCGGGACGGGCCGCGGCCGTCGGTCAGAGGGAGGGCGGTGCGGTGCGACGGCGCCGCACCGCCGGGCGGGTGGCTGCCGGTCAGTGCTCGGAGAGCAGCGAGCCGTGGCCGTGGACGCGGTCCTGGATGCCGTTGCGGCGCAGGGCGTGCCAGTACAGGACGGTGTTGTTGGAGATGACGGGCTTGCCGATCCAGAACTCGGCGAGGGCGGCGACGCGCGACATGGCGACGTTGGTGCCGACCTGGACGATCGCGTCGATGTCCGGCCCGTCGATCTCCTTGATGACGTCGCGGAGTTCGGTCTCGGAGACGTGCGAGATCTTGGCGGGGCTGGGCATGCCCAGGCCCTGGATGCGGACGACGTCGTAGCCGCTGTCCTTGAAGAAGCGGCTGACGGAGTCGTCGCCGACGGGCAGGTACGGCGTGATGACGGCGACCTTGCGGGCCTCGTAGGCGCCGAGCGCGGCGTTGATCGCGTCGGGGCTCATGATGACGGGCAGGCCGCCGGCGGCCTCTCCCATGGAGGCGAGGACGCGCTCGTGGGAGGCGGGGCCGTCCCAGTAGCTCTCCGGGGAGACGCCGATGATCACGGTGTCGGGGCTGCAGCTCACGACGCTCTTGATCGCCGGGTGGGTGGAGTTGCGGATGCTGTGCATCACGTGGTCGAAGCCGGGCTCGTCGACCATCGAGTCGTCGCCGATGACCATGCGGCCGATGTGGTTGGTGACCTGGTGCGGCCGCAGGGCCTCCAGCTCGGGCTGGGCCGAGGTGTTGGTGGAGGGGACGACGACGCCGACCTTGAGTCGGGGGCCGAGGGAGTCGGTCATTGCGGGTGCCTCTCAGAAGATCGCGTGGTGCGGGTGCGGCCGGGGTCGCGGCCGCCGGGGTGGACGAGGGTTGTCACTCGGACCGGTAGTCGGGCGCCTTGATCAGCCGGTCCTGCAGGCCGGTGATCCGGGGCTCGAAGACCTCCGTCGTCCAGTCCTCCCGCTCCACGGGGTGCAGGGAGACGGAGACGGCTCCGTCGTAGGTCGAGAAGTGCTCGACGACGACGTCGGCGAGGGCGCGGCCGAGCCGCTCCTTCTGCTCGTCGGTGAATTCCCGGTCGTAGTACGAAATGTCCACGTGCGGCACGATGGGGACTCCAAGTCCTGGCGGAGAAGTGGGCTAGGCGGCGAGCCGGGCGCGGATGGCGGCGACCAGTTCGGCGATGCCGCGCTCCTTGAGGACGCTGTAGTGGTCGCCCTCCAGGTCGACGACCGTCACGGGCGCGGCGGAGTAGCCGGAGCTGCCCTCGATGAAGGCGTAGTCGTCGCCGGTCGCCTTGAAGAGGGTGACCGGGGTGTTCAGCTTGCGCTCGCTCAACTCGCGGAAGTTGTACTCGAATTCGTAGGTCTCGCCGACGATGCGGGTGATCCGGCGGATCAGCTGCTCGTCCAGGGCGGGTATTCGCTCGTGGACGAAGGCGACGAAGCTGTCCTCGTCATGGGCGGCCGCCAGGCAGGCCTCCACCTCGGGGCCGCTGATCGAGCCGGCGAAGACGGAGTGGAGGATCGTGACGTAGGCGGGGTTGGCGTAGGAGGCCTCCCGGCCGTGGCGCTCCGCCTCGGCGGCGCGGACCTTGGGGTTGCCGGGGCAGAGGAGGAGCAGCTGCTCCACCTTCTCGCCGGCCTGCTCCAGCTGCCAGGCCGCCTCGAAGGCGACGCGGGCGCCGAAGGAGTAGCCCCACAGGAGGTACGGCCCCTCGGGCTGGACGCGCCGGATCTCGGCGATGTCGGCGGCCGCCGTCTCCTGGACGGTCGGGTAGGGCTGCTCGCCCTCGTTGATGCCGTGCGCCTGGACCCCGTAGAACGGCCGGCCGAGGCCGGACTCGCGGCCGAGCAGCCGCAGGTTCATCGGGTAGCCGCCGAGGCCGGGCCAGCAGAACACCGGGCCGGCGATGCCCTCGGCCCCCTTGGGGGTGTCGTCGTGCAGCCGGACCAGGCGCGAGACGGCGGCGCCGGAGCCGTCCGCGATACGGGCGGCGAGGTCGCCCAGCTTCGGCGCCTCGAAGACGACCTGGAGCGGGAGCCGGGTGCCGAACTCGCGGTTGATCCGGTTGACCAGGGCGACGGCGATCAGCGAGTTGCCGCCGGCCGCGAAGAAGTCGTCCTCGGTCGAGACGTCCTCGTACTTGAGGGCGTTGCCCCAGACGTCGGCGAGCCAGCGCTCGTGGGCGGTCGCCGGGGCGACGTAGGGGGCGCCGCTGCCCGCGGCCCGCACCTGTTCGCTCGCGGCGAGGGTCTTGGCGTCGACCTTGCCGTTGGCGGTCAGGGGCAGGTCGTTCATGACCAGGACCCGGTTGGGGATCATGTAGTCGGGCAGGAAGCCGGCCAGCTCCTCCTTGATGATCTCGGCCGGGCCCTTGGTGTGGACGGCGTCCTCGTTCATGCCCTCGCTGAGGGCCTGCTCCTCGCTGATCCGGCCGCCGAGGAAGAAGTACGACGGGCCGGTCGGCGTGCCGATGGAGGCGAGGATCTCGTCGATCCGGCGCGCGGCGGGCAGCGGGTTGCCGGACTTGGAGCTGTATCCGGAGGACATGAAGCCGAGCGCGAGGCCGTTGCGCTGGAGGTGGTGCAGCTTGGCCCCCATCGCGACGTACTCCAGCCAGGGCTCCTCGGCGCGGCTGATCGCCGTGATGCCGAAGGAGGCCCGGTCGTAGACCGACTGGTTGATGGCGATGACGTGGCGGCGCTGGATCAGCGCGTCCGAGACGCGCTCGAACTCGCCGTTGAGATAGCGATAGTGACCGCCCGGGAGGTCCGCGATCCGGCCGGGGTGGGCCTGGACGTAGATCTCGGTCGGGTCCTGCCGGGGCTCGCCGTCGTTCGGGTGGATCTCGAAGCTGCCGAGGTAGTGGTCCTCGTCGACGACGTCGAGCCGGTCCTTGACGGCGGGGGTGAAGCCGGCGGGCCGGACGGTCAGTCCGTACTCGGGCAGCACCTCCTCGAGGACGCCGACCATGTGGCCCGTCTCGAACTCCAGGACCTCGAGGATGTTGTTGGCGTAGACCGGCTCGATGGCCCGCCGCTTGCCGAGGAAGTGCACGTTCAGGGCGGGGCCGGTCAGCTCCGTGCCGGCGATCCGCACCAGGGTGTGGTCGACCGGGTGGTGGTAGTAGACGCCCGCCTCGATCCCGGCGACGCCGCTGGTCTCCAGGTACATCTGCGTGGCGTAGAGGGCGCCCGGCGAGGCGTAGGAGTACTTCGGAAGGAGGCGCTCCTCGCTGCGGAACTGTCCGAACCAGCGGAGGATCTCGCCGAGCTGGGCGAGGGAGAGTTCGTCAAGCCCTCGCGACAGCTGCGGGACCGGCGGCGGCGCGAGCAGCTGCCGGAGGTCCTCCCGGCCGACCTCGCCGCCGTCGTAGTAGCGGTAGGTCTTGCGGGCGAAGGTCTCCCGGCGCTGCCGCGGGGTGGCCTCGCGGCCCGGCAGGCCGAGCACCGGCCGGCCGGCCAGCTCGTCGGCGTCGCGCAGGCCGGGGTTGGACAGCTGCGCCTTGACCTGGAGCTTGCTGGCCTTGGACTGGTGGTGGCCGCCGTGGTTGCCCTGGTCCATCAGGGCCGCCTCGCGCGGGTTGAGCTCGATGCAGGCCACCAGGTTCTGGAAGCCGGTGCGCGGGTCGTCGGTGACGACGGCCGCGGCGCGGCGGACCCAGGCGTGCTCCTCGATGGCCAGCGAGATCTCGTCGAGCTCGACGCGGTAGCCGCGCAGCTTGACCTGGTTGTCGGCGCGGCCGACGCAGGTGATGGTGCCGTCCTCGTTCCAGTAGGCGAGGTCACCGGTCTTGTAGAGGCGCTCGGTCGGGACGAAGGGCGACGGGATGAATCGTTCCGCCGTGAGGTCCTCGCGGTGCAGGTAGCCACGGGCCAGCTGGACGCCGCCGATGTAGAGCTCGCCGGTGGTGCCTATGTCGACCGGCCGGAGCTCCTCGTCGAGGATGAAGCAGGGCGTGTTGTCGACGGGGACGCCGATCGGCACCGAGCCGGCGCCGTCGCGGAGCACGTCCGGGTCCACCAGGCACGCGGTGGCGTTGATGGTGGTCTCGGTGGGGCCGTACAGGTTGACCAGCGAGATCCACGGCAGCTCGGTGAGGAGCGAGCGGGCGAGCCGGTGCGAGAGCGCCTCACCGCCGGAGAAGACGCGCCGCAGCGTGGTGCAGGAGCGGAACTCGTCCAGGTCCACCAGGGCCTGGAGCAGGGTCGGTACGCCCTGCAGCGTGGTGATCTCGTGCCGGTTGACGGTGGCGACGATCGCCTCGGGGTCGCGGTAGATGCCGGGCGCGCCGACGACGACCCTGGCCCCCGCGGCGGGGGCGAGGATCTCCCACTGCGCCGCGTCGAAGCTCATGGGGGTCTTCTGCAGGACGGTGACGTGGCTGCCGAGGTGACCGAAGGAGTGCATCCAGCGCAGCTGGGACACGATGCTCCGGTGCTCGATCATCACGCCCTTGGGCCGGCCCGTGCTGCCCGAGGTGTAGATGACGTACGCGAGGGAGTCGGGGCGGGGCCCCATCCCCCGGGGATCGCGCTGCTGCGGGATCCGGGCCGGGGCGCCGGCGGCACCGGCTCCCCCGACGCCGCAGTGCGGGACGCCGTCGAGCGGGGCCTCCGGCACGTCCCCGAGCGTGACGATCCGGGTGCCGGCCGGGGCGATGGCGGCGAGCCGCTCCCGCAGGTGCTCCTGGGTGACGATCACCCCGGTGCGGCTGTTCTCGATCATGTAGCGGAGCCGGTCCTCGGGGTACTCCGGGGACAGCGGCAGATAGGCGGCGCCGGCGAAGAGGATGCCCCACGCGCCGGTCATCAGGTCCAGCGACGGTTCGGTGTAGAGGCCTACGCAGTCGTCGACCGACACGCCGAGACCGTAGAGGTGGACGGCCAGCCGCCCACTGGACTCGGCGAGCTGACGGTAGGTGAGGCTGCGGTCGTCGGAGACGACGGCCACCGCCTCGGGCCGCGCCGTGGCCTGCTGCTCCAGCAGGCCCGGCAGGCAAGCCCCGTTTTCCAGGCGTAAGCCGTAAAAGGGCGCAACGGACTGAACGGGTGCCAAGGTGATCCCCCATGGAAAGGATGTTGGTGCCCTGGTGAGAGGGCCCTCCCCCGCGTCCTCCCGGGTCGTTCGCCGGGCGGACCGGGTCTTCGCGGCGCACCGGCGGCGGAGGGTGGTCGGACTCCCGCGCCGGACGGGTCTGCCCGCATGCCCGGGATTGCTTCCGGGACACTCGGTGCCGCGTCGACGACTTGAGGTAATCACACCTTCGAGCAGGCAGTCACGCTGGTCCATCGAATTTTAACAATCGTTCCAGAACTGCTAACCTGTCGTCATGTCACCTCGCCCCCGAGGCTTCGACCTCGACCACGCACTGGACGCGGCGATGACCACGTTCTGGGACAAGGGGTACGCCGGCACATCGGCCCAGGACCTCGTGGACAGCACCGGACTCGGCCGTGGCAGCCTCTACAACACGTTCACCAGCAAGCGCGGGCTGTTCGAGGCGGCGCTGCGGCGCTATGACAGCGAGTGGACCAGCCGGCTGACGAGACTGCTCGAAGAGGGCGAGGGGACGGCCCGCGAGCGCATCCGCGCGGTCCTGCTGAGCGTGGTCGACGAGGAGACCGCCGAGATCCCCGACCACCGCGGCTGCCTCGTGGTCAACACCGCGATGGAGATGGCCGGGCGGGATCCGGACATCACCGAGCATGTCCGCGGAACCTTCGCCCGGGTGCAGACGGCACTGCGTGTCAGCATCGAGCAGGGGCAGCGCGACGGTTCGATGCCGCGCGACCAGGAGCCGCAGACCCTCGCCGTCTTCCTGCTCAACTCGATGTACGGACTGCGGGTGCTCGGCAAGGTCGGCGACCGCGCGACGCTCGTGTCACTGGTGGACCAGATCCTGCCTCCCGCCCCTCGGAACGCCTCCTAGGGTCTCGACAGTCGGCCGACGCACCCGCGTCGGCCTTTCTTTCACCCTGGTTCTGGAACGATGGTTCAGATTCCGGTACCGGAATCGAAGGAGGAGCGGCGGTGCCCTTCGCCGTGTACGTGCTCGGCCTGAGCGTCTTCTGCATCGGGACCACCGAGTTCATGATCTCCGGGCTGCTGCCCGACCTCTCCCGCGACCTCTCGGTCTCCGTGCCCGCGGTGGGCTGGCTGATCTCCGGCTACGCGCTCGGCGTGGTGGCCGGCGGCCCCGCCCTCACCGTCGCGACCCTGCGCGTCAACCGCAAGAAGGCCCTGGTCGGCCTGCTGTTCCTGTTCGTCCTCGGGCAGACCATGGGGGCCCTCGCGCCCGGCTACGGCGTCCTGCTGGCCGGGCGGGTCGTCGCGGCCCTCGCCCAGGGAGCCTTCTTCGGCATCGGCTCGGTGGTGGCCGTGGAGCTCGCGGGCCCCGAGCGGCGCGGCCGGGCCCTGGCGATCATGTTCGCCGGCCTCACCGTGGCCAATGTCCTCGGCGTCCCGGCGGGGACCTTCCTCAGCCAGCACGCGGGCTGGCGGGCGAGCTTCTGGGCGGTCGACGCCCTGGCGGTGGCCGCACTGCTCGGCGTCGTCCTCCTGGTGCCACGTCGCCCGAACGGCCCGTACGCGGGGGTGCGCGCGGAGCTCACCGCGTTCCGCAACCCCCGCGTGTGGGTGGCTCTTTCGACCTCGATGCTCACCCAGGCGGCGATCTTCTGCTGCTTCAGCTACCTGTCCAAGCTCTTCACCGACGTGAGCGGCTTCTCCGAGGCGGCCGTGCCGCTGCTGCTGACCCTGTTCGGCGTGGGCTGCTTCGCGGGCAGCGTCGTCGGGGGCCGCTTCGCGGACCGCCGTCTGCTGCCCAGCCTGTACGTGGGGATCGCGGCGATGGCCCTGGTGCTGGCGCTGCTGACGCTCACCGCGCACGACCGGACGGCCACCGTGGTCACGGTGCTGGCCTTCGGCCTGGCCGCCTTCTCCATCAACCCGGCGCTCCAGGCCCAGGTGATGCGCGAGGCCGGCGACGCGCCGACGCTCGCCACCACGACCAACACCTCCGCCTTCAACCTCGGCAACACGATCGGCCCCTGGGTCGGCGGCAGCGTCATCGGCGCCGGCCTCGGCTACACGGCGCCCGTGTGGTCCGGGGCGCTGCTCGCGACGGCGGGCCTGGGCACGGCGGTTCTGTCGGGGCTGCTGCAACGGAGGGCGCCGGCCCCCGGGCCGGCGGCGGGCGCCGGGCCGACGCCCGTGCGTCAGGGAGCCGGCGCCCCGTGACCGCCCTCCAGGCTCAGCAGGTTGCCGAGGAGGCCGGGGAAGCGGCGTTCGAAGCCGGGCCGCAGCCGCAGCCGCATGCCCGTGCCGGTGCTGCGCTGGATGATCAGTCCGGCCTCGCGGAGCACCTTCCAGTGGTACGAGCGGGTCGACTTCGCGCCCGGCACGTCCAGCGTCGTACAGGCGACCTCGGCGTCCGGGGTGCGGGCCAGCCGGACGACCACGCCGCGCCGGTGCCGGTCGGCCAACGCCGCGTACACGGCGTCGAGTTCGACGGCCTCCAGCGAAGGATGGAAGAGCTCGACGGGCATCGCGGGGACCTCTCGGCGTCGGACAGGTGACAGACACGGCCGGGACGCGTTGTGGGGCCGGTCCCGGCATGCCTAAGGTAGCCCGGTACGAAAATTTTCGAACCGCTGGTGCCGACGGCGCCGGCGGCTCGACCCCCCGAACCACCTTCTAGGAGTCCGGACATGACCTCCGCACAGCCGGTCATCGCAGTCCTCGGCACCGGCATCATCGGCGCCCCCGTCGCCCGCAACCTCGTCCGGAGCGGCTTAACCGTCCGCGCCTGGAACCGCACCCGGGCCAAGGCCGACGCCCTCGTCGCCGACGGCGTCACGGTCGCCGACACCCCGGCCGAGGCCGTCGACGGCGCCGACGTGGTCCTGACCGTCCTCAACGACGGCCCCCGCGTGCTGGAGGCCGTCCGGGCCGCCGCGCCCAAGCTCGCGCCGGGCACCGTCTGGGTGCAGGTCAGCACCGTCGGCGAGGCCGTGGCCGAGCTCGCCGCCTTCGCCGGGGAGGCCGGGCTGGTCTTCGTCGACGCCCCGGTGCAGGGCTCGCGCCAGCCCGCCGAGCTCGGAAAGCTGGTGGTCCTGGCCGCCGCCCCGGAGAGCGTCCGCCCCACCGTCCAGCCGCTGTTCGACATCATCGGCGCGCGTACCGTCTGGGTCGGCGAGGACGGCACCGAAGGCGCCGCCAGCCGCCTCAAGCTGGTCCTGAACACCTGGGTGGGCGCCCTCACCCACGGCGTGGGCGAGGCCCTCTCGCTCGCCGACCGGCTCGGCGTCGACCCGCGGCACTTCGTGGACGTCGTCTCCGGCGGCCCCATGGACAGCGGGTTCTTCCAGGGCAAGTCCGCCGCGATCCTGAACGGCGACTGGACCCCGCAGTTCTCCGTGGACAACTCCGAGAAGGACGCCAGGCTCGTCCTGGAGGCCGCCGAGCGGGTCGGCGTACGGCTCGACGCCACCGAGGCCGGTCACCGCCGCTTCCAGCGCGCCGTCGCCCGGGGCCACGGGGACAAGGACATGGCCGCGGGCTGGTTTGCCAGCTTCGACGCGTAGCCCGCACGGACCGGGAAGGCCCGCCATGTTCCCCGAACACACCACCGTCCTCGTCGTCGGCGGCGGCCCCGTGGGGCTGCTGCTCGCCGGCGAACTGGCGCTGCAGAACGTCGACGCCCTCGTGCTCGAACGGCACGAGCGGGTACGGGACACCCCGCGCGCCGGCACCCTGCACGCGCGCACCGTGCAGTCCCTGCTGCGCCGGGGCGTCCTGCGACTGCCCGCACCGGGCCGGCTCGACCTCCGGCAGCGCACCGGCTTCCACTTCGCCGGACTGCCGCTGCTGACGATCACCAGCCCGACGGCCGAGGGGCCGCCGATCCTCAACCAGCCGCAGTCCTCCCTGGAGCAGGCCTTCGAGGGCCGGGCCCGGGCGCTCGGCGCCGACGTGCGCCGGGGATGGGAGGTGCGGCGGCTGACCGAGCGGCCCGACCGGGTGGAGGTGGAGGTCGTCGGCGACGACGGCCGCGGGCGCACCCTGACGGCCGACTGGGTCGTGGGCTGTGACGGAGCGCGCAGCACGGTGCGGGAGCGGGCGGGCTTCCCGGTCACCACGACCGAGCCGTCCTTCAGCGGCGTCATCGGTCTGGTGCGACTGGTCGACCCGGCCGGCGCCCCCGGCGGCTGGGCCCGCGGACCCGAGGGGGCGACGCTGATCAACGTCAACCCGCGCGGCTACAGCCGGGTGCTGACCCATGACTTCTCCCGTCCCTTCCCCGACCGGGGACGGCCGGTGACCCTGGAGGAGCTCAGCACCACGGCCGCGCGGGTGCTGGGCCGCGAACTGCCCATGCGGGACCTCGTGTACGGCTCCCGCTTCTCCGACTTCACGCGGGTCGCGGACCGTTACCGCTCCCCCGGCCACGGCCGCGTCCTGCTGGCCGGCGACGCCGCGCACGTGCACGCGCCGCTCGGCGGCCAGGGCCTCAACACCGGGCTCCAGGACGCCGTCAACCTGGGCTGGAAACTGGGCCTGGTGGCCCGCGGCGACGCCCCCGGCGAGCTGCTCGACAGCTACACCGACGAGCGGCGCGCGGTGGCACGGACGGTCGTCGCCAACACCCGCGCGCAGGCGGCCCTGATGGATCCGCGCCCCCAACAGGAGCCGCTGCGCGCCTACTTCGGGCGCCTGATGGACGTGCCGGAGGCCCGCGCGGCGACCGCGGACGAGATCAGCGGCCAGAGCATCCGCCACTCCCGGCCGGGCACCGACCCGCTGACCGGCACCTTCCTGCCCAATCACACCTTCCTCACGCCCGACGGCCCGCTCCGCACGGCCGAGCTCCTGGAGGACGCCACTCCCCTGCTGCTGCTCACCGAGGACGTGACGACCGTGCCCGGCGAGCTGCTCGACGGCTGGTCGCGGGACCGCCTGCGGACGGTGCGGGTCGGCCGGACGGACGCGGAGGGCACGGCCCTCGGCTGGCGCGCGGTGCTGTGCCGCCCGGACGGCTATCTGGCCTGGGCGGCCGGCGGGGCGGAACCGGACCCGGCCGAACTCGCCGTGGAGCTGGCGCGCTGGCTGGGTCCGGCGAGGTCGCCCGCAGGGACCCCGCGGCGACCGGTCGGGCCCGTCGAGCGGTCGATGGCGGAACGGGCGGGGAGCGGAAGCGGCACCGGCGGCCGGGGTCCCCGCGGAGCACAGGACCCCACCCTTTCCCCTACGCCTTAACTCATGACGTGAGGTGAACTACGAAGGAAGGGCGGCCCCCGCTCGGCGTCGGGTGTATGTTGCACAGCAGACGTGACGAACTGGGGGTACGGTGCGAGCGACGAGTGGCCGCACGGTGCGTGACCTGCGGCGGGAGAACCGCACCGCGGTCCTGCGACGGCTGTATTTCGACGGCCCGACGAGCCGGCTCGCGCTCGGCCCGGCGACGGGCCTGAGCTCGGGCTCGGTCAGCAACGTCGTCGGCGAGCTGGTCGCCGAAGGCCTCGTCGAGGAGGCCGGCAGCGTCGACTCGGCGGGCGGACGGCCGCGCACCCTGCTGCGGATCAGCCCGAGCAGCGGCTGCATGATCGGCGTGGACGTCGGCGAGACCCGCGTCAGGGTCGAACTGTTCGACCTCACCCTCACCGAACTCGCCCGGACCGAACGCCCGTTGGCGGTCGACAGCCGGGAGCCTCACGACCGCTACGAGGTCGGGCTCATCGTCGGGCACATCCGCGAGGGCATCGCCGAGGTGCTGCGCACCGCGCAGATGCCCCCCGACCGGCTGCTCGGCGTGGGCGTGGGCGTCCCCGGCATCGTCACCCCCGGCACGGAAGAGGACGGCACGGGCGGCACGCGGGGCGGAACCACCGAGGGCGGAGCGGGCTCCGGCGGCGGGGCCCTGGTGCACGGACAGACCATCGGCTGGGACGCCGTACCGCTGGAGCGGTTGCTGCGCGAGGCCGTCGACCTGCCGGGCAGCGTCCCCTACCGGATCGACAACGGCGCCCGCACGCTCGGCCAGGCGGAGCTGTGGTTCGGCGCCGGACGCGGCGCCCGCAGCGCCGTCTTCGTGCTCTTCGGCTCCGGCGTCGGAGCCTGCGTCGCCACCGACCCGATGGGTCCCGGCCGCGCCCTCGAATGGGGCCACCTGACCGTCCGGGTCAGGGGCCGCCGCTGCCGCTGCGGGGCCCTGGGCTGCCTGGAGGCGTACGCGGGCGCGGAGGCGCTGCTCGAACGCTGGCAGGAGGCGGGCGGGCGTCCCCCGGCCGGCGCCGACGAGGAGACCGCCCTCACCGCGATGCTCGCCGCCGCCCACCCGGCCGCCGGCTCGGGAACGGCCCCCGACCCGACGGCGCTCGCCGTCCTGGAGGAGACCGCCGAGTACCTCGGCGCGGGCGTCGCGGACCTGATCAACCTCTTCCAGCCCGAGCGCATCCTCGTCGGCGGCTGGGCCGGACTCCAGCTGGGCGACCGCTTCCTCGACACGGTGCGGCGCCACGCCGTGGACTACGCGCTGCGCCATCCGGCCGCCCGGGTCACGATCGGCCTCGGCACCCTGGGCCCGGAGGCCGTCACCATCGGGGCCGCCATCCTCCCGCTGGCCGACTTCTTCGCCCGCGGCGGCCGCCGCGCGGAGCCCGGCACGGAACAGTCGCAGGCGCAGCAGCCCGCGTGGACGACGACGGTGCGGGACCGGGAGGCCCGCTGACGGGGTGCGGCGGAGCCGACGCCGCAGCGGCCCGGCAAGGGGCCCGCAGGCAGGAAGGAAATCCCGACAGGGGGGCGCGGGACGCGCCCTGCGGGCGGCGCTGGCCGCTCCTCGTCAACGCCGTCGCCAGGGCCACCGAGGCGAAGGTCCAGGCCCTGGTGGCACTGGGCGCGGACGCCTCCGGCACCCCCACCGACGCGGTCTGCGTCGCCTGTCCCACCCCCGTGAACGCGGCAGCCGAGGCCTTCGGCGGCCCGCGGTCGGCACGGGGCCCCCGGCTGGCCCGCGCGGCGCACCGGGCGACCCGCGAGGCCTGCGCGGAGGTGCTCGCCCGAGGGGCTGACAAACTCCGCCCCGGACCGCCCGCCCGGACCGCCCGCCCGCCCCGGACCGCCCGCCCGGACCGCCCGCCCGCCCCGGACCGCCCGCCCGGACCGCCCGCCGGGACGACCCGGTCCCGAGGGGCCGGTGCCCGCCCGTGGGGCGGGAGGCGCAGTCGGCGCCGCGGCCTCAGCCCCGGCCGGCCGGCCCCGCAGCCATCGCGCGCTCCGGAGACGCGTCGGCCGCCGACGACTGCCGCTCCCCTTCGCCTTCCCTCCCCGCCCGGAACCGCGCCAGCCCGTCGGCCAGCCCGATCAGGGGTTCGGGGTAGTCGACCGCCGCGCGGTCGAGCCCGGTGAGCCGCCACGGCTCGTGCACCTCCGGCGCGGCGAGCCCGGCGAGCTCCGGGACCCAGCGGCGCACGTAGGCGCCGTCGGGGTCGTAACGCCGCGCCTGCAGGAGCGGGTTGAGCACCCGGTTGGGGCGGGTGTCCGTCCCCGTACCGGCCACCCACTGCCAGTTGAGCTGGTTGTTCGCGACGTCGCCGTCGACCAGCAGGCCGAGGAAGTGGCGGGCGCCCTGACGCCAGTCCAGATAGAGCGTCTTGGTGAGGAACGACGCGGCGATCAGCCGCCCCCGGTTGTGCATCCAGCCCTCGTGGGCGAGCTGGCGCATCGCGGCGTCGACCAGGGGGTAGCCGGTGCGCCCCTCCTGCCAGGCGCGCAGGTCAGCCTCCGCCTCCCGGCCGCGCCGCCAGCGGTCCTGGCGCGGGCGGTAGTCCTCGGTCGCGGTCTCCGGCCGTGCCGCCAGGACCTGGTGGTGGAAGTCCCGCCAGCACAGCTGCCGTGCGAACGCCTCGGCCCCCGCGCTGTCTCGCGCCCGCGCCCGTTGCACCGCCTCGACGGCCGAGACGGCGCCGAAGTGCAGGTACGGGGAGAGCCGCGACGTGGCGTCCCCCGCGAGGTCGTCGTGGCGCTCCTCGTAGGCGTCGGCGTGCCGGGACAGCCATGCCGTGAGGCGCTTGCGGCCCTCGGTCTCCCCGCCCGTCGCGAGGCCTTCGGAGACGCCCTCGACCGCGGACCGCTGGGGGAGGGCGTCGCTCCGCACCCCGTTCGGCACCCGTACGGCGCGCGGGGCGACGAGCGGCGTACGCAGCCGTACGTCGTTCCAGCGCCGGAAGTACGGAGTGAAGACGGCGAAGTGGTCCGAGCCCTGGGGGGTGAGTTCGCCCGGCGGCACGGCGGTGATCACTCCGTCGTGGACGAACAGCCGGCACCCGTCCGACTCCAGGGCGCGCCGCAGCCGGTCCTCCCGCGCACGGGCGAAGGCCGAGCACCCGGCCGCCATGTGCACCTCGTCCGCCCCCGCCTCCCGCACCACCGCGAGCACCTCGGCCGCCGTGTCGCCGGTACGCATGACGAGCCGGCCGCCACGCTCCTGGAGGGCGGCGTCCAGGTCGGCGAGGCAGTCGGCGAGGAAGGCGAGCCGGTTGGGAGCGGCGAAACCGGCCCGGTCCACGGCGGGGTCGCGCACGAACAGCGGCACGACCTCGCGCCCGCCGGCCGTGGCCGCCCGCAGCGGCGGATGGTCGTGCAGACGCAGATCCGAGGTGAACAGGACGACGGAGACGTTCATGGCACCACTCCTGGTTAGGGGCCGCCGGCGGTACTCTTCCCGTCCGCGGCACCGGCCGGATGCACGTGCTCGCCCGGCGCCGGGCGCGTCCTCACCGCCGGGACGCCTTCTCGGCCTTCCGCGCGATGTTCCGCGCCATGCCGCCGAAGACGATCGCGTGGAAGGGTGCGACGCTCCACCAGTACACCTGGCCGAGGAGTCCGCGCGGATGGAAGAGCGCCCGCTGCCGGTAACGGGTGCGGCCCTGCTCGTCGCGCTCCGCCCGCAGCTCCAGCCAGGCGAGGCCGGGCAGCCGCATCTCGGCGCGCAGCCGGAGCAGCCGGCCGCGTTCGATCTCCTCGACGCGCCAGAAGTCCAGGGCGTCGCCGACCCGCAGGTGTTCCGCGTCGCGGCGGCCCCGGCGCAGGCCGACACCGCCGACGAGCCGGTCGAGCCAGCCGCGCACGGCCCAGGCCAGCGGGAAGGAGTACCAGCCGTTCTCACCACCGGTCCCCTCGATGACGCGCCACAGCTCCGCCTGCCCGGCATCGACGACCCGGGCGCGCTCGTCGCTGTAGAGGCTGCCGCCCGCCCAGTCCGGATCGGTGGGCAGCGGGTCGCTGGGCGCCCCGGGGAGGGAGGCGGAGGACCAGCGGGTGGAGACCTGGGCGTCCTGCACCCGCTGGAGGGCGAGTTCGAGTGCCCGGTCGAAGGAGAGGGGCGCGCCGGGCTGGTCCGGCACGAAGCGGGCGATGTCGTGCTCGGAGCACACCACCTCGTGGCGCAGGGACTCGGCGAGCGGCCGGGCGAGGTCGGCGGGCACCGGGGTGACGAGTCCGATCCAGTGGCTCGACAGGCGCGGGGTGAGCATCGGGACCGGCACGATCAGCCGCCGTGGGAGCCGGGCGACGGCCGCGTACCGGATCATCATCTCCCGGTACGTGAGGACGTCCGGCCCGCCGATGTCGAAGCTCCGGTTCACCTCGGGCGGCATTCCGGCGCTGCCGACCAGATAGCGCAGCACGTCGCGCACGCCGATCGGCTGGACGCGGGTCCCCACCCAGCTGGGGGTCACCATGACGGGCAGGCGCTCGGTCAGGTAGCGGAGCATCTCGAAGGACGCCGAGCCCGATCCGATGACGACGGCGGCGCGCAGCACCGTGGTGGGCACACCGGATTCCAGGAAGATCCTGCCGACCTCGGCGCGGGACCGCAGGTGGCGGGAGAGCTGGTCGTCGGGCACGTCGCGGGGGGTGAGGCCGCCGAGGTAGACGATGCGCCGCAGACCCGCGCGCTTCGACTCCTCGGCGAAGGTGCGGGCGGCGGTGCGGTCGGTCTGCTCGAAGTTCCCGCCGGACCGCATGGAGTGGACGAGGTAGTAGCCGACGTCGACGCCGTCGAGGGCGGGCCGCAGGCTCTCCGCGTCGGTGACGTCGCCCCGGACGATCTCCACCCGGTCGGCCCAGGGGTGGTCCTTGAGGTGGGCAGGGGTCCGGGCGAGACACCGTACGCGGTATCCGGCGTCGAGGAGCTCGGGGACGAGGCGTCCGCCGATGTAGCCGCCCGCTCCGGTGACCAGGCAGCGCGCCCCCTCGGGCGCCGGGCGGGGCTGGGGCATGGGTCCGGGCTTGGGCATGGCCGCTCGGCCCCCTTCCGTGTCGGTGGAGTGTCGGACCTCCGTCGGATGCTTCCCTGCCGACGGCTCCGTCAGATGCACCGGCCCCGATCGGGTGACGCGGAGCTCCTCCATCCGCCACCATGGCGCAGAGATCGGCAAACGGTGTTCACAAGGGGAGCGGTATGAGTGGTGTGGCGCGCAGGACGGTCGTCGCGGCGGCGGGCGGAGCGGGACTGACGGCGGCGCTGGCCGCCTGCGGGGGAAGCGACGGCGGCGACAAGAACGTCACGGACGGGACGCAGGGGGCGGGCGGCACGTCCGGGGATAACGCGCCGCTGGCGATGACCGGTGACATCCCGGTGGGCGGCGGGAAGGTGCTCGCCGACAAGGGCGTGGTGATCACCCAGCCGAAGGCGGGCGAGTTCAAGGCGTTCTCCTCGCGCTGCACGCACCAGGGCTGCAGCGTGGGCAGCGTGGCCGACGGGGTCATCGTGTGCCCCTGTCACCAGAGTCACTTCGACGCCTCGGACGGCAGCGTGAAGCAGGGCCCGGCGACGCAGCCGCTGGAGCCGACGCCGATCGAGGTGACCGGGAAGGCGATCAGGCTCGGCTGACCTGCCGGGCGGCCTTCCAGCAGGCGAGCACCTCGTCGGTGCTCGTGACGGTGGCGACGAGCGCGAGCGTGTTGCGGATCATCGCGGGGGTGTAGTCGGCCGGCACCCCCGCGATGGCGTCGCCCGGTACGACGACGGTGTAGCCGAGGTTGACGGCGTCGAAGACGGCGTTGGGAACGGCCACGTTGGCGGAGACGCCGGTGACGACCAGGGTCCGGCAGCCCAGGTTCCTCAGGAGGGCGTCGACGTCGGTCCCCGCGATGGGCGAGAGGCCGTGCAGCCGCCGTACCACCAGGTCCTGCTCGGCGACCTCGATGGGCTCGGCGATCCGTACGGCGGGGCTTCCGCTGTGCTGCTGCACGGGCAGCCGGGCCGCGGCGCGGAACAGGCGGGCGTTGCGGTTGGCGCCGCGCCCGTCGGGGCGCCGCTCGGCGACGGCGTGCAGGACCTGCACCCCGGCCTCGTGGGCGGCGCCGACGAGCCGGGCGACCCGGCGCAGGGCGCCGGACTCCCTTGCCACGGCGCCGAGTTCGGGAAGAGCGCTCGCGGGCCCTACGACTCCCTCCTGGCACTCGACGGTGAGTAGCACCGTGCCGTCCGGGGCGAGCTGCTCCCTGAGCCGTTCCGAGTGCTGTCCCACGGTGTCCTCCTCGGGTCACCCGCTTGCACCGGGGCGGTGCAGCCCCCATGATTTCTGACACCTCGTCAGAAATCTAGAAGGGTGCGGACGATGACCGTCGCACAGCGCCGTGGACGCCGGATCATGATGACCCCGGCCGAGCTCGACACGTTCCTCTCCGAACAGCGCACCTGCCGGGTGGCGACCGTCTCGGCCGACGGCCGTCCGCACGTCAGCGCGCTCTGGTTCGCCTGGGACGGCACCTCGCTCTGGCTCTACTCCCTGACGCGCAGCCGCCGTTGGGCCGAGCTGCGCGCCCGGCCGCAGATCGCCGTCGTGATCGACGACGGTGTGGAGTACGGGGAGCTGCGCGGGGTCGAGCTCTCGGGCACCGTGGAGTTCGTGGGCGAGGCCCCCCGCACCGGCGAGCCCTGCCCCGAACTCGACGCGCCGGAACTCCTCTTCGCCGCCAAGAACTTCGGCCTCGACGCCATGCCGCACGACGGCCGGCACGCCTGGATGCGCCTCACCCCGGACGCCGTCGCGTCCTGGGACTTCCGCAAGCTCGGGACGTCCCCGGTGCACTGATCACGAGCGCCGCACGCCTCGTCGGCGGCCTGCGTCGCCGGGGATCGGACGATGCCCGTGGTCAGCGGAACCGCCCGTCGCCCGGCGTCCCGACCGCCCGCAGAACCTCCACCACGGCGCGGATCGACGGACGGCGCCCCGCGTCGGTGCGCCAGGTCGCGTAGATGTGGCGCCGCACCGGCTGCCGGACGGGCACGAAGGAGACCCCCTCCATGGCAGCCGGCCGCCCGAGCCGGGGGGCGACGCAGACGCCGAGGCCGGCGGCGACCAGGGCCAGCTGGGTGTGGTGGTCACCGGCGACATGGGCGATCCGCGGCTCGACGCCCTTGGAGCGGAGCGTGAAGATCAGCCAGTCGTGACAGAACTCGCCGGCGGGCCAGGAGACCCACTCCTCCTCGGCGAAGTCCGCCAGGTCCACCTCCGCCCGCCCGGCCAGCGGGTGGTCGGCGGACAGGGCGACGTCGGCGGAGTCGTCGAGCAGATGCGCCCGCTCCAGCCCGGGCGGCACCGGAGCCCGCTTGTTGTTCCAGTCCAGGACGACGGCGAGATCGCTGTCCCCCCGCAGCACCTCGCGCACCCCCGGATCGGGCTCCAGCTCGGCGGTGTGGACCCGCAGTCCGGGGTGAGCGGCGTGCAGCGAGCGGATCGCGGAGGGGATGAGCCCGCGCATCGCCGTGGGAAAGGCGGCGATGCGCACCTCCCCCACCACCTGCCCCCGCTGCGCCTCGATGTCCGCCTGGGCGAGCTGCACCTGGGAGAGGATCCGCGCCGCGTGCTCGGCAAGGAGCAGCCCGGCATCGGTCAGCCGGACCCCCCGCCCGCTCTTCGCCAGCAGTTGCTGCCCGATCTCCCGCTCCAGTTTGGCCAGTTGCTGCGAGACGGCCGACGTCGTGACGTGCAGTCCCTCGGCGGCTCCGCTCACCGAGCCGTGCCGCGCGACGGCGTCGAGGGTCCGCAGGCGCTCCAGGTTTAACATGTAAGCGATCCTAAGACATCACCTCCATGAATTCTCGCTTGTGCTACACGGTGCCCCTCGGCGAACCTCGTTGTCATGAGCTCCACCACCCCTTCCCCCCGCGCCGGGGTCGACTGGCGCATCCGCTTCGGCGTCCTCGCCCTGATCTGGGGATTCAGCTTCCTCTTCATCAAGGTCGGCACGCGGGGCTTCGCCCCCTTCCAGGTGACCTTCGGCCGCCTCCTGTTCGGTACGGCGGTCCTGCTCGTCGCCCTGGTCGTGAAGCGCGACCGCCTGCCGCGCGGGGCACGCACCTGGGGCCATCTGACGGTGGCGGCCCTCCTCCTCAACGCCCTGCCGTTCTCGCTCTTCTCGTACGCCGAACTGACGATCCCCTCGACGCTCGCGGGCATCTGCAACGCCACGACCCCCCTGTGGGGCATGGTGCTCTCGCTCGTCGCCCTCTCCGAGGACCGCCCGACCCGGGTGCGGGCGGCCGGACTCGGCATCGGCTTCGCCGGCGTCCTCACCGTGCTCGGCGCCTGGCAGGGCTTCTCGGGCCTGGACGCCGGGGGCACGGCGCTCGCCCTGCTCGCCTCGGCCTCCTACGCGGTCGGCTGGATCTACGTCCGCCGGACCCTCTCGGGCACGGGCTCGTCGAACCTCTCCCTGGCCACGGCGCAGGTCGGCCTGGGCACCCTCCAGCTGGCCCTGGTGACCCCCCTGTTCACCACCTGGCCGGAGTCCGTCGAGATCCTCCCGCTGGTCTCCGTCATCGCGCTCGGCGCGCTGGGCACGGGCTGGGCGATGCTGCTCCAGTACGGCGTGGTGGCCGAGGTCGGCCCGACGACGGCGTCGATGGTCACGTACTTCATCCCGGTCATCGCCACCGCCGCGGGTGTCGCCCTGCTGGACGAGCACCTCACCTGGAACACCCCGCTCGGCGCCCTGGTGGTGCTCGCCGGCGCGGCCCTCACCCAGACCCGCGCCTCGAGCCGGCGGGAACGGCACCCGGCGCCGGCGGGAGGCGGTCCGGGGGCGCCGCACGCACGGAAACCCGCACGGACCGCCGCATCACGCACGAGCGAGGCGCCGACGGCGGAGGCGCGGCCGGCGGGAGCCCGGGCGCCCGAGGAGACACCGCGGCCGGCACGGACGGCGCCGACCGCCCCTCAGCCGTAACTCCGGGCGGGCGCGGGCCCCGCCGCGAACGCCACCGCGTCGGCCAGCGCCTCGACCTCGCCCACGGCAAGCCCCGAGACGGTCAGCCGCACCGCCGGCCCCGCCTCCATCCGGAACCGGGCGCCGGGCGCGACCGCCCACCCCCGCCCGAGCAGCCGCGCCACCGCCCCGGTCTCGTCGGCGACCGGCACCCATACGTTCATCCCGCTGATCCCGTGTGCCTCGACCCCGCGCCGGGCGAGCGCCCGCACCAGGCCGTCGCGTCGCGCCCCGTAGGCCGCCGCGACGGCCTCGGGGTCGACCGCCCCCGTACGCCACAGGTGCACCACGGCGCGCTGGAGCAGCCGGCTGACCCAGCCGGGTCCGAGCCGCTGCCGCCCGAGCACCCGGTCGACGGTCTCGGCGTCCCCGGTGAACGCGGCGATCCGCAGGTCGGGCCCCCATGCCTTGGCCACGGACCGCACGCACACCCACCGCCCCTCGCCCGTGGCGAGCGGGTGCAGCGGCTGGGCGACGATCCCGTGCCCGTGGTCGTCCTCGACGAGCAACACGTCGGGATGCGCGGCGAGGACCGCGCGCAGTGCGGCGGCGCGCCGCCCGGACACGCAGGCCCCGGTCGGATTCTGCGCCCGGTCGGTGATGATCACGGCCCGCGCCCCGGCGCGCAGCGCCCGCGCGACGGCGTCCGGCAGCGGCCCCTCGTCGTCGACGGCGACGGGCACGGGCCGCAGCCCGAGCGCCGGCACGAGGTCGAGGAGGCTGCCCCAGCCGGGGTCCTCGACGGCGACGGCGTCGCCGGGCCTGAGATGCACGGCGAGCACGCGCTCGACGGCATCGAGCGACCCCGAGGCGACGCCCACCGGCCCGGCGGGCACGCCGCCCGCGTCGAAGGCGGCGCGCGCGAGTCGCGCGAACTCCTCGTCGACGGGCGCCTCGCCGTACAAGGGGGGACGCCCGGCGTACTCACGGGCGACCGCGGCGAAGGCGGTGTCCAGCCGCGGAAGGAGCGCCGGGTCGGGGCTGCCGTTACTCACGTCGCGGACGCCTTCGGGCGCCTCGACGCGGAGGGAGCCGCGGGCGGTGGTGGCGGGCGCGGGCCGGACGCGACTGCCGCGCCGACCGTCGGTCTCGATCACCCCGCGCTCCCGCAGGGTGCGGTACGCGGCGGCGACGGTGTTCGGATTCACTCCGAGCGTGGCCGCCAACTCCCGCATCGGCGGCAACAGTTGGCCGGGCGCGAGGTCCCCGGAGGCCACCCCCCGCTCGACGCTGGCGGCGATCTCCGATGCGCGACGACCTTCGATCCGATACTCTCCTAGCACAAAGCCCAGTATGCACTAGTGCAATGGAGAGCGCAATGTCGGACGCGACGGCCGCAACGGACACCGAGGCCACCACGGGAACGCCGGCCGGGGCGGCCCCGCTGCCGCACCCCTACGAGCCCACCGACCGCACCGTCCCCACCCGGTCCCGCGAGCGTGCCTCGTACGACCGCGAGCTGGTGCACTCGATACTCGACGAGACCTACCTCTGCCACCTCGGCTTCGTCCGCGACGGCGCGCCCGTGGTCCTGCCCACGCTCTACGGCCGGGTCGGCGAGCGGCTGTACGTGCACGGCTCGACCGGCTCCCGGCCGCTGCGGATGGCGGGGACCGGCGAGGAGTCGCCCGGCCTGCCGGTCTGCCTCACGGTCACCCACGTGGACGGGCTGGTGCTGGCCAAGTCCGCCTTCCACCACTCGATGAACTACCGCTCGGTCGTGGTCCTCGGCACCGCCCACCAGGTCACCGACCCGGAGGAGCTGCGCACGGCCCTGGACGCACTGGTCGACCACGTCGTCCCGGGCCGCTCGTACGACTCCCGCCCCGGCAACGCCAGGGAGCTCGCCGCCACCGCCGTGCTGCGCCTCGACCTGAACGAGGTCTCGGCCAAGGTCCGCACCGGCGGCCCCCACGACGAACCCGAGGACCTGGCGCTGCCCCACTGGTCCGGCGTGGTCCCGGTCCGGCGGACCTACGGCACCCCGGTGCCGGCCGCGGACCTGGACCCGGCGATCGCCCTGCCCGACTACCTCGTCACCCTCTGAGGACGGACCCGCATGCTGATCCACCCCTGGGACGCCGCCCACGACGAGGGAGAGTGGCGGAGCTGGCTGGCCGCCCACGACTTCGGCCAGCTGGCCGTCAACGGCGCGCCCGGCGAGCCGCCGTGGGTGCAGCCGATGCACTTCCGCTACGAGCCGACCCCCGGCCCGTACGGCCAGGTGATCGCCCATCTCGCCCGCCCGAACCCGCTCTGGCACGACCTGGAGCAGCGCCCGGTGGTCCTCCTGAGCGTGGTCGACGACTACGTCTACGTCCCCGGTCACTGGACCGCCCCGGCGGGCTCGCCCAGCAGCCACGGCACCCCGACCTCGTACTACGCGGCCGTCCAGCTCCGCTGCACCGCCCACGTCGTCGAGGACCCGGCGGAGAAGGCGGCCCTCCTCAACCGTCAGGTCGCCCACTTCCAGCCGGAGGGCGGCACGGCGGAGGTGCGCCCCGCCGAGCCCCCGTTCGGCCGGATGCTCGCGGGCATCCGGGTCCTGCGCCTGGAAGTCACGGACGTCCGGGCGAAGTTCAAGTACGCGGGCAACAAGCCGCAGGACGTCCAGGAGCGCGTCCGGGCCCATCTGGCGGAGCGGGACGGCCCCGGCGACGCGGCGGCCAGGTCCCACCAGACCCGCCGCCGCGCCACCGGGCCGACCGCCGGGAGCTGACCGAGGTCACGCCCCGGCCCGGGCCACGGGCGGTCCGCGCGAAGGGCGCTCCGGACGGTGATCCGGCCCGGGCCACGGGCCGCTCCCGGGCTACGAGGTGACCGCCACCCCTTCCGGCCGTCGCCGCCCGGCCGCCGCGCGGGCCTCCGCGAAGGCGAGGCCGGTGACGGCAGCGAGCAGCAGCAGGGTGCCGCCGACGGTCGCGGCGGTGAGGCGTTCGCCGAGCAGCGTGACCGCGACGAGGGCCGCGCTCACCGGCTCCAGAAGCATGATCACGGAGACGGTCGCGGCGCGGACGACGGCGGCCCCGGCGAAGTAGAGGGCGTAGGCGAGGGCGGTCGGCACGGCCGCCACGTACACGAGGAGTCCGAGCACCCGCTCCGGGGCGTCGGTGTGCGGAACGAGCCCTTCGTGCGCGGCCAGGGGCAGCAGCCCGACCGCTCCGATCGCGAAGGCCCACGTGGTCGTCGACAGCGCGTCCGTGGCACCGCCGGCGCGGCCGAGCCACCGGGTGAGCAGCGTGATCGCCGCGTATCCGGCGGCGGACACCAGAGCGAGCCCGATCCCGAGCGGCCGGACCTCGGCGCCGCCGCCCCCGAGGACGAGGACCCCGAGTCCGGCGAGCGCCCCGGTCACGGCCATGGCGCCGCCGGCGCCGATCCGCTCGCCCATGAGGACGCGCGCGCCCACCGCGATGAGCACGGGCCCGGCCCCCAGGGTGACGACGGTGCCGACGGCGAGGCCGGTGGCCTCGACCGCGGCGAAGTAGGCGCTCTGGAAGACGGTCAGGCCGATCCCGGTGCCGAGGATGCGCACGAGCCGCCGCCGGGGGGCTTCGGCGGGCGCCGCCGACCGGGGTCCGCGCCGCAGCGCGCGGGCACCGAGGAGCAGGACGAGGCCGCCGACGCAGCGCCAGAAGGAGAGGGCGAGCGGGCCCGTGTCACTGGCCCGGAAGACCAGCGAGGCCGCCGCCCCGGCGGTGCCCCAGGCGATTCCGGCGACGATCAGGTAGGTGAGGCTCCGCCCGGCGGACAGGGCGGAGGCAGCGGTGTTCGACACGTGCGTTCTCCGTGTGAAGACAGGGGTCTGGGTGGTCGCTCGGCTCCGCGGGCGGGCAGCGACGAACCGCTCGGGGGCCTGTGTCGGCCGGCCCGAGCCCGGTCTTCGTCAGCGGAAGGTGCCGCCCGCGCTAGGCGGCAGGAGGCGGAAGAACGGTCGCGTGCATGATCCGCACCCTACGGGCCGGTCCGCCCGGCCGCCAGCTCGCCCTCCCCGGTCCCCCGGGTGTCCCGGGCTTCCCCGGTGCCCTCGGTGGCCGGCTCCCGGGAACCGGCCACCGGCTCGTCCGGCGCCGCCTTGGGCGTCGAGGACTGGGCGATGAAGGCGCCGACGAGGACGACCGCACCGCCGATGATCTGCGGCGCCGCCAGGTGCTCGCCGAGCAGGACCCAGGCGAGCACGGTCGCGATGACCGCCTCCAGACAGGCCACGACACCGGCGACCTGCGGGGAGAGCCTGCGCACCGAGACGACGCCGGTCACGTACGCGAGGACGGTGGCGATCAGCACGATCCAGCCGAGCAGCAGCCAGGCCGGGGCCGCGGTGCCGTTCAGGTCGGCGGTGCCGCCGAGGATCGCCCAGTCCATGCCCCACGGGCGGGCGACGACGGTGAGGAGGAGGGCGCCGACGAGCAGTCCGTAGGCGATGACTCCGATCGGATCGGCGGGTTCGGCCTCGTCACTGCCCTGGTCGGACAGGACGAAGTAGCCGACCTGGCAGCAGGCGGCGGCGAGCGCGAGCAGCAGTCCGAGCAGGTCGAGGCTGAGTCCGGACCAGACCTGGACGACGCAGGCGAGGCCGCCGACGGCCAGGACGACGCCCACGGCGGCGGCGCGGGTCACCGGGCGCCGCTGGACGAAGCGGACCCAGCCGAGGACGAGGGCGGGAGCGAGGTACTCGATGAGCAGGGCGACGCCGACGGGGATCCGGGATATCGCGGCGAAGTAGCAGGCCTGCACGCCGGCGACGGCGAGCAGGCCGAAGCCCGCGAGCAGGGCGGGCTTGCGCCGGACCAGGTCGCGGTGGCGCCAGGCCACGGGCAGCATGACGAGGGCGGCTCCGGCCACCCGGAGCCACACCACGTGGAGCGGGTCGAGTCCCGCCTCGATGAGCGGCTTGGCCGCCACTCCTGAACCACCGAATGCGAAGGCCGACGCCAGGGCGAGTCCCAGGCCGGCGCTTCTCCCCTGAGACGCGTGCATCGGGCCATCATGGCAGGACGCGGACAGGTGCGTAACCCCCGTTACACCTGTTGAGACGCTTCCTCGATCCGGGCGGCCAGAGCGGACCCGTCGACCCCGGCCCGGCGCAGCACCTCGGCGGCCCGGTGGTCCGGATCCGCGGCGAGGGCGGCGAGCAGGTCGAGGCCGCGGACGCGCCGGTCCCCGCGGCGCGCGGCCCGCTCGAAGGCACCGGCGAGGGCCGCTGCGGCGGCGGGCGACCAGCCGGAGGCGTTCCCGGCGCCGCGGACGGCGGGCAGGGTGGAGCCGGCGTCCTCGACGGAGCGCTGCCAGCGGAGCCCGTATCCGATGGAGCGCTGGACGAGGTAGCCGAGGACCCGGGCGAGCTGGTGGCCGTCCCCGATGACGGCGGCGGCCTCGGGGTCGGCCTCGACGAGGGAGTGCAGCAGGTGGGCGGTGTCGACCTGCCGGTCGCCGTCGCGCAGGGCCCGGCGCCGGGCACCGGTGACCGCGGTCACGAGCGGGGCGGTCAGCGCCTCCTCCAGTTCGGCGCGGCGCTCGGCGGGCAGCAGCCGGGGCACCCGGGGAACGGGGACACGGTTCGGCACGGGCGCGGGGCGGCCGGGCGCGGGGTCGAACGGGACGGGCGCCGAAGGGGCAGGAGGTTGCACCCTTCCACCTCACCATGCGCAGCGGGCCCGGACATCCCCGGGGAGGAGCATGTGCGCATCCCACCGGAGGTGTGCACGGGCGCACGATTCCTCCTCCTTACGGATGAGATCACGCGAGTTCTTCAGAGGGGCGCGCGCCGCCTTGTCACGCGCCCTGTTCGCAACCACGACCCCCGGCCGTGTCGTCCTTCAGGCATGTTCTGGATGGTGGCCCTGCTCGCGCTCGACGGGCGGCAGTACGTCTACCGCGTGTACGCGCCGCGGGCGGCACTGCCGGCCGATCTCTTCTGGGCCGCGTTCCACTGCCACGACGAGAGCGGCGGACCGCGCGCATCGGACCGGTTCGACTCCGCGCAGATCTGGTGGTTCGACGGCGCCGACGGCGAGCCCGCAGAACTGACGGTTCATCAGTATTGAATGTTCACGCCGCCAGGGCTACGTTCCGCGACACGAAAGCCCGACTGGTACGCGTGAAGGGGTGGCCCCATGGCCGAAGTCAGCGCGGAGGCACGGATCGAGGCACCGTCCGGGAAGGTGTGGGCGCAGCTCACCGACTTCGCCTCGTACGGGGAGTGGAACGCCACCCACACCGATTTCCCGGACGGCGGCCCGTCCACCCTGGAGACCGGCGCCACCTTCGCGGAGAACATGAAGCTCATGGGCTTCCCCGCCGAGGTCACCTGGACGGTGGAGGAGCTGGAGACCGGCCGCGTCCTCGCGATCCGCGGGAAGGGCCCGATGGGCGTCGTCGTCGGCACGCGCTACTCCCTCAGCGCCGACGGCGGGGCCACCACCGTACGGATCGACGGGGAGTTCACGGGTGCGGCCGTCTCCCTGATGGCGGGCAGGCTCAAGGACTCGGCGACGGCTGCGCTGACCGAGTCGCTGCGCAAGCTGGCCGGCCTGGTCGCCTGACCGCGCCCCGTACGCCGACGGGCCCCGCGGCGGATCGCCGCGGGGCTCCTCGGTCACGGTCCCGGCTCAGTGCTCGTCGGCCAGGATCAGGTACAGCTTCTTGCGGGCGTCGTTGATGACCTCGACGGCCTTCTGCCGCTGCTCGGCGCTGCCGGTCTTCCAGACCTGGCCGAAGGCCTCCATCAGACCGAAGCCGGCCTGCCGGATCTCGTTCACGGCGTCCCAGTCGACGCCGCGCCCCGCCTCCTCCCAGGGGGCCTCCGGCCCCGCCCCGGCCTCTTCGCGCCCCGTGTCGGTGAGCGTGAACAGCTTCTTGCCGCCCTCGCTCTCGCTGACGATCAGCCCCTCGTCCTCCAGCATCTGGAGCGTCGGGTAGACCGAACCGGGGCTGGGCTTCCAGGCCCCGCCGCTGCGCTCGACGATCTCCTGGATCATCTCGTAGCCGTGCATCGGGCGGTCCTTGAGGAGGGCCAGGATCGAGGCCCGCACATCGCCGCGCCGCGCCCGGCCGCGGCCGCCGCCGCGCCCCCGGCCGCCGAAGGGGCCGCCGCCCCAGGGCCCGCCACCGCCAGGCCCGAAGGGGCCGAAGGCGGCTCGCCGCCCTTCGAAGTCACCGCGAGGGCCGGGTCCGCAGGGTCCGCGTCCGGCTCCCGGGCCGTGTCCGTACTCGTGTCCGTAGGTACGCATCGCAACGCTCCTTCCATCGGGATTCCATCGTTGAACTGTCGCGATGCTTCAACGATATATCGGAACTGTTCGCCGAGCAACACCCCGACTGTCACGCCGCCCGCCGCCCGGCCGGGAGGCGCAGCGGTCCAGATCTCCCGAATTGGCCTTGGCCTGCGCGTTTTCCGTTCGGGTACGGTCCCGTTCCATGCGGATTCGAATCGTCGACGCCTTCACCGACCGGCCCTTCGCCGGCAACCCGGCCGGAGTCCTGCTCCTCGACTCCTTCCCGGAGGACGCCTGGCTCCAGAAGGTGGCAGCGGAGGTGAACCTCTCCGAGACCGCCTTCGCCCACCCCCTGCCGCCGGGCGGCGAGGCGGACTGGGCCCTGCGCTGGCTGACCCCCACCACCGAGGTCGACATGTGCGGCCACGCCACCCTCGCCACCGCCCACGTCCTGCACAGCACGGGCGCCGCCACCGGCACCGTGCGCTTCGCCGCGCGCTGCGGGGTCCTGGTCGCCACCGCCGAGACGGACGGCACGATCACCCTCGACTTCCCGACCTCCTCCCTGACGCCGGTCCCCGCGCCCGAGGGCCTCGCCGCGGCACTGGGCGCCGAGCCGGTCGCGGTGCACGACACCGCCGCCCACATCGGCGACCTGGTCGTGGAGCTCGCCGACGAGGCGACGGTCCGCGGCCTGACCCCGGACTTCGCGGCCCTGGCCACGCTCTCCGACCGGGGGATCATCGCGACCGCCGTGGCCGACGAGCCCGAGGGCGCGTACCAGTTCGTCTCGCGCGGCTTCTTCCCGGCCGTCGGGATCGACGAGGACCCGGTCACCGGCAGCGCCCACACCGCCCTCGCGCCGTACTGGTCCGCCCGCTTCGGCCGGGACGAGCTGACCGGCTTCCAGGGCGGTGCGCGCACCGGCCTGGTCCGCACCCGGCTGCGCGGCGACCGCACCCTCCTCAACGGGCACGCGGTCACCGTCATCGACGGCGAACTGCGCGCCTGAGCGTCACCCGCCCATGGCGAAGGGGCGCACGGCCGATGCCGTACGCCCCTTCTCCCCGGCCCCGGGGGCCGGCGCTCAGACCGTGGGCAGCCAGCCCACCTTCCCCGCGAGCAGGCCGTAGCCGACGAAGGCCACGATGTCGAGCAGCGAGTGCGCGACCACCAGCGGCCCCACCCGCCCCCAGCGGCGGTACAGCCAGACGAACACCACGCCCATGACCATGTTCCCGAGGAAGCCGCCGACCCCCTGGTAGAGGTGGTACGAGCCGCGCAGCACCGAACTCGCGGCGAGCGAGGACTTCGGGGACCAGCCCAACTGGTCGAGCCTGCGCAGCAGATAGCCGACCACGATCACCTCCTCCACGACGGCGTTCTGGATCGCCGACAGGATCAGGACCGGGTACTTCCACCACACGTCCGGCAGCGACTCGGGCACCACGGTGAGGTTGAACCCGGACGCCCGCGCCGCCAGGTAGAAGGCCAGGCCGGCGCTGCCGATCCCGGCCGCCACCAACGCACCGCGTCCCAGGTCCGGCCACGGCCGGGTGCGGTCGAAGCCGATGGCCCGCAGGCCCCGCGCCCCGGCGCCCTCGCGCAGCAGCAGATGCGCGACGAGGACGACCGGCACGAGGGCGCTCGCGATGCCGAAGAGCTGCCACGCCAGGTCGAGCCAGGGCCGGCCCGGGGCGTACGAGCCGTTGAGCGTGGCCGCCTGTTCCTTCAGGGAACCCGGCTTGGTCAGCGAGCCGATGAAGCTGATGAGGGCCGAGACCCCGCTCGCGCCGAGCGACAGCGCCAGCACGATCAGCGTCTCGGAGCGCAGGATCCGGCGCGGCAGGCCGCCGGGAGGAGGGGAAGCGTCCATCACTCGTTGCTCCGCCACCACACCTGTCTCCCATTCCCCATCGCCTGTCGGGTAACGGGAACCCTACCTATGCCACCGGGGAACCGCCGTCGAGCCCCACGGGCCAGGTGTGCACCGGCTCTCCGGTGAGCATCAGCTCACGGTAGCGGCGGGTGGTGGCCGCGAGCGCCGCCGGGCGGTCCAGACCCGAGTCGAGGCCGTGGTGGAAGGTGTCGGCCTGCCAGGAGGCGCCGTTCACCCGCCGCCGGCAGCGCTCCTCGATCACGCCGAGATAGAAGTCCCGGTCCCGCGGCTCGACGTGCCAGGCGTCGAGCCCGGCGGCGGCCAGCGGGAGCAGCTCGTCGAGGACGAGGCGTACGGCGGGCACGGTGGCGATCCCGCCGGAACGGCCCGGACGGGGCCAGCGCAGCTCCGCCTCGATGCCGTGGCGGCACGCGGTGTCGAAGTTGTGCTCGGCGTCCGCGAAGTCCATCCGCTTCCAGAGGGGCCGGGACTCCTCGGCGAGCGCCCGAACCAGCCCGTAGTAGAACGCGGCGTTGGCGACGACGTCGGTGACCGTGGGGCCGGCCGGCAGGACGCGGTTCTCGACCCTCAGGTGCGGAACACCGTCGACCCAGCCGTACACCGGGCGGTTCCAGCGGTAGACGGTGCCGTTGTGCAGGATCAGCTCCTGCAGCCGGGGCACCCCGCCCTCGTCGAGGACGCGCAGCGGGTCCTCGTCCTCGCAGATCGGCAGCAGGGCGGGGAAGTAGCGCAGGTTCTCCTCGAAGAGGTCGTACGCGGAGTCCACCCAGCGCTCCCCGAACCAGGTGCGCGGCCGCACTCCCTGGGACTGGAGCTCGGGCGGGCGGGTGTCGGTGGCCTGTGTGAACAGCGGCGGACGGGACTCGCGCCACAGCTCCCGGCCGAAGAGGAAGGGCGCGTTGGCGCCCATGGCTATCTGGACCCCGGCGATCGCCTGTGCCGCGTTCCACACGGCGGCGAAGCGCGGCGGCGTCACCTGGAGGTGCAGCTGGACGGAGGTGCAGGCGGCCTCGGGAACGATCGAGGCCGAGGTGCACAGCAGGCGCTCGACGCCGTGGATGTCGAGGGTGAAGTCCTCTCCGCGGGCGGCGAGGATCTGGTTGTTGAGCAGGGTGTAGCGGTCGGCCGCGGACAGGTTCGAGAAGACGGCGTCCTCCTGGGTGAGGGTCGGCAGGATGCCGATCATCACGACTCCGGCCCCCAGTTCCCCCGCCTTGCGGTCGGCATAGCCGAGCCCGGTGCGGAGTTCCTCCGCGAGCCGGTCGAATACGTGGCCGCCGAGCCGGTGCGGGGTGATGTTCACTTCCAGGTTGAACATTCCGAGTTCGGTCTGGAAATCGGAGCTCGCGATGCGGTCGAGCACCGGGGCGTTCAGCATCCGGGGCAGCCCGTCCTCGCCTGCGAGATTGAGTTCGATCTCCAGGCCCATGAGATTGCGGGGCCGGTCGAACCGCTTCTCCGCAAGCAGCCGCGCGAGGGCGGCGAGGCATTGCTGGAGCTTTCGGCGGTAGTGCTGCCGGTCGGACGGGCCGAACCCGTCGGCCACGACCTTCTCCCCCATCGAGCGTCCCTCCCAGTGAGCAGCCGCCACGACGGCCGCGAGCGTCTCGGACCATGATGCCCACCGGGTTGATCGACAAGCCTGCGAATCCGAGGTGTGAGCGGATAGTCTGGACCGGCTTTCTCCGGAGGCAGTCCCCACAGGCAAGGGCAATCGACATATACCAAAGTCATATTGTCCTGAGAGGTGGGGGTGAGATTCGGCCTACCGGCCTCCCGCGGAAAGTGCAGGCAGATGTTCCGCCGGACGCGCGCATTCCACAGAATCTCCGGAGAATGACGACCGGATGACGCCTTGTCAGGAATATAGAGGCCGTCTACCGGAAACACTGTGTGAACACGTGTCGTATAAACTCCGCGCACGAGGCAGAGTGTTGGCGCCCGGCCATGCACCCATGGCCCCCCGCTCTGGCCCCGTCGCCGACAACGCCGTCGTACCTGCCCACGCATCACCGTGTCTCCTGAGTGAGAGGCGACCCACCATGCTCCGACCCTCCCCGGCCCCCGCGCCGGCTCTCCGCAGTGTCCTCGCGGCTCTCGGCTCGCCCTCGGCGGTCCGCGAACCCCGCACCCCGGCCCTGCGGGCCGCACAGGGACCGCTGAGCCCCGAACTCCCCCTGCCCGTACACGTTCTCGGGCTGTCCACCGCATCCGGAGCCCCCGGCGCGGCCGCCGCGACGGAGCAGCAGCCACCCGGCACCCGACTGGCGGGCTGGCGCTTCCTGATCAGGAACGGGGACCGGGCGATCGCCGCCGGCGACACGATGCTCACCCCGGACGGCTGGTCCTTCTCGCACTTCTTCGAGGGTCCCTACGTCACCGCCACCGAACGGGCCCTGATCCAGGCCGAGGCCCTGGCCACCCCGTACCAACCGCGGCTGCTCTCCGTACCGGAGCTGTACATGCTGACCCTGTGGCTGCACACCGACACGGAGGCGGACGGCGCCACGACCGAGCCCGGACCGGACGACCTCCTGGTCCCGCTCGCCCCCGCGCCGCCGGGAATCGCCGCCGACCGGCCCTACCGGCTCGCCGACCTGCTGCCCGTGATCGGTCTGCGGCTCGCACCCCCGCCGCTGCTCGGCTCCCCGGCTCCCGCCTGATCCGGCACACAGGTGCGCCCCGGGGCCCTCGGCCGCGGGGCGCACTGTCGTCCGAGACGGGTCCCGTTCGGACTAGCCCAAGGGGACCACCCCGAACCCCCCGAAGAGATGGTGCAGTTGACCTGAACCGCCCCTGCGGGTGATGCGTCTTCCCGGGAGAGGACGAGCTGCCGCGAAATACCTGCGGAACGTCGTTCGTAGGGCAAGACTGGGACCGGAACCGAACCGACCGACGGGGGCGGCCATGCCGACGAAGAGCCGCAGGACATCCACCACGACGCAGCGAAAGAACCCACCCATGTGCCAGCACCAGCCTGCCTGTCCCACCGCCGACTCCGCCGACCGGGAGGCCGCCCGACTCGTGGCGCACCACCCGGAGCAGGGCTGGAGCCTGCTGTGCAACGGTGTCCTGCTCTTCGAGGACACCGGTGAGCTGCTGCCGGACGGGCAGATCATCGCCCCGCACCGCCCGCTGACGGCGGCCCGGGTCATCACGGCGGCCTGAGGGGCCGCCGCCGCGCGGTACGCGCAACGCCGAGGGCCGGCCCGGAGAGGTCTCCGAACCGGCCCTTGTGTCATGCCTGGACTCAGTTGTCGTACTCGTCCAGCGGCGGGCAGGAGCAGACCAGGTTGCGGTCGCCGAAGGCCCCGTCGATGCGGCGCACCGGCGGCCAGTACTTGTCCGCGGTCGAGACGCCGGCGGGGAAGACCGCCTCCTCGCGGGTGTACGCGTGGTTCCACTCGCCGCCCAGCGCCGCCGCGGTGTGCGGGGCGTTGCGCAGCGGGTTGTCGTCGGCCGGCCAGGCGCCGGAGCCGACCTTCTCGATCTCGGCGCGGATCGCGATCATCGTGTCGCAGAAGCGGTCGAGCTCGACCAGGTCCTCGGACTCGGTGGGCTCGATCATCAGCGTGCCGGCCACCGGGAACGACATCGTCGGCGCGTGGAAGCCGTAGTCGATCAGACGCTTGGCGATGTCGTCGACGCTGACCCCGGTCTCCTTGGAGAGCGGGCGCAGGTCGACGATGCACTCGTGGGCGACCAGGCCGGCCGGGCCGGTGTAGAGCACCGGGTAGTGCGGCTCCAGGCGCTTGGCGATGTAGTTCGCCGCGAGCACGGCCACCTGGGTGGCGCGCTTGAGGCCCTCGCCGCCCATCAGGCGCACGTACGACCACGAGATCGGCAGGATGCCCGCGGAGCCCCACGGAGCGGCCGAGATCGGGCCGACACCGGTCTCGGGACCGGCCGTCGGCTGCAGCGGGTGGTTCGGCAGGTAGGGGGCGAGGTGCTCGCGCACCGCGACCGGACCGACGCCGGGGCCGCCGCCGCCGTGCGGGATGCAGAAGGTCTTGTGCAGGTTCAGGTGCGAGACGTCGCCGCCGAAGTGACCCGGCTTGGCGAGGCCGACCAGCGCGTTCAGGTTGGCGCCGTCGACGTACACCTGGCCGCCGGCGTCGTGCACCGCCCCGCAGATGTCGGCGACGTGCTCCTCGAACACGCCGTGCGTGGACGGGTAGGTGATCATCAGCACGGCGAGCTCGTCGCGGTACTGCTCGATCTTGGCGCGCAGGTCCTCGACGTCGACCTCGCCGTCCTCCGCCGTCCGGACGACGACGACCCTCATGCCGGCCATCACCGCGGACGCGGCGTTGGTGCCGTGCGCGGAGGACGGGATGAGGCAGACGGTGCGCTGCAGGTCGCCGTTGGCGCGGTGGTAGGCGCGGACGGCGAGCAGACCGGCCAGCTCGCCCTGGGAGCCGGCGTTCGGCTGGATCGACACCTTGTCGTAGCCGGTGACCTCGGCGAGGCGCTCCTCCAGCTCGGTGATGAGCGTGAGGTAGCCCTGCGCCTGCTCGACCGGGGCGAACGGGTGGATCTGGCCGAACTCGGGCCAGGTCACCGGCTCCATCTCGGTGGTCGCGTTCAGCTTCATGGTGCAGGAGCCGAGCGGGATCATGCCGCGGTCGAGCGCGTAGTCGCGGTCGGCCAGCTTGCGCAGGTAGCGCAGCATCGAGGTCTCGGAGCGGTGCGCGTGGAAGACCGGGTGGGTCAGGTACGCGTCGTCGCGCAGCGCGTCGGCGGGCAGCGCGTCCTCGGTGACGGCGTCCAGGGCCTCGATGTCGGCGTCGACGCCGAAGGCGGACCAGACCGCGGCCAGCTGGGCGCGGGTGGTCGTCTCGTCGCAGGAGGCGGACACGTGGTCGGCGTCGACGCGGTAGAGGTTCACGCCGGCCTCGCGGGCGGCGGCGACGACGGCGTCGGCACGGCCCGGGACGCGGGCGGTGACGGTGTCGAAGAAGGCGCCCTGGGTGAGCTCGACGCCCCCGGCGCGCAGTCCGGCGGCGAGGATGGCGGCGTACCGGTGGGTGCGCCGCGCGATTCCCTTGAGCCCCTCGGGGCCGTGGTAGACGGCGTACATGCCGGCCATGACGGCGAGCAGCACCTGAGCGGTACAGATGTTGCTGGTGGCCTTCTCGCGGCGGATGTGCTGCTCGCGGGTCTGCAGGGCCAGGCGGTAGGCCTTGTTGCCGTCGGCGTCGACGGAGACGCCGACGAGGCGGCCCGGCAGGGAGCGGGCGTGCTTGTCCTGGACGGCCATGAAGCCGGCGTGGGGACCGCCGAAGCCCATGGGCACGCCGAAGCGCTGGGTGGTGCCGACGGCGATGTCGGCGCCGAGCGAACCGGGCGAGGCGAGGAGCGTCAGGGCGAGCAGGTCGGCGGCGACGGTGACGATGGCACCGAGCTCGTGGGCCTGGTCGATGACCGGCTTGATGTCACGGATGGCACCGGAGGCACCCGGGTACTGCAGCAGCACACCGAAGACGCCGCGCTCGGCGACCTCGGCGGGGATGCCGGCGCTCAGGTCGGCGACGACGACCTCGACCCCGGTCGGCTCGGCGCGGGTCTCGATGACGGCGATGGTCTGCGGCAGCGCGTCGGCGTCGATCAGGTAGACACCGTTCTTGACCTTGCCCACCCGGCGGGAGAGCGCCATGGCCTCGGCGGCGGCGGTGCCCTCGTCCAGGAGGGAGGCGCCGGAGGTGGGCAGACCGGTCAGGTCGGCGACCATGGTCTGGAAGTTGAGCAGCGCCTCGAGGCGGCCCTGGGAGATCTCGGGCTGGTACGGCGTGTAGGCCGTGTACCAGGCCGGGTTCTCCATGACGTTCCGCAGGATGACCGGCGGGGTGAAGGTCCCGTAGTAGCCGAGCCCGATCATGGGGGCGAGCACCTGGTTGCGGTCCGCGAGCGCGCGCAGTTCGGCGAGCACCTCGGCCTCGGTGCGGGCCGCCGGAAGCGCCAGGGCCTCGGTGTTCTTGATGACGTCCGGAACGGCGGCGGCCGTGAGCTCGTCGAGGGAGCCGTAACCGACCTGGGCGAGCATCTTGGCGCGCGCCTCGGCGTCGGGTCCGATGTGCCGCTGCTCGAAGGGAATACCCTGCTCGAGCTCGGAGAGCGGAGTGCGGTTGGCGGTCATGTACGGGGGCCTCCTGGTCGTCACGACCTGCGAGGGGCACCACGGCGCGGGTGCCCGGACGGCCTCCCCCTCTGTCATCCAAACCTGAGAGCTTCACCGGCCCCGCCTCGCGGTGGGCCGGCTTTCACCGTCGGTGAGAGCGGATCGCCGTCGACGCCCGCCCTGCTTTCCAGAGTGACCTCGTCCGCGCGGTACAGGGGCCTGAGAGATTCCGGGGAGGATTTGCTCCTTCGGCGCCTCCGCGAGTTTCCTCCGGAGGACTCTCCCGCGCGGGGTCGACAGCCACAGCCAGCCTACCAGCGCCGTTCCCTCTTCCATCGCTCAAGTGGCCGACATCCCAGATGTGCACTTTCGTTGTGCTTGTAGAGCAGTTGCGACCAGTTGGAGGGACCGTGCAGACCGACATCGATCCGCGCAGCCTGATCGGCCGCAAGGCGTTCGACCGGAACGGGCACAAGATCGGCACCGTTGACGAGGTGTACCTGGACGACGCCACGGGAGTCCCCGAATGGGCCGCCGTGCGCACCGGTCTGTTCAGCCGGGACGCGTTCGTCCCTCTGGAGCCGAGCGACTTCGTGAACGACACCCTCCGCATCCCGTACGACCGCGCCCTCATCAAGGACGCCCCCGACTTCGGCGTGGGCCGCCACCTCTCCCCCGAGCAGGAGCTGCAGCTCTACCGCCACTACAGCATGGCGCTTCCGCCGCCGCCCCAGGACTCCCCGAGGGACTTCGGCCGCCTGGCGGGCCAGGAGGACGCGTAGACAGGACGTGCGGCCCCCCGGGCCGGAGCGGCGCGCGGCCGGCGGCCGAGGGCGGTGGCCGGCACGGGCCGTGCGCGGTGCCGTCGGCTCGGCGGGGTGGAGTGCGGCGGTGGGCGCCCGGCGGGTGGCGTGGCTCGGCGGGGTGGAGTGCGGCGGTGGGCGCCCGGCGGGTGGCGTGGCTCCGCGGGCGGGAGGCGCCGGCCCGCGGCAGTGGGCCGCCCCGGGACGTCCGTCTACGCCGCCGCCCCCGTGGCCCCTCCGGGGACCAGCGGCAGCGGCTCCGACGGCTCCAGGTCCGGATCGTCGACCGGGAAGGTCCTGACGCGGCCCGGCGCGGACGTCGGCTCCTCGAAGCGCACGGTCACCCGCCCGACCCCGCTGCCCTGCACCCACCCGGCCCCGTACTCCGCGTGCCGCACGTCGTGCCCGGCGGCCCACCGCCGCCCGGTGCTCTCCGTGGCCGTCGGAGGGACGGGGGAGGCCGCGGCAGCGGCGGCCGTCTCCTCCGTGCCGGCCGGGCCGCCGGCCTCCTCCCCCGCGAGCTCCGCCTCCCGCGCCTCCGCCTGGGCGAACAGGTCCTCCTGGGTGTAGTCCGTCAGCCCGCTCACGCCGACCCCCAGGAGCCGCACCCCGCCCGTCGTGTCCACGAGCTCCAGGAGCCGTCCCGCGGCCTCCCGCACCACCACCGGGTCGTCCGTCGGCCCCCGCAGCGTCTCCGACCGGGTCAGCGTCGAGAAGTCGTAGCGCCGCACCTTCAGGACGATCGTCCGCCCGGAGTGCCCGGAGCCCCGCAGCCGCGCCACGCACCGCTCCGCGAGCCGCTCCACCTCCAGCCGGATCCGCAGCCGGTCGTGCAGGTCCACGTCGAAGGTGTCCTCGACGGACACCGACTTGGCGTCCCGCTCGGCCACCACGGGCCGGTCGTCGTGCCCGAGGGCCATCCGGTAGAGGGAGGACCCGTGCGCACGCCCCAGGATCCGCACGAGCTCGTCCTCGCCCGCTTCCACCACGTCGGTCACCGTCACGATCCCGGCCCGCCGCAGATGCTCGCCGGTCGCCGGGCCGATGCCGGGAATGATCCGCACCGAACGCGGCCCGAGCAGCTCCCGCTCCGTCCCGGGCTCGATGAGCACGAGCCCGTCCGGCTTGGCCTCCTCGGAGGCGATCTTCGCGAGCATCTTCGACCCGGCGAGGCCGACCGACCCGGTCAGCCCGGTCGTGGCGCGAATGTCCCGGCGCAGCCTCTCCCCCGCCGCCCGCGCGCTCGCGCCGTCGTCGGCCACTCCGCCGGCCTCCAGGTCGACGAAGGCCTCGTCCAGGCTGAGCGGCTCCACGAGCGGCGAGAGCCGCCCGAGCAGCTCCATCACCTGCACGCTGATCGCCCGGTAGAAGGCGAAGCGCGGCACCAGGTACGCCGCGTTCGGCGCGAGGCGGCGCGCCTGGGCCATCGGCATCGCCGAGTGCACCCCGAAACGCCGCGCCTCGTACGACGCCGTGGCGACCACTCCGCGCGGTCCGAGTCCGCCCACGACCACGGGCTTCCCCCGCAGGCTGGGCTTCGACGCCTGCTCGGCGGCGGCGAAGAAGGCATCCATGTCGAGATGCAGGATGGTGGGCGCGGCTCTCACACGTCCGATGCTGCCCTACGCCACTGACAATCGGCCCGCACTCGGGTACGAGCCGCCCACCGCGGCCGGGAACCGGGCCACGTGTCCCGGCCCCGGGGGGACTGCCCCGGGCGCTGGAGGCACCCGGGAGGCCGTTCCCCCGGGGCCGCCGCTCCGGGCCGGTCCGGCGGAACCCGCCTCAGACCGCCCGGTCGCGCCGCCGGCGCGCCAGCTCGTCGGCCGGGTTGTGCCCGATCAGCGTCTCGCCGGTGTCCACACGCTCGCCGTGCAGCTGCGACAGCGCCGACTCGACGTCACGCCACACCACGCCCACGGCGATGCCGAAGACCCCCTGGCCGCCCTGGAGCAGGTCGACGACCTCGTCGGGCGACGAGCACTCGTAGACGGTCGCGCCGTCGCTCATGAGCGTCATCCGCTCCAGATCACGGAAACCGCGGGCCCGCAGGTGCTGCACGGCGGCCCGGATGTTCTGGAGAGCGACCCCGGTGTCGAGGAAACGCTTGACGATCTTGAGGACGACGACGTCACGGAAGCTGTAGAGGCGCTGCGTCCCTGAGCCGTACGCGGGCCGCACACTCGGCTCGACGAGACCGGTGCGCGCCCAGTAGTCCAGTTGGCGGTAGGTGATACCGGCCGCGGCACAGGCCGTGGGGCCGCGGTAGCCGACGGCGTCCACGTCCGCATCCGTGGCCGCGTCCGTTCCGAGGTCGCCCACCCTGCCGTGAAGCGGATACGGACCACTCTCCCCGGGAGCACGCCCCAGGAAGCCCCCTGCCGTACCGTCGCCGCTGCTCATCACGCCGACCCTCCGTCCTTGACCTGCCCACACGAAGGTAGGCAGTCACCAGGGGTGCGTCAACGATCGCCACACTCGGCACGCCGAGTGATAATCACCCTGAGAGTGGTTTCCCGTGCCCTGATCCGGGGAAAGGCTACTCGAATGCTTCGAGGGCACCCCCAGTCACCGCCGGGCCGAGGGCGGCCCGGCGACCGCCGGTCGCCGGCTACTGGTTGCTGGTCCCGAAGTCCTCCGGGGAGATCTGGTCGAGGAACTCGCGGAACTTCTCCACCTCGTCCTCCTGCTCGTCCGGAATCGCGATCCCCGCGTCGTCCAGCACACCGTCACTGCCGTAGATCGGCGACCCGGTGCGCAGCGCCAGCGCTATCGCGTCGGACGGCCGGGCGCTCACCTCGACACCGCTGGCGAAGACCAGCTCGGCGTAGAAGACCCCGTCACGCAGATCCGTGATGCGGACCTCGGTGAGCTCCTGCCCCACGGCCTCGAGCACGTCCTTGAACAGGTCGTGCGTCAGCGGCCTGGCCGGGGCCATGCCCTGCTGGGCGAAGGCGATCGCGGTCGCCTCACCCGGTCCGATCCAGATGGGGAGGTACCGGTCGCCTCCCACTTCACGCAGGAGAACGATCGGCTGGTTGGAGGGCATTTCCACCCGGACACCCACAACGTCGAGCTCGTTCACACAGCAACCCTAGGACGTGCCCGACCGGTTTGGGTAGTCGGGCCGTCCGGAGATCACTGCAGACGGAGCCCGAGAGCGGTCTGGACCAGTGCCGCGTGCAGCCGAACGGAGAGCCCGGCGAGTTCCTTGGCGGTGGCCTCCGCATGGGCCCTGGTCTGCGGATTACGGTGCCGGCGGAGCGGTGCCACCATCTGCTCGACCAGTCCCGCCTCCCGCTCGGCGGCGGCCTTGACGGCCCGCAGATGCCGGGGTTCCAGACCGAATCTCCCCAGATCCGCCACCAGTTTGGCGACGGTCACGGTCTCGGCGTCGTAGCCCCCGCCGTCGGCCTGGGCGATCAGCCCGTACGACTCCCACTCGACGAGCTCGGCCTCGGTCACCTCGGCCGCGGCGAGCAGCTCGGCGCGGCCGAGCCGGGCCGCCGTGGGCCGCTCTGCGCCATCCGTGTCCCAGGCCCCGTCGAGCAGGTCTCGCTGGGGTCCCGGCGAGGGCAGCCGGACCTGCTCACCCCGCTCGAGGGCGTCCAGGTGCTCCCGGATGACCTTGAGGGGGAGATAGTGGTCCCGCTGCATCCGCAGGATCTGGGCGAGCCGCTCCACGTCCCGCGGGCTGAACTTCCGGTACCCGGAGGCGGTCCGCCGGGGCTCCACGAGCCCCTCGGCCTCCAGGAACCGGATCTTCGAGATGGTCACTTCGGGAAACTCGTCGCGCAGCCGGCTCAGCACCGTACCGATGCTGACCAGTCCGTCGCCCGCGGCGGCGGTGCCGAGGCCGGCACCGCCCGTCGGTGTACGCAGCATGGACCTTCCCTGAAGGTTCTCCGGGGCGTCAAGCGCCCCGCAGGCTCGCGAAGAACACGAGCCGGTACTTGCCGATCTGCACCTCGTCACCGTTGGACAGCACGACCGACTCGATCGGCTCACGGTTGACATAGGTGCCGTTGAGGCTGCCGACGTCCGACACCGTGAAGGTGCCGTCCGGCTGGCGCCGGAAGTCCACGTGACGGCGCGACACGGTGACGTCGTCCAGGAAGATGTCGCTCTGCGGATGCCGGCCGGCCGTGGTCAGCTCACCGTCCAGCAGGAAGCGGCTGCCCGAGTTCGGGCCACGGCGCACGATGAGCAGCGCGGCACCGACCGGAAGCGCCTCGACGGCCGCGAGGGCCTCGGGCGACAGCGACGGGATCTGGCCGGTGGCCTCCGAGTCGTAGGCCTCGAGGCCCGAGATGGAGATCGTCGAGGTCGTCTCGGAAGCACGCTCCGGAACCACCCCGGCACGCAGCGGCGCGCCACAGTGGGAGCAGAACCGGCTGTCCGCCGCGTTGCTGTGACCGCACCTCGTACACACCGGCATGGACGCGTCCTCCTGCCGCGGCTGCCCCGCGGAGGTCTGGGTCGCGTACGGGTCGGAGGTGAACCCTCCACCCGCACTTGAGGTTGATGGTTCTCCGAAACCTATGCGGGCGGCACCGGCGGGGTCAACAGAAGACGCGCCCTGTGCGCCCGGAATGTCGCCACCCTGGCCGCCGACCTCGTCACGGAAGAGCGGGCGCTCCGCGCCCTGTTCCTCACTCTGGGTGTGTCGCGGCGCGCGATGCCGGGCGTTGCCGCCGTCCTCGCGTCCGCTCTTGCCGAACCACTTCGAAAACAACTTCACGGGCGATTCCCCTTGACCGAAACAGACCCGCCCGTGGGGCAGGACGAACCCTGACTGAACACACCTGCCGACCCGGACATCTTCACAACGTCCGTAGCCACTCGACAGTTTCCACCACGCACCACCCATGTGGTGCGGCGACCCCCCGCAAGGTCATGCCCTTGCCTCGCGACCGTCACCCAGCCCCGCCTCACTGCGAGGACGACTGAGCGTAGTCAGGCCGCTTCGCCGGCCGCAAGGCGTCGACGACGATCTTCGGGGAACGCTGCACCGTGGCCGTGGCCTGCTCCTTCTCCAGTGTCTGGACGACACCGCCGGGGATGTTGAGCGCGGGCTCGAGATCCTCCGGCTTGCCGATGACCTTGAAGACGTACGGAGCGGCCACTTGCGTTCCATCGATCCGCATATCGCGCCCGCTGCCCGAGAAATAGCTGTCCGCCACGACCCGCACGTCGTTCACCTGGATCGCCTCCGCGCCCGCGGCCCGCAGTTCCTGGATGGCGTCGAGCAGCATGTCGGACTCGATGGCGCCGGACGGATCCGTGATCGTGAGCGTGATCCCGGGGCCCTCGGCGGCGACCGTACCGGCCAGGATGCCGAGCTGCCGCTCCTTCTCCTGGGTCTGCTTGCGCGCCTCCTCGGCTTGGTCGGAACTGGACTCCAGCTCCGACTGCTGCTTCTCCAGACGGGTCTTCTCGTCCTCCAGGCGCTGCGTGCGGTCGTCGAGCTCGTCGAGGATCCGCACCAGGTCCTCCTGGCGCGCGCCACGCAGCGCACTGTTGTCACTCGTCGACCGCACCTGGATGGCGAGACCGAGGCCGAGCACGAACAGCAGCAGGGCGACGACGAGTTGGGCCCTGCTCACCCGCGGCGGCCACAGGCTGGCGGCCAGCCTCTGCCGTCCGGACACACCATGCTCGGGCTTCGGCGCGGTCGGCGCCTGGGGCCCGGGCTGAGCCGGCGGCGCGGGCTGGGGCACGGGCTGCGGCTGGGGCCGCCCGTGGGCCTGCGGCTGACCGGGCCGGTGCTGCCCCTGCGGGCGCGGCTGCGACCCGACCGGCCCCGGCGGCTGCTGCCCCTGCGGACGCGGCTGCGTCGGCGGCAGGCCCTCGGGCCGGGGCTGCCCCTGACCCTGCGGCCCGGGCTGGGGCCGGCCGGCCGGTGCCGGGCCCTGCGGACGGGGCTGGGGCGGCCGCCCCTGGGGGTGTGGCTGTGACGGCCGCTGCGGCTCGGGCAGCGGGCGACCCGCCGCCGGAGGCTGGTGCCCCTGCCGGGGCTGCGGCCTGCCAGGGCCCTGGGGCCGCGGCTCACCGGGCCGATCCGATGCCTGCGGGCGGGGCTGGGGCTGACCGGGCCGGCCCGGGCCCCGGGGCCCGGGCTGCGACGGTGCGGGACCCTGAGGTGCGCCCTCGGGACCGGGCCGCGGCGGCTCCTGCGCCCGCAGGGGCGGCCGGTCTTCCGGCAGGGCCTGCGGCTGCCGCGGCTCCGGCTGCTCGGCCGGCCGGCCCGTACCGGTCTCGTCCGGCTCCCGCGCCGGGGTGTTCTCGGCCGCGTTCTCGCCCGTGTTCTCGTCCTGCCGGTTCTCGTCCCGGTTCTCGTTCTCGCTCATCGGCCTCACGCCCGGAACACGTGCCGCCGGATGGCGGCGGCGTTGGAGAAGATCCGGATGCCCAGCACGACGACCACACCGGTCGACAGCTGCGCGCCCACGCCCAGCTTGTCGCCGAGGAAGACGATCAGTGCGGCGACGACCACGTTCGACAGGAAGGAGACCACGAAGACCTTGTCGACGAAGATGCCGTCGAGCATGGCGCGCAGGCCGCCGAACACCGCGTCCAGTGCGGCGACCACGGCGATCGGAAGATAGGGCTCGACCACCGCCGGAACCTCGGGCCGGACCAACAGTCCGACCACGACTCCCACGATCAGGCCCAGTACGGCGATCAAGATGTGCCCTTCCCTGTCTCGGCCGTGGCCCGCCCGGTGGCCTTGGCCGCCCCGGCTCCCCTCGGCTCTGCTGTGCGTACGGTCAGGCTCGGCGCGGCCGGCAGACGCACGTCGCCCTCCGCCGAGATGCTCGTACGGATCCCGAAGTTCTCCTGCAGCGCATGCAGGTACTGCCCGTCGGCGCTGTCCTGGAACGCTGTGCTCAGCCGCTTCCCGTCGCCGACGGCGAGGATCGTGTACGGCGGCACCAGCGGCTTGTTGTCGACCAGTATGGCGTCGCCCGCGGCCCGGATGGCCGACAGAGCCGTCAGCCGCTGCCCGTTGATCGAGACGGCTTCGGCGCCCGTCTCCCACAGCCCGTTGACCACGCGCTGCATGTCACGGTCGCGCACCCGGCCGGTGTCCGAGAAGCCGCTGCTCTCGCGGGGACCGCCGCCGCCCGTGTCGGTGCCCTTGGCGTCGTCGACCACGAGCTTCACGCCCGGCCCGTGCACCGGGGTCGCCCCGGAGAGCACCGCCACCAGCTCGGCCTGGTCGCCGCCGTGCTCGTCCAGCGCCTTCCGCTGCCGCTCCCCGACCGCGGCGCGGATCCGCTCGACGTCCTGCTCCAGCTTGTCGGCCTCGGAGGTCTCCGCGTCGATCCGGTCGATCAGGTCCTGCCGTTCCTTGGCCACGACCGGCGCGGACACTCGCGCCTCGGCCGCACCGAGCGTCACCACGGCCGCCGCGAGCACCAGGCCGGCCGCGAGACCGAGCTTCGCCCGGACCGTACGCGGCATCCGGCCGCCCTCGGCCGCGCGCCGGGCCGAGGCCTCCGCGTATCCGTCGTCCAGGGCGTGGTCGATCACGTTGTTCAGCAGCGACATGGACGCATCCGGGCGCGGAGGTGGTGTTCCTGTGCTCCGAACGGGGGGCTGCTGCGACATGCCGCACATCGTCGCACGTCGCGCGCCGTACCGCCGAATGGCCCCACCGAAGAGCCGGAAGGCGCGCACCGCCGCCTCCCGGCTCACCCTGCCCGGACGTGCCCTGCGGGCTACTGACCGGCGCTCTCCACCACGGCCGACCACTCGTCGAGCAGGGCCTGCGCGGAGGCGTCGTCCGGCCCCTCCGCCCACAGATGGGTGACGGCCTCCGCCGGGTCGGGCAGCACCATCACCCAGCGCCCGTCCGCCTCCACCACGCGCACGCCGTCGGTCGTGTCGACGGACCGGTCCCCGGCAGCCTCCACCACCCGGCGCATGACGAGCCCCTTGACCGCCCACGGCGTGGCGAGGTCCCGCCGCAGCACATGGGCCCGGGGAATCCGCGCGTCGATCTGGCTCAGCGTGAGCTGGGTCCGCGCCACCAGGCCGATCAGCCGGACGAAGGCGGCGGCCCCGTCGAAGACGCTGCTGAACTCGGGCACGATGAACCCGCCGCGCCCGTCACCGCCGAAGATCGTCGACTCCTCCCGGCCGACCCGGGTCAGGTCGTCCGGTGAGGTCGTCGTCCACTCGACCTGCGTGCCGTGGTACGCCGCCACCTGCTCGGCGATTCTCGTGGTCGTCACCGGCAGCGCCACGCGGCCCGAGCGGCGCTCGGCCGCCACCAGGTCGAGCAGCACGAGCAGCGCCCGGTCGTCCTCGATGATCCGGCCCCGCTCGTCGACGAGCGACAGGCGCTCGCCCACCGGGTCGAAGCGCACGCCGAACGCGGCCCGCGCCGACGCCACGATCTCCCCGAGCCGTACGAGTCCGGCCCGCCGGCTGTCGGCCGACTCGGTCGGCCGTGCCTCGTCGAGACCCGGGTTGATGGTCAGCGCGTCCACCTGGAGGCGTCCGAGCAGGCTGGGCAGGACGAGGCCCGCGCTGCCGTTCGACGCGTCGACGACCACCTTCAGCCCGGCCTCGGCGATGCCCGAGGTGTCCACGTTCCGCAGCAGGGAGCCGGTGTACGAGTCGAAGACGCTGGCCGGGAAGGACAGGTCGCCGATCTCGCCGGGGAACGCCCGCCGGTACTCCTGACGCGCGAAGACACGGTCGAGTTTGCGCTGTCCGGCCTGCGACAGGTCGGCGCCCCGCTCGTCGAAGAACATGATGTCCACGGAGTCCGGCACACCCGGCGAGGTCCGCACCATGATCCCGCCAGCGCTGCCCCGCGCGGTCTGCTGCCGTGCCACCGGCAGCGGTACGTTCTCCAGGTCGCGCACGTCGATGGCGCTGGCCTGCAGAGCCGAGATGACCGCCCGCTTGAGCGCCCGCGCACCACGCGAGTGGTCGCGCGCCGTGGTGACGGTCGCGCCCTTCTTGAGCGTGGTCGCGTAGGCACCGGCCAGGCGCACGGCCAGTTCGGGGGTGATCTCCACGTTGAGGATCCCGGATACCCCGCGCGCCCCGAAGAGATGCGCCTGTCCGCGGGACTCCCAGATCACGGAGGTGTTGACGAAGGCGCCGGCCTCGATCGTCTTGAACGGGTAGACCCGTACATTGCCCTGCACGATCGATTCTTCACCGATCAGGCACTCGTCCCCGATGACGGCGCCGTCCTCGATCCGCGCCGCCCGCATGACGTCGGTGTTCTTGCCGACGACGCAGCCCCGCAGATTGCTCTGCTGCCCGACGTAGACGTTGTCGTGGATGACCGCCTTGTGCAGGAAGGCGCCGCTCTTGACCACGACGTTGGAGCCGATCACGCTGTGCTCGCGGATCTCCGCGCCGGCTTCCACCTTGGCGTAGTCGCCGATGTACAGCGGTCCGCGCAGCACGGCGTCGGGGTGCACCTCGGCGCCTTCGGCCACCCAGACGCCCTCGGAGATCTCGAAGCCGTCGATGTCGACCTGGACCTTGCCCTCCAGCACGTCGGCCTGGGCCTTGACGTAGCTCTCGTGCGTGCCCACGTCCTCCCAGTAGCCCTCGGCGACATAGCCGTAGATGGGCTTGCCGTCCTTCATCAGCCGCGGGAAGACGTCACCGGACCAGTCGACCGAGACGTCGGCCTCGACGTAGTCGAAGACCTCGGGCTCCATGACGTAGATGCCCGTGTTCACCGTGTCCGAGAAGACCTGACCCCAGGTCGGCTTCTCCAGGAATCGTTCGACCTTGCCTTCCTCGTCGACGATCGTGATGCCGAATTCCAGCGGATTGGGCACCCGGGTCAGACAGACCGTGACGAGGGCCCCCTTCTCCTTGTGGAAGCGGATCAGATCGGTGAGGTCGAAGTCGGTGAGTGCGTCACCCGAGATGACGAGAAAGGCGTCGTCCTTCAACGCCTCCTCGGCATTCTTCACACTCCCCGCGGTTCCGAGCGGCTTCTCCTCGTTCGCGTAGGTGAGCTCCATTCCGAGCTCTTCCCCGTCCCCGAAGTAATTCCTGACCAGAGAAGCGAGAAACTGCACGGTGACGACGGTCTCGTTGAGACCGTGCCTCTTGAGCAGTCGCAGGACATGCTCCATGATCGGCCGGTTCACCACCGGCAGAAGAGGCTTGGGCATGCTCGAGGTCATGGGACGAAGGCGGGTACCCTCGCCACCAGCCATCACGACGGCCTTCATGTCGGAAGCGTCCTCCTTGAAGAGACGACGGTCCTGCCGACTTCACCCATCCGTTCAAAGGCCCTCGGACGTCCTCGTTCCTGCCGGCGTCGTTGCTCGGCGGACGGAGGGACGGGCTCAATCGGCCTCGGTATCCGCCTTCACGAGTCGACGGACCTGGACCACGTAGAGGATCCCTGCCCACCAATACAGAGTTGTACCCCATCCGGCGAAGGCCCACCCGAAAACTTCGGCGAGTGACGCCGCCCACCCGTTTCCGTCACTGAGCAGCAGCAAGGGGAACGCGTACATCAGGTTGAAAGTGGCAGCTTTCCCGAGGAAGTTCACCTGCGGCGGCGGATACCCGTGCCGGCGGAGGATTGCCACGGCCACCAGGAGCATGAGCTCACGGGCCAAAAGCACGGCGGTCAGCCACAGTGGCAGGATCTCGCGCCAGGTGAGGCCGACGAGCGTGGAAAGGATGTACAGCCGGTCGGCGGCGGGGTCGAGCAGCCGGCCGAGGTTGCTGATCTGGTTCCAGCGCCGGGCGAGCTTCCCGTCGAGATAGTCGCTGACACCGCTGAGGGCCAGCACGAGCAGAGCCCAGCCGTCACTGTTGGGTCCGCCGAACACGGGTCGGAGGATCAGCCACAGGAAGAGCGGCACGCCGACGAGGCGGGCCATGCTGAGGATGTTGGGGATGGTGAGTACCCGGTCCGTCTGAACGCGGGTCTCCTGGACCTCCACCCGGGGGCCTCCTGTGGGAAACGGGCTGACAATGCCCCCTGACCTTACCCTCAGCCATGCCGGCGGGCCGCACAGGGGTGTCCTGAACGCAGAAATGCCTCAACCCCCGGACCAGGGCCGGGGGTTGAGGCTAAAGATTGTTCGGCGGCGTCCTACTCTCCCACAGGGTCCCCCCTGCAGTACCATCGGCGCTGAAAGGCTTAGCTTCCGGGTTCGGAATGTAACCGGGCGTTTCCCTAACGCTATGACCACCGAAACTCTATGAAGTTGAACCGCCGCACCACCCACAACACAGGGGGGGCGTGTTCGTTACTTCAGAACTAACACAGTGGACGCGAGCAACTGAGGACAAGCCCTCGGCCTATTAGTACCGGTCAGCTCCACCCATTACTGGGCTT